>JAIXSY010000025.1 GCA_027484445.1 Verrucomicrobiaceae bacterium
GAGGAATGACGAAGGCGGGCGAAATGGGCGGGAGTCCTCTGGACTCAGAACAGCAGTCCAGAGGACTGCACCACACTGGCCGTAGCCAAATCCTTTTGGCTAACGGGTTTTCGGGAGTGAGCGAAGAATCGGCGGCGAAATCGAACTCTGCCTGCCATGATATCGATCCCACCTGCTTTTCCCTGCCTGGAGCTGCCCACGCTAGCGGGTGGGGATGGTTCGTTGTTCCTGGTGCTTCGTTCTTCGTTCCGGGGATGCAGGCGGCGTGCAGCGGAATGAATTCCGCGCTCCTTTGCCCCCCCCGATCAAGCATTCACGCTCAGGCAAAGTAGGTGTCATCCTATTTTGCCATTTTGCTACTTCACTCTCAAGGCCTCCCGGACTGCCTTGAGATTCAGGAATCTCGTCCATAAAGGCTTCATTTTGAAGCCTGAAACCCTTGGGCAGCACCTCTTGTCTCGAAGGCTCCTGTTAAAACTGACCCAAAAGGAGGTGGCCACTCGTTTGAGCACCTTGAGGGAACATTATGAGCGATGGGAACGGGACGAGGTCGAGCCGACTGCCTCGTTCTGGCCCCGCCTGATCGACTTCCTTGGCTACTATCCCTTCCACTCCCCAACTCCTGCGGATTGGGTGCTGATGGCCCGCCGCCTTCTTGGGTTAAGTCAGTTCGGTTTTGGAAGACGGGTGAAAGCTATCGCGAAAGATGTCCGGGAATGGGAGCATGGTGTGAGTGAGCCTCCACCGGCTATGCTGGCAAAAATCCAGCAGATCGCCACGCCCCTTGTCGGAAAATCGCCAATGTGATAGTGATCTGGTCGTGCCTGAAGCTCTCAACTCACCTATCACAGATAAAGCTCGCCTGACGGCCTTGATTGCTGGTCTGTGCGCTGGGATTTCAGCCCCCTTTCTCGTGGGGTTCCTGCGGAGCCCATTCATCGGACTCAATTCGGCTCAGATACTTCTGATTGCCATTTTGACCCTGAGTTTCATATCTGGCTGTGGGGCAGCCTTGTTTAGTCGGAAGGAACTTCCTGGTCGGGAACATGCCATGGGAGTCAGCGCAAGAATAGGAATGCGAGCAGGCATCTGGGCGGTCTTGGTTGGCGGAAGTGTGTTGATCTTGATGGCGACATCTGCCTCGCATTCCGCCACCTCAGCGGCACTGGATAGATTCCACCGGGGGCAAATGTGGCTGACACTGGCAGTCAGCTTGGCCTCTGTGCTGCCAAGTGTGCTTTGCGGATTTCTGGGTGGCATCACGGGTGCCGGAGTTATCGCGAAAAAGCTGCCAATTCAAAAACCCGATCAGCCGTCCATACCGCTTCCCTGGTTGAAATGGCTCAATGGGAGCATCGCGGCAGCAGTAGTGATCGCCTTTGCCGCGCCACTCTCACGAGTAGGCCAACCGCTGGTTGTCGATCCACCGCCACCAGCTTCACCTGTTGTAGAAGCTCCACCTTCCCCACCCGTGCCACCGCCTTTCCGCTATGAGCCGCCTCAGGGGATCAAAACGGCAGGGTTGGGGGAAATTCAGCCTGACTTCTCCAAGATTATTCCAGATGTGCAAAGTTCTTGTCCCGTCGCCTTGTCTCCCGATGGGGCGATGATCGCATTTGGCGATGCCTCAGGAGGGAGGGCAGCCGTTTGCGTTTTTGATCTGCATCGCTTTAGCAAGGTTGCATCCATCGTGGTGCCAGCCTTTCCGCACGGCCTTCTAGCCTGGGCACCTGATCGAAAATCTATCGCATGCACGCTTGGTGAGGGGGCGTCCCGACGCATCTGGATTTTGAAAATCGAGACTGGTGCGGCCATTGAGCTGCCTCGTCCGCCAGGCCGGGATGTTCCTGGCGGGGATCTGTTTTGGTGGCAGGAGCATGAACTCTCTTTCTTTCCAGAGGATGAGGCTCCGCTGTCTTTTAATCTTGAAAAGTTAGAACTGGGGGCATTCGAGGAATCCCCCGCATTCAAAAAGCTCGACGACGCCAGAAAAACGATGTGGATCGAAGGGCCAAGATCAAGCTGGCCAGAACAGACGGGCTGGAGACTTGGCCTCCGAACGACGCTCAAATCGGCGATTCCACCGGCGCGGCGGGAACCCGACTCTCCGTGGGAGCTTTCAGGCCAGACCATATGCGCCTATGAGCATCCAAAACTGCCCTTGGCATTTGGTTTCAAGTCACTGTCGGTGAATGAGGGGGACAAGATTCTTTGTTCGGCAGACGGCTCCAAGATCATCCGATTGCTGAACCGGCAGATCGAAGTGACTTTCATGAAGAAAGCAGCCTGTCCTGACTTCATGTTTGAAGTCGAGATGCCCTTGCCGTTGGAAGAGATCGGGAACACCGGATGGCGAAACCAGATTGATTCCAAGGAGCTGTGCCTGCTGGTTTATGCACCTTTGAGAAATCCGCTGAACAATGTGATCGTCGGGCCTGATTACAATCAAGTGCGGGCGCTTGCCCGCCTGGTTGAGTGGAAAGGACGCAAGGCCGTATTCATCGTGCAGACACACGATGAAAGTATCGAGGTGGAGGATGTCGCCTCCACATTGCATTATTGGGAGCCTGGAAAAATGTCGGAGTGGAAGCCAACCAGCACTCGCAAATGGTGGGCTGCCATCAAGCCAAGCCCTGCTGCTTTGCCTGACAAGCTGCCAGAATTGGAATCCCCGCAGCTTTTGAGTTTAATCCAGGAGCCGAATTCTTTGCTGGTAATGAAGGCTGTGGAGAAGCCCAGCTCTCCATCTCCTAAAGTTGTTGAGGAGGCTCCTGTTGCCCCCACGCCCGCACCGCCACCTTCTCCTGTGATCTCTGAGCAGGATGTGAAGGCCTTTTTGAGCGAACATCACGCCAAGGCATCACGCGGAGATGTGGCCGGGATGATGGCCGATTATGATCGAATGGTGGATTTCCTCGACAAGGGCCGCATACCTGTTGCCAACATCGAGTTTGAGGAAAAAGAGCATCGGCAGAAATGGCAGAAAGGCAGCGAGCAAGTGGTCGGAGTGATTTTCGTGATTAACCAGTCAGGCGTCTGGAATGCCACCTACACGATCGAATTCTACAATGAGAATACGTCTGGCGATTGGCACAAAGGCCGGGCTGATCTCTCAATAAACATGAGGACTGAAGGCGGGAGGCTCTACATCACATCGCAACGAGCCAAGGTCTATAACGTGACCGATAGCCGAGCGTCCACTCCCAAGACTTCGACCCCGGCGGCGGGAGCGGCAAAAGAGTCGAAGGGGGCCGCTATCTCGGTTCCAAGACCCTGTTTCGTCACGCTGACACGCGCTAAGGATGCCCCTCAAATTGAGTTCACCGATCAAATCAGCTTTGTGAAAGGCATCGTCTGGCACCGCACCTACAGGGAGTTGTCGTCCGATGGCAAAGTGCTCCGCACCTGCCGTGCAATCTATACTGGCAGTGGTGGCGTCTCGCCAGACCGAAACACAGCCCGCATTTATGTAACAACCCAGGAGTGGGATCAAGGTTTCGGAGACGGACTGCTCACGGGGGTTTGTCAACGAAGTGCTCAATCCATGGTCGGTAAGGTCTTCCAGTTTCAGTTTGTGACTGGAGGAATGGTCGAGTCACAACTGGGCATGGTTTTTCAACTTCAGAAGTAGGCTTTGGTGGGGAATGCTTTCCCCTCGCGGCTACTGCGTGGGCCGCTACCCCTTCGAGCGGGTAGGTTTCCCCGCAACGCCCCTCGCTGTTAAACAAGCCCCAGCTCTCTCGATCTGCGATCCAGTTCGCTCTTCCAAATTTCGTGCCTCAGTTGGCAAAGCTGGCCCTGCCCCGCCCCCGCCTGCATCGCCAACTCAGGCACCAAGGCCAGCCACCATTCCCGCTCAGCCCGTCTGGCATCAGATTCGTTCCTCACCGTGAATGACAAACCAGCCTCGCCCCCGTCCGCCCTGTGCCGCGTCACGGCAAAATGATCTGCCTCGATTCCTCCCCGCCTTCCCACGAGGATCGAGCCTGCTCATTCTGCCGCCACGCTGGAAACGGATGCGGAAAGGAAAACTTCGGTCGCCCGAAGTTTTACACCTGCCTTGAGTTATCCACAGCCCATCATGACAGCGTGTGTCACATTCATGTTAAGATGGTGACATGGAAAAAATAGTGCGCAAATCAGCGGGGGTGAAGTTTGAGAGCGATGTGTTGGATTTCATCGACCGCATGGCACGGGAGCAGCAGCGTAGCCGGAGCTTCATCATTAATGCCATCTTGAGATGGTATTCCAAGTGGCTCTTGGAGCAGCAGTCAAAGGTCGAGCCAGGGAAAGATCAGCCGGTGATCCGGCTGTAAGCTGCCATGCGGAACACGCTGGATCGAAAATTTCTGCACCTCATGTCAAGGGCTCAGGAGCCTGGAATTTCAGTGTTCCACGGCTTCAAAGCACCAACGTCGAATACCACCTACACTCCGAATCAGTTCTTCGATGTCGTCATTCCAAATTTCTCGCGGGGCGTGGTGCGTATCGTGGCCTATCTGGTTCGCAAGACTCTGGGGTGGTGCGATGCCAACGGCAATCCGCAGGAAGAGCAGATTGAGGTGACTTACTCCGAACTCGAAACGAAGGCTGGAGTGAGTCGTGACATGATCCGTGGTGCTCTGGACGATGCACTGGCCGGGCATCTCATCGAATGCGTGACCGAAGGTCGTGCGAAGCACGCGCATGATGCCGGACAGTCCGCCCGCTATCAGCTTTGCTGGTCATCGGCACCCTACACAACACGGCTTGTGGACTTTCGCGGTTTCTTCGAGGGCGAAGGCAACCGCACAGATATCCCGAACGAGTTCTTCGACGTGCTGATCCCCAACGAACCACTGTCCGTTATCAAAGTGGTCGGAGCGATCATCCGCCACAGCATCGGTTTTCAGGCCAAGCATGGTCGCAGACGCCAGCAGGTTGCCCTGTCCTATCAGCAGATCGAAAACTATGCGCGTTTCGGAAGCCGTTCCGATCTCGCCAAGGCGCTCCGAATCGCGCTGGAGAAAAACTACATCGTCCGGCTGGAGAGCGGTGTTTTCAGCCACGAGGCCATGGAGCGTCGGCGGGCTGTGTATGCGATCCGCTGGTGCGATTTTCCGAACGGTCAGAAAAACGAACCAGCCGCGGAACGGTCAGAAATCCAGACCAGCATCAGTCAGATTTCCGAACCAGCGGATCGGTCGGAAAATCGAACCAACATTAAAACGAAACCAGGAAATGAAACTAGAAACAGCCTTGCGGCAGACAGCGATCTTCTGAGGAAACAGCTCCTCAGCTTTGGCTTCACTGAGAGGACGGTCATCAACCTCATGCGCGAGCATAGCCGGGAGGACATCCAGCAGCAAATCGCGTGGCTGCCAGATCGGGCACCGACCAGAAGTCCGGCGGGACTCTTGCGTCGATCCATTGAGCAGCGATGGCCTGCTCCCATCAAACTTCGGGCGCCCGAAGTCGCCGGAACCTCGGGATGGGAGTTCGCCCGTTCATTTTACGCGGCCTATGGTGGCAATCGTGGCGAACCAGTGAATGAACCGTCATCACGGGAGGCCGAAGCCGCCGAGACTTTTGTCCAGCGATTGATCCGAGCCACGAAGGAGGAAGGGCGTGCGGCTGAGTGGGGCCGGGAGTTGGGCACCCTGGCCCGCGATCAGCGCAATCCCTTCCCATCACTCACGCTCGCCATCCGGCAGCTTGGAGACGCCTTCCTCGTTCAGCGGGAGAAGCAACGTCTCCAAGTCCAGCTCGTCGGCATCACGCAGCGACGTGAAGGGCACGAGCAGAGGTTCCGTGAGGCATGGCTCCAATGGCTCGCCAATCGGGAAGCGGAGATGCGCACGAATCAGCCGGAGGAGCTGGCTCGCTTCATCACCCAGCGCGAGCGCGACCGGGCGGAGTTGGAAGCTGACCCGAAGCCGTGGTCGCGGCGAGTCCTGGAGCATTTCGACACTGACATCGCCCGCCTCGGTGCCTTCCGCCAGTTCTTCGGCCTCCCGGACTTCTGGCAGTGGGACACCGACATTAACAACCAGTCATTTCAAACCAAACCATGAACATCATCACCGTCATCAATGCCAAGGGAGGTTGTGGCAAGAGCACCATCGCCATGAACCTCGCCAGCGGCCTCGCTCGTCACGGGCATCGAGTCCTGCTCATGGATCTCGATCCCCAGGCACAAGTGACGCAATGGCTCGCCGCAGGGGATGGCCTCACGCCGGAGGGCACGCTGGTTTCCGCGCTCACGCGGCAGCAGTCCCTCAGTGAGGTCATCCAGCCCACAGGCTTTGAAAACCTTTTCTTTGTCGCCAGCGCCGACGGCCTTGAAGACCTCGGGCGTGAGATCAGCCAGACCGACGGTTATCCGTCGATGCTGACTCAATTGCTCGCCGAGGAACACATCGCCGACCGCTTTGACTTCATCGTCATCGACTCGCCAAACCAGATTTCGCCGATCATGGAAAACGCCATTTATCCGGCAGACGCCTTCATCGTGCCGTTTGAGAGCACGAAGGCGGTGAAGAGCTACGCCAGTATTTACAAGCTCCTCGTCAAACTGCGATCCAGCGCCGACTTTCGCATGCTGCACGTCCTGAGCAACCTCACACGCCTGCCAGGCTTGAGAAAGCGTGTGCTCACTTTGCTTGCGGATGACCAGATTTCATCTGCTCGCAGCGAGATTCGCTCCTGCGGATGGATGGCCCAGGTGGACGAGAATGGAGGAAGCATCTTCCACTACCGTCCTCTGTCAAAAGGAGCGCAGGATATGGCCGCCCTCGTCGAAGAGGTGCGTGAATTATTCAATAACGGGCCGCAGGCCCACACGGAGACAGTAACACCTGAGGTGCCGACCAACACCTCTCCGGTGGATGCTACCTCCGTTGCAACAGCATGACCAAACTACCCGAAGGCAAAAGCCGTCTCGATCTCGTGAAATCCGGCCTCACTGGCGGATTGCCAAAACGAGGCCGCTTCATTGTCAGCATCGACCGACTTCAAGAAGACCCGGACAACGAACGCAAAATATTCAACAATATGGACGACATGATTGAGTCCGTGCGCCGACACGGCATCATTGAGCCGATCACCGTCACCCAGGATGGCGAACGCTACCGCATTCTCACCGGTCACCGCCGCTTTCGCGCCGCGAAGGCCGTCGGCCTCACTGAACTCGAAGTTCTCGTGCGTGAGCCGGATGACCAGATCACCCGTCGATTCAAAAGTCTAATCTCCAATATCCAGCGTGAAAACATCGCTGCCGTTGAGCTTGCAGAAACGCTGCGTAGTCTTCTGGATACCGGTGCTGTCACCACCCAGCGCGAACTCGCCGCTCAGATAGGGAAGAGCGAGCAATGGATGAGTTCTATGCTTCGCCTTTTGGAATTGCCAGCCCGTTTACAGGAGGAGCTGCGCAACACACCGGGCATCGGTTACGAAATGGCACAACGTATCGCTCAGGTGGACGACTCCCGGCTTCAGGAAGAGCTGGTATCAGCCGCAGTGGCAGGGGAGAGCACTCGCAGCATTCGTGCTCGGATTGAGACCCACCGCACCCTGCATGGAGTAGGGAAGGGTAAGCGCGATGCTGGTTCACGCACCGGCAGCCTCATCCAACTCAACCATCGGGAGGGGAACTGCATCGCCACCTTACGGGCGAAGCGAGAGCCTGGGGCGAGGGAAGCGATGCTGGAGGCGTTGCGTCAGCTCACTCGACAGGTGAAAGAGGACGATTCGCTGCGCTGAGAATGTCCACAAGGAGGGGATTGACATTTCTCTGCGCTTCCCCCATAATCAAGTCAGCCTTCGAGGCACCGATTTATCTGCCCCCCGCCCGACACGCCGCAAGGCCTCGGGCGGGGTTATTTTTGCCCTGATGTCTGCCGAACCCACCATCAAACGAGCCATAGTCTTCATTGACGGTCAAAACCTCTTCCACGGCGCGAAAGAGGCTTTTGGGCATCCCTTCCCGAACTACGACGTGAAAAAGCTCGCCTTGGAAGTCTGCGCCCGTAAAGGCTGGCAGCTCCAGCAGGTGCGCTTTTACACCGGCTTTCCTGATGCGTCCGACAATCCTTTTTGGAACCACTTCTGGACGGCCAAGCTCGCCCAGATGGGCCGTGAAGGCGTTCATGTTTTCAGCCGCCCGCTCCGCTACCGGAATCAGAGCATTGTGCTCCCGGATGGCACAGCCAGCACTATTCTGGTCGGCCAGGAAAAAGGCATCGACGTTCGTCTTGCCCTTGATGTGATCTCACTTGCTTGGCAGGGCGATTACGACGTGGCCTGCATCTTCAGCCAGGATCAGGACTTGTCCGAGGTGGCCGATGAGATTCGAGGCATCTCACGCATCTCCAGCCGGTGGATTCACATCGCTTCGGCCTTCCCATTCAGCCCTGTTAGCCGCAACAAACGCGGCATCAACAGCACCGACTGGATCAAACTGGATCGCGCTATCTACGACATCTGCATTGACCCACGGGATTACCGTCCAAAACGAAAACCTTGATCGGTTGTGGCAACACCACACTTCTACCGAAACGTCAATACCGCCGATTTTACAGGGCTGCTGCGAAGCAGCTCTTTTGCTTTGCATGAAGCCGTTGCGTCTATTGGCAATCGTCGAGCCACAATTCAAAGACACATCAGTTCAAAACTACGGGCGACCGAACTCCTGACTCAAGGACACGCAAGCGTTCAAAAGCCTTGTTTATGGCCGCGAAAATGTCCTTGAGTCGGAAAAACAATATTGCGCGACATGCTTCCACCCCTCTCTGCACCCCTATTTACATGGTATGTAGGGGCACGCGAAAAAATCGCGGCGAGTGCTATCGCACCAAACGACGATTGCACGGCCTCACTGAGCGACGATTCGCCGCCAAGGCCGTGATACGGGTGCCCCCACGTGTTCGGGCTCAACGCCCGACTTCACGCGTTTTCCTCCAGCGACAAGGACTTGATCGACTTACGGACAAAGGTCATGCCGGAACCGGGCTAACCGCCCTCGGACAATGACCAAACGCGTGAAGTCGGCCGCTGCGGCCAGCCGGCGAAATGCCGGACTGCCCTCGCCCTCACACGTGGGGGGCACCTCGCGGGCTACGCCCGACACTGGACACGACGGGTGTTGAAAAGTCATTACTACAAAACGACGCTCCAATCGCGATCCCCAATGATCAGCATGACACCTGGCAGCCCATCGAATTGCATATGACCCGCCAACCATTGATGGAGATTCACGTCGTCCGAACTTGGCGATGCCGGACAATCGTCCGGGTGAGAATGCCACTCTCCAATATATGTTAGCTGCGATGCAGTAATCTTTTCGACACTTGCTATTCTTTCTCGCAACCCAGCCATCCCGCGATTGAAACCATCAGGTGCTTCAATGCTGTCAGGTGGTGCGGGCAAGGCATCTACCAAATAGCAAATTTGCCTATCCATATCGAAAGCTCCAACGAGCGTGCCGCCGGTTTCCGTTGGCAGCTTTTCCGCCCTCATCCGCTCGAGCTTTTCAAGCAAGATGTGGTCTGTCTGCACCAACCATTCTCCAAGCTGGCATTTGATCGCTGGGGCAATATTCACAGCCATGATCTTTGTTTCCCCTCCTCCAGAGTCCGACGCAATTATCACCTTGGCTTCTTCATCCTGAACTGCATCACGCACAAAACGGCAGCAGAGAGCCGCCCATGCGCCAACATGGTGTTGAGCTATGAAAGAAGTGACATCCCTACACGACGCTCCATATCGAGTTTTGCCGTCCACGTTTTTATAAAAATCCTGGAGTTTATTATGCTCAAGAACCGCACGATACTGAACCATCTCAAGCCAATCAAGCCGATGAAAACGTTCAGCATCTTCACAAAGAACACAGAGAGACCGGCCATTCGGAGAGAGAAATATCGAAATGCACCTTGGAAACTTATCGGATTCTGCAAGATGCCGAGAGACTGGCATTGAAGCGCTGCAATCGAGGACAAGCGAAGAACCTTTCCACTGGTTTGCTTGATCGTCATCGCCTCTTCGCAGAAAAAGGTCAGCCGCGACAAACTTCACTTGAGCCTCTGGCAAGATGCCTATAATCGCATCACACAAAGCCACGGCCTTATTGATGCCTACGCTTCGCTGGTCTAGCGCATGTCTGGCGAGATTATGCGGCAAAAGCACGTCACCGTCCAAAATACACCACTTATTTAGTCCGGCTCGCGCCAAATTGATTGCCACTTGGGAGCCAATCGCTCCAGCGCCGACTAAAAGAATAGTTTCATCCACTTGCATTTTTCCGGTCAAAGTAGCTGCAAACTTTGAATCAAATTCTGGGATGCAATCAACCATGCCAAGCTTGATCTCGGATAGCTTGAGTTCGTTGCAATCCTCCGGATTCAACATGAGGCCAACGTTCCCCTCTCTGACTTCATAGACATCAAGTGCGACGCCTATGTCTTGTATGCTCTTCACCGTGATAAACGCTCGGTATTCAGTGCTCTGAACAGCCCCTCCTTCAACTCGCATTTTTGGCAGCACCAGAAGAATAAGCAGGTTGAGCTTGTAAAAGCTTTGGACAGGATGCTCCATGAACCACCCTTTTAGAGTGTCACGGAGAATGGCCTTGAGGTCAGCGCCAGCCTCCACGCTATATTCGATCAAATCACGGAGAGATCCCGGCTTCATTCTGATGATGCCGTGAAGCTGTGGCAAGCACTCCACAACCAATGCTAAGTTTGTCACTTTTAACCTTGGATGCCCCGCATCCTTAACGGCGAACAACAGCGGTCGCTCGCCGTTCTCTGCCGGTGCTCTGCATAGTTTTACAGTTGATCTCTTTGCGACTGCGTCAGCGATCAGAGCATCTGAGCAAACTAGCCACCCTTCGCTTCCTGCGAGCAGCGGCTCCAGTGGTTGGTCTTCCGCGTGAAGTATTCCCTCAGCCGTTCGCGTTAGCCAAAAGTGAATCCGCTGAATAAACCTTGAGGGCGTCCAATGAATGCGTGCATGTTCCCAAGGCTCCTCATACAAGCAAAGAGGCCTCGTCATTCTTGGGGAGCCAATCATGAGGTGGGGCACGTTCGGGAAGTCTTCTCTGAACGGAACCACACAAGGAGGTGCGTTGTCTTCTTCTGTGAAGATGATGAGAACCTGTTCTTCAGCATGAATGTCGTGAACGCGGCGTTGTGGACGCTCAACAATCAACGTGATCAACAATGTCTCATCCCCATTTTCACGCTGATAAGCCTTTTCAAGGCGGGCGAAATTTTCCCCACCTTTCATAATCAGGAAATGAGCCGTCAACTTCGCTCTCCGAAGCAGGAGTTCGCTTGTCGGCATTTCAACACCCAGGCTGTCGGTTGGCGTTTTCATCCGGCTCTAGGCAGCATTGCTCCAGTAGCAGCGGCCACGGCAGCCCCACCAGCCTTGCGAAGCCTAACCCCTGCTGTGGTTATCTCCACAACCGTCCGCAGTGGCTTTGTTTTTGTAGGATGCTCCATGGTCACAACCCATTCTGCGTCATGCAGCTTGCGATAGCCCTGATATGTTCTGTATGCTTCCACATGGGGTGGTTGTGTTGTGGCTTCCTGAGGAATGACATCACTGCAACAGACCATGATCGAGCTTTTGTTGCCGTTTTTTAGCAGCCAATCGACTTCCGGTGTCACAGGCGTTTGCCATTCACCCTTCTCTCCTGACAGCGATAGATATGAGCAGTGATGCGGAACATCATACACATCCCACTTGAGTCGTTCATCACGGCCATGTGCTTTTGTAATTCTAACAATGCGGTCAAGCTCACCTTCGCTGTTCGCGATGTCGGCAGTCAGCAGAACTCGACACTCACTACCCCCGGCCACAAAGACTCCCTGCACCACAATACAATCGCTGTTGCGGTCAAGCACACCATCATCCGTTCTCTCGGCAAAAGGAGAATGAACAAAAAACTCAACCCCATCAGCCTCTTTGGTGAATCCTGGAACAAGCGTTCCAGCATCAACAAAAAAGCCACGGAATTCATCCATGCTTAGCCCCTCGTCTTCAAACCAATTACGCACTGCTTCTGGCCTCGAAAAGACCTTTATGCCTCCCTTGTTTTTAAGGCGGTGTCGCGCTTCCTGCCTGATGATTCGCGTTTCATCCTCAGCCCCCTCTTCCACGATAAGTGCTGCTGGCACCCACATTTCGTTGATGCGAATCCGATCATCGCCTTGATATTTTGTAGCGTGGTCGAGCCAAAAGTGTTCGGATATTCTTTTGATGTGATCGAGATCACCGTGAGTTACGGCCAATACGTCCACATAATTTCTGCCTGGCATCGCCCACCAGCCTATATCCTGTCGGAAATTATCCCGCAGAGGCATCCGTTTGTCGGTTGGATCAGATGGATCATACAGGTCTGCGTAGTCGAATGCGATGCGTTTACCGCTCGCCAGTTTGATGAGGCATGTTTCCCCGTTTCCAATGGGGTAGAATATGAGTTCGTGCATATTAGTCTCCTTGCGTTTTTTCTGTTGTTTCTGTTCTGTTTCCGTCGGTGAAATTGATGAAGTGCCGCATGAGTTCTGTTGCGTAATAACGACCGAAATCGTTCATGCGGTAGATGGCCAGACAAAGCCCAACAAAGAGTCCACCAATTGCTGGCAGACCCTCGGCCCATTTGCACAATCCAACAGCGATGATGATGACTAACAAGGCGGCGGCCAGCCCACGATTAAGTCCATAGTGAGCATTAAATATCTCAACTCGATCAACCGATCCTCGATTAGCCAAGAAGGCGCGGATTTGCCTCGTAAGAGCTTCCCAATGAGAGGCTGAAATGCCACGTATGTCCTCATCCTCTTTCAGCATGGAGTATTTACGAGCCTTGCGATTTAGTGCCTCAATCTCTGTCTGATGAAGGATGCCCGAGTTCTTCTTCTGAATTCGTGACGTATAGCTTCCGCCTCTGCTTTTGAACCAGACAGCCTGAACGAAATGTGAGATCGGTGACAGCAAGTTGCCAGCTACATAGGATGACAAGAGCACCAATCCAAAGTCGCCCAACGAAAGCTCTTTGCTCGCAAGTAATACTCCCAAGGCCGGAAAGAGATGTGATAGACCGATCACGAGCACGGCTCCTGGCGCAACAACAGCCAGCATGTCGTATAAGTTTAATTGCTTCATGCCCACTGACTTTGGCTTAAAGCGTGCCAAATCATTTCAGCAGCTTTTATCTAAAAAAGATAGCGCAGAAGCCGAGACCTTGGGCGCTTTTTCAAAAAAATAAAGCTAAATGCCTTTCACGAGTGGGCGCTTGTTTAAAATTGGCTGACGCAGCCGAAGACAATGTGTCTCCAATGTGATTGCGCAATTGTGCCATTCAGTCAGTCTCCGTGTTATACTATCCCCACCATTCAGCCGTCGAGGCCAGTTGCCGTTACCCGCCTGGCTCGATCCACAAGACGTTTGCCGGGTGATTTGACGGGCAAGCACCCATTTTGACGAGGGGGTGATCGCTGACCCGGTTTTCATTCATGTTCCTTTCAGGAGCGGCGGCTGGCCTGGGCGGCTTGAACACACATGGAAGAACATGATCTTCACATCGGCATGAGGCAGGCGTGGGGCGGCGAGGTGCCGTTTGGTTTCGATCTGGCTGATGCCCGCTATCACACCTACATCATCGGAAAAACAGGCTCCGGGAAGACGACGCTCCTGCGCAATCTCGTCCTTCAACTCATCCAGCAGGGCCATGGCGTCGGCCTCATCGACCCGCATGGCGATCTGGCGGAGGATTTGCTTCTGCACATCCCGCCAGTGCGGGCGGAGCAGACCGTTTATTTTCACCCCGGCGACTTCGATCACCCCATCGGACTCAACTTGCTCTCCCAGACCACGCCCCAGGATCGACATCTCGTGGCCTCCGGCATCGTGAGCGCCTTCAAGAGTCTCTGGCATGAAAGCTGGGGGCCACGGCTTGAATACATCCTGCACAACGCCATCTCGGCTCTGGCGCATTGTCCGAACACCTCCCTTCTCGGACTCAATCGCCTGCTCACCGACGCGGCCTATCGCCGCTGGGTGGTAAATCAAATCGACGATCCCTTCCTCCGCGACTTCTGGGAGAACGAATACGAGAGCTGGGATGCCCGCTTCCAGCGCGAGGCCATCGCCCCGATTCAGAACAAAGCCGGGCAGTTGCTCCTCTCACCCGTCATCCGCAACATCATCGGCCAGGTGCGCAACAAGGTGAGCATCCCCTTTGTCATGGACGAAGGCCGCATCTTCATCGCCAACCTCTCCAAGGGCGAGATCGGCCACGACAAATCCAACCTGCTCGGCTCCCTGCTCATCACCCAGTTCCAACTCGCCGCCATGGCCCGCAACCGCCAGCCCGAGCACCTGCGACGCGATTTTTATCTCTTCGTCGATGAGTTCCAAAACTTCGCCACGGAGAGCTTCACCTCCATCCTGGCCGAGGCGCGAAAATACCGGCTCAATCTCACACTGAGTCATCAATACATCGCCCAGCTCTCCCCCACCGTGCGGGAAGCTGTCTTTGGCAATGTGGGAACCCTCGTGGCTTTCCGTGTCGGATTCGCTGATGCCGAACACCTGCACGGCGAATTCGGCGAAGAGTTCCATGCGAGGCAGTTCGTCGATCTGCCGCGCTACGAAACACTCATCCGTAACCAATCTGCCGATGGCGCGATGCACTTCCAACGCACGCAGCTTTCCCCTCCCATCGGAACTCATGCAGGCCGTCGCGACCGCCTGCTCAAACGCAGCCGCGAACGCTTCGCCACTCCCAAGGCAGAGGTCGAGAGCAAACTGGCACGGTGGCTGAAACAGCACTCATAACGGCGCATAACTTGCGTGAGGACGCTCTGCTTTGGTATCCTGATTGGCAGAGGGTTCTGCGGCTCTCGGAGCCTGCGGTTGCCAGCCTGAAGTCTGCCTCACCTACGAGGTCGGCTTCTCCTGACAACCTCACCCACGAAGCCCTCATGAGCACCGCAGAATCGCGCATAGATCCTTATCAATCCGTCACCAATCTCATCATCGAACATCTGGAGCGCGGCGTCGTTCCATGGCGTTGCCCCTGGCAGCGTGAAGTTGGCATCCCTCGCAACTTCCACACCGGCAAGACCTACAACGGCATCAATGTGCTCCTGCTCGGCCTGCGGCATTTGCCCTCCCCTTACTGGCTGACGTTTCGTCAGGCCCAGGAAAGAGGTGGACATGTCCGCAAGGGAGAGCGTGGCGCACACGTCATCAAGGTCGGAGAATCGAAGTCGTCCACGGAGGACGAAGGCTCCGACGATTCGGCACAACCCCAGCGCAAACGCCTCTTCCTTCGGGAATACACGGTCTTCAACGCCACACAGATCGAAGGCATTGAATTCCCAGCAACACCGGGCATTCCGGCACTCAGTCCGAATGAACGCATCGAAGCCGCCGAACAGGTCGTTTCTGAGATGCAGATACCTCCTGTGATCCAGGAAGGCATGAGCACCGTGGCCTGCTACCGCATGGCAACAGACACGGTTCAAATGCCAGCCATCGCGTCGTTCGAGAGTGCCGAGGCTTATTACCTCACGCTCTTCCACGAGTTGATTCACTCCAGTGGTCATCCAAAGCGATTGAACCGCGAAAGCCTCATCAAGCATGACGGCTTCGGAGGAAAGGTCTATTCCCAGGAAGAACTTGTCGCCGAGATGGGTGCAGCATTTCTCGGCATGGATACCCATATCGTGAGCGATTCCCATGAGCAGTCCGCCGCCTACCTGCAAAGCTGGCTGGATGTCTTGCGCGTCAAAGAACACAAACGCTGGATCATCAATGCCGCATCCCAGGCCAGCAAAGCTGCCAGCTTCATCCTCAATCGGGCCTCCCTTTCAACTGACAGCACCGAAGCGACGATGACAGCGTGAATCCAGAAGCCTCTCCACAACCTGGAGAGGCTTTATTCGTGATACAATCTCTGCATGACTGACATACCGCAAACGCGGCTTCCGCGCTTCAAGCGCGATCCCGATAGAGCCGGAGCATTCCAAGTCACGCAGCGCGACCTCGAAATCCTCCGCCATGTCGCGGAGCACCGCTTCATCCGCTCTGAGTGGATCATCAAACTTGTGGGAGGCAGCAAACAGCACCTCATCCGCCGTCTGAACCTCCTCTACCATCACGGCTATCTGGATCGCCCCCGCTGCCAGCTCGACTATTACCATGAAGGCGGTTCCAAAAGTCTCGTCTATGGACTCGCGTCGCGAGGAGCAGGGCGTCTTCGGCGTGACCTCGACATGCCCTTCGAGCGCATGGATTGGACGACTCGAAACAAAAGCATTGGCCGTCTCTTTTTGGAGCACACGCTGATGGTCAGTGACTTCATGGCAGCTCTCGAAATCGATTGCCGCAATCGCCCTGATATTCGTCTCCTCTATGCGCACGAGCTACCGCAACCCAAGGGCCGTGGGAACAGCCGCGAGCCTTTCCGCTGGTCAGTCGATATTCCGGGCAAACGCCGAGTCGGAGTTGTTCCTGACAAAGTCTTCGCACTGGAGGTGCCGAGTCCCGACGGACGAATCGAACACACACAATATTTCCTCGAAGCGGATAGGGGCACAATGCCAATCAGCCGATCAAATCAAAAAGGCACATCGTTGAGGAGAAAACTGGAGTCATATCGCCGACTGGGCAAACAAGGCAAACTAACGCCATGTGATGGGACATGGGTAGTTGTATCCACAGCCACTCTAGAAAGGCTCAATTTGCTCAGTGAGGCTGAGAAGCCGTCCGGCAGAAAAAGTCGCCTGTCAGCTGTGTTAAAATCTATAACCACTCCATTCTCCACCTTTGAAATTAAACGTCACAGCTTTTGAAGAAGATGACTCCCCTCTACATCTCGTCCAGAATAGTTTATGGTTTCCACGCTTCGCTGCCAGATCGCATTGCTTACCCTCTGGTTTGCATCCTGTTTGCCGTGCGTTGCCCAAGTTCAAAACGGGAGCTTTGAGGCAACATCCAATTTTTGGTTTATCACGGGGCATTTTCCCGTCTTCGGCAACGCCTCAAGAGCTAACGGTGGAACCTATTATGCATACACTGGCACCAGCGCAGACCTTCAAACCCCTCAACAGGGAACGCTGTATCAAAACATCATCATTCCAAGCGGCCTGAGTTCTGCCACGCTGGAGTTTTATCTTTGGGTGGCTTCAGATGAAGACACCAGCGGCAATTGGGATGTTCTTCAACTACAAATCCTCAATGACACCGGCACAGTTATACATCAAGCAGAAGCGGGCTATTACAGCAATAGAGACAAGGCTGGCCCGCTCAACTCGACTACCAAGGCTTATGTGAAGCGCAGTGTGCCTCTGACCAGCTACATTGGGCAGACCATCCGCATTCAATTTAAATCCACAGTCGATAGTTCGATAAACACCATCTTCCGCATCGACGACGTTGCCCTCGTCACCACTCAAGCTCTCCCAAATCTTACCCCTTATCAGCCGAGTGGGTGGTCGAACAAGATTGTGATCTCAAAGAGCACCGGCACGAACGCGGATGATGGAACAATCACTTCCAATGACAATGTTTATGTGGACTGGGCCTACATCAACAACGGCCAAGCACAGACGCAATTCGACCCATCGGCGAGCCTTTACCTTGATGGCAATCTGTTCGAGACATCTTACGCTAACTCGAAACTCCAGCCGAGCAGCTACAACTCGCGCACGGACATCTCTCTCGGCAAATTGTCCGCTGGCAACCACACGCTGGAATTGATCGTCGATCAGCCCGGCGTGATCACTGAGTCCGATGAAAGCAATTCGGACAATCGCTTCCTGCGCCAATTCACAATCGCTAGTCCCCCGCCACCTACCGTTACTCGGCTGCTCGCCACTAATAACGTTGATGATGTGGTTCCTGCCGTTGACGGGCAGCAAACGATCAATGTTTACGGCACCAATTTTACATACGGCGGATCATTCAATGTGCGCCTGCTTTGGACGGGGGATTTTAGGGATTTGCCATCCAACCAAATCACTCAAATCTCAGCGGCTCATTTTCAGATAACTGTGAACACAGGATCGAATCCTGATTCTTGGAAAATCATCGTCACCAACTCGACTGGGCAGGTTTCCGCAGATCACAACTTCACGGCATTGCCACATCCTGTAGGTTTCACCTTGCAACAGCCGACGTTCTCTGATCCCGCTGGAGTTCCCACAGTGAGCCTAGCTTGGAGCGAATCCTCCTATGCCGAGGGGTATGATATGCTTCGTGACAATGTGATCATTGCCTCAAATCTGGCCTCGACCTCCCGCACATTCTCTGACAGCGCTAATCTCTCTCGCTCGCAATCCTACATCTACAAGATCAACGCCAAGAATCGTGTTGGTGCCACGCTGAGCAACGCTGGGAACATCACAATTCCAGCGGCGAATTCTCCGATCGTCACCCTCACCGCTCCTGCCTCTGGTTCCTCCTGGGCTGTTGGCACACCCATCGGGATTTCGTGGACGCTGACTGGCGTCACCTCTGGGGTCACTGGCATCAAAGTTTCGATCTTGAACAACGGCGTTTCGGTTTATTCGACGAACCTTCCCAAGACTGCCACGACCTACAACTGGCCCGTTCCTTCGGGGTTTGTGACCTCCACGGCGGCGGTTCGCGTGGAGGCATTGGGCAGCGCGACGCACGCCGACGAGCGGGCAATCATCACCACCTCAGCATCACCCTCCACCCTGCTTGCAAGGATCACGTCGATGAATGGCAGTCCCGTTCCAGGCACGCTGCCGGTGAATAAGGCTTTCCAGTTCTCCGCTTCCCAATCCTCGGGGCCGATCACCAGTTACCAATGGTATTTCTCGGATGGCACAACTTCCAACCTGGAAAACCCATTTCACACTTTTAAAAGCAGCCAGGAAGGCCACGGAGCTGCCTCGCTCATTCTGAACTCGCAACAAAGCACCTTGGTCATTGTTGTTTTTGCTCTTTCCGGCGGCGGTGTGGATGCCAAACAAGGCAAGCAGGGTGATCCGGTGAACACAGCTACGGGCAGCTTCATTTACAATCTCGACCTCATGCCTGTGGCCGGGAGAGGACTGCCCTTCCTGTTTCAGGCATATTACAGCTCTCAGGCTTATCGTCCTGCTGGAGAGGCCATGCTGGAAAGCCCACCTGGCTCGCTGGGCTATGGCTGGACTCACACCTTCGAGTCTCATGTCATATCTGGCATTGAGGATGGTGTCGGCTATGCGCTGGTGTCGTTCGGCGATGGTCACGCCGAGAAATTCACGCTTGATCCTGTGACTGGATGGGAAGCAGAGCCGGGGAACTACAATCAGCTCACCGAGGCAGCAGATGGACGTTTCTCGCTTACCACACGTTCACTCTTGCGTCACGATTTCGATCCTTCAGGCCGCTTGGATGGCATCACGGATCGGAACGGCAATACCTTGGATGTCGTGTGGGAGGGCGTCCCAGGTGACTCGAACAGCAAGCGCATCCAGAAAGTGGTTCTTCCTGGCGGCCCGGTCAATGGAAGCGCCAAGCATGAGATTCTGTTCCACTACCGCCCGGCAACCCCGACATCCCTTTGGAAAATCGAAGACCCCATGCAGGAGAATTGTGAATTCACCCAGGATGCCAAGGGCGACCTAGTGAGCTACGCCAATGAACTCGGACACTCGACCATCTACACTTATGACGCTGACCTGCACCAAATGAAAAGCGGCACAGACGCCGAGAACCATCGCTTTGTGTATTTGTTCTACAATGCCGACCGTCGCGTTGATAAGCAGGAAGACACCAGCGGAAATGTCACCCTGTTCAGCTATGACTTCCCAGCAGTCGGCAATCGCGTCACCACAGTGACCCGTCTTGCTGATCCAGCGTTTGCCGCTAACGACGCTCGAAATGAAGTCGTCGAGGATGTGCATGATCAGAGGCTCCATCTGGTCGAGAGACGCGTTCGAATCGAAAATCCAAATGTCGGCGATCCGTTTATCTGGTTGGCCGAGCAATTGGGATATGACCCGGTGACAGGCGATTTGATTTCCAAGATCAATCGCCGGGGCTTCGAAACGACCTACCAGTATCAAAACGGCAATTTGATTCAGGTGAAGACTCCCGACTTGGGAATTACCACCTTCGAATACACCGACTCCAATCATCCGACTCTGCCCACCCTCATCACCTATCCAGACGCACGGGTGAAAGAGCGGCGTGAATATGATGCCGCAGGCAATCTAACGGCAGCGACCATGCCCTACGATCCAGCACAGCCGACCAAATATCGCCGGACGACGATTCGGGATGCCTTCGGCCAAGTCACATCCACTTTGGATGCCAATGGTGTCACTCAGTCGTTCCAACCAGATGAATGGGGTCGCAACACCCAGCACATTGACGGCGATCTAAAGACCCATGTCAGCGAGTATGATGCCAATGGCCGCAAGACAGCCAGCATCGACCCGCGCAGCAATCGAGTCGATTTGGTATTCGATGAGGTGGGTAATCTCATTCGCACCAGCCGCGCTGATCCCGACGATCCGGCCAATCCTATCATCACGCAGGCCGCCTATGACAATACGGGGCTGCCGACCAAATCCACAGACCCGCTCGATCACTCCATCTACTCCGTGCGCGACGAGCAGGGGCGAGTTGTCAGGGAGGAAAACCACGAGAGGCATCCGCTTATCCATCGCTTTGATGTCTTTGGGCGCGAAGTGGAGACAGAGAATGCCAAGGGCGGCATCACGCGCCGCACCTTCAACTTCGCGGGCTATCTGATGTCTGAGTCCAGCCCGGCTCCATCAACCAATGTCATCACCTACAAGCGTGATGCGAATGGCAATGCCACGGAGATCACCGATGGCGACGGCGTGCGCACCACCATCGAGTATGACTCAATGGATCGCGCCATCGCGACCAAGCGGTGGAAGACCGCCACCGAGTTCGATCAAACACGCACCTCTTACAACTTCCTGGGGCAGAAGGAGTGGGACGAGGATGCGGGCGACTCGAACGGCGTAAAACGGAAGACCTACTATCACTACAACCTTGCAGGCGACCACATCCGCACGGTTTCCAAATCAGGCAACGAGTTCAACTTCGATTATGATAACGAAGGCCACCTCAAATCTGCCACCCACACGTCCTCGACCGGAAGTGCCACACGCTACCAGGAATACAACGGGCGCTACCAGTTGAAGAAGCGCATCGACGAGAATACACACTCGGAAGAGTTCTTCTATGACGATGCGGGCAATCTATCCCGCCATGTCCAGGAGAGCACCAGCGCCACGCCGCTTGAGACGACCTTCGTGCATGACTCGTTGAATCGCCTCACCCGCATCAATCCGCCGACCGGCCCGCCGATCACCTTCATTTACGACAAAGCCAGCCGCCGGATCGAGATGAACGATCCCACCGGCACGACCAAGTGGACATACTCCACGTTGGATCAGGTGGCCTCGATTGAGATGCCGAACGGCCTCACGCTCACCTTTGCTTATGATCCGCTCGGGGCCACGCAAACGATCACTTATCCGGGCAATCGCCCCGCCACCTATGTCACGGATGCCGCAGGCCGCTTCCAGTCTGTCACAGATTGGGCAAGCCGCACCATCAGCCAGACTTACACCACGGGTGATCGTCCGTTGAAGCTTCAGTTCCCGAATGGTGTTCACACCGATCTAGCACACGATCCGCTCGGCAGGCTCAATGTCGTCATTCACAGGAAAGGCACTGACCCCGCGCTTCGCCATCTCAGCTATGGCTTCAATGCTCTCGGCAAGATTGACACCTTCCCTGATGTGCAGCTCACCGAGCCAGAAAGCACCTATCCTTGCACCTATGGCAAAGCGAACGAGCTACTCACCATCGCAGGTTCCCCCGTCACCCATGACGGTAGGGGCAATCTCAAGACAGCCAGGCTGAGTCCTGCGTCTCCTGCCACGGACACACTCACCTGGGATTATGCTAATCGCCTCACCAGCGGCAGCATCGGTGGAGCATCGTTCACGAACACTTTCAACGGTCTCGGCCACCGCACTGCCACCACTCGCAGCGGTGTCACCACAGGCTTCCTGCATGATGACCGTCATGCCATGCCACGCATCATGGCGGAGACAGATGCCGCAGGCACACCAACGGCCTTCAGTCTTTATGCGGGCGATACGCTTCTCGCCCGCATCTTGCCGGATGGCTCCGCTCTGTGGTATCATCCAGACCGACAGGGGAACGTCGTTCTCCTCACGGATGGCAGTGGTTCGACTGCCGCCGATTATCAATATGATCCCTTCGGGGTTCCCGTTTCGGCTTCCGGCTCTTTCGCAGCTACAAATCGCTTCCGTTATCTCGGTGGCCTTGGTGTCTGGGACAACGGCGACGGCACCCTCCACGCCCGCGCTCGCTCCTACCATCCGCGCCTTGGCCGCTTTCTGTCCAACGATCCTCTGTTCGGCAGTATCCAGGATGGGCAGTCGCTCAATCGGTATGTGTATGCCCTCGGTGATCCGTTTGGATTCAGTGATCCGAGTGGATTCAAACCAGTCAGCGAGCCATTCTATCACTGGACGCAGGCGCAATGGGTAGATGATGCCATCATTCTTGCACAGTTCTGGCAGGAGGTTTCGATCAATGGCGGTAAAGCCATTGCAGCGGAAATTGCATTAAACTATGCCACAGCAGGGACAGTTAGGCTGTATCAGGCATACAAGTTAGCAAAAACAGCCAAACTGCTCGCTCCATACATTTCAAAAGCGGATGAAGTTCTGCCTACCGTGGATCGTATCCAGCAAGTGGCCAAAAAAGGTTTTGAATACGCCGTTGAGAACCCGCGAGTGTCTGAATTGAATCGAATGCAACTTGGTAAGGATGCTGAAATCCAAGCGACACGTTGGATGCGACGCTGGGCCGAACGGAACGGAGTTGAGCTGGGTGCAGGGGGGCTTGAGTTCCAAGTGCGCGGCGCGAATTCTATTCCCGATGTGGTATATGAGCCTGCAAAGCAGATATTCGACTTCAAGCTGACTCCAAAGGCTGTCAAACCAAGCCAACACTCGAACTTCCAAGCCGACTTTCCAGGCTACAATATAAAATATATCTTTGGGCAATGAATGCTGAAATCTTTTACATCCAAACTGAAGATCAAATGTCCGTTATATCTGCGATCAAAGAACGTCTAAGCGCAGAGGCCATTAGCGACGGCACGCAGCTCTCCTCGCCGTTGCCCTCTTCTTATGATGCACTTTTGAGAACCGATCCAAAACGTAAAGTGTTAGTGTCACCCGTGCAGCAAGGCTGGGTTACTGTATTAGAATCCAGAGAGGTTGTGGACTTTGAACTCGCTAGACGTTTATCTGAGCAGTTTAAAACCAAGGTGATAATCATTCAGCTCGCAGAATGTGCTGGCGGAAGAGGTGTGGTAACATTGAAAGACGGCGCAGTCGTGTCTTCCGATTACAGCGAAGATGACGATGACCCATTGGGAAGCATCCAGAGCGTCATGACTCAAAACGGAATTTTGGAACCGCTTTGGATGTTCCGCGAAGCGATTCAATTACGAGATCAAGGATGGCGTGCCTTGACTCGCTAAGGCTCAGAACCATCTGATTTATGACAGAATTTAGACATCCAAGTGATCAACAACTTGCTGCTGCGTGACAACCAAGCCAATCATCCTCTACCTCGCCCTCCAATGGCTCCTCGCGCTCACCGCGAGCGCAGCCACGCCGACGTATGATGCGGAAGGACGACTGGTGCGCGTGACCTACGCCGATGGTTCGACCATCGACTACCCACGAGACAGCAACGGCAGCCAACTCGACCGCATCGTCACCCGCCCGGTCGAACTCACCCTCACCGTCGATCCTCCAGGCAGCGGCACCGTCACCGGAGCAGGCCGCTTTCCTCGCAATACAACCTCAGCGCTCACCGCCACAGCCGGGGGCGCTTTTGTGTTCGTTGCATGGAAGCGGCCAGATGGAACGATCCTCTCGGACAATCCAAGCTACGCTCATCTGATAGCCAGCACCGAAACGCTTGTTGCAACTTTTGCCACCTTGTCGCCTCCCTTAATCTCGGAGCATCCTGCGGGTGGTTTGCACAGCCACGGGAGTTCAATCAATCTGAGCGTCTTGGCGACGGGCTTGGGGCAGCTCTCCTATCGGTGGAAGCTCAACGGACTGGTGCTGCCTCCTGCCACCCCGAGCATGTCGATCCCGAATGCCTCATTCCTGAATGCAGGAACTTATATCGTTGAGGTGACCAATGCCGGAGGGACGACTGTGAGCAGCGAGGCACTTGTCACCATTCCGCTGGATTCCTTTGGGACTTGGCAGAGCAAGGTTTTCACCCAGGCTGAACTGACGGACAATAACCCCTTGGTCATCGGCCCAAGCGGAACATCGAGCAGTGATGGAATCGCCAACCTGCTCCACTACGCACTCGGGAACCGAGGACACAATAAGCTGCCTCAAGATTCCTTCGCCGTGGGGCAAGACGCCGTGTTCCGATACAATCGCCTGATTGGCAGCGGCGGCCTGAGCTACCAAGTGGAGTTCTCCCGTGATCTTCTCACTTGGGAAGGTTTTGCGGGTAATCTTGAGCCTTTTGGAAGTGTCACCCCCAATCCTGATGGAGTGACCGAAAGAGTCGGCGTCCGTTTGAATCAGCCGCTCCGCAACGAACTGTCGAAGGCGTTTTTCAGGCTCAAAATTCAGCAAGGAAGTGAAGTGTTTCTCAATGCCAGCGCCTTCAATTATTTCGACGATGCAGATCCAGGTCTCGGCTATCCAAATGTGGTTTGGTCGCTGGTGCCAATCCCTGGGCGGTTTGAAGATACTGCCAGCGGGCTGCTATTCAAAGCCAGCCGCCCGCGTGGTGGCGGCACGGTCTTAACCAAGTCACTCCACGTTCTAGCTGGACGAACAGTTGAGTTCCTCTGGGATGGTAGTGGCGGCGGTTCATTCATGCAGCCAGTTTGCGGCTTTACTCCGAACCAGTGGCATTCCGAATGGAATCTGGACAATAGTTTTATCGTCTGCGATTTCGGAAATGTCTGGAATTCATGGCTCGCTTCACCTGGAGTGATTTACAAGACCTCGGTGATTTTCACTCCAACATCCGCCACGCTGATAACGATCAATAGCGTTACGGGACAGGAACATGACCGGAAAACCCGCACTGGAGATTTCACTTTACCATTACGCCCTTTTTTCCGGGGTGGAGATACTCAAAATTACAACGGCGCATTCCTTCGACTGCGCTCCTTGATCATCAGATCTGATTGATCCATGTCCTCGCTGTGATGCGGCTAAAATGCCACGTCACACACTCTGGCGGCAGTCAACTCCCGCCAATTTAGACTGCCTGATACCATGAACTGCGGAGGTGTTTGCATTCTGCAAACGTCCCACAAACACCAACGCACAGTTCATTATCTTATGGCAAAACCCTTCATCGACTTCGCGGCGGTCAAAGCCGCTGTGTCGTTTCAACAGGTGCTTGAGCATTACGGCTTCACCGCCGGAATGAAAAGCACTCGCAACGGCGACGGCCTCGACGGCCCTTGTCCTATTCACCCAGAAGCCTCCGGGAAAGACACCTTCAAGGTGACGCTCTCGAAGAACTGCTGGTTCTGTCATCTCTCCACATGCAAATGCGGAGGCAATCATCTCGACTTCGTCGCAAAGATGGAGAATTGCGATGCACACGAGGCCGCGTTGAAGCTGGATCAGTGGTTCAACCTCGGACTCGCTGGCAAATCGGACACACCTCCGCCGCGTCAGCAGCAAAGCTCGGCAGCATCAAACACTCGTCCATGGTCTGGTTCACCACCCGCTCATGGAAACAGCACACAACCCTCACGGATTGTGGAGACACCTGAGCCAGCGGAGGAACCTGGCGACAATCCACCTCTCAGCTTCAAGCTGGAGAACCTGAAAACGGATCACGCGTATCTGACTGAGAGAGGGCTCACCCCGGCAACGGTGGCGGAGTTTGGTCTCGGTTTTTGCGCCAAGGGCACCATGTCCGGGCGCATCGTCATCCCGATTCATAACAAGGATGGCGAACTCGTGGGATACGCCGGACGCTGGCCTGGGCAACCGCCCGAGGATCGACCGAAATACAAGCTGCCGAACGGCTTCCGAAAAAGCACCGAGGTTTTCAATCTCGACCGCGCTTCCAAGGAGGAAAAGGGGCTGCCGTTGATCGTCGTGGAAGGCTTCTTTGATGTCATCAAGCTCTGGCAGCTTGGTTTTCACCGGGCTGTTTCCATCATGGGGAGTTCTCTCTCCGTGGCGCAGGAAGCCGCCCTCGTGGAGGCTTCTGAAGGCAGGGCGGGCATCATCCTGATGTTCGATGAGGACGAAGCTGGACGCATGGGCCGTGAAAAGGCCCTCGTAAAGCTGGCGAAGCGGTTGTTTGTCCGGGTCGTGCCCCTTCCTCAAGAAGGAGCACAGCCTGATCACCTGACCGAGAACGAGCTTCACGCTCTGCTGGACTGAGAACCCATGACTGAAGACCATCACCATGTTCATTCTCTACCCGCAGGCCGCCCGGTTTTCACTGGGCCAGCTCTTTGCCACCCCCGGTGTTCTCGCCGAGGTGTCTGCTACGGACATCTCATCCGCCCTCGCCCGTCATGCGATGGCCGACTGGGGCGAACTTACGCAGGAGGACATCGTCGAGAACAATCGCGCCTTGGAGGAAGGCAGCAGGCTTTTCTCAGCCTACCGCTCCACCTCCCGAGTGAAGTTCTGGATCATCACGGAATGGGATCGTTCCGTCACCACGGTGCTTCTCCCTTCGGAATACTGAGCGGGAACCGAAACCGCAGGCGACCATCTCTTCGCATGACAAAACAACCCCGCCCGGAGTCAAACCGGGCGGGGCTTTTCATCGTATCAGCCTTACATCATGCTCTCTTCCGTTTGAGTCTTGATGATCGTTTTCGTCGGCAACAACGCCACTTGTTGGCCTTCGTAATGAACTTCATCGCCTACTTCAATTTTATGCCTGCCCTGTAGCCTACGCCGTTCGGAATAAAGTCCCACCTTGACCATCTCATGTTGTCGGCGAGTCTTGCCGCCTCTTCTCCAATGAAACGCTTCTGGCAAATCCTCGCACTTCTGCTGCTGGCCTTGATGGTTCCGGCTTCGATGTGCTGTTATGGGGCGGATACGAATAGGCCGGATACGAGCGCGGGTCAGGCCTGCTGCTCGTGTGCGGAGCATGGGCCACATGAGGGTGACGACCATGACGCTCCCGTCTCCTGCCCGAGCGATACGATTTCCCACAGTCAGGTTCCGGCGCCGGTCACGATGCCGGAGATGCAGATGGTGGAGCTGGCGGAGTTGATTCAGGCGATGATCCGTCTTCAAGACGAACTCGCCACCGCCACGGAGTCTTCCGGGCTGCCGATGACCACCGCGCCGCCGGAGTTGCGAGCAACGTGGCATTTCACGCAACGCACGGCACTGCCCGTGCGTGCGCCTTCGATCCAGGCTTAAAGTTCCGTGCGTTGGTCCGCCCATGTTGGCGGTGACATCCACGCAGGAGCTTCCCACCGCGACCGCTCGCAGAGCGGCATCGTGGCTTTGCCGTGCCTCCGTCGAAACTCCAAACCCATCTCATCATGCGCTCATTCATCCTTTTATCTCTCTTGCTGGCCGCTGTGCCGCAGCTTCTCGCGGCGGATTCCAAACCGGAGCCGTCTTCCATTTCCAGTCTCGTGGGCCGCACGCTCGCCGGGAATCCTGAAATTCGCTTCTATGAGGCGGAGGTCGCCGCAGCGAAGGCGACTCGCAGCACGGCGGGCAGGCAGTCGAACCCCGAACTAAGCCTGCAAGTCGGCAACAACAGCATTCGCAACGCCGACAGCCGCTCGAACGGCCTTGCCTTCTCTGCCGCGCTGGCACAGCCCATCGAGTGGCCTGGGCGCTTGGGTTTGCGCAAGGCCATCGCGAACCGCGACATCGCCATGGCGGAGCTGGGGCTGGAGCGGTTTCGCTTTCATCTCGCGGCCCGTGTCCGCGTGCTGGCATTCACGCTGTCCGCGCAGCAAGATCTCGCTAGTGCCGCAAATGAAGTCGCCGCACGTTATGCCTCGCTGCGTGAGGTCATGGTGCAGCGCGAGCCAGCGGGCATTGCGCCGCAGTTGGAAATCGCCACCATCGAGGCGGCGGCGCTCGTGGCGGAGTCGCGGGCATCAAAGGCAGGCGTGGAGGTGCAAAAGGCGCTGCTGGAGCTGAACCAGCTCATGGGCCGCCGCGCCGATGCGCCGCTCATCGTGAAGCGCGGCCCGCTGGATGCACGGCCCGCGCCTGCGCTGCTCTCCCTCCTCGGCTCCGCGATGAAGAACCACTACGAGTTGCGCCTGCGCCGTGCCGAGCTGGAGCAGCAGGGCTTCAAGGTCGAGCTGGCGAAGAACGAGCGCTACCCCGCCTTCACCATCGGCCCCTTCGTCGAAGTGCAAAACACCCGCACGCTCGATGACCAGACCGTGGCAGGCATCGGCATCTCCTTCCCGCTGCCGTTTTGGAAGAATGGCAAAGCAGAGGTCACCAATGCCGAGGCACGGCAGATACAGGCGCAGGCCACGCTCGCCGCCGCGCAGCGCGAGGTGGAGCGGCAGGTCACGGAGAGCATGCTCATCTACCAGACGCAGCAGTCACGGCTCGCCGTGTGGAAGGGCGATGCCGTCACGAAGTTCAGCGAGGCCGCCGCGCTTGCCGACCGCCATTTCAGACTCGGTGCCGTGCCCATGAGCACCTTTGTCGAGCTACAGGACAAGTATCTCGAAGCCGTCGAGGCCATCCACAGCACGCAGACCGAGGCGCTGGAGGCCGCGCTCACACTTGAAGAACTCACTGGCGCACCCGGCATCCTCATCACCACCAAAAACTAACTTCACCCCATCATGAAACTCTTGCTCATCCTGTCTCTCATCGTCACCGCCGCAGCGCTCACCAGTTGCAGCGAATCCGCCGCCAGTCCTTCCACCGAACACGCCACCGCACCGGAGAACGGCGCACAGTTCAAGGAAGGCAAAGGCGTGGCCCTCACCGCGCTCATGGCGCAGTCCATCCGTCTGCAAACCGCCGAGGTGCAGGAGGAAAAGATCGCCCCCGCCTTCACTCTCAGCTTGCAGGCCATGCAGCACGGCAGCGAGGCCAGCGGATGGCTCACCGCCGATCAAGCCGCGCGGGTGCAGCCCGGCATGGAGGTCGAGCTTGGCACTGCGAAAGGCAGCGTGCTCCGCATTGAAAAAGCAGCCTATGCCACGCTCGGCGACTTTGAAGTCACCGTGCAAACCGTCGCCCCCATTGAGGCAGGCAGCGCCATCACCGCCACCTTCCGCTTCCCGGCGGGCGATGCCGTGACCGCCATTCCACAGGCCGCGCTGCTCACCACTGCCGAGGGCACTTTCGTCTATGCCAAGAACGACGAGTTCTTTCTCCGCACACCCGTCAAAGTCGGCGCACGCAGCGGCGATCATGTCGAGATCACCGACGGCCTCTACACGGGCGACGAGATCGTCACCACGCCTGTCATGTCCCTCTGGCTGGCCGAGCTCCAAGTCCTGCGCGGCGGCAAAGCCTGCACCTGCGGTCACTAAAACCCGGCCATGCTCTCTCATCTCATCACCTTCGCCATGCGGCAGCGGGCCGCTGTGCTGCTTGCCACGTTCATCCTCATCGGCATCGGCTCGTGGTCGGCCATTCATCTGCCCATTGATGCCGTGCCGGACATCACGAACCCGCAGGTGCAGATCAACACCGCCGTGCCTGCGCTCGCGCCGGAGGAAGTCGAAAAGCTCGTCTCCTTCCCCATCGAGAGCCAGATGGCGGGGCTGCCGCAGATGGTGGAGCTGCGTTCCTTGTCCAAGTTCGGCCTCTCACAGGTCACGATGATCTTTCAGGACGATGTGGACATCTACCGCACCCGCCAGCTCGTCACCGAGCGCCTGCAAACCGTGCTCGATGAACTGCCGCCCGGCCTCACGCCAAAGCTCGCCCCCGTCGCCACCGGCCTCGGTGAAATCTTTTATTATGGCCTCGACTACAGCGCCGAAGCCACCAACAAGCCCGCCACCCGCGAGGCCCAGCTCATGGCCCTCGCGCAAATCCAGGAATACCAAGTGAAACCCCTGCTGCGTGGCACGCCCGGTGTCGCGGAGGTCAATACCAGCGGCGGTTATCAGCGGCAGATCGTCATTCAGCCTGATCCCGCACGCCTTGCCGCGCGTGGCATGTCGCTCGACATGCTGGCCGAGATCGTGGAGCAAAACACCCGCAACGCAGGCGGCGGTTACGTCGAGATCGGCGGCGAGCAGCTCATCATCCGCGCCACCAGCCGCGTGAATGACATCGAGCAAATCCTCAGCATCCCGCTCAAGTTCGCAGGCGGTGTGAAGCCCATCCTGCTCAGCGAAGTCGCCACCGTCAGCATCGGCAGCGCCTTCCGCACTGGAGCCTCCACCGATGATGGCCAGGAAGCCCTCATTGGGGCCACCATCATGCTCGCCGGTGAAAACTCCCGCCTCGTCGCCCAGGCCGTGCGGGCAAAGCTCGCCGAGATCCAGCCCAAGCTCCCGCACGGCGTCGTCATCCGCGCTTTGTATGATCGCAGTGATCTCGTCAGCCGCACCATCGCCACGGTGGAGAAGAACTTGGCCGAGGGCGCGTTGCTCGTCGTCGTCGTGCTCTTTGCGCTGCTGGGAAACTTCCGCGCCGCCTTCATCGTCGCGCTCGTCATCCCACTTTCCATGCTCTTTGCCATGACCGGCATGGTGCGCTATCACATCAGCGGAAACTTGATGAGCCTCGGAGCCATCGACTTCGGCCTCATCATTGATGGCGCAGTCGTCATGGTGGAAAACATCGTGCGCCATCTCGGCGAGCGTCAGCACGCGCTGGGCCGCACCCTCACCCTCCGCGAGCGCACCGACGAAGTGCTCAAGTCCGCCAAGGAAGTCGCCAACCCCATGTTCTTCGGCGTGCTCATCATCACCGTCGTCTATGTGCCCATACTCGCGCTGCAAGGCATCGAGGGGAAGATGTTCAAGCCCATGGCCCTTGTCGTCATGCTCGCGCTCGGTGGTTCGCTCGTGCTCGCCGTCACCCTCATGCCCGTTTTGTGCTCATTCCTGCTCGGCGGGAAGATTCAGGAGAAAGACAACTGGATCGTCACCTTCACCAAACGTCTCTACACACCGCTGCTGCGCTTCGGTCTGCGGTTCAAGCCGCTGATCGTCCTGCCCATGCTCGTGATGTTTGGCTCCTCGCTCTGGGTCTTCACACGCCTCGGCTCCGAGTTCATCCCACAGCTCGACGAAGGCGACTTTTCTTTCCAGTTCATCCGCAGCAGCAGCGCCGGTTTGTCCTCCTCGCTTGAGTTGCAAAAGCAGAGCGAGGCCGTCATCCGCCGCGACTTCCCCGAGGTGAAGGAAATCTTCTCCCGCATTGGCACCGCTGAAGTCGCCACCGATCCCATGGGGCCAAACGTCGCCGACACCTACCTCATGCTCAAGTCGCGTGACGAGTGGCGCAAAGAAAGCGGCCACCCCATTAGCAAAGAGCACCTCGGCAACCTCATGCGGAAAGCCCTGCTCGATCAAGTCCCCGGCCAGAACATCCTCGTCACCCAGCCCATCCAGATGCGTTTCAACGAGATCATGGCCGGAGCACGCGCCGACCTCGTGTGCAAAATCTTTGGCGACAGCTACGACGAACTCGAACGCCTTGCCGGAGAGGTGCGCACCGTCATCAGTGGCATCCGTGGTGGTAGCGAGACCGAGTTCGACAACATCGGCAAGAATCCCATGATCGAAATCCAGCCCGACCGCGAGGCCATGCGCAAGTTCAACGTCCACGCCGATGAACTCAACCGCCTCATCGAAACCGCTCTCGCGGGAACCGAAGTCGGCCTCGTCATTGAAGGCAACAAACGCAGCCCCATCGTCGTCCGTCTGGGCGAAGACCGCCGCAGCGACCTCGAAGGCATCAAACGCCTCGCCCTCCGCACCGAAGACGGCGGCATGTTGGCACTCGGCCAAGTCGCCAAGATCGTCCTCGTGCCACAGCCCGTGCAGATCGCCCGCGAAGATGCCCAGCGCCGCGTCAGCATCCTCATCAACGTGCGCGGACGCGATACCGAAGGCTTCGTTCAGGAGGCCACCCAAGCCATCCATGAGAAGGTCAAGTTCCCTGACGGCTACTACTTCGAGTTCGGCGGCCAGTTCAAAAATCTGCAAGAAGCCAAGGCTCGCCTCATGATCGTCGTGCCCCTCGCGCTCGCCTTGATCTTCGTGCTCATCTTCCTCAGCTTCGGCTCCTTCCGGCAGGCCACGCTCATCTTCATGTGTGTGCCGCTTGCCGTTACCGGCGGCATCTTCGCCCTGCATCTGCGGGGCATGCCCTTCACCATCAGCGCCGCCGTCGGCTTCATCGCCTTGAGCGGCATCGCCGTGCTCAACGGCATCATGCTCATCAGCTACATCAACCAACTCCGCGCCGAAGGCCGCGAGGTGCGCGAGGCCGTCGTCGAAGGCACGCTCACCCGTCTGCGCCCCAAGCTCATGACCGCCCTCGTCGCCAGCCTCGGCTTCGTCCCCATGGCGATTGCCACCGGCGCGGGCGCGGAAGTCCAGCGCCCCATCGCCACCGTCGTGATCGGCGGCATCCTCACCTCCACTTTCCTCACCCTGCTCGTCGTGCCTGTGCTCTACGAGTGGATCGAACGGAAAACCAAACCACCAACAAACACACCATGAAAACACTGCTCAACATCCTCATCATCGCCGCCCTCGCCACCGGCTCCGTCTTTGCAGACGCCAAAGTCAAAGCCGGTCCCCGCAAAGGCCTCCTCCTCGATCTCGGCGGCAAACAAGCCGAGTTCTTCGTCGAAAAAGACCGCAGCATCAGCATCGCCGTCTATGACGCCGCGCTGAAAGCCCAGCCCGCCAGCACCGAAGTCATCACCGCCACCGCCGAAGCCCCCAGCGGCAAGGCCAAGATGGCCTTCGAGGTCAAAGACGGCAAACTCGTCTCCACCACCAAGCTCCCCGAAGGCGAAGGTTATCAAGTCGTCGTCCAAGCCCAAGCCGCCCCTGATGCCAAAAAGAAAAACTTCCGCATCAAACTCCAAACCCACACCTGCAAAGGCTGCGGCAACGCCGAATACGCCTGCACCTGCGATGAGTGATTGAAGCCCTCGAAGAGCCCCTGATTCGCCGCCACGAAATCAGGGGCTTCAAAATATAAATTGAATAAAACCAGCCACGAGCACATCTTAACGCGTCGCATGTCCTCTCTCTGCAAACGCATTCTTCCCACGCTGGCCGTTCTGGTCGTGGCGTGTGCGCAGGTGTTTGGGGTGCAGCGCGGGTATGCCTGTGCTCACGGTGAGGAAACCCTGGAGACGAAGTCGGAGCACTGCCATCGAGTGACCGTGGATGACCACGCTGATGAGGTGCCCTGCGAAGAATCCTCCGGCAAAGAGTGCAGCGACCAAGGCGAGAAAGAGCATCATGCGCCTTTGGACGTGGACATGCAGGCCGCTCCTTCCAGTCTGGTAGCGGTCGCTATTCCTGCCTTTGTGGCGGTGCAGATCGCCGAGCTGGCGGTGCAGGAGTGGGCGCTGATGCTTTCGCTTGCGGAAGATGTTTCGATGAAGACGCCCCTGGACACCGGGGGAGACAGTCCGCCATCTGCCGCTGTGCAGGTGGCGCGTTGCATGGTGATTTTGGTTTGAGGCAGGCTGCCAGCGCTGCCGTCCACGACTGACGGCTGAGGCTCACTGGCATTTCCTTTTGCACTTCCAGGCATGGCATGTCCACGCCTGCAAACCTCAACTCATCACCCTTCTCATGCTTCGTTCCATTTCTCTCACCTTCTCGTTGTTCCTGGCGGCTGTTTCGTCTGCTCCGGCCCTCACTCTTTCTCTCTCCGAAATAGGGCCGCGTGTCCGTGCGGCTCATCCCTCGCTGAAAGCCGCCCGCATGGCGGTGGAGGAGGCACGGGGGCGGCAGCTTGGCGCGGGGCGGCTCGCCAATCCTTCGGTCGGTCTGGACACACGCAATGAAACTTACCTTTCGCCAGCTCAGGTGGTTATCTTGCTCGATCAATCATTCCCGATCACCAAGCGCTTGCGGCTGGAGAAGCAGCTCACCGCGCAGCTCGTCACTGCGGCGGAGCTGGAGGTGCGGGACGCCGAGCGGCGTTTGATTTCCGAGGCGCAGACCCTGGCGGTGCAGATCCTCGCCATCGAGCAACAGAGGAGTTTGCGCAAACAGCAGACGGAGCTGGCGACGAAGCTCTCCGAGTTCGTGACCGGACGCGCCAAAGCAGGTGAACTCTCCGCTCTGGATGCTGCACAGGCCCAGGTGGATGCCCAGCGTCTCATCGTGGAGGCCCGCAAGCTGGAAGGCGAGAGCCGCAGCCTGCTAGGCACCCTGAAACCCATGCTGAACCTCGATCCTGACGAGTCGCTGTCGATCTCAGGTGCCCTCCCAGAAATGGGCGTGCCGGGCAAAGGAGCGAGCTGGATGATGCGGGCCGACTATCAGCTCGCCGAGGCCAAGGTCATCGCTTCTCAAACCGACATCAGCCTCGCCAAAGCCAACAAATGGCAGGACGTGAACGCGGGCATCTTCGCCGGGCCAGAGACTCAGAACGCCCCAGGTGATGATCGCCGAACCAATGGGGTGATCGGTTTCCGCATCTCGCTTCCACTGCCGTTCTGGAACAAGAACGAGGGGCAGATCGCAGAGAAGACCGCCGCCGCAGAGCGTGTGCGTTTGGAACAAGCGGCCCTCGCCAAGCAAATCCGCAGCGATGCGGAGAATGCACGGAAAGACATGCAGACCAGCTACGATCTCGCCCACGAGACTCGCGACAAGCTGCTGCCGCTCGTGATTGAGCAAACTGGCAAGCTCGAAAAGGCCTACGAAAGCGGCCAGACCGACCTGCTCACCATTCTCCGCGCTCGCGAGCAGCGCCTGCAACTCGAAGCCGCCGCGCTGGACGCCGTGCGGGACTTTCACCTCGCCCGCATCCGCTACGAGGCCGCCATCGGCAAGCACGCCCCGGCCACACCTGCACCCAAACCCGTCCGCTAATCTTCCATCTTCCATCTCATCATGAAACGACCCCTGGCTCATTTATTCCTCTGTCTGTCATTGACCGGCATCACCGCTGCCGCCGAAGACGCCAAACGCGCCGCCAACACCGTCGTGCTGGATGAAACCGGCGTGAAAAACCTCCGCATCGAGACTGTCGAAGTCGAGGAAACCGACTTCGAGGCCACCATCTTCTCTCTGGGCCGGATCGAGGCCATTCCCAGCAAAGTTGCCGCTGTCAGCAGCCGCATTCCGGGGCGTATCATCGAGCTGAAACTCACGCCCGGAGACACCGTGAAAGCAGGCGACGAAGTGGCGAAGGTGGAGAGCCGCCAGCCGGGCGATCCGCCGCCGGTGATCTCGCTCAAGGCACCGCTCAGCGGACTCGTCACTCATGTGGATGCACGGCTTGGCGATCCTATTGACCCTGAGAAGGCGATGCTGGAGATCACCGACCTCAGCGAAGTCTATGCCGTGGCTCGTGTGCCGGAGCATCAGGCAGGGCGCATGAAAACGGGCACCGTGGCGCACATCAAAGTCGCGGCACTGCCGAATGAGAAGTTCGATGGCGAGCTGTTGCGTTTCGGCACCAGCGCGGACAAGGCCAGCGGCACCATTGATGCGATTTTCCGCCTGCCGAACACCGGCGGCCAGCTCCGTGCAGACATGCGGGCGGAGTTCAGCATCGTCATGAGCAAACGAGCAAATGTCGTCAGCGTGCCACGTGCCGCTTTGCAGGGTGAGGGCGGCAACCGCTTCGTCTATGTAAAGGACTTCGATCTGGCGAACGCCTTTGTGAAAACGGCTGTCACTGTTGGTGAGATCAATGACCGCTTTGTCGAAATCCTCAGCGGCCTGCTGCCAGCGGATGAAGTGGTGACTCGCGGTGCTTATTCGCTCTCCTTTGCCGGAGCCAGCAGTGTCTCGCTCAAAGAGGCGCTGGATGCCGCGCACGGCCATGAACATGCTGCCGATGGTGGTGAGCTGACACCCGAGAAAAAAGCCGAGATGGCCGCACAAAAGGGTGGTGGCGACGGGCATGGACACAGCGAGGAAGAAGGTGCCAGCCCGCTGTGGAAGTATGGCTGCGGTGTTTTGTTTGTGCTCCTGCTGCTCGCCATCTTCACGAAGAAAAGCCGCCCTGACGCTGACGAAGCACCCACCCCAAAACACACTGAAAAGGAGGCCGCGTAAGCCATGCTCAACAAAATGATCCAGTGGGCGCTCGCCAGTCGGGCGCTCATCATCGGGGCCGCACTCATCCTCATGGTGATGGGTTTGAAGACAGCCACCGAGCTGCCCGTGGAGGTGCTGCCAGACCTCACCAAGCCCACCGTCATCATTTTGACGGAATCTCCCGGCCTCGCGCCGGAGGAAGTGGAGACGCGTGTAACCCAGCCCATTGAAACAGCTCTCATGGGCGTGGCTGGGCTGACTCGCCTGCGCTCGAACTCTGACGTGGCTCTGTCCCTCGTGTATGCCGAGTTCGGCTGGGACATGGACATCTACCGGGCACGCATGTTTGTGCAGGAGCGGCTACAGGCCGCGCGCGGCCAGCTTCCCGAGGGCGTGCAGCCCTTCATGACTCCGGTGGCATCCCTCATGGGCGAGATTTTGCTCGTCGGTGTGCGCTCCACCATCAAGGAAGGCGAGCCGGGCTACCTGCCGCCGCGTGAGGTGCGCTCGCTGGCGGATTGGACGATCATGCGTCGTCTGAAAAGCGTTCCCGGCATTGCTGAAATCCTCAACATGGGCGGCGGTGTGAAGCGCATCGAAATCCAGCCTGATCCCTTCAAGATGCAGGCCAATGGTGTCAGCTTTGACGAGCTGGAGCAGGCCGCCACCGAGGCTGCCAGCACCACCACGGGCGGCTTTATCAATACCGGCTCCACCGAGATCATGGTGCGCAATCTCGCCATGACCGTCGAGCTGGATGACATCGCCCGCACGTCCATCAAGAAGGTCAATGACCGCCCCATCTCCATCGGTGACGTGGCAAATGTGGTCTGGGGCATTGAGCCGATGCGCGGCGATGCCACTGTCAGCCAGACACCGGAGAAATCACCAACCTATGGGGTGATCATGTCTATCACCAAGTCTCCCGGCTTTGATACTCGTGCGCTGACGGATCAGGTCAAAGCGGCGCTGCAAGAACTCAATGCCAGCTTTCCGCCGGGTGTCGAGACCACGCTGCTCTTCCAGCAAAAGGACTTCATTGATAACGCCATCGGCAATCTCACCGAGGCCATTCGTGATGGGGCCATCATGGTCACGATCATCCTGTTCCTGTTTCTGCTGAACTTCCGCACCACTTTCATCACGCTGATGGCCATGCCGCTTTCGTTCGGGATCACCATGCTCGTCTTCCTCTGGATGGGTATCAGTGTGAACAGCATGACCCTTGGCGGACTCGCGGTCGCTATCGGGATGGTGGTGGATGACGCCATTGTGGATGTGGAGAACGTCTTCCGCCGTCTGCGGGAAAACGCAGCCCTGCCTCACCCGCACCCGAAGTTGCAGGTCATCGGCAGAGCCTCCGGCGAGGTGCGAAACTCCATCCTCTACGCCACCGTTCTCATCATCCTGGTGTTCCTGCCGCTGCTGGGATTGACGGGGGTTGAGGGCAAGCTGTTCGCTCCCATCGCCATCGCCACGATCATTTCGATGATCGCGTCCTTCATTGTCTCGCTCACTGCCATTCCCGTGCTGTGCTCGATTCTGCTGAATCCCAAGCACGGCCACGAGCACAAAGACGGCTTCCTCACCCGTGGCATGAAGTGGCTGCTGGAAAACACCCTGCTGCGCTTCGGCCTCAGCCAGCCGCTCGTCATGCTCGGCATCGTGCTGATGATCGTCATCGCGGCGTTCTCGCTCTATCCGAAGATGAACAAGGACTTCCTGCCTAAGTTCCAGGAAGAAACCGCGCTCGTCGCTGCCACCGCCGCCCCAGGCACCTCGCTGGAGGAGATGAACAAAATCTCCGATGTGCTGGAGCAGCAGATTCTCTCCGTCGAAGGCGTCTCCAAAGTGGGGCGGCGTCTGGGCCGTGCGGAGCGCGGCGATCATGTGGTGCCAGTCTCCACCGCCGAGTTTGACGTGGATTTCCGCAAAGGTGAGGGAGATGGCGAGGGCCATTCCAAAGAAGGCCGTGGCCGCAAAGAAATCATCGCCGACATCACCAAAAAGCTCAAAACAGTGCCCGGTGTTTTCGCCGTCGTTAGCGGCCCGCTCGCCGACCGCATCGGCCACATGATGAGCGGCGTTTCCGCGCCTGTTGCCATCAAGGTCTTCGGCCCTGATCTCGAAAAGCTGCGCCAGCTCGGCATTGAGATTCAAACCATCGCCAAGACCATTCCAGGCTTTGAGGATTGCAAACTCGACCAAACCTCATCCATCCCGCAACTCCGCATCGAGGCCGACCGAGATCGCGCCAAGGCCTATGGCATCGCCCCCGGCAAGCTCAACGAACAGCTCTCCGCTTTGATCGGTGGCAAAGAAGTCGCCGAGCTGCGTGAAGGCCAGCGCCGAGTGAGCCTCGTCACCCGCCTGCCTGTCGAGTGGCGCGACTCACCGGACAAGATCGCCGAGCTGCCCATGGAGGCCGGTGAAGGTCAGCGCATTCCGCTTTCCCTCGTCGCCGATGTGCGTGAGGCCAAGGGGCCGAACGTCATCTTCCGCGAGAACTCGCAGCGCCGCTTCGCCCTCGCCATCAAGCCCACCGTGCAGGACGTGTCCAACCTTGTCGTCAAACTGCGGGATGAAGTGACCGCCAAAGTGAAAATGCCCGAAGGCTACTTCGTCACCTTCGAGGGCGAGTTCCAGGCGCAGAAGGAGGCCACGCAGCGCATCGCCATCTTCACTCTTGTGGTGCTCGCCGTCATCGCCTTCCTTCTCTATGGCTACTTCCGCACGCCATTCTTCGCCCTTCAGGTGCTCTGTGACATCCCGCTCGCTCTCGTCGGCGGCCTCGTCTTCACCTACTTCAAGCTGAACAACATCAGCATCGCCACCCTCGTCGGCTTCATCGCCGTTGCCGGTGTCGCCGCTCGAAACAGCATCATGCTCATCAGCCACTACCTGCACCTCATGCAGCACGAGGGCGAGGGCTTCACGAAGAAGATGGTCATTCGCGGCACCAAGGAACGACTCGTCCCTGTGCTCATGACCGCGCTCGCCGCAGGCATCGGCCTCATCCCCCTCGTGCTCGCTGCCGATCAGCCGGGCAAGGAAATCCTCCACCCTGTCGCCGTCGTCATCGTCGGCGGCCTCGTCACCAGCACCCTGCTCGGCCTCGGCGTCACGCCCACGGTGTTCTACACCTTCGGGCGCAAAGCCGCCGCCACTGCCATCGAGAATGATGCTCCCGCCTCACATTGACCCAACCCTTTCCGAATCGGCGGGGGCCACCGCTTCCGCCGCCGAGGCAAAACCAAACCGAACCCAAGCAAAACACACAACCCAAGCCCATGAAATCCAAACTCATCACCACTCTTCTCACCCTCGCGCTCGCTTTTAGCGTCAACGCGGCTGACAAAGACAAGCACGACCACGAGGAACACGCTGGCAAAGCCGGTCCCACCGGCGGCAAGCTCATCACCGAGGTCGAGCCCCACGTCGAGTTCTTCGTGAACAAAGACAAGAAAGTCGAAATCCGCTTCATCGACGACGACATGAAAGTCGTCGCCCCAGGCGAGCAAGTCATCAGCGTCACCCTTGGCGACCGCTCCTCCCCTACCAAGCTGAGCTTCACCAAGGAGGGCAACATGCTGATCTCTGACAAAGCCGTCCCCGAAGGCAACGACCTCCCCACCGTGGTGCAGATCAAGGCCAAGCCGGACGCCAAGTCCGTCACCGAGAAGTTCAACCTGAACCTCAACGACTGCCCCACCTGCAAGAACAAGGAATACGCCTGCACCTGTGCGCATGGTGAGGAGGAGAAGAAAAAGTAACCCTTCACCCGCGTCCGCCACAGCATCGCTCCGCCGTGAGAGCGGTGCTGCTGGCCGGGCAGCCATGACCATGAACATGTTCATCAAAATCGCTCTTTTTTCTGCCATCACTGGCCTGTTCCTTTCATCCACCGCCAGCGCGATTCGCCCGATGGGCACCACAATGACGGGTGTCGTCCAGTCTGTCGATCATTCCACGCGCTGGATCACTTTTGCGCAGGATGGTGGCCCGGTGCGCCAGTTTGTTTACTCGGAGTGGGCCAAATTTTGGCACGATGAGACGGAAGCGCTTCCAGCCCACTTGAAGCCGGGCATGAGGGTTCAGATCAAGCTCCACAACCCGCTTATCGGCCCGGACTTCGTGCGCCAGATCGTGCTGCTTCACCCTGCCTACGAAACTGGGATCAAAGGCCGCAAGTAAGCCCACCAACACCATGCAAGATGAACCTCCCTCTTCACTCACGCCCATGGCGAAAGGGGCGGTTTACTTGTCTCTTGCCGCATTGGTCATCTTCATGGCCGGTTTGTTGACCGGCACCCTCAGTCATCATCGCCCTGGTGAAGAGACTGGCGACATGATCGCTTTTGCCCTCTGCCGCATCATCAGTCCAATTTTAGTCTTCAGCGGCTGGCTGACGGGTTTTGTCGCCGTGCTGCGACGCCCCAGAGGACCGGCGTGGAGCGCCGTCACCGTCATGGTGCTCATCCTCATCTTCCTGCTGCTGCTCTGCTACAGCGCTTGGCGTGGCACCGCTGCTTTTCACCCCACCATGCCATGAATGTGCTTGTCGAGTATTTCAGCAGCGCCGGAGGAATCCTGTATTTCCTGGCCCCGCTGCTGCTTGGCGTGGTTCATGGCATTGAACCGCTTCACTCAAAGACGGTTCTGGCCTCCATGCTCGTTTCCACGAAAGGAGGCTTGTGGCAGGCATCCCTGCTAGGAATCTCCGCTGCTCTCTCTCATACTGTGACGATCTGGGTCATTGCCATGCTGGCCACGCACTATGGCAGCCATTGGAAGCTCGGTCGTCTCCAGCCATGGTTTGAGATGTTTTCAGCCATGGTGACTTTAGGAGTGGCGGTCTGGATGTTCATCCGCACCCGGCAAAACGTCCGCAAAGCCGAGGCGCTCGCGATTTGGGGCGGTGGCACAGCCGATGAAAACGCAGAAACACAGGACTTCACCGTGGAAGTGGAACGTGTTCAGCGATCTTCCACGGCGCAAATGATTCTGCTCGGCGCGGTGACAGGGATGATGCCCTGTCCGCTGACTTTGGGCATCCTCATGGCATGTCTTCAATCCGGGCGGCTGGTTCTCGGTTTGGCCGTCGCGACTTGTTTCAGCATCGGCCTGGCTTTGACCATGGTGATCGCGGCGGCGCTCGGTGCTTGGGGAATGCGCAGCGTTTGGCACTTCAACGCGGCGGCCTCTGCGCTGCGCATCCGCGCCGCCTATCTCACCTGCCTTTTGCTGGCCGCCCTGGCGGCGCTCATCGCCATCCAGGCATGGCCGAAGTTTTTCCAACCCTAAACCACACCATGATCAACCGAACCACATCCACCCACAGCCGCCGGAGTTCCCTCCGCCGGATTACCGCCCACATCGTCTGCATCTTGCTCACCACCACAGGTGCGGCGCTCGCCGACAATGTGATCAAGCTCCAGGTTGCCGCCAAGAGCGAGCACAACGACCCCAAAGGCAAAGACCCGCAGGAGGTGCAGAGCCGCTGGCTGGAAATCTCCGCCACCGCCTTTCATCTCGAAAAACCTGCCGCCGTGCGCCTCGAATGGGCTTTCTTTGGCGACAACCTCGACTCGGACAAGGTGGTCAAGCATGGCAGCGGCACGGAGAATGTGGAGCTGGCGCAAAGCAAAAAAGCCGATGTGAAGACCAAGTCCGTCAACTTCACCTTCACGCCGCGCCATTCTGTCCGCACCGGTAGCGGCAAACGTGCCCGCGTTAAAGTCATTGAGGCCACCGGCGTCCGCTATCACGCCTGGGGCGTGCGGGCCTTTGTGGACGGCAAGCTCGCCGGTGAAGCCTACAGCTCACCAAGCATTCAAAAACTCATGGGCGGCACTGACTAAACCGCATGAGGCATTCTTCCCCATCGAAGCAAAAACCCGCCGGAGCATCCATTCTCCGACGGGCTTGTTTGGAAACAGGGATTCCACTCCCTGGGTTAGTGACGTCCGGAACGGCCGCCAAAGTCGAAATGAAAGCCTGGCAGGCTGATGTGAGAACCACCACGGCTGCCGTAGCTGGAGCCATGACCGGAGTTGTGACCACCACCATGACTGGAACTCGAACGGCAACTGTGCCCCACGGTGCGCCAGGCATAGACGGGTTCACCGCAGTTGTTGCGGCCCGCATACACGCGCTCGCGATACACGGACGACCCGCAGGAGGTGCAGGCGTGCGAGTAGCTGCGGCTGGAGGAGTGATGCTGATCACTCGCTTGCACAGCGGCAGGAGTGAAGACAGCAAAGCTGGCCGTGACGGCCAGGAGGGTGATGAGCTTGTTCATTGTGAGTTAGGTTTGATTCGTTGCCGCCAAATGGCGGCTTATCTCAACAGACGAAACCCCGTTGGAACTATTCAGCAGCAACCCATTTTTTGAGCCATGAGAACCGAACACCACGACGAATCTGAATCCAAATCCTGCGGCTCCTGCGAGCACGGCCATGACGACACACCGCTGCCGCGTAATGCGCTCGTCATCGCCTCCGGTGCCTTGCTGGGAGCTGGGATGCTTTTGCAATGGCTCAAGCTCGGACCATCGCCGCTCCACACGAGTTGCTATGCCCTTGCCACACTCGCGGGAGGCTTGCTCGTCTTCCCCGCAGCATTCAAAGCGCTGAGAAAACGGCGGCTCGACATGAACGTGCTCATGACCGTGGCCGTCACCGGCGCATGGCTCGTGGGTGAAGGCGCGGAAGGAGCCGCCGTGGTGTTTCTCTTTGCGCTGTCAGAGCTGCTGGAGTCCTGGAGCGTCGGCAGAGCGCGGCGTGCCATCGCCGCGTTGTTAAAACTCACGCCTCAGACCGCGCTCGTGCGCGGAGCCGATGGCGTTACCAAAGAAGTGCCTGTGGCAGAAGTCACCATCGGCAGCGAGATCAGTGTGCGCAGCGGCAGCAGCATTCCGCTGGATGGTGAGGTCATCACTGGAGCCTCTTCCGTCAATCAAGCGCCCATCACCGGCGAATCCGTGCCGGTGGAGAAGCAGCCCGGCGATCCCGTCTTCGCGGGCACCATCAATGGTGAAGGCTCCCTCACCGTGCGTGTCACCAAAGCGTCCAGTGACAGCACGCTCGCCCGCATCATCCAGCTCGTGGAGGAAGCCGAGGAACAGAAAGCTCCCACGCAGCGCTTCGTGGACAAGTTCGCCACCATCTACACGCCCGCCGTGTTCGTGGTCGCGCTGTTGGTTGCCTTGTTCCCACCGTTCCTCATGGGCGGCGCGTGGTCGGAGTGGACGTATCGCGCCCTCGTGCTGCTGGTCATCGCCTGCCCCTGTGCGCTCGTCATTGCCACCCCCGTCTCCATCGTCTCCGGCCTCACCGCACTCGCACGGCGCGGCGTGCTCATCAAAGGCGGTGCGTATCTGGAAGCCGTCGGCAAGCTGCGTGCCCTCGCCGTGGACAAGACCGGCACCATCACGCAAGGCAGGCCGCAAGTCACCGGCGTCATCCCCATCGGTGACATGACCGAAGAAGAAGTGCTGCGCCGCGCTGCTGCCATTGATGCGCATTCGGAACACCCGCTGGCAAAAGCCGTCGTCATCGCCGCCCAAGCCAAAAGCATCACCTGGGCGGAATCCACCCAATACCAATCCGTCACCGGACGCGGAGCCACCGCCGTCATCGACGGCCACCCGCACTTCATCGGCAATCACAAGATGGCGCACGAACTCGGCATCTGCTCACCCGAGATCGAGGCCCGGCTCACCGAGATCGAAAACAAAGGCCAGTCCCTCGCCATCCTCGGCCACACCCCGCATGAAGATTGCGAGGGTAAGATACTCGGCATCCTCGCCATCGGCGACACCTTGCGCCCCGAGGCCGCCAACGCCCTCATCCTGCTCCATGACGCAGGCCTTGAAAAAGTCGTCATGCTCAGCGGCGACAACCAACGCACCGTCGATGCCATCGCCCGGCAAGCAGGCATCGACGAAGCCTACGGCGACCTCATGCCCGAACAAAAAATCGAGCACATCCGCCGCCTCATGGCCGAGCATCACTACGTCGGCATGATCGGTGACGGCGTGAACGACGCCCCCGCGCTCGCCCTTGCCAGTGTCGGCATCGCCATGGGAGCCATCGGCAGCGACACCGCCATCGAGACCGCCGACATGGCCCTCATGCAGGACGACCTCACCCGCGTGGCCGAAGCCATCGCGCTAGGTCGGAGAACGCTGCGCATCATCCAGTTCAACGTCGCCTTCGCCCTCATCGTGAAAGCCATCTTCCTCATCCTCGCCTTCACCGGCCACACCAGCCTCTGGCTCGCCATCCTCGCCGACACCGGCGCGACACTGCTCGTCATCATGAATGCGCTGCGCCTCCTCGGCGGCACTGCCAAACTCAACCCGAGCACACCGTGAGCAAAGCCGCCCGCAAAAAGAAAGCACCGGCCACTCCGGCGGCCTTCGCCCCTCGCGACAAGGCCATGCTCATCGGCGTGCCGATCCTGCTTCTGGCAATTCCGGCCCTTGTCCTGCACTTTTCCGCCATTCACCAGCAGACCGCCTCCATTTCAAAAACTGTGACGAAATGGAAGACCACCTATCACATCAACGACGAGCAGGCCGCCCGTATCCAGCAGATCGAAATCGCCTTCCACGGCAACGGCAGCCCCTTCAGCATCAAGCCCACTCGCAGCAAAGAAGAAAAGCACCGCCATCACGAGGAAATCAGCCGCCTAATGTCCCCCGAAGACGGTGCGCATTTCATGAAGGCGATGGAGAAAGACGATGGCAAGCACTGACGCGATCTCAGTGCCCAGGGCACCAGTAGTCCTCACCATGACCGCACCACCGATGCCCGTGGTGATGATGATGGTTCCCGCAGAAACGCTGACACAGGTGCATGACGGCGGTGCGTGCTGTGGAGACAGTTTTCTCCGCCACATAGGCGGCTTGGGCAGGCAGGGCGATGGTAGCGACCAGCGCCACCGCAAGCACGGCACCCGTGACGGTGGCAGTGCGCGAGAGTTTCGTGAATGACTTCATGGCTTGTAGTTTAGTTGAATTCAAAGCCGCCCGTTTCGATGAGTGCGGGCAGCACGGGTTTCGACGAGCCTCACGCCCCGCTATTCAACCGCGTCATAAATTTGCAGAAAAGCAGAGGGCTTTTCATGACGGTGGAGTTGCACTGGATGAACGCACAACACCGCGTCCAACCAAACCAAACCAAATCCAACCATGAAAACGAATCTCGCCATCCTCGCCGTCGCCACCATCATCGGCTTCAGTTCCACCAGTGCCATCGCCAACCCTTGGAAAGGACTGCCTCCTGGATTCAACACTCCGGCCCGCCCCTCATCGGCCCCCGCGTTCAAGTCCTGCTGCGACACCAAGACCCGCTACACCAGCAATGGGATCAAAAGCGGCATCGTGGTGAACAAGAGTATCGTGTGCAACACCGGCTGTGCCGTCCCTCATGCAGGCAAAAGCTGCACCACCGCCGAGCGCAGGCAGTGTGCGAACTAACCCGCCGCCAAACCAGCAACCCGCTAGGAACGGATGACCTGGCGGGTTGATCTTCCATCCATCATCCGACATCTTCCGTGTCATGAACGATCACGAACTCGACTCCCTCATTCGCCAGTCTCATCCCAAAATGGAACTGCCTGCCTCTTTCAATCGCGAGGTCTGGGAACGTGTCTCCGTGGCTTCTCCGGTGCCCGCCCTCGGCGGATGGCGCGAGATCGTGGATGCGCTGCTGCTCTGGATCGCCAAGCCCGTCCCTGCCGTTGCAGTAGTCACCGTGATGCTCGCGGCGGGCGCAGGACTCGGCGGTTTTACCGTGAGTGAAAACAGCGCATCCGCCCAGCGCACCGCCTACTTCGCCTCCATCAATCCGCTGCATCCAGCGCATCTCGCCACCCAGGAATGAAACGCGGCCTCATCATCCTCATTCTTGCCGTCGCAGCCTCCTTGGCGGCTTTTTTCATCACGCGCAACCAATGCCAGTGCGGCACTCGTCTGGACGCCACTTCGCATGATGGCGAGACAATGCTTCCCGAGCTGGAATGGCTGCACCAGGAACTCAAACTCGACGACATTCAGTTTGAGAAGGTCAAAGCCCAGCACCTCGCCTACAAGCCCACCTGCGAGGCCTTGTGCATGAAGGTGATGGCCGCCAGGAAAAAACTCGGCCAGCTCGCTGCTCAAGGAAACCTGTCTTCGCCGGAGTTTGGCGCCGCCTTGCAGGAGCAGGCCGCCGTTCACGTCGAATGTCAGAAGGCTCTATTGCGGCACCTTCAGCAAACAGCAGGACTCATGACCGAGGCCCAGGCACGCCAATATCTCGATGCCATGCTCCCGCAGGTCATCGGCGTGGCGGCGGAACCCGTCAGCCACGGGCATTAACCACGCGTGCCACTCATGAGCTATCAAGACGAGGAGGACATTCAGCTCATGCAGAAGCTCGCTGCGGGCGAGGATATGGCGTTGAACGAGCTGATGCACCGCTGGCGTGATCGAGTGGCGTCCTTCCTCCTCCGCATGGTCGGAGATCATGCCACGGCCACCGATCTAGCGCAGGAAACCTTCGTCCGTCTCTACACCCGTCGGAAAAGCTACAAGCCAACCGCTGCCTTTTCGACCTACCTCTTTCACATCGCGGCAAATCTTGCCCGCAGTCATGCCCGGTGGAAAGGCAGGCATCCCACCGTCCCCATGGAGAATGAGGCTGGTGAGCTGACCCATGATCCGGTCGATCCGCAACTCACGCCGGACGACGCCGCCACTCTGAACGAAAAGGCCGCGATGGTGAACAAAGCCATCGCCAGATTGCCTGCTGAGCTACGGGAGGCTTTGCTCCTGTTCGCCGTCGAGCAGATGAGCCAGGCCGAGATCGCAGCGGTTTTGCGTTGTTCGGTCAAAGCGGTGGAAGTGCGTGTTTATCGAGCACGTCAGATGCTTCGTCAGATGCTTGATGCCAGCCTGTGACGCGCTGATTTTGCGCTGCATGATGCGCGGGTTGTGAAGATGGAGGGGTTCTCTCGGAGGTGGAGTTGCAGACGATGAGGGCGGGTCAGTCACTCGCTCCGAAAACCAAACACAAACCAAACGCATCCATACCATGAAATCCAAACTCATCCGCACCTCGCTCCTCGGACTCGCCGCCATCGGCACGCTGGTCCTCGCGTCCTGCCAGGCTCCATCCTCCGCGCCCACAGCCGCCGTGAGCTGTGACAAGTGCGGCACCATCCACTTCAAAGCGCCGTCCACGGGTTACGGGCCGGGCAACAAAGGCATCGTCACCCTGCGTGACGCCAGTCGCATGTCCTGCCCGGATTGTGAGAACCAGGTCATCGCCATGATGAAGACTGGCAGCCTCACCAAGCATGTGTGCAAATCCTGTGGTGGTGCTCTGCGCCACTGCACGCAGCATTAAGCACACTGGAAGCCTCCAAAGCCGCCTGCGACTCACCTCGCAGGCGGTTTTTCATTTTCAACCACGGTTTCGAGGAAAAAAGAATCTTGAGGGGTTAGCCCAGCAGCGGCGTTGCACCCCACGTCCGCACATTTGGACAATCACAAACCCAAACTCTGAATCCATCATGAAACTCGTCCTCACCCTCCTCACCAGTCTGCTCCTCGGCGCGGGCATCGTCTCCGCCGCTGATGCTGGCGTCCCAGCCACCTACCCACTCAAAAAGTGCGTCGTCTCCGATGAAGACCTCGGCACCATGGGCAAGGCCGTCAAAGTCACCCACGAAGGCACGGATGTGTATCTCTGCTGCAAATCCTGCACTAAGGACTTCCACAAAGACGCCGCCAAGTTCGTCGCCAAAGTGAAAGCGGCGGAGAAGAAATAACCTTTACACTCAGCAGGCTCAATCTCGGGCAGTTCAAGTGGCCGGTTAATCAACCGGCCACTTTTTATTGATACCTGACGAATGAACAGTCACCCTCGCTAACTACTCTCCCGAGAATCATGAGCGACTTCACATTCACGATGGCCCCTTCAGGGCAGTTTGTATCAAAGTTTGGCTACAGCGCAGGCATAGCTAACACCGAACCTCCCGTCATCTGGAATCCAGGCGTATTCGATCACCTGCGCAACTCCTACAAGATTGTGGATTATGAAAGGAATCTGACCCGCCTTGGGGACACGCTCACCGGTCACTACCAGGTAGTGAACCAAACTGACCTCGACTCTTATGGCGAGGTCCTTGCAAAGCTGGCTCATGATGTGAAGAACAATGCAGCCCATCTCAATCTCGGGCCTCTCAGGGGAGCATTTCGCCCATGCTCCATTGTGGACGTGATGACAAGAAACCAAGCCGGTTATCAATTCCTGAACTATACTCGGCACATAGACAGAGAAGCTGAAATCCGCGAGGATCTTTCGCAGTTGCTTGTGCATCATGATCCTGAAGAAGAGGTTTTCCGAATTCAGATAACCGACACCGCCATTGGCGGCCATGGAGCCGAGCATTTGGCGTCGATACTCTCGCTCATCAAGGCCGACCATTCCAGGCACGCCCATCAAAAGTGGGAGGTGACCTTTAATCTCTTGCATGACACGAGGCAGAACACCAACACCGGGAAAATGAGAGCCATTGTCGGCAAAAACACGCCAGGCCTGGATTTTAAAATTCAACTTCACGAGGTTCCCAGCTTGATCACGGAGGACTATGATGGTGGCCTTGGTTTGAAGTTCGAGTGTGGCGAGATCAGACCTTGCTCTGAACCTGGAAATTTCGTTTTTATCACCAACAACGACATCGCCCTGGTTCAATCTGACGATCTAAAGATCACTTTTGACGAGCTATTTACCCAATCGGTCACAGATGGTTTGGTCACCTCGCCCGCTTACCAGCAAGTGGGCGACATCTGGAATCAATCCAGCCTCAAATGAAGCGGAAATTTGAGGCTCTACTTTCCTTCCCGCCATTCCTGAAACGTGCTGCACAGCCTCATTCCATTTCGGACGTGCTTTTGCCCGACCGGAGTTTTCGCCAGCTTTTCATAGACCAGGAACTCAACCAGTTTGGGGAACTTCTCGACGGGAATGTGGCCCCGGCTGCGTTTGATGAGCCGGAACTTTGTTTTGATGTGCTTGCCGATCTTGCTCCACAAAGCGGCTTCATCTCGCTCAATGGGTGACATGAACTTCACATACAGGTCACAGAGGTAATCGACATAGCCGGAGAGGTTGGCGTCAGCGCCGATGCTGTTCGCCGGGTATCTGCCAGTCTCTTTTTTGGGTTTGCCGCCGACGTGAATGTTGATCTTGCCTTGGTTGTGACCGCCGATGGCGACGGCGACACCACCAGAAGTCGCCCGCGCATCCGCATTCCCGTGAATGGGGCTGCTCTTGATGCTGTTTGTAGTCTTCTTCGACTGTTTCGCGTGAATGAGCGCGGCTTGCTCAGCCATGCGCGGCGTGATCTCCTTCTGAGACTCACGCTCGTGCATCTCCTTGATCTCGGTGAGAATATCGACGGAGTATTTAACCGGCGATTTATCGACCTCGGTGTGATGAGTCGGGCACAGCAGGATCAAATTTTTGAAGTCGTCCTTTTCAGCGGCGGTCAGCACGGGGTCGTATCTCGGCCCGCCTTTGCGCCGCGCCCTGATATGGCAGATTTCCGCGATGGAATGATCCTCCACGACAAGCGGTGCATGGCACCAGGGAATGGCGCACTGGTTGCCGGATTTGGCGAACAGGCGCTTCACTACGGTTAGACTGACTGGCATGGTGATTTCGTATGGGGTTAATCTTCCTCCTCCAACTCTCCGAACGTGGATGGATAGTGATGTCGAAGAAAGGGGGCGTCATCGTCAGGCCACCAACGGCGGACGGTATCCATCCAAAGCCGCGCACGAGGCACCGGCCTGGTTTCTCCCCACGGCATGAATTCCTCGCGGTCACGCATTCTGAAGGCGCGATGAATGGGTAGGGTGCCCCGGTAAGGCCGGGGGCGTCTGATGATCTTGTAAGGCTTTTCGAAGCTGCCCGCCTCCTCCCAATAGCCATTCTCATTGGATCGAAATGTCACTGAGCGCGTCGCCGCTGCGAAGTGAACGGGCAGAACCTCGCCACCCATGCCAGGCAGCCAGTAATAGACCCTCCCGAAATACATCGCATGAAGGTATCTTTCGATCAGCCTCGGGCGGAAAATCTCCTCGCCTATCTCGCGGGTCAAAGGCACCACCCAGAGGACAGCAATACCAAGCTCTGAGTAGTCACGAGTGCGGGCTATGAGACTGCGGATACCCAGGGCGGACTTTTGCACTTCAATGACCACCCGCCTGCCCTTGATTGCTCCCTCAATGTCTGGCTTTCGCGCTTTGCGGCGTGTTTCCCGGTTCCCTCGAATCTTTTTGGTGTCACAGAACCATTCGGAGCCAGGACAGGATGAGCGCAGGTCTTCGTAGATGCGGCGCTTGCACTCATAATGCAGCCAGGACTCCCGCGAGGTGTCGAGAGGTGATAACCGGGCGTGATGCGCAAAGTGGTCGCGCATTTTCCAAGGACGCCGGTGGATCACATCGGAAAGGCAGCCAGGGCAGAGAAAAGGACCGTCATCCCTGCTCACACTCGTGGCATGGACTCTCTGGCCGTTGCTACGATGGATGGCGAAGCCCTCCAGCAGAGCCGAGCATCCCACTTCCCGCGCATCCCGGCCAGGTGGTAAATAGGGTTGCTGATCGTCATCGCGCCAACTCATGGTGATGAGTCAGCTATTTGTGGCAGCGTGAAGCAACCCGCAAAATGTTTTCAAACATTCTTGAGGGGTTGTATAAGGAGCGGAGTTGCACCAGCACGAACGCTTCTTCCCGTCATGAACTGCCCTTGGATCAAAACCTTCATCACCGCCTTCCTCTGGATGGCGGTGATCGCTGGTGCCGGGGCGGCAGTTGGAGCAGGAAACGGCGAAAGCGAGGTCAAAACCGCCCCTTGTGAGCAGGGTTGCTGCATCAACGGCGAATGCGGATGCAGCATGGCTCCCGCGCAGACGCCGGAGGCTCCCAATCCTGCGCTGCCTGCGCAGACAACACCAGTCTCAAAGCTCATGCCGCTAGCGCTGCCTTTGGCGGAAAAAGGGCTGCACCCTCTGGCTGGCACGCCGGAGACTCGGGCTGTCATTATGCCCGCAGCAGCACGGCCACACCGGCCAGCGGCGCTGACGCTGCACTGCGCCCTTCTCATCTGAATTGGCGGACTCTGACAGGTGAATTGTGCCCGCACACCACGGGCAACGACCTCGGATGCTCCACCCCTTTTTCGATGAGAACCCCATGAAACGCATTTCCTTCCCCACTTTGCAGGCATTGGCCTTCGCCAGCCTCAGCCTCACGGCCTCCGCCGCTGAGGACACACCCGCCACTGTCACTTCTTCCTGGATTGGCCGACTCGCCCAGGAGGCGGTAGCCAGTCATCCCTCCATTCAAGCCGCAAGAGCGCGGACGGAGGCCGCCACCGCAGCCATCGGTGCGATCAGGCTTTGGCAAGACCCGCAGCTCGGGCTGGGCACGCTGTTCGCCAGCCAGATGAACCGCCAGGGCAACGGCGACATCTCCGTGGGCATTGATCAGATGCTCCCCCGCCCGAAGCTCTACCAGGCGGAAAAGCGCCGGGCGGTGGCGGATGAACTGACACTGAAAGCCTCACGCCAACAAACCGCGAACGAACTCAGCCTCATGGTGGCGCAGGCCGTGCTGGAACTCGCTCTCGCGGATGAAGTGGTGCGCTTGCAGGGCGAAAATGTCCGCTGGCTGCAAACCATCGTGAAGACCGCCGAGGAACGCTCCAAAAGCCCGGATGCGACCGCCACGGAGACGCTGCGTCTGGAAAGCGAGCTGGCGGTGCAGCAGCAAACCCTCGCCACCGCGGAACGTCAGCGCGGCCAGTTTGCCACCACGTTGAATTTGCTCCTCGGACGCCCGGCGGAGCGTGGCTGGCCTGCTCTCGCTCTACCTGGGAAGCCCTTGCCCACCTCCACATTCGCAGCGCTGAAAGTGAAGCTGGAGCGTCAAAATCCCAAGCTCGCCGCCATGCGTCATCAGGTGGACGGAGCGCAGGCGGACGCGGATGCGGCCCGCGAGAAGCGCAAGCCGGCCTTCAGCGTCGGCTTGCAGGTCAATTCCTACTCGGGCGGCAACAGCCAGGATGTGATGACCATGCTAACCGTGGGCATGAACCTCCCGTGGTTCAATCGTTCCGCCTACAAGGCAGACATCGCCAAAGCGGAGAAGCTGCGTGACGCCACCTCGAATGATCTCGCGGCTGAACAACGCCTCCTGCTCACCCAGGCCACCGCGCTGCTGACGGAGGCGGAGACGAACCGCCGAGTCGTGGAAGCCTACACGAGCGAGGTGCTGCCTAAGTCGGAAAAGACCGTGGAGACGCTGCAAAACGCATGGATTTCTTCCAAGGCCACACTGCTCGAAGTGCTCGAAGCCCGCCGTGCGCTGCTCCAGGCACGGCAGGAGCAGAAGCGTTCCCTCGCGGCTCAACACGTCGCCGCTCACTCGCTGGCATCGCTCACCGGCGGCCCCCTTTCACCATCGACTCGCTAAGACCATGAAAAACTTCATCACACTCATCCTCATTATCGCCGCACTCGCCGGAGGCTGGTTCCTCCGCGATCAGTTTGGCGGCATGTCCATGTCTGCCTCACCCGAATCCGGCAAACGGAAGGTGATCTTTTATCAAAGTGCCATGCACCCCTGGATCAAGAGCGACAAGCCAGGCCGCTGCACCATTTGCGGCATGGAGCTGACTCCCGTTTATGAAGGAGACAAAGGATTCGATGCAGTGGGCGGAGATGTCGTGTCGCTCACGCAAAATCAAATCCAGGTCATGCAGGTGCAGACCGTGGAGGCCAAGAAACAGCCGCTTATCAAATCCCTGCCCGTCTCCGGCATCATCAATGACGACCAGCGCCGCCATCGCATCCTCAGCGCGTATGTGGACGGCCGCGTGGACAAGCTCTTTGCCAATCATCACGGCATTGAGGTCGTGGCGGGAGAACCGCTGGCTCTCATTTATAGCCCGACGCTTTTGCAGGCAGAGCGCGAGTATCGGCAGCTCACGGGCGAGCTGAAAAAGAACACCGCTCTGCGGCTGCGGCAGTTGGGCCTTGCCGAAAAGCAGATCGTGGCGCTCGACTCCAAACCTGCCGAAGCACTTAACTCCGAAATCCTCGCTCCGCTCACCGGCACCGTGGTGGAGCATGAGGTCTTTGAAGGCCAGTATGTCACCATGGGGCAGAAGCTTTTTGCCATCGCCGATTTCAGCATGATGTGGTTCCTTTTCAATGCTTACGAGCAGGACATGCCGTGGATCAAGATCGGACAAAAGGTGGAGGTCTCCACGCCCTCGGTGCCGGGAAAAGTCTTCACGGGAGAGATCACCTTCATTGATCCGAACTTCGATGAAGCCACCCGCTCCACCCAAGTGCGCGTCGAACTCGCCAATCCTCTTGTCGAGGGCCGTCGCGAGCTGCTGCACCGCCTGTATGCCGAAGGAAGCGTGAAGGTGGAGCTGCCGGAAGTGCTCACCGTGCCAAAGTCCACCGTCATGCAGACCGGCCCCGAGGCCGTGGTCTATGTCGATCAAGGCGGTGGTGCCTATGCGCGTAGCGTGGTGAAGATCGGGCGACGCGGCGACTCGCTGCTGGAAATACTTTCCGGCATCAAGGCGGGCGACAAGATCGTGACGAATGGCAACCTGCTCATCGACGGACAGGCGGAGATGAACCGCTCCTTCGCTACGCCTGCGGAGCCAATGGCACCTGCCATGCCGATGGCTGATCTCACCGTAGCACAGCAGCAGGCCATCAGCAGCTTCATCAAAGTGGCCGACGCCATGGCTGCCGCCCTCTCCGCCGACGATCTCGCCGCCTTCAACAAAGCCAGCGAACCCGCGATGATGCAGACCGGCGAGTTGATCGACACTCTGAAGTCGAACGCCGCCCTGAAGACCAAACTCGATGCGCTGGACAAAGCGCGGCATTTTCACGGCTTCACGGACATCAAGCAGGCACGCATCGCCTTCCACACTTTTTCCACCGCCGTCACCGCCTTGATTGAGCCGCTGCGCACCGCCAAAGGCGCTCCCGAGTTCAAAGTCTGGGAGTGCATGATGGTGGATCAAATCATCCCCAACGTCCCCGCCAAAGGCCGCTGGGTTCAGCTCGGCACACGCGCCGGACACAACCCCTACTTCGGCGCTGACATGCTGGAGTGCGTGAAGGAAATCAAACCAGGGGAGGCGCTGCCATGATCGAGGCCATCATTCATTGGAGCCTGAAAAATCGTTTCCTCGTCGCCTGTGCGGCGCTCCTGCTCATCGCGTTGGGTGTGAGGGCCATCTACCTCACGCCGGTGGATGCCATTCCAGATCTCACGGAGAACCAGGTGCTCGTGTATGCGGACTTCATGGGCCGCAGTCCGCAGGAGGTGGAGGATCAAGTCACGTTTCCGCTTTCCACCGGTCTGCAAGGTCTCGCTGGCGTCAAAGAAGTGCGGGCCACCTCCATGTTCGGCTTCTCGCTCATCACCATCATCTTCGAGGACAAGGTGGACACTTACTTTGCCCGAGCGCGAGTGCTGGAGCGGCTGAACTACCTGCAAGCCTCCATGCCCGAGGGCGTGAAGCCGCAGCTCGGCCCCGACGCCTCGGGCCTCGGCTGGGTGTATCAGTATTACTTCGATGTGGATGCCACGCAGGCCAAGGACGGCGGCTACGACCTCGCGCAACTCCGCTCGCTCCAGGACTGGTATGTGCGCTACCAGCTCGCCAGTGTGCAAGGCGTGGCGGAGGTGGCGAGTATCGGCGGCTTTGTGAAGCAGTATCAGGTGGAGCTGAACTCCACGAAGATGCGTGCCACCAACGTCACCCTCATGGATGTGATGACCGCCGTGCAAAGCGCCAACCTCAATGTCGGTGGCAAGGTGGTGGAGGAAAACGGCGCGGAGTTCGTGCTGCGCGGCATCGGCCTCGTCACCAGTGTGGAAGACCTCGAACTCGTCACCGTGAAGGCGATGGAAGGCACGCCGGTCTATTTGAAAGACATTGCCACCGTGCAGATAGGAGGCGACTTCCGCCGTGGTGCGCTCGACTTGAACGGCCATGAAGCCGTGGGCGGCACCGTCGTCATGCGCACCGGCGAAAACGCCAAAGCAGTGATCGAGCGCATCAAAGAAAAGATCGCTCAGATCGCCCCCAGCCTGCCGCCTGGAGTCACCATCAAGCCGTTCTATGATCGCAGTGAACTCATCGACAACACCATCGGCACGCTCAAGCACGCGCTGCTGGAGGAGTTCATCCTCGTCACCCTCGCCCACATCATTTTCCTCTGGCACTTCCGCAGCATCCTCATCGTCACACTGCCGCTGCCGATCTCCATTTTGATCTCTTTCCTGCTGATGAAGGAGTTCGGCATCACCAGCAACATCATGTCCCTCACCGGCATCGCCATCGCCATTGGCGTGCTGGTGGACGCGGCCATCGTCGTCACGGAAAATGTCATCCGGCACTGCGAGGAGGCCGAGCACAAAAAGGGAGCGCGGCTTGATGCCCAAGAGACTTGGGACGTGACCCTCGCCGCCTGCACACAGGTCGGACGGCCCATCTTCTTCGCCATGGCGATCATCATCCTCGCCTTCGTGCCCGTCTTTGCGCTCAGCGGGCAGGAGGGGAAGCTATTCCACCCGCTCGCCTTCACCAAGACCTTTGCCATGATCGGCTCCACACTGCTCGCCGTCACGCTGGTGCCCGTCTTGTGCTCTTTGCTCGTGCGCGGTCCGTTTCATGCGGAGGAAAGCAACATCGTGATGAAGTTCCTCCTGCGCCTCTACGAGCCGACGCTGAACTGGGCGCTCAATCATCGCAAAACCGTCATCGGCATGGCGATGATGATCCTCGGTGTCTCACTGCTGACCGCGTTTGGATTGCCCCGCAGCACCGTGAAAAAAATCCGCGATGCAGGCTATCCCCGCCTCGCTGATGCCGTGACTGGATTTGGCAAAGAGTTCATGCCGCCGCTCAATGAAGGCAGCCTGCTCTACATGCCGGTGATGATGCCCAAGACCGGCCTCAAAGAAATCCAGCGCGTCATGTCCTGGCAGGACACCGTCATCGCCGCCACGCCCGAGGTCGAATCCGTGGCGGGCAAGCTGGGCCGTTTTGAAACCGCCACCGATCCCGCGCCCACCGAGATGCTGGAGACCACCATCATGCTCAAGCCCGAATACATCCCCGATGGCCGCTGGAGCGTGAAGCGCAATCCCGCCTGGCGTGAAGGCATGACGGTGGAAAAGCTCAAAGCCGAACTCACCGAAAAGATGAAGCAGGTGCCCGGCTATGTGCCCGCCTTTCTCCAGCCCATCGAAAACCGCATCCTCATGCTCTACACCGGCATCCGCGCACAGGTCGGCGTGAAGATCTATGGCGACAACCTCGACGCCATTCAGCGCAAAGCCTTCGAGATCGAAAAACTCATCAACAGCATCGAGGGAGCCGCAGGAGTCTCGCCCTCCCGTGTGCAGGGCAAGCCCTACCTCAACGTGCAAGTGGATCGTCAGGCCATGGCCCGCTACGGTCTCAGCGCCAAGGACGTGCTCGATGCGGTGGAGATCGTCATCGGTGGCAAAAATGTCAGCACCACCATCGAAGGCCGTCAGCGGTTCCCCATTCAGATCCGCGTGCAGCGTGGCGAGCGCGATGACATCGAAAAGCTCAGCAGCATCCTCGTGGCCGCACGTTCCGGCATGAGCGCATCAAGTTTACCGCCAATGAGCGGCGGCATGACGGCCCAGGCACCCGCAACACCCACAAACACCGCACCCGTCACCTACATCCCCCTCGGCATGGTCGCCAAGATCACCCGCGAAATCGGTGCCAACGAGATCGCCAGCGAGAACGGTCGTCTTCGTTCCTATGTGCAGGCCAACGTGCAGGATCGTGATCTCGGCGGCTTCGTGCTGGAGGTCGAGCAAAAGCTCAAGACCATCGACTGGGAAGGCATGACCTACAAAATGACCGGCGAGTATGAAAACCAGCGCCGCTTCGTGCAGACCATGCAGATCGTCTTCCCCATCGTGCTTCTCATCATCTTTGTGCTGCTTTACATCGTCTATCACAGCGCCCTGGAAGCCGCGCACGTCATGCTCGCCGTGCCCTTCGCTTTGAGCGGTGGAGTGCTGCTGCAAAAACTCCTCGGCTACAACTTCAACGGAGCCGTCTGGGTCGGCTACATAGCCCTCTTTGGCACCGCCGTTCAGACCGGCGTCGTCATGGTCGTCTATCTGGAGGAAACCGTGAAGGCCCGCATGGCCCAGCTTGGCACCGCCTTCGCCTACAGCGATCTCGTGCAAGCTGTCAAGGACGGCGCACGCCTGCGCCTGCGCCCCAAAGTGATGACTGTCGCCACCATCGTAGCCTCCCTGCTGCCCATCATGTGGAGCCACCGCCAAGGTTCCGAAGTCATGCAACCCCTCGCCACCCCCGTCATCGGCGGCATGATCTCAAGCCTCGTCCACATTCTCATTGTCACGCCGGTGATCTTCCTCTGGCTGAGAGGCCGTGAACACAGCACTGCAAATAGGCCGACAAAAATCGGAGACGCTTCATCTTCTTCCCCCTGATATGGCATGGTGACAGCCCAACTCGATCACTATGCAGCAGAGATGACTTGATCGACAAACACTCTGAAATCAGGATCAAAATACCCTTTTCGTTGTTCCCACACAAATCTTGGGACGGGTCTGCCCAAAAAGTTTTGGATGTCCATTTCAAGCCCTTCGAGGACTTTGACTTCACCGCCCAGTATCGCCCGATACCAGCAATGCAGGTGAAACAGCAACAACATCACAAACTGACTTTCCTCTGGTGTCACTGGCTTCGTGTAAAGGTCAGCCAAAGGATCGCGAACACGGGCAAGCTTCGGATTTCCCTGGCTCTCGTCCCAGATGTCTCGGTGTTGTTCTGTCAGTCTGACGAGATTGGAAAGTCGTCTCGATTTGGTGTTTTCGCGATAGCTGGCAGCCGTAAAAGCCAAGCTGGAGATTATTCCAACAGCCGAGAGAAGGTCAAACGCATGATTACCCATCCACGATATGAAGCCGGGCATATTGCGCCCATCATACCATGAAGACCGCGCTTGATGCCAGTCGTCAGGCCTTGGCTGGAATATCCCCTTTCGCATCCACCAAGATGCGGCGGGGAACGCGGACGATTCTTTCATCGGGGCCACAGCCAGCCGTCGCGGGCAGAAGGGGCTTGGCAGCGTCCGTCATGTCGATGCCAATGATGGCGAAGTCACCGTCTGCGAGTTCCCAGATGTCGGGACAGTTTTCTAAAGCGGGGGTCTGCTGGCCGTTGGCATGAGGATCAGGGCCGATTCTGCGTAGGAAGGTCATGGCGTTTTAGATGTGGTTTAGAGTCCTAGAATACCTGCTCTCATTTTGGAGGCAAGCGGTTTTGCTGGCAAAAAGCGAGCGTGAATAAGCCACTCCACGGCAAGCGCTCCAAAATCTTCTGCGAACACATACGCTCGCTGAGGGAGAAGGCTGGCATGACACAGCGCGATTTGGCTGCGGCCCTGGGGCGCGAGCACGGGATGGTGGCTCGCATCGAACTGGGTGAACGAAGGGTGGACATGATCGAGGCTTTTGATGTATTTGAAGCGCTGGGAGCTGATCCTGCCGAGGAAACGCTCGAACTCATGAAGAAATTCAAGGACGCCAAGTGAACCTTTAACCCTCCCCCACCACGATGTTTGGCCTCTGGAAAAAACGCAAACCGGAAGAACTCAGGTCGCCGACCTACACGCTGATCGACGGGTTTGAAACGTCCACCGATGCTTTTTACCAGAGCATCGAACAAGAGCTGAACACCCGGAATGTGCCGGGCCTGGAGTTGGTGCGGCTCGATTATCGAGAAGGCGGCCCTCTTTCATCCAAACGAGACTACCTCCGCATGAGACGTGAGCGACTGACCTTTGATCTGTGCTCAGCGCCGTTTGGAACGTCGTGGTTCTTCTCCTACCGCTTTTGTGAAATTCCCGCGCCGTTTCCAGCATTGCAGTTGTTGATCGTCGCCGGGCTGCTGACCGCTCTTGTTTTCGGCTATATCGCCTTATTTGGCACGCTTTGGGGAGGAATCACCATCGGGATGACTGCGATTGGCTTTGCTCTTCTGCTGCGCAATACGCTGACACTTGGCTTTGAAGACTTCGATGCCTGGCTTCTGACGGTGCCAGTTTTCGGTCGTGTCTATGAGGCACTCTTTCGCAAGGAGACCTTTTTCCGCCAGGACACACGATTCATGTATGTCGAAATGATGGAGCGGGTCATCCAGGACAAGATCAAGGAAGTCACGGCCTCGGAAGGTATCGAGAAAGTGGAGTTCATCGAAGCCAGGCCAGACCTTCACCCACTGCTCGCACGGATGGTTCAGGCTCCGATACGAACGAGCGCATGAGAACGCCGCACGAACAGCTCTCAGCGCAATATTTGCAGTGGGAGCTGCGGGGACGCGGCTGGTTCGTGCATCAGGAACCCGTGGCGCTGGAGCCGCCCTTTCAGCCGTTCCGAGGTTATCATTTTCAAAGTTCATCGGCTGCGGATGATCTGCGGAGAGCCTCGTTTGCAGAGAGGCTGATGAAAAAAGCCGGGCGGCTGTTCAATCCTGTTGCCGCACCAGTCGCGGAAACAGATGACACGGATTCCGAAAATGAAATCTCCACATGGAGCCGGGAGGAGTGCTCTGAGATTGCACTGACTTTTCCCCGGACTTCGCATCCGAAGCGCGATCATGCTGAGTCCTTCCTTCGCATGTGCCGGAGTTGCAACGAGCCGGTGGCCTTTGAGGTTTTGGCAGATCATCGCGAAATAGGCTTTCAATGGGTATGCAGCGCGAAAGACGAACCCTTTGTCAAAGCGCAGTGCGAAGCTCATTTTTCTGAATGGTCGCCTCGAGATGGCGGTGCCCAGCTTGTTCAGACATGGGAGCAAACAGGCAGCAGCTATGCGGCTGCGGAGATCGGTCTGGGGCGTGATTTTCTGCTCTCCATCGAGACGGGTAAGGCAGAGATGCTGTCAGGCTTGATCGCGGGTATTTCTTCGCTGGCAGAGTGCGAAATGGCTCTGTTCCAAGTCATTTTTGAGCCGGCCGCCGCCCCCTGGGCAGATGGCATGGTGCAAGTTTCCTCAAGGACTGATGGAACTCCCGTCTTCAAGAACAGGCCTGACCTTGCTCGTGAAGCTGCCACGAAGGCAAGAAGTCCGCTGTATGCCGTGGTGTTGCGACTGGTCACCTGCGCTGAAGATGGCAACAGAGCGTGGGCATTGCTCGCTCCGTTGGTAGCAGCCCTCAATGCGCTATCGCGTCCAGGCGGCAACCATCTCGTTCCGCTGGCGATGAATGACTACGCCTCCGAGGCGCAGGAGGAGGACATCCTGCGGAGACAATCGCATCGCTGGGGAATGGTTCTCTCTCAGGAGGAACTGCTCTCCCTCATTAGACTCCCGGATGACCGGAGCCTGTCGAAACGCCTCCGACAGGATTCCGGGCAGACGAGAGCCTATGTCTCCAATACCTCAAGCGGCCTGCTTTTAGGATGGAATGTTCATGCCGGGCGACGGCAGGAGGTCTATCTGACGCCGGAACAGCGAGTCAGACACCTTCATGCCATCGGTGGTACTGGCACCGGAAAGACTACATTCCTGGCGAATCTGATTCGACAGGACATGGAGTCAGGCCAGGGCTTCGCATTGCTCGATCCACATGGTGATTTGGTGGATTGCCTGCTTTCCATCGTGCCGGAAAGTCGTTTGGATGATGTGGTGTTGATCGACGCAGGTGATGAGGAATACAGCGTGGGGTTTAACATCTTGAGCGCCAAGGCTGATTATGAAAAGACACTGCTCGCGTCGGATTTGGTCAGTGTGTTTCAACGGCTGAGCACGAGCTGGGGAGATCAGATGACGGTTGTCCTGCGAAATGCGATCCTGGCCTTCTTGGAGCGTCCCGAAGGCGGAACATTAGCGGACGTGCAGCGCTTTTTGCTGGAACCCGATTTTCGAGCCAGCGTCCTCGAAACCGTGCTTGATGCTGATGTGGTGTATTACTGGAAGAAGGGTTTCCCGCAGCTTGGCGGCAGCAAATCCATTGGGCCTGTCTTGACCCGCTTGCAGACCTTTCTCTCCCCCAAGCCGATCCGCTACATGGTTGGGCAGCGAGACACAAAACTCGACATCGCCGAGATCATGGACTCGGGGAAGATCCTGCTCGTGAAGCTCCCCCAAGGTCTGATGGGTGCTGAAAACAGTTACCTGCTGGGATCATTGATCGTCTCGAAGATTCAGCAGGCGGCGATGGCACGCCAGCGAATGGCCGAAAGCCAGCGGCGACTCTTCACCCTCTATGTCGATGAGTTTCAGAACTTCATCACGCCCTCAATGGCTGAAATCCTGTCCGGTGCCCGCAAGTATCGCCTCTCCCTCGTTTTGGCGCACCAAGAACTGGCTCAACTCGGAAGGAATGATGCCGTTGCCAGTGCGGTTCTAGCCAATGCCGGTACTCGGGTGGTGTTTCGGGTCGGCGACTCTGATGCTCGTGAGCTAGCAAAGGGATTTGCACACTTTGAACCCGAGGCGCTTCAATCGCTGGCTGTTGGCGAAGCCATCATTCGGGTGGAACGCAGCGACCAGGACTTTAACCTGAGTGTCCCGGCTGACTTATCGGCAGAACCAGGAAGTGAAGAACGCCAGCAAGAAGTCATCACCCGCTCACGCTTGCGCTACGCCGTAGCTCGCAGCGAAATCGAGGCCGCCGAACGCAAACGCTTGGCTGATTTGACTGAAACGACGCCCAGCAAAGGAAAGAAGATCGTCGAGCAGCCACCCACTCCGACTCCTGAGCCTGCGGAGCCTCCGGCCATTCCTACGCCGCCGATCCCTGCAAAAGAAGAACCAGTCAAAGTAGCAGCAGAAACCCAAGCGGAACAGCCGCAGTATGGAACCACCACGCTGAAAGCTGATCTTGAGGAATTGGGGCGTGGAGGTGACATCCACAGGGCTGCACAGGCGGAGTTCAAACGACTCGCAGAAGCTCGCGGTTTTCGAGCGACCATTGAGCGGCAGATACCCGATTCACAGGACACCGTTGATCTGTATATCGAGCGCGATGGTGTGAGTATCGCTTGCGAGGTTTCCGTTACCAACACTCTCGAATACGAGATGAAGAACATCACCAAATGCCTCCGTGCTGGAGTCCAGCAGGTGCTTGTTTTGACCGTCGCATCCGAGAAGCATCAGCGGCTCAGTGCCGCCATTGCCAGCCTGCTTTCGCCGGAGCAGCAGGAAAAAGTGCTCTGTATCCAGAAAGATGAGTTCGAGGCCTATCTCGACAGCCTGTCGCCCAAAGACACCCCCAATCCGCCAGCGATCACTACCGAGGGCATGCCAAAGATGGTCAAAGGATGGAAAGTCAGAACCAACTCCATCCCAGCGCCCATCGAAGATGTGCCACGGCTGGAGAAGGAAATGGCCGCCACCATGGCGGAGAATCTGCGACGTGGAAAAACCAAGAAGCGCGAGAAGAAAGGCGGTGCCTCCACTTGAAAAAGTACCGCTGAATGTTAAAGGCAATACATGACTAAGACTTTGCCATTTAGCGACAGCAGCAGCAAGCGTGTAGGCATTTGGGTTCGTGTCTCCAGTGAAGAACAAGCTGAGGGCGACAGCCCCGAGCACCACCGCGTCCGGGCTGAAATGTATGCGAACTCCCGAGGATGGAAGGTCATGGAAATCTACGACCTCGCCGGTGTCAGCGGAAAGAGCGTGGTCGATCATCCTGAAGCTAAGCGCATGATGGCCGATGTGAAGCGCGGCCACATCCAGGCGCTGGTCTTTTCAAAACTCGCCCGCCTGACCCGCAATGCGAAGGAGCTGATGGAGTTCAGCGACTTCTTCCAAGTCCACCAGGCAGACCTCGTCTCTCTCAGCGAGAGCATCGACACCAGTTCGCCCGCCGGGCGGCTGTTTTTCAATCTGGTGGGCTGCATGGCCCAATGGGAGCGCGAAGAAATCGCCGACCGCATCAAAAGCTCGGTTCTCGTCCGCGCCAAGATGGGCAAGCCGCTCAGCGGCAAAGCCCCCTACGGCTACATGTGGAAGGATAAAAAGCTCGCGGTGCAGCCTGAGGAGGCTCCCGTGCGCCGGTTGATCTATGAACTTTTTGACGAGCACAAGCGCATCAAAACCGTGGCCCGAATGCTGAACACCCGAGGCTATCGCACACGGAACAATAAAAAGTGGTCGGACACCGCCGTGCGCTTCCAGCTTCGCGACCCCACGCCCAAAGGCATCCATCGCCGCAACTACAGCACCAACATCGGCGGAAAAAAGCTCGTCAACAAACCGGAGAGCGAGCACATCTTCAACGAGGTGGAGGCCATCGTGTCCACCGAACTTTGGGAGCGCTGCAACGCCTGCCTGGACGCTCGCTACATGAAACGTGAGCGCCGACCTGCCAGACTGCCCGCGCACATCTTCAGCGGCTTCGTGAGCTGCCATTGCGGGGCCAAGATGTATGTGCCGATGCGCACCCCCAAATACACCTGCCAGAAGTGCCGCAACAGCATCGGCTGCCAGGACTTGGAGGAGATTTTCACCGAGGAGGTCAAAGGCTACCTCGTGAAAGCTGAGAACGTCCAAGCCTATCTCAAAAAGGCGGGCAGCGCCCTCACCGAGAAACAAACCCTGCTCGATAAGCGGCAGAAGGAGGCCGAAAAGCTAACCCTGGACACCGAACGCATGCTCCGGCTCTATTTGGATGGCAATATCGGGGCGGAGGACTTCAAGAAGTTCAACCAGCCCCTCAGCGACCAACGCAGCCAGCTCGACGAAGAACTCGTCCGCCTCCAGTCGGAGATCGATGTTCTCAAAATCGACAACCTTTCAAGTGAACAGATGGTCACGGAAGCAATCGACCTCCATACCCGCTGGCCGGAAATGACCTTGGAGGAAAAGCGCCGCGTGGCCGAACTGATGGTCAGAACCATCGTCATCGGAGACGGCGAGATTGAATTCAACCTCGTCCAGCTTCCCAGCTATCAAGAAATCACAAATTGGCAAAATAGGTATCCTCATGCGAATACGGCGGCGCGCAGCAGCAGAGGAAGCGGAGGGTTTGGGAGGCAGTGATCTGATGCCAGGCGCCGGGTGGGATCAGGATGGCATCGCCGGGGGCAACAGGGCACTCTTCGCCGTCGATTTCCATCGTGCCGTGGCCTTCGAGGATGAAGTAGAATTCCTCGCTGAGCTTGTGGTAGTGGCGCTCGGTGGGATGGCCGACGGGGACGGTGGCCTCGGCGAGGCTTTGGTTTTGCACGGGGGCGTTTGTGCGGTCGAGGATGCTGCGGATGGTGCTGCCGTCCTTGGTGGTGAAGGGGGGTTGGGCAGAAAGCGGGTTGATGGTCATGCGAAGGCTGTGGTAGGGCGGGGCTGACTTATGGCGAATGGTTTTTCTTTTCACAAGGTTCGGGCGGTGATCACGGGGGCGTCCTCAGGCCTGGGGGCGGAGTTTGCCCGACAGCTAGCACCTGGGGCAGAGCTGCTGGTGCTGGTGGCGCGTCGCGCGGAGGCGCTGGAGGAGGTGCGGCGTGGTCTGCCGGCTGGGACAGCGCAGGTGCTCTGCGTGGTGGCGGACCTAGGCACGGAGGCGGGGCGGCAGGGCCTGCTGGCGGAGCTAGAGTCGCGTGGCCTGCGGCCGAATCTGCTGATCAACAACGCGGGCCTGGGTGACTACGGGCCGGTGGCGACGGCTCCAGTGGAGAAGCTGCAGCTGATGCTGGAGGTGAATGTGACAGCGCTGACGCTGCTGACGCGGGCGCTCTTGCCTAAGCTGGAGCGGGGGTCGGGGATCCTGAACGTGAGCTCGCTGGCCAGCACGCTGCCAATGCCGGAGCTGGCGGTGTATGCGGCGACGAAGGCCTATGTGACGAGTTTCTCCGAAGCGCTGGAGCTGGAGCTAGCGCCGCGCGGCATCCTGGTGTCCTGCGTGTGCCCAGGGCCGACGCCGACGAACTTTAGCCAGACGGCACGGCGTGCCGATGGGACGGACACAAATCGAGACGGACAGGCTCTGCTGCGCATCCCACCCGCGCAGGTGGTGGCTGAGGCGCTGGCAGGTCTGGCTGCGGGACGGCCTTGCGTTTACCCTGGTCTGGGGGTGAAGGTGGCGGCACGGCTCTTCCGCCTGATGCCACGGGCGCTGCTGCGGCGGTTCTTGCGCAGGCGTGTGGGTCAGGGCAGTATGTAGGCCCAGACCCCATGCAGCCACGTCCCCCTGAAAACTCGACTCGCCCGTTTGACCGCCAAGGCCCTGCCCCCTGGGAAAATCGCCAGGGCCGCGGGATCCTGGGGAATCTGGTGCGGCTGCTGGTGCTGACGATCATCGCGCTGCTGCTAGTGATCCCCTTCACCCCGCTGGCAGGGAAGATCAAACGAGGGCTACAGGAGCTGATCGCGGCCCGCACGGGCGGGACCCGAGTGGTAACGCGTGAGGTGGAGGTGGAAAAGCGTGTGGAAGTGCCGCGCGAGGTGGTGAAAGAAGTGGTCAAGGAGGTACTGGTGCAGCCGCCCCTGCCGGATTCCTTTGTCCCACGCAAAGAAGCGGACGTGGCCACTTTCTTCAATGGCATCACGATCCAGACGAAGCTGCTGACCGAGCAGGGCACCTACGCGAGCCTGGAGCGTCTTTCCCCGGATGCCTACAAGGCCGAGTTCCAGCTGAGCGTGCGGGTGCCCAAGGCGAATCAGACGGTGCAGGAGCTGTCGAGGATCAACCCAGCGCTGCCTAGCCTGCTGCCGGACCTGAGGGCGATGCTGCCGCAGGCGAAGGTGTCTGGCTTTTACCACAAGCTGTACGAGAACAAGACGAACGCGATCCAGCGCGACCTGACACGACTGAACAAGGTGCTGGATCGGCACAATTTCTTTGACTGCGAGACGATCCTGGAGCTGACGCACCCGAAGACGAAGCGGCGCTCTCTGCTGATCCAGTCTGAGATGGATGTGGTGTGCGATGGCTCCGACGGGGACCGCATGGCGACGCTGGACGAGTACATCTACATGTCGGACTACTATCAGCCCTTCACCAGCTACGCGTGGGCCAAGAAGACGAAGACGCCCAACCCACTGCTGGCCCGCTGGGAAGCACGACTGAAGAAGGCGACGGAACAGTTCAGCGTGAAGGGACTGCCTGCGCAGAAAAACCGAGAGCTGAAGGCGCTGATGGATCAGCTGAAGCTAGAGATCCAGGACATGAAGGCGCGCAGCAGCCTCATCGCGGAGAAGGATCCCTTCATCGTCATCTCCCTCCTCTTCCGGGGCTATTCCAGCCAGAATGCCTACACGCCGCAGATCGGCGACTACGCGGTGGTGATCCATGGCAACAAAGCCTATCCCGCTATCTGCGGAGACTATGGCCCGACGCTGAAGATGGGAGAGGCCTCGCTCTTCATGGCGAAGACGATCAACGACCAAGCGACGCCATATCGCCGCCCTGAGAGCGACCTGAAGGTCACCTACCTGATCTTTCCCGGCACGGCGGAAAAGCCGAACCAACCGCCGAACCTGGACCGCTGGCACGAGCGCTGCCAAGCCTACCTGAATGACCTGGGCGGTATGGGAGCCGGGCACGAGCTGCATCGCTGGGAAGATCCCTTCCGCAAACCAGAACCGACGCCAGTGGTGCTGCCTGCCGGCCAGCCAACGCCCACCGTGGTGCCCGTAGGCGTGCCCACTCCAGCCTCCAGTAGCTCTGCCACGCCGACTCCGGGAACATCCCCCAGTCCCTCGCCCACGACGCCCTCCCCTGCCCCAGTGCCCACACCGCCTGCGGCGAAGTCAGGCAGCTGAGGCTCATTCGCTCCCCAAGTCTGCTGCCGCGTTTGAAGGCAGACATGACAAGCCGACGCGGCAAAGTTCAAGATGAACAGGAAGGCTCGCCCAGCCAAGAGCCCGAATGACCACTTGAGTTTCCCCAGGGCAAGACCGCAGCTTATCGCGAAGGCTCGGTGACTGGCACCAGCATGACTTTCATGACCTTGAGGATGACGGCACGTTACGGTTTTTGAGCCAAAGCGCCTGCTTTCCTCAATGCATCAAGAACCGGCTCCAGCGGCAGCTTCTCCGCGGTGCGCAGGTGGCCCTCTACGGTGCTGGCTTTGAAAAGGGAGTTCACGATGGCCTCCTCGGTGGCCTCGGCGGCAGCTTGGAAGAGCGGGGTCATGGCTTCGTTCGAGAGTTCGGCGATTGGATGCACCTTCGCATCGCGTTTGCGGCGGCATTCAAGCGCGGTGCTGAAGGCGATGACGTAGTCGCCGCTGCCGTTGCTCATCACCGAGCCGGTGCGAGCGAGTCCCACCAGCGCACGTCGCGCGAGGCGATTCAGCAGACGTGCATCGAGCGGCGCATCCGTGGCGACGATCATCATGATGCTGCCATCGCCGGATTCCTTCGAGGCTTTGTCGAGCGCCTTCCAGACCGGCACGCCCGCGATGGTGAGCTGGCCGCCGTAGTTGCTCTGCACCAGCACGCCGATGGTGTAGCCGCCTGCGACGCGTGAACTTGTGCCGATGCCGCCTTTGTAGCCGAAACACATCGTCCCCGCGCCAGCGCCGACGGTCCCTTCCTCCACCGGACCGCTTTGGGCGTTGTTGAGGGCTTGAAAAACATGCTTTGGCTCGATGGGCCTTGCGCGGATGTCGCTGAGCTGGCCGTCATTCGTTTCGCCGACGACCGGATTAATCGAGCGCACCTTTTCCATGCCCGGTTGCTCGATCATCCACGTCGTGAGCGCATCAGCGGCACGCCAGACGCTGAGCGTGCCGGTGAGCACGATGGGCGTCTCCAATTCACCGAGTTCCGCGACTTGCGTGGCACCGATGAGCTTGCCAAAACCATTGCCGACATGGATGGCGGCGGGCACGCGTTCCTCGAAAAGATTGCCGCCATGCGGACGGATGGCGGTGACGCCAGTGTGCAGGCTTTTGCCCTCATGCAGCTTTATTTGGCCGACGAGCACGCCAGGCACATCGGTGATGGCGTTGAATTTGCCGGTGGGGAGTGTGCCGATGATGACACCGGCCTCACGAGCACGCGGACGTGGCACGCCTGCATCAAGAATGGCCGGGAGAAGAAGGAAGAGGCAGAGTGAAAGGCGCATGGTGAATTACTCCTCGAAGACAGCGATGTGCGCGACGCCATCCGGCCCCATGTGCGCGTGAAACATGCCTTCGCTGTTGAAAGGCGTGGAGACATTGCCCTTCGCGTCCACGGCGATGAGGCCGCCGCGGGCGTCGAGCTTTTTGAGCTTGTCGTTGATGAGGGTCTGCGTGGCGTCTTTGAGCGTGGCGTTCGCGTATTTCATCCGCGCGGCCACATCGTAGGCGACGGCGTTGCGGATGAAGAATTCGCCGTGACCGGTGCAGGATACGGCGCAGACGCCATTCTCGGCGTAGGTGCCCGCGCCGATGATGGGCGAGTCGCCGACGCGGCCGGGCAATTTGCCCGCGAGGCCGCCCGTGGAGGTTCCCGCGGCAAGATTGCCCTTTTGATCGAGCGCGACGGCTCCGACGGTGCCCATGAGCAGCGACAGCTCACGGTCGGGAACGGGGATGTAGGCTCCTTTGGGCAGATCCTTCTTCTTCGCACGCTCCAGCCGCTCTTTTTGCTCGGGCGTGATGAACCACTCCGGCGCTTCAAAACGAAGCTGGTGCTCTTTCGCGAGCTTGTCTGCGCCTTCGCCAATCATGAGCACATGCGGCGTGTGCAGCATGACCTTTTCAGCGAGCAGGATGGGATTGCGCACGCCATGCACGTTTGCCACGGCACCGGCGAGGCCGGTTTGACCGACCATGAGCGAGGCATCGAGCTCCACGATGCCATCGCGGGTCAAAGCAGCGCCGCGTCCGGCATTGAAGAGCGGCGAGTCTTCCAGCACGATGATGCTGGCGATCACCGCCTGCTCGCTGCTGCCGCCTTGCTTCAAAACGGCGTAACCTTTTCGCAGCGCCTCATTGAGCACGGCGCGGCAGGCGGCTTCTTTTTCGGGCGTGAGCTTTTTCCGCTCCGCGCCCGCACCGCCATGCAGCACGAGCGTGATCGGTGACTGCGCGAGCACCGCTGAGGCGAGGAGGCAACAGGTGAGGAGGAGTCGTTTCATGGTTTGGCGAAGGTCTTTAAGGCTTGGGGATGCGCAAACATCGTTCCGGCGCTGTGGCCGACATCGGGCGCCTCGATCAATTGCCAATGAAAGGGCCAGCCGCGTTCTTTGGCGAGTGCCTGACCCATGGCGAAGCAGGCATGACCGCGCTCGAAGCGCGTTTTGCCTTGGCGCATGGCCTCAGGCTTCATGTCGAGGTTCTTTTCGAGCAGATCTGCGGTGCCGAGGTAAAACGTGAGCGGCGCGGCGAGGTAGGCTTTGATTTGATCATCGCTGCTGAGTTCCGGCGGCAATCCGCCAAAGCCGAGCGGGAAGTTTTGCTCGCGAGTGGGAAACAGCAGCGTGCCGGGATTCGCAGCGATGATGCGCACGGCATCGCCCGGCATGAAAGCGGCCAGGCGATGCAAAATCTGCCCGCCAGCCGAGTGACCGATCAAATAGCACGGCATGTCTGCGCGGCCCTCGCGCTCGCGGATTCGCGCGATGACATCATGCACGAATTGAAAGGTCCATTTCTCCTTCGGCTGCACCTTGCCGCCGCGCATCACGCCACCGCGCTGGTAGGCATCGGTCGAAAAACGATCCTTCGGGAAATGCGGAGCCACCACGAGCGCGTGCAGCTGATCCGCGAGCGGCACGGCGCTGTCGCGGTAGTCATCCGCGTTGCGATTCAGGCCGTGCATGACGACGAGCAGCGGTCCATCGCGAAAGGAGGCCGGGCGATAGGTGAAAACATCGAGCGGCGCTGCGTTCACGGTCAGCGTGAGCTTCGATTTGCCCGCGGGCAGAGGCTCCGCTCCCGCGCAAGCCGTCAACAGGGTCAAAGCAGTCAAGATAGCCTTCATGGTTTTGTAGCTTTTTGGTGTTCACGGATGGCGGCGCGGGCGAGCACCTGGGTGGCGTTCACGACGGGCACGCGCGAGCGTTTCACGTCAAAGGCCAGCGGAATCTCCGTGCAGCCAAGCACGATCACCTCCGCGCCGCGGGCGATGAGTTCGTTCGCGGCCTTGGCGAGCAAATCGGCCTGTGTCTGCTTCGAGCCGCCGGACTTGATGCTGTAAACCGCGTCCATCACGCAGCATTGCTGCGTCGTTTCACGCGGCAGCAGCACCTTGAGGCCGCGCTTCGTGAATTCATTCTCGTAGAGCTTGCTGCGCACCGTGCCGGTGGTGGCGAGCAGGCCGATCGTTCGGGCTTTCGGATGCTCGCGTTGCAAAGCATCGGCTGTCTCGGTGATCATGTTCAGCACAGGGATGCGCACGGCACGCTGCATGTCCTCGTGGTAGTAGTGCACGGTGTTGCATGGGATGGCGATGAAGGACGCGCCGCCGCTTTGCAGCTTCCGCACCGCGTGCGTGAGATAGGGCACGATCTCACGGCTGCCGTTCGCGATGCAGGTGCTGCGATCCGGCACCTGCGGCAGGCTGTAAATGAGCACGGGCAGATGCTCCTGGTCCTTTTTCGCCGGTGTGAGCCGCACGATCTCCGCATAAAAATTCGCTGTCGCCTCCGGTCCCATGCCACCGAAGATGCCGACGATGGGCTGTGGCGCGGCCTGATGCCGGGCCATCGTTGCGCAGGAACTCAGCAAAAGCGCCAGACTCAGAACGAACACCGTGCCGACTCGTGTGGAAGACATGCGCCGAGGCTAAAGAACGCCTCCGCAAGCCTCAAGGCCGAATTCGAGAGAATGCACGCGCGCTTTCGCAGCTACTTGCTGGCCACCATCTCCAGCACATCCAGCTCGTGGACGGACCAGAAATTGCCTTTGCTGCTGCCGGTGTCGGTGATGCGGATGAATTTGGCGCTCGTCGCTTTGGGGAGCATGAACTCGGTGACGCTGGTTTTTTCGCTCTGGCCTTCGAGGACGGGTTTGGACCAGGTTTGGCCGTCGTTGGAGACTTCGACCCTCCAGCCGCGAGGCCAGTCGTTGCGTGAGTTGGCGGTGTCGAGTTCGAAACCGGCGATGTTCGTTGGCTGCGGCAGCTCGATTTGCAGCCACATGCCGGGCTTTTGGGTCGTGTGTGTGTCCCAGCGGGTTTCCGGATTGCCGTCGATGGCTTTGGCGAGTTCTTTGTCGTTGTGACTGGCGGTGAGCTTCCACGCGCTGCGATTTTCGAGCGGTTGCTGCGGGCCGGTGTGCTTCAGCTCCTCGACGGTCCACGGCGTGGTGCGGGAGGCGAGTTCCTGGCGCAGCTTGGCGACTTCCTGCTTGGTGATGAAGCGGCCGTTGTTGCCAAAACTCTTGCGCACGTAGCTGGCGATGTCGGCGATCCATTCGTCGGGGTTGTTCGCCATCGGGATCATCTGCGCCTGATAGGTTTTGCCGTTCACGGGGCCGGTGAGGCCGTGAAGAAGCACGCGCAGGATGAAGTCGCTCTTCTGCGCGAGCTTGGAGCCCGCAAGCGCCGGGGCGAGCGTCATGCCGGGCGCGAGTCCGTCGATGGCGGTGCCTTTGCCATCGAGTCCGTGGCAGGTGAAGCACAGCTCTTGGTAAATGGCCTGGCCGCGGCGCATCTGGTCTTTTTGCGCATTGGTGAACTCCCGCGGGAAGCTGAGCTGGTTGTTCAGCATCTGCGAGGCGAGTTCCTTCACGCCTTTCGAGGGCGTGCTGAGCGCGGTGAGGTTGATGAGCTTCGCGTGATCCTTCCACTTCATCTGCTTCGCGGTGAGCAGCGCCTGCGTGACGACGGTGGGATCGCTGTCCTTCGTCGAAGCGGTGACGCTGGCCTCCAGCGAGGCATCGGCAAGCGATTCGCTGGCGCGGATGGCGGCGCGACGCAGCACGGGCGAGCTGTCCTTCAAAGCGGCACGCACCTGGTCGCTGGTGAGGGCACCGAGACCTTCGAGCGTCCACAGCGCATGAATGCGAGCGAGGTCACTGCTGTTTTTCTGAAGCATCGCGGCGAGCGCGGGCACGACGCTCTTGTCTTGTTTCAAGACGAGCAGCTTCTGCGCGGTATCGCGATGCCAGCCGTTCGGATGCGCGAGGGTCTCGACGAGTTGCGCGGGCGTGGCATCGAGCAATTTGGGAGCTGGCACGGGCTTCGTCGTGTCATGCACGAGACGCCACACACGACCGCGGTCGATGATCTTGTCCATGCTGTGCTGCAGGATGACTTTGCGCAGGTAGCTGCCTTCTTTCGTCCAGTTTCCCTCCTGGATGATGCCGCGATACATGTCGCAGATGAAGAGCGTGCCATCGGGCGCGGTTTTCATATCGACGGGGCGGAAGCAAGCATCCGTGCTGCGGAGGAATTCGCTCTGCGGATGCGGATTGTGCAAAATGGTGATGCCGTCCTTCACCTCGATCGTGCTGCGACGCACGAGACGGCCCACGGGCTCGCCAAAGAAGAGATTGCCGCGCAACTCGGCGGGCAACTGATCGCCTCGGAAGATCTCGCCACCGCAGGTCGCCGTGAAATGGTTCAGCGTGTTGTCATCGCGTGACTTGCCGGGGCCGCCCTGATAGTCGCGCAGGCCCATCGCCGGCCACACGACCTCAAAGCCGGGCTCGAACTGCGCCCGCGCAGCCGATTGACCGTAGAGGATGTGGTTTTGGAAATTGAGCGGGCCTTTCTCGCCACCCGCGTTCACCACCCAGAACTTGCCCTCGTCATCCTGCGAGGCGCCCCACTGGCCGCCATTGCCGGGAATGTCGTGCTTGATGAGTTGGCCGTCTTTCCAGCGCAGGCGGTAGTTGTTCACCGCGGTATAGATCCAGTTGTCGAGCGCCCACGTCATGCCGCTGGGCTGATGCTCGAGATTGCCACCACGCGGTCCGCCTTGATACACCGGCTTCTTTTCATCGCTCACGCCATCGCCGTTCGTGTCTTTGTAGAGGTAGATGTCGTTCGTGTCCGTCTCGCCAATCAGCACGCCATCGGCCATCGGCAGCAGCAGGCGCGGCAGCTTCAGCTTGTCGGCAAAGACGCGGTGCATGTCGTATTTGCCATCGCCCTTGCTCGACCAATGCACGGACACGCGACTCGTGCTCGCCAGCTCGTCCGTGCCGTCGATGTCGCGCATGTAGCTGCTCATCTCCGCGACGTAGAGCCTGCCATTGCCATCAAAGGCCATGCAAACCGGCTCCGTGATGTCCGGCTCGCTCAGGATCAACTCCATGCGATAACCGGGCGGCAATTGGAAAGTCTTTTGCTCCTCCGCAGCCGTGAGGGCCTTCACCGGCGGCTTCGGTGGGAAGTCGGTGGCGTCATCGGCCAGCAGGCGGCCGAGCGAGAGTGCGGTGACGAGAGCGAGAGGGCGGAGTTTCATGACAGGGGCGAAAAAGGTTCACGATCTATACTTTCGCCGTGCACCGCTCCTTTGGTGACAGGCTGCCATTCTTTGTTAAAATCCGGCCATCGCAAGTGCGGGCGACCAGTGGGAAGTCGTGCGCCTTCTACTACCTACGCCCGTTCAGGATCATCTCATTGAGCTTTTGGCGCATCGCTTCCATTTCAGGATCGGCAAAGGCGGTGTCCAGCGTTCTCATGTTGTCCGTGTTCGCACTCGTGCCACTGATCGCGCTGTCGAGTTGGGCTTGGCTGATTTCGCCGGCTGGGCCTTGGGAGCCGTCACTTCGATTGCTACCATCGTTGCCGCGTGGGATGCCGAAGGTGAAGCGCACGTTTGATCCGTCGAAGCTCACGCCTACCGTCGCTGGTTGACCGGGATCAAGGGTGTTCACACCATTCACCATAGCCTGCGCAAAGGCCGAACCCTGCTTGCTCATGGGGCTTTCCTGTCCGTAGGGGATTTCAAATCTAAAATGAAGAGTGTTCCGAGCACACTCACGACCGCGTTTGCCGGAGAAATCGGACGAAGCGTGTTCGTGCTGTCCGCTTGTGCGGCACTGATGCCGGAGCCGCTGCCGATGAGGTCAATCATTCCGGCGAACTGACCACCAAAACGGTTTGTCGTGGAACAAGCGGTCTCCTATTTTTCACACTGTAGGCTTGGCATGAAACTCTCCTCCTGCTAGCTTTTAAGGAAGTAAATATTTATGCCTTCTAAATCATCCTTATCCAGCTCTAAACACTCCACTGCAACGCACACATCCGGCAAATCATCCCCCGCCGCGCAAATGTTTTCCTTCGAGCCAGAGCCAATCACGGACAAAAACCTCTTCTTGCTGATCGATAGTTGGTTGAAAGAGGGAATGAAAGACGGGAGGCGGTTCTATTTTCGAGGCGAGAAGGCTCTGGCTAACGGCACAATAGACTACCCACTTCAGCCCAGTCTAGTCCGGCCTACTATCCTAACTACTCTCAAAAACACCTGGGGAAAAACTGAGCTAAATCCCCACGACTTGGAAGAAAGGGTTTTGAAGCGTTTCAAGCGCTACACGGCTCATTTGATCGAGAAAGATGGTGCTTTTGTCGGGCGCACATTGAAAGACTTGGAGATATTGTGTCTCGGTCAGCATTATGGTCTGCCCACTATGCTGTTAGATTGGACGCTCAATCCCTTCGTTGCCTTATATTTTGCACTCACAGCGGATGATACAGGTGATGTTGCAGAATGTGAATCACGCTTCTGGGCTTTCATGCTTCCCGAGGGGAATAAGCGTGAGAAACTCACCGTCCATCTGGAAGAAAACACAAAGGAGGAGGATATTAAGACCATCATCTCCGACGCTAAAGACCATGACCAGCCCGTGATTGTCGTCCCATTGGTTTTCACCCAGCGCATTGCAACCCAATCAGGAAGGTTTATATATTGCCCGCATGCAAGAGACAGCAATTTTGATTTGGCCACTTCACTGAAGAGCACGTCTATCTGGAAAGATTGCCTGCGGTGTTACAAAATTCCAAAAAGCAAGAAAGTGCGTCAGGACTTGCTGAGAAAGATCGAATTCACCGGCTTCCATGCAGGCTTGATTTACCCTGACCTATCTGGCTGGGCACGTTATCTTAGGCTGGGTAACAAGTAGGTGGTGCGGCACCAATACTTCGCCGACGGCGAAGAAGCTTGGAAGTAGGTGGCGTTCATGGCCGGATTGCTTGTCTCGTAATCGAACAGGCTCATCAACTCATGCTGATTCGCCACTCTCCAGTCGGTGTAGCCACCTGTTTTCACCGCGTTTTCCGACGTCGTCTCGCCTGCTTCGGCCTTTTGCAAGATCAAACCGGTCAAATTGTCCGAGATCGTGCCGTCGCCGTTGTAAGTGAAGGACTGCTCAGTGGCCACGGAGCCGTCGTGTAGTCGCTGTCCTCGCAAAAGGTAATCGCGGTGCTGATCGCCTGGCTCGTTTCCTGCAGCTTCATCTCTGACCAAGCGCCCATCGGATAGGCCGTGAGGCGATTCGCCGGAGCGGTGATGCTCAAGCGGCATTCCCTCTCCAGTTTCAGGCGGCTTTTCCCGTCCGCACTCTGGCCGTTACGGTTTGGTCTTGAAGCTCGGGCTTTCCCTGCGACAGGCGGCTTATCTGCATCACTATCCGGCCATGCCACTGCCACGTCTCCAAGCCGACTTTTTCGCCCGGATCGCCGATCCGCAGGGCGTGCGGGCGATTTTCGAGCACATGCCCGGCGTGTTCTTTTTCATGAAGGACGACGAGGGGCGGCACATCGCGGCCAACAGCGCCACCTTTGAGCGCTTCGGCATCAAGAGCGAGCGCGAGCTGGTCGGCTCGCTGGACGAGAAATTCTTCCCGCCCGACGTGGCGAAGGCCTATCGCGAGGACGACCAGAAAGTCATCCGCAGCGGCAAACCGCTCATCAACCGCCTCGAAGTCTGGTATGACGAGCAGCGCAATTTGAGCTGGTTCCTCTGCACGAAGCTGCCCGTGCGTGACAAGCGCGGCAAGGTCATCGGCGTCATGGGCATCACTCGCCGCGATGAGGACCGCATGCGCCAGCACGACGTGCGCGAGGTCACCGTCGCCGTGCAATACGCCCGCGAGCGCTGCCACGAAGTCGTCACCACCGCCGAACTCGCCCGCGCCGCTGGCGTTTCCGAGCGTCACCTGCATCGCAAGCTCCGCATCGCCCTGGACATCAGCCCCTACGAGCTCCTGCTGCGCTCCCGCATCCAATCCGCCGCCGAGGCTTTGGCCAAAACATCCGCCCCCATCATCCAGATCGCCCTCGATCACGCCTTCTGCGATCAAAGCGCCTTCACCCAGCAATTCCGCAAACGCACCGGCATGACCCCGAAGGAATTCAGGCGGCGTCATCAAGGTTGATAGCTCCGAAGGCTGTGCGTCGAGCGGGTAAGATTGAAATCGCGGTGATTGCGGCGGCTAATGAACTTGATGCGCCCGCTGCTGGCCCATCCTCCCCCATCCTGAAGCCATCCGCATCACCACAGAGCTGAGCACCCGCCAACAAAAGGTCCCACAGCAGCTCGCCGAATCCGATGATGACAGGTCATGCACTCATGCGCCGATGCCGAGTTGCTTTTGAATGTCCTCCAGCGGCACGCCTTTGGTCTCGGGCACGCTCATTTTCACCCAGACGAGCTGCAGGACCATCATGCCGGTGAAGAAGAGGAAGACCCAGCCGGGCGCGAAGGCATTCACCATCGCGGGGAAGAAGGTGGTGAGCAGCGCGGCAAAAACCCAGTGCGTGGCGCTGCCAAGCGATTGACCGGCGGCGCGGTAGCGGTCGGGGAAGATCTCGGAGATGAAGACCCATATCACCGCGCCCTGGCCGATAGCGTGGGCGGCGATGAAGGCAAAGATGCACGCGGGCACGATGCCAAAGTGCTCGGTGAAGAAGGCCCATGCGCACAATCCAAGTGATGCGATGTAGCCAAACGAGCCGATGATGAGCAGTGTGCGGCGTCCGAGCCGGTCGATGAGCCACAAACCGGCGAAGGTGAAGATCAAATTCGTCACGCCAATGCCGATGGATTGCAGAAGTGCGGCCTGCGCACCGAGTCCGGTGAGTTCAAAGATGCGCGGGGCAAAGTAGAGCACCGCATTGATACCGGAGAGCTGGTTGAAGAAGGCAATCAAGAACGCGAGCAGGATCGGAACACGATGCCGCGCGGACCAAAAGCCGTGCGAGGTACTTTCGTCGCTCTGCGCGGCGTGGGTGATTTGCGCCGCGACGGCCTCGATCTGGCTTTCGGAGGCCTGCGGCTGGATTTGACGCAAAACGGCCATGCCGGCCTCGCGGTCGTTTTTCCGCGTGAGCAGCCAGCGAGGGCTCTCCGGCAGCGTGAAGCACATCAGCGTGTAAATCAGTGCCGGAAAAGCCTCCACACCGAGCATCCAGCGCCAAGCCTGCTCACCGATGCCGCCGAGGAGGTAGTTCGAAAGGAAGGCCACGAGGATGCCAAAGACGATGTTGAACTGAAACATGCCCGCGAGCCTTCCGCGACGATCCGGCGGCGAGATCTCCGTGATGTAAAGCGGCGCGGCCACCGTGGAAATGCCGACGCCGAGTCCGCCGATGAACCTCGCCATGATCAGCGACCACACCTCCGGCGCGATGCCCGACCACACCGCCGAGACGAAATACAGCACACCGACCCAGATCAGCGTCTTTTTGCGCCCCCAACGATCTGTCGGCCATCCCCCGATGAGCGATCCCAAAACGGTGCCATACAACGCCGAAGCCATCGCCACGCCATGCATGGCATCACTGAGCTTCCACAGCGATTGAATCGTCTTCTCCGCGCCCGAGATGACCACGGTGTCAAAACCAAACAAAAAGCCCGCCAGCGCCGAGGTGATGGCCCAGAGGAAGAGACGAGGATTGGCGGTGGTGGGTTGGGATGAGGTCATAACAGGAGACGGCTAAGAATACAGGTATCATGTCCGAAGCGTCGAGAGACTTCATGCATATCGAACCATCGAGCGAAAGGAGTCACTACTTTCCCGTTTTTCTGTAAAGCCGACCGATCTGCCTGAATCTGCCGTGTGGATGACGATTCTTGGCTCGGGCCAAGGTCTTCGCAGGGCTCGAAAACACAGGGTTGAGCTTCCAGCGTCTGGGACTACCCTAGAGCCATGACAGCGACACTCATCATCGATGAATCTGGGCAGATTGAGCTACCGGAGCAGTTGCGCCGTATTTTCGGCATCAAACCGGGTGTTCGTGTTCGTGCCGAAGTCACGCCTGACAAGATCGAAATCATCAAAGACACACCTGTCGCCACTGAGACCACTCGCTCTCCCAGCGGTCGCCTCGTTCTGGCACCTACAGGCATACCCATGAATGCTGGAGCTGCCGTGCGCGAGGAACGGGATGCCCTGGCCTATCGTGCGCTCGGTCAATGATTCGCTACCTGGACAGTTCCGTGCTGGTATCGTCGCTATTGCCTGACGATGCTGACTATGCCGCCTGTGATGCGCTTATTTCTCAGCCGGGAAACTGGACAACACCTCACGCACTGAACGAGACTTTTGCCACCCTGACCGGTGGCAGGCTCGGCACCCGAATTGATGCCGATGTGGCCGCAAGAATGATCCGAGAAAGCATCTGCCCGTGGGTGCAGTTCGTGGAGCTCACGGTGAATGAGATTGTCGATGCACAGTCCAAAGCCCGGCTGCAGGGCGTTCGTGGTGGAGGTGTCTATGATTACATGCATTGGATCGCAGCGCGGAAGATACAAGCCCAGAAAGTCGCCACATTAAATGTTAGCGATTTCAATCACCTCCACCGCGATGGCGATGCAGAGATCGAGCGTCCTGCTTGAGAACTCAGTTTATAGAATTGAGTCGTGAAGGGGAATCCCGATTTCCGAATAGACTTCTCGTGAATTTCTCTGGATCACGATTTCGCAACAGGCTGCTGCGAAATCCCTCCGACACCAATTGGTCAGCAGGCTTCTGACCAATTCGACGCTGAATCAACAAGCTCACCACCGATCATGATCAGGCCAATGTCCATCTGGGGTGTGCTGAATCTGTGGGAATCATCTCTGAGCGCCCTCACCGCTTCACCGGCCACACCGACTTCAGCTCATGCAAATCGAGTGAGATGATCTTTGCTTCGCCGCCGATGGCGGTGAGTTGAGGGGCGATGGGGGCTTCAGGCTTGGGCGGGAGGGGGAAGGCACCGAATTTGAAGCCGTTGTCGGTGAAGATCTCGACGAGGCCGTGGTCGCTGAGCAGGCGGAGGTCGATGCGGCCATCGCGGACGGGCATGGGCATGCTGTCCTTGCCACTGGTGAGCTTGAGTTTCTTCACGTTGATGACGAAAGGCGTGCCGCGCAGCATGAGCTGGATCTGCGTGGCCGTGCCGGGCTCGATGACGGCGTGGAGATCGAAGAACGGCGTGTGCACGGCTTTGAGTGGATCGCTTTGCTCGTCGAGCACGACGGACTCGATGTGGTGATGCTTTGTGCGCAGCGTCTCGATCTCGCGCACGGGCTGCCAGACGAGGCGAGGGCCTTTGCCGGTGTTTCGCAGGGTGATCTCGCAGGGGATGTTCATCATCTGAGCGAAGGGCATGCCGGTGAAAACCAGATCGCTCATCTTGGCCCAGCCTTGCTGCACGACGCGGCCATCGCGCATGTCGCTGTAGTTTTGACCGGCGTAGTAGGCGCTGCCATACGGGCCGTGCAGGAGATCGCTGGTGCGCTTGAACTCGCGACCGTCGAAGTCGCCGATGAAATACTCACCGAGGCCGCCATGGACGATCCACTTGGTCTTTTGCGTGCCTTCGATCTTCATCGGGAAGAGGTCCGGGCACTCCGCAAAGCCGATGACGCTGCCTTCGCGCTTCCACTGCTTCAAATCGGGTGAGGTGAAGAACACGAACTCGCCCGTTTTCCGCTTCGGGTCCTTCGGATCAATGGGCGGGAGCTTTTTGCCCTTCTCAGTGCAGTGCAGGATCATGACCCAGCGCTGTGTGGGCTCGTGCCAGAAGACTTTGGGGTCGCGATTGTTGTGCGCCACTTCGGGCAGCACCGGATTGCCGGCATACTTCGTCCACGTGCGACCGCGATCATTGCTGAAGGCGAGCCGCTGATCACGCGGCGGGCCGGTGGCGGTGTAGATGAGCACGAGCGGCGGTTCCTTGCCGGTCTGAAAGCCAGACGTGTTCTTCCAATCCACCACGCCCGAACCGGAGAACATCATGCCCTCCGCCTCCGCATGGATCGCAATCGGCAGCTCCTCCCAGTGCAGGAAATCGCGGCTCACCGCATGTCCCCAACTCTTGCTGCCGCTTTTGACGCCGTAGGGATGCAGTTGGTAAAACAGATGATGCTCGCCATCGAAGCTCAGCAGGCCGTTCGGGTCATTCAATCGCCCGCGCATCGACGTGAAGTGAAACTGTGGCCGCAGCGCTTCCGCATACACCGGCACGTCCGTCTTGATCGCATCACTGCTCTCGATGGCCGTGATCAACGCCGATGGTCCGCTCAGCACCGCCGCCTGCCCTTTCCACGGCCTCACATCGAGAAACACCCACAAATCCGGCTTCTTCCCCTCAGCGAACTCGACCTCCACCTCGCGCACGGTCTTGCCACCGACCTCGAGCTTCACCATCTGCTTCGGTGCACCATTGCACACGGGCAGGTTGAGTAGATTCGCGTTCAGTGTGAGGGATCGTCTGACGATGTCCTGCGCACTGAGCGTTGCTACGCAAAGCAGGCTGATGAGGAAGAAGTGGCTGGGCATGATGATGGCGTCGAGTGGCGGCTCGAAGTTTGGGAGTAACGTTTGCTCTGATTCTTGAGGTAAGAAGATGCGTGGTAAGAAAATTTTCTTGGTACTCATGTTCTTACCTTTCCCTCTGACACGGGTGTGTAGTCAGTTGGGACATTCGGAGTCGAGCGAGAACGCAGTAGGCCTACTGCGGCCACTGGCCGTTCACGATGGGCTTGGTGGTGAGCTTCGCGGGATTGAGCACAACGTGCTTCACTTTCTTGCGCTGCCAGGTGTAGGTGATGTGCACGAGGCCGTCTTTCGTCTGGATGATGGCTGGGTAGCTGTATTCGCCGGGGGCGCTTTCGAGGACGAGCGCGGCATTCCAGTTTTGCGCGTCCTTGCTGGTGGCGAGGTTCAGCGGGGTGCGTTTGCCGCCCCACTTGCCGGGTGTGCCAGCGATGTGGTTGTAGATGATGAGATGAGTGCCGTCGGCGAGTGTCACGGCATCGGTGCCGCTGTTGTTGTTCGGCAGGGTGCCGAGCTTCATCTCGCCCCAGGTCTTGCCGCCATCATCGCTGCGGATTTCAAACACACGATCCTGGCGCGAGCGTCCAAGGGCGAGGAGTTTGTCGTCGCCGAGGAAAAGGATGCTTGGCTGGATGGCCTGAATCTTCACACCGTCATGCACGGGGCCAATTTTCTGCCAAGTCAGTCCGAGATCGCTGCTGCGTTCAAAATGCACAGACCACTTGCTCGGCTTCTCGTGAGTTTCATTGCTCGTTGGGCTCAAGATGTCGCCGTTGGGCAGTTGCACGGGCTTGTTTTTGATGGGGCCAAGGATGCCTTCGGGCAGTTTGCGAGCCGCTGACCAAGACTTGCCGCCGTCCTCGCTGGTTTTGAGTTCACCCCACCATTGCTCAGGATTAGGGCCGACTTTGTAGAAGAGCATCAGCGGGCCTTCTTTCGGCTGGAAGAGCACGGGGTTCCATGTGGGATGCCGTGTGCCATCAGGTTGCACGCCATTGGCCGTTTCGACGCTCTCGGTCCATTTGCCATCGGGAAGCTGGCGCGACACCCAGATGCATACATCGGGGTTCTTCTCAGCCGTGCCGCCAAACCATGCGGTAACGAGCCCCGTGGGCGTTTCGACGATGGTCGTGGCGTGGATCTGCGGGTAAGGGCCAGTGTCGTAAATGTATTCGGTGGTGAGGATCGCGGGATCGGCGGCGATCCATTGCCAGGAGGTAAGTTCGTAGCTGCCATCGAGCTTGCGCCAGACAACAGCGTCGGCCTTGCGACCATCTGAAGTGGTCAGCTTCAGCTTGTAGTTGATCCCCGCGACAACCTGCTGCTCGGCGGCGTTGACGCTTTGCAGCGTGAGTTTGGCATCTTGGGCTTTGACGGCGAATTGCGCTGCATTCAGCACTTCAGCGTCCGTGGTGGCCGCCTGGCTGAATCCGCCAGCGAGCGGTGGTTGCTGGCCATGCGAGGCAGGTGCGATTGCAAGCATGAGGAGCGTGAGAAGAAGGGGTGGTTTCATGAGGATGGAGTAGCCCCGACGGGGCATTGTTTATACTTATTCTTTCTTCAGACCATACTTGCACAGAGTAATGATGATGGCTTCGTAAGAAGATGAGAAACCTTCGCGGCGCGCCCAAGATTTTCTGGCTCATTTGGGCTCTGATGCTTTTGGCAGGATTCAATCTGGGACTGTCCTCTGGTGATAGCGATGCTGGTCATGCAATGGCTGTTATCTTGGTTATTGGGCCCCTTGTTTTCGGACTCGGAATTATCGCCGTTGCTCTTGCCAGATGGGCAGTTTTAGAAAGACAGACTACTTGGAGATTTTTAGCGGCAGTGACTGTGTTGGCTCTCGTGTGTTCAGGGTTGTTGTATTTTGTGGCGTGGCAAAATCTTCACCCTCGACACATCCATTATGAATTCAGTTACGGAACTGGTGCCAGCGGCACATGGCATGAAGTGCAGTTTTATTCCGATTACTCGGCAAAAGAAGCGAAAGGTCCTTGGGTAGGCGGGTGGCCCGTGAAGGTTAGCTTTCCCGATCTTAACAAGGATGGCTTTCAAGACATCCAAGTTCATCATGGGGATTTGGATTTTGTTGAGTTTGTTTATCAACCTCTGGTTTCTGAAGATAAATGCTGGAAGCTGCATCGGAAAGAAGGGCAGTTGATGGTTCATTATCCACCGTCTGGGCTTATCTATCCTTGAGGAATCAGACCAAGGGCTACTAATCGCTCACGAATGAGCTCGCGCTCCGGTTCGCGGAAGCGATGAAACGGCTCGGCCATGTGATCGTCGCAGATGCCGAGGAGGCTGAGGCCGCATTTGATGCCTTTGATGATGGCGCTCTTGTGCTTGCCGACGGTGTAGATGGCTCCGGCGAGCTTCATGACCTGCGCGTGAAGCTCCCGCGTGCGCTGGAGGTCCTGCGCGGCGGCGGCCTGATACATCTCGACGTAGAGTTTGGGATGCAAATTGGCACCACCATTGATGCCGCCGTGGCCACCGAGCAGCACGGCCTCGGCGGTGAGTTCCTCGGGGCCGACGAGCACACTCCAGTCGGCGCGTTGCTTGGCGATCTCGATGAGGCGATGGAAGTAGATCATGTCACACGAGCTGTCTTTGACGCCGCAGATGCCCGGCATGTCGAGGGCGCGACGCACGAGGTCGAGTTCGAAGCTCACCTTCGTCAAACCGGGCATGTTGTAGAGAAACAACGGCAGCGGCATCTCGGCGACGAGGTCCTGCACATACTCGAGCATCTCCGGCGGCGCGGCCGGGAAGTAATACGGCGGCGCGAGCACCACATGCGTCGCCCCGGCCTCGGCGGAGTATTTCGCGAGGTTCACGCTTTCGGTGAAGGCAGTATCCGTAATGCCGACGAGCACCGGAACGCGGCCATTCGTGAGCTGGCAGGTCTTTAGGATCAATTCACGACGCAGTCGGTAGCTGAGGCTCGGGCCTTCACCGGTGGTGCCGAGGATGAAGAGGCCACTGACGCCACCGCTGATGAGATGCTCGATGAGTCGCTCCAAGCCAGCGACGTCGAGGGTGTCGCGGTCTTTGAGCGGAGAAATAAGGGGCGGGATGATTCCAGAGAGAGGGGTAGGCATGAGGTCGGAGAGTTTTGAACCGCTGATTGGACGCTAATGAGACGCTAATAAAGAGTTCTGAAATTAGCGTCTTATCAGCGTCAGATTAGCGGTTAGAGGGTTTGCTTTAGCTGAGCTTCACATCACCACACAGGTGGGTTTCGAGGCCGAGTTCGGCGAAGGCGGCGGCTTTGATGCGGGCGGCGCGGTGGGCTTGTTTTTCGTTGGGGCAATAGACGACCTGGATGTGGTTGGATTTGTGGCGGGCCATCATTTGGTCGCGGGTAATGCCTTTGAGGACGGTGTGCATGATGGGCCATTGCGGCGTGGTTTCCTGCCAGCGGCGATTCGTTTCCTCCTCGGGCAGTTTGACGACCTCCGCGACGCCGATGTCGGCTTGCAGTTTGTCGTTCATGACGAAAACACGGCTCCAGACGATGTGGCCGGGCTTGCTGATGCCTTTCATCGTGCCGCCGCCGAGTTTGAAGTACATCGCGGGCTGGCGTTCGGTCGAGGCACCTTTCCAGCCGCCGATGAAGTGGGCGGGTGGTGCGGCACCGCTGATGAGGAGGACCCAGACGTAGTCTTTTTTGAAGTTCGCGCCCCAGCGCAGGTCGTGGAGCGTGTTTTCGGGAGCGAAGCCGAGTTCGCGCCAGAGTTTGTAGGTGACGAGACCGTCGAGGCCGGCGCATTCGTCCACTTCATTGAAGTGGGGCACAGCCTCGCCTTCAAAGAGCACGCGTGCGCCATCCGCACTGCGCACGGGCGGTCGATCAGCGTTGTTGAGCATGCCTTCGACGAGGTCGCTGGCGGGCGTGAGATCTTTGAGGCCTTGCTGATACTGGATGCCGATGGCGGCGCAGCCGAAGTCATCCGCGAGGCGCACAGCGGCGATGTACATTTTGCACTGGAGCAAAAGTTGAGGCTCGGTGAGCTGCGTGGCTTCATCCGTGCCGAGGTTCATTTGCAGGCCTTTTTTGCGCAGCCATGCGAGCACGGCGGCAGCGTCCGCATCGCTCACGTCGCGCATGGCGGCGTAGAGTGTGGACTGACTGAGGCGCTCTTTGAAGCAGCCGGTGGGATGCAGCAGTTCATCCGGCACGATGGCGTTGAACATGCCCATGCAGCCTTCATCGAAGACGCCGAGGATGGCCTTCTGGTGGCGGAAACGGCGTGCGAAGTCGCGTCCCGTGGCGTCATCGGCGGCGGGCATCTTCAGCATGGAGAGCGGGCGGACGTGGCTTTGATCATGTTTGACCGCACCAGTCGCCAGCCACTCGCGCAGGCCGTTTTGGAAGAAGGCGTCGGTGAAGTCCTCGCTCCACAGCGTGGAGTAATTCACGCCTGCTTTTGTGAGGGAGGCGTTCAGATTCAAAAGCCCCACCAGACCCGGCCACTGGCCGCTCCAGTTTGCCACGGTGAGGATAGGGCCGCGATGCGTGGTCAATCCGGCGAGCACGTGATGCGAATACTGCCACACGGCCTCGGCGACGATGAGTGGCGCATCTGGATCGATGCCGCGAAAGACCTCAATGCCCATCTTCTGCGAGTCGATGAAGCCATGCTTCTTAACGCGATCGAACGGGTGGGCGCGTTTGATGGCGCAGCCCTCGGCTTTGAGCGCGGCGGCGAGTTTGTCCTCCATGTCCTTCTGGGCGGCCCAGCAGGTCTGGTTGGCAGCGAGGCGGAGATCGCCCGAGGCGACGAGGTGGATGGTCTTCATGATGCATCATGAAACGTGACCCTTTCGAGCAATCCAAACTTCGATGGAACCGATGTTTGACGGTTGGATGATGATTTTTGACCCTCATGATGGTGGAAAAGTCAGCACGCGATCACCCTAAACCTTGCCCGTTCAGCGAGTCTGGCTGATAGAATCACGCCTCCCCCAACGCTGAATGAATCCTGCTTTTGAAACCACCCAGTGGACTCTGATCCTCGAAGCGGCCAAACAAGAGACGCGGGATGGCATGTTAGCGCTGGAAACGCTTTGCCGCCGCTACCTGCCACCCCTTCTGGCTTACGCGCGAAACTTCGGACTTCGGGAACATGATGCGGAGGATGTAACCCAGGCTTTTTTTCAGCATCTCGTGCAGAAGAACCTCGCCGCACGCGCGGTGCCTGAACACGGTCGCTTTCGGAATTTCCTGCTCGTTTCGTTGCGCAATTTCATTCATGTGACGCACCGAAACGCCACGACTTGGCGGCGAGGGGGCGAGGCTGGCACGCATTTGAATTTGGATGAAGAGGTGGAAGCCATGCAGCCTGCAACTACACCTGACGATAGCGCGACGCTGGCGTTCGATCGGCAATGGGCGCACACGCTCATCGAGATCGCGATGGAGGAGTTGAGCAAAGAGCAGGCGGAGCGGGGCACGCTGGAACGCTTTGCAGTGATGAAGCCGCTGTTGCTCGATCCAGATCACCGGGAAACGGTGTTTGCTGAGCTGCAAAAGCGATTCGGTATGGCGGATGGCGCTGCCCGAACCTGTCTCAGTCGCCTGCGTACTCGATTCCGAGAACTGGTTCGTCAGGAAGTCGAACGGGTGGTGCAAAACCCAACCGAAGTGGACGCTGAGATGGCCTACCTTTTGCGGGTGCTAAGCTGAGCAAACTATTCGACAGGCGTCTGGGCTTCACGCTTTTTCGAAAGTCGCTTCTGCCAGGCTTGAGCTTGTTCTTGATGGCCAAGGCTTTGGTGATGGTTCACTAGGGCCTGAATGTGAGCATCATGATAGGGGTAATGAAAATCCGCCGAGACACTGTTCAGGACCTGGGTGAGCAATGATTCCAAAGCTTGCCAGTTTTTCATCTGGAGATAAGTCGTGGCCAGATGCATGGCCGTGGTGCGAGGCTGACGCTTGCGGATGCCATAGTAGCGCACCTGATCGTCAAAGACCTGACTGAGCAGTTCAGCCGCTTCGGCATACCGCTTCAGGGAGAGCAGACTCAGGCCACGATTGTAGCGCAGCAAGATAACCATGGCTGTATCAGGCAGGCTGGCTTGCTTGGCCTCCCGTTCGGCATCTTCGTAGGCAGGGATGGCTTGGGCATGTTGCTTGGCATTGGCGAGCAGGGTGCCTTTTCGCAGCAAGATGCGAACGATGAGATTGCGTTTGATGGCTCCTCCCGCACGCGCATCTGTCAAAGTTTGGTCGATGAGCTGTAGCGCCTCTTGGTGTTTGCCTTCATGAAAGGTGATCGTGGCTAGGTCCAGGCTCGCAGTCAGCATGTCGAAGTGATCTTGGGGCAATTGCCGTTCGCGGCCTTTATTTAAGGTGTCGCGCAGCATTTCTGTTGCGGCCGGATCTTTGGCCAAAACCATGGCTCCGCCCAAACTTCGCTGCGCCGTGATGGTGGCATCTGCGAGCGGCCCGAAATGACTTTCGCCCAATCGCCAAGCCTGACGCAAGGCAGGAATGGCTTTGGCGGCACTCTGATCATAGACCTGAGCATTGCCGAGACATAGCCAGGTTCTCATCTGAAGTGGGGGATCGACCTCTTGGAGTTCATGAAGCAAAGCTTGTGTATCCTGAGCGGCCTCGTGGGCGAGTTGATACTCCATCTGAGCGTAAGCCGCTTCACTCACCTCAAGCAAGACACGACAGCAAACCTCAGGCCTGCCGATGAAACGTTTGTCACAGATCTTGCTTTTCACGAGACGAAGAGCGCTGATCAAGGTGGGATTCACACGCTGATCCGAAGCTGTGTTCATCCAAGCGGCGACCAACACCTCCGTCATCGCATCGGATTGGCGCTGCTTTTGCTCAGCGACATTGGCTTGATGCAGCGCGACTGCCGTGCCGAGAGAAAGCATAAGCAAGGCCGTAACGATCCCCAACGTGAGCACGCGATGACGCCTCACCAGTTGAAGGGTCGTGTAGGCCAGCGTCGGCGGTCTTGCTGTGATGGGGCGATGGTCGAGGTATCGCTGAACATCATCGGCAAGGGCGGACGCGCTGGGATAACGTCTGGTGCGATCTGGCTCTAGGCAGCGACGGATGATCCACACGACATCCCGAGCCTGCGGCACTCCTCGTGTTATCTCTTGAAGCAGCACCCCCAGGGCAAAAATGTCCGTGCGCACATCCACCTCTTTGGGATCCAGCATCTGCTCAGGGCTCATGTAACCTGTCGTGCCCAAGAGCATCATCTGTGTGAGGTCGAAATCGCGAGAGCTCGTCTTGGCGATGCCAAAGTCGATGACTTTGACCTGGCCTTGGCTGACGAGCACATTGCTGGGCTTGAGATCGCGATGAATCACACCTTTCTGATGCGCGTGCTGCACAGCCGAGCAGAGCGAAAGAAACAAGGCCAAGCGCTGAGGGAGATTGAGTTGATGCTTCTCGCCATGCTCTGTGATCGGCAAGCCTTCCGCCACGCATTCCATGACGAAGTAGGGCTGCCCCGAAGGAGTGCAACCCGCATCCCAAACCCGCGCGATGCCGGGATGATCCATCTGCGCCAGCGACTCCTGCTCCACCTGGAACCGCTGCAGCACCTCGATGCTGTCCATGCCGACCTTCAGGACTTTCAGAGCGACCTCACGCACCACTGGGCTGAGTTGGCGTGCTTTCCAGATGCGCGTCGAGCTGCCCTCACCGAGCAGATGCAGCAGCTGATAAGCACCGATCTGCTGCACATCCGAAGTCGTTTGGAGATGCTGCGATTCCGCACTCATCGCATGGCTTTCCTTTCCAGTTCATGCAGACGCTCTAGACACCAGTCAGCCAAGGCTTGATCCCCTGCATTTGCTGCCGCCACGCTGCCTTGGAGGAGAATCTTCTTCAAGGTCTCGGGTGATCCGGGAAAGTCCCCCGCTTTGATTTGAAGCAGAACATCTTTGACCAAATCGTAAGCACGGGGAGCATGACCGAGACGTGTCGCAATGGCACGATGCATGGAGGTCACCAGCGCCTCTTCCACGGCTTCAGATTCCCGCTGGCGTTCTTCAGCACGAAGCATTTGCCCCACTGCTAGGCCCGCCGCCACAGGCAAAGATAAAACCACCAAAGCCAAGCTAGCCGCTAACGACCGATTGCGTTTGAGCCATCGACTCATCAGGTAACGACGCGTCGGCGGATGAGCCGTGACGGGTTGGCCGTTCTGCCAGCGTTTCAGTTCTTCCTCTAGAGCCTCTGCGCTTGGATAGCGTCGCTCTGGATTTTTTTCCAAGCAGCGCAGGATGATCCAATTCAGATCGCTGCGATGAGTCAGGGGCGGACGTGGATCCTGCTCCTGAATAACACGCATGAGTTCAGTCAGCGGAAGCTGTTGCTCAAAGGGAACACGACCCGCAACCAACTCATAAAGCAAAACACCCACCGAGTAGATGTCTGCACGGATGTCGGTGGCCATGCCTGCTTTCACCTGTTCGGGACTCATGTAGGCGGGCGTTCCCAAGAGGCGCGTTTGTCGAGTCATCCAGGTCATTTGCGGATATCCATCATGACTCAACGCCTTCGCGATGCCGAAATCGATGATCTTTGGCTTTGGCACACCATCTACTTCAGTGATCAAGACATTGCTCGGCTTGAGGTCACGATGAATGACGCCCTTTTCGTGCGCATGTTGCAGAGCTGCACACAAGTCCACCATCAACGCGATCTTGGCCTGGAGGCTAAGCGAGTTCTGGGCACAATAGAGATGCAGCGGAATACCACGCACCTGCTCCATCACGATGTAGGGGCGATCCTGCTGCGTCAGCCCTGCATCATAGACTGCGGCAATGCCTGGGTGATCCAGTCGCGCCAGCAGCTGTTGTTCGCGCTGAAAGCGGGCCAACACCTCTTCCGAGTCGATGCCGGGCTTCATGATTTTGAGCGCCACCTCACGTTCAAATGGAGTCGTTTGCCTAGCCTTCCAAACGACGCCAAAGCCACCTTCCCCTAGTATTTCGACCAGTTCGTAAACTCCAATCTTGTGTCCTTGTTCTTCGGGACCAGCCTCACGACTTTGAAGCACCTCTTCAAAGATCGCAGCGATCTTGGCATCGGAGAAAGGAACATCTGGTGACATCAGTTCAGGACTTGGCATTTCACGATCCATGTCTTGCACGAAGCGGGGGCATCGAAAAACAAAATGATGGAGGAAACATGACGTCTCCTCCATCCATGATTTTCAGGGGTTCGATCAACTCGATTTAAGGGATGACCACGGCGGGGACGACTTCAAACATGAGGTTTTTGGTCACACCTGTGGCGTGTCCGACGAGATAGCTGAGGCCTGGCGTGTATTGATCACTGACGACAAGACCGACGAGCTTGCGCACCCGAGGTTTGGTGACGCCGAGGATGGTATCTGTCGTGATGATGCTTCCTGTGACGATGCCTGTGGTCGTGTTGATGGTGAGCGAGGGTTTCCGCAGAGGCGAAATGAAGCTGCATCTGTTGGCGGTGGACAGAGTGAAGCCCTCCTGAATCGGAGAGGCGAGCTCACCGGCGGAGTCGTGAATCGTAAGAACGCCGAGGCCATTGGTCCCCATCAATAGATTTAGAATACGGGAACCCACAGCAGGCTTCACATAAGGAAGTCCTACCAACTCATCTCCTCCCTGGATGCCTGTGGGATAAAATACGGTCGCCGGTGACGTGGCTGCTGGCCTGATGATGTCCATGTTGCAGCTAAACCTGTGCAGGGCTGCACTGGTGGCGGTCTCGATGTAGTTGTCAAAAACGACACATCCTTTGTTGCCGTAGGCAGGAACAAAAGCCGGTGCATAGCTCTCGTTAGGACGACCGATTTGCTGGCAGATGGCTGAGCTGCCTGTGACACGAGTGCCATCAAAGGCCACGCCAACCAGGGTGACTGCTCCCGTAGGTGTGATGGTGCTGCGAAGATAGCCACGACCACTTTCGCCACTGCTGCCGCTATCTGGGTTCGCAAGGTTGTAGGTGGCGGCAAGCCCAGATGGGCTGGTCCTGGTGAAGACGGACTGGCGATAAAGGATATCGCGCGTGACATCTCCATCAATTTGCACCTCCAAGTAGGCTTCCTGACTGGCATCAATCATCACCGTGATGGGAGTCAGCGGCGTTGCGCCTGCCACGACAGGGCGCGGGATGGAGCGCACCGTCGTGCCGTCGGTGTCGAGCTGTCCTGCCAAGGCGTATCTGACAGCACCTACCATCAACAAAGCGCTGTAGGAGCCCGTGCTGGTGACTGTGAGGACCAAGGAGCCACGCTTGCCAAGAGTGCTACTCGACAGTTGCCAAAGGCCACGACGGGTGTGGGAAACCGCCGGGACCTGACGCAGGCGGATGCTCACGAGCTTTGAGGTGCTGTTCACCGCTCCACTGTAGCCACCATCGGCGGCGATGTAATACGTCGTCCCTGCTGCGGCATAAAAGGTCGCTTTGGAGAAGGTGTAATCGTTGCTGTAGAAGTAGTGCCCGTAGTTGTTGTTCGAGGCCAACGGGCTCAAGTTCGTCACCGAGACAGCACTTGCAGGATTCGTGAGCTTGTAGATGGCCACTGTCGTGTCACGCAGCGCATTGGCTCCGCCATAAAGTCCGGTGTGGACCGTGTCGATGGTGCAAAAGCCGCTCTCCGTGGGCGTCCACTTCCACCATGCGCTGCGATTTCCAGCGTTTCCTGGGTATCCAAAATGGTGACTCGTTTCACCAATTTCGTAGTTGAAGCCCGAGAGGTCAGTCACACTGGAGGTTAACTCAGAGAGAACGACATCGGGTGCGGAAGCGATGTTGTTGGCACCCGCAGGGAAGCTGGCCAGGGCCAAGCTAACGGCACAAAAGTTGACACAGAGGACAGCAAGTAAGCTGTGGAGGGTGTGGAATGATTTCATAGATCTAAGATTGAGTTGATGAATAAAGACCCGACAGAACTCAGGGAGCTGGAGGCAGAACGCCGAAGTAGGTCGTGGCCGTGGTGCCGGTGGCAAAGCCAGTGAGACTGGCACTGCCGCCTGTGCGGAAAAGGATGCCCAGAAGCGAGCGAGCGCGCGCCTTGGTGACCCCAGCGATGGTATCCGTGGTGGTGATGCTGCCCGTCACGAGGCCCGTGGCAGGATTCAGCGTGAGCGTTGGCCGGAAAGTGCCTGGGCTGGCAAAGGTAGCTCTGCCAGTGGCAGCCAGATTCAACCCCAGGCTGACATTTGCATTCAGCTCACCACCGACCTGATTCAGAATCAGCGTTCCTCCACCACTCGGATTCAAGAAGCCAAGTGCGCGTGCACCTGGAAGAGGTTTGATGTAGATCTGTCCAATGAGACCCATCGCGTCGTAAAAGCCGTTAGGATAAAAAACTGAAGTTGTCCTTTGGGGACGAAAGTAATAGGCATTCGTCACCATCTCATGCTCTCCGGGCGTGGACTGGCTTAGCGTGATGGGGGCATAGATCTGGCCTTTATTCGCATGCAAGAGGCTGAAGGCTGGAATGTAAAAAGAGTGGGTCGAACCAGCCACCTCATGCAGAAAAGAAGCTGCGGTGAAACGCGTGCCATCTGCTGCCGTGCCTGTCACAGAAACGCCTCCAGTTGAGCTGACAGTAGCTTGAATCCATCCTCGGGGTTGACTGTTTGGAGACGTGATGCTGCCTAGATTGTAGAGTCCTGCCAGAGGTGTTGGCATCGTGCGTGTGTAGGTGAGTTGCCGTGGCAGATCACCGCCGAGTGTGATTTCATCCATTTCCAGGCTGTAGCTGCCTGAACCCGCGCAATCGATCCGCACGGTGATCGGGCCTGGGCGAGGCAAACCCGTAACGGCTTTGGGCTGCACCGAGCGCACGCTTGTGCCATCACGGTCAAAGATGCCGGTGAAGGGATACTTGACCGCGCCGACTTGGAGCGTCGCTGAGTATGTGCCTGTGCTCGTGGTGCTGACCGTCAGTGCCCCAGCATTGCCGATTTGGTAGGGATTCCATCGCCATAATGCCCGACGAGTCGTAGGAACTGCGGCGACGAAACGCAAAGTAAGGTCAATGCGTTGAGAGATGACGCTAACGACACCATCATAGGCACCATCCACAGCGATGTAGTAGAGTGAATTCTTTGTCACCGGAACAGCAAGCCTGCTCTGAGTGTAGTCCACATTGAAGCCTGTGTACGACCAATCATTGTTTGAGGCCACGCGAGATAGATTCACAAAACTAGCCCCCGATGTTGTCGGGTGACTGTAAACGCTCATCACCGTGTCTGAGACCTCGTTATACTGAGTGTTCAGGCCTGTGCTCAGATAAAGCATGCCGGTGGCCGGTGCCGTCCACTTCCACCACACTGTGTTTTCATCGCCGAGCTGCTGATCAGGCCGATGGCTCGGTTCACCCACCTCGGCTGTCATTCCCTGGAGACTCTGACCGGGAGACGTGCCGCGCTCCGCAAGAATTTCAGTAGCTGAAAAAAAGCTATCGTTGCCAATCGGGATCTGAGCCAGACTGGAGGTAGTAAGCGCGAGCGTGGCTAGCAGGCCTTTGAATTGAAGAGGAAGGGAGGGCTTCATGACGTGGGAAAAGGTCAGGCGTGGCCGGGACACCACGCCTTCCCACGATGAAGTAATCGGTACACACCATGTCGTTACACGAAGATGGAGCAAACTTGGCTGCGAAGGGCAAAGCCGCGCCGATTTACCTGGTTTTTCAAGAAGCTACGCTTGGCTTGAATCTGCATCATCCAGCGTCATCACACACTCCAGGTGCTTTGTCTGTGGAAACAGATCAAAAGGCTGCACCACACCTAGCTGATAACCTGCCTGGGCAAAGAGAGCCAAATCACGCATCTGTGTCGCTGGATTGCATGAGACATAGACCACTCGGCGTGGCCGAAACTGGAAGAGCTGCTGCAGGAAGGCCTCGCTGCACCCAGCCCGTGGCGGATCGATCAACACCACCGTCTCGGCTCCTTGATGAGGCACCTGGGCGAAGATCGCACTCGCATCGGAGGCTAGGAATCGACAGTTCGTCAGCTGATTGAGCGCTGCGTTTTGGGCCGCTCTGGCGACCGCCGTCTCAGAGATTTCGACACCGATGATTTCATCGAACAGCGGGGCTGCACAGATGCCGAATAGACCACTGCCGCAATAAGCATCGACCAGATAGCGCGCTCCACTGGCGGCGGCTTCTGCGATGGCATGGCCCACGAACTGAGGCAAGATCGCTGGATTGTTCTGGAAAAAATCACCCGCCAGGAATTCGAAGCGCATGTCTCCTACCTGCTCGACCACCACCGCATCTGGACGTGTCAGCACACCGTTGAGGCCAGCGCGTAGCAGCAAAGTGGCCCCATTCTTGTAACTGCCTGCTTTCGCGGCTTCACGCACAGAGGTCAGCATTTCGTTCAGCGGCGGCAGCGCAATGGGGCAGGCTTTCACATCCACCATCGCATTCCGCGTGCCTGCTCTCAGGAAACCAATTTCCCCGATCTCCCCACCTTTGGGGCGATGAAAGTGGGGGGTGATTTTTGAGCGATAGCCGTAGGCCTTGGGCGAAGGTATCACCTCATTCACCGGATGTTCCATGCGAGCCATGTGCAGCAGCAGTTCCTGCACCTGTCGGCGCTTCCAGGCCAGTTGCTGCTCGTAGGCGAGATGCTGGTATTGACATCCCCCGCATTGGCCAAAGAGCTGACACTGAGGGAGAACGCGATCCACCGAGGGTTCCAGCACTTCCACCAGATCCGCATTGCTGTAGTTCTTGTGATTCCGATAGATGCGGCAACGCACCCGCTCACCCGGCAGAGCGAAGGGCACAAAAACCACCCAGCCCTCCACTCGGGCCACGCCACTGCCTTCATTGGTCAAATTTTCGATGCAGACCTCGAGCTCCTGATGATAGGCGAAGGGGTGGGGAACAAACTTGCGGGGAACCATAGTCAAAAAAAGCAGAGGCTAGGCGATCCAGCGCTCGGCGGCTTCTGTGTAACCTCCCCCTTGTTCGCGGCAAGGATGATTTTTCGAGCCTTTGAGACACGGATGCACTCAGAGGACAGAAGCTTCTGTGGGTTCGACCATCCTTGACCCTTGGGTTCAAACTCGCCACGCTGGCTGTTCTTTTTCCAATGTCCAAACGTCTCTTCCTTCTCGATGGCATGGCGCTGCTCTACCGAGCGCACTTTGCTTTCATCAAGAATCCCATCCGCACCAGCGATGGGGTGAACACCTCCGCCCTCTATGGCTTTGCCAACACGCTCCTGGACATCATCGGCAATCAGCAGCCCACGCACCTCGCGGTGGTGCTGGACACCTCGGCACCGACGCCGCGGCATGAGATGTTTCCTGACTACAAGGCGCAACGAGAAGAGATGCCCGAGGACATTTCCACAGCCATACCGCTCATCCATCGCCTGTGCGCTGCGATGAAAATCCCGCTCATCACCAAGGACGGTCTGGAGGCAGATGACATCATCGGCATCTTGGCCAAGCAGGCAGAAAAGGAGGGCTTCGACACCTACATGGTCACGCCGGACAAAGACTTTGGCCAGCTCGTCTCCGATTCGATCAAGATCTACAAACCCGGCCGTCAGGGCAGCGATGTGGAGATCCTTGGCGTGAAGGAAGTGTGCGAGCGCTGGGGCATTGAGCGGCCTGAGCAAGTCATCGACATTCTCGCCCTCATGGGGGATGCGGTGGACAATATCCCGGGCATTCCTGGCTTTGGGGAAAAAACCGCCACCAGCCTGATTCAGCAGTTTGGCAGCGTGGAAAACCTGATCGCCAATGTCAGCAAGCTGAAGGGCAAGCAGAAGGAGAAAGTGGAGCAACACGCGGAGAAGGCCATCTTGTCCAAGAAGCTGGCCACCATCTTCACCGATCTGCCCGTGGAGGTAGCTCCTGAGGCACTGGCCCTGCAAGGTCATGACGAAGAGGCGCTAAAGGCCCTTTTCACGGAATTTGAATTCAATGCCCTAGGCCGACGAGTTTTTGGCGACGCCTTCAAGGCAGGCCGTGGCCGCATGATGGCCAAGGAAGCCCCCCCCAGCGCAGCTGCCGCCAGCTCAGACGATCTCTTTTCCACAGCGGAAATCACCCAACCGACCTCCCCTAACCTGCGCACGATCGCAGACACACCACATCAGTATCACCTCGTGCGCACGGTCGAAGAGCGTGCACGGCTGATCGCTGAGCTAGAGCAGCAGCCTCGCTACTGCTTTGACCTGGAGACGACCTCACTCGACCCGCGCGATACGGAAATCGTCGGCATCGCCTTCTCTTGGCAGGCTGGCGAGGGCTGGTTCGTTTTCTTTCCACGAGATCAGAAAGAATCCGCGCAGATGCTGGAGGAGTTTCGAGCCATCTTCACCCGTCCAGGTGACATCGAAAAGATCGGGCATAACCTGAAGTTCGACCTTTCCGTATTGCTGGCGAAGGGGCTAGAGGTCACGGGCCCTTTCTTTGACACAATGATCGCGCATTCGCTGATCGAGCCGGATCAGCGCCATGGCATGGATTACCTCTCCGAGACCTACTTGAGCTACACGCCCATTCCGATCTCTGCGCTGATCAATACGGAAAAGGAGAAAGACCTCTTCGCCCCACAAAGCATGGCCGATGTGGCTGCTGCGCATCCGCAAAAGATCGCCGACTACGCCGCTGAAGATGCGGACGTGACTTGGCAGCTCGCCGAGAAGCTGCGCCCGATGCTGCCAAAGCATGGGGCGGAGCGCGTGTTTTATGACATCGAATGCCCGCTCATTCCCGTGCTCGCCCGGATGGAGCACCTTGGCGTGAAGATTGATGTCGCAGCACTGCATGAGTTCGGTTTGCAGTTGGAAAAGCGCGCCCATGAGCTGCATCAACGCATCCAGGATCAAGCAGGGGGTGCTTTCAACCTGAACAGCCCGAAGCAACTGGGCGAGGTTCTTTTCGAGCGCCTGAAGCTCATGGAGAAGCCCAAGAAGACAGCTACGGGCCAATACCAGACGAATGAGCAAGTGCTCCAGTCGCTGACTGGCCTGCATCCGATCATTGGTGAGATCCTGGAATACCGCGAAGTCACCAAACTGAAGAACACCTACGTGGATGCACTGCCGGAATGTGTTTCCAAAATCGACGAGCGGGTGCACACCACCTTCCATCAGCTCATGGCGGCCACCGGGCGCATGGCTTCCAGCAATCCCAACCTGCAAAACATCCCGATTCGCTCCGAGTCAGGGAAAGAGATTCGCAAAGCCTTCGTGGCCGGTGAGCCGGGCTGGGTGCTGTTGAGCGCGGACTACAGCCAAGTGGAGCTGCGTGTGATGGCTGCCCTGAGCGAAGATGCCGCGATGATCGAGGCCTTTCAGCAAGGTCAGGACATTCACCAAGCCACTGCCGCGAAGGTCTATGGGGTGCCGCTGGATGGTGTGCTGCCGGAGATGCGCCGCACGGCGAAGATGGTGAACTTTGGCATCATCTACGGCATCAGCGCCTTTGGCCTGTCCCAGCGGTTAGGCATCCCCCGTGGGGAGGCGGCCACGATCATCGACAACTACTTCAAGCAGTTCCCCGGCATCCACCGCTACATGGAACAGATCGTTAAGGATGCGAAGAAGTACGGCTACGTCGAGACCATCACCGGACGACGCCGTGTGATTCGTGACATTGGCAGCGCCAATGCGACCATTCGTGGCGGTGCGGAGCGCATGGCGATGAATACGCCCATCCAAGGCACGGCAGCAGACATGATCAAGCTGGCGATGATCCAGATCGACCGAGCTTTGCATCAGTCCGGGATGAAAACCCGCATGCTGCTGCAGGTGCATGATGAACTGCTTTTTGAAGTTCCTCAAAACGAAGTCGAGCAGGCTCGCGAGCTCATTTTGCAGCACATGCGCGATGCTTTGCCCCTGGGTGACGTGCCCGTGGAGGTGGAGGCTGGCACTGGCATCAACTGGCTAGAAGCGCACTGATCATGAATGCGATCCTCATTCACCCCAATGGCCGCGCGGAAGTCGTGTTTGGCGAATTTCGAGGCGACCTGACTCAGGTGGCTGTGCTCACTCAGGCAGCTCTTTCTGCCCTGGATGAAAACGGAAACTGCGAGGCTGTGCAAAGCCGTCATTCCCAGGGATGGATCACTGTGCTGCCAGCCAAAGCTGGACGCTGGCTGCGCCTGAGCCATGCGCCAGGAATCACGGTGGAGGACGCACAGGCCTGGGCCACTAGCCTTCCCCTGCCCTGTGTGGAAGCGGAGCTGCGCCCTGCTTGGCACGGCCATGCACACCCCTTTCCAGAGGTGGGAAAGCTAACCTCTCTTGAACCCGAGAAACCCACTTCAAGCCAAACGACGAGTCTGGCAGATGCGCTGAATGTGCAGATGCCTTGATCATCCCACCGATTTCTGAGTAGGATCAAGCCATGAAATCTCTGCTCAAATGGGGCACCACGATCGGCCTCCTCATTTTATCGGTTTGTCTCTGTTTCGAGAATCTGATCAACCAAGGCAATGCGGAATTGGCGAGGATGACCCGGCGTATCCGTCCTGGTGCAAGCGAAGAGGAACTCTTGCGTCTTTTAGGCCCGCCTGACCGTGTCTTTGAAGCTCCCAGCTTGCCCCCTTGGGTCACAGATTCCGCTTTGGGCGAGGTGGAGACAGGTCGAGTCTTGATGTACACCATCAAGGCCATCGGCCCGAAATTACTGTTCATCCATGTTTTGCCGAAAACAGGCGTGCGTTTTTACACCTGGACTTCCACCTGATCTCAGTTCCGAACAGCCTCGGCTGAAGGGGGAGGCACCCTAGGGGTGACTAAACGACCTGACGCACGCTTTCCGCGCTGGTTAGCTCTAGGCTGCTGCCATCTGGCAGGGCCAGCAGGAGGTGCCCTTCTGCCGTCAGGTCCATGGCACGGCCATAGACTTCCTGCCCCTCCACAATGGCGCGGATCTGCCGACCACGCTGCCAGGAACGCTCGCGCACTTCAGCGATAACATCAGCAAAGTCGTCTGTGAGACGATGCAGTTGCTGATCCATCTGGCGCAGAAGGGCACGCGCGATGGGATGCCGATCCAAGGCCCGCGTCGTCTGGCCGGAAAGCGCCGCACGCAGGGAGATGGCGCTGCTGGCCAGTTCGGGCGGAAAGTCGCAGGTATTCACATTCAGACCGATGCCCAGGATGAGCCGCAATCCCTGCGAAGTGGTGATGACTTCTGCAAGTAGGCCTGCGGTCTTGCGATCCTGCAGGTAGATGTCATTCGGCCATTTGATGCGTGGTTGCAGCGGCAGCTCATCCTCAATGGCCCGGCAAATGGCCAGCGCGGCCAAGGTGGTAACCCGTGGCCAAAGCGACGGCACGGCGTCAGGCGCGAGCAGAAAGGTCAGCATCAAATCCTGACCCCGAGGCGCGAGCCAGCGGTTCTGCCGCCGCCCTCGGCCTGCGGTCTGACTTTCAGCGAAGAGCACCAGGCCTGGCTCAGCCCCAGCCTGCGCGGCCTCTTTCACCACATCGCTGGTGGAGGTGACTTCATCCTCGACACGCACCTGCCAGGGCAGGTCCGAGTCATGAAGCAGGCGTGAATCAAGCGCATCCATGGCAGGTCAGAGTTGATCACCAGGGTGGAGTTCGTCGTGATCCTCCGCGCACTCCAGGTGAGTGGTGATGTGCACTGTCTGGCGCGTGCTTTGAATGACCGCACGCTCGATTTCGGTGCTGACCCGATGCGCTTCTTTGAGGCTAATGTCATCGGGAAAAAGAAAGTGGACATCGACGTAGTGAACATGCCCTGCATTGCGATGGCGTAGTGCGTGAAAGCTAACACCACGGGCTGCTGTCTCGCGGGCGAGAACTTCGTCAAGATCACGTGTGAGCGAAGGATCGGCATGGTCCATCAAGCCGGCCACGCTCTGGCGGATCAAGTCATAACCCGAGACTAGAATGTTGCCTGCCATCAGAATGCCACAGATGGGGTCCCAGGCCGGCCAGCCGGTGAAATGCATGAGCCCTAACCCCGCCAGCGCGCCGAGACTGGTCCAACCATCCGTGAGAACGTGGCGGCCATTCGATTCCAAAATCAGCGAGCGATGGCGGCGACCCGTGCGGATGAGATGCCAACCTAGGCCTCCATTGATCACCACCGTGGCAAAGGTGATGAGCACGCCTGTGCTCAAGTGTGCAACCGTCAGACCCGCCATCCAGCGACGAATCGACTCGTAGAGGATGAAAACAGCCGCCAGCACAATCAGCGCCCCCTCAATGCCTGCGGAGAAGAAAGCCACCTTGCTGTGGCCATAGCGATGATTTTCATCCGCAGGCTGAGCTGCTAACCAGAGGCTGTAAGCGGCAAAGATGACGGCAGCCACATGCACGACCGATTCTGCGGCATCGCCCAAAATCGCCGCTGAGCCCGTGAGCAGGTAGGCACTCATTTTCAGCACCAGCATGACAAAGCCCACCGCTAGGGAAAGCCGCATGGCATGGGTCTGGGCAAGGTCAGGCTGGTGCATCGGAGACGAGAGGTCAGGAAAGAAGCAGATCGCAGACACGCGCCGTGTCTGCCAGATCCGGCAGGCATTGCCAGGGCTGATGCGGCTGAAGTTGGTCGGTCGCAAACTGACCGGTGCCAACCGCTAGGCAACGCGCGCCGATGGCATGAGCACAGGCGATGTCCTTGGGCGTATCGCCGATGATGATGACCTCACTCGCTGCATAACTGCGGCCTGTGGCGCGACTCATGCGCTCCATGGCAAAAGGGCCAAGCAGGTTGCGATCCACCGCATCATCACCAAAGGCACCCTCAAGGAAATGATGGGTCAGATCAAACCGAGCCAGCTTCAGGTCAGCGCCACGGCGCACATTGCCGGTCAATAGGCCAAGGTCAGCACCGCCTGCGGCAGCCAGGGCAGGCAGCAAATCCAGAACCCCCGGCAAAGTCACCCCTGGGAAATCCGGAGCATGCAGACGCCGATGCAAATGCTGAAGGTAAGACGCTAAATAAGCCTCCTGGGTCCATGCATCCAACTCACGTCCGGCGTGGCTGAAGATCTGTCGCAAGATGCCACCATCCGTGGCCCCAGCTAGATTCAAGGGCGGAAGGGTATCTCGAGAAACGCCAAGCACGTCTTCCACCGCATCCAGCAAGGAAGCACCGCCAGCGCCTCCAGTGTCGAGAAGCGTGCCGTCAATGTCAAAAAGGAGGAGTCTGGCCATGGGGGGCGGAGAGAAAGACCAGCCCGTGCCACTGGTCATGCGTTTTCTTTGCCTCTGAAGCAGAACGCCGAACCCGGCTGCAGAGGCATCCTTGCTCAGCGGCGCCGCTGAAGACGCAGGCTGATCGCAGCGGCCAAGAAAGTGGCCGTGATCATGAGAGTGCTGAGCGCATTGATCACCGGCAGATTGCGGCTCGTTTTCATCATGCCTGCCACACGCAGCGGGAGGGTGGTGGTGCCGGGACCACTGACAAAAAAGGTGATGACATAATCATCAATCGAAAGCGTGAAGGCCAACAATCCACCCGCCAAAATTCCTGGCAGGAGGAGAGGCAGCAGCACACGTCGCGTCGCCTGCCAAGGACTTGCCCCCAAGTCGCGTGCGGCATCCAGCAGGGAAAAATCGAAGTCCTGCAAACGCGCCAACACGACCATGGCCACAAAGCTAAGGCAAAACGTGGTGTGAGCGATCCAAAGCGTCAGCATCCCAGTCTGCAAGCCCACGGCAGCAAATAGGGTGAGCAGTGACATGCCTGTGAGCACATCGGGTAAGGCCAGCGGCACGATCACGAGCGCACGATGCGCCTCCTGCAACCCCGAGCGAAAGCGATGCATGGCCAGAGCCGCCAAGGTGCCCAGGACCATGGAAGCAAGTGTGGCAGAGACTGCCAGCTTCAAGGTGACTTCCAAAGACTCCCAGACCGGCTCGGCAGCCCAGAGCTGATCATACCATTTCCAGGTGAAGCCCTGCCACTCGCCGCCAAAGCGGGATTCATTGAACGAATTCACCACCAGCACGACCAGTGGCAGGTGCAGAAATGTCAGCACCAAAGCTGTGACCCAGGCGGCGAATCGAAAGCGTTTCATCAAAACCAAAGCTGCAAAAGACCAAGCGACGCCTCTTAGCGCCGCATCATCACGGAGGGATTCGTCCAGTTCCAGAAACGTGGGGCCAGCAAAGCCGATGCATTCGCAGCCTCAGCCGCGAGCTGATTGTGATCGCCATCTTTGTCGGCAGTCACCTTGCCCTTCAGCTCCCCTGCCCTCAGCGCAGCGCTCACTTCCTGATGATTGATGCTCCAGAGCAAAAAGCTGCGTCCTCGGCCATCGACACGCAGCAGATGCAGTCCACCTGCAGGGTTCTTGGCATTCTTGAGGATCGCGAAACAAACCTGCGGCTGATTTTTGCCATCGACCGACTGCCGCAGAGTCAGGGTGAAGGTCTCTGACGGCTCCGCCTCTCCCTGCTCCTTTAACTCTAACACGCCCTGCTCCGCATCGAGGACCTTCAGGCTGAGTTTTTCTTCAGGCTCATCCACGGGTGACCACGTGCCCTCCCACTCGGCCGGTTTTAGACGAACAGGGGCGGCCCCGAAACCATCAGGAACGGTTGTCTCAGGACATGCACAGAGCACCATGCTGAGAGCGAGGGATAAACAAACGCGCAGAAAGATCGTCTTCATTTTTGAACCCACAGTCTGGGCCAGCACGCCGGCCACAGGCAAGATGAAAACTCGACGCTGAGGCGACCACCGCGTATAACCAAGGCATGGGCTGGACCTCCGAAGACGACGCTGAACATGAGCAACAGGTGCAAAGGGAAATCGCAAGAATGCAACAACGTGGCCAGCCACTGGAAGTGCTGAAGGCCCCGCAAGGCAGCAAAAAGCTTTGCACGACCTTTTGGGGCCAAGCCTGGTGCCGAAACCTGGAAGCCTATCAGCACTATGAAGCCCGCCTACCCCGAGGCCGAAGTTATTTGCGCCAAAGAAAGGTCTATGACCTCAAGATCCAAGCCGGCGAAGTCTCGGCCATCATCGCTGGCTCTCGACTTTACGAAACACGCATCATCATCCAGCCCCTGCCACCCGATCAATGGCAGGAAATCGTTTCTCAAAGCAGCGGGCAGATGGCTTCCATGCTGGACCTGCTTGCAGGAAAACTAGGCGATGGCCTGATGCACGTGCTGACAGACCCTGAACATGGCCTTTTCCCCAAACCAAAAGAAATCCGTTTCGACTGCACCTGCCCTGATTACGCCGACCTATGCAAGCACGCCGCAGCCGTCCTGTATGGCGTCGGCGTGTTGCTGGATGAAAAACCTGAGTTGCTCTTCACGCTTCGGCAAGTAGATCAGGCTGAGCTGCTCAGCCGTGCTAGCCAATCGGCAGCTAACGATCTGACCGGACCTGATTCAGGTCTAGAGGGCGCAGATCTTTCTGCCCTGTTTGGCATCGACCTAAAGCCTTGATTTCTTGAGGTAAATCTCATCCCGAGACCCTTTGTCCACGTTCAGATGGAGACCCGTCGATAGACGCCCATCGCTGCCGCGTTGTCGCTCTACCCCCCATGCTTCGCCCACTGACTTTGCTCACGCTTTTTGGCAGTACCAGCTTCGCCACCGTTCCGGTTGCTGCTTTTCTCGATGCACACTGCCTCGAATGCCATGACGCCGATGTGCAGAAAGGCGGGCTCGATCTGACCACGCTAAACATCGACAAGCTCGATGCTGCCTCGGTCAAAACCTGGCAACACATCTTTGAACGTGTGCGCGATGGCGAGATGCCGCCGAAAAAGAAGCCGCAGCCGGAGAAGAACGAAAAAGAACTCTTCCTCGCCAATTTGAAGCAGCCGCTGCTCGAAGTCGATGCCGCTGACATCGCCGCGAACGGTCGCGTGCGCAGTCGCCGGCTTACGCGGGTCGAGTATGAACACACGCTGCACGATCTGCTCGGCATCGACATCCCGCTGAAGACGCTGCTGCCGGAAGATCGTGCCTCGCACGGCTTTGAAACCGTCGCGGATGGCCAGCAGCTCTCGCATCATCAACTCGCCCGTTACCTCGACGTGGCCGATCTGGCGCTCGACAACGCCTTTGACCGTGCGGAGAAAGGCGACGCGACCTACGCGAAGCATCACACACCCGAGATGCTCATCAAAAGCCGTGGCGGCAACTACCGCGGCCCCGATTTGAAGAACGGCGAAAGCATCACCTGGCCCATCGGGCTGCAATTCTTCGGCCGCACGCCCACCTGGGCACCGGAGAGCGGCTGGTATCGCGTCACGCTGCGCGGCGTGCGCGGCATCAATCCCACCGCCGATGGCGCGGTGTGGGGCACGCTTCGCTCCGGTGCGTGCGAATCGAACGCGCCGCTGCTCTTCATGGTCGGCCTCGTCGAAGCCACCGCGACGCCGCGCGACATGACTTTCGAGGCCTGGATCGAAAAAGACCATCGCCTCGAGCTGCGACCGAACGACGGCACGCACAAAAAAGCCCCCACCGGTGCCAAAGGCGGCAACGTGAGCTTCCAAGACCGCGATCTCGAAAAACAAGGCTTCCCTGGCATCGCGCATCGCGGCATCGACATCGAGCGCATCTATCCCATCGCCAATGATGAAGGCGTGCGCAAAAAACTCTTCGGCGGCACCGGCCTCGAAGCGCTAAAAGCCGAAAACCTCGACAAACTCGTCCACCGCTTCGCCACACGGGCTTTTCGCCGACCCGTCACCGAAGCGCAAAGTGCCCCGTATCGCGAAATCGCCGCCAAATCGCTCCAAGAAGGCGATTCGGTGCTCGAAGCACTCCGCGCCGCCTACCGCGCCATCATGTGCTCACCGCGCTTTTTGACCTTCATCGAGTCTCCCGGTCCTCTCGACGACCACGCCATCGCCACGCGGCTCAGTTATGCCCTTTGGTGCTCCATGCCCGATCAAGAACTGCTCGAACTCGCGAACCAAAACAAGCTCCACGAGCCCGAAACGCTCTCTGCCCAAGTCGAGCGCCTGCTTTCCCACTCCAAAGCCAAACGCTTCATCGCCAGCTTCACCGATCAGTGGCTCAAACTGAACCAAATCGACTTCACCACGCCTGACACGCGACTCTTCCGCGACTTCGACCCCGTCGTGCAGGAATCCATGCTTCAGGAAACCCGCGCCTACGTCACCGAGCTGCTGCGTCGTGATTTGAGCATCACCCACCTCGTCGATTCCGACTTCGCCTTCCTGAATGGACGCCTTGCTCGTCACTACAAAGCCGATCTCGCCCTTCAAAGCGGCGACGGCCTTCAAAAAGTCTCCCTCAAAGCCGAAGCCAAACGCGGCGGCCTCATCACCCAGGGTTCCATCCTCAAAGTCACCGGCGATGGCACCAGCACCTCGCCCGTCGTGCGCGGTGTCTTCATCAACGAACGCATCCTCGGCAACCACATCCCGCCGCCACCACCTGGCATCCCCGCCATCGAGCCCGACATCCGCGGAGCCACCAGCATTCGCGATCAGCTCGACAAGCATCGCAACAACGAAAGCTGCGCCAGTTGCCATCAAACCATCGACCCACCCGGCTTCGCCCTCGAAAACTACGACGCCGTCGGCATCTGGCGCAAAGGCTACGGCAAAGACGGCAAAGGCGCTCAAGTTGATCCCAGCGGCCTCACTCCCGAAGGCGACGCCTTCACCGATCTCGCCACCTGGCAGCAAATCCAAACCAAACGCCCTCAACAACTCGCCCGCGGCTTCGCCACCCACTTTCTCACCTACGCCACCGGTGCCCCACCGCGCTTCAGCGATGAATCCAAGCTCGATGCCATCGCCCAGAAGACCACCAACATACGCTCCATCATCCGCGAGGTGGTTTTGAGCGAGGTGTTTCGGGTGAAGTAGCGATCAGGCTAAAGGTAGCAAGGTGTCTGACTGACAGAGCCTATCGTGAAGCGCCCGCACGGCCTTAGCATCCGGATGGACACTGTCACTGCCGAGGCGCTCCAGAAAGCGGCACGAAGAGAACTCCGGAGCGATGGCGTCATAGCCCGCCACCCATTCACGGCGACGTGAATGGTGCTCTGGTGGAAACGGCCATTTCGTCTTGGGCAGTGCCTCTTTGGGCTTGTAGCCCATGCGCCAGTATTTGGGGCTGACTCAGGCGCGGAAGCAGGATTGCAGTGCGCAAAGTCGGGTGAACCGCGAGTCAGAACTCAACGCAGTGAGATAAGGGAAGCGTTCCTTCGTCGAAAAGATCAGGCGGGCGTAGAGGTTGGCGAGGGATTGCGGCATGGCCTCACGAGTCAGGCCGCCCTTTCAGGGCTCCGTGTGGTTTGATGCGCAGTTCCCAGGGCGTTGCCCTGGCTGCGATGATCCGCGCCTTTGGCGCTGGAGAAATTGACGTTGCCGAAGACCGCTTGGCCTTCCGCCCCGCCCGATCCATGGCTAACAGGCGACCTAGCTGCGGGATTTCAGATAGTCGTCACCCTTGAGCGCCTGCGCAGTCGTGTACCTCGGCCTGCTCAAAACCGAGTTCACCGTCGCCTTGCTGACAACGGCTGTCGGCTGAGACACGGAAGCACTGAAAAACGACGATCCCGTCGGCATCTGGGGCAAAGGCTACGGCGAAGAACGCAAAGGAGCCCCAGTCGATCTGAGTGACCGCACACCTGAAGGCGACACCTTTACCGAGCTCAGCACCTAGCAGCAGATTCAGTCGAAACGGCATCCACACCTCGCCTGCGGCTTCGCCTTCCCTTCCTCACCTGCGCCACCGATGCCTGACCGCGCTTCAGCGGTGAATCGAAGCTTGATGAGATCGCTCAAAAGACCACCAACCTTCGATTGATCATCCGAGAGGTGGTGTTGAGCGATCCCTTCCAAACCAAGGGATAAGCTTGGCTAGGTCATCACCAAAACGGCTTACTTGAGTGGGTGTTCTTTCAGCAGTTGATCAGCCATGTAGAACATCATTCTGCCAGGCTGTGAATCGCGCACCTTCTTCACCTCAGCAGCTGTGACAGGCCCGTATTGGTTGCCAAAATGATTGCGAACAAAGGTGAGGACGTTGGCCACTTCTTCGTCTTTGAACATGCCGCCAAAGGGAGTCATGGGCACTTGACCATCGAATTTTTTCCCAGCGACTTCAATCGGTCCCATCAGGCCGTAGAGCACGATCTTGATGGAGCGCTCGGCATCAGCCAACCACTCGCTTTTCGCGATTGGAGGAAAAGCAGGAGGCAGGCCATTGCCATCGCCCCGATGGCAAGTCATGCAGCTGCCTTCACGATGATAGACTTCCTGTCCAGCCATGAACTGGGCCTTGGCCGCCCCTTGCAGATGAGCAGGTGCTGGCACTGCTACATATTCGGCTTCAGGCTTGTCCACGATGCCAGCCAGTCGATCTGCCGCTGTTTTGGCAGCATTTTTGTTCCACTCATCCAGAGGCTTGGCACTTGCTGCTGCCACAATCTTTTTGGCAGCCGCGATGTCGGTCATCCAGGATGCAGCGACGATGGCTTCCAGACGCACACGGCCATGCTCATCATTGGCCGCTTTTTCGAGCAAAGCAGCATGATCTGCGACACGATGCATGTTGTAGCGGAGCACACGCACCGCCGCAGCCCGCGCATGAAAATCGGGATGATTCAGCAGCTCTTTGGTCAGAGATTCATCGGCCTGGTTGAGGCCCCAGGTCACCCACAGGGCTTCGAGTTTGGCGTGAGCATCGGTTTGCTTGGCGGCCCAGGCTTGGGTCGCAGGCAGCACTTTCTCTGCTGAATGTGCACGCAAAGCACGACGTGCACGGTAACGAGTGCGCAGTTCAGGTTCGGTGAGTTGATTGAGGAGGGTCTCCACACTGGCACCTGCGAGAGGAGCGGGCTTGATCAAAGGACGGGAAGGATAGGTGATGCGGTAGATGCGGCCATGCACATGATCGCGCAGAGGATCACGGGCATTGTGCTGCATGTGGCCGATGAGAACATTGTGCCAGTCGATGACATACAGGCTGCCATCAGGTGCGAATTCGAGATCGACGGGGCGGAAGTTGCCATCGCTGCTTTTCAGCAAGTCATGGCGATGCGCGGTTTTCCAGCCTGTGCCGTTGTCCTCGATCTTGACCTGCTTGATGCCGAGGAAACCAATCGCATTGCAGTAGATGAGATCGCCTTGGACATCGTCTGGGAAATGACGGCTGCTGACGATTTCGAGCCCACTGGTCGGCCTGACTTTATGACCATCGGGCACGAGATCAGGCGTCGATGGCGTCTTGCTGCCAAACGCAGGTTTGACCTCGACTGGCAGAGCCCAGTTCATGGTGGTGCCCGAGGTGTGAAGCAAGAAGTCCTGACCCCACTGATCGTAAACAAAACCCCAGGGGTTCGGGATGCTCATCTGTATCATGCGCTCCAACTGGCCACGCTGTGGGCTGTAGCGGAAAAAACCACCATCGACACAGCGAACGGGACCATAAGGTGTCTCAACATTCGAATGGAGGAAAACGCCTTCGCACATGATGACGGCACCGCTCGGATCAGCCGTGAACGCGCTAATGGCATGATGCGTGTCATGCGTATCGAAGCCACCGAGCAAGATTTCGCGGCTGTCGGCTTTGTCATCACCGTTGGTGTCACGCAGAAGGATGAAGTTCGGCTCTTGAGAGACATACACCCCTTCAGGAGCGAATTCAAAGCCGATGGGCAGGTGAAGTTTGTCGGCAAAAACGGTCTCTTTGTCGGCTTTGCCATCGCCATTGGTATCCTCGTAAATGAGGACTTTATCGTCAGGCATCGCATCGCCTGGGCGATAATGTGGATAGGTGGGCATGGTCGCAACCCAAAGGCGACCTTGGTCATCAAAGCTCATCTGCATGGGATTAGCGAGATTCGGGAACTCTTTCTCGCTGGCGAAAAGCTTCACCTGATAACCTTCCGGCACGGTCAGACTCTTTTCCGCAGCCTCGCCGTAGAGATATTCGGTGCTGCCATTTTTGGCGCTCGGCACATAGTTGGTCGGCACAGGCGGCAAGGTGTGCGTTTTGCTGTCATCCACCTTGAGGTCAGCCTTTTTGCCTGTGGCGATGTCATGAATCAATTGGTCGCGGATGGCTGCCAACTCGCGTGTCTTTTTGACTTCATCAGGGTAGTTTTGAGGACCAAATGGATTGTAGCGCTGACCGTGGGTATGAACGCCGTTGATGAGGTTGTAATCATTGTTCCAAAACCAATCCTTTTCCCGCACGGCTGCATTCATCAGCTCGGGGTCAGCCTTGGATTCACGACTTTGATGACCAAACAGACCGGTTGCGAGGATTTCAGCGATTGACTTGTAGCCTTCTTCGTTTGGCACAAAGCCAAGGGTGGTGAGTTTTTTCTCCGATTTGGCGAACAACTCCTTGGTCGGGGTGAACAAATCAATGAAGGTCAGGCCATGCTTTTTGGCCACGTTTTCAATCGCGGACGCATAGAGGATCAGATTGCCATTTTCTTTCTCACCATTCGGCAGATCGCGTGTGGCAGAATGGTTATCGTAAGCAATCGGACTTACCAAAACCACGCGAGGCGCTGTTTTGCCATTGTAGGCCAAGCTCAGGGTATGCTCGACCCAAGCATTGAGTTCATCCTCGAAGTTTTTGACCTTTGATGGCCCCTCAAAAGATTCGTTGTAGCCAAAAAAAGCGACAATGGTGTCAGCCTTCAAGAAAGAGAGCCATTCGTCAGGCGTGGGAAAGAAGCCTTTGCCGTTGTGGACCTTTTTGTCGGGATGAAATTTGTCCGCTCCAGGGAAGGCCCACGGAGAGGTGCGCGCAGGATGGGGACGGAAGCCGGGTGTATCTCCCACGTGGCCCATGTTACGGATAAAGAGTTTCTGCTCAGGGTAGCGAAGCTGTAGCTCTGTCTCGATGCGGCTGTAGTGAACATCCCTCTCAGCGAGTCCGTTGCCGATGAGAACGATTCTTTCCGCCTGTGATGGAGGTGCGACACCTTGAGATCTTTTTTCCTTAGCAGCCTCTGGCAGAGGCATGATGGCATGCGATGCATTTTCGGGAGCTGAATTGTTCGCAGCCATCGTGGCTGTGGACATCAATGCGGCTGATAGAAGACAGGAGCGAAACATGAGTCGAGGGTTGGTTGGAATTAACGTTCCCTATCCACCTCAAAAGGATTTACCGGACAAGAAAAAGAGTGATTTTTGAAAAAATGCTAACTCTGCCAAGTCCAGCCATGGCCGTTGCCTAGCCTTGGAGAGTCATTCCGTTCTTCGGCAATTTGTGACGGCTTTGGGAACATTTCTTGCTTGATTCCTTCATGCACACCAGACTAACTATCGCTCGCTATGAAATTCATCCTGCCCCTGCTCTCCCTTGTGCTCGCCACCAGCGTTTTCGCTGGCTCCATGAATGCGGTTGCACCTTCGCACCCAGAAAAGGCCCCTGAGGACTTCAGTGTCGCAGGCCCAAAGCCGTCGAAATCAATGTTCGGCGGCTACCGTGCCCTGAACAAGAGCATGAAGAATCGTGAGACCAGCATCACGCGTGACATCATCTTCCAATATGGAACGCCACGTGTGGAAAAATTTCAGGGAGAATACTTCTGGTCCGTCCCCTTCACCTACGCGACTGTCTATTCCTCACCTCAACATCTTTACGGCAAGCCTCTCTCCGACGGTGTGGCGGTGACTGAAGCTCGTGCTTTGGTGAGCCATGGCAAGGTGTCCTACTGGCTTTACGATGCCCCCCGCCCGGTTCGTTCTTCCATTCCAGTGCGTTGATTTTTTGATCGGCGAGGATTTCTCGAAAGGTGGGCCATTCGGCTCACCTTTTTTGTTTTTGCCATTCTTCGGACAAACCCTTACCGCAGCACCCAAACCAAAGCGTTTCAGAAACGTTTCCCACCACTGCTATGTCACCCGAGATCCAACTGCAGGCCTTGAATCTCAACCTGCCACCACCTCCGCCCAAGGGTGGGGTCTATCAGCCACTCGTGATTGTCGGCTCACTCGCCTACCTATCTGGACACGGCCCTTACTTGCCTGATGGTGGCATGATTCGAGGCCGTGTTGGAGAGGACTTGGATCTTGCTGAGGGAAAAGAAGCCGCCCGACAGACAGCTCTGGCCATGCTAGCCACTTTGAAAAAAGAACTAGGCAGCCTAGAACGCATCAAGCGTGTCGTGAAGCTGCTGGGCATGGTGAACTGCACACCTGAATTCACGGAACACCCCAAGGTCATCAACGGATGCAGTGAGCTTTTTGCCCAAATCTGGGGCGAAGAAGCAGGGGTCGGAGCGCGCAGCGCCGTCGGCATGGGCTCCCTGCCGGGAAACATCGCCGTGGAGATCGAGGGCATTTTTGAGCTGGCGTGAACCTTCCATGAGCCGCCCGCAGCCAGACTCCTCTGAAAAATGCATCCGTTTCGGATGTGGCATGTTTTTTGGCATGGCGGCGGGAATGATCTTCGGCGCAGGCATTCTCCCGGCCTTCGGCTTGCCATTCTGGACGGTGACAGCCTGTTTCACGATTCTCTTCGGCTGGCTTGCCATGCGCCAGGGAGACGAGTTCTGGGAGAAGGTGCCAGACTGGCTGAGATCTCTTTGGTGGTGGGGGCGCTGAGGCTTTCAGCCAAAGCTTTAGCCAAAAAGCCGGCGGAAATTCAGCTCAATGTGCCCGGCCAGCTCCTCCCCCGCCATGCCCCGCGCGCGGGCCAGCAGTTCATAGCTCACCCGCAGGTTGGCGGGATGGTTGACCGGCTTGCCATCGCAGTTCAGCGGTTCCAGGTTCAGATCATCCGGCGGCCACATGTCCGGCGCGTCCGTCTCCGCCAGCAGCCTGTCCAGCGGCACGGCGGCAAAGGTGGCCAGCTGCGCCGCCTTGCGCGCATGGCCGAAATAGGGGGAGAGCGAAAAATAGCCGCCCATTTTCACAAACGCCGGGACCATCTCCACCGGCCCGCCATAGGAGTGCAGCAAAAAACCGCGCCGGGGCAGCGGACGGGATTTCATCCCCGCCTCCAGCAGCCCCCAGGCACGCAGGCAGTGGATGGTGGCGGGCCGCTCCAGCTCCACGGCGAGGTCGAGCTGGGCCTGGAAACAGGCGGTTTGCGCCTCAATGTCCGGGTTTTCGATCCAGCGGTCCAGGCCGATCTCGCCCACCGGGGCGCTGGGAAAGGTCAGCAGGTGCTTGCGCAGCTCCTCCAGCCAGCCGGGGCCGCGCTCCCGCACATACCAGGGATGCAGGCCAAAGGAAGGCCGCACCCAGGCATGGGCGCGTGCAAGCGCCGCCACCGCCGCCCAATCATCTTCAGCGGAGCCATTCACCACCGCCTCCACCAGGCCCGTCTGGCGCAGGCTGGCATCCAGCGATGGACGCACGGCATCCAGCCGCGAGTCCTGCAAGTGGTTGTGCGCATCGTAGAGCCGCATCCTGCCTGATCACCCAGGAAACGGCAGCGGACAACCGCAGAGCGCCCCTTGCGGCGGACTCCCCAGCTTTGGGATGACCGTCTTTCGCACCCTGGGGCTGCGGAGCCCTGGCCAGATCATGCCGTGCGTTTCGCTTTGGCAGCGACCATGCATCCACCAGGAACACTTCCGCGGCTGTTTCACAAAACCTGAGGAAGCGGGGTAGAACTGCCCCCCACAGGCGCGTTTCCTGCGTATTCTCGCCATCATGCGCCCCTTGTTTCTACCTCTCTTGGTGCTCACCCTGCCCCTTGCGCACGCTTTTTCCGCACCAGCAGGGGGCAAGCCGCAGCCGAAAGCCGCCACCAAGTCCGTGGAGGCCATCGCCCGGGAGGTGAAGACCTCCGTGGTGAAGGTACTGCAGGATGGCCGCGAGGGCCTGGACGGCCTGGGCACCGGCTTCATCGTTAGCGCGGACGGCCTCATCGCCACCAACCTGCACGTCATCGGCGAAGCACGCCGCCTGGAGGTAGAAACCAGCGACGGCACCAAGCACGAAGTCGTGGAGGTCACCGCCACCGACACACACTGGGACCTAGCCCTGCTGCGCGTGAAGGCCGGCGGCCTGAAGCCCCTGCCGCTGGCGGACAGCGATGCCATCCAGCAGGGCCAACCCGTGGTGGCCATGGGCAACCCCGAGGGCCTGGCCTTCAGCATCGTGGACGGCGTCGTCTCTGCTTACCCAGACATGGTGAACGAGATCCCCATGATCCGCCTGGCCATGCCCATCGAGCGTGGGAACAGCGGCGGCCCGCTCATGGACCGCCAGGGCCGCGTGCTCGGCCTGCTGACCATGAAGTCCGCCGTCACCGCCAACCTCGGCTTTGCCATGCCGGTGAACGAGCTGAAGCGCCTGATGGCCTCACCGAACCCCGTGCCCATGGAGCGCTGGCTCACCATCGGCGTGCTGAATCCCCGGCAGTGGCAGCCCGCCCTGGGCGCGCGCTGGTCCCAGCGCTCCGGCATCATCAAGTCGGAAACCTTGGGCACCGGTTTCGGCGGGCGCACCTTGTGTTTCTCGGAGATCAAACCGCCCTCGCCCGACGAGGCTTACGAAATCGAAGTGCAGGTCAAACTTGAAGAAGAAAGTGGTGCTGCAGGCCTCTTGTTTGGCGGCCGAGATGAAGACCATCACTATGGCTTTTACCCCTCCAATGGAAAGATGCGACTGACGCGTTTTGAAGGTGCAGACGTCTATTCATGGACTGTTCTCGCTGAATTTAGCACCGACGCCTATCGGCCAGAGACTTGGAATCATCTGCGGGTGCGACTTGAACCGTCCCTCATCACCGCATGGGTCAATGGGAAGAAGGTCCTCAGCCACGAAGATAATGCGTTGCGTGGGGGAAAGGTTGGCCTTTGCCGGTTTCGATCCCCTTCTGCTGAATTTCGTGGCTTTCGACTTGGCAAAGATCTTCAAGCACCCGCCATACCAGCGCCCATCGCGAACCACATCCAACAAGCCATTCATCGCTTCATAGAGGAGAACCAAGATCCGCCCCAGACGTTGAATCAGCTTCTGTCTCAACCCGAGGCAGCGCGTCGTCTTCTTTCACAGCGACGTGAGCAGTTGGAAAAACAAACTCTGGCACTGAAGAAACTGGAGCGTGATTTGCACCGGAGCTCGGTCACACAAGATTTAACCACGGAGTTATCCAAACCCGAAAAAGACATCGACCTCATGCGTGCCTCACTCTTGCTAGCTCGCCACGACAATCCCGAAATAGATGTGGCCAGTTACCTGCAGGAGTTTGAGCGCATGGTGAATGAACTTCGCCATGACCCCGCGCTTCGCAAAGGCACCGATCAGGCCGTTTCGCGTCTCAATCGTTATCTTTTTGAAGAATCAGGCTTTCACGGCAGTCGTCACGATTACGCCAACAAGTCGAATAGCTACATGAGCGCAGTCCTGGATGATCGTGAAGGTCTGCCCATCACCTTGAGTGTTCTTTACATCGAACTGGCACGCAGGCTGGGCATCAAACAGGTAGATGGCATTCCCCTGCCGGGTCGCTTCATGGTAGGATGGAAAGATGGGCCTGAGAGCGAACTTCAACTGATTGATGTCTTCAACAGAGGCAAGGCATTGACACTCACAGAAGCTGCCTTGGAGGTCTCCGAAGCTGGACACATTCCCGAAGAAGCACTCCAGCCTGCCAAAAAGCGTGACATCATTCTTCGCATGCTACGGAACCTGATGGGAGCTGCGATGGATGAGGATGAGTTTTCTGGAAGCTCCCTCCCTTACTTGGATTTAACAGTTGCCGTAAATCCTGAAGCCCACGTCGAAAGATTAACTCGCGCCCAAGTCAGGCAGCGCATCGGCGACAAAGCAGCCGCCCGTGAAGACGTTCAATGGTTGCTAGAGCATTTCCCAGAATCAGGCCCTGAAGAGTTTAGAACACGCCTGGATGAATGGCTTCAGAGCTTGCGAGACTGAGGCATCCGTTTTCCATGCCAAAAAATCACGAATCGTTTCAACCAACGATCCTGGCAGAACCTGAAGCCTTTCCCTTGTTTTGTTGTCCTTGAACTCAGCAGCTCATCCCTCCCCAAACGTCTGGCAAATCGCGACTGATACCGGTGGAACATTTACAGATTGCCATGCCCTCAGCCCTGAAGGCAGGGAAAGCCGTTGCAAGGTTCTATCGACTGGATGCCTGCGAGCTGTCTTGGAATCAAAACTTGAAGCTCCCGCATCATTAGATCTCGATTCTCAGAATACATCACTTCGTTTAGCAGGCCTTCCAGCTTTACCCAACTCGCTGCTCATCGGTTTTCAAATTCATCCCGTCGGCAGTAGTGATGCACGGCGCATTGAGTCTTTTGATTCCACTTCTGGAGTCGTCTCACTCAATGCCGTTGTGGATTGGCAACCAGGGATGTTGTTGGAAATCACTGCCCGAGAAGAAGCCCCCGTGTTAGGAGCACGCATTCTCACACAGACCCCTCTCGGCGGGACCTTCCCCCCCATGCGCCTGCGGATTGCCACGACACGGGCGACGAATGCTCTGCTGGAACGAAAAGGAGGGCGTGTTGCCCTCTTGGTGACGCAAGGTTTCAAAGACCTGCTTCAAATCGGCGATCAACGGCGGAGTCATTTGTTTGCCTTGCAGCATCAAGAAAGGCCTCTTTTTCACGAGGTGACCTACGAGATCCCTGGAAGATTCAGTGCTTCAGGTGAAGAGCTGGAAGCACTGGACGAAAATGCAGTTCAAGCAGCGGCCCAAGATTGTCTCAAACAGGGTATCCACACGGTAGCCATTTCTTTTCTGCATGGCCATGCGCATCCGTCACACGAATCGCGTGCTGCGGAGATTTTGCGAAACGCAGGTGTGAAACACCTGACGTTATCACACCAAACGGCAGCCTTTGCCAAATTGCTTCCGCGAACACAGAGCACCGTGGCTGATGCTTACCTACAAGAGCCCGTGCGCTCTTTTCTCCAAGGAATCCGCAAGGTGAGTTCCTCCATGGAGGTCATGACAAGCTCAGGAGGGCTTCGGAGTTGCGATGCCATCAAACCCAAAGACATGCTGCTGAGTGGACCGGCAGCAGGAGCGATCGGAGCTGCCAACGCAGCACGACGAGTCGGCCATGCACAAATCATCACCTTCGACATGGGCGGCACTAGCACCGATGTCGCACGGATTGCAGGCCAACCGAGCTATCGGTTCAGTCAAGACGTAGCGGGCATGAAACTCTTGGCACCCTGCATTAACCTCGAAACGGTTGCCGCAGGAGGCGGCTCGATTTGCCAGCTGACGCACCATGGACTGTCTGTAGGTCCTGAAAGTGCAGGATCCGATCCAGGCCCTGCCTGCTATGGAAAAGGTGGCCCTCTGACCATCACCGATGTCAATTTGCTGCTAGGTCGCTTTGACCCAAGCAAAGCGCCTATCCCACTGGATGCTGCTGCCTCACGCCAAAGACTGAAAGAACTGCACGCGCAAACGGATGGCAGTTTGAGTGAATCTGAACTTCTCCACGCACTCCTGCGCATTGCTATTGAGCACATGACCGATGCCATCCGCCGCATCAGCATCGGCGAAGGTTATGATCCCACCGATCATGCCTTGTTGGCTTTTGGTGGAGCGGGCCCCCAACATGCCTGTGAAGTCGCTTCTTCTCTTGGCATCCGAACGATTCTGATTCCACAAAATGCAGGCATTCTGAGCGCTGTTGGATTGCAGGAAGCCAGCCCAGAAGAGATCGAAGAAAAAGAAATCTGCCAGCCACTCGCCGTGTATCTGGCTTCCCTCAAAGAGGAAGAAATCAAGATCCTACCAGCTTCCCCCGAAATCACGATCCAGCGCATCGCAGAATTAAGGCTGAAAGGTCAAGACACCCCACTGCAAGTTGAATTTGAAGACGCTCAGGAACTACCCGAACGCTACGCTCAAGCTTATCAACGTGTGTTTGGTTATGCACCTCCAGCTAAGCGTGAAATCGAAATCGTGTCCATTCGTGTCATCACACGCACCCCGAATGGAGACCAGGCTCGCAGCTATGGTCATGGAAAGGTAACGCCGCCACAGTCATCCATGCGATTGATTCAGGATGCCTTCAGTACTCTCGTGATCGCACCAGGATGGAGTGAAGAGTACATCCCTGGGTTCGGTTACCTCTTGCACGATGAGGGACTTCGCTCGGTGGCACCCGTGCAGGGAAGAGATCTCTTGAGACATCGATTCCACAGCATCGTCAGCGACATGGGAGCCCTGCTTCGTCGAACCGCCATCTCAACGAACATTCGCGAACGCCTCGACTTTTCCTGTGCCTTGCTTGATGCCAAAGGAAAGCTGCTATCCAGCGCTCCCCATATCCCGGTTCATCTCGGAGCCTTGGGAGTGTGCGTTCGAGAAGTGATGAAGGCTTTGCCCATGGAGGAAGGAGACACGGTCATGACGAACCATCCAGCCTATGGTGGCTCTCATTTGCCAGATGTGACCTTGATCACACCCGTGTTTCATCATGGCGAATTGATTGGTTATGTCGCGAATCGGGCACACCACGCTGAGATAGGCGGACTAACCCCAGGCTCGATGCCAGCTCATGGAACCTGTCTTGCAGAAGAAGGTGTTGTCATCGCCCCCCAACATTTGATTCGAGCAGGGAAACCATGCTTTGAGGAGATTCGTTCACTTTTGACCACCGCTGAATTTCCGACCCGGAATCTGGAAGACAACCTCGCAGATCTTCATGCACAGTTAGCGGCCAATCTGCATGGCGCTACACGTCTTCGAGAACTCCACAGTGAAGCCTTACCCAAACTCATGGAGGAAATCTTGAATCACTCCGCAGGGGTCATGCGGGCTCACATTCGTCGATTGCCAGACTACCTCCACGCCACGGAAAGTCTGGATGATGGCTCTATTCTGAGAGTGGCGATAAGACGAAAAGCTGATGCCCTCAGCCTCGACTTTTCAGGCACCTCTGGTGTCCATCCGCGCAACTTGAATGCGACCAATGCCATCGTGCGCAGTGCTGTTTTGTATGTGATGCGTGTCCTGCTTCAGGAAGATTTGCCACTGAATGAAGGTCTCATGGAGCCAATTGAACTCATTCTACCGACCAGTCTTTTGAATCCAAGCTTCACAGGTGATGCGAAACGTGACCCAGCCGTGGTGGGAGGGAATGTGGAAGTATCTCAGCGGCTTGTGGACACTCTGATCAAGGCCTTGAAGCTTCAAGCCTGCTCCCAAGGAACGATGAACAACTTTCTGTTTGGCGGTCCTAACTTTGGTTATTACGAAACTATCGCGGGCGGTAGCGGGGCTGGCGATGGTTACGCTGGCACCGATGCCTTGCACACCCACATGACCAACACTGCCATCACAGATCCAGAGATCATTGAACAGCGTTATCCCGTGCGATTAAGACGATTCGAAATCCGTCGCGATTCAGGTGGAAAAGGAAAATGGCGTGGTGGCAATGGTGTCGTGCGTGAGTTCGAATTTACTTCCGCGCTGACCGTGAGCTTATTGACTCAACATCGAAAAGAATGCCCTTACGGGATGAACGGTGGCGAACCGGGTCGTAAAGGAAGCCAACGCTGGATACGATCCGGCATCGAAAAAGAACTCGAAAGCTGTGTTAGCTTTGAGGTTCAGGCAGGAGATCGGGTGATTCTCGAAACTCCTGGTGGTGGCGGCTGGTGTAGCACAACTCAATAACCCAGCCAAGGCCCGAGCCAACGCTCCATTTCTTCGACGCTCATGCCTTTGCGCTTCGCGTAGTCTTCGACTTGGTCTTTGCCGAGGACGCTGATGCCGAAGTAGTGGGACTCGGGGTGGCTGAAGTAGAGGCCGCTGACGGCGCTGCCGGGATGCATGGCCATGCTTTCGGTGAGTTCGACGCCGGTTTGGGCAGTGGCGTCGAGCAACGCGAAGAGGATGGGCTTCTCGGTGTGGTCAGGCTGTGCGGGATAACCGGGCGCGGGACGGATGCCGCGGTATTTTTCCTTCACGGTTTCCTCAAGCGAGAGGTCGCCGGGCTTTTCATAACCCCAGGCGAAGCGTGCTTGTTGATGGAGATACTCGGCGAAGGCCTCGGCGAGGCGGTCGGCCACGGCCTTGGTCAAGATGCCATGATACGGATCGTGCGCGGCCTCAAACTCCTTCGCGAACTCATCGCCACCATGAATGCCGACGCAGAAGCCGCCGATGTGGTCGGTGCGTCCGCTGGCTTTCGGCGCGATGTAGTCACTGAGGGCGAAGTTCGGTTTGTCCTTCTTGATGACCTGCTGGCGCAGGGTGTGGAAGGTGGTCTTGAGCTTCCCGTTTTCGTAAACCTCGATGTCGTCGCCGACGCTGTTGGCGGGGAAGAGGCCGAAGACGCCTTTCGCGGTGAAGCGCTTCTCTGCGATGATACGGTCGAGCAGGGCGTTGGCGTCGTGGTAGAGCTTCAAGGCCTCGACTTCGGCCTTGGCCTTCATCTCGGGGTCCTCTTGCGCGGAGGAGAAACGACCCTCGTTCGCGATCCAGCGGCCGCGCAGCTCCCACGAGTGGAAAAAGGGCGACCAGTCGATGAACTCGCGCAGCGTGGCGATGAGTTCGGGACCTTCGTAAGTCTTCGTGCCGGTGAAGCTCGGCGTGGCGATCTCCTGCGTGCTCCAGTCGAACTTTTGACCCTTCTCACGCGATTCGGCGAGGCTGAGGAGCTGGCGGTCCTTTTTCTTGCCGTACTCCTCGCGAAGCTTCGCGTGACGCTCTTCGTTGGCCTTCACAAAGCCTTCGCGCTGGTCCTCGCTGATGAGCGAGGTGGTCACCGGAACGCTGCGGGAGGCATCGAGCACATGCACGATGGGGCCGCTGTATTTTGGCGCGATCTTGATGGCGGTGTGCGCGGCGCTGGTGGTGGCTCCGCCGATGAGAAGCGGCTGCTTGAAGCCCTGGCGCTCCATCTCGGCGGCGACGTGCACCATTTCATCGAGCGATGGCGTGATGAGACCGCTGAGGCCGATAACGTCGGCGCCGACTTCGATGGCTTTGTCGAGAATCTTCTGGCACGGCACCATGACGCCCATGTCGGTGACTTCGAAGCCATTGCAGGCCAAAACGATGCCGACGATGTTTTTGCCGATGTCATGCACATCGCCCTTCACGGTGGCGAGCACGATTTTCCCACCACCCTGCTTCGCCGCCTCGGCAGGGATCAAATCCGCAGCGGTCAGGCCTTCTGCGAACCCGTTTTGTAAGGCGTCGGCGCTTCCTGGACGAGGCTCGATTTCTTGCCCGCGTTGCGCAGCAGTTCCAGTGTGTCCTGTTCGATCTGGTTGAATAACTGGGCTGTCTCGGCGTCCAGTTTGGGCGAGAAACTGCGCCAGGAGCCGGTCAGAGTAGGCTGGGTCGTTGTGGTGTTCATTGAATTCTTCTTTAAGGGTTAGTTCACCGATCTGACGGAGTTCATCAACCGATTTATGGATGCGTGCTGCGAGCCACTCCAGGCTTTGGATGGATGGATGGCCGTGCGTGGTGTTGTCGAGCACGACGACGTTGAATCCTTCACGCCCGCCAAATTCCTCGACAAGCCGCAAGGTAGTAACGGGGGCCTGGAAGTGGCCGTTGGCCGCTCGTTTCAAAGGCACCACACGTCCCGTGCCTTCAATGGAACGGCGCAGCATGTTTCGGACGGCGAGAGGCCAGGGTGCGTAGATGTAGCGCACCTCGATGGCGCAGCCGCAGTTCAGAGCGCGTTCAAAGTGCTCACGGCTACGGGAATGGTTTTGCAGGGTGCCGTCCATGATGAGGATGACACGTTGACGCGGCGGAAGTCCGTCGGTGGCGGTCGTCTTGCCGCTACCCTGCCCCCCGGCGTTGAAAATCACGACATCGCCAGCCTGGGCCGCCGAAACCGCCTTCTCAAACATCCAATCCACAAACGCTCCCGCCGGCTCCAGCGTGGCGACGCTCCATTTTTGGCGGCTTTCGCGGGTGGCGGCGTAGTCGGGGCTGAGTTCCTGGACGTTGTTGCGGTCGAGGACGTTGGCAAAGCGACGTTTGTATTCCGTGGCGGCGGCTTCGAGGTCGGCGGCCAGTTCGGCGGCGAATTTCACCTCGATGCGGCGTTCTTCGAGGCTGAGGCCGGGATAGGGCGTGTAGGTGAAGCCTTCGCAGACGGTGATGGAATGTGGTGCAGGCGTCTCGCCTGCTTCTGAGGGCAGTCCGGAGGACTGCACCACACTGGCGGTCTTCCCGGCGATCTCGATGAGAAGCTCGCGCTCGCGGGCTTTGCGGGCTTTTTCAGCCTCCATGAACGGCTGCAGGTAAGCGACGCTCTGCTTCATCACGCGGGCGCTCTTCACGACCTGCGGCAGGAACATTTTGCCTGCGCCGAAGAGGTCGCCGACGACGCTCATGCCGTCCATGAGCGGGCCTTCGATGACGCTGAGCGGCTTGCCGAGCTTCGCGAGCGCCTCGGCGGTGTCTTCGTTGATGAAATCGGTGATGCCTTTGAGCAAAGCGTGCTCGAGGCGCTTCTCGACGCTCTCATTGCGCCAGCTGAGATCGATCTCGGCCTTCTTCGCGGCTCCGGCCTGGCCTTTGAACTGCTCGGCGTAATCGACGAGGATCTCCGTGGCATCGGGACGACGATTCAAGATCACGTCCTCGACCTTCACGAGCATCTCCGGCGGGATTTCCTCATACACTTCGAGCATGCCGGCGTTCACGATGCCCATGTCCATGCCCGCTTTGATCGCGTGATACAAAAACACGCTGTGCATGGCCTCGCGCACCTTGTTGTTGCCGCGGAAGCTGAAGCTGATGTTGCTCACGCCGCCGCTGACCTTCGCGTGCGGGAGGTTTTCTTTGATCCAACGCGTCGCGTTGATGAAATCGACGGCGTAATTGTTGTGCTCCTCGATGCCGGTGGCGACGGTAAGGATGTTCGGATCGAAGATGATGTCCTCAGGCGGGAAGCCGACCTCATCGACGAGGATGCGATACGCTCGCTCGCAGATGCGGATCTTGTCTTCGTAAGTCGCGGCCTGGCCCTGCTCGTCGAAGGCCATCACCACCGTGGCGGCGCCGTATTGTTTGATCTTGATGGCGCATTCTTTGAACTTCGCCTCGCCTTCCTTCAGCGAGATGGAGTTCACGATGCCCTTGCCTTGCAGGCATTTCAGACCGGCCTCGATGATCTCCCACTTCGAGGAATCGACCATGATGGGCACCTTGTTCACCTCCGGCTCGGTTTGCAGGAGGATCAAAAACTTCGTCATCATCGGCACGCCGTCGATGAGGCCTTCGTCCATGCACACGTCGATGACGTTCGCACCGCTCTCGACCTGCTGACGCGCGATGGCGACGGCTTCCTCGAGTTTGTTTTCCTTGATGAGCTTCGCGAATTTCGGCGAGCCGGCGACGTTCGTGCGCTCGCCGATCATGAGGTAGTTCGAGCCGGGGCTGAGCACATACGGCTGCGAGCCACTGAGACGCATCGTGTGCGGATCGGCGGGCACTTCACGCGGCGCGAGACCTTCCACGGCCTTCGCGATGGCGGCGATGTGCGCAGGCGTGTTGCCGCAGCAACCGCCCATGATGTTCACGAAGCCGCTGCCCGCGAAATCCTTCGCGTAGCCCGCCATGTCAGGCGGCAGCAAATCGAAGCCCGTGGGTGCCAGCGGGTTCGGCATCCCGGCATTCGGATACGCGGAGACGAAGCAATCCGCCTTCGCGGCGAGTTCTTCGAGGAAGGGCCGCATCTTGTCCGGGCCGAGCGAGCAATTCAGGCCGATGGAGAGCGGCTTCACATGCCGCATGGCATTCAAATACGCCTCCGTGATCTGACCGGAGATCATCGTCTCGCCACCGGGGCCGACGGCGGCGCTGATCTGCACCGGCAGCTCAATTTTATCTTCTTCAAACACCTCGCGGATCGCCACCAGGGCCGTCTTCGCGTTCAACGAATCGAAAATCGTCTCCACGAGCAGCGTATCGACTCCACCGGCGATCAAGGCGCGGATTTGATGCTTATACGCGGCCTTCACCTGATCGAAGGTGACGTAGCGGAAGCTCAAATCGGTCAAATCCGGGAACTGCGAGAGCGACACCGTCATCGGCCCGATGGCTCCGGCGACGTAGCGCTTCCGTCCCGTCTGCTCGCCGACGATGTCCGCCCATTTGCGGCATTGCTTCGCCGACTCGAAATTGATCTCCCACGCGAGGTCGTTGAGGAATTTGTCCTCAATGATGCCCTGGAAGAATTCCGGGCACTTTTTGCCTTCCCGGAAGAATTCCGCCTGCGCGATGCTCGTGCCGGAAAACGTGTTCGTCTCGATGATGTCCGCCCCGGCTTCGAGGAAGCGCTTGTGGATGTCCTCAATAATATCGGGGCGCGTGATCGAAAGAATGTCGCCGTTGTTTAGGATGTCCTTCTCGTTGTCGCGGAAGCGCTCGCCGCGTGCCGAGGCCTCATCGAGCACGCCCTTGGCTTTATACTCGCGAATCGTCGTGCCCATGGCCCCATCGATCACCAGGATACGCTGGCGCATGGCGGCTTCGAGTTCAGGACGGCAGTTGGGACGGGCGGGCATGGTTTGAAACTAGCGCCGAAGCAGCACTGGTCAACCCCTTCGCATCAACGCATCATGATTTGAGGATATGAAATCTCTCCCGCTTGATTTGCTCATTCATGCTACCTAGGAAAGTCAGCCGTTAAACTCCTCACATCAGCGCTTGGCGAGATCCCCCCAAACCATTGAAAATCAACCCATCAAACCCCCTGGACATCCCCGTGATGCCAGCTGCTTGCCAAAGGCAAAGCTGGACAGTCTTGGTCATCAGCTTGGTGCCTGCCTTGGGCGTTTGGCTGCTGTGGGAAAGGGGTGATCACACCGCCGCTGCACTGGTGTTTCTCACCACCTTCGTGGTGATCACCATCGGCACGGTTTTTCCTCGCAGCACTTGGTTTGGAAAACACACCTCCCAGGTTAGCGAACCGGGACCACACTTCTGGCTCACGATTGATGATGGCCCTGACCCTGTCACGACCCCTGCTCTGCTTGATGTGCTGGATGCGCATCAGGCCAAGGCCGTGTTTTTCGTCATTGGCCAAAAGGTTTTGGCGAATCCAGAACTCACCTGCGAAATCGCACGCCGCGGCCATCTTTTGGGAAATCATACCCTGACTCACCCTGCCGCATCCTTTTGGAGCCTGCCACCCTGGAAGCTCTGGCGAGAGGTTGCGGGCGGTCAGCAGGCCCTTCAGCACGTGCTCGGTCAAACCGTCACGTGGTTTAGACCACCGGTGGGACATCACAATCTTTTCCTGGCCAATCTTCTGCGTTCGCTCGGTCTGAAGATGATGATCTGGAACTGTCGCGGCTTCGATGGGGTTTGGCGCGATGCAGATGCCATCCTGAGGCAAATCACCCGCAGCCTTCAGCCGGGCGCGATTGTTTTGCTGCACGATGCCACGCCCGTGGCAACTCCGGTGCTTGATCGTTTGCTGCTTTTGGCACGCGAGCGCGGCCTACGGCCGACTTTGCCACCCGCCGAAAGGTGAAACCTTCATCAACATCGCCTTTTTCGTGGCATCCGTGAATCGCACTGCTTACAGTTCCGCTCCCCCCAGCCACTATGGTTCGCATCCTCACACAGCAAGGTCAGCTCATCGACTGGAATGACGAAAAAGTGCGTCCGTTCCCGGACAACCTCGTCTTCCTCGACCTGCTCAACCCATCACGGGCGGAGGAACTGGAGGCGGAAAGTTGGCTCGAATACACGCTGCCAACGCGCGAGGAGATGCAGGAGATTGAGGAGTCTAGCCGACTCTACACAGAAAAGGGAGCACTCTACATGACGGCGTGGATTCCGGTGGGACTCGATACACCAGAGCCGGACAACACAGCCATCTCTTTCGTTTTAGCTCCAGATTGCCTCACCACCGTCCGCTACGCCGACCCCATGGCCTTCCGCGTGCTGATTGATCACGCGAAGCGGCAATGCCAATGCCCCATGAGCAGTGATGCGGTGTTTCTCGTGCTATGTGAACTCATCATCGCACGCATCGCCGATGCACTGCAAATGGTAGAGGGCGATTTGAAAAAGCTAGCGCGTGAGGTCTTCCGACTAGATCCCCATCGCGCCAACGCAGCGGTCGAAAAAGACCTCGGCGATGTGGTCAAGACCCTGGGCCGCCGCAGTGCGCTGGTGGCGAATTTGCGCGAAAGCCTACTCAGCGTCAGCCGGATGCTTCAGTTCTTCCTGAACAATGCGGCGACCTGGATGCGCGGTGATCTCGCCGCGCAGTTTCGCTCCGTGATGCGGGACGTGAAGTCCCTGGATGATTACACGAATCAGCAGACTCAGGAGATGACTTTCCTGCTAGAGTCCACGCTAGGACTGATCAACATCCAGCAGAACCAGATCATCAAAATCTTCACCATCGCCAGCGTGCTGTTCATGCCGCCGACCCTGATCGCCAGCATTTACGGCATGAACCTGAAGATGCCAGAGACCGAATGGGCAGGCACCTACCCAGTCGTCATCGGCATGCTGGTCGTCTCCGCACTCATCCCGATCTGGTGGTTCAAGCGCAGGAAGCTGCTATGACGGGCAGACGCTAGCGCTCGATGACAAACCCTCTCAGCGGAGCAGGCTCAGTCACAACGCTGATTTCACGCTCCTTGATCAGCGAGCCCAGATTGCTCTCCTCAATTGCAGCCAAAAAAGCTTCCAGTTCATCGGCATCATGGGCACTTGCCAAGAGCTCCACTCGCCCATCAGGCAGGTTTTTGACAGTTCCAGTCACATCATAGCCCGAGGCAATCTGCTTCGTCGTGTAGCGAAAGCCCACCCCTTGAACTCGACCCGAATAAAACACTTTTTTGGCTGGCATAGGCGCGTCTGAAACCATGGGAAAACCTCAAAATCAACTGCCAGCGCCGGCATTCCATTACCCAAAAAGGGTGAGTGGACGCGCTCCAAAGCCACCGCTAGTGAATGACTTGAGATGAAACGCTCCTGCCTCTGCCTCCTCGCCATCATCCTGCTGCCCGCAGGGCTCCTCAGCTCGGCTGAAAAAGGCTACCCCACGTTTGCCGCCGCTACGGTGCATCCCCTGGCCACCCAGGCCGCACTCCAGGCCTATGAAAAGGGCGGCAATGCCATCGACGCCGCGGTGGCCGCAGGGTTGACGCTGGGCGTTGTCGATGGGCACAATTCCGGCATCGGCGGTGGCTGTTTCTTTGTCATTCGCGCCGCCGACGGCACCCTGACCTGCATTGATGGGCGTGAAATGGCACCCGCCAAGGCGCATCGCGACATGTATCTGGTCGATGGCAAACTGGACCCAGAGGCCAGCCGAACGGGAGCACTGGCCTCCGCAGTGCCTGGAGCCCTTCGGGCCTACGAACGAGCCCTCAAAAAACACGGCAAGCTAAGCCTCGCTGATCTTCTGCTCCCCGCCGCAACCATCGCTGAGCAGGGCTTCTTGCTTGATGAAGTCTATGCCCGCAAACTAGCCGCCACGGCAGACAAGCTGAAAAAGTTCCCCGCCAGCGCTGCGCTGTTTTTCAAAGCGGATGGCAGCCCCCTGCAAAAAGGCGACAAGCTCGTGCAAAAGGATCTAGCCGCCACCTACCGCGCCGTCGCAGAGCAGGGCACAAAGTGGTTTTACGAAGGCCCCTTCGCAACCCAGGTGGAGACGTGGATGAGCCAAAATGGTGGCATTCTCACCGCTGCTGACATGGCAGGTTATGTCGCCAAAGAACGCGAACCCGTTCGCGCCTCCTACCGCGGCTACGACATCGTGGCCATGCCACCGCCCAGCAGCGGCGGCGTGCACCTGGGGCAGATCCTTCAGATCATGGAGCACTTTCCCATCCGTGACATGAAAGACGCTGCCCGGGTGCATGTCATCACGGAGGCCATGAAGCTCGCCTTCGCTGACCGCGCTTACTGGCTGGGTGATCCTGACTTTGTGCGCGTGCCGCGCGGCTTGGTCGATCCCGCTTATGCACGTGAATTGGCGGGAAAAATCGACCTCCACAAAGCCACTCCCGTCAAAGGCCATCACACGCCGCCCCGCTGGGAGGGAGACATCTTTGGCAAGCACACCACCTTTCTCTGCACTGCAGACGCCGAAGGCAACTGGGTAGCGCTAAACCAGACCATCAACACCGCCTTTGGCAGCAAGGTCATTGTCCCTGGAACGGGCGTTTTGCTGAATGATGAGATGGACGACTTCGCCGTGCAGCCCGGCGTGCCCAATGCCTTCAAACTCATTGGCGCGGAGGCCAATGCCATCGCACCGGGCAAGCGCCCACTGTCCAGCATGAGCCCCACGATTCTTTTCAAAGATGGGCGCCCGGTGCTAGTCACCGGTGCCGCAGGAGGGCCCACGATCATCACGCAAGCGCTGCTGCTCATCTCCAACGTCATTGATCGCGACCTGGAACCCAATGCGGCGCTCCGACAGCCACGCTTTCATCATCAGTGGGCACCGGATGAGCTGAAGATTGAGAAAGCCTTTGGCACCGAGACACTGGCCGAGCTCGAAAAGCTCGGGCACGCGTTGGATCGCTCATCCGGCTTCGGAGCTTGTCAGGCCATCCTGTGGGATGAATCGCGGAAAGAGCTCATCCCAGCTCATGATCCGCGCGTGCCAGGACTCTCCCTTGGCCGCTAAGACCTGCTTTTCCTCCGCTGCTCGGGCAGCGGGACACGTAATGGGATGCGTGACCCAACCCAACCCTCTCCGCATGAAAACTCTGCTCACCCTGCTCGCCATGACAGCCGCCACCTTTGCCTCGGACCTGCAAACCATCCCGCTGAAGACCATCGACGGAAAAGATGCCACGCTGAAAGATTACGCCGGCAAGGTGCTGCTCATTGTCAATGTCGCCTCCGAATGCGGCTACACCGGTCAGTATGCAGGACTGCAAGCCCTGCATGAGAAATATGCATCTCAAGGATTCACCGTGCTGGGCTTTCCCTGCAATGATTTTGGCGGCCAGGAACCAGGCAGCGAGGCAGAGATCAAGCAATTCTGCACCACACGCTATCAGGTCAGCTTTCCCATGTTTGCCAAAGTCTCAATCACCGGCAGCGCCAAGCATCCCCTCTATGCTTCGCTAACCAAAGATGGCGAAGTGCAGTGGAATTTCGAAAAATTCCTGATTGGCAAAGACGGCGCACTCATCACTCGATTCAGCTCCGATGCCGAACCAGAAGGTGGCAAGCTAGAAGAAGCCGTGAAGAAGGCGCTAGGCCTGCCCTGAGCCCCCTTCCCTTCTTTCGAAGAAGTGGGGTGCCAAAAATACCGGAAGCTGTCTTCCGTCCATCTGGAGCGTCAGCTGGAGGAGCGTTGATTGACCGTCATGCTTTTCCTCTGCGCAGGCCGCTCTCTCCGTTGGCTCTCACTCCTTGGCATCTCTTGGGCTCTAGCCTTGGCTGAACCTGCGAAAGACGGCATTCAAACAAGGACGACTTACGCCAAAGCCTATGGGGAAACCCAAAACGCGGTGAGCGTGGACCCAGCCAAAGATCTGCCGCGCTACCCTGCAGTGGAGCCAAAGGATGCGCCGGGCACCTGGCAGGTGAAGAAGGGCTTCAAGCTGGAGCTGGTGGCGAATGAACCGCAGGTGCGTGATCCCATCGCGGTCTGCTTTGATGAGCGTGGACGCATGTTTGCCTGCGAAATGATCGACTACAGCGAGATGCGCGATGTGACGCCGCACCTCGGGCGCATCTCGATGCTGGAAGACAAGGATGGCGATGGCTTCTTCGAGACCTCCCAGGTCTTTGCCGATGACCTGCCCTGGCCCACGGGGCTGATTTGGGCGAATGGCGGGCTCTATGTGGGGGCGACGCCGGACATCTGGCGCTTTGAAGACAAGGACGGTGATGGCAAAGCCGAGCTGCGGGAGAAGCTGTACACCGGCTTTGGCACGGGTTTAAAAATCCTGAACGTGCAGGGGCTGATGAACAGCTTCCAATGGGGCCAAGACAACAAGGTCCACGTGCTCGCTGGCGGGGGCAATCGCGGGAAGATCCAGTGCCTGAAGCGCCCTGATCTGCCGGAGCAGGAGCTGGGCGGACGCGACTTTTGGTTTGATCCGCTGACCCACGAGTTCGGCCTCGAAGTCGGTGGCGCACAGTATGGCATGAGCTTTGACAACTACGGGCGGAAGTTCGGCTGCTCGAACTCGGACCACCTGCAATACTGGCTCTACGATGACCGCTACTCCGCCCGCAATCCCTACTACGACATGCCACCGAGCCGACGCAGCATCGCGGTGGATGGCGGAGCGGCGGAAGTCTTTCGCCTCAGTCCTGATGAGCCCTGGCGCATCATCCGCACTCGCTGGCGTATCGCGGGTGTGGTAAAAGGTGCCGTGGAGGGCGGAGGTCGCGTTAGCGGCTACTTCACCGGCGCCACCGGCACAACGATCTATCGCGGTGATGCCTATGGGCCTGAGTTCGTGAACAACAGCTTCAGCGGCGATGCCGGTGGTCAGCTCATTCATCGCAAACAGATTCGTTATGCCGAAGACGGCATCAATCTGGTGGGCGAGCGCCCCGCCGATGAACGCGGCTTTGAATTCGCCGCCAGCAAGGACACCTGGGTGCGCGTGGTGAATTTCGCCAATGCTCCCGACGGCTGCCTCTACGTCTGCGACATGTATCGCGAGGTCATCGAGCATCCCTGGAGCGTGCCGGATGAAATCAAGAAGCACCTCGACCTCAACAACGGCAATGATCGCGGCCGCATCTGGCGCATCGTTCCGGAAGGTGGTCCGCTCAGTCCTCTGAGCGGTCAGACCTCCGCACAGGGGACTGTGCGGACCACTTATCGCACGCGGCCCGCTTTGGATAAAGCAAGCACCGAAGAACTGGTGAAGGCTCTCGGACACCCGAACGGCTGGCATCGCGATACGGCGCAGCGCTTGCTTTATGAGAAGCAGGACAAGGCGGCGGTGCCGATGTTGAAGGCGCTGATCGGCGGTGAGGATCATCTGGCAAAGATCCATGCGCTGAATGCGCTGATCTCGCTGAAGGCACTCGACTCGGCGGTGATCACTCAGGCGATCACGGACAAGGATGCTCAGGTGCGGGAGAAGGGTGTCGTGCTGGCGGCTCGCTTCAAAGCGGAGCATCCCGTGCTCGAAAACATCGCACGGGCTAGCGAGGATGCGTCACCGCGAGTCCGCTTCACCTATGGGATGGTCCTGCCGCAGTTCTTTGAAGGGACGACACCCACCGCTGCGCTTTCTTTGGCGAGCCAGCAAAAGAAGCTGCTCGATCAAGCCTCTGGCAGCCCGCTCATGCTGGCGGCGGTGCTCAGCAGTGCGGGCACGCAGCCGGGCATCTTGCTGAATCAGATGACGGGCGTGAAGTCATCCAAACTGACGCCCGCTGTCGCTGAGGCCTTGTTTGGCATGATCGGTCAGCAGCGGGATGAGCGGGCACTCAAGGATGCTTTGAAGCATTTGTCCTCGGATGATCTGAGTCCCGCTGTGCGTCAGGCAGGCATCAAAGCCTTCGCCACGGGCCTCCGATGTGGAGGCAGCTCCATCGCCAAAGTGGATGCGGTGGGCAAACTGGCGGCGGTGTTTACTCAAGCGGCCTCTTTGGCTCAAGGCACGACGACTGAAGCCGCGAAGGTCGAGGCCATCGAACTGCTATCGCTCGCCACGAAGGAGCAGGGTCAGCCAGCGCTGATGGCCTGTCTCGGTGCCGATCAGAGCGAGCGAGTGCAAGCCGCTGCTGTGAAGGCCTTGAGCGAGCTGGCTGGCAAGGCCGCGACAGCTTCTTTGCTTGGAGCCTGGAAGGGCTTCAAGCCCCAGGCACGCACAGTAGCTCTCGCGACCTTGCTTTCGCGCGATGATGGCGCGCTCGCTTTGTTGGAAGCGATGGGCTCGGGTCCAGTTCCCGCCGATCTTGCCGCCTCGCAGGTGCAGGATTTGATCCAGCACAAGAACGCCAAAGTCGCTGCCCTGGCAAAGACGGCACTCAAGTCGGTGATCCCACCTTCGCGTGAAGAAGTCGCGAAGACCTTCGCGCCTGCTGTGGGCATGAAGGGCGACTCAAATGCGGGCCAGAACCATTACATCTCCCGCTGCATGGCCTGCCATCAGGCCAACGGCATGGGCATCGAAGTGGGGCCGAACTTCACCACGGTGAAGACGAAGGGCCGCGATGCCTTGCTGACCGCCATTTTGGAGCCGCACAAGGAGGTCGCCTCCCAATACATCGCCTACACCGTGAACACGAAGGACGGCCAGACCGTGCAGGGCATCATCACCGCCGATGACGCCAGCAGCATGTCTCTCAAAATGATGGGCGGTGCGGCGGTGACACTCCAGCGAGCCAATATCCAAGGCAGCAGCTCCACCGGCCAAAGCCTCATGCCCGAAGGCCTCGAAGGAGGACTCAGCGTGCAAGACATGGCTGATCTCTTGAGCTTCATCGAGACTGCGGAGTAGTCACTGGACCATGCCCTGAAGCCCTGGAAAATCCGTGCTGCCCCTCTTTCGCCAGGCGTCTGCATGACTCAGCCTATCTAGGCCTGATTGGCTCACGTGACCTTCTCAGACAGCGGCCATGGCTTCGAGGGCCTCCGTCGCTTGCTCCCAGGCGGTGGTTTCTTTGGCGATCTTCGGCTCGATCTGCTCCAGTTCTTCACTCAGGGCACGGAACTTGACCGCATCGGCATAGGTCGCCCCATCCTGCAGCAGGTCCACCAGCTCCAGCTTGCGCTTTTCGAGCAGAGCCAGGCTTTGCTCGATGTGGGTCACCTTTTGCTCCAGCTCTTTCCGGGCTTTGCTGCGGGCATTGCGCGCTTCCGCCTCCGCGCGCTTTTGCTCCTTGGTTTTGCCGCCTGCACCTGGGCTGCCTTTGTTCATCTCACTGCTGCTGAGCGGTTGATGATTCGTTAGACTCGCGGTCAGCGCCTCCCTTGCAGAGGAGGCCTTGGTTTTGTCCAGGTAGTATTGGTAATCGCCCGCATAAGGCGTGAGCACACCTGCGGCGATGTGCAGGACACTGCGTGCCATGGCACGGATGAAGTGAACGTCGTGACTGATGAACACCAGCGTGCCCTCGTAATCCTCCAGCGCTTGGATCAGCGCGTCGATGCTGCCCATGTCCAGGTGCGTCGTCGGCTCATCCATCAGCAGCAGATTCGGCGGATCGAGCAACAGCCGCACGAGCGCGAGACGGCTTTTTTCCCCGCCACTAAGCACACCGACAGGCTTGAAGACATCATCGCCATGAAACAGAAAGCTGCCCAGCAGCGTGCGCGCGAGCTGCTCACCTGGGCGACTCGGCAGATCCATCGCAGATTGCAGCACCGTGTGTCTCATGTTCAGCACATCGCCGCGGTATTGGGCAAAGTAGCCCAGCTTCACGTTGTGACCCAGCTCCCGCTTCCCAGCCTGCGGCGTCAGCGCACCGGCCAGCAGCTTCAGCAGCGTGGACTTCCCTGCCCCGTTCGGCCCCACGAGCACCAGACGCTGACCACGCTCGATCTCGAAATCGAGCCCGTCATACACCGGCGTCTGGCCATAGCCAAAGGCCAGGCCTTTCAGCGTCAGCACACGCTGGCCACTGCGCGGCGGCTGGGGAAAGCGGAACTTCACCTGCTTCGCCGCCTGCTGGGGGGCATCCACCCGCTCCATGCGGTCGATCATCTTCAGCTTGTCCTGCGCCCGAGAGGCAAAGTTGGCCTTCGCCTTAAAGCGGTCCGCCCACTGCTGCAGCTTCGCGATCTCACGCTGCTGATTTTCAAATGCAGACTGCATCTGCTCCTCCCGCGCAGCTTTCTCCCGCAGGTAGTCGTCGTAATTGCCCCGGTAGCGAATGACCTTGCTGTGGGCGATTTCCAGAATCGCATCGCACAGCGCATTCAGGAACTCACGATCGTGAGAGATCATCAAAATCGCGCCCGGATACGTCGTCAGGTATTCCTGAAACCACAGCAGCGACTCCAGGTCCAGGTGGTTCGTCGGCTCATCCAGCAGCAGCAGATCTGGCTCCTGCACCAGCAGCCGCGCCAGATGCGCGCGCATCACCCAGCCACCGCTCAGCGTGCGCGCATTGCGCTCAAAGTCGCTCTCGCGAAAGGCCAGCCCCTTCAGGATGCGCTTGGCCTTCGGCTCCAGTTCCCAGCGGCTGTGCTCATCCACATGGCCAGTGGCCAGTTGCAGCACCGTCACGTCATCCACCGGCGCACTTTCCTGCGGCAGAAAGCCAAAGTTCAGGCCCTTCTCCATCGTCACCTGCCCGTCATCCGGTGTGGATTCCCGCAGCAGCAAAGAGAACAGCGTGGACTTGCCCGCACCGTTTGGGCCGATCAGGCCGATCTTCTCCCCACGGTTGATGTGAAACGACACACCGCTGAAAAGCGTGCGGCCTGCGTAGGTCTTGCTGACTTGATGGACGGAGAGCATGGGGGGACAAAAAGGCCCGCTTGATGCCCCAAAACCGGGATTTAGCCAAGGACTTGCCGCAGAAAGCCCAGAATAAACCGCGCCATGCCCACCCAGCAGCGCCCGACTTCCACCATCTGATGCAGGGGCGATGGCGAAGCCGCGAGGTACAGCAGCGTGATCAGCAGCACATTCACGAAGAAGATGATGAACACCGAAAAGAACTCCCCATTCCGGTCCAGATCACTCTGCTTGATGAAAATGGTCTTCACCGTGTAAGTCGCGTGGAAAAACCACGTCAAGCCCAAGGCCGCGTAGAAAAACCACACCAACTCCAGCCGCACCCCCGCGACCTGCCGCGCCACCCGCAGATCCAGGAACATGCCCACGATCCCAAACAGCAAGACCACCCCGACCGAATAAAACGGGATCAAGTAAGGCGCCAGCGTGATCCACGTGTTCGTCTTGTTCGTCTCCACAAAGCCACCCTCCGGCCCGGCACTCCAGGCAAAGATCTTCCCACCAAAGGCACGCGCCATGATCAAATGGCTCAGCTCATGCCCCACCACATACGCATGGATCGGCCGCCACCCCGCCGCATACGCACTCGCCCAGGCCAGTCCCCCCAGGCAGAAGAAGATGAACTGCTCCGACTGCCAAAAGGAAGTCCGCGTCAGCGCCCGAAAAAACATCTCCACCAACGTGAAGCAGGTCACCGCCATCAAAGGCAGCAGGATCGTCCAAGCAATGAGCACCTTCAGGTTCCGCACCCGGGTCTGGCGCTCTGCCAAAGGATGACGGCGCACCTGACTGGGCTTGGACTTGGCCAGCGTCAGTTCAGCACGCTCACGAGCATTTTGGCGATAGGCATTTCGAGGCATGATTTCGCTCCTTTATTTAATAGATGTTAACATTTTAACAATCCTGCATGTTCAGAAGCCCAACAATTTCTCAACAACACCCCCCAGCCCCTCTCCCCTGCACGCCGCCCTCTCCAGAGCCAACGGCTCGCCCGCCCTCCGCCTAAAGCAGTGCCCCAGGGAACAGATTTCGGCTTCCCCCCGGCTTGGGAGTGCTAGGACGTTTTCGTGGGTGATAGCGCTCAAGGACGTGTTTTGGCTTCCCCCCCGGCTTGGGAGTGCTAGAACGAGAATCATGATCAAGGCAAATGTAGATCCGTTTTGGCTTCCCCCCCGGCTTGGGAGTGCTAGAACCGCCAAGGCGCGCTTGATGAGCGCGAGGTGGTTTTGGCTTCCCCCCCGGCTTGGGAGTGCTAGAACCAATCCCGCGAACAGCGTGACCACTAGGTAGTTTTGGCTTCCCCCCCGGCTTGGGAGTGCTAGAACTCAGAGTTCATTTTTGGTGAGCCTGGACCTGTTTTGGCTTCCCCCCCGGCTTGGGAGTGCTAGAACTGAACCCTCGGAGACCTTTTTGACGAGGTTGTTTTGGCTTCCCCCCCGGCTTGGGAGTGCTAGAACCGTGACACGCTGGCGGCGCTGGGCTGTGATGTTTTGGCTTCCCCCCCGGCTTGGGAGTGCTAGAACAGCAGCTCAGGTGCATAGCCCATGGCCCAGGTTTTGGCTTCCCCCCCGGCTTGGGAGTGCTAGAACACCTTGAAGACAAGCCAGCAAACCAACCCAGTTTTGGCTTCCCCCCCGGCTTGGGAGTGCTAGAACATTGAGCTGCAAGTGGCGACGGGGAACCTGGTTTTGGCTTCCCCCCCGGCTTGGGAGTGCTAGAACCGCAAAACAGCAGATTGACGGCATCCTGGGGTTTTGGCTTCCCCCCCGGCTTGGGAGTGCTAGAACGCAGGATGCAAGCGCAAAGCCAATCCGGCAGTTTTGGCTTCCCCCCCGGCTTGGGAGTGCTAGAACTACCAAGTCTCATCCTCACTGGAGGCTGAGGTTTTGGCTTCCCCCCCGGCTTGGGAGTGCTAGAACACCAAAGTGGAGGTGCATGGAGTGCTGCTTGTTTTGGCTTCCCCCCCGGCTTGGGAGTGCTAGAACGACTTATCTGGAAGGTCTTGCATGACGGCAGTTTTGGCTTCCCCCCCGGCTTGGGAGTGCTAGAACCTGCTCCGACTGCTCACAGTGCCTCCATTGGTTTTGGCTTCCCCCCCGGCTTGGGAGTGCTAGAACCTGCGGCGTCGTTAAGATCCTGGCGCGCGAGTTTTGGCTTCCCCCCCGGCTTGGGAGTGCTAGAACTTTTTCTTGTTGGTTTCAGAAGAATCGGTGGTTTTGGCTTCCCCCCCGGCTTGGGAGTGCTAGAACTCGCCAAACATCATGTCTGGCGACTTGATCGTTTTGGCTTCCCCCCCGGCTTGGGAGTGCTAGAACCCCGCTATTAACGGAACGCGCTTTCAACTCGTTTTGGCTTCCCCCCCGGCTTGGGAGTGCTAGAACCTACCTCCCCGATGGCCTGGACCGCAAATTGTTTTGGCTTCCCCCCCGGCTTGGGAGTGCTAGAACCGGTAACCAAAAGGTGAGCCTGGATGCGCAGTTTTGGCTTCCCCCCCGGCTTGGGAGTGCTAGAACTGTGTAGTAGCTTTGCGAAACAACAGCGCTGTTTTGGCTTCCCCCCCGGCTTGGGAGTGCTAGAACTTTTGCTCCCAATATCGAGCGGATGCCATGGTTTTGGCTTCCCCCCCGGCTTGGGAGTGCTAGAACCACAACTTGCTGCGGACATGGGAGAGGCCAGTTTTGGCTTCCCCCCCGGCTTGGGAGTGCTAGAACCGGCAGCAGCGTTTCCCTTGCCCATGGCATGTTTTGGCTTCCCCCCCGGCTTGGGAGTGCTAGAACGCCGACGATTCGGGTCATCGGGCGCACCTTGTTTTGGCTTCCCCCCCGGCTTGGGAGTGCTAGAACTCGCCGCCCTCAAGCCATGACTGCTCACCAGTTTTGGCTTCCCCCCCGGCTTGGGAGTGCTAGAACCGTGAAGATCGCCGCTACCGGCGAATTCATGTTTTGGCTTCCCCCCCGGCTTGGGAGTGCTAGAACCTTGAGCCGGGATTTCCACTGCGGAGGCCTGTTTTGGCTTCCCCCCCGGCTTGGGAGTGCTAGAACCCTGATCTTCCTCTCCACCTCCACCACCACGTTTTGGCTTCCCCCCCGGCTTGGGAGTGCTAGAACTACCGCCTACCACGGCACGCCGCACAAGGTCGTTTTGGCTTCCCCCCCGGCTTGGGAGTGCTAGAACATCCATGGGACAAAGGCCACCAAGCCGCTGGTTTTGGCTTCCCCCCCGGCTTGGGAGTGCTAGAACAATATAGGACGAGAAATTCTGCGCGGCCGCGTTTTGGCTTCCCCCCCGGCTTGGGAGTGCTAGAACCTGCGGGGCCTGGGACGCCGCGCGAAGTGGGTTTTGGCTTCCCCCCCGGCTTGGGAGTGCTAGAACCTGAATGTCGCGCAGTGCCTCATCTGGGTGGTTTTGGCTTCCCCCCCGGCTTGGGAGTGCTAGAACAACGATCAAAGCGCAGGCACCGCCGGCTAAGTTTTGGCTTCCCCCCCGGCTTGGGAGTGCTAGAACTATCCTGGCCCAGGAAAACGAAATGGACGAGTTTTGGCTTCCCCCCCGGCTTGGGAGTGCTAGAACAACCAGACCAGAGACAACCATGAGCAGACAGTTTTGGCTTCCCCCCCGGCTTGGGAGTGCTAGAACTCTCGCCGATCTAGGCCTGCTCGCCGCCAAGTTTTGGCTTCCCCCCCGGCTTGGGAGTGCTAGAACTTGGACGACACTCATTGACCTGGATAGCCTGTTTTGGCTTCCCCCCCGGCTTGGGAGTGCTAGAACGCCAAGCATCGGCTCACGATCCCAGGGGTAGTTTTGGCTTCCCCCCCGGCTTGGGAGTGCTAGAACTACCGTCCCTCTCATCATCGAGCGACTGAAGTTTTGGCTTCCCCCCCGGCTTGGGAGTGCTAGAACAGGACTTGCACAAACCTTTGGGTTTGTGTAAGTAGCATCACTTCTAGCACTCCCAAGCCGGGGAATCAGGAAGCCTTAACTGATAACTCCCCGCCTCCGTCACTGCCTAGCACCGGAGCGCGGGGAGTTCTTTTTACCAGAACTCCACCTGTTCTGGCATCGCAATGTTCTCAGGTGGATGGCCTCGCTTGTAATCGGCTCCGCCCAAACAAAGACCACGAGTCCATTGAGCATCGGTGAGAAAGAGTACACGCACATTGCCGCCCTCAGGCACCAGTCTTTTGAGGCGCTCTGTGTGTTTTTCTAGGCGGTCCACATCGGGGCAGGCGCGAGTATAGACGCTGAACTGCACCATGAAGAAACCATCATCCAGCAAGGCATTCCGAAAGTCGGTGGCGGTCTTGCGCTGCTTTTTGGTCAGCACCGGGAGATCAAACATGACCAGCATCCAGCCCATACGATAAGGAGAAAGTTTCTGCTTTGGCATGATGAGGCAGGCGTTGAGCTTCTGCCGAGGTTCCGCACTCGGACGAGTGCGCCGATGATCCATCAGTTCAGGGAAGGCACCCAGAGCGGCTCCGGGGTGAGGTGGCTGTAGCTGTCTGCCAGCGTGCTGGCACTCTTGTCGATGGCATCCAGCAGCTTCAATGAATAAGGCTCCCTCTCCACACGGCGTTCCCGCAGCTCTCGCCCGATGTGTTTGCACCACTCTGCCTCATTCACTTCCGGTGCCTGCTGCATGAACTCTGCCAGCATGCAGTCCACAAAGGGACGGTAAGGTTCCATCAAGTCATAGACCAAAGCATCTGACCGGTAGCGGGGAATGTGGCCTACGCCGAGGAGCGGCGAGAGCCCATGAACAATCAGGGAGCGATGGCAAAGCGCCGACAGCACCGTGTAGCCATAGTTCAGCATCCGGTTCGGCGGTGTATCTAGCTTTCGGTCCCTTTTCGTGGCGCTCCAGCCGATGCTGGGAAAGTAGAGCTGCCAGTAGTGGCGCGCGCAGTTCCCTTCGTCGATGTCCTTTTTCTTCATGGCCCTCTCCAGATGAGCGCTGAAGAGTTCACGCTGCTTGAGCACGGCCTGCTGGTTGGCCGTTTTTCCCATGAGCAGTTTCTGCCAGAGGCCATCATTCACGCGCCGGGGCTGGCGGGCTTGGTTCATGAAGGCGCGCGTGTCAATGATGCGCGGCAGCGGCATGGTCAGGCCGATCGGACTGTAACTCTCATTACAGAGCAGGATCATGCCGTCCTGCTCTAGAATGCCAGAGATGGCGTTGCTGGTCAGGGTGACTCCACGCGCGGCGATGACAAGGGCACGGATGTCTTCGAGGGGTCGCTTACGTTCTATGGCATCCACTGCCTCTTTCGGCGGACGGCAGACCAGCATGCCGCGATCACGACCAATGGTGCAACCGTGGGTGAGAATATGAACGACATGGTAGCTCATGTGGGAAACTTACCACACTTGTCAAAGACGTAACTCAAATCTGCCTCATTGTCCGTCGAAGGGCGTCTTGGTAAAGCTGCCTGCTTTCCCGTCTTGTTCGTTAATCCAGAAGGGCTTGGAGCTGAGCTTCCAGTTTGGGCAATCCATGTTGCACCACATCCCAGACAATCGCCAAATCCACGCCTGCGTAATCATGCACGATGCGGTTCCTCATGCCTGCCATCTGCTGCCAGGGCAGGGTAGGGTGTGCCGACTTGAAGTCTTCAGGCACCTGCTTGGAGGCTTCTCCGATGATCTCCACATTCCTCACCACGGCGTCACAGGTGCGCTCATCTTCCAGAAAGGCATCGTAATCCATGCCCGCAACATAACGGCGGATGCGGGAGATAGACTCCAGCATGTCTGCGATGAGCAGGCGGGCCTCACGCTTCGACACGGATGGCCTCCTCCTCGATGAGTTTTCTCAGCGCAGGCTTCAGCGCACGGCGGGACACTAGGTCCACCTTCCGGCCCAGGGCAGACTCCAGACGGTCCGCCAGTGTTACAAACTCTAGTCCGATGCTGCCATCCACATCCACCAGCAGATCGACATCGCTCTCCGGCCCAGCCTCGCCACGTGCAGTGGAGCCAAACAAAGCCAGATTGTGCAGCGGGAAGTCCCGACGCAGCCCCGGCAGCAGTGCCCGCAGTGAGCCCAGCACGGATTCAGCATCAGGTGAGATCGTTGGCATGACCTAAAATAACATCCTGCTTGTGTTCTGCCAAGGTGGAAGGTTGTGGCTCATCTTTTACAGCATTAATCTGTGGTTACCTTCTTGAATCCGCAGGCAATCAAGCGGTTGATATTGACGGGGTTGTAGATGTATCCAGCGTTGTTGGACAGCTCTACATATCCTGTATCCCACATGCTGCGGATCAAAAAGAAACCCTTTGGCACCGGGTCTTTGATTCCCGTGATGGGCTCGTCCAGGCTTACCACCTCATCCCGCACAAAGAAGCCCACCACGCGTTTGTAGCGGCCTTCGGTGAGGATGCGCTGCTCTAGCTTGAGCTTGGACTGGTGGACATAAACGGGCTCGATGGCGTATTCGCCGTCCCTCTCCTTCTTTTCGCAGATGAACCAGCCTTGGTTCTTGTCCCCGCGCCGCCAGGCACCGGTGCCGTCTTTGGAGAAGTCTTCGTATTCGGTGAGTTGCTCAGACACGACGCAGCGCACGTTTTTGATGCGGGGGCCGCCGGGTTTCAGGCCCTCGGCGGCCAGCTTGGCGCAGTAGTTCAGCCAGTCTTGTTCCTTGGGCTCTTCATTGGCAAAGGCCACCACCGCTGCGCGGATGTGCGGGTCGTAGATGTTCTTGGCCCGCTTGCTGAGGGTGGAGGGTGAAAACTTGGGGTTGATGCCGCTGTAAGCGATCTCGCGCAGGATGTAGCGCTTCGTGGCGGCGGAGCCTGCGCCCAGCCTGCGGGCTCCGTAAAAGGACTCCTCCAACTCTGGCTTTTGGGAGATGAGCACGGTGGGGTAGAGTTTGTCCAGATAGGGGCGGAAGGCTTCTTTGGTCCTCATCTGGGGCGGCAGGCCAAAGCGCAGGCTCTTACCTGGGTTCCCGCTCCAGTGCGGGAGGAAGGAGAGGATCATGGCATCCAGGGCATGGTGCCGGTCATCGCCGCGATCCTTCTCGTTGAGGGCGTCTTCGTTGCTGATCTTCAGCCTGCGTAGTAGCCAGAGCATGTGGTCACGGTCCCAGTGGTCGTCTCCCTTGCGCTTTTTGCTCTTCCAGGTGTCCGCCATCTTTTTGCCGAGCTCTTCCAGTTCGGATTCCTGGGCGTTTGTTACGGACTCGATCATCTGGTCGATGGCTTGCTTGTCTTTGGCCAGCTTTTGCAGGCGCTCGGGACCACCGAGCAGGGAATACAGCTCGTATTTCATCGCCACGCGGTTCGTCACACTGCCGGTGACAACGACGATGTTCCGCTTTTCACCCTCGGCGTCCAGCTTCCAGCCAAATTTGAGGCTGATGAGCACCCGCGCCAGCTTGGCGATCCACGCTGTCTCTTGGAGTGCAGTCTTGTTCTGCACCATCTGCGCTGCCTCTTCCTCTGACTTGGTGCAGAGGATCTTCTTTTTGAAGGGGCGCATACCCGGTAGGTTCTCCACGATGCCGGTGAAGGTATCCCAGCCGAGCTTGAAGTCTCCCAGGGCAAAGACATCCGCATGATACCGTTCTTTTTGAGTCCGGTTACAACCATCGCAGGCCAGAACAAGGTTCACATAGGCTCTCGGACCACCTTTGGAATCAGCCACGATATGCGCCAAGTGTGCATTCTCAAAAGAAAGCTCTCCATTCACGACCTGCACGGTGTCAGTCCGGGAGAACTGCTGACCGCAGAAGAGACAGCGCCCTGCCTGCTCCTCAAGCAGTTGCGTTTTCAGCAGTGCCTTGGGTGAAGCATCACCGCCTAAATTCATCCTAGCAGTAATGTTATCCTGCTTCCGCTGATTCTGAAAATCCATCAGCTCCTTGCGGCGCTTGGGGCCCAGCCATTCCTCGCGGGCAAACTCCAGCACCACTTTATCAGGGATGCCTTGCTCTTTCACGACTTCATCCAGCAAGGTGTCTAGCAGCGTGAGGCGGTGCCTGATCTTGGGATTGATCTCCATGCCAATCATGCGCGTGATGGCGGCTTGGCGGGCTTCTTGTTCGGCCTGCGTCTTCTCGCTGATGGCTTCCAACCGCTCATCCCGAATGCTGATCTTCTCCCAGCTCAGGCCTAGGTTGTCCAGGAAGTCTAAGTCCGCAGGCAGCAGGCCTTTGAATTTGTCTTGATTGAAGCCTGAACCATCCTCCTTCACCAGCCGCACGGCCTTCCGCACCTCGATCCAGCGGGTGTTCGTCAGGTCCAGCAGCTCCGCTTTAAACTCTGCGGGGGCCAGGCCGGAGAGGAGCAGCTCCTTGACCAGCCGCAGGGCAGGGCGGGAGAAACGGGCGCGGCCCGTTGCCTTGGGTTTTTCCAGGGCTGCCTTTCCCTTGCCTTCAAGACCCGGTTTGGGCCTCGTGTCGGGGCCGATGTTTTTCTCCAACCAGGGTGTCAGCAGGTTTTTCCGGTTCACCATCAGCGCGTGCTCACTGCTGCCGCCGATGTTTGGCACCACGGTTTTCAGGAAATGCTCCGCATGGAGCTTGCTCAGTTCCTCCGCCGTGAAGGCATCGCGAAAACCGCTGGGTTTGCTGTCGTCCTTAACCTCGGGGGTGAAGCGGAAGTTCTTGGCATTGAGCAAAAAGGAAACTTCTGCCGCCAGAGCAGACTCGGGCACGAGGCCGTCCTTGTCATAACGCAGGTCACACTTAGCCGCCTTGTAGCGCGGGATGAGCACGCAGGGGGAAGGGCCGCGATTGTCAAAGGTAGGTGCTTTCTGTGCCAGTGCCCCTTGCCATTCCACGGCTTTCCCCCGCACGTATTTCTTGCGTTCATCTTCCGGCAGAGCAGCCAGCGCGGCGCGCCGCTGTTCTTCGATCTTTTGCGCTTTCTCATCCCGCCGGGGGATGTTTGGATAAGGGATGCCGAGCGGACCGTAAGCGATTTCATAGCCGCTCATGGAAAGCTGCGGCAGCAGGGCAGCGGCAGCCTCGCAGAGAGCCACCAGTTCCGCCTCCACCATGCGCCGAGGAAAGATGGCGGGCAGCTTGGCATACTTGCTTCGTTCAGCGGCAGGTTTGAGCTTTTCTGCCGGGTCATCCAGGTCCGCCCATTTGCAGGAGTCCGCGTCATGCGTGAGGCGCGCCCGAACCACCTTGGGCTCTGCCGGATCCCACAGGCCCAGACGGTGGGCTTCCCAGAAGCAGGGGAAGTGATGGCGCTCATCTGGGCTGAGTCCTTCCACAATGCCCTGCATGGTCAGCGCACGGGCCAGGCTGGCCTGTTCTTCTTTGCGTTCCTTTTTTTCTTCCTCGCTGAGCTGCTCTTCGGTGTCAGGTTCTTCCGTGGCATCACTGGTGGCTTTCTTTTTGGGTTTGGCAGCTTTTTTCCCAGAGATTTCCTCCTCAATAGCCACCGGCTTGCTGGCCTTTCTGGCCCAGGGCACCTTGGGGTCATAGCCGCGCTTTTGGATGGCGGAGTGAAGTGCTTTGAAGACTTGCCAAGGCAGCAAGGGCTGCCCCTGTGCGGCCTCCTGCGCCTCTCTGCCGAGCAGCAGCAGGCAGCGCAGGGCTGCTCCATTGTAAATGAGACGAGCTCCGGCTTCATCGCTTGGGGCTTTGTCTTTTGTCGCGGCGCCTGGCCGGGGCGGGAACTCCCTTTCCAGACGATAATCAGGAGGATTGTCAGCATCCCGTGTCCACCGCTGCTTCTGGACAAGCTTTCCGTTAGGTCCGGTTTCCTCCACAACGATTTGCTTCAAACGTCGGCCATGCAGCACCGCCTCCCTCAAGCCTGATTTATGAAATACCTCACGCAGCCAAGACTCACGCGCCTTGTGTGCCTGACGTGTCCGCCACATGCGGCGGCGGGTGCGCACAGCCGCAAGCTCAGCGTAGTCACCCGGCAGTGTGCAGGACCGCACGATGGGAAAGTGGAACTGCTTTTGATCTCCATCTCCGGTGCGCTCTTGGAGGGCAATGCCGTAGGAGCCGATGCCGAGGTCGAGAGCGAGGATGCGTTCCGTCATAGTAGTAGAGTAATGGGGGCGCGCTGATGTGGCAACACCACGAGCGGGATTTTCGTGGAAAAACCCGCATTTCCCAGCCTAGGGTTTAGGCAGAAAAAAGTAACTTAAAGAAAAATTTAATTCACAAGGGTCATGTTGATGTGGTGAAATGCTAGGCTTGAACCTCCATTCTAAAGCGTCTAAAGAGCGCATGCCGGTTAGCTATTGTTTGGGGCTAGTGCTGAAGCTGCTCAGGGAGGCGCTGGGGCTGAATCAGGAGACGGTGGCCCACCATGCCTCGCTTTCCGTCGTAGGTCTATGCCGCATGGAGAATGGGTTGACCTGCTCAGCGGCAGACAACTACGAGCGGGTGGCAGAAGCGCTGGGGCTGGACTTTGGTCTGGTGGTGACCCTGGCGGCTAAGCTGGCGAAGCGGGAGGACGTGAGGCTGACGGAGAAAGAAATCACTCTCGCACAGCTCAGCAGTCAATTGCAGCCGAGTCGGCTCGCCTCTTGAGGGCATTTCTGATGAGATGGGCGGCATGAAGCGTAACCATCTTGATTTTCCCACAAAAAACTTGCCTAGATGCAGGCTTTAGGGGGATGAAGCAGACATTCTTGTCTGCTGCGGGGTGTGAGAGCTTCGGGAGCCCTGCAGGCAGGAGTGCCTGCATCACTTGGGGGGGAGGAAGTCTCCCCGAGATCTGGCGGACGGTCTGCGGCACTCGGGGGAGTCTCCCCGAGATGATCCTGGGCCGGACGGGCCGACGGGTGCGGACGGTCCCCCGGGGCCGCCCTTTGCCCAGGCCGTGGTGGAGGCGGTGGACACGCTCGATCCTGGCATGCCCGCGACGGTGGGGGTGAACTACGATGGCGGAAACGTGCGGTTCAGCTTCGGCATCCCGCGCGGCAGCGATGGTGCGCTAGGCGTGCCTGGGGCAGAGAGGGAGGTGAGCCTGGCTGAACTGCAAAACGCCATCCTGGGCGCGAGCGCGAACACGAATGCCGTGAGCACGCTGGAACCTTCCTTTGGCGATCCTGACCTGGAGGCGCTGCGCCAGAAGCTGAATGAACTGATCCTGAATGGGCGGCGGTAGCGGAAGCGGGCGTGGGGCGGGAACGCGCCTCAGGCAGGTGGGCCCGGGGAGGTCCGGGGTCACGTGGGGTCAGCTGGGCGGGGCTCGGGCCGCCAACCGGGGCCGCGGAGGAGGTAGCCGAGGCGCTTGGACCAGGGCATGGTGCTGGTGCGCAGGTCGCGCAGGATGTCACGCCACTCGTGCAGCACGATGTTCACGGGGCCACGGTCGGGGATGGCTTTGGTCAATCCGTAGCGTGGGGGCTCGGCGGGGTTTTCTTCGGCAAAGGTGCCGAAGAGCTTGTCCCAGATGATGAGGCACATGCCCATGTTTTTGTCCAGGTAGCAGGCGTTGGAGGCATGGTGCACGCGGTGGTGAGAGGGGGTCACGAGGATGTGCTCTAGCCAGCCGAGTTTGCGGATCTGCTCTGTGTGAATGAAGCTGCCGTAGATCTGAGTCGCGGCATACATGAGCAGGACATCCAGCGGCTCAAAGCCGAGCCAAGCGATGGGGGCGAAGTAGATGGTGCGATAGAGCGGCTGGAAGACGGAGGAGCGAAAGCCGGTGGTCAGGTTAAACTCTGGCGAGGAGTGGTGGGTGACATGCACGGCCCAGAAGAGACGACAGTGATGGTCCACGTAGTGCAGCACGTAATAGGCGAAGTCCTGCAAGACGAAGAGCAGGCCCCAGTAGGCCCATCCCTTTTCCCAAGTGATGAGGCGATGCTGCCAACAGAAGGCGAGGGCAGGCAGGACGACGGCGGCGCGCAGGAGGAGATCGAGGCTACCGTTCAGGCCGGCCATGTAGAAGTTCGTCAAGGTCTCCCGCCACGTGTAGGCGCGGATCTGGCGGAAATGCGTGAGGGCGATCTCGACCAAGATGGCGAGCAAGATCAACGGCACGCTGAAGAGCATGAGAGTTTGTTCACGAAAGGCTTCCATGGGAATCTGGGGCTACGGATGCCAAGCGAATCTGGCCTGTCCATCGCAGAAGCCGGGCGAGAAGCTCGTCTTGCCCAAAGGAAGCAGGCGGGTTTAGTTTTTGGCATGGATGCTCATCTGCCCACCTCGCTGAAATGCCCAAACTGCGCTTCTCCTATCCGAGAAGATGACTACGATGCGGAGCAGGGTACGATCCGCTGCAGCTACTGCGGCACGCTGATGCTGCCGCCGCGGGCGCAGCGCCCGGCGGCTCTGCCGAGGCCTCAGATCGCGCTGCCCGCCAAGATGACGCTGGAGAAGACGGCGCGCGGCATTGTGATCAAGCGGCGCTGGATCAACGTGATGGTGGTGTTTTTGATCCCCTTTTGCATCGTGTGGGATAGCTTTGTGTTTGGCTTTCTGTTCCGCATGACGACCTCTGAGGATGTGCCCTGGATGGTGCGGCTTTTCCCGCTGGGTCATGTCGCCGTGGGGATCGGGGTGACCTACTACACTCTGGCGCTTTTGATCAATCAGACGCGGGTGGAGGCGACCCAAAACGCGGTCACGGTGTCCCACGGTCCCCTGCCCTGGTTCGGGTGGCGGGAGATCGTAGCGGGGCGGATCGACCAGCTCTACTGCAAGGAAGTGATTCACCGCAGCAAGAACGGTGTGTCCACGACCTACGAGGTGTGGGTGCAGCTCGACGACGGCACGAACTCCCGCCTAGTCGCCTCCGGCCTGAATCCAGATCAGGCGCTGTTCATTGAGCAACAGATCGAGTCCATGCTGGCGGTCAAAGATCGCCCCATGTCGGGTGAATATCGCCGCTGATCTGGGCTAGCGGCCGCGGGTCTTCATCGACAAGATGCTGGTGCCGTGGGTGACCAAGCCGCTGCCGCCGGTGATGATGCGGCGGACGGGCTGACCGGTCTGGGGATCGGTGGTGAGCGGTGGGTCGCTCATCTTTTGCTGCACCTCAAAGCGGCGCGGCGATTCATCGGGCTGGGCAGGAATGGTCTCGTAAACGTAGGTGGCCATGGCTGTTCAGGAAGGAGTCTCGTCGGGACCACAAGGCCCCGTTGCAGAGGATTTCAGTATCTGATTTCAAGGAAAAATCTAGCTCAACCCTGCGGGGGCTGGGGGGCTGTGATCTCGCAGGCACGTCGCAGCGCCTGCACGGTCCAGATGATGGGGTAAAGCCGCTCGTGATACCACAAGCGGGCGAAGTAGAGGCCGATCGGTGCGGAAGCAAAGGTGCTGCCGTCTTGGGTCGCTGAAAGCAGCCACTCCACGGCCCGCAGGCCTGACTGCCGCATCTGTGGGTCTGGAAGACTCATGAGGGCATGGGCGGCCACCGCCGTTTCTTCCACCGTGGCGGGTGCGCTTTCATCTCCGCCAAAGGCACCGTCAGGCCGCTGCACGCGGCGCAGGTAGTGCGCGCCACGCTGGACCAGATCTCGTGCCAAGTCATGCAAGCGAGGCTGGCCCGTGAGGTAGCTGACCACCATGGCCGTGCCATAGACGGGATTTTCCTCCTGCGGGGTATGCTCGTTCCCGAACCAGAGTGGTGACCACGAACCGTCCTGGTGCTGGACACGCTGGAGATAAGCGAGAGCACGCTGAGTCGCCTGCAAGAAGGCGGGCTCAGGGTCAGTCGGTGGCAGCCAAGTCCACCACGCCAGGAGGGCATGCGCCGTGATCTCGGGCGTGCTGCGGTCAAAGGGCAGCGTGCCCCAGCCCCGACAGAAGGTCGGGATGCCCCCATCGCGATTTTGCAGCTGCAGCAGCCAGGCCATGCCCTGCTGGGCTGGCGTTTTCACCTGCATGCCTGCGTGGTGAAGCGCGATGACTGCGCCGGAAGTATCATCCGCATCCGGCACACCGCCGGGCAGATCTGTCCAGGCCCAGCCGCCTGGCGCGGCATGGGTGAAGGGGTGGGTCTCCTGATATTGCTGACGCAGGAGCCATGCGGTGATCTCTGGCGTGATTTTCCCCAGCGCCTTCACCGCCAGCGTGGTGCCCCAGGTGGCAAGGTTGGTGTCAATGGGCCAACTGCCGTCCGTCCGCATGGAGCGGCGCAGGAAGTCCACCGCTCCGGGCACACAGGGATGAACCTGCTCCCCCGCTGAAGCCAGGGCCATGGTCACAAAGCTGGTCAGTGGAGTGGCCTCCAGGTAGCCACCGCTGCTGGGCTGGAGGGTGCGCAACATGGGCGAAATGCGATCCCAGAGCAGCGCACGCACCCAGCGGAGGGGATTCCACCATGACGGAGGAGCATGAAAAAAGCGTGCGTAACCGATGGCGATCAAAGCCGGCAAGGCATAACTGACCACAGGCAGCCCCAAGGCGCCGAACCAAGAGCGTGGAAACGCAGCTAGCTCAAAGGGCAGAGGCAGCACGCGACGCCAGGCCTGTGGCCCCAGGGTGCCGCTGATGGCACAGAGCATGAGGATGGGCACGGAGAAGGTCTTGTCCCGACCGTAGCGGCCAATGACGGCCTGCTGAATGGCCTGAGGCTCCAGGCTGCCGACTTGGCCCTGAATCCAAGCATCGGCCAGGGCGCGCGATTGCCTGACACGGGCGGCCTCTTCCCCCTGCAAGCCACAGAGTCGCAAGGCGCTCCAGCAGAGCAAGGTGGTGGAAAGGTTGCTTTTGCTGATCACCGTATCGCCCCAGCCACCATCGCGATTTTGATGCTGCACCAACCAGCGCGTGCCCTGGCGAATCGGCTCGGCATGCTGCTGGGCATCGACCTGATGGAGGGCCACCAGCGCTGTCGCGGTGCTGAGGGCGCTGCTCGATAGCTCCCCCTGCCAATGCGCAGGACAGGTCTGCTGGGAGAGCAAATGAGCACGCGCCTGGGCATGGGCAGCGAGGATTCGTTGATTCATGGACTTGTGATGGTTGAGAGGACCTGCCAGCATTCAAGAACCCTTCCCATGAGATTTGCCCTGCTCTCCCTCCTGCTCCTGACGTCCCGAATGCCAGCGGATGACCTCCGCTGGTTCAAAGGAAACACCCACACGCACTCCCTGTGGAGCGATGGCAATGACTTCCCCGACATGATCGCGGCCTGGTACAAGGAGCGCGGCTACGATTTCCTGGCGATGTCTGACCACAACACCCTGAATGAAGGTGAGCGCTGGGTGACCGAAAGCTCGGTGGAGAAAAAGAAGGTGACGCTGGGTCTAAAGGTCCTGGACAAGTACCAACGGAAGTTTGGCAAGGAGTGGGTGGAGACCCGAACCAACGACAAGGGAGAAACGGAAATCCGGCTGAAGACGCATGAGGAGTATCGCCAAAAGCTGGAGGAAGCGGGGAAATTTATCCTGATCCAAGCGGAAGAGATCAGCGCCAGCTTTGGCGAAACGCCGATCCACATCAATGCCCTGAACCTCAGCGCCGTGATTCAACCCCGGAAAGATGTGCAAAGCATCCGGGAGACGCTGCGGCAGAACCTGCAGCACATCGCCGAACAAGCCCTGAAGACAGGCAAGCCCTTCCTGTCCCACCTGAACCACCCCAATTTCCGCTGGGCACTCACCGCCGATGATCTGGCGCACGTCATCGAAGATCGCTTCTTCGAGATCTACAACGGCCACCCGCTGATCTTTCCCGATGGCGACCCGACGCGTGCGGATTCGGATCACGAGCGCATCTGGGACATCGCCAATGCCATCCGCCTGGCTGAGCTGAAGCAGCCGCCGCTGTTCGGCATCGGCAGCGATGACAGCCACAACTATCATGGTGGCATGGCCACGCCTGGACGCAGCTGGGTCATGGTGAAAGCGGCGAAGCTGGAAGCCGACACACTCATCCTGGCCATGCAGCGCGGCGAGTTTTATGCCTCCACTGGAGTGACGCTGGACGAGGTCCACTTTGCCCCTGACACCCTGACCCTGCGCCTGAAGATCCAAGCTCAGCCCGGTGTGAAGTACCGCACCGAGTTCCGTGGCACACTGAAGACTTATGACCGCGCGGTCGAAGAGGTGAAATCGCCCGAAGGCGATCCCCAGCCGACGCGCCTGCGGCACAGTGCCGAAATCGGCAAGGTGCTCGCCAGCAGCGAAAGTCTGGAACCGACCTACACGCTGACGGGGGAAGAGCTGTATGTGCGGGCCATTGTGGTGAGTGATCGTGCGATGGAAGACCCACCGCAACCTGGGCACGTGCAGAAGGCCTGGACTCAACCCGTGGGCTGGTCATTGCCTTAACCTGGGAAACTTCAATGTCATTCGGGGCAGGAATGCCCCGGCTACACGAGCTGCGTAGAGGGCAGGAATGCAGAGGCTGCATGGGGGCAGGAGTGCAGGGACGGAGGCAAGATCGGGCACTAAAAAAGCCGTCGCAGGATTAACTGCGACGGCTGATGAAGGAAGGAACCCGGGCTTATTTGCCAGGAACGCCAAAGACCTGCACTTCGCAGTAATGGTTCATCTCGTTGGAGGTGTTGCCATTGCTGGTGAGGCGCACGTAGCGGGCCTTGGTGTTTTTGCCATCGATCACGCGACCGTGGTTGGTTTCGATGTAGGCAGGATCTGAACCCGCCCCCATCTTCAGGGTGTCGTCGTGGTCAGAGTTCCAGATGGTGGTCACGCCGTTCTTGAATTCGGGATCATCCGAGAGCTGGATCACCACGTCCACGTAGGCCTGGGCCTGCTTGTGGTAGTGCCAAACGGCGACTTTTTGGATGCTGGTGGCCTCACCCAGATCGACCTGAACCCACTGGGGGCCTGGGGCCAATTCCACGAAGCAACCGTCAGAACCGTCTGCATCACCGTCGGTGACGAGGGTCAGATCGCCAATGATCGGAGCTGGATCGCTGGAGGTCACGGTTTTGCCTTTGGCCAAGTTCACGGTGCCCTTGGGAGCCATGAAGCTTTTCACGATCTTGCTTGGATCAGGCTTCTCTAGGTTGGGAAGCTGAGCAGGCACAGGCGTGCCGATGAACATGGGCTTGGGGAAGTCGATCTTAACTTCTTCCTGGTCGCCTGCAGGAACCGCAGGGGCAGCGGCTGGAGCCGGAGCGGAGGCTGAGGGAGCAGCCGCGGCTGGGGCAGCAGCGTCTTTCTTGTCTCCACAGGACACGAGGGCCATGGAGAGGAGGATAGCGGGGGTGGTGTATTTCATGGGGGATCTCTATCGGGCAAGGGAGGTCAGGATGCAATGTCATGGGCAAAGATCAAATCGGGAACTCAAGGCGACGCGAGTCGAGCCGAGTTCCCGATCAATCCTACCTTCGACTTAGACCTCGAAGTCAGCTGGCGTGAAGGTGTGCTTCTGGCCAGTTTTCAAACATTCGTAAGCGGTCAAGACCGTGACGCAGGACTTGAAGGCATCAACCACATTGCAGGTGAGATGATCGTGCTTCTTCTGCTGCGCGGCTTCGATGAAGTTGGCCACGTGTGGCGTGTGCGGATACACCTCCAGAATCACAGGGATTTCCCATGGATCGAGCGCCTTCGATTCGCGGGCATCGGCCACTGCCTTGGCAGTTCCGGTGACGTTGTAGGACTTCGGTGCTGGCTTCGCCCAGTTGCGAGGGTGCTCCCAGAATTTGTTCTTCACGGCATCCGGTGCCTTCACCAAGATTGGATCATCGCCGACGGCGTATTGGCTCCAGTCGTTGGAAGGCTCAGCATAGACCTGATTGTAGGTGGGGCTTTCGGAGATGATGGCTGAACCGGAAACGCCCATGTGCTTCTCGTAATAACCCTGTGAACCCGTGGTGGTCAGCACTTGGTAATAAGCGCGCATGATGCCCTCTGCTGTCTTGTATTCGTAGAGGCACATCACGTTGTCTGGCAACTCGAACTTGGCCTTGGGCGTTCCATCAGGCCCAGGCGTGCCATCGTAGTAGTCCACACCGCCAGTGGCAAAGAGAGACACAGGGGTGGTCTCATACATCCAGTTGAACATGTCGATCTGGTGAGCGCCGAGGTCAGAGATGGGGCCGCCCCCGTACTTGGCGAACCAGCGCCAGTTGCGGAACTGCTCCATACTGTCGAAGCCATACTTGGCCAGCATGGCGGAGGGGATCTCCTGGTTCTTCGGCACGCCAAGAGGCTGAGAGGCAGCGACACCGCGATTCCACTGGCCGTAGCAGTGGGTCACGCGACCCAACAGGCCTTTTTTGATGATCTTTTCACGCAGATGGATGTAGCGCGGGTTGGAATGGCGCTGGTGACCAATCTGGAAAATGCCACCCGTCTGTTTCCAGGCGCGCACCATGTCCTTGGCACCATCAATGGTGTTGGACATCATTTTCTCACAATACACGGCTTTGCCCTTCTCCAGGCAGAGGCGCGAAAACGGTGCGTGCAGGTGGTCAGGCGTCGAGATGAAGACGGCCTCGATCTCGGGCTGCTTTTCCAGCATTTCCTCGATCGTTTCGTATTCGGCGACAGGGCCATTCACCTGATGCTTGTTCTCAAACGCCATGCGGCGAGCCACCGGCGTGCGGTTGTATTTCCAGATGTCGCAAACTGCCACCCACTGGATGCCGCTCGGAATCTTGGAGGCAGCCACGCGAAGTCGGTCCCCCTGAGCACCACAGCCGACCAAGGCACATTTGATGGTTCGCCCTGCCGCTTCACCTTGGGCAATGGCGCTTTTGCTGGTGGCGAGATACAGACCGCTACCGGCCACGGCACTCGTGCGGAGGAATCCGCGACGATCCATGAATTTGGCGAGTCCAGTTTGGGGCTTGGAGGATGTAGGATCAGGGCTCATAGGCTTCGATGGAGCGTTACGGGCTGTCTAAGATTAGGCTTCTGCCTTTTTTTGTCCGCCCTTCTTGAAACGAAGAAAACCATCCAACGAAAGGTAGCCATGCTTCACGGTGCTGAGAGCTAAGAAAGTGATCATGATGCCGATGCCGATGTTCACAGTCATTTCGGTGTCGTCTGGCAGCGCAGCGAGGCCAAAGCCCAGGGAAAGGAAGGTCAGGCCTGCGGCGAGCAGGGAGAACTCACTGAAGAAACCCACGACCACCCAGAGGCCGACCAGCAGGAGAATGAAGCCAATGCTGTGGGCATACTGATCGATCGCCCAACCTGGCAGCACGGCGGGCAGGAAACTGTTGTCGGACATCAGCTTCGAGATGACGCCTGTCTTGGTCTCATAATTGCCCATGTTGAAGGTGGCAGCGGCACCGTCGCCCGAACGGAATTTATCCACGCCCGCCATGAAAAGACGCATGCCGACCCAAAGTCGGGTGATCAGGTTTGCAGCAGCAAGGTCAAAACGTGGGCAGCAGGGGGATGGGCAGGATTGATCAGACATGGGAAGAAGAATAGGTTGGAACGGAATGGGGAACGGGAGGGGCGGAGATTGGGCATACGTTTCTGGAAATCCAGCAGAATTTCCACACTTACAAAAGCTTCCGGCCAACCCTCATGACACCTGTAGGAAGCCAGGATTCGTTCTTGTTTTTTGCGCAACTTCCTCCATAGCAAGCTCTCCTTGAGCGTTACGATTTTCTGACAAATGGCATCCCCTTCCATTTTCCCAGCAACTCGATGGACTCTACTCCGATCTCTGCGTGAAGGATCTGATCAAGAAGCCATGCGCGCACTCCAAACCTTGTGTCAGGCTTACTGGACACCGCTTTACTTAGTCGCCCGTCGTCGCGGCATGAATCAGCATGATGCTGAAGATGCCGTGCAGGGTTTTTTTCATAACCTTCTCCGCAACCAAGCGCTGGAACACGCCGATCAGCAGCTCGGCATGCTCCGAAACTACCTGCTGGCCGGTTTTGAGAAGCATCGCATCAAGCTCTGGACTGAGAAAAACAAGCGAGTACAGGGCCCTGGCGATCTGCAGGCTGCCCAGGAGGCCGAGCAGCGGTATCAAGAAGTGGCTGATGTCGATGCCAGCCCCGAGACGCTTTATCTGCGCGAATGGGCCAGGCTGACCCTGGAGCGCAGTCTAGACAAACTGCGGGAAGAACAAGCCATGAAAGGCCAGCTGGAGCGCTTTGACCAGCTAGCGCCTTACCTCATTCATGAGCAAGGAGAGCAATCCTTGCAGCAGCTCGCCCTGGAGATCGGCATGAGTGCGACCTCTTGCCGACAGGCTCTTTTTCGACTGCGCCGCGCCTATCGAGAAAAAATCCAAGAAGAGCTGGCCTTGGTGCTCGGCACGAATGACCTGGATGAAATTCAGCGTGAGCTGCAGGCACTTTATCACGCTTTTGATACTCCGTAGAAGACATGTCTTCCTTTGCCTCCAAGATCATCGCCGGCCAGGAGCGCGGCATCTTGTCTCAACTCTTGGGTAGCCAGCCAGGGGAGGAGGAAGGTAGCCAACTCGGGGCCTACACGCTGGTTCGAAAACTCGGCGAGGGTGGCTTTGGCATCGTCTGGAAAGCACAACAAAATCTCCCCATTCAGCGTGAGGTCGCTCTGAAAATCCTGAAGCGTGGCATGGACACCGCTCAAGTGTTAGCCCGCTTTGAGCTGGAGCAACAAACCCTTGCCGCGATGAAGCATCCCGCCATCGCGGCACTGCTGGACGCGGGCGAAACTGAAGACTGTCGGCCCTTTTTCGTCATGGAGTTGGTTCAGGGCTGCTCCGTCACCGAGTTTTGCCGCAGCCGGTCCCTTTCGTGGCAGGATCGCGTTTCCCTCTTTCTCGAAGTTTGCCGTGGCGTGCAGCATGCACATCAGGCAGGGATCATTCATCGTGACCTGAAACCTTCGAACATCCTAGTGTCCGAACTGGATGGCCGCCCTGTGCCCAAAATCATTGATTTCGGCATCGCCAAAGCCCTGCAACAAACGAACAGCGGACACACGCTGATCACACGCCCAGGCCACGTGCTGGGAACTCCGCAGTACATGTCCCCCGAGCAATTGCGCGGAGGGACCGCCCTCGACATCCGCAGCGACGTGTATTCCCTCGGCGTTCTGTTTTATGAAATGCTGACGGGCACCCTGCCCTATGAAGAGACGCCAAGAGCTCGCCACGCCTCTCCTGCTGAGATGCTGGATCTGCTGAGTCATCACCGACCCCGCCGCCCCTCGACACGCATCACGCAGAGTCGTGGCCCCTTCCCTCTTCTGCGCCTGCAGCCCGGAGATCATGGCCTGCCCGCAGATCTCGATTGGATCATTCTCAAATGCCTAGAGCAGGAAAAAGAGCGCCGCTACGACAGCACCAGCGCCTTGATCGCTGACCTGGAGCACTTCCGGCAAAACAAACCGGTGCTCGCGCGACCCCCGAGCTTCAGCTACTTGGCTGGAAGATGGATTCGTCGGAACCGACTCGCAGCCGCAGCCGCCATCATCAGCCTCAGCGCAATCTTTACAGGCGCTGGCATGGCCTTTTGGCAAGCACATGTGGCCATTCAAGCCAAGCAAATCGCTGAGGCCGAATCCAACCGAGCCCGCAGCACCGCGAGCTTCCTGACCTCGCTGCTGGATCGTGTGGCAGGAGGTGTCGCACTCGGCAGAAACCCAGAAGCGCTCAAGCTTGCTCTGGATGACAGCCCCAAACTCATCGCCGAACTGCAGAGCGATCCCACTCTCCAAGCCGATCTCTACCAACGTGTCGGCAAGCTCTACGCCGACATGGGCGAACGAAAACTCGCCATGCCGCTGTATGAGGCCTACGCCGCCATCCAGACCAAAACCTTCGGTCCTGTCAGTGAGCCTGCCGTCCGCGCTGACATGGCCCTCGCGGCCATCACGACCGACCACGGAGACCGAAGAAAAGCCACACCGCTGCTGAATAGCATTTTGGAGCGACTGGAAAAGTTAGGCCTCAAGGGCAGCAGTTTATGGTTTGAAAGCCGACGACTGAAGTTTCGTGTCCTGGAGAAACTCAATCAGATCCAGAAATCGCGCCTAGAAGCTCTGTCAGCTCTCGAAGATTTGGCACAAACTCCCAACGTGGAGCCATCGGTGATTTTCGCTGTGAAAATGAATAGCTGCCAAGTCTTCGAGTTCAGCAAAGACTTCAAACGAGCCGAACAAATGATCGCAGAAGTGGATCGCTTGCTGGTCCACTTGCACGACTCTCCGGGCTACAACTACCGAAGAATCTGGCAAGACCGCCGCATGCATCTTTGGAAAGCTCAGGGCAAGTTCGACCTCGTCATCGACGACCTCAAAAAACGAATCGCAGGTGCGTCTGCCCAAGATTATCAGGCCAAGCATTTAGCCCTGCTGAAGCTTTCAGAAACAGAAACGGGCATTGGCAAACATGAGGACGCCATCGCTCATGCCCAGGCAGCTTATGAATTGGCTGCCAATCATGCTCCTGATTCGGAGACCCCCAAAGACCTACAGCTAAACATGCAACGTCGAGACATGGTCGAGTCTCTGCACACCCTGGCCCTGGCATGCAGCACAGCCAAAAAGCACCAAGAGGCCGTGAATGCCGCCAAACGCGGTGTGGAGGTTTCGCTCGCACAAGGGAATGGCTACACGATCTCCAAAATCATGCAGACTCTGGCAGACGTGCTCGTTCGCTCAGGAGACCTGGAGGCCGCTTATGAGTGCCACGCCGAACGAGCCAAACGCATCAATACTCACCTTGCCAGTTACAATCGCTGGTATGAAGACGTGAAGGCCATGGCCTCGATCAGACTTCGCCAGCAGCGCAACAGCGAAGCTCTAGAATTAGCCAAGGAGTATTGGGAAAAAGTCCGTGCCATTCCTCAAGCTCAAGACGACACAGAACATCTGGCTGATACTGCTGCATTTGCGCTTCGTTGCTACGAAGCCGCGAAAAAAACTGACCCAAACAGCCAAGTCACAGAGGCCATGCTACAAACATGGAGAGAGCACGTCAGCCGGGCAAAACAAGCGAAGCGCTAAGAGGCAAAACACAAGCCATCTGGTTTCAAAGCTTTGTTCCGGTCTTGCCCGTCGCTCGCAGCAAATCATGCTGCGCCTTGTTGAAGGCCACAACGGCTACCACACGATTTTGACGGGCGCGCGTGAGTTCCTCACGAGCCAGCAGATACTCCAAAACCAAGCCAAGCTGGCTCGCCTGGCGTCCTTTGGCCAGTTTCACCATCTCTTCGGCGGCACTGACGGCTTCGTCGTTGATGGAAATCTGATCGTGAGCGCTTTGCGCCTTCGCCGCAGCCTCCACGACCTCGCGACCGATCGCGGCCTTGACCTGGCCTGCTTGCAGCTTTGTGGCTTCTTCCTGTGCTCCGGCAATGATCTGGCGTTGTTTGTCAAAGAGGCCGCCAGGGCCGATTTTCCAGCCGAGGCCGATGTACATGGTCTGCGTGTCGTCGAAGTTACTGACGTCGCCATTGAAGCCTCCGCCAAGGCCGCCGAAGCCGTAACCCGCCTGCACATTTGGAATCATCGGAGCCACGCGGGCGCGATCTTTTTCCAAAACCGCTGCCTGATTCACCGCGCCGGCCGCTTTCATCTCAGGACGATGCTGCGCAGCCTGCGAGATGAGCGTGGCGACACCGAGTTTGCGATCCAAGAGCCGCACCGGCACCAGATCCGCTTTTGCAGGGCGGAGTTCACTGTCCGCAGGCAGTCGCAGTGTCTCGGCAAGCGCCGCAGCGGCCAGATCACGCTTCTCCTGATGCTGGCGAATCGCGAGCTTCTCGCGGCTGACCTGTGTCTTCACGCGCAGCAGGTCCGCACGAAACGCCGTGCCTGCATCCACCGCGCCACCGATCTGCTTTTCGTAATCCTGCGTGAGCCGCAAATCGTCCTCAATGATCGCCAGCGAGGCCTCCGCGGCCAAAAGATCGTAGTAACGGCCCGTCGCCTGCATCACGATGTCGCGTCGCGTCTTCTCCGCGAGTTGCTCCGCCGCGAGGGCACGCTGTTTCGCCGCCAGCGCCGCGTAATACATATCCCCCGGCGACCAATCGATCATGAGATTCGGCCCCAAGGTGTACTGCTGCTTGCTGACATCAAACACCGCGCCCGCGATGTCCTGCACATTCCCATCCGTGCGCCGATAACCCGCTCCCAGCGTCAACGAAGGCCAAAAGCGTTGCCAAGCCAGCTTCGACTCCGCGAGCACTTCGGTGTGCTTTGTTTTCGCGAGCTGGATTTCATCATTGTTCGCCCCCGCGAGCATCATGACGGTCGGCAGGTCAACATGCACCGGCGCGGCGAAAGAAATCGCAGGAACAAGAAGGAGTAGGACGAACTTCATGGGTGACGTAGAACGAACTTTCCAGTTCTTTGGGTTTGGGAGATGAACGAGTTGGAAATCTCCTTCTACGGTTTGATCGTGACAGCCTGCTTGTCGGTAAGCGCAGTCGTTCCCGGCACCAGCAACACATCATCCGCATTCAGTTCGGGCAGCTCGACGTTGGTTCCGTCGTTGAAACCGATCTTCACGGCGGTTTTCATCGCTTTGCCGTCCACATGCTTGAAGACGAAGCCATTCGTCTTTTCCATCACCAGAGCACCCACGGGCACAAGCGTGGCTCCTTCGTGCTTTTCGACGGCGATCTTCGTCATCGCATACATGCCGGGGCGGAGTTTGAGGTCGGGGTTCTTCAAATCGGCCTCCGCAAGCATCGTGCGCGTGGCGGGATCGAGCGCATAGCTGATGCGGCTGATGCTGGCTTCGATGGGCGTGGCTCCGGCGGCGTCGATTTGAGCTTTCACAGGCTTGCCGACGGTGACGAGGCCGGTTTCGAGTTCGGTGACGGGGATTTGCAGGCGCAGCGTGCTGAGGTCGGTGACTTCGAGGAGCTTGGTCGTGTTCGCGGTGGCGAGAGAGCCGGGATCGGCGAAACGCGCAGTGATGATGCCGTCGAAGGGCGCTTTGAGCGTGGCGAACTGCGTTTGCGTCTCGCCGCGTTCCAGTTCGGCCTTCGCGATGGCAAGTTTGGCTTCGGCGTCATCGACTGCCTGCGGCAAGACGAGGTCGGGAGACTTCGCTCGGGCTTCGTGGAGGCGTTTCACTTCGATTTCGGCCGCTTTGACCTCGGCTTTGGCTTTGGCGATGTCCGCTTCGAGTTCCGGCACTTCGAGCGTGACGAGCACTTGGCCCGCTTTGACGGCATCGCCCTTATCGACGGTGATTTTGGCGATGTAGCCGGTCACTTTGGCATGCAGCGTGGATTGCTGCCAAGGCGCGAGCGTGCTCGGCAGCGAAACCCAGCGGTGGATGAGGCCGGTGGTGGGTTTGGTGGTGGGGAGCTCCAAAGCGAAAGCGCTGGAGGTGAAGAGGATCAGGGGGAGCAGTCGGAGCATATGAGATAGGTCGGATAGGGCTTATGGATCCTATTCAATGGGTTCGAGCGAAGCCTCCTTCGCGTTCTTGCTTGCCAGCAGCGCATACACGGCAGGCAGCACGAGGAGCGTGGCGACGGTGGCCAAGGCGAGGCCGCCGATGGTGGCGATGGCGAGGGGGCTGGTCTGGCTTTTGGCGAGGGCCATGGGGATCATGCCGGCGATCATGGCGAGGCTGGTCATCAAAATGGGGCGCAGGCGGGTGGTGGCGCTTTCGAGGGCGGCTTCGCCTTTGCTCAGGCCTTTGAGCTGGGCGCGGTGGGCGAAGGTGACGAGCAGGATGGCGTTCGCGACGGCGACGCCGACGGCCATGATGGCGCCCATGTAGCTCTGGATGTTCACGGTGGTGCCGGTGAGCTTCAAGGCGAGCACGACGCCGAGCAGCGCGGCGGGGATGGTGGTGAGCACGATGAGCGCGAGGCGCAGGCTTTGGAAATTCGCGATGAGCAGCAGCAGGATGGTGACGATGGCGATGATGAGGCCGGTTTGCAGACCGCTTTGCAGTTCCTTCATCGGCGGGACCTGGCCGCGCAGGGCGACATTGACGCCGGTGGGCGCGGGATTCTCCGCGATGATCTTTTCGACTTGTTTGGCGACGTTTCCGAGCGGTTGATCGTGCAGGTTGGCGATGATCGAAACGGTGCGGGACATGTTGTAGCGGTCGTATTGGCCAATGACGTTGCCTTCGCTGACTTTGGCGATGTTGCGCAGTAGGACGGTGGTCTGGTTGGCGCTGCTGACGGGCAGATTGCGCAGGTCTTCGAGGCTTTTCATCATCGTCTGAGGCACCTGGATTTGCAGGCTCATGCTCTGGCCGGTTTTCGGGTCGGCGTAGTAATTGGGAACGGTGAATCGGCTGCTGGCGGTGGCGGCGACAAGGCTGCGCGTGGCATCGCTCATCTTCACGCCGAGCAGGCCAGCGCGTTCGCGGTCGATGTTCACATCGACGCTGGGGTAATCGAGGGTTTGGCTGAACTGCACGTCGCGAAGGTCTTTGAGCTCGGCGAGCTTGGCGCGGAGGGTTTCGGCATGAGCGCGGCTAGCAGCGAAGTCTTTGCCGCTGACGGCGACCTCAATCGGTGTGGGCGAGCCGAGAGACATGACACGCGAAACGATGTCCGCAGGCTCGAACGAGAACGAAACACCGGGAAACTCCTGCGCGAAGCGGGCACGGAGTTTTTCGCGGAGTTCGGTGATGGGCTTCGAGCCGGGCTTGAGCTGGATTTGCAGCGTGGCCTCCTCCGGGCCGCTGTTCCATTGGTGGATGAGGTTCACCGGGTAATTCGGCGCATGCACGCCGACGAGGCCCATGCTGGTGGCGATGGGTGATTCTTCTTCTATGATGGCGAGCACGCGCTGCGCGATCTGCTCGGTGGTTTCGAGTCGCGTGGCGGTGGGAGCGCGAAGACGGAGTTGGAGCTGTCCGGCGTCGATTTGTGGGAAGATTTCCGTGCCGAGGAAGGGGAGGAAAAGCGTGATGGCGAAGAGGGTGCCAACGAGGTAGGCGGGGACGAGGAGGTGGCGCAGGGCGATGGATGGCTTGAAGAGTGGTGCAAGCCTCTGGCTTGCTTTCTGAGCAGCCGGGACGGCTGCACCACACTCCCGATGCCACCAGATGCTCAAAATGGGAACGAGCGTGCTGGAGAGCAGATACGAGGCGATCATCGCAAAGCCCACGGCGAGCGAAAGCGGCAGAAACAGGGCCTTGGCGGCTCCTGTCATGAAAAAGCTCGGCACGAACACGGCGAGGATGCAGAGCATCGAGAGGCTGCGCGGGCCGATGGTCTCCTCCGAGGCATCGAGGACGATGCGGCGGAGAGTAGGACGAACTTCCAAGTTCGTCTCTCTGGGCGATCCATCGGGAGAACGAACTTGGAAGTTCGTTCTACGGCGGTGGATGTTTTCGATCTCGACGGTGGCTTCATCGACGAGGATGCCGACGGCGAGGGCGAGTCCGCCGAGCGTCATCAGATTGACGGTGGAACCGGTGATCCACAGCGCGAGCAGCGACGCGGCGAGAGCGACGGGGATTTGCAGCACGACGATGAAGACGCTGCGCAGATCGCGGAGGAAAATCAACACCATCAGCCCAGTGAGCGCCGCGCCGAGAAGGCCTTCTTTGACGAGGTCTTCGATGGCGCGAATGATCCAAGGGCTTTGGTCGAACTCGAAGGTGACGTTGATGTCCTCGGGGCAGGCGGCTTTGAATTTGGGCAAGTTTTGCTTCACCAGCTCGACGACGCTGAGCGTGGAGGCATCGCTGCGTTTCGTGACGGGCATGTACACGGTGCGTTTGCCGTTCACGATGGCGATGCTGGTCATGAGGTCGCTGCCATCGCTGACTTCGCCGATGTCGCGCACATAAACCGCACCTTTAGCCGTGACCTTCAGGGGCACGGCGGCGAGGTCCTGGATGTTTTTCACGACGGCATTCGTCGGCACGATGGGATAGCTGTTGGGCAGTGCGAGATTGCCGCTGGGGCTCATCGTGTTGGCCTCGGTCATCGCTTTGACGACGTCGTCGGGGCTGAGGCCGTAAGCGCGGAGGCGGTCGGGCTTCACATTGATCAAAATGGTGCGGGCACTGCCACCGAAGGGCGGCGGGGCCGAAACGCCGGGCAGCGTGGCGAAAAGCGGGCGCACCATGTTCAGCGCGGCGTCCTGCATCTGGCCGACGGTGCGCGTGGGATTCTCCGTGGAGAAGACGAGATTGCCCACGGGCACGCTGCCGGCATCAAAGCGCGTCACGAAAGCTCCCGGCGTGCCGGGCGGCATGAAGCTGCGGCTGCGGTTCACATATGCGATGGTTTCGGAAAGCGCCGCGGACATGTCGGTGCCGGGATGAAACTGGAGCTTCATGATCGAGGCTCCCTGGATGTTCTTCGACTCGACGTGCTCGATCCCGGCGATATAGAGGAAGTGATACTCGTAGTAGTAAGTGAGGTAACCTTCCATCTGCAGCGCATCCATGCCGCCATACGGCTGCGCGACGTAGATGGTGGGAATGCCGAGCGGCGGGAAGACATCCCGCGCCATCTTTTCCTGCGCCTGCCACGCCCCGAGCAGGATGGCGATCACCGCGACGATGACGGCATAAGGATGGCGAAGGGCGAGGCGGGGGAGGGACATCGAGACAAGGAGAGAGGGAAGCTAGGAGAAGCGGGGTAACTGGCTCGGCTGCCTGTTTGTTTCAAGGGATGCTCAAGTGCCTTACCAACCCTAAAACCGCGCAGCAGCCAATCACCGGCATGAGGCCGATTTTGAAGCGCTGCATGGCAATGAAGGCTCCAATGACGAGCACAGCGACAAAAGCATCGAAACCACCTGTTTTCGGCCAAAGGGCATCCTGAGCGAAATGGACGCCCAGATTCAAAATGACGCCGACCACGGCTGCCGTGATGGCCGTCAGCGCGGCGCTGAGGCGGGGTTGCTCACCCAGCTTTTCGATGTGCGGAGCGCCGAGGAAGACAAACAAGAAGCATGGCAAAAACGTGACCCAGGTGGTGATCACCGCGCCCAGCGTGGCCCCGGCCAGCGGCGTCAGCACGCCGGGATGCTGCCAGCCGCCGACGAAGCCGACGAATTGCAGCACCATGATCAGCGGGCCAGGCGTGGTCTCGGCGAGCGCGAGTCCGCTCATCATCTGCGGATGCGAAAGCCAGCCGTGCGTCTCCACGGCCTGCTGCGCCACATACGGCAGCACGGCGTAGGCTCCGCCAAAGGTGACGAGCGCCGCTTTGCTAAAGAAGAGGCCCTGCTGCGCCTGCGTGCTGCCCCAGCCAAGCCATGCCGCCAGGGCAAAGACCGGCAGCCACCACAGCGTGAGGCAGAGGGCACAGATCCGCAGCGTGCGCGACCAGGAGGCGGCCTTCACCGGCGTCAGCACGACCGTCGCGCCCCCGTCCTTCGCCGCGCCGTGGCCCTTCCCCACCGGGAAATGACGGCGCGGGCCGAAATAGCCGAGCAGTGCCGCCGTGAGGATGATGAGCACGAAGGAGACGTGGAAGAAAAAGATCGCGATGAAGCTGGCAGCAGCGAGACACCACAGCGCGGGCGATCTGAGCGCCTTCTTGCCAATGCGCAGCACCGCCTCCGCCACGACGGCGATCACGGCAGCGAGCAGTCCGTGGAAAATCGCCGCGAGCCACGGCAGATGCCCGCCCGCCATGTAGAGCCAGCTCAGGCCGAACAATATGAAGACTGAAGGCAGCACAAACAACGCTCCCGCCGCGATGCCTCCCTTCGCGCCATGCAAGCGCCAGCCGAGGTAGGTGGCAAGCTGCTGCGCCTCTGGGCCAGGCAGCAGCATGCAAAAGTTCAGCGCATGGAGGAAATGCGCATCACTGATCCAGCGGCGCTTTTCCACCAGCTCCTTGTGCATGATGGCGATCTGCCCAGCCGGCCCGCCAAAGCTGATGCAGCCGAGTTTGAGCCAGTAACGGAGCGCTTCGGAAAAGCTGGGCATGCAGGAAATTTGAGTGCTCAAGGTTTCTTGAAATTTTTGCGAGTGGCGACCTGGTGGTGCAGCGCGTCAAAGCAGTCAAAGCCGCGCGCCAGGATCTCCGCGTCGGTCCAGTCCATCTGTGCCCAGCCTCGAAAGATGGCCAGCAGACCTGCACCCTCTTGAGTGCCGTGGCGGCCATCGCCGAGATCGGCATCGTGGATGATATTGGCGATGTGACGCAGGCTGGCCTCCTCCAAGCCAAAGCGCTTCATTAGCGTCTCAAAGGTACAATCATCCCCCTGATGGCCAAATTCCACCCCCACCATGTCATAGGGCAAAGCATCAGGGTAGTCGGCAGGGTCCGCGCCAAAAACAAAAGCCGCCTTTGGGTCGATGAAGCGCCGGATCAACCAAGCGGAGCCTACCCTGTCCACCTCGGGTCTAGGGCGGGTCAACCAGACACGCTGCAGGTAGTCTCTCTTGGTCAAAACGGGGGCTACCGGTGCCTGCCCCCTGTGGCGCAGTTGTTCTAGCAATCGCTCCACCAGAGCCGCAGCTGGGCAGTCAAAAAAATCCACCTGCCGCACTGCCTGAAAACGTGCCACCAGCTTCTCCACCTCTCCTCCCAAGGCCTTTTCTACCTCAGTCCCCTGGGATGCCTCGGCAGTGCGGGCAGCCGCTAAAATCTCCTCATAATCTGCTGCTCTTGCCTGCTGGAAGAGGGTGACGATTTCATGATCCGTGATGCCATCGATTTGCCGCACATGAACCAAGGTAGCTTCGCCGCCCTGCTGGCGAACACGCTGGGCCAACCACTGCAAGCTCTCCACTAGCTCAGGACGATCCGGCAGCACAGCAGCGGAAGTCTTGAACGACACGGCTCCCATCCGCTTGAGTTGGCGCCAGAGAAACAAACGCAACGCCCCACTTTTCGCAGGCAGGCTATGCATCAGCAGGAGCCAGGGCAGAGTATTCATGTTGTAATATGTGTTACTTTTACGTAATAGGTATTACAAAACCTTTCTGCAAGCGTGATCGTTCGTTTTGCACCTGCATTGCCCGCTTCCGATGCAGATACCCTTGATGATCAAGAAATCAGCGCACGTTTCATCCCATCACGACTCGCGCTTTCCTTTGACTTCACCTTCTCCGTGGTCCTGTCGCAGAGACCTCCTTCTCACATCATGATGATAAAAAGGCACTGAGGCCGATGGCAGCCAAAATTAGGTGGCGAATGTGAAAAGGAAGGGAGGCACGGCTAGCACGATTGATCTCCTGGCGCAGAAGGACTAGCCTTGGCATGCTCGGCACTTGAATCGTTAAATCGAGGTTGGTTTCACCAGCCTGAACCCGTGGAGCAACACCCGTGATCCCGTCCACGATCTGAAACAAGGTCTGCGCCACAGGAAGCCTCATCCCCCGCAACAACTGCATCGAGTGCTCCCAATGGGTAGGAGCAAGGTGTTTGGCCGCATCTTGCTCCCAAGCAACCAGACAATGACCGAGTTGAATAAGAGATCACATGCCGCCTTCAGTGCCTGCTCGCTCATCGGTGCCTGCAAGGCAAAGCAGAGATCTGCATTCACGAGGCGAGCCATTTCTTGCAACCAAGAGTTGAGCAAACAAACTCGCTCCGTCAGCCAGTCGATCATTTGCTCTTGGATAAGAAGCACTGGCATCGCGAGCGGATGCGGTGGCATTCCCTTTTGGTAAAAATCTCGCACGTCTTGCAAGCCCTCATTCAAGAGACGGCCAGTGCGCTCGAAACCGGCTAGGTTGCCTTCGTGAATTCTGACCAAACCACCTGTCATGAGATTATCTACCTCTGTGATTCATGATCCACAAGATCTCAAGAGCAGAGCGATTGATTCCCAGGGCAAGAAGGCGAGGAAGAGAGGCGTTTGAATCATCTCGGCAGGTTCCATGCTGCACATTCCACCATGATCATGAATTCTTCAGGCCTGCAGATGCTGCGCATCATGGTATTGTTGGCACTATCTAGTCTGACAGTAGCTCAGAGCCCTACACTGCCCTCGCCGACCCATTTTGGCATTCAGGATGGTAGCGTGCCCGAAGACCCCAGGGAGGCTGGGCGGGGCCAATTCTCTGACTTCCCGACTTGGCCGCTGTCCAGGGAATTGCCGAACGATGTGTTTGTCTTCGCTCGCTTGCGTTTCGATTCCGAATCCAGCCGTTGGGGCCGCTGGCGGGGACAGGGCAAGTGGGCCACGGACTACCCCGATGCTGATCTGAATTTTAGCTATCGACTCCAACAACTCACGGCCATGCAGGTCAGTCCCAAGGGGGTGGTGGTGGACATTCAGGAAGAACAAATGCGGCATTACCCCTTCATTTACATGATTGAGCCCGGCCAGATTTCTCTGAGTGAAGAACAAGCGAAGACGATACGAGAGTACCTGTTAAAAGGTGGATTCATCATGGTGGATGACTTTTGGGGCGAGGAGGAATGGGAAACCTTCTCGGTGGCCCTGAAGCAAATCTTCCCAGATCGGGAACCCGTGGAACTGCCGACTGAGCACGAGATCTTTCACATGGTCTTCCCCTTGAAGACGAAGCCTCAGATCCCAAGCGTCGGTCATGCGATGGCAGGACGAGAGCAGGGCATCACCTTCGAACGATGGGATGCTCAGACGCCGCACTACCGAGCCATCTACGATGACAAAAAACGCATGGTGATGTTGATCTGCCACAACACCGACCTCGGCGATGGATGGGAAGAGGAAGGAACCGATCCTTGGTATTTTCGAGAGTTCTCAGAGAAGTATGCCTACCCCCTCGGGATCAACATTCTTTTCTACGCCCTCACGCACTGAAGCTCAAAAGATCCTTGCTGAGGCGATGGCTATCCTGGTCAAGACCTGCCCGGATCGCCGCATAATGGCTAGCGATGCGGCTGCGGCTCAGCTTGCCAAAGTAACTGACCAATCGCGTGAGCTGATCCACCTCCGTCGAGGTCAGGCGAGCATCCGTGATCTTTGTTTCAGCAAAGCCCAAGGTGCAGGTCCAAACAAAGAGTTCAGAACCGATGTCCACCAAATGACCGAGCAAGACCTGCCTCTTCTCCAGCGCTGGACCATTCCAGGCCATTTGATGAAAAAGTGTGCGCGCCAGCTTGTGACTCTGTTGAGCAATGCGGCTCAAGTCATCGCGCAAGGCGGGATGCAACTGATCTGCGGCAGTGCCAGCGCCCCCTGGCAACCATTTCCGGGGATACCACATTGAGTAAGCGATGCCCGCCCGCAGGGCAGCCAACGCGCGCTCTTGAAATGGCAGGGTGCTATTGACGACATCCGCACCGATTTTCAGATGCGGCTCCAAAGCCTCCCGAGCAATAAAAAGACGCATGATCTCACTGCTACCTTCAAAGATGCTGTTGATGCGGCAGTCGCGCATCATGCGCTCCACAGGCTCGGGCGACTCACCACGAGACCTCAATGAATCCGCAGTCTCATAACCACGCCCACCTCGAATCTGCATGGTGTCGTTTACGATTTCCCAAGCACGTTCACTGCCCCAGAGTTTCGCGATGGCAGCTTCGAGGCGAACATCCGCATGTTTGTCCTGATCGACCAGAGAAGAGACGTAACGAACCACCGCTTCCATGGCAAAAGCGTCTGCACTCATGCGTGCAAGCTTGTCAGCAATGGCGGCGTGCTTGCCGATGGGTTGTCCCCACTGGACGCGACGGGATGCCCAGCGCTTGGATATCTCCACACAGCGCTTGGCCAAACCCACGCAGGCAGCCGGTAGCGTGATGCGTCCCGTGTTCAGAGTCGTCAGTGCGACCTTCAGTCCCTTCCCCTCTCCGCCCAGGATATTCTCGCGTGGCACTCGCACATTTTCAAAACGCACCACACCATTGTAAAGTGCGCGCAACCCCATGAATCGACAGCGGCAGAGAATCTCGACGCCAGGGGCATTGGCCTCCACGATAAATGCCGTGGTGGCATGAGGCTTGTCTTTCGTCGGCGTGCGCGCCATGACCACGATGAGGCTCGCTTTCAGGCTATTTGTGCACCAGACCTTCTCGCCATTGATGATGAAATGATCTGGACCCTCAGGCACAGCAATGGTGGTCATCTTGGCAGGATCACTGCCCACATCTGCCTCCGTGAGCGCAAACGCGCTGATTTCCCCTTTGGCGCAGCGCGGCAGGAACTTCATCTTCTGCTCCTCAGTGCCGAACAAAATCAACGGCTGCGGCACACCGATGGATTGATGTGCCGAAAGTAAGGCTGCGAGATTGCCACATTCGCTGCCGAGCAGCATCGCCGCGCGTGAGTAATTCGTCTGCGAAAGCCCCAAACCGCCATACTTGACCGGAATCTTGATGCCAAAAGCACCGATGTCAGCGAGTGCCTTCAACAGCACATCAGGAATCTCTCCCGTGCGGTCGATGGCATCAGGATCGGCATGTTGATCAAGCACTGCCCTCAATCGTGCGAGGAAGGCATCTCCCTGATCCTTATCCAAGTCAGTCTGCTTAGAAAAAGGCACATGCGAACTGAAGTCAGGCTCACCAAAAAACAATCCTGCAGCGAGACCGGTATTCTGCCGCTCATCCCGCGCGGCCTCTGCCATCTCAAGAGCTGCCTTTTGACCGGCGGACATCTTCGAGGTGTCGATGCGGGTAACGGGTTTTTCTGGAAGTTCTGTCGTCTTCATGGGGGTATGGGGTTTGGAGTTCAGCTCAACACAGGACTCGTGAGTGGACGGAAAACGGGAAAGCCAGTGCCCAAGGTCATCGCCAACTCGATATCAGAATCACAGCGGGCGATGCCTTCATCAGAGACACGTCGGGCTTCTTCAAAGAGCAAACCGCCGAGACGCTCACGGATGCGTTCCATCAGATGGTGATCAGCCTCTGACCACGATGGCTTCTTCGTCTTGGGTTCAGGATAAGAGTAAAAACCTTCACCCGTCTTTTTTCCCAATCTTCCTGCTTCCATCAGCTTTTGAATCAGCATGGTCTCTGCAAAACGATGAGGGAATGCGGCCTCCAGCGTCTTGCCGACATGGGCAGCCACATCGAGACCAATTTCATCCAGCAAGCGCAGCGGCCCCATCGGCATGCCATAGTCGAGCATGGCTTCGTCGATCAGATCTGCGGGCACACCACTTTCATTCAAGTGAACTGCCTCCATGAGGTAGGGAACAAGGATGCGATTCACGATGAAGCCTGGGCTGTCTTTCACAACAACAGGCACCTTGCCGAGCTTTTGCACAAAACTGACCATGGTAGCGATGACGTCATCGCTGGTGTGTTTCGTGGCGATCACTTCCACCAAAGGCATGCGATGCACAGGATTGAAGAAATGCAGCCCAATCACACGCTCAGGATGCGGCACCGTATCCGCCAATTCCGTGACGGATAGAGCCGAAGTATTGGTCGCCAAAATCGTGTCTGGACCAGAGCGGGCCGCCAGATCAGCAAAGATCTTTTTCTTCACGCTCATGTCTTCCGTGGCAGCCTCAATGATGAGCTGTTGATGAGTCAGCGGCACACGATCATGCTCCAGACTCAGACGATCCAGAGTGTCGCGTCTTTCACGTGAGGAAATCGCTCGCCGTTGAAGCCCCTCATTCAACAAGCCACTGACACGTCCCATGCCCTTGGCCAGCGATTCGGTGCTGATGTCTTGCAGCAAAACGCGCTTTCCATGTGCTGCGATCCAATGAGCAATGCCAGAGCCCATGATACCCGCACCGACCACACTGACATCCTGCACCTGGAGTGCGACACCAACGGGCCATGCTTTTTTGGTAGCATCCTCTTTGCGAAAGAAAAAATCAATCAAACGCGCGGTCTCTGGACTCAGGGCAAGATCGAGAATGGCGTGTTTTTCCAGCTCCATGGCCTTTGAGATGGAAGTGAAAGGGGCGCGAGTGACCACATCAACGGCACGAAGTGGGGCAGGATAAAGCCCGCGTATCTTGCCCTGCACGCTAGCTTTCACTCGATTGCCCAGGAATGAAGCACAAAGCCGATCCATCCACCAAGCCTTCGGCATCGAACGTGTTGTGGCAGCTTTTGCAACAGCTTCCAAATGTTCACGGGCGACGACATCCTGGATCAAGCCGATTCGCTTGGCTTGACTTGGCTTCAGCAGCCTGCCCGTCACAATCAGTTCGAGCGCCTTCGCTAAGCCGATCAACTTCGGCAGCCTTGTACTTCCGCCCCAGGCAGGAATGAGTCCTATCTGCGTTTCTGGCAGACCCAAGCGAGTGTGTTCACTATCAGTGACAATGCGGACGTCACAGGCCAAGGCCAGCTCCAGCCCGCCACCGACACAAGCCCCATGAATCAGTGCGACCTTGGGGAAAGGCAGTGCTGCGAGTCGGTTGAAGGTGGCTTGTCCTAGATCAATCAACTCCTCCAGCTTCTTGACTGTGGCATGGCGCACCGCTTTCAAATCCGCACCCGCGATGAAAACGCGTTCCTTGGCACTGCGAAGAATCAGAGCACGAACGCCTGCCTCATGGGCCACGCGATCCAAGGCTCGATTGAATTCACGCAGTGTGATCTCATTCCAAACATTGGCCGCACTGCCAGCCATATCGAAGGTGATCCAAGCTCGTCGCTCAGCATCAAACTCGACATGAAAGTGCTTCAAAGACATCTCGAGGCCAGATGCCTCTGGATGAAGGATCAGGGATTCAAACAGATGAGTTTTCATAAGCAGTGGTTTTGAGTTTCAAACACGTTCGAGAATGGCTGCACCTCCCTGACCTCCACCAATGCAGAGGCTGATCAGAGCTCGCTTGGACTGCGTTTCCCGTAGCTGATCCAAGGCAGTCAGCACCAAGCGTGCTCCCGTGGCACCCACAGGATGCCCCAAAGCAATCGAGCCGCCGCGAGGATTGAGCTTGGCTTCTGGAAGTTCACCCAAAGGTTGTTCCAAACCGGCACGGCGAGCACTGCTCGGATGATTCAGGCACTGGCGCACGGCGAGCACCTGAGCCGCAAAGGCTTCGTTGATCTCGACAAAGTCCAAATCTTCCAGCTTGAGGCCAGCACGATGAAGCACCGCATCCATGGCTCTGACTGGCCCGAGGCCCATGCGTCGAGGATCACAGCCTGTGTAAGCATAGTGAGTCATGATGCCGAGCGGCTGCCAGCCATGGCGCTTCACCGCCTCTTCACTCGCGACCAGCAGAGCCACCGCGCCATCCGTGATCTGACTGGAATTTCCCGCCGTGACGGTTCCATGCTGACGTGCAAACATGGGCTTGAGTTTGGCGAGCTTTTCTAAGCTAGAGTCTGCTCTCATGCCGTTGTCCGCCAACACTGCGGTGACTTCTCGTCCCATGACATAGATGGGTGACACTTCCTTCTGCAAAGCGGCGGCGGCGGCCACTGCTTTGCGATGGCTATGAAAGGCGAAGGCGTCTTGCTGCTCGCGGCTGATGCCGAACTCTCGAGCGAGCAACTCAGCAGTTTCACCCATGTTCATCTCCACGACGGGATCGGTCAGCCCGAGCTTCAGGCCGATGAGCGGTGCAAAATCCGCAGGGCGGAAACTTGCTGCGGCACCGAGTTTTTCAGCGAAGCCCTTGGCCTTGCCCATGAGGGTGAATTTTTCAACAGCACCTCGATTGAAGTAGAGGGGCATGTTGCTCATGCTTTCGGTGCCGCCGACCAGAAAGACATCACCCTGACCTGCACACATTTTGGCATGAGCTGTGGTGATCGCCTCAAGGCCACTGGCGCAGTTGCGATGCACCGTCATGGCGGGGCGTGATTCTGGCAAACCTGCACGCAGAGCGATCACCCGAGCGATGTTTTGCGCATGAGCTGGCTGACCGACACAGCCGATGATGGTTTCATCCACAGCGTGTGGATCAATGCCACTGCGCGTGAGCAAGGCGGAGACAGCAGCCTTGCCAAGGTCCACAGCATCCAGCAATGCCAAGGAAGTTCCCGCACGAGCGAAAGGTGTGCGTGTGGCAGCAATGATGAAGAGCGGTTTCATAGAATACTCAGGGGTTGGCGTTGAGTTCGCGTGAAGCAGTCAGCTTGGGGCGTGAGTCGAGAACTTTGGCCTCTTTCAGCAATCTCCCAACGCCAAGGCGTTCGCGCAGTTCTGGCATTGTGTGAAAGCGGATTTCGTTGGGGCGAATCTCCGTGACCTCAGCGAAGCGGCGTTCCAGGCGATGAATGAGATCGTCAGGGCTCACGCCAGGCTCTGTGGCGACGTGGAGAAGAATCTCATCCAGGTCGAGGGGATCATTGGCGTGCTTGCGAAGCTCAACCTGCCAAGCAGCGACACCTTTCATGTCATCCAGCAGATGCTCCAGAATGTTGAAGTTCACGAGCGTGCCTTTGATTTTATCCAGGTGCATCTCACGCACTTCACTGACACGACTGATGGGCCCCAACAGTCGTGGGCAGCGGCGACCACAGTGAGGGCAAGCCGCCCAAGTCAGCCCTCCTTCCGCAATGTCACCTGTGCGATAGCGAAGAACGACCGTGCCTCGAGCATCCAGTGGCGTGAAGACTATCTCCCCCGAATGGCCTTCAGGCACAGGCTCACCTGTGCGGGGATTGACGATTTCGATGATCGCTAAATCCGGACTGAGATGAAAGCCGCTGGCATTCAAGGCGAGATGCGTGGGACATTCTGGAAAAGCCATTTTCGCCTCCGTGAATCCGAACGTGCTGATGAGGCTGACCTCATCCGCACCGAGTTCATGCGTCAGCAGGGTGAGTTTTGCCCTCATGCCCTCGGCGACTTTTTCTCCACCGAGCACAATGCGCCGCAGCTGTGGCCAGTGTTTGCCAGCTTCCACAGCTTCACGCAGCATGTGATACAGAAAGGTAGGCATGCCGATGACGACCTCGGGCCTCACCTTGTCAATGAGTGCAATGTTCCCTTCTGTTCCCATGACTTTGCCTCCGCCCGTGCTGACCATGAAGGTGCCAAAGCCGAGGCCAGCATGGTGAGTCTGCCAAAAGGCAAGATGTGGCGCGTAAGGAAAAGTGTTCACGTGTCGCCAGTCTCGCTGAGAGCCACCGACCTCCATCAGGCGACGGCCCGTGAGGTCAAGGTGGGTCAGGTCATGCTTCGTGAAGGCAAACGGCACAGGCTCTGAGGAGCGGCCTGTAGTGCTAGTCATCATCACCGGACGGAACTCTTTCTCGATCTGCTCTTTGGCATAGTTGGCACCGTGAAAGACCGCATTCCAGAGGACGCTCCACTCTCGCTTGAGAGCTGCTTCTTGTGGAATGAGCACAAAGTTTCGCTGTTGCTCACGCGGCACTGTGAGGTTGGCTTTGCTGGTGAAGGGCACTTTGCTCCAATCATCGAAGCTTTGAATGTCTTCGGGGTGCAGGTCATGCTCCACGAAAAGGCTTCGATAATGTGCGCTGAAAGGAAGAACGCGCTCTTTGAGGTAAGCGCGGAGACGCTGAATCTGCCAGTCGTGCCAGACTTCAGGCGGCGAGGCATCCCACTTCGGTGGAGCGGAGAGCAGTTTCATGGTTGAATGGGGTTGGGGTTGGGGTTCGAGAAAGCAGAGCACGAATGCTGGGTAGGGCAGCTTCAGCAGCACGACGGCCCGTCTCGATGTAGCGGGCATGATTTTCAAAATCGCACCAAGACGAGCCGCAGTGAAACGGATGGATGAGGACCTCGGCGCGACGAGCTTCTTTTTCGACAAGCTCTACCTGGGCACACATGAGTGAGCGACGAAAGGTATCGAGCACATGCCCCTCGGCGAGCAGGTTCACCGGGCGGAGCAGTCTGGACAGCAAGCTGGGCCTTTTTTGCAAAGGCGGAAACTCTGTCGAGCAGTGATCGAGATCCTGATGCGTGGGAAGCACATTGACGGCGATGATCACGTCCAGTTGATAACGCTCGCGCAGCAAAGTCACCGGCAAAGGATCGGCAGCACCTCCATCGGTGTAGCGATGCCCATTCAGTTCGACCGGAGTGCAGATGCCAGGGATAGCCGCACTGGCATGAACGGCAGCTGCGACCGGACCTTCTTCAAAAACGTGCCTTTGCAGCGTGTGCAAATCGGTCGCGACAGCCAGAAACGGAACTTGAAGGTCTGCAAAGTGGCGATCTCCCAGGGTCTTCTCCAGATGGCGACGAATTTTGTGACCACGAATGAGACCCGCCGTGGGGGGAAAGGCAAAATCCAAGAGACGCGTGAGTGCTTTGCGATCGGTGATTTCTTCAGCCAACTTTTGCAGAGCCGCACCATGCAGGCCTGCGGCCCAGACAGCTCCCACATAAGCGCCCATGCTGGTGCCTGCGATGGCAGCGACAGGGATGTTATTCTCCTCCAGCACCTGAATGACACCGACGTGGGCAAGCCCCCGAGCACCACCTGCGGAAAGTACGACTCCCAGTTTCGGAACTGAGGGGGAATCGCTACCTGATCGTTCGAGGTTGTCGTCCGCAGAGCGCATGATGCCTACCCCTGTTGGCTGTGGGAAAAGCGTGGTGATCATGGCAACCTCCTTGTGGCATGAGACCCTCAGCCCCCATGGAGATGTTCAAAGGCCAATTCATTTTTAATGAGGAGTCTGGAAAAGCCACGGTGCTTTTCAGCGGCCAGCAAAAGATGCGATGCGTATGCCGTGCCTATGTCCAAGCATGCTGTTGTCATCCACTGGTTCCGCCGTGACCTGCGCCTTACCGACAATCTTTCGTTAGCCGCAGCTGCCAAGGATGGAGCCTCTGTGGTGCCCGTTTATGTCTTGAGTGATTGGACTTCAGCACATGGTTGGACAGGCAGCATTCGTCAGCAATTTCTTTGCGGCTGTCTGGAATCACTCTCAAAAAATCTAGAGAGCTTGGGCAGCCGACTCATTCTTCGTGTTGGCAAAGCGAACCATGAGCTTGAGCGCCTGATTCGCGAGACTCAAGCCACAGCACTTTACTTCAACCGCGATTACGATCCCTATGGTCGAGAGATGGAGAAGAAGGTCCGTGAGGTCTGCAGCAGACTTGGCGTGGAATGCCTCAGCTTCAAAGACCGTGTACTGCATGAGGCAGATGAAGTGCTGACAGGCAGTGGCGGGCCTTATCGTGTTTACACGCCTTATTCGCGAAATTGGCTTTCCCTGAGCAAGCCAGAGCCAGTGCGCCGCCCTAGCTCACTGGGCCTTCGTCCATCCGCCAATCTGAGCAGCCATGCTCTGCCCACGCTGGAGCATTGGAAGCTACCTGCCACCCAGAGCACCTTGCCAGAGGCGGGTGAGCGAGCTGCACGGGAGCGAATGAAAAATTTCATCGAAGAGCGCAGGCTTCACCATTACGGTCAGCGCAGAAACATTCCCGCTGGGGTGACGACCTCACGCCTGGGCCAGGATCTGCGCTTTGGACTCATCTCGATTCGTGAGCTGTATGCACGCTGCGTGAAATCAGCCTCGGAAGCTACGCAAGCCGAGGAGCGCAGCTCCATCGAAACCTACATCAAGGAGCTGGCTTGGCGTGAGTTTTACTTGGCGATTTTATGGTTTTATCCCGAAGTTTTTGAGGAGGAGTTTTCTCCCGAATTTCGTGGCATGCCCTGGCCAGGGCGCGATGACCACTTCGAAGCATGGTGCCAAGGGCGCACCGGTTTCCCCATCGTGGACGCAGGCATCCGCGAACTCTTGGCCACCGGATTCATGCACAATCGCGTGCGCATGATCGTGTCCATGTTTCTGACCAAGGACCTGCACTGTCACTGGAAGCTTGGAGAAGGCTTCTTCATGCGGCATCTCGTGGATGGTGAGAATGCCAGCAACAACGGAGGTTGGCAGTGGAGCGCTGGCACTGGGGCCGATGCGGCCCCCTACTTCCGCATTCAGAATCCATGGACACAGACGAAGAGCTACGATCCTACCGGTGAATACATCCGCCAGTGGGTGCCTGAGCTTCGTGGGGTATCCCCAGAGCGCTTCTTGGCCCCTCCTAAGGATGGGCGCGCTATCGCCGCTGGCTATCCCCTGCCCATGGTTGATCATGGACGTGAACGCGAACGCACCTTGGCTATTTTTGCGAAGCATCGCGAGGGATGATCTTTGGTGATTGAAGCGCGGCAGCGGCTCCGATAGTCTGCGCATCATGCTCGCTCCTGCCCGCCTGCTTTTCATTCTATCCCTCACGGCTGTCTCTGCGCTGGCAGAAAACTGGCCGCAGTGGCGAGGGCCACGCATGGATGGGACTAGCCACGATCATGGCTTTCCGACCGAGTGCTCGGAAAAGACACTTGCCTGGAAGACCGAGCTTCCCGGCTCTGGCCATGCCTCACCGATCGTCTGGGAAGACCGCATTTTTCTAGTGTCTGCGGATGCGGAAAAAGAAACCCGCCTGTTGCTCTGCGTGGATCGCGCGACTGGTGAAATGCTGTGGAAGGCACCTGTGCTCAAATCTCCGCTGGAGGGCAAGCACCGGCTGAACAGTCATGCCTCCAGCACACCGGCTACGGATGGCGAACGTGTCTTCACGGCTTTTCTCGATGGCAATCAAGTCGTAGTCAGTGCCCATGACTTCGCCGGAAAAGCAGTCTGGCAGGTGCGTCCAGGGACCTTTGCCAGCAAACACGGCTTTTGCTCCAGCCCAATCTTGTTCGAGGACAAAGTCATCGTGAACTGCGATCACGACGGCCCGGGCTACATCGTCGCTCTGTCTCGTGGGGATGGCCGCCTCCTTTGGCGCATTGAGCGTCCGAACCAAACCCGCAGCTACTGCGTGCCCATGATCCGCACGATGGCAGGTCGAGTGCAAATGGTGCTCTCCGGCACCAAGTGCGTGACGAGCTACGATCCACGCGATGGCTCTCCGATTTGGAAAATCGACGGTCCCACGGAGCAATTCGTCGCATCCCTGGTCCAGGATGATGTCTCCGGCCTGTTGCTCATGAGCGGGGGCTTTCCAGAGCATCACATCTTGGCCATCCGCCCCGATGGCCGTGGCAATGTCACCGATACTCACATCGCCTGGCGCACGAACAAAGGTGTGGCTTACGTGCCCTCACCGATCTGCGAAAAGGGCTGGTTTCTCATCGTCTCCGACTCGGGCATTGCGCACTGCTTCGATGCCGCGACGGGCCAGATCGCCTGGGAAGAGCGCGTGAAGGAGCACCACGCCTCCCTGACCAGCGCAGAGGGGCACGTCTATTTCATCAATGACTTCGGCACACTGCGTACGGTGAAACCAGGACGCGAATTTGAACTCATCGCCGAGAGCAATCTGGAGGAACGCGTCTTTGCCTCCCCAGCCCTGAGCGAAGGACAAATTTTCATTCGCAGCGAATCGAGCCTCTTCTGCCTGGGCAAACGCCAGATCAAAACCGCAGCTCGCTGACGCCTCACCACCCCATGATCTCTCGCCGCTTTCAGCCTCTTTTGCTTTGCCTGCTGGTGCTGGCTAGCCAGCTCACCTCATGCAATCTTTTGAAGAAAAAGAAGGCCCAAGAGCCCAAAGGCGGACCCGTCGGGCAGGCCACCCTGATTGGTATGATCGAGATGGTGAATCCTGAGCAAAACTACGTCGTCATCCGCTCCGATGCGCCCCCTTCCCTGCCCGCAGGCACTGAGCTGCTTGGCCTAGGTGCTGACGGCAGCAAATCCAAGCTCGTGCTATCTCCAGAGCGGAAGGGATTTTACCTCACGGCAGACATCAAAGAAGGCAATCCCGTGGTGTCGAACCTCGTTTTATTGCCACGCGAAAACTTGGAGCCCAAAGCCGAGCCCCCCCCGCCCTCCAGCACACCGCCGCCCCCAGCGGTGCAAGCGCCCACGACCTTGCCTGTGGTGTCTGCACCAAGCTCGACCGTGCCATTGGAGCCCATGCCCGTGCCAGCCCCTACCAACGCTCTGCCACCGCCCACCATGCCCGTGCCAGCGCCCGCTCCAGCTGGACCCAGCAGTCCAAATGGCAAGCCAGCGCCGCGCATCCATCTGGATGATCTCGAGCCACCAGTCGGCAATCCTTGAGCCAAGATTTGTTCATGCTCACGGAATCTGAAGCCCTCACCCGCCTGCTTTCCCACATCCAGCCTGGGCCAGCCACATCGCTGCCTTTGCTTCAGGCTCTGGGACGACAGGCTGCGATGGATCTCGCCGCGACGTTACCTCTGCCGCGCTTTGACAATTCCATGATGGATGGCTACGCGCTGCGGGCTGCTGACTCTACCGATGCAAGTCGCCTGTTGCCCGTCATCGGCCATCAACCTGCTGGGGCAGATCTGCACCTGAACTGCCCCGCTGGAGCAGCCATCCGTATCTTCACCGGAGCCCCCATGCCAGCCGGGGCCGATGCCGTGATCATGCAGGAAGATGTGGCCCGCGAGGGGGATGCCATCCGCTGCCTGGAGCCAGTGACCGTCGGTGAACAGGTGCGCCGAGCTGGAGCCGATCTCTGCCCAGGCCAGATCATGCTCCGCCGGGGCACAGCCATCACGCCAGGCACCGTGGGCTTGCTGGCCTCTCAGGGCTTGCGCGAGGTTTCTGTCATCCGCCCGCCTCGGGTAGCCGTGCTCAGCACGGGAGATGAACTGGTGCCGCCGGGGCAACCGCTGAAGGACGGCCAGATCTACAATAGCAATGGCCCCATGCTTCAGGCTCTGCTAGCAAAACTAGGCCTTCCCGACAGCACCCCGCGCCATTGCCTGGATGCTGTCGAGACCACAGTCCAGGCCCTTTCCGAGCTGCGTGACTGCCACGACATCATCCTGATCAGCGGCGGAGTTTCTGTGGGTGATCATGATCCCATCAAGCCCGCGCTCGCCCAGCTCGGTATCATCCCCGAGCTCTGGCGTGTGAAAGTGAAACCGGGAAAACCTTTCCTCTTTGCGCAAACGCAGCGGCCAGCGGATGGCCAACCCGTCAGCTTCTTCGGCCTACCGGGGAATCCTGTCTCTGCTTACGTCACCTATCACCTCTTTGTGCGTCCGGCTCTGCTGCGCTGGATGGGTGCCAGCGACCTCAGCCTGCCCAGCCGACTGGCTCGTCCTGTCACAACTTTGACCCATGATGGTGACCGCCCGCACTACCTGCGCGGCAGCCTGCGGGAGGGCGTCTTTTTCCCGGCAGCCCTTCAGCAAAGTCATGCGCTCTACGCGCTGAGCCAATCTCATGCTCTGCTGAAGCTGGAACCTGGCCAGCAACTCACGCCGGAGCAGCAAGCTCCTGTTTTGCTGCTGGATTGAGCCCTTCGCTAAGTCCAATCGGGCCATTTTCGCCTCCATTCGCGCTCTGGGTGAGCAGCAGCATAGCACTTGCCCATAGGGGCACCTGTGGTGCATGTTCGTCCCTTGTGGTGAAATTCCTTTTCCATCTCCTGCTGCTGGTGGGACTCAGTGCACTGACCGGTGCTGCCTGGGTCGCCCATCGTGCGCTGCCACTGCCGGATCTGCCCCCCGCGAAGCAGGACGCTCGCCCCAGGGATTTGGTCGATGACCTGAAGCAGTCCTCCATCAAAGGAGCAGGCGTGCTCGAAATCACCGAAGCGGACCTGAATCGCCACCTCGCTCGGGTTTTATCTGCCCAGGTTCAGCCTCCTCTGCAGGGTCATGCTCAACTGGAAGCCGTGCGTGTTCAGCTGACTCCAGGAAAAGCGCGCCTCATCCTCGCCTGGAGGGTGCTAGGCTGGCGTAGCACCGCTGCCGTCGATCTCACCATCCGCCGACTGGATCGTGTCTTTCGCGTGGAAATCGTCAGCGGTGCTTACGGTCATCTGGAAGTGCCGCGTGGACTGCTGCGACCACTCACTCGGGTGCTAAAGGAGCTGGCCGATACCCTCCAGCCTGAGATTCAGGCGCTGTTTCAAATGAACCAGATCACCCTGGGCCAAGACCGGGTGCAGCTCGACCCACGATTCCCCTGACCGCCCCTGCGGCCTGCCTTTTCCCCTCCCGTATGTTCCGTCTCCCGCTCGTCCCCCTCCTGGCCACTGGCATCCTGGCCCAGGCTGCTGCACAAACGCCCCCTGCCCCGCCCACCCCAGCCCCTGCGCCCACCCTTAACTCGGGGGCCAAGGTCGATGCCGCTGCGGCAGCCATTCAGCCCCCGGCTCCCGGCACCCTAATGCCCACACCTGCTCCAGCCGTGCCGCCTCCGGCACCCGGCCAGGTTCAGGCCCCCGCAGGCACTGCACCGACCGCCGCTCCGCCAGCAGGGACCTCACGCATCCCCGATGTGCCAGCTCCCGCGCTCACTCCTGTGCCAGCCACTCCACTGAGCAGCGGGCCCAAAAGCGTGCCCTCCACCAGTGGTAGCGGCCAGTTCATCGTTCACGGCCAGGATGCCCGATTGAAGACTGCCTTTTCCGCTCGTTGTGATGAGATCAAAGACGAGCTCGGGCGTCTGTTGCGCGACTCCCAGCCCTGGGCGCTACCCATCGTCGTGCTGCTGAATGCCGGAGAAAACGCACGCACCGCCCCGCAGGCCGTGTCCACCAGCGTCGCGCAGATCACCCACGGCGGCTTTCACCTCCAGATCACGGTGAACCTGCGCCCCGACCTGCGCCCCTCCGAATTCCGAGGCGAAGTCGTCCGCGCACTCATGACCGAGCGCGTGCTGCGCAGCCAACCCGAAGTCACCAGCAAGCGCACCACCCTGCTGCCTGACTGGGTGCTGACTGGGGTCATGGAGGCCCTGGACTATCGCCGCCAGGCCCGCCCCAGCACGCTCTTTGCGGCAATTTTCAAATCCGGCAAAATCTTCGGCATAGAGGAAATCATCGAGGCCTCCCCGACTCAAATGGATGCCCTGTCGAAGACCATCTACCGCACCTCCTGCTGTGCCCTGGTCCTAGCCTTGCTCGATCAGCCTGAGGGCAGTGCACGCCTGAATCGCTTCCTTTCTAGCCTAGCCACCGATGCGCGTCCCGAGCGTGAGCTTCTGAACCGCGCCTTCCCCAGCTTTGCCTCTAGCGCCGCCAGCCTCAACAAATGGTGGGCGCTGCAACTCGCCGGCCTCGCCCAGCCCAAGTATTCGGAACCACTCACCGCTGCCGATACCTTGAAGAGCCTGGAAGATGCCCTGACTCTCCGCTATCAGGCGAAAGCGAGTGAGATTCCCAAGCCGCGCCCCATCGTCCAACCTGTCGTGGCTTCCACCGGAGGCAGCACGGCAGTGGACATGCCCGAGAGCACGAAACCGAAACCCGGCCCTGGGCAAACCGTGCTCCAGGTCGGCGAGACCACACTCATCACCGAGGCTCCGTCCGAGGAAAAAGAAAAGGCCGAGCCTGGCTTCCTGCGCTCTTTTGTCGCTCGACTCAATCCTTTCTCCAAGAAGCGGGAGAGCAACGCCGACATCATCGAATCCGCCATCGAAGAGGCAGCGCGGGAAGAAGCCCTGTCAGGTCAGGACGAAACTCTCACCCCGGTGCCCGCCACGCCGCTGCCCGAGATCGCCGTGGCCAGCACACCTGGCCCTCGCACCGAAGACACGAACACGCGCAAGCCACTTTTCAATCGCTGGTTTGGCTCATCCGAGACCTCGTCCGAGAAAACCGATGCCCAGGCTGCAACGACCGAAACACCTGCGGAAACGACCGAAGCCCCTGGCCCCCCATCGACTCCAGCCACTCCCGCTAGACCTTCCACAGAAGCACCCGATGCAGCCGCACCCAGCGAGGAGGCCCCTGAGGCCACGGGCGAAAAACCCTCGCGCTGGAATCCGCTGAACTGGTTCCGCCGAGGCAAACCCCAGCCCAAAGCCCCCGAATCCGCGCAGAGCCTGCCTGCCGCAGACCTAGGTGCCAGCGACCTTGCCTTTTGGCAGGAAAGCCTTCGTCAGGGCCAAGTGAAGGCACTCATCCTGCAACAAGCGGCTGAGCCTGCCGCCGCAGCACCGCCCTCAGGAGAGCCCCCACCAGCCGTGGCTGAACCCGAAGCCGCTCCTCCCCCGAAAAAGCGTGGCTTCCTGGGCGGACTCTTCGGTGGCAAAAAAGGCAAAAAGGCCGAAGAACCCGCCCCCGCTCCAGCAGAAGCCACAACGCCCACCCCGGCCATGAATGAAGCTGCCGAAAAAAGCGAAGGCTCGGGAACCAGCGAAGCCAAAAAACCGACCGACAAACCTGCGGCAAGCTCCCAAACAACGAAGCCAACCAGCGAAAAACCCAGCAGCGAAACAGCCAGCCAAAGCTCAACCGCCGCCAAGGACAAAAAAGACACGGCTGCTCCTGCGCAAGACAGCAAACCAGCGACTCCAACCGCCCCTGGCGATGCAGCACCCAGCAGTCCCACCATGGCGACCAGTGCCCCCACGCCTGCGACTGAGGCACCTGTGCCCGTGGCTGAACCCGTGCCTGAGTCCCGCACCACCAAGCGTGGTCCCGTGCGCCTGAAGGACCTCTTTGGCCGTGGCAAAAAGCCCCCAACAGAAGAACCGGCCCCCGCTCCGAGTGATCCAGCCGCCGTTCCAGCCACAGGCATGGAAGCCGCCCCTGCCGCGACCGAGACCGCTGAGGCCAAACCTGCGACTTCAGGCAAAACCGAGGCTCCTACAGAGGCCCCCAAGGCCAAGCCTAGCGAAGAACCCAAGAAAACCGCTGCCTCCGAAAGCGCACCAAAGGCCAAAGCGACCCCGAAGCAGGACGCTGCCAAGGAAACGGCGAAAAAGACCGAAGACACACCCAAGGCAGCCACCCGCGCCCCTGAACCGCCCAAACCTGCTCCAAAAGCCGCTGAGCCTGCTGCTGCGATGACCGCCACCGAGAAGCCCGCAGAAAAACCTGTGGAGAAGCCAGCGGAAAAACCCGCCCCGAAGCCTGAGCCGCCGAAGGTCGTGGAAAAGAAAAAAGCTGAACCCAAGCCCGAAGAGCCCCTGGTGGCAGCAGCTGTGCCGATCGAAGACTACAGCGCCATCATGAAGCGGCCTGACCGCAAGCAGATCTTGGATCGCAATCTAGCCGCCCTGCGTGTGCTGCAAGAGCGCTGCGCCGTCCTCTTCCGCCCCATCGTCGGCGACTACATCCTGCTGCTCACTGATCTGCGGGAAGACAAAGCTAAGAACGTCGATGACCGGCTAAAAAAACTCCGCCAGCGAAGCCTCGCGGCCGTTGAGCGCAGCAAAGCCATCCGCGACCTGCTGGATGTGCATGAGGCCAATTACTCTGCCGCCATGTCGGGAGTGTTCGATGACTACCTGAGCCTACCTGACCGCATTCAAGAAGAGCTGCCACCGCGCCAGGACCCGATCTCGAAGTATCTTGACGCCCTGGATCGCGAGTTTTCGAAACCCTGACCTCCTCCTCTCGCCCCGACTGCCATGCTCCACGCGACCGCGCTTTCCACCTCTGAGCAGAGCACATCCGCAGCAGCGACATCGACACGCCTGGAGGACATCAGCTTCTCCGTGCCGGCAGGCCACTTGCTGGCCGTAGTCGGGGCTGCTGACAGCGGGCGCAGTCAGCTTTTGCAGGTGCTCGCCGGGCTGCGCCGTCCCAGCACGGGCAGACTTCAGGTCTGGGAAAGCGAGCTCGGCACCGCCCCTCTTCCGGCAGGCCACCTAGGTTATGTCGTCCCCTCAGAGGACTCCCTGCATGGCCTCCTGACCGTTCGCGAGACACTGATGAGCGCTCATTTCCTGCGCATCGCGGTCAGCACGCCCGAGCTGCGGGTGGATCGTGTCTCCCACCTGCTGGTCGGGCTAGGCCTGGAGACCGTGGCCTCTCAGCGTGTCGCCCTGCTGTCTCCTGCCCAGCGGCGGCGGTTGATGCTGGGTCTGGCCCTCGTTACCGACACAGCTCTGGTGCTTTGTGATGAAATGACCGCCGGCCTGGATGTGCGCTCCCAACAGGAGATCGTGGCCCTGCTGAAGTTCGTGGCCGAAGACCTGCCCGGTCGCATCGTCATGCATGCCACCGAGACCTTGGGGAATCTGGCCAGCTACGACTCCGTGCTCGTCCTGCACGAGGGCCGCGTCTGCTTCCACGGCCCGCCGCGGGCGCTCGCCCATTATTTCAGCATCAGCACGGTGGATGAATTGTATCCACGACTGGCCAAGCGCCCCGCTGAACGCTGGGGAGAATCCTGGTCCCGCCACCGAGATTCCTATTACCAGGCCTTTCAGCTAAGCAGCCTCCACCCTGGGCCGACGGCGGAAACGGAAAGCGAAAGCCCCCTGCCAGCGGATCCCCCCCCAGCCCACCCCCCAGCCCACACCCCTGCCAGTCACCCGCCAGCCCCAGCCGCTGAGCTGCCTAGCCTTGCCGCGCAGACCCTGCACCTGCTGCGCCGACGCTGGACACTCTGGCTTAGACATCAGGCCGAATGGCTGGAGCATCTGGCCCTGTTCATCCTTTGCCCGGTCATCACGCTGCTGCTCGTGGCACCAAACACAGGCTACCTTTCCGAACTGCGCGCAGGCAATACCTCCGCAGATGCCCTCTGGCCCGCAGCCTACACCTGCACCATGGTGCTGCTGATTCAGGGGCTCATGATCACCCTCATCAGCCTGCGCTCAGGCTTCCGCGAGATCGCGGCTGAACGTGTTCTTTTTGAGCGCGAATGCATCGGCGGCCTTCGCGTTAGCGCCTTCTTGGCAGCAAAGCTCGGCTTCCTCATTCCCCTCATGGCAGCGCACGGAGCCGCCCTCATCCTGCTGGCAGAGCTCACCGGCGCTTCTCTGCCCGGCCCGGCCCTGCTTCGCCTGGTGCTGCTCATGCTCACAGGCATCGCCTTCGGCTGCCTCTGCTTCGGCCTTTCCGCCGCCAGCCCGTCTCCAGCGGCGGCAGAAAACCGTGCCTGGAAGCTGTGGGCCGCCAATCTCCTGCTCAGCGGTGCTCTGCTCGGCTTCCCCCGTCCACTCGGCATGGTCGTCCAGCCCTTCCTTAGCCTCTACCAGGGCTGGTCCGGTAGCATCGACACCCTGGCAGGTCTGCCCGTGTTTGCGCCGCTCACGCAGTTCGTGCGCACTTGGTTTGCTACCCCCAGCAGCGCCATGGTCGCCCTGCTGCTTCAGGCCGTAGCAGGCATTGCCATGGCCGCATGGGGGCTGAAGCGCCGCCGCTTGCCCCCCGGCTGATGCTTACCCCACCGCCGCCGCATCCATCAGGGCGCGGGTTTTTCTGCCAAATCAGACGACTCAGCGTCCTGCTCTACCGCAGCAGACAGGGGCAAAAGTGCCGCGCGTAGTTCCGTCCACGCCACATCCGTCGCTTCCTCCTCGCGCCCCGGAGCCTCAGGGAACTTGGGCCTGTCACTCACGTCCGAAACAGTTGCGGGCATCGGGGTGGCGGCAAAGTCAGCCAAAGGCGGCACCTTCTCCATTTCAGCCATCCAGGAAGGCATAGCTTCATCACCCACAGCGATCCCAGCTTGTGTTCCTCCGCCTGCCGATTCCACCATTCGTGGCTGGCGCTCGGCCTGACGCCACAGGTGCCAAACCAGCCCTGCGGTCAGCAGCAGTCCCGTCCGGCTCATTCGTGTCGCCGCGATCACACCAGCTGCTGAGGCCAGGGCGATCACCGCCTGCCCACGCAACTGCGCTTTTTTCGACGAGTCATCTTTCATGGTCTGCATGTTTTCCCTGCTTCCCTTCCACGCGCAACCGCCATTCTCCGCCGCCTGCCGCTCCCCAAAAAACACGGCCTTGGACGGAAAAAAACCTTGGCTCAAATCCCTGCCTCGCTAGCCTCCCTGCCTGATCATCGAACACGTTTCCGGAGCGGTATCTTGGACGGACTCAGGCGATGATTTTTCCGACAATTTTATGCCAGACGATATCCCGACTCCCGAAGTGGAATTCACCACCGCCGTTGCTGAAGGGCAGGCCTATGACGCCTCCCAGATCCGCAAGCTCGAAGGCCTCCAGGCCGTGCGCGAACGCCCCGGCATGTATATCGGCTTCACCGATGAGCGTGGCCTCCACCACTGCGTCTTTGAAGTGGTGGACAACTCCATCGACGAATTCCTGGCCGGCTACTGCAAAAACGTCTTTGTCACCATTCACGGCGATGGCTCCCTTAGCGTCGAGGACGATGGCCGTGGCATTCCCGTGGAAATCCACCCCAAGGAAGGCATCCCCACCGTTGAGCTGGTGCTGACGAACCTGCACGCTGGCGGCAAATTTGGCGATGGTGCCTATGAGTTCTCCGGCGGCCTGCACGGCGTCGGAGCCAAGTGCGTGAATGCCCTGTCCGATTGGTTCCGCGCCGAGGTCTATCGCAACGGCCAGATCCACGCCATCGGCTTCGAGCGTGGCAAAACCACAGAGCCCCTCCGTGTGCTCGGCGATCTGGATGACCCGAAGCGCACCGGCACAAAGATCACCTTCTTTCCCGATGCGACGATCTTCACCATCACCATCACCTTCAGTTTCGAGCTTCTGGCCAAGCGCCTGCGCGAGCTCGCCTTCCTGAATCCCGGCATCCGCATCACCCTGACTGATGAGCGCGTTGAGTCCGCCCGCTCTGAAGTGCTCTTTTACAAGGATGGTGTCGCCGAATTCGTGAAGCAGCTCGGCGAGAACAAAGATGTCGTGAACGACAAGCCCATCGCCCTCAGCGGCAAGCGCGAGTTCGAGGTCGATGAAAAGCGGAAGTTCTGCCTCGTGGACTGCGTGATGCAGTGGAACGACGGCTACACCGAGCAGACGCTCTGCTTCACCAATGCCATCCCGAACCCCGATGGCGGCACGCACCTCACCGGCTTCAAAAACGCCCTCACCCGTGCCATCAACCAATACGCCAAGGCTAACAACCTCCAGAAGGAAAAAGACCCACCCATCAGCGGTGATGACTGCCGCGAAGGCCTCGTCTGCGTCCTCAGCGTGAAGCACCCCAAGCCCAGCTTCAACGCCCAGACCAAGGTGAAGCTGATGAACGTCGAGGTCGAAGGAATCGTGAACAGCCTCGTCTATGAGGCCCTCAACGCCTACCTGGACGAAAATCCCACCGTCGCCCGCAAGATCATCGACAAGATCCTCACTGCGGCTCGCGCCCGCGAGGCTGCGCGCAAAGCGCGTGAGACCGTGCGCAAGTCCGCCATGACCGGCGGTGGCCTACCCGGCAAGCTCGCCGACTGCACCGAGCGCGACCCTTCGAAGTGCGAACTCTACATTGTCGAGGGTGACTCCGCTGGCGGCTCCGCCAAAGTCGGCCGCGACCGCCGCACCCAGGCTATCCTTCCCTTACGTGGAAAGCTCATCAATGTGGAAAAAGCCCGCCTCGACAAAGCCCTGCAAAACAAAGAAATCCAGGCCATGATCACCGCCATCGGCACCGGCATCGGTGATGGTGCCGACGAAGGCAGCTTTAACATTGGCAAAGCCCGCTACCACAAGGTCGTCATCATGACCGACGCCGACGTGGATGGCAGCCACATCCGCACCCTGCTGCTCACCTTCTTTTGCCGTCACATGCCGGAACTGGTGAAGCGCGGCTACCTCTACATCGCCCAGCCACCGCTTTACAAAGTCACCCGCAAAAAGCGTGAAGAATACGTCCAGGACGACGCCGACCTGAACCGCATCCTTCTCGAACTCGGGGCGGATGAAGTCACCCTGAAGAACACTGCCGACGGTGCCACCCTCGACCACGGCAAGCTCAAGCAAATCCTTGAGCTTCTCACCCCACTCTCCCGCTTCGCCGATCACATCCGCCGCCAAGGCGGTGACTTCGAGGCCTACCTTCAAGCGCGCGACACGATCACTGGCAGCCTCCCAAAGTATCTCCTGCGTGTTCGCGCCGGAAACGAAGAGCACCTCCACTACTTCATCAACGACGAGAAGCTCGGCGAATTCGCTCGCGAGCATCCCGACCTCGGTGTCTTTGGACGCACCCTTGACGAAAACGGCAACGCCCGCGCCGCCACCCGCTCCAAGCTTGTCGAAATCCACGAAGCCGGCCCCATGAAGAAACTCTTCGGCCAGCTCGATGAACTCGGCCTGCATATCGACCACTTCAGCAGCCAGGACCAGCCCCTCTTCGAGATCATTGAGGGTGAGGGGGCCAAAGCCGTCTGCCACCCCGTGTTCAATGTACCTGGCATCCTCGACACCGTCCTCAGCATCGGCAAACGCGGCATCGAGATTCAGCGCTTCAAAGGCTTGGGTGAAATGAACGCCAAGCAACTCTTCGAAACCACCATGGACCCCGCCAAGCGCCGCATGTTGCGCGTGAATCTGGGTGAGGAAAACCTGCTCGAAGCCGACCGCATGTTCACCATCCTCATGGGTGATGTCGTGGAGCCCCGTCGCCAGTTCATTGAAGAAAACGCCCTCAACGTCAGAAACCTCGACGTCTAAGATCACTCCCCACGTCATGGAATCCCTGGAGTCCTTGCTCAGCTGCTAACAGCTCGGCAAGACGGACATCCAGGGTTACTCCATGAATCTCCGAGACCTTTCTCTTCTACCCCGGTGGCACCCTGGCCTGGAGCCTCGTCACCCAGGAAAACAGCCCACCCAGCATCGTCCACCGCCTCGTCGAAGTCACCCCGGAAGGCTTCTAGCACCGCGACCAGGCTGACATAGCCGGTCCAAACCCTTCGGACGACGCGGCCTCAGCCCTGACAAGGTGGACATTCCTTGCTCCGAAGCAGCGCTACAGAATCTCAGCCCAGAGCATCGCCTGAGAGACTGGGGAAAGAGAGTTCCCCCCAAAGCCGAGCTTTGTAGAGGCGATCCAGAAGCAGTGCTGGTTTTGTTTTTTTCGGCATCCTTGGGTAGGAATATGACCACGACAGGCCATGACGGTGTAACGCACGTTGGGCGATCTTCCTGAACCTATCGCTTTGATGCCCATGACCTCCAGTGACCCGCTGCGGCACACGCGCGGCTTTGATCTTTCTCTTTCTCACAAATCGAGAGCAGCCCATGCGCTGTGCAGGCATTCCTGGAATTTCCAGCTTCGCTTGCCTCTTATGAAACATTGTTTGATTCTGATCGCTGCATGGGCCTGTCCTTTGCTCGGGGCTGCTCAGGCTGCAGCAGCACCTCAGCCTGAGATCATCCTGGACCAAGCCTCGGTCGAGATCTTTCCCGAAAGCTGGCGTGGTGGCGAGGTCAACGCGAATGCCAAACCGCTAGCACCAAGTCAGGTAAAGCGACTTCGCCGAATCATCGACCGAGCCCTGGCAAAGTATCCGCAAGCGTTGCTGGAGAGCACGCTGGTGAAGCTTTATGGCCTGGGCCATCTGGAATACCACGGCGTCGCCACGGGCGGCACGAGGTCTGCCGACTCGATCTACGTGGTGTGCAAGCCCACCTACACCGATGCGGCAGTGGAGCGGATCATCCACGCGGAATACTCGAGCCTTCTGTTTCACGAACATCACAAAGACTTCGATAGCGAAGCCTGGAAACGTCAAAATGCTCAAGGTGCCGTGTATCTTGGCAGTGGCGTAGCAGCGGTGAAGGCAGGCAAGACCTCCAGCGAGATGAAGCCGGAGCTGAATGAGCAGGGTTTTGTCTCAGAGTATGCACAAGCGAGTCTGGAGGAGGATTTCAACTCTCATGCGGCCCGTCTTTTCATGGGAGAGGATGCCTACTGGCGTGCGCTAGAGAAGTATCCACGACTGAAGGCCAAGGCAGAATTGGTGATGAACTTCTACATGCGGCTGAATCGCGAGTTCAGCCCAGCTCGATTCGCAGCCATGAGGACCGACGAATCCACGCTTACCCTAGCAGGCATCTTCACCGACAAAAAGTTCGAAGAAAAGAAGGTGCCGAAGATGCAGTGGAGTTCGTTAGGCAGCTACTACTGGACGCTAGAACCCGCTGCGAAGGAAAAGGAAAGCCAAGATCTCGTGCGCGTTGAAGCAGCCTCGGGTCAGCGGAGAGTGGTGGTGACGGCTGAGCAAATGACACCGAAGGGAGAGAAGAAGCCGCTGAGCCTCTCCGAATTTAGATTTTCGGCTGATGAAAAGCAGCTGCTGATCTTCACCAACACGAAGAAGGTCTGGCGCAAGAACACCCGTGGCGACTACTGGCTACTGAACCTGGACAGCAAGAAGCTGGAGAAGCTGGGCGGTGAGGCAAAGCCCTCCACGCTGATGTTTGCGAAGTTTTCGCCAGACGGCTCGAAGGTCGCTTTTGTGAAGGAAAACAATCTTTATGTGCAGAGCTTGGAGTCAGGTAAAATTCAGCCGATGACGTCGGATGGCAGCGCGAAGATCATCAATGGCACGGCTGACTGGGTGAATGAAGAAGAGCTCGACCTGCGTGATTGCTTCCGGTGGTCGCCGGATGGTGAAAAGATTCTCTTTTGGCGCTTTGACACGACAGGGGTGAAAGAATTCTCGCTCATCAATCAAACCGATGACGCCTACCCCAGCATCACCACTTTTCCCTACCCCAAGGCCGGAGAAACCAACAGCGCTGTGAAGCTGGGCGTCGTCAGGGTGGCGGATCAAAGCACGGTCTGGCTGAAAATCCCAGGCGACGCACGAGAGCATTACCTACCTGCGGCTGAATGGACACCTGATGCCAGCCAGGTCATCGTTCAGCAGTTCAATCGTCAGCAAAACACCCTGATCGTGATGCGCTGTGATCCAGGCTCAGGTGAGTGCCAACCCTTCTTCACGGAGACAGACAAAGCCTGGATCGAGAACAAAAATCAGGGCGAACTTCAGTGGTTGCAGCAGGACTTCCTATGGCTCAGCGAGCGCAGCGGCTGGAGGCGCGTGTATCGTGTCAATCCACAAGGGGAACTGCTGCCGATCACACCCGACGAGCAGGATGTGATCGAGATTGTCGCAGTCGATGCAAGGCGCGGTTGGGTTTATTACCTCGCTTCCCCCCACAATGCCACGCAGCGGCAACTGCACCGAGCGAATGTGAATGGCGAGGAAGACCAGCAGATCACGCCCTTGGAGCAAACCGGCACGCACAGCTATGAATTTAGCGAAGACACCCTGTGGGCTGTGCATACCTACTCCAACTTCACCACGCCTCCGGTGGTGGATCTTGTTTCCATGCCGAAGCATCAAACGGTGCGTGTCATGGAAGATCAGAAGGAACTGCGAGACAAACTGGCCCAAGTGACGCAACCCAAGACGGCTTTTCATCGAATCCAGATCGAGCCGCAGGTGGAGGTGGATGCCTGGATGATCACCGCCGCAGATCTAGACGCCAAAGTGAAGCATCCACTTTTGATTCACGTTTATGGCGAGCCTGCTGGACAGACGGTGAAAGACGCCTGGGGTGGTCAGCGGCTTCTCTGGCACTGGATGTTGGCCCAGCAAGGTTACGTGGTGGCCAGTGTCGATACCCGAGGCACGCCTGCGCCCAAAGGTCGTGCCTGGAGAAAGGCGATCTATCGACAGTTAGGCATCCTCAACTCTCAGGAAGAAGCGCTTGCGGTGCGCACCATCCTGCAGCGCTTTGATTTCCTGGATCCGAAACGTGTCGGCATCTGGGGATGGAGCGGCGGAGGCAGTAGCAGTCTCGATGCGATCTTTCGCTACCCTGACCTTTACCAGGTCGCCATCGCAGTGGCACCGGTCGCGGATCGCAAGCTCTACGATAGCATTTATGAAGAGCGCTACATGGGACTGCCAAAAGACAACCCCGATGGCTACAAGAATGGCTCTCCGATCACGCACGCCAGCGGACTGGAAGGAGACCTGCTCATCATTCATGGGACTGGCGACGACAATGTCCATTACCAAGGCGTTGAGAAGCTGATGAATGAACTGATCCGACTGAACAAGCCCTTCTCGGTGATGCCTTACCCAAATCGTGATCACTCGATCAATACAGGAGAAGGCACCTCACGGCATCTTTACGAGACGATGACTTCGTTTTTGAACAGGCACCTGCTGGAAGCAGAGTGATGGTTCACACGATCAAGTTTTCTACCTCCTGTGCCGTTGATGCATATTCAGAGTCAATCCATGTAGAGAAACTCGTTGGAGCTTAGCAAGGCATGGCAGAGGGTTGAGAGGGCCAGTAAATCCGAGGAGGCAGGTCGCTTGTCTCCAGGGCCGCTGGCTCTTTCGAGAGGAGCAGGGTGGTTCTGATAGTGGATCTTTTGGGCATGGAGGTAGTGCAGGGCTTCCTGTTCCTCGGCCATGCTGGGCTGACGCTGGAAGGCCAGCCACCAGGCTCTTGCGACTTGCTTTGCTCCATCTGAACCAGCTTCACTCTGGACACGCTGCGCTAGGTCTTGTGCATGTTCGCGCATGTAGAGGTTATTCATCAGCAAAAGACTCTGCGGGCTGACAGTCGTGTTCGGGCGCATGGCGCAGTTGGTATCAGTCATGGCTGGTGCATCGAAGGCGGCAAACATCTCCAGAGGGGTGCTGCGACGCGCCTGGACATAAATGCTGCGGCGCTGGTCTTCGCCGTTCATGGGGATGAATTTGCCAGTCTGACGCCCAGCTGTGTCAGGGGTATCTACGCCGATGATCACCTGCCCTTCTTCGTTGAAGGTGACGGGCACCGGTTTGCCTCCCACTTTGGGATTCAAGCGTCCCGAGACCGCAAGCAAACCATCCCGGAGGGTCTCTGCATCCAGACGGCGCACATTCATGCGGCTGAGCCAGCGATTGTCGGGATCGATCTCATCGCGTGCGGCATCCCTCACGGAACTTTGACGCCAGGTGCGGCTCAGGAGAATCTGGCGGTGTAGGCGTTTCAGACTCCAGCCCTGCTCCATGAATTCAGCGGCCAGCCAATCCAGCAGCTCAGGATGAGTGGGTTTTTCACCCAATTGACCAAAATCGTTGGGAGTATTGACCAAGCCACGTCCGAAATGGCGCAGCCAGACTTGGTTCACGATCACACGGGCTAACAAAGGATGCTTACCATCCGTCAGAGCTTCGGCAAAAGCGAGGCGACGTCCAGTGGTGGGCATGGCTGGGTTTTTTTCCGGGATCTCAATCTGACGATGCACAGCCAAGACGCTGAGGTCACTTGGCTTGACAATCTCTTGGGGCTGATCGGGTTCTCCACGATGGAAGAGATAGGTAGCTGGCACGACCGTAGCCGCCATGGGTGCTTCATCCAAAGCATGCAGAAACTCCTCCTTCGGCTTCTTGGCCCGCACGGCGGCGGCCTCCTCTGTCATGCGTTTGAGCGTATCCGCATGCCTGGTTCGGTAAGTGGTGTCGTAAAGGTAGAGCGAACCTGCACTGAGCTGCTGGATACGCGGCCAGACCTTCAGCAGCGCGACCTTAGCAGGCGTGCGTTTTTTGACTTCGGTGCGATAGGCAAGGCGCAGCGCGTCCCGATCTTTTTCGGGTGCTTTTGCCAACTCCTTCTCCAGGACTTCGGTGATGAAGAACTCCTGCTGCTTCAGCCTCTGTGCATCTAGCTTTTTGGCATCTTCCTCGATCTGGGTGGCGATTTGCTTCTCTTGGTCGGTCAAAAGGGAGACCAGTCGCGCAGCAGGTGTTTTCCAACTCGATGGATTGAAGCCAGGCTCAAAGATCGCACGCAGCCGGTAGTAGTCAGCCTGGGTGATGGGATCGTAGCGGTGGTCGTGACATTGGGCACAGCCGATCGTCATGCCGTAAAAGGCGGTGCTAATGATTTTGATCGTGTCTGCGATGTTGGCATTTTGGGCGATTTTGTCATTCATCGCGCCCGTGCCATCGGGGGCCATGCGCAGGAAGCCGGTCGCGGTGATTTTCTCAATGTCCTCGGGACGGAGATTGCGATGCGGCTGAGGCACCAGTTCATCCCCCGCGATTTGCTCGCGCACGAAGGCGTCGAAGGGTTTGTCCTGATTGAATGCAGCAATGACGTAGTCGCGGTATTTCCAAGCCCAGGGGCGTTCCAGATCTTTGTCCGTGTAACCATCGGAGTCAGCATAACCTGCCAGATCCAACCAGTGCCGCCCCCAACGCTCGCCGTAGTGGTTCGAGTTCAGCAGGCGATCGACGAGCTTTGGGTAAGCAGCTTCGGCCTGCTGGGGATCATGACTGGCAGCGACAAAGGCCTCGACCTCTTCTGGCGTCGGCGGCAGGCCGGTAAGGTCTAGGCTGAGGCGACGAATCAGCGTGCGCGCCTCTGCTTGTGGAGAAAACTTCAGGCCTTTGGCGCTGAGCTGCTTGGCCACCCAGACATCCACCGGGTTAGGGGCTGATTCCAGGCCCGAGGGGATCTCGACCTTTGGCTTCCGAATGGGCTGAAAGGCCCACCAAGCACGCTCTTCTTCCGTGAAGACGTGCTCTGGTCCAAGGCGTTCGGGCTCAGGCCGTGCCGTTGGAGCACCTTGAGTGATCCAGCGCTCCAGCGTGGTGATTTCTTCCGCCTTGAGCTTGTTCTTGCCCTTGGGCATCTCACCGGCTTTCACGAGCTTCAGCAAGTGGCTTTTCTCGGCTTGGCCAGGGTGGATGGCAGGCCCTGATTCCCCCCCTTTGAGGAGAAAGCGCACCAAACGCACATCCAGCCCGCCTTTTGGCTCGCCTTCTTCACCGTGGCAATGAAAGCACTGCGCCTTGAGGATTGGGCGAACATCTTTCTCAAAAGTCAGGGGTGCAGCGACAGCACTGCTGGTTAGAAAAAAGGCTAAAGACGCACGAATCACCACCGGCATACGAGAGGGCCTTGAAGCCTCTTGCTTTGTCGGGTAGTGCAGACCCGCAGAATGTCACCTTTGCAGGCAGACTCGTCACATTTCGCAGCCTTCGCACACGAGGAGAGGCGGGGAGCGGACTGAGCCCAGTCAAGCTGACTCGATTGAGTCAAAGAGTGCCTTAAGCGCATGGCGGAAAGTGGAAGGCATGGAGAGCTGCCTTCGACGACTTCACCCAAAAAGCAGCAGCAAAGGGGTATCTTTTGTGGGTATGAAAAATCAACTAAAGCAATTCATCAACATCTACCATATTTATCATAAATTAGAATCGAATTTAATATAATTATCAAAATTTAGGTTGTTCATTTCGCGTGTCGGGTTTTGGTGGGATCGCATTTAATAACATTCTCAATAACGAGAATTAAATTTAAGAATTCATGACAAGGAATCCTTTTCCCATCTTTGGCCTCGCAGCTGCCCTGGTCCTTACTTGCCTCGGGTTTTCAGTGTCTGGGCAAGCGCAGACACTGGATTTCCAAAACTACAACGCCATCATTTTCAACAATCTCCAAACCACTTCGGACATTGAGGGGCAGACTTTCGTGGGAAATGACTTCATTGGCGGAAACTCGGCCAATCTCGGGATTCACCTCAGTAGTTCGACATCGCCAACTGATCGCTCTTTCGTCGTGGGTGGCGATCTTGCCCCTGGGAACCCCATCAATCTGCAACGTGGTAGTCTCTACATCGGTGGCAGCACCAGCGGACGAATCATCAACTACAATGGAGGTGGCTCGACTCGGATCGACAATACCCTCGCAGCGGATCTAGCCGCGATCGAGGACTATGCATTGCTGCAATCTCAGCTTCTGCTGGACCTGACGGCGAACAGCACGGTAAGCCTGCCTAGCAATCAACCCGCTCCGACACGGTTCATGGCCACAGCAGGGATCGATGGCCTCGCCGTCTTCAACGTCAGTGGCGCGAGCATTTTCTCCAATCCACTCGGTCAACAGTTCGAACTGATCACCCAATCTCTCGTCACTGACATCGTCATCAATGTCAGCGGCACCTCCGTGAACTGGACTCAAGGGAACATGGTTGGTCTTTTCAACGATAACTATTGGCAGGGCAACATTATCTGGAATTTCTATGAAGCGACGAGCCTCAATTTTGGCTCTCGCAACTTCAACGGGGCCGTGCTCGCGCCGCTGGCCTCGATCACTACCTCAGGCAACATTGATGGACTCGTGGTGGCCAAAAATCTGACGACTAGCGCTGAAGTCCATCTTCCCAACAGCAACAGCCCCGTGCCCAACGCTTACGATGGCTACACCGCTCCGATACCTGAGCCAGGAAGCCTGATGTTCATCGCGGCGGCAGCAGGTTATTGCCTCATTCTGCGGAACCGTCGCCTTTGGGTTTGAACGCTTTGGGGCGCGGAAGTCAGCCAATTCCATCCCGGGAGTAGCAAAGAAGCAGGTGAAAAGAGCCGTGCCCGCGCAGGCAGCATCGCCACCCGAAACGAAGCCATTTCGTTTTATTGAAATTATAATAAAACTTGTAATTTAGATGTAAGGAGGCTTATGTTGAGGCATGTCCCCCTCTCTGTGTCTGCGCATCCTCGCGGTGGCATGCCTTCTTTTCCAGATCGGCATGGGCAGAGCACGTGCTGACCTCATTGGGGAATGGAACTCTTATGCCCTGAGCATGGCCAGGGACGCGGGAATGACCGCGCCTGAGGTATCGCGGCTGATGGCCATCCTGAACGCCTCCATTTACAATTCAGTCGAGGGGATCGCTGGGCAGCATGAGCTCTACACCCACGGCACCTACACGGGTCCGTCAGGCGTGGCGCTACCGGGAGCCTCCATGTCGGCAGCAGCTGCCACTGCTGCTCATACGGTTTTGTATTCCTTGTATGCCTCCAATTCCCAGGTCGTTAGCGACATCAATGCGCTTTATACCCAGCAGCTGAGTCTAATGCCCGACGATACAGCCCGGTCCGATGGCCTGAGCTATGGTTATCTCGTGGCAGGCGATTTGGTGAACTGGCGCAGCACGGACGGTGCCTCCGATGCCGGAACAGGCTCTTACAATGTTCAAGGTTCGGCAGGCTCTTGGGTGCCTACCCTTCCGAGCTATCAACAAGCTTTGCTACCTGGCTGGGGGAATGTGGAGACCTTCACCATCAGTGGCGTGGAGCCTTACACGGGCAGCCTTGGCATATCCAACAATCAGTGGATCGCGACTCCAGAGTATGCGACCCAGTTTGAGAACGTGCGCCTGCTCGGCAGCGACACCAGTGGAACCAGGACGATCCAGCAAACCAATGCTGCATTGTTCTGGGAAGGCGCACCAGGCACTATCACTCACGTCGGACTGTGGAACCAAATTGCGGCTGGCATTGTCAGCACAAACAGCCTGAGTGTTCAGGAATCAGCCCGCCTTTACGCTGCGCTCAACTTGGCCCTGGCGGATGCGGCCATCGTGGCTTGGAACACCAAATACAGCGTGGATCTTTGGAGCCCCATCACCGCGATCCAAAATGCCAATGGCGATGGCAATGCGGCTACCCTGCAAGATGACAACTGGATGCCTTTGTTGAACTCGCCAAACACACCCTCTTACTTCGCTGAGCAGGCCATCTTTGGCTCTGCGGCTGCAGGAATCCTGGAGTCGTTCGCTGGCCCCTCGTATGCCTTTACCCTGGGCAGTGACACGGATGGCGACGGCATCGCCGACATCACTCTCAACTTCAGCTCCCTCGAAGAAGCGCGTCAGATGGCAGTAATGAGCGGTCTGTGGGGCGGCATCTACTTTGAGCGTGCACTGCTGGATAGCGCGACGGCTGGCAGCAACATCGCCGATGCCGTGCTGAGCAGCCAATTTGCCGTGGTGCCAGAGCCCACCAGCCTGTGGCTTGTGCTCATTGCAGGTGCAATGGCAATGCGGCGGCGGCGCTGAGCTCTCGAAAAAAGGGCGGCGTTAGGCTCCATGGAGACCGCCGCTTTCACGAAAAGCAGTCGGCGTCAGCCCTGTGTGTCGTTTGAACCAAGCTGTGAAATGCGGCGGATGGCGGAAACCGAGGCCAAAGGCAATCTCCTTTAGCGCCAGATCTTTGGAGATCAGTTGCTCGCGAGCAGCATCCAGACGGCGGCGATCCATCCAGGCTTGTGGGGTCATGCCCAGATGACTACGGAGCAGATCATGCAGGCGCCGCTCGCCTAGGCGCTGGCTCTCTGCCAGAGTAGTGAATCGCAGTGGCTCCTGCAGCGGCCAGGCCTCAAGCTTTTTCAGCACCGGACCGAGGCTTCGATCTGCACGGCCGCGCGCTTGCAGTGGCACTCCCAGACCTTCCACAGCGGCTAGGTACTCATGAAACCAATCCCGAAACGCCACCTCGCGCTGGCTCCAGCGCTTCAGCGTCGCTGCCTGGGGCTGGATCGCCTCGCGATAAGTCACCTCGGCACGGCGACCGTGGACGGTGTGAAAAAGCTGACGTGTCGCCGCCAGCAGGGCGCGGCTCTTGGCCGGGGAAAAAGCCACATTCAGCCCCGATTGAAAGAGAGGCTCGCCCGAGGGCCAATCGCAACGAAATCCTACCGAGAGTAACCGGGTGCCCTGCGCGAACCATTGCTGTCGAGTGCCAGGGGCAGAAAAGAAGCTATGCCCTGGCTTCACGACGACTTCTCGGCCCGAGGCCTTTAACCGGGCCTCCCCTGTATCGACCCAAAACCAACCCGCAGGCACCGTGATGACCTTTGACCAAGTATCCGTCACCGGCACGGCGCTGTGATAGACCCAGAGCCAGTCAAAGCGCAGGCTCTGCCAGACGGCAGGAGCCAGGAGAAAAGAAGTCGTCATTCACGCAGGATGGCGTGAAGCACTGCGCTCGCCAAGCCTTGTCTAAGGCAGGCAAGGCCACCCATGCAGCCTGTAAGCCTTTTCCATCTCGCATAAGTCAGCAGGCTTGCCTGCACGCCTCCCTTCATGCTCCACTGGCGAAATGCGTCGCCTTGCTCTTTTGTTTGTTTTTGCCACCTCTCTGCTTTCTGGCCAAGAGCCCCGTCAGATCAGCGGTATCTACCCGCACCTGGCCATGTTCAATAACGAAGGCGAGTGCGGCACCGGGGCCGTCGTGCCTTGGGCGGATCGGCTGTGGGTCATCACTTATGGACCGCACCTACCCTTTGGCAGCAGCGACAAGCTGTATGAGATCACCCCAGACCTTCGGCAGGTGATCCGCCCGGAAAGCGTAGGGGGCACACCGGCGAACCGAATGATTCACCCCGAGACGCAGCAACTCCTGATCGGTCCCTATGTCATTGATGCACAGCGCCAGGTGCGCGTCATTCCACCGAATCAGATGCCAGGGCGCCTCACAGGCAATGCACGCCACCTGACCACACCCGCCACCAAGGCCTACTACGCCACGATGGAAGAGGGTCTCTACGAAGTGGACCTGAAGACCCTGGAGGTGGTCGGACACATCAAGGATGGCAATCCTCCCAATAAGGGCTTCTCCAAAGAAACCCAGCCTGCCAAGCTGACCTCTCAGCTCCCGGGTTATCACGGCAAAGGGCTCTACAGCGGCCAGGGACGTCTGGTCTATGCGAACAATGGCGACCGCGACAAACGCGTGGTCTTTGATCCTGCCACGCCAAGTGGAGCGCTTGGCGAATGGACCGCGCCCGGCCAAGACTGGAATCTGGTGCGACGCAACCAGTTCACCGAAGTCACAGGCCCTGGAGGCATCATCGGTAACGAACATCCAGAGTCAGACCCAGTCTGGAGCGTCGGCTGGGACCATCGATCTTTGATCCTGATGTGCCTGCACAGTGGCCAGTGGCATAGCTATCGGCTACCGAAGTCCAGCCACAGCTACGATGGCGCTCACGGCTGGAATACGGAGTGGCCACGCATCCGCGACATTGGAGAAAAGGAACTGCTCATGACAATGCACGGCGCGTTTTGGAGTTTCCCCAAGAACTTCAGCCCAACCCACAGCGCAGGCATCACGCCACGCAGCAATTACCTCAAAGTGATCGGCGACTTCGCTCGCTGGAGAGATCGGCTGGTGCTCGGCTGCGACGACTCGGCCAACAAAGAATTCCTGAACGTGCGCAAAGCCAAGGGCAAGCTCGCCGGCCCTGGCCAATCGCAATCGAACCTCTGGTTCATTGCGCCAGAGAAGCTCGATCAGCTCGGCCCCGTGATCGGACGCGGAGCCGTCTGGCTGGAGGATGCCGTGAAGTCTGCAGAGGCCAGCGAGCCCTATCTTTTCAGTGGCTACCAGCATCGCTCACTTCACCTCGTGGCTCCTGCGACTGCAGCCTTCACCCTGGAGGTAGATGAAAAAGGCAACGGCACTTGGCTGGCAAAAAACACCTTGGCGGTAAGTGCTGATGGCAACCTATGGCTTGACTTTCCTGCTCAAGAAAAGGCCGTGTGGGTGAGACTGCGCGCCCAGAAAGACATCGCCAAGGTGACGGCCATGTTTCACTATCGAAACGATGACTCCCGCTCCACGGAAGCTGATGCCATGTTTGATGGCATCGCCACAGCTGAAGACAATCAGGCAACAGGTGGTGTGATGTTAGCACGTGGCGCTGGGATGAAGACGCTGCGCTACGTCACCACAACGGGAAGCGGCTACGACCTGGGAGCTGCCTTTGACCTGAAGCCGGTGAAGGATGAGAAAGGCATTCAGTGGACTCGGAAAAACGCCGAGATCCCCACTGGCGTGCTGAATCATGACGCTGCCTCCATCCTCTATGTGGATGAAAAAGGACGCTGGCGTCTGCCGCGCGGCACGAAGGCACTGGACACCTCAGGCCCGCTCGGGGTGGAACGTGTCTGCCGTGAAGTCTGCACGGAGCGCGATCTTTTCAATGCAGGCGGAACCTTCTTCGAACTGCCAGCAGAGAATGCGGGCGGCTTTGCCAAAGTGCGGCCCGTGACCACACACAACCGCCGCATCAAGGACTACGCTAGCTACCGCGGCCTGCTGGTGATCAGTGGTTTGAAAAAAGACGCGCAGGGCGAGCACATCGTGCGCTCTAGCGATGGGCAGGCTGCTCTCTGGGTGGGTGCCGTGGATGATCTGTGGCGCTTTGGAAAGCCACGAGGTTTCGGTGGCCCCTGGAAGGACACGAAGGTCAAGGCGGGCACGGCTAGTGACCCTTACCTGTTCACCGGCTATGATAGGAAGAGGCTGACGCTGAGCACCGATGAGCCCACCCGCATCACGGTAGAGGCAGATCTGACCGGCACCGGTCTTTGGGTAAAGTATCAAAGCTTCGATGTCTCTCCCGGCGAAGACAAGGTGCACACCTTCCCTGCGAGTTTCGGAGCTTACTGGCTGCGCTGCGTCAGCGATACAGACGCGACCGTGAGCGCTCAGCTGGAGTATGATTGAAGGTCGTCTCGCGAAGGGGGATCAAGACCCAGGCGGCAAGATCTGCGGCAAGGCAGGACGCCCGAACCGTTCGCTGCCGTAGCCATAAGGCATGTTTGTGCGCGCGGCGTGGCCTTTGATCATGAACCAAAAGAGAAAGGCTAGCACCAGAGAGAGCAGCTTTTCCTTCCAGTTGCGGGTGAAGAGATTTTTAAACTGATCCCAGCTCACGCGTCGGTTCCTCCGTCGGGGGTTCGGGGTTCACACTGCCAAAAGTCAGCAGCTCATTCAGTCGATTCCTGAGATCCTCAGGCTCCAGATCATGCTCCAGCTTGCCACGGTAGGCGATGGACAAGGCTCCACTTTCCTCACTCACGATCAAGGCGATGGCGTCAGTCTCTTCCGTGACGCCCATGCCTGCCCGATGGCGCAGACCGATGGCACGGTCGCGAACTTCCTTTTGACTGACCGGAAAGACGCAGCCAGCCGCCTGGATGCGGCCTTGATCAATGATCACACCTCCATCGTGTAGGGCTGTTTTGGGATGGAAGATGGTAGAAATGAGTTCCACGCTCATGGCAGCATCCACCTCCACGCCTGTCTCGACGAATTGCTTGAGGTCAATCCCACGTTTGAGTGCGAAGAGAGCGCCACAGCGGCGAGCAGAGAGCTTCTGCATGGCCTCCAGCAAGACATCGAGAGATTCGGGGTCAGGCCGATTGAAAGAAAAAAGCCGGTGGCTGCCCAGCTCAGCCAGCACACGACGCAGCTCAGGCTGGAAAAGCACGACCAACGCGACGGCCAAAAAGACAGAGATGCGCTGGAGCAGCCAGCTGATGACCTCCAGCTCAAGCAGTTGCGAAATCAGCGCCAGACTGAGCAGGAGGATGAGAAGACCTGTCAAAATGCGCGCCCCGCGCGTGGCACGGAAGAACAAGTAACCATGATAGGCTAACGCGGCGAGGATGATGATCTCCACGCCATCGCGCCAGTGCTCTGTCACAAAGTTCCACATGCGATTGGAAGGCTGACCTTTCTCATGCCAGAGGCCTGAAAGGTTGCAAGGCATTCCTCGGTGTGAGGCAAAAGGCTGCAGACGGGTCATGGGTTTCGTTTGCCTGAATCCGCGAAGGCGTAAGAGTGCGGCCCTGTGTCCCGTTTGGACACGCCTAGTCTCATTCCTCTCACCCCAATGATCCAACGCACCACCCTCCTCCTGAGCGGCGCTTTGCTCTCCGCAGCTAGCCTGTCCGCCCAGACCACCGCCCCTGCTGAGTGGGCACAGTTTCGCGGCCCAAACCATGATGGCACCGCGCCCGTCCTCAAAGTCAGCAACTGGAAGGGAGCCAAGCTCAAGCAGCTCTGGAAGACCGAGACGCCAGCTGGATTCAGCTCCTTTGCAGTGGCTGGGGCAAACGCCTACACAATCATCACCGGAGAAACTGAAGGGAACACGGGTGAAGTTTTGCTTTGCCTGGATGTGCGCACGGGTAAGGAAAAGTGGCGGAAACCTCTGACCGTGATCAACAAGTATGATGGCGGTGGTGACGCTGGCTCCAATGACAACAAGGGTGGTGATGGCCCACGCTCCACCCCCATTGTGGACAATGGCAAGGTCTATGCCATCGACGCCAACCTGGGTGTTTTTTGTTTCGATGCCGCCACCGGCAAGCCTGTGTGGAACCGCGATGTGATGAAGGAAAACGCCGGGGTTCAGATCAAGTGGCAGAACGCTGCCTCTCCGGTGATCGATGGCAACGTGCTGCTCATGTGCGGCGGTGGTGAAGGCCAAGCCCTGCTCGGCTTGGACAAAACCAGCGGCGAAGTCATCTGGAAAGGTGAGGACGACAAGATGACCCACGCCACGCCAGTGATCGCTGACATCCACGGTGTGCATCAGTGCATCTTTTTCACCCAAAAAGGCCTCGTGGCGGTAACCCCGGCGAGCGGCAAGGTGCTCTGGCGCGCAGATTTCCCCTTCAAAGTCTCCACCGCAGCCAGCCCAGTTGTTTATGAAGACATCGTCTATTGCTCCGCTGGCTATGGCGTGGGTGCAGGTGCCTTCAAAATCAGCAAGAGCGGTTCAGGTCTGTCTGCGGAGCAGATCTGGCGTCGTGAAAACGAGTGCTTCAATCACTGGAGCACCCCGGTCGTGAAAGACGGCTACCTTTACGGCATGTTCAGCTTCAAAGAATATGGCTCTGGCCCCCTTGCCTGCGTGGACATCAAGACCGGCAAAGACATGTGGAAAGAAGGCGGTTTTGGCCCTGGCCAAGTCATCCTGAGCGGGGACAAGGTCATCGCCCTGAGCGACAAGGGCGAGGTCGTCATCGTCGAAGCTAGCTCTGAAAAATACACCGAACTGAAGCGCGATGACGTGCTGGATGGCAAGGTCTGGAGCTATCCCGTGCTGGCCTACGATCGCCTCTTTGCCCGCAGCACGGTGGAAGGTGTCTGTCTCGAAATTCAGTGATGATCCGGTCGATCCTCACGATGTGAAAGGAAAGCCCGGGGCGCGCGTCCCGGGCTTTTTTGTGCCTCAGGAGGTCAAAAAGGTGAATCTCAGGCTGAAATTTCCTACCACACGGATTTGAGTCTGGCGCGGGACTCGCTAGTCTCGCCGTCTCCTAGTCCCCCAAAACCTCATTTTTTCCCACGACCGCCATGCCGAAGATCATCGAAATGCCCAAGCTCAGCGACACCATGACCGAGGGCACCCTTGCCAAGTGGACCGTCAAAGAAGGGGACACGGTGGAAGTGGGAAAACCCATCGCCGATGTCGAGACCGACAAAGCGACGATGGAGTATGCCAGTCCCTTTGAAGGCAAGATCCTAAAAATCATCGCCGCTACAGGTGTGAAAGTTCCCCTCGGCAGCCCATTGGCAGTGGTTCTCGAAGAGGGAGAAGAAGCGCCTGCCAATCTGGATGAACTCATCGCGAAAGCCCAGGCCGCAGCTGCTCCAGCCCCGAAAGAAGAGAAACCCGCTGGTGGTGGAGCCAAGAAAGTATCCGCCCCAGGACCGCGCCTGCCCACGGCTCCTCAGCCCATGCGTCGTGCGGTCGCTAGCCATGTGCGCGTGAAGGCAAGCCCCCTGGCGAAAAAGATCGCTGAAGAAAAAGGCTTGGACCTGACCACACTCATCGGCACCGGCCCTGGTGGGCGCATCGTTCGTGCCGATGTCGAGAATGCTCCTGTCAGTGGCAGCAGCAACGCTCGTGTGGCAGCCACACCGGCCATCCGTCCGACTTATGGCCCGGAGGATGAACGCACGCCAACAAGCACAATGCGGAATATCATCGCCGAGCGTCTGCTGGCCTCCAAGACTCAGATTCCCCACTTCTATCTCCAAATTGAAGTCGATTCTGCGCCGCTGATGGACTTCCGCGCCCACCTAAATGCCAGTGCCGAGAAGACCGGTGGCGTGAAATACACTGTCAACGATTTCATCCTCAAGGCAGTGATCCGCTCTGCCCAGGCCCAGCCAGCAATCAATGCCGCCTGGGATGGCGATGCGATCGTGAAATTCAAGTCCGTTGGCCTCAGCGTTGCCATCGCCATCGACGACGGTCTTGTCACCCCTGTCATCAAGCAAGCCGAGAAGAAGACCCTGGCTGAAATCAGCGCTGCCGTGAAGGATCTCGCAGGCAAGGCCAAGAACAAAAAACTCAGCCCGGACGACTTTGCTGGCGGCACCATCACGGTGTCCAACCTAGGTTCCTATGGCATCGACCAGTTCGCCGCGATCATCAATCCCCCTCAAGCAGCCATCATCTCCGTGGGTAGCATTCGCAAGGTGCCTGTCGTCGATGACAAAGGCAACGTCGTCGCCGGTCAACGCATGTGGATTGGTCTGAGTGGCGACCACCGCGTCGTCGATGGAGCTGTCGCTGCCACCTTCCTGCAGGAAATGCGCAAGCTCCTGGAGAACCCAGCTCTGATGCTCGTGTGACCCGCCTTTGAGATGCTGGCTTGTCAGGTCAGCTGACCAAGACGAATCTTTTGCCAAGTCAGCCGTGATCATCGCTTCCGACAAAGAGCCCCACGTCATCGCTGACGTGGAGGCTGCTTATTTGAAACAAAGAGGCAAGCCTACGCCAGGACCAGGACATGTGCTGTGCCAACTCAATCTCGGTGCTGAATTCAAAAGAATCTCAAGGCTAAATAGCTTTGAGCGAGTTAAACTTGGAATTGATCGGCAAAAAATCAGTTCCTGACCTTTGTGTTTACGCCAAAGAAGACTGGGCGTTTATCCGTCACCAGACCTGGGTGACATTGGCACCTCGCATTGCGGTTGAGATCATTTCGCCATCCCAGACGATTGAGGAAATGACCAGCAAGATCCACGAACTGCTGGCCGCAGCAGTGCCGAGTGTGTGGCTGGTCTTGCCCTTTGCCCGGGTGATTACCGTGTTTCAAAAAAAGGCCCCGCTCATCAGCTGCACGAGTGGCGTGCTGACCGATCCCGTCACGGGGATCTCGGTGAAAGTGGACGCGATTTTCGGCTGACGGCTGCGCGGCTTGCGCTAAGGCGAATCAGTCGGCAAGATTGAGACGGAAGAAGTGGTCTCAGGCCACGTATTTTTGGCGCAAACCCCCACCCTCCAGACATGAAGTCTCTTCACGCTAGCCTGATCCTCCTCCTGTCTGCCCCTGCCCTGCCCGCTCAGGACAACAAACCTGCTGCCGCACCTCCGGCTAAGCTTGACGCCGCTAGCCCGCAGTCGGCGGCAACAGCCACAGCGACTCCTTCACCTGCCCCACCATCGGCGAAGTCAGCACCGCCCAAAGCTCCACAGCCTCCCCCGCCGAAGCCGGAAGCGCCCAAAGCTCCAGCAGCTGCCGAATCCAAACCCATACCCGCGCCAGCCAAACTGCCGCCACCCCCACCCCCGAAACCAGTCTCTGTCTTTAAAGACAAAGCCTTGGAAACGGCCGTGCGGAAGCAGGTTTTTGCCAAGCGCGACACTCAAGAACCACTCACGGCTGAAGACGTCGCTACCGTGGCCATCATTGAAGGCAAAGGCCTTGGGATCAGCGACCTAACCGGCCTGGAAAAGTGCATCGCGCTCGCCTCGCTCACCCTTCCCGACAACAAAATCACCAGCGTAGCTGCCTTGAAAGGTTTGGAGCGACTTCAGTTCATCGACCTGGGCAATAACCAAGTGACAGATCTCACACCTTTGGCCAGTTGCAAAGCCCTGCAATACATCGAGCTAACGAACAACAAAGTCACGGATGTCACACCGCTGGGGAGCATTGCCGCGCTGAACTCGCTGTATCTCGCGGGTAACCAGATCACCGACGTGAGCGCTGTTTTTCAACTCCCTAAAGTTTGGACGCTCTACCTTGACGGCAACAAAGTCGCGAAGCTGGACGGCATTGGTCAGATGAAATGGCTCTCCATGCTTTCCCTGAAGGGTAACCAAGTGTCTGACATCACCCCGCTGGAATCGCTAACGGAGCTGCAGTTTTTATTCTTGGACAAAAACCCCGTCACAGACATCTCCCCTCTCTATCGAGCCTGGAAAAAGGACAACGAGGGCAGCCGCGAATGGGCACCCTATTGCCAAATCTTCCTCACAGACTGCCCGCTCAGCGACGATGCGAAGAAACAGATCGAGGAGCTCAAAAAAGCCGGTGCGCGCATCACCCCTTGATCTCTGAACATGGTTCTGGAGAAAGCTCGTTGTCAGGGCTGGTGTGATCTGCTTTTAGCTAGGGCATATGTTGACCACTGCCACAGCGATCATTCAGAGGCTACGCCAATCAGGCCACGAGGCTCTGCTGGCTGGTGGTTGTGTGCGGGATGAACTGCTTGGCCGACCGCCCAAAGACTATGACGTGGCCACTAGCGCCACGCCAGATGAGGTGGTGTGCCTGTTCCCTGGAGCCTTGACAGTCGGTGCGCACTTTGGCGTCGTCGTCGTGAGACTGCATGGGCACCAAGTCGAGGTAGCTACCTTCCGCACGGATGGTAGCTATCAGGACGGGCGCAGACCGGAGAGCGTGACTTTTTCCAGCGCTGAAGAGGACGCCAAGCGACGCGACTTCACCATCAACGGCCTTTTCCGCGATCCCATCGCAGGCCGGGTCATTGATCATGTGGGTGGCATCAGGGACTTGGAAAAACGCCTGCTTAGGGCCATCGGCGACCCCGTTCAGCGTTTCCAAGAAGACCGCCTACGCCTGCTCCGAGCCGTGCGCTTTGCCACCGTGCTAGGCTTTGACATCGAGCCTGACACCTGGCGGGCCCTCGTGGCTCATGCACCTGCCATCCTCTCGGTGAGCGCCGAGCGCATTCGCGATGAACTGGTGCGCATCTTGGTGCATCCGGCGCGCCTCCGCGGCTTCGACTTGCTCGTGGAAAGCGGCCTCATGGCACAGGTGCTTCCAGAGATCCTGAATCTAAAAGGCGTGGAGCAGCCACCACAGTGGCATCCTGAGGGGGATGTTTTCATTCACACCCGCCTCATGCTCAGCCAACTCCCCGAAGATGCCACCCTGCCCCTCGTGCTCAGCGTGCTGCTGCATGACATCGCCAAACCCGCTACCTTTGCCGTAGATGAAACGGGCCGCATCCGCTTCAACGGTCATGATAAGCTCGGAGCCCAGATGGCAGAAGACATCCTGAGACGGCTGCGCTTTCCTAATGATGTCATCGAACCCACCTGCACAGCAGTGGAGCATCACATGGTCTTCAAGGATGTGAAAAAGATGCGCAACAGCACTCTGCGACGAATGATGGCACGGCCCACTTGGCCAGATGAGCTCGCCCTGCATCGCGTGGATTGCTTGGGGTCCAATGGCAACCTAGAGAACTACCACTTCATGCTGAGCAAGGCCGATGAATTCGCCCAGACACCGCTCATTCCTCAACCCCTGCTGACCGGACGTGACCTGATCGAAAAAGGCTGGTCACCGGGCAAAGAGCTCGGCCTCCTGCTGAAAAAAGCACAAGATGCACAGCTCGAAGGTCTGCTTTCCACCCGTGAGGATGCCCTGGCGTGGCTGACCACGCAATCGCCAGCGAGTCATTGAGATACTGCTCATGGCACAGGAAGGTCTGGCGGCTCCCTCCATCGGAAAATAGCGCTCAGGTGACGACATCGTCACAAAGCCGCAGGTGGCGTCCCCTCAGTTCGATGAACTATGGGATTGCCAATTTCTGCCATGTTTTACCGAAAGCCTGCCTCCGTCCTGACACGCACCCTCTTCGCGATAGCTTCTGTGGCGACCAGCCTGATGGCCCAAGATGAAGCCAGCCTCACGGCCAATGACATCATCCAACGTTATGCCGCAGGAAACCGCACAAAGTCAGAGATGGCCTACATCAAAATGCAAGTTCAGGCACCGAGCGCAGCCCCTGTGGAGCGCCGCATCTTGCTCGCCTACAAGGAGCAAGATGGCAAAGAGTCGATGTTCATGCGCTTGCTGATGCCCAAAGAGGTCGAAGGCGTCACACTCCTTGCCGCTACTGCCGCTGACAAGACACTGTCCTATCATTTCTTCCTGCCAGCTTTTGGCAAAATGAAGCAACTGACGCCCGAGGCACGCCAAGGTGCCTTTTTGGGCTCGGACTACACCTTTGAGGACCTGCTGCGCGAAGTCCCTGAATGGCACAGCTATGAAAAAATGAAGGACGACACCGTGGGTGAGGCCACCTGCTACGTGATCCGCGCAAAAGAAAACCGAGCAGAAAAAGAGAGCGCCTATGCCTACCGCGATCTCTACATCGAAAAAGGCAACTTTCACCTGCGCAAAGTCGCTTATTATAACGCCAAGGACAGTCTGGTAAAGATGCTCACTGCTTCGGGTTACGACGCAAAATCGGTGAAGGGCAAAACGACACGGCCCCAAGAAGCCGTCATGCTCTCCGTAGAAACAGGCAGCAAAACAACCTTCACGGTCATCGAAGGTCGCGTCGATGAAGGCATTGATGATGAATACTTCACGCCAGCAAAGCTAGAAAACTGGCCGCTTCTGGATGTCGAAGAATTCATCTTCGATCTGGGCATGACCGTGGACGTGAACTGACGCCTAGCGAGCTAGCGCGAACCCACCTTAGCCAGCGTGACTCGTCTTGCCCTTCTCTGCTGGAAATATTGGAAGAGTTGCCTCTTCACCGTCGCCCTGCTGACCACACTGGCTGTGCCAAGGGCACTGAAGATCCAGCTCGATCTCAGTGTCGAAAGCCTCTACCCCGCCTCCAGCCAAGCAGTCAGCGAGTATGAAAAGGTCAAACAAGCCTTTGGCAGCGATGCGGTCGCTGCCGTGTATGTGGAAGATGCCGCTCTCTTTAGCCCAGCCCGTCTTAAGCTGCTCCAGAGCATCCACCAGCAGCTGCTTCAGCTCCCCTTCATCGTCAAAGTGGAGAGTCTCTTCAGCCTGCCAGACGTTCGCGACCAGGGCGGCATGATTAGCACGGCCCCCGTGCTAGCCAAACTGCCCCAAACCGAGGCCGAAGCCGCCACTGCACGTGATCGAGCACTGAACAATCCACTGTTGCGTCATCAACTTATTTCCAAAGACGGCACGGCCGTGCTGATGCTGCTGCGTCTTTCCGCCAAACATCAAGAGATCAGCCAAGAGGCGCGCGCTGAAGCTTTGGAAAAGATCCTGAATCCACATCGAGACCGTTTCACCCAACTTTTCCAAGTGGGAGATCCGTTTGTGCAGAGTTGGATGAAGCAACAACTCGCCACGGATCAGCGCCTGATCTTGCCTGCGGCTTTGGGCATTGTGTTGCTGCTTCTTGTTCTAACCCAGCGAAGCTTCTGGGCGGGTGTTGTGCCGGTCCTGAATGCGGCTTTTGCCATCGTGTGGACCGCTGCGCTGATGCAACTGCTGGGCATTCCGATCAATTTCCTGAATTCGATTCTGCCCGCGCTGATTGTCATCATCGGAGCCACAAGTGATGTTCATTTCATTCACGAGTATCGTGAGCATCTCGCCCAAGGGATGGACGCCGACGAGGCCATGAAGTCTGCCCTGCATCGCCTCGCTTTGCCACTGCTGCTCACCTGTTCGACGACTGTTCTGGGTTTCGCGACCACGGCCCTGAGTGATTTGCCAATCCTTCGCGATTTCGGCACAGCCGCCACGATCGGAATGAGCGCTCGCTTCTTCATTTCCATCGTGCTGCTGCCTTCCATCTTACGGTTGCTCGGACGTGTCATCCAGGCTGAGCAAAGCCACCCCATCGCGGAAGAAAGCCTGAGTGGTCGCATCGCGCGTGGGCTGGTCGCGTTTTTGCACCGGCAGAGCAAGCCTGTCATGGCACTGCTCCTTCTCCTCTTTGGAACAGCGCTCTGGCAGGCCAGCCACATTCAGCCCGGGAATGACCTGAGTTCCTTCCTTCGTCCCGAATCTCCCGTGCGGGTGAGAGATCGCATCGTGAGTGAGAACTTAGCAGGCTTGACCTTGCTGACGCTAGTGCTCAAGGCTGACCCCGGAGAGTTTTTGGAACCTCGCGCGCTCAAGCACTTGGAAGCACTGACCACTCGACTGCGCACGGTGGAGGGCGTGGCAGCGGTCACCTCTTTTTCAGATCTGCTCGCTCGCATGAATGCCCAGCTGCGGGGTGGTGATGCTCGCTTTGAACAGGTGCCCGATGAAGCCGCTTCGATTCGTCAGATGATGCTTTTCCTGCATCCCAAGGATTATCAGCCTTGGCTGAGCACGGACCACAGCCAAGCTGCCATTCAGATTCGCTGCTTGTCTTCCACCTCCACCCGTTTGCTTGAGCTAAAGCAAAGCCTCGAAAAAGTCATCCAGGAGAATCCCAGCCATGCCAATGCCTACACGCTGACGGGCAGCGCTTTGCTGATCGCCCAAGCAGCTGAATCCATCACGCAGGGCCAAGTCTCCTCGCTGGGCACCATGATGCTGATGGTGTTTTTGATCGTCTGGGGCATCTTCCTTTCTGCTCGCTGTGGCTTCATCACTCTGCTGGTGAATCTTTTCCCAGTGGCCATGATCTTTGGCCTGATGGGTGCCAGTGGCATCACCTTGAACATCGGCACCTGCATGGTGGCTGCGATCACCCTCGGCATCGCGGTGGATGACACGCTGCATCTCCTCGTGCGCTTCAATCGCGAAGCTCGGGAACGCAAAAACGAGCGGCTCGGCATTGAGGCTGCGATTCGCGAAGAGCTCGCCCCCATCTCCATCACCACCATTGCCCTTGCGGCAGGCTTTGGCATGCTGACACTGTCCAGCTTTCAGCCAGTGCGCGAGTTTGGTTTGCTCAGCGCAGGCGTCATGGCGTTGGGCCTGATCACCGACATGATCGTCACCCCTGTGATGTTTGGCAGGACTCGCATCGTGACCCTATGGGACATCCTGGGTTTGAAGGTGCGTCAGTCTCTGATTGAAAAGTCGCCCTTCTTTGCAGGCCTCAGCGCTTGGCAAGCAAGGCGAGTCATTCTCGCCTCAAACGTCGTTGAGCATGAAGCTGGAGACATTCCGGTGAAAGCAGGAGACATCGGCAGCTCTCTTTACGTAGTCCTCTCGGGTGAACTCCAAGCGAGCCTTCATACCCCTCAAGGTAGAAAGGTGCTGAAGGAGATGCAGCCAGGTGATGTCTTTGGTGAAATGGCTTTCGTAACCCGCCAGCGGCGCACGGCTGATGTCACTGCCCTTTCTGCCACCAAGCTGCTGAAGCTGAACTATGATGAACTCAGTCGCCTGCGGCGATTCAGTCCTTATCTGGCTTCCCAACTGTTGTTCAACATCTCACGCATCGTCTGCGAAAGAGCTGTGACGTCCGCACATTCGCCTAACCTGAACTTAGGAAAGATCGCGGAACCGAAAACGTGAAACGATTGGGCCAACCTCATTCCCTGGGTGAAAGATTCAGAAACGATGTGTTTTGTTAAGCACAAGTAAACGAGATGGGCAGGAAGCTGGCCTTTGTTCAAGATGAAGGTGTCACCTCACTCCCATGATGAAATTTGCCATCTTTCACACCTCTGTTTTGTCGCTCACTGTCAGTGGGGCCATGGCTCAAACGGGCATTCTAGATCTGACGCGACTGGACAACTACGCCAACCAGTCCAAGCCTGCCTACATCCTGCGTGACAACACCCCGCAGGGCCCCAATCCACCTGCAAACGCCATCACGAATCTGGGAGCGACGCTGGGACGCGTGCTTTTTTATGACAAAAGACTGTCGCGAAACGGCACGATTTCCTGCTCCTCCTGCCACCAGCAGTCGGTGGCGTTTTCCGACAACAACACAGCCAGTCCTGGCGTGGCAGGGAGCACGGGACGCCACTCCATGCGCCTGATCAACAGCCGCTTTTCTGCGGAACGCCGCTTCTTTTGGGATGAGCGGGCCATCTCCCTAGAAGATCAGACCACACGCCCCATCCAAGACCATGTGGAGATGGGATTCTCTGGCACTGAAGGTGATCCTACCTTCAGTGATCTGGTCACACGTTTGTCTGCGATTGAAGAATACCGAGTGCTCTTCGCCGCTGTGTATGGTGATGCGACCATCACCGAACCTCGTGTGCAGCGAGCCTTGGCGCAGTTCGTCCGCAGCATTCAGTCCTTTGACTCCAAGTATGATGTGGGTCGTGCACAGGTGGCGAACAACAACGATCCTTTCCCAAATTTCACCCAAGCTGAAAACAACGGGAAGACCATCTTTGCAAATCCGCCGAACCAAGGTGGGGCTGGCTGTGCTGGTTGTCATCGCCCACCCGAGTTCGACATCGACCCGAACAGCCTGAACAACGGCGTCATTGGCAAGATTGGAGGTGGCACTGATCTGACCAACACACGCTCGCCAAGTCTGCGGGACTTTTTGAATCCGCAGGGTCAACTCAATGGCCCCATGATGCATGATGGCAGCCTGACCACACTCGCCGCGATGATCAATCACTACGTAGCGCCACCGACGAATGCTAGCATCGACCCGCGCCTCAACCGTCCGCCTTTGAACCTCAATCAAACTCGCCGCGATGAATTGATCGCCTTTCTGCGCACCCTGACAGGCAGCGCAGTGTACACAGATCCGAAATGGTCCAGCCCTTTCAATGCCTCGGGCCAGCTGACTTTGATCGTGCTCCCGGCGACAGCGGCTCGACTTCAGCCGAATGCCGGAGCTACGACTGCTGTGTTCAGCGCCACGGGTGTTCCTGGGTTAAGCTACAGCGTCGAATCTTCAACGAATTTAGTGCAATGGAACCCGGTCACTACGGTCACAGCTAGCAGTGCGGGTGCTTTGGTACATGCGGTGACACTCGGAACTACCACCACCTTTTTCCGCTTCACTTACACGCCACCTGCTAGCTAACTCAATGCGCTCAGGTAGCAAAGCAACGATCCCCAGCATCACCCAGACCTGGGACGATGTAACAGCGATCATCAAGGCCATCGTCAATCGCTGAGGTGATCACTGCGACATCGGGATGATTTGCATGCAGTGCCTCCAGCCCCTGAGGGCAACTCACGACAGAGATGAAGGTGAGTCTTTGCGCGCCTGCCATCTTTAGCTGCTGGAGTGCCATGCAGGCACTGCCTCCCGTGGCAAGCATCGGATCAAGCACAAAAACATCTGCCTGATCCAGGAGGGAAGGCAGCTTGGTGTAATAAGGGCGCGGCTGGGCAGTATCCTCGTCACGCGCAATGCCGATGTGAGCCACCGTCGCCTGCGGAACAAGAGGATGGATAGCCTCTGCCAAACCCAAACCTGCACGCAAGATGGGCACCAAAATAATCGGGCGATGCAACGCATGCCCCTCTGTCGTCGCCAAAGGGGTCTGCACCGTCACTGCCTGGGTTTCCAGCGAGCGCGTAGCCACAGTAAACAGAATCTCAGCCAGCCGATGCAAGTGCCAGCGGAAGCGCTCCGCAGAGGTTTCCTTACGGCGCATCTCTGTCAGATGAATCTGCGCTAGTGGATGCGTGACGACGAGAGGGGATGGCGCAGACATCGTGACGAAAAAGAAAAGTTAGTTGGCGGAAGAAGGCGGTGAGACCGGGGCACTAGGCACAGTTTGCACAGGAGTCGGGCTCACCGGAACAGGCGCAGAGGGACCAGGGACACCTTGGGAAGAGGCAGGGCCAGGAGAAGGGGCTCCGTTGGTGGGAGGCACGGCAGGCTTTACCTCCTCTATTGGACCATTGGGATCTCCTGGAGGTAGTGCCACAGCATCCGCGGCCGCGGCCGCAGCTTCTTCCGCTTTCTTCTTCGCCGCAGCCAGCTTAGCTGCGTTTTCTTTCGCCTTCTTCTCGGCCTCTTTCAGGTAAGTTTTGTAGTCGGGCCCCTTGCCAGTGATTGTGACCGGTGTACCAACGGCCGTGTGTTTGAAGAGGGTTCCTGCAAACTTGGAAGGCAGGCGAATGCAGCCGTGGGAGGCACGCCGCCCGGGTTTCGGAATCGGGCCAATGTGCATGCCAACTCCATCACCCGTCAGGCGCATGAAGTAGGTCATCTTGGCGGGTTCAAACGTTCCACCTGGGGGCAACAAATCGCGTCCCACCTTGAAGTCCGAATTCACCAACTTGCCCGTGGCATCAAAGCCTTTGCCATAAAGGTTGGAGACCTTGTCCTGGATCTTTTCCAGCACCTTGAACTGACCGGTTGGCGTGGGGAAGCTGGTAATGCCCGTGGCAACATAGGTCCAACCCACTTGGGCTTCACCGTGGTAGAGATAAGCCTTCTGCTCATCGACATTGATTTGAATCGACGTGATCGCTTTGCCTTCTCCATTCCATTCAAACAGACCTGTGGGCTTTTTCGCCACGGGTGGTGGTGGGGGAGGTGGCGGCGGCGTGGACTTACACGCAGCCAGCCAGAAGGAGATAGCAATCAAGGTGCAGCGGGCAGCGCTGCCGAGCAGTTGTTGGGGGCACATGCACCGATAATGTAAACTGGCCGCGCGTCAGAGGCAATGAGCGAGTGCAACAGCGATTGCTTCACAATCTCTCTGTGACAGTGGCAACCACCCGTGCCAGTAAACTGCCGTGAGTTCATCCCCGCTACTTTTTGATCATCTGATCCTGCATGAGGACGGCATCCATTCCGGTGCCTGGAATATGGCGATTGACCAAGCTTGGCTAGAAATCTCTGACCGAGCGGTGCTGCGCGTTTACCGCTGGGACCAACCCACCGTGAGTCTCGGTTATGCTCAGAACCTAGCCCGCATGAAGGAGCACCTGCCAGACTGGCCAGTGGTTCGGCGCTGGACCGGAGGTGGCGTTGTCATGCATGACCATGATTACACTTACTCCTTGATCATCCCCGCTGTGATCCCCTGGGCACAAACGCCAGCCGTGCAGAGCTATGAGCAGATCCACCGAGCGCTGGCTCACCACCTTGCTGCCACAGGCCATGAAGGCTGTCGCCTCGCCTTGACGGAGGATGTCGTGGACGGTCCTCTCTGCTTCACTGCTCCGGCCCTCCATGATGTGGTGAGAGGATCTTCGAAAATCGCCGGGGCCGGCCAACGACGAGGTCGATTGGGCATTCTGCATCAGGGCAGCGTGCAAAATGTGCAACTGGAAACTTCCTTTTGGCAAACCTGGGCTGCACAGCTCACCTCATGTGTCAGCCTCATTTCCACGACACCCCCCGAGGTACAAAATCGCGCCGCAGAATTGGTCGAAAAGAGGTTTTCCCTGCCACAGTGGTTGACTGACCGGGATGACCTCCTGAGCTAAATCCATCGAATACACTGCTTATGCTGATCTTTGTTTACGGAACCTTGAAGCGCGGAGGCTCCAATCAGGGCTGGATGAAGGGTCAGCGTTTTGTGGCTGAAGCTGCGACCACGCCAGATTACTGGCTGTATGATCTCGGCGGATATCCAGGCATGGTGCGTGTCGCCAGCGGCGGGCAAAGCATTCAGGGTGAGATCTGGGAAGTCGATCCCGAAGGACTGTGTCGCCTCGACGAATTGGAGGACGTGGCTGGCGGCGAATACGCCCGCGAGACCATTTCCCTGCTGCCTCCACATCAGGATTGGCAAGTCGAAGGCTATCGTTACTTGCGATCCGTCGGCATGAAGCACCCGATGGGCGACCGTTGGCTCGTTTGAGATGAAAAAACGCAGTCTGCCATCGACGATCACTTGGTCACAGCACCTTCAGCCTTCGCTGTGGTCGGACGCTTCGCCGTCAGGTCGATGAAATCACGCATGATGTTCACCGTTTCGAGCTTCATGGGCTCGAGACCGTAAGGGAACTTCGAGGACGGCGGGCCTGTCTCCTCTTCATCGTCATCCTTCTTGGCCATGCGCATGCCGGTGCTTTGCTCACGTGTGAAATCAGATTCGATCACGAGTTCAGGCTTATCGACATTGTCGAGGGTCAGGTGGTAAACTTTGAAACCACCTTCTTTGTTTTTATCGGCAATCGACTTCACACGGGCAGAACGCTCCTCATCCTGTTTTTCACGACGCGCCTTGCTCTCTGCGGTTTCCTTTTGGCGCTCCATGAGGCTCAAAGAAACCGTGTTGCGGTCGATCCGCTCTTTCAGGCGCTTTGCCTCTTCAACGATGTATTGGAATTCAGGGTTTGCATTTACGCGCTCATTCATGCGCTTGCTGAGTTCAGCCAGCGGGTAAGGTTTTTCGTTGATGAGGCTGTATTTGCGTGCGGGAATTGTGTCATAAGGCAAGGCATTGTCAGTGGAAGCCTCACCGATGTCCAAAACATCGCGAATGGAGGGCAGCACGAGGTCCGGCTCGACGCCCTTCAGCTGGGTCGAACCACCGGCGATGCGATAGAATTTCTGGATGGTCACCTTCAAGTTGCCTGCGCGATCTTTCTTCGCAAAGAATGGCATGAATCGCTCCACAGGAAGGATGGTCTGCACGGTGCCTTTGCCAAAGGTGGATTTGTCTCCGACGATCAATGCACGACGATAGTCTTGAAGCGCAGCCGCAAGAATTTCCGAGGCAGAAGCACTGGTCTTGTCCGTGAGCACAATCATAGGACCTTCGTAAAAGGCTTTTTCGTTTTCGCATTCCCGGAAAGAAATGCGGCCCTGCCAATCCTTGGCCTGCACGACGGGACCAGCAGGCACAAAGAGACCAGTGAGGCGAATGGCTTCTTCCAGAGAACCCCCACCATTGCCGCGCAGATCAAGCACGAGGCCGTCGATCTTCTCCTTGATCAATCGGGCCAACAAACGCTGAACATCATCGGTGGTCGAAACCGTACCGTTTTCCATGTCAGCGTAAAAGGAAGAGAGATTGATCCAACCCAATTTGAGAGACTCTTTGCCATCTTCAGCTGGCGTGACGAGCAACTCAGCATTGGCGAGTTTTTCCTTCAATTCGACTTCACCGCGGACGATGGATACAATCTTGGTGGAGCCTGGATCATCTGCAGGATTCACCCGAAGGCGGACCGTGCTGCCTTCTTTGCCACGGATCATATCGACGATCTTTTGCAGCTTCAGATACTTGGTATCGACGAATTCAGCGTCGCCCTGAGCGACACCAATGATCTTGTCATTGAGTTTCAGTTCACCCTGTTTGTCCGCAGGACCTCCGACGACAATGCCTTGGATCTGGGCTACGTCGTCCACCAAGCCTAGCAGCGCGCCAATGCCGACCAACTTGTGCTTCATCGAAATGTTGAAGCTATCGGTTTCCGTCGGACTCATGTATTCGGTGTGTGGATCGTAAGACTGGGAGAGACTGGAGAGGAAGAAATCCACGATGTCCTCTTGGTCATTCTCATTGATGCTTTCGAGAAGCCGGTCGTAATCCTTCTGCACACGCTGCACTGGAGTCAGCTCTTCTTCTTTCTTCGAAGCGACATCGCTGGCAGGTTGTTCGACAGGCTTTTTGTCTCCAGCTTTTGCAGCTTTCTCAGCCTTCTTCTTAGCTTCTTCCGCCTTGGCGTCATCAGCGAGCTTTTCCTGGAGCATGTTCTCCTCCAGAATGTCCATCCAGAGTTTGTTTTGCTCGGCCTCGTCCTTCGGATAAGGTGCCTTGTCACGCTTGATTTCCACGGTGCGATTGGAGTCAAAGCTGAACTTATGAGCAGCGAGCGTCTTCTTCACGAACTCCAATCGTTCTTTCACGCGTTGTCTGTAGATGTCATAGATCTCGATGGCAGGACTGATGTTCCTCATGAGCACATGATCATCGAGGGTAGAATCATACTTAGCCTTCAGCGAATCGACATCTTGCTGGGTGAAGAAGATGTGACGGAAATCGAGCATATTCAGATAATTCTGAAGCACTTTGGCAGACAGTTCGTCATCAAAGTCACGGTGAGAATAATGCTGACTTTGCAGCATGTAGGCCACATGCATCGCTACTTGACCAAAATTGGTCTCCGCGCGGGATGATACCGGAACGACAGCCGCCAGGGCGGCAGCCACGAGGGACAAAGAAAAACGGGTCATGACAAAGGGGGCTCGTGTATTTACGCGGTCAATCCAGGATTGTAGTTGGAGATTTTGCGGGTGGCGGCGGAAATTGTCCACCGGTTTCCCGGTCAGTTTAGAAAATGCTATCGAGTCCCCAGGCCACCAACAGTCCGGTGATGCCCACGAGAGTTTCAGTAACCGTCCAAGTGCGCAACGTTTGGGCCACAGACATGCCCAAAGTCTCTTTGACGATCCAAAATCCGGCATCGTTGAGGTGAGACAGAAAGAGCGAACCACAGCCGATGCCCACCACGACGAGCTCAGGATTCACGTCAGGATTTCCCAACACCACGGGAGCCACGAGTCCACTCGCCGTGGTGATGGCGACCGTGGCCGAGCCCGTCGCGACCCGGACCAGGGCCGCGCAGAGCCAGCCAAAAATCATCGGTGGTAGGTGAGCTGCCGTGGCCATCGCGCCGATGGCGGTCGCGGCTCCGCTGGCCTCCAAGACGCCTTTGAAGCCACCGCCACCGCCTACCACGAGAAGGGTCATCCCGACGGCAGCGATCGCTTTCTCGCCCATTTTCAGAGCTTCATTGCGAGAAAACCGAAACGCGATGCCTGCAAAGATCACTGACAAGCCGAGGGCCAACGTGGGATTCCCAATGACCGCACAGACCTGGCGCACCGGATGCGTCTTATCCTCATAGAAGAGTTCTGCTAGGGTCTGGGTCAGCAGCAGCAAAATAGGCACGGTGAGCACTGAAACGGTGATGGCCAACGAAGGCTTGGGTCGAGCCGCAATCGCTGGGTCCACAGGCGGTGGCTCTGGGGCCTCCACCTTAACATGCCGGATGGCCCAGTAGGCAAAGATCGGCCCAGACACGGCCGCCACTGGCACAGCGGCGAGCAGCCCCCAGAGGATGACTTTGCCGAGATCTGCATGAAGGGCCTGAAGCGCCACGACGGGACCAGGGTGCGGGGGCATGACTCCATGCATGATGGAAAGAACAGCGAGCAAAGGGATCGCGAGTTTCAAAAAGGGCTCCTTGGTCTCACGAGCCAGTGTGAGCAGGATCGGCACCAGCATGACCAGCCCGACGGCGAACCATGTCGTCAGACCAATCAGCAATCCCAGAACCATGAGGCACCAGTGCACACGCTTTGGCCCGAACAGACCGATCAAAGCCTTTCCCAAGACCTCAGCTCCTCCCGAGGCAGCCAGTAGCCCCCCCAAAATCGTGCCCAGGCCCAGGATGCCCGCGATCCCACCGAGCGTGCCACCCATGCCCTTTTCAAAGGCAGTCATCATGGCCAGCGGGTCCATTCCAGAACCGAGTCCCATGACCATGGCAGCCAGCAGCAGGGCCAAAAAGGCGTTCATGCGCACCCAGGCAATGAGCGCAATGAGCACGGCCACCGAGGCCACCGAAAGGAGAAGGAGTTGAGTTTGTTCAAGAGTCACAGCAAATGGAGAAAAAACACAGAAAGCAACGCACGGGTCAAGCCTTGCCACGCTTTCACACAAAATAGCCCTTGGCTCCGTTTCCGCCGCTTTTCCGCATGTTTTCCACTCTTTCCTCCATGCTTCCTCCTTGCGTTCGCGTCGTGGGGAGCTTTGACGAACTCTTAACCACTCGATTTGAAAACAACATCAATGCCCTCTGTTGGCCGCGCTCCTTGCAGGGCAATTTTACCGCCGTGGTCGCCCAACTGGATTGGCCGAAGGGAATCACTCCACTGAATGAAGACAAGCTCGCGAACCTACCTGTCGGAGAGGCGGGACGGGTGGCCATCCAGGAGATGTTAGCCGACCTCCAGCAATTGCGAGCGGCGGGGTTAGAGCCTTCGCTGGATGGCATTCAAGGCTACCTGCATGCGCGGGAGGAAGATTACGTGAGGACGGATGTGTGCTCCTTTCACGCCGACAGTGCCACGGCTGAGGCAGATACTTGGCTCTGCACCTATCATGGCGACTGCTCCCTAGGCTTGCCAAATGATCAGGCCGTGGTGCGTCCTCAGCATCCAGCGGCACGAGCTTATCTGTTGGAAAAGTTTGGTGGCAGGGATGACGAAAACTTTGCGGAATGGCTGAACGATCATTTTCACGACTTGCACTACCACCCGCTGCCCGCTGCACAGCCTTATCCATTTGGGGTAGGTCATCTGTGGCGCATCGCCACACAATACCCTGGCAGCCCAGTGCTACCCTGCATTCATCGGGCTCCTGATCCTGGCCTAGGCCCACCTAGGCTTCTGCTCATCAGCTAGCGCAGCAGCGCGTTGTCGTCGGACATCACGGTTGGATCAGCCACGCTTCATGACTTTTTTGTAAATGAGCAGCACGACGAGCGAGCCCAGGGCTGAGATGCCGATGCTGCGCAAATTGATGCCATCCGCAGCCGACCAACCGAACAGTTGGGTGGCTAAAAAATTACCGACCATGCCGCCGAGGATGCCCAGGATGATCGTGCGGAAGAGCCCGTTCGAGTCATTGCCAGGATGCAGCAGCTTGCCCAAAGCGCCGCCGATGAGACCCACGATGATCCATGAAATGATGCCCATAAGTCTTTAGGCTACAGCGGATGAACTCTACCGGTCAATCTTCATTTTCTGCTCGCCGTCGAGGCCAGAACTGCGCGCATTTCTTGCCAGCGCCATCCGCAGAGCCTAGCCTGCGGGCTCATGAGTTTTCGCACCACATTGTTCCTGCTAATCGCCGCTGCCCTTCTGGGGGCTGCCATTCTAGGGATCGAGCGCTACCTGCCCAGCACGCGTGAACTGGCTGAAATGCGCAAAGGCCCCGTGCGCTTTGATCCAAAAAAGATCACCCAAATCGAAATCGAACACCCTGGAGCTAGCGATCACGTCAGCCTACAGTGGGATGGTGGACAGTGGTGGGTACGGCAGCCTTTCAGTGACTTGGCCGACCCCGAACGCGTGACCAAACTGCTCGCAGAAATCCAATCCACAGGCTGGCTGCAACGCGTGCACCGCCGTGAGTTCGATGACGATGCATGGGAACGAACCCTGCTAGACAAACCCCGACATCGGATCCGGCTCAATGAGGGGGCGACCTGTGTGCTGGACCTCGCGGTGGGGGCACCTTCCCCTGTCGAGGGTAGCCATTACGTGGCCCTTCAACCGACCTCGGACAAAGCCAAGCCAGCAGCCTACGCAGCCCGCACCCCTTTGCCCGAGATGCTGAAGGCCACCTCCTCCGAGTGGCGTGACAACAAGCTGCTGCGTCTGCCAGCCGACCTTGTCACTGGAGTGAAGCTGGCACACGCTGGCGGCCAGATCGAGCTGCTAAGAGCCGATGAAAAATCACCCTGGGAGCTAGTGAAACCCCTGCGCGTGCGCGGCAGCAGCGAGCGCATCAATGACCTGCTTTCTACCCTGCTGAACCTGACCGTCAAAAGTGCCACTGAACCGGCGTCCGGGACTCAGGCCGTGCCCTCCGTCGCCGTGCCAGGCCTCACAGGACAGGAACTGCGCGCCCAACTGACGCTGAAAGGCTTCGTCAAACCGGTCGAAATCACTTTGGAAAAACCCGAAGCGCCAGGAGCCTCCGAGACCACTGCCCGCATGAACCTGCGCAGGCCTGTCTTCACGATCATCTCGAAGTCGCTGAACACACTCTGGGCTGAACCGAATCAGCTCCGCGATCGCATGCTGGCCAGGATCGACCGCGACGCCGTCACTGCCATCCACATCACCAGTGCCCTTCACCTGCCGATCCAGATGGAAAAGCGGGACGATTCGTGGTTGATCCAACGCAACGACCGCTGGTCCGCTGCGAACGGCGACCGCATCACGCGCTTTTTTGAGGCCATGAATGCCTTTCAGGTGCTGGAATTCACCTCCGATAGTGCAGCCAACTTGGCACCCTACGGCCTGGATGCCCCCTTCTTGAACGTCAGCTGGACCACCGCCGGCAAAAAAACGACGCTCCAGTTCGGTGCCAATGCGGAGAGCACTGAATTCTTCGCAAAGTATGCCAACGAGCCTTCCGTAGTGCGAGTGGATGCGTCCATCCTACCATCGGTGCCACAGGAAGGCATCAAATGGAAGGGCCTGGGCATCATGCGCTTCAGCCAATTTGCCCTGCGACAAATCAGCCTCTCCGCGGGAACAGCTCCCCCGACATCCCTCAGCTACGACCCCACGACGGCGCAGTGGACCGGCAGCCGCGCAGGCAAAGACATCTCGCCTCTGATTGACCGAGTCAAAGCAGACCGTCTGGCCAATGCACTCGCCAAGCTGAACGTGCAGGACTGGGTCGGTGACACCACGGCCGCGATTCCTCTGCTGCAAAACCCAGCGCTGCGTGTCGTCGTCACCCTGGGGGAGCCGGGCAGCAGCACAGGGCCAACACGTGACCTTGTGCTTAGCTTCAGCCCTACCCAGGCAGACAACATGAACGCAGCGCTCTTCTATGGCCAGCTTCAGGGTGACGCTGATATCTTCTACATCGCACGCGGCACCTTGCTGGAGCTGCTGGCTCCCGTATTTCGCTCACCGGAAAAGTAGCTGCCGCCAGCAGCAGCGTGGCATTCGCTCCCTTGCTGAGAAGGTCTGTGTGCATCAACATACTGTCAGTCCACGGGCGCGCATGTCACGGAACCAGCGGACATACTCCGGCACGCCTTGAGCGATAGTGGTGGTGGGTCGGAAATTCAGCAGACGCACCGCTTTGCTTACATCCGCTGAGGTCAACGGCACATCCCCCGGCTGGTCAGGCAACTGCCGAACCTGGGCTTTTTTACCCACAGTCTCTTCGATCGTGGTGATGAGGTCATTCAGCGTCACCGTCTGGGAACCGCCAAGATTGAAGATGTCACAAAGAGGACCGGTGCGGTAATTCACAGCCCCAAGTATGCCGTCCACGATGTCACTGATGAAAGTGTAATCACGGGCTGTGCTGCCATCGCCATACTTGTCGATAGGTTGGCCATCTTCGATCAAGCGAGTAAACTTGGAGATGGCAAGATCCGGACGCTGACGAGGGCCATACACAGTGAAGAACCGCAGGCACACCGTGCGGATGCCATGGAGGTGGCTGTAGTTCGAGCACATCTGCTCTCCCGCCATCTTCGTCATCGCATAGGGGCTGATGGTCTGCAAAATCGGATCTTCTTCGCTGAATGGGACCTTTGAGTTTACCCCGTAAACGGAAGAGCTGCTTGCGAAGACGAAGTGCCCACAGCCGGTGCGGCGAGCGGCCTCCAGCAGATGAAAGGTACCTTTGATGTTGGTGTCGATGTAAAGCTCAGGATCTGCGATGGAAGGCCGCACGCCAGCCCGCGCTGCAAGGTGAATGACGGCATCGAAGCGTCCTTCCTCGAAGACCTTGTGGACAAAAGTAGCATCGGTCAGCTCGCCCTCTCGCACCTGCACACGTGGCAGCAGCCCAGCGAGGTTCGCCCGCTTGATGGCAGGATTGTAGTAGTCGTTGAAGCTATCCAGGACAGTGACCTGGGTGTCGCTACGGGTGAGGAGCCTTTCGACGGTATGGGAGCCGATGAAGCCGGCTCCGCCGGTGACTAGGATGTGCATGGGACGTGAAAAGGAAGGCTGGAAAAAGGAAAAGAGTCGGTAAGCTCTCGCAGAGCAACCAGCTTTGCAACCCCATGGTGTCCGAAAACCTAGCCCACTCCAAGGCTAGGAATCAGGTTATTCCCCTTCGGGCCAGAGACTCTTCGACCGCTCGCTCGACGAGCCGCACGGCAAGCTCTTGGGTGGCATCGTCCAGCACCGCCGTGGCTTTTTTTAACGCATTCGCATCGTGAGGCTCAGCCATCAACAATCGCTGAACTTCCGCAGCTGCGGCTTGAATCAGCCCGCGCTCAGCCTCGCTCACAGCATCGCCAAACTGGGCTAACGCCGTCTCGACTGCAGGCAAAAGCTCCTGCGCCTTCAGCTTGGCCTCCGTCCAGACACGCTCGTTCATGTCCTCAAAAGCGTGCTCGACACTCTCGGCGATCATTTGTTCGACGCGCTCATCATCGACATCGACAGCCGTGTTTTGGATCTCCAGCACCGTGTCCTGCCCCGTGGCAGTGTCTCGGGCGAGGACTTGGAGGATGCCGTTTGCATCAATGGTAAACTGAACCCCCACGCGTGCGCTGCCCTTGGGACCTGGCGGAAAGGGCACGACGACACGCCCTAGCTCCCAGTTGTCTTTGGCGAGTTCACGCTCGCCCTGGAGCACACGGATCAGCATGTCTTTCTGCCCTGCGACAGCATTGGTAAACATCTCCCCTGCCTTGCACGGAATCGTGGAATTGCGCGGGATGATGATGTTCATCAACCCGCCAAAGGTCTCGATGCCGAGCGAAAGTGGCGTGACATCGAGCAGCAAAACGTGGCGCAGAGACCCACTGAGAATGCCTGCCTGAATCACGGCACCCATGGCTACCGCTTCATCTGGATTTTGAGAGATGTTCGGCTCCCGCCCAAAAAGCTTGGCGACAAAGCGACGCACCAGGGGGATGCGAGTGCTTCCCCCAACGAGGATGACCTCATCCAACTGCTCTGGGGAAAGCCCCGCATCGCTCAACGCCCGAAGGCAATGCGACTTCGTGCGCTCAATCAGAGGCCGGATTAGCTTCTCGAAGGTCTCGCGGCTCAGCTCCATGCTGAGGCTGTTTTGGCCATCATAAAACGGCAGCTCCACCCGCGTCACTTCCTCGTTAGAGAGACGCTTCTTGGCCGCCTCAGCGACCTCCAGAAACAAAGCAGGATCTGTCTCCGTAGGGGCCAGATAAGCAGCAAGCGCACGGTCGATATCATCACCACCGAGCTGTGTATCTCCAGCGGTGCTGAGCACCTGAAATACCCCCTCACGCATCTCCAGGATGCTGATGTCAAAGGTGCCTCCCCCCAGATCATAAACCGCGATCTTTTGATGCTCGCCCAGTTTATCCAATCCGTAAGCGAGTGCGGCAGCCGTTGGCTCACTGACAATGCGCTCGACCGTTAGCCCAGCCAGTTCGCCCGCCTGCTTGGTGGCGTTGCGTTGGCCATCATTGAAATAAGCAGGCACCGTGATGACCGCACGGCTGACGGGTTGCTCCAAGGCACGCTCTGCGATGGCCTTCAGCCGCCGCAAAATTTCTGCCGAAACCTGCACCGGCGTGGTGCCGAGGTGACGCAAGTGGTAGGGCGGCTGCCAATCCCCTTCCCCAGGGCGGCGTCCAATCAGTCGCTTCACACTAGTCACCGTGCGCTGCGGTTCTAGGCCACGTTTGCGCAAAGCCGCAGCACCGACCAAGACTTGGCCATCAGCCGCATAATTCACGGACGAAGGAGTGAGTCGGCTTCCCGATTCATCGGCCAGCAGGATCGGGAAACCACTATCCACCACCCCGACGAGTGAATTCGTCGTGCCCAGGTCGATGCCAAGGATGAAAGAAGAAGTGCTCAAGGCCGGAGTGAGTTCAGGCCGGGATGAGTTCAGCAACGGCAGCTTCCAGCGAAGGCAGATCTTTGATGCTGATGACCTTCGCGGACTTGTCGATTTTGCCCATCAGACCAGCAAGCGTGGCATCGGGTCCCAGCTCGATGAAAAGCTCATGCCCTGCCGCGCGCAGCGCCTGGATAGACTCCACCCAGCGCACGCTACCCGTGACCTGAGAGGTGAGCGTACTGCGGATTTCCTCAGGCGTGCTGACTGCGCGTGCTTCGAAATTGCAGATCACAGGCACGCTTGGCGACTGAAGGGGGGCCGCAGCCAAAGCTGACGCGAGTTTTTCCTGTGCGCTCTTCATCAGGCGGCTGTGGTAGGCACCCGCCACTGGCAGCGGGATGGCACGCTTGATGCCTTTATCTTTCGCCTTTGCCGCAGCAGCCTGGATGCCCTCGACGCTACCACTCAGCACGATCTGCCCCGGCGCGTTGAGATTGGCCACATCGACCTCACATTCTGCTGCGAGTTCGCGAATGACGGACTCTTCCCCACCCAGCATGGCCAGCATGGCACCCTGAGTGTTTTCGCAGGCTTCCTCCATGAAGCTACCGCGCTGGAAGACCAAATTTAAGCCTGTAGCAAAATCAAACGTGCCAGCAGCAGCATGAGCCGTGAACTCACCCAGAGAAAGCCCAGCCGTGGCTGCAATCTTGAGGTGAGGCACCTTTTGTTTCAGGATCTCCAGAATCGCCAAACCATGAGCATACAGCGCTGGCTGGCATCGGCTGGTGCGAGTCAGCTCCTCCATCGGCCCCTCAAACATGACCTGGGTCAGCGAATACCCTAGTGCCGCATTGGCTTGATCAAACAGAGAGCGCACCGCAGGGAAAGCCTCGGCGAGGTCTTTGCCCATGCCGACTTTCTGAGCACCTTGACCAGCAAAGAGGAGAACAGCAGAGACAGACATGCAGAATGAAAAAGAGAGAGTTGGAGGTGAAATCAGGCCGACAGCCCACCGGGGATGTCATGGACCCTGAAGGGCCTTCCTGAAACAAGGCGTGATGTCAAAGGCAAAATGGACATCTGGAAAAGGCCATTGACGCTCTCACTTTGGGCACTACTCTCCGCGCCGTCCCGGACGCATCATCAAATCATGATTCGTCCATATCACCCACACGACCCACACCATGTCCCGTAGTTTCATCTTCTCGTCCGAGTCCGTCGGCGAAGGCCATCCTGACAAAGTTTGCGACACCATCTCTGACGCCATCCTCGACGCCTGCTTGGCCGTGGACAAGAGCAGCCGCGTGGCCTGCGAAACCTTCGCGAAGAGCAACATCGTCGTCGTCGGTGGTGAGATCACCATCCCCAAGCTTCAGAACAAAAAGCTCGGCACCACCAAGCCGATCGATGAAGTCATTAACATCGGCAAAGTCATCCGCGAAGCCGTGCGCGGCATCGGCTACGTCAATGACGATGATGTTTTCCACGCTGACAAACTCTTCATCAACAACTACCTGACTATCCAGAGCCCCGACATCGCTCAAGGCGTTGATGCTGCAGCAGCTGAGGGCAAAAAGACCTCCGAGCAGGGTGCCGGCGACCAGGGCATCATGTTTGGCTATGCCTGCGATGAGACGCCAGAACTCATGCCTGCACCGATCATGTATGCTCACCGCCTTGGCCGCGAGCTGACCAAGATTCGCAAAGCTGGAAAGCTGGCCAAGTGGCTGCGGCCCGACGCGAAGAGCCAAGTCTCTGTCGAGTATGTCGATGGCAAGCCTACCCGCATCGTGAACGTTGTCATTTCGACCCAACACGCCGAAAGCGCCACGCACAAAGAAATCGAGAAGTTCTGCATCGAGCAAATCGTCAAGAAAGTGCTGCCAAAGAACATGCTCACCAAGGACACCGAGTATCTCATCAACCCGACCGGCAAGTTCGTCGTGGGCGGTCCGCAGGGTGATAGCGGTCTGACCGGTCGCAAGATCATCGTGGATACCTACGGCGGCATGGGCCGTCACGGCGGGGGTGCCTTCTCCGGCAAAGATCCGTCCAAAGTGGACCGTAGCGCCGCCTACATGGGCCGCTGGGTCGCCAAGAACGTCGTCGCCGCAGGCCTTGCCGCACGCTGTGAAGTTCAGTTTGCCTACGCCATCGGCCATCCAAAACCCGTCAGCGTTCACATCGACACCTTTGGAACCGGCATTGCAGGCGATGACAAGATCCTTGACGCGGTGCTCAAGGTCTTCTCCTTCAAACCAGCTGACATCGTCAAGCAGCTCAACCTTCTTCGCCCAATCTACAGCAAGAGCACGAACTACGGCCACTTTGGCAAGATCGACGATGCTGACCTGACCTGGGAACTGACCACCAAGGCAGATGCCCTGAAGAAGGCCGTGAAATAATCCCCCCAACTCTCAAATCAGCCCTCCCGGAAAACCCAAGCCGCGCAGATTTCTTCTGCGCGGCTTCTTGTTTTCAGAGACTGGATTCAGAGAATTTAACCTGGAGCTCGAACTTCTGCGTCAACGGGGCATTCTTGCAGCGATGAACTTCAGTATCTGGGTTTAATCCAAGTAGATCAGCTCATTCGCATTCAAAAGAGCACGGCACATGGCGCGCACGCCGTGGCGAGAGATCAGCTGCTCGGCGGCTTTGAGTTCCATCGTCTCCGGCTTACGCTGGAAAACAATCCAATAAGCCGCTTCCACCGCTTTGGCTTGAGGCAGCCGCTCTGCCAGAGCACCAGCCATATCCAGAACAAAGCTGTGATTCAGCAAGGTCAACGCCTGCAGCGGTGTCGTGGTATTGGCTCGGCGAGGTGCTGCAAACGCGGGGTCAGGAAAATCAAAATCACTCAACAAATCCACAATGCTAGCCCGCGCACTTTGATGATATACCGCGCGGCGATAGGTCTCAGGACCATGCTGATCCAACGGTGAATAGGTGCTCACATTGTTCTGCATGTGCTTGTAAAGCCTGAAGCCTGCACCTCCCATCGGCTCAAGCAGCAATCGCCCAGCGACGAAGAGCATCGTGTCGCGCACCTCTTCGGCCTGCAATCTTCGCGGCGGAAATCGCCACAGCAAACGCGAGGCAGCATCCACACGCGCACCGTCTTCACGATGGGCAGCACTTTGTTGGTAGGTCTTCGAGAGCAAAATCTCCCGGTGCAATGCCTTCAAACGCCAGCCATGAGCGATGAGCCGATTGGCCAAATAATCGAGTAACTCAGGATGCGTAGGCGGACTGCCCAAGTAGCCAAAATCACTGGGCGTATCCACGATCCCAGTGCCGAAATGCCACTGCCACACACGGTTGGCCAGCACACGAGCGGTCAGCGGATTCTGCTGCGTGATCCATTTGGCCAAAGCGAGACGACGCTCGCCTTCAGGAGCATCAACCGGCAGCTGGTAGGCGGGTGTCACCTCACTCAGCACTTTTAGGCTGGCGGGCAAAACGATTTCCCCTGGCTTCATCGGGTCGCCACCTCTGTACAGTCTTGTGGGTTCTTTCGGTTGGACATGATTGCCTACCCACATCTGCGGCAAAGGCGGCACCCGACTGATCTTTGCCTGAGTTGCAGCGATCTGCTTTTGCAGCGCTGCGAGACGCGCTCCTTGCTCAGCGGTGATGACTGCTTTCCGTGCTTTGGCCAAGGCATGGCCAGGCGTCGCAGGCTGGCGACCTTCATCCGTCGCCACCGTTGTCCACGTTTGACCATCCTCGGAGACTTGAATTTCATACTCCGTGGGCGTTGCCCCACGCACCTTGCTTTCATCCGTGCCAAGCTCGCCACGAGCATTGATGAAGTTCACGCGGGTGATGCGTTCAGGTTTCGCAAAGGTCAGCGTGAGCACAGGTGGATTGCCAATGAACCAAGCCTCTCCACGCGCACCATCAATGCAGTATTGCGGACCGTATGCCTGGGGGAAATCTTCCGCCACGGCAGAGCGTGCGCCTTCAGCTTGAGTGCCATGGCTAAACAGCGCGACATTCTTGCCCGAAGTGTCAAAGACCTCGAACTCCGTCAATTTGCCACCGCCAGCACGCTTGGAGGAAGCGCCCTGATAATCGCTCGTGAAACTGTGAATCACGAAACGAAGCTGCTTGGCCACAATGGGCGCAAAACTTTCTTCAGTGCCATGCACATCCACCGCAGAACGCGGGAAGCGAAGATCAGCAACCGCTTCCTTAGCACGATCATTCACTGCTTTTTCTAGCGCATTGTACTCTGCCGTGAGACGAGACAGCTCAGCTTGCAAAGGCTTCAACTCCTGCTGATGAGCTGCGCGCGCCTCATCCGTAGCGACTACACGACGACCATGGATCACGCCTTCAAAGGCTGCCTTGATCCGATAGTAATCATCCGCAGGAATGGGATCAAACTTGTGATCATGACAGCGCGCACAGTTGATGGTAAGACCGAGAAAAGCGCCACTCGTGGCCGTCACCATCTCGTCTAAAGTTGCAGCTCGAATGTTTGCCTGTGCCACAGGATCTTGATTGCCCACATCATCGTAAGGCCCCGCGACAAGAAAGGCACTGCCGACTTCGACGTTAGGCTGGTTTTTGCCAATCACATCTCCAGCGAGGTGCTCCATGATCAATTGATCGAAGGGCTTGTCGGCATGGATGCTACGGATGACGTAATCACGGAAGGGCCAGAGATCGTCGATGATGAAATTGCGCTCGAATCCATTGGATTCACCAAAACGAACGACATCTAGCCAATGACGTGCATAGCGTTCGCCATAACGTGGTGAAGCTAACAAACGATCCACAAGTGCTACGATATCGGGCTTCTGTAAAAAGGATTCCACCTCCTCCGGGGTCGGCGGCAAACCATGCAGATCATAGGTCATGCGGCGAATCAACGCGCGCGGATCGGCAGGTGGATTGAAATCGAGTCCCTTCTCCTTGAGCTTGGCTGCGATAAAGTCATCAATACCCGTGCCTTTGGAATCGAAGGTTAGAGATTTCCAATCGCGAAGCGGTTGCAGGGACCACCAAGTCTTGTCCGCACGCTTCATCTCCACTTTCACGCCTTCGCGGGGATCAGGCGCACCCATTTTCACCCAGGTCACCAAATCAGCGAGGATGGCAGCCGCTAGCTTGGGCTTCTTGGGCGGCATCTCGAGATCCTCTTGCAAATGCTGAATACTGCGGATCAGCAGGCTCTCTTCCGGCTTGCCTGGAATGATCGCTGGCTCACCGCTGTCTCCACCTTTTTGCCAGCCAGCCTTGGAGTCGAGATAGAGGTTGCCTTTGAGCTTCTTAGCCTCCGCACTGTGGCAGGAATAACAATGCTCGACCAGCACAGGGCGCACTTTTTGTTCGAAGAAAAGCAATCCCTCAGAGCTAGCGGATGCCGTGTGAACCGACACGCCCGCGATGAATGAAAAGAATAGCTTCATGGATCAGGCAAGGATCGAATTCAGCACATGGCCATGCACATCCGTCAGCCGTCGGTTGGCTCCGTTGTGGTAATAAGTGAGCTTCTCGTGATCGAGACCGAGGAGGTGCAAGACTGTGGCGTAGAAGTCATAAACCGTAGTGACATCCACGGCTGCACGACGACCAAAATCATCCGTCTCACCATGGCTTACGCCACCTTTTACTCCCGCGCCCATCATCCAGGTGGTGAAGGCGTCAGGGTTGTGATCCCGGCCACTGGTTCCCTCCTGGTGCGTCGGCATCCGACCAAACTCTGTGCACCAAATGACCAGAACATCATCCAGCATGCCACGCTGTTTCAGATCGGTGAGCAATGCTGCTGTAGGCTGATCAAAGATCGGCCCATGGCGCTTGTAGTCGGCCTTCAAAGTCTTGTGCGCATCCCAATTCAACAGGCCATCCACCGCACTGGCTCTTGAGGCACAGTAGAGACTGACATAGCGCACCCCTTGCTCTAGAAAGCGCCTGGCTAGCAGGCAATTGCGCGCATAAGCTGCCTTCAGTTCATTGGCATCTTGAGTTCCGTAGAGGTCATGCACATGCTGAGGTTCCCTCGAAAGATCGCTGACTTCAGGAGCCGTCAGCTGCATCTTTGCTGCCATTTGGTAGGCTGCCATACGAGCCTGCAACTCATGATGGCCAGGATGAAGCTTGGCGTGTTGGCGATTGATCTGCTGGAGAAAATCACGCGTGTCCTGTTCCTCGTCCTCATGGATGACAGGCGGGCGCACGAGATTTCGCAAGGCCTGCTGAGCCGACATGGTGACAGCTTGATGCTGGGCGGGCAGGAATCCATTCGACCAGTTGGCTTTGCCGTTTGGCGGCTCTCCGCGTAGGTCCTGAATCGCGACATAAGTGGGCAGATTGTCATTCAGCGAACCCAAGGCATAGCTGACCCAAGAACCTGCGGAAGGAAACCCTTCGCGCGTAAAGCAAGAGTTCATCGCGATGCACCCTGGCCCATGCGTGTTGGTCCGGCTGGTCATGCTGTGGATGAATGCCATGTCATCTGCATGACGGGAGAGATGCGGTAGCAGCGATGAGATCATCTTGCCGCTCTGACCCGCAGGTTGAAAGGCCCAGGGTGACCTCATGAGGTTGCCGTTTTTACCCTGAAAACTCACCTCAGGCGCACCTGGCAGCGGCCTGCCATGATGCTTTTCCAGCAACGGCTTATGATCCCAAAGATCCACATGAGAAGCACCGCCCGGGCAGAAAATCTGTAGCACTTGCCGGGCCTTGGGATGGTAGTGGGGCTGAGGACGATGCTCAGCCCCCCACAGGCGTGACAAGGCAATGCCCGTCAGGCCCGTGGTCATGTGACTCAATAAGTCACGACGTGAGAAATCAAGCGGCTCATTCATAGGGCAAGGTCTTCCCGTGCGTGTTCCAGATGAGTGCGCATGGCACGAGCGGCAGCACCTCCATTTTGATGCAAGATAGCCTTCAAAACCTTGGCATGATCAGCCACCGCGAGATCCTTCGTGACTCGGCTGTAGCCATGTTTCAGGCTAGCCGTCAGCAAATCCGAGAGTGAGGTGATCAACAGAGCCGAAATCTTGTTCCCTGAGGCCTCTGCGATGAGTCGATGGAAATCCCCATCGGCTGCGACCTGCTCCTCAAAGCTCGAAGACGCCACCAGTCGGTCATGACAGGCGGACAAAGCACGCAAGTCCGCACTTTTGGCTCGCTCCGCTGCCAAACGTGCATTTTCAGGTTCGAGAGCGAGTCGCACCTCTGTGAGCTGTGCGATTCGCTGCTTTTCATCCGGGACCAGTAGGCTCAAAGAGCCGTTCAGGGGTTTGTGCAGCTTATCCACGACCTTCATGCCGCTGCCCTGACGAATCTCCAGCAGCCCCTGAAGTTCCAGCCGCTTTGCAGCCTCTCGCACCACACTTCGGCTGACTCCTAGCTGAGCGGACAGCTCACGCTCCGTCGGTAGCCAGCCGTTGTCATCCCGCAAATCACGACGGGCGATCTCCGACAGGGACTGACAAACCTTTTCCACAAGAGAAGGCGGACGTGCTATGGCATCGAGAAACATGATGATCAGGTGGTCTGACCAATTTACTGAACCTAGCTGGGCTTTCTATCAGCTCACCTATCACCTAGCGTCATGATTTTCTCGCCAAACGAAGCGACTGAAGGTATGGAGTAAGCCATGAATACGCCTGCAAACCATGAAAGAGACTGGCAGAAGCTGGCTCAGCGCACTGCGCTCAAGGTGAATGCAGCCTGGATCGCACAATCGGCCAGCACCGGGCTGATGATCCTGGGCATCCTTGGCTTTGTCGGCGTGCTTCTCTGGCGCTCATTGGGCTCGGAACCTAGCCTGTTGACCTTGGTAGGGGCCAGTCTTGGCGGTTTACTTGGCATCCTCATCATTGCCGTTGGCATGGGTTGGCAACATCGGATGAACCATGATCAGGCTCTGATCCGATTGGAATTCGAGTTGGGATTGAACAACGCGCTCACCACGGCTCGGCATGGCAAGACTGCATGGCCCTGTCCACCCGCTCAGGTCAAAGATGGTCTGCACTGGCAGTGGCAGCGCCTGATGATCCCACCGCTTTTTTTCATCGTGTGCATGGCGGGGGCTCACCTTTTGCCATTGAATGTAGATGAATCTCAAGTCATGCCCACGGCCAAACCTCAGGCTTGGCATCAGATGGAGGAATGGTTGGAAAAGCTGAAAGAAGAAAAGATAGCAGACAAAAACGCACTGGAGGAGCGAGAGCAAAAGCTCCGTGCTTTATCGGAGCGTCCAAAAGAGGACTGGTTCAGCCACGAAAGCTTGAATGCCTCCGACGAATTGCGTGAGCAATTGAAGCGCGATATTCAACGCCTAGGACAGCAGCTGAGCGATGCGGCACGTAGCCTTGATGCTCTGGGCCAGCATCATGAGAAGCTGAGCGAAGCGGGTCGTGAGCAGATGCAAAAAGAACTCACCGAAGCCATTGAGCAAATGCGCTCTGGAAGCATGAAACCCGATGCCGATCTCATGGACAAGCTTTCCCTGCTCGACCCAAAAGACCTGAAAGGCTTGTCCAAGGAACAGCTGAAGCAAATGCAAGACTCCATGAAGCAAAAAGCAGGCGTCTGTGAATCCATGAAACCAGGCTTTGGAGGGGAAAAGGGGTTCCTCGGCGATGGTGAGGGAGAAGATGACGCGCTGGCAGAAAGCAAGAAGTCAGGCAATCAGATGCCGACCGGGCCCAACCAACCCAACGCGGGCCAGGGCGAAGAGGGTCGCGGACCAGGAACCGCTCCTCTGACCCTATCGGAAGAAGCCAACGACTTTGGCACCCACAAGACCGAAGGACTCACAAGCCGTGACTTTAGCCGAGCTCAACCCGGCACCTTGCTTGGCGTGCAAAACGGAACGCATGAGATCGACCAAAGCGCCTCAGGACCCCAAGCTGCTGGAACGGCGAAGAGCCTTGGCCAAGGCGGGGGGCAGGTCTGGCGCGATAGCCTGAGCCCCGAAGAAAAGGCGGTGCTGAAGCAAGTGTTTCGATGAGGGCCCATGGAAGCCGCACGACTCACTCATTCGATCCAATGGCTTGCCTGCCCTCAACTGAGGAACTTGCCTGGATTCAAAAGGCCATCAGGATCGAGCGCTGCTTTGATCCGCAGGTGAGTGTCATGCGCTGTGTCTCCCACGGCCTCACGCCACCATCTTTTCTTCGCGAGCCCGACTCCATGCTCACCTGTGATGGCCCCCCCCCAGGCTATGATTTGACGGAATAGCTGATCGAGGGCGATCTCTGCACGCTCACGCACAGGAGGATCATCCATGGTCGGCACCATGATGTTGACGTGGATGTTGCCATCGCCCGCATGGCCAAAGCAAGCGACAGGGAAACCATGCTCGGACTGCAATCGCTCTGCAAAATCGACCAACTCAACAAGACGCCCACGAGGCACCACGATGTCTTCGTTGAGCTTGATCAATCCCGTATTCCGCAGGCTGTAGCTGAACTCACGGCGCAGTTTCCAGAAACGCTCGCAAGCTTCCTCTCCCATCGCCTCTTCCAGCTCCAGACATCCGAGGTCGCGAACCAAGCGCGCTAGCAGTGACAACTCTCCTCGCACTGATGGCTCATGACCGTCGATCTCAACCAGTAGATGCGCCTCTCCGCGCGGCGTCACACTTTCCCCCAAATACTCGCGTGCCGCACGCAGCGTGAATTTGTCAGCAATCTCCAGCGCGCTGGGCAAAAAGCCCGAGTTGAGGATCCTTTGCACCGCATGGGCAGCTTCCGCAAAGCTACGAAAACCCGCCGAAAGCATCGCGCGTGTCGGCGGATGCGGAATGAGCCGTAGCGTCGCCTGCGTCACCACACCAAGCATGCCCTCGCTCCCCACCATGAGTCCGACGAGATCAAAGCCAGTCTTGTTCTTGTGACAGCGCCCCCCTGCCTTGACGATGCTGCCCCCCATCAGCACGGCCTCCATCCCCAGAACATAGTGGCGTGTCACACCATACTTCAGGCAACGAGGTCCACCCGCGTTGGTGGCGATGTTGCCGCCAAGGCTGCACTCCTTTAACGAAGCCGGATCCGGCGGGTAAAACCACCCTTTTTCCCGAACCGCTTTTTGCAAAGCTCCAGTGATCACCCCTGGTTCCACCACGGCGACTCCATCGGCTGTGTTGATTTCGAGAATTCGGTTCATGCCAAAAACAGACAGAGCGATGCCGCCCTGCACTGGCACACAGCCGCCCACGTAACCGACTCGTGCCCCCTGGGGCGTGACAGGGATTTTGCGCTCTTGCGCGAAACGAAGCGTCTCTGCGACATGCTCTGTCGATTGCGCATGAACCACCACGGCAGGCGATGCCGAAGCAAACCACTTATCCGTGCTATGCGCTGCCAAATCCGCCGAGTGCACAGAAACACGATCAGCACCCAGACGAGAAACCAAATCATCCACAAAAGAAGACATCCCCCATCCTTGCACGACCTTTTGCCCGTGAGCAAGAGCGTCCACCCAAGACCGCAAGTCATGGCCAAGGAATGGAAAGATAGCGCTAAGCTCCCCAGGCATTCTGTTCTGTCGGGCTGCGAGGAATCCAAGGATAGAGGTGGACGCGCCAAACGTTACTCAGGCAACGATGAGCACTTTTACTTTTCAAAAGCATCTTTCGCGTCGTGCCATGCTGCGTGGCGCGGGCATCACGCTCGGTTTGCCGCTGCTTGAAGCGATGATTCCGGCCTTGGCAGGGGTGAAGGAGACGAGGCAGGCGAAGCGCTTTGTGGGAATGAGTCTAGCACTCGGACTGCACAATCCGAATTTGGTGCCGGAAGGCTCGGGGCGCGGCTACAAGCCTTCACGTTATCTCGCGGACATTCAGGACCTGCGGGAGGATTTTACAGTGGTGTCGGGTTCTTCGCATCCGGGCGTCACGGGAGGTCACACGGCGGAGGGGAGCATTTTTTCGGCTTGTCCGAATGCGCGGGGCTCGACGACGCGGAACACGATCTCGCTCGACCAGCTGATGGCGAAGCACTTGGGGCATGAGACGCGGTTTCCATCGCTCGTTTTGAACACGAACTCGCAAACGAGCCCGAGCTACACGGAGAATGGCTCGATGATTCCGGCGGAAAACAGTGCGATGAAGCTCTTCACGCGACTGTTTGTCGATGACACCCCTGCCGAACAGGAGCGGCAGGCCGAATTGATCCGCCAGGGCCGCAGCGTGATGGACGTGGTGGGTGCTGAAGCCAAATCGCTGCAACGCGAACTCGGCGCTGGAGATCGTGACAAGCTCGACTCGTGGTTCACCAGCGTGCGTGAGCTGGAGCAGCGACTCGCCGCAAACGAGGCTTGGACGCACAAGCCAAAACCGAAGGTGAAGCTCGCGCTGCCGCGCCAGATCCCACGCGACAACGAAGTGGCCGTTGAGCGCATCTACCTCGACATCGTGCACATGGCGCTGGCCACCGACAGCACGCGATTCATCACGCTACACGTGACCGGAAACAACGTGCAGGGCATCGAAGGCGTCGAAGAAAGCTACCACAACCTCAGCCACCACGGCATGGACGAGGAAAAGCTGGCGCAGCTCGCCCTCGTCGAGCAGGGCGTCATCCACGAATGGGCCGCCTTTCTGCGCAAACTAAAGACCGACAAGCTGCTCGACGACACGATGGTGCTGCTGACCTCCAACCTCGGCAACGCCAGCAGTCATGACAACAAGAACATGCCCGTCCTCTTCGCCGGAGGCGGCTTCAAGCACGGCCAGCACCTCGCCTTTGACCCAAACGACAACTACCCACTGCCGAATCTGTATTTGAGCATGCTGCACCGCCTCGGAATGCAGGATAAGGCCTTCGCGACGAGCACGGGAGAGATGACAGGCCTCGAGACCGCATGAACATGGGAAGAGTTCTGGCACGAGCCGTTTGCAAGCGAAGTGAACCCTGGCATTCTAACCTTCCAATGATGCGTCCTACCTTTTTGTTTTGGGTTTGCTTAGTTCTCCTGATCACAGGAATCAGCGGCTGCTCGACCAACACGATGCCGACTCCCGATCAGCTCGACCAACTGGAGCGTCAGGTCCGAGCCGAGCATCAATCTCAGTATGATGAATTGTCAAAGCAACGCTCTTCAGGCCAACTCACGGTCGAGCAGTATCAGAGTTCATTATCGGCGCTAGATCAGAAGGTGAGAAACAAAGTGGACACGATGCTCTGGAGTCGGCATCAGCTTGCCCAAAGTGAACTTAAATCGCTCGGCATCCCAACCCCAGATGCACCGGTGCAGCTAGAGCCCCCCACAGCCGGTCAGGTGAACGGATCTCTCTACAGCTCGTCTCGCGTGAACGGCCTGGGCAATCAAATTCAGGGGAACTTCATGCGCGACATGGGCGGTGGAAACTTCAATAGCGGACGACGTGCAGGCACCCTTTACGACGGTGAATGATCGACGGTAAAAATGAAGGAGCAGCACTTGAAGAACATCGCGGAGGCAGAAATTCAGCGCACGCTGGCCAAACTCCCCGAAGAGCTGCGCCAAGCCCTGGTGAACTGCCGCATTGAGACCGAAGACACCTCTGACTCTGAGGACGAAAAGGACCTATTGGGTCTTTTTGAGGGCACCAGCCTGATGATTCCCGAAAGTGAATCCAGCAGCGATCTTCCCTGCATACGCCTCTTTCTAGAGAACCTATGGGACCATAGTGGCAAAAATCGGGCTCAATTTCGCGAAGAAGTCAGGATCACACTGCTGCATGAGATCGGCCACTACTTGGGGTTAGACGAAGAGCAAGTGGCCCAGCTGGGTCTAGCGTGATGGAAAGAGCTTTCCAGCCTAAACGGCCCGTGTCATAAGCAGAGCCAGATGACTTGGTATTACAACAATGAAGGCGCTGCGAATGGCCCCCATGATGACAAGGCTATGCAAGAACTCGCCGCGAAAGGCCTACTGAATGCACATACGCTGATCTGGCAAAACGGCATGGAACTCTGGAAAGAAGCAGGCACACTGAAACCGGAGTGGTGGCAACCGCTAACGAATCCCCCTCCAGAGGTGAAAAAGCCCGAATCGTCCACTTCCCTCCTCGGAAGACGCACACCTCAACCGCTCGCGCCTAGTGAAAAAGGCACGGTTGAAAAAAAGGGACTGCTGTCTCGGCTGTTTGGGAAAAAATAACAGGCTGCCTCAGTTTTCTTTTTTAGCTGAGAACGCTGGCGGTGAGAGAGGGATTCGAACCCTCGGTAGCGGATAAGGCTACGCATCTTTAGCAAAGATGTGCTTTCGACCACTCAGCCATCTCACCAATGCGCCTTCGCGTGTATCGCGTCGGAACACGTGTATCTAGGCTGACAGCTGCCAAGTCGTCAACGCAAAAGATGAAGATTGGCGAGTTTGAAACGAATTTACCGACATGTGCAAAATTGGTGTTGTCGTGAAAGTGGTCATTCGGTAGAACAGCTGTCTAATTTTCACTTATTCACACCTACCATGCTCTGGAAGCTCCTCTCCACCTTCTCCGCCGCTTGCTTGATTGCGTCCTGCTACTTCGCATGGGTCAATCAGCAAGACCTCACTGCCGAGCGTGCCCGCGAGAGCTTTGCCAAGGCTAACGTCAAGGCCGCACAGGATCGCGCGAAAGAAGCTGTGGACGCACTCGCCAGCCGTCAGACTACACTAGAATCCGTGCAGAAAGAATTGAGCACCGCCAAAGATGAGACCGTGAAGTATTCCAGCTTGGTGGCAGAAAAAGAAACTTCCTTGGGCTTGATCAAAGGCAACCTGGATCAGCTTCAGCAAAACGTCACTGCCATGGAAAAGCAGATCGAAGAAGCGGGCGACGTGGAAAAATTGGTCGCTCAGATCGAAAATCTGAAGCGCAAGCAACAAGAAGCTGAAAGCGCCCTAGCCAACCAGACCCAGCGAATGGCTGACATCAAATCGACTTACGATGACCTCGTCGCTACGACAGCTAAGTTGCGTGATTCGGAAGCTCGTGGCCGCCGTGGCATTGTAGATCCAGACTTCACAGCTCGCGTGGCTCAATTTTTCCCTGAGTGGGATGTTGCCATCTTGAACAAAGGCAACACGGGCGGTGTTTTCGCGAATGCCGACCTCGAAGTGAAGCGCGGCAAGCAGGTCATCGCCAAACTCAAGGTCAAAAATGTAGAGCAGTATGGTTCCGTAGCAGAAGTCATCCCCGGTTCCCTGGCCAACGGTCAGATCATCCAGAATGGCGATGTGGTGGTTGCCGTGCCCGTGCAGGCTGCCCCAGATGCACCGACTCCCTCTACAGAATCCACGACGCCGACTGCACCCACAGCACCCGTTTCCGCTCCAATGAGCTCGGATCCGTTTGGTGCTCCTGCTGCTGCACCTGCCACGTCTGATCCTTTTGGGGCTGCTCCGGCTCCAGCAGCGCCTGCGGCCTCTTCAGATCCTTTCGGTGCCGCTCCTGCACCTGCTGCGAGTTCAGATCCTTTTGGTGCTGCTCCAGCCGCATCTGGAACCGCAGACAAACCCAATATGAATGACCCCTTTGGTGCCGCTCCCGCAAAGCCTTAATTCACTGCACCTGACGCTAATCCCTCTCTTTCCCCTTCTTTTCCTGTCATGACTAAAGTTTTTTTCATTCTGAGTGCCGTGATCATGATCGTGTCCGCATTCTTTGCGTTCCAAAATGGACGTGAGTTTGCGACCGTGCGCAACAGTGTCACCATGATCAATCTCGAAGTCCAGCGAGCCCTCGCTGAGGCAAACAACAACGTCGCCAAAGTGACCCAAGCCAACGGTGAAATCGCCAAAGTTCAGGGTGAACTTGATGTTGAAAGCGAAAAGGTGAAAAGCCAAAAACTGAAGCTGGCCCAGGTCGAGAATGACCTTCGCCGTGACCAAGACGCTTTCGACGCTGCCAACAAGAAACTGGCGGACCTGAAGATGCGCTTGGATAAATTGCCTCAGGGCATGAAGCCAGAAAACATGGTAGAAGAAATCAACTCCATGAAAAAAGCTACGGCTGAAACCGAAGCGGCTATCGAAATCAAACGCAAGGAAGCCGATGCTGAGCAGGAGAAAATCGCTGGTGCACGTCGTGCTTATGAAGAAGTCGTGAAAAAGATCGAAGACCGCAAAAAATCCTTCGATCGCAACAGCCTTGTGGCTCGTGTGGTCGCTGTAAACAGTGCTTGGGGTTTCGTGGTGGTCGATGCAGGTCAAAACCGTGGCATCACGGAGGCTACCAAATTCCTTGTGACTCGTGGCAATCAAACCGTGGGCAAGCTTAGCATCGTCTCCGTGCAGAAAGACCGCACCGTGGCCAACATCTTGCCTGAAACCATCGCAGATGGCATGAGCATCGCTCCAGGAGATCGCGTGATCCTCGAAAATCTGTTCCAATAAGATCTCGACTGGCGTTCTCAACGAACAACGTTCATCCACGCCATTCTTTACCTCATCACATGCCCATGAAACTTCAGAAACTTTTTCTTGCTGCCTGCGGTGTTGTTTTGATTTCTGCCAGCATGACATCCTGCGCCTCGGATGAACCGAAGCGCCGTGAACGTCAACCCCCACCGGTGGCGGATAGCACGATGCCTTGGAATCGCCCCACGAAGTGGGAAGGAACAGGCCGCTATGGCCAAATGATGCCCATGAGCCGCTAAGCGGCTCATCAACTCCCTGTAGCTGAAAGTTCTTTAGCGGTCTGTGGATTTTCTGCAGGCCGCTTTTATGCATCAAATCTGATGCAAATCCGAGCCATTTTGGCCCGATTCTGGCGTAACATTTCGCGGCACAGCCACCAACCGTTCCCATGCCCACCTTTGCTGTTCAGCAGCCTCGCTTTCCTGTGGAGGCAGAACCTCCCCCAGACTTGATCAAGTTGGCAGGCTACAAAACAGAGTCTGGTGTTTATGACGAAATGATGGATTCCAACGGTGTCGTGCGCCCGCATTGGAAGACCTTTGCCAGCTACCTGGAGCAGTGCTGCAAGGAGGACCATGATTCTCGCGCTCAAGATGTTCAAAGGCTGCTGAGAGACCATGGCGTTACCTACAACATTTATGAAGATGCGCAGGGCACAAGTCGGCCCTGGGCTCTGGACATTCTGCCATTCATCGTTTCACAAGAAGACTTCAGGCATGTGCAGGCTGGCCTCGATCAGCGCGGCAGGCTTCTGAATGCCATTCTGCTGGACCTGTACGGCCCGCAGCGACTGATCAAGGATGGGTTGCTCCCCCCTCGATTGGTTCATGCCAACCCGGGCTACCTACGCCCCGTGCTGGGCGTGAATCCACCCGGCGGGCGTTTCATCTTCACGCTCGGCTGCGATCTTGTTCGGGATGCGGATGGGCGTTGGCAGGTTTTGGCAGACCGCGCACAAGCCCCCAGTGGCCATGGTTATGCTTTGGAAAATCGCATCATCATGGCTGATGTGCATGCTGAGGAGTTCAATGCGTCCAAAATCCGCAGACTGGCCTCATACTATGAAATGAAGCGGGAGATGCTGCGGTCTTTAGCTCCACGGCATCGAAATGGTGAAGCAGGCATTTTGATGCTGACGCCAGGGCCTTACAACGAGACCTACTTTGAACATGCCTTTCAGGCGCGTTACCTTGGCTTCCCTTTGGTCGAGGGAGCCGACCTGACGGTGAGAGATCGTCACTTGTTGCTGAAAACTTTGGAAGGACTGCGTCGTGTCGATGTCGCCATCCGCCATGTGGATGATGTTTACTGCGACCCCCTGGAGCTTCAGGCAGACTCTTTGCTGGGAACCGCTGGGCTACTGGAAGCCTGGAGAAATGGCAGCATCGCGCTGGCCAATGGTCTCGGTACAGGGCTCGTGGAGACCCCTGCCCTGCACCCCTTCATGCCGGGCCTGTGCCGTCATTTGCTAGGGGAGGAGCTTTTGCTGCCCTGCGTTCCCACTTGGTGGTGCGGGCAGCGCCGTGAACTGGAGATGGTGCTTGCCGATCCTGACCGCTGGGTCATCAAGCCTGCCTTCATTCGGGGTTCTCGTGATCCAGTGTTTCTTTCCGATCTGGATCCAGAGCAAAAGACCCGCATGCTGGAGACGATCCAAGCCGCACCGCATGAGTGGGTAGCCCAGGAGGTCCTGCAACTCTCCACCACCCCGACCTGGACAGGCACCAGCCTGGAGGCGCGTTCCTTGGTCTGGCGTGCCTTCGCCATCGCGCAGGGAGAGGGCTTTGCCACCATGCCGGGTGGTCTCTGTCGTGTCAGTCCCGAACCGCAGAGATGGCTCGTCACGATGCGTAGTGGAGGCATCAGCAAGGACACTTGGGTCGTCGGCGATGGGCGTCCCGACCCTTATTACGAAAATCTGCGCCGTCAGCAGCCAGTCGTCATCCGCCCAGCGCGCCCCCCGAGTGGCGTGCCCAGCCGCGTGGCGGATCACCTCTTCTGGCTGGGGCGATATGCAGAGCGTCTGGAAGCCGCAGTCCGAGTCCTGCGCGCGGTCATGCAGCGTCTTTCGGGTGAAAGAAGCCGGACGCACAGCCGCGAAGTGCGGGGCTGCATCGCGCTCATGGTTCACCTTGGCCTCGTGCCAGAGGGCACCCACAATCTGCTGGAGCATCTGCCCCCCATTTTCCGAGATGCCCGCCGTCAAGGCAGTGTGCCGGAACTGCTCGGCAGGCTTCGTTACAATGCAGCTGCAGCTCGGGATCGCCTCTCCGATGACATGTGGCGTCTGATCAACCGCTTGGACCGCGATGCGCGCCTGCCAGCAGGCCCGTTTTCCCCCTCAATGGCTCAGGGTGTGCTGGACACATTGGTGCTCGATCTCGCAGCGGTTGCTGGGATGCAGCAGGAAAACATGACGCGAGGTCATGGCTGGCGCTTCCTGGAGCTAGGGCGACGCATGGAGCGTGCGGATGCAGTGCTCGGACTGGTGGGCACGGCGACGCTGCTGTGTGCTGACGACGACAGTCTGCTGACCCCGCTTCTGGAGATTTGTGACAGCACGATGACTTACCGCAGGTTGCACTTTGCCAGGCCCACCCTGGTTCCGGTGCTGGATTTGCTGCTGCTGAATGAGATCAACCCACGCTCGGTCATGCATCAGTTTCAAATCCTGGCCAAGCAGGCTTCACAGCTCCCCATGGCACCAGGCATTGACCTGACCACGACGCCGCGAATGCAGATCGGTGGCCTCCAGTCTGACCTCACTGCCATGAATCTGGATGCTTTGTCCAAATCAGGTAACGGTATCCAGGCGAGCGTCTCTGCTTTCACCAAAAAGCTCATGGCCGATCTGGAAAAGCTGTCTGACACGATCACGGAACACTATTTTTCCCACGCTAGCCGGAAGCCAAGCTAGGCCTGCGGAACCCAAGCCCCTGCCCCACCTGCCGTGCGCTATCAGATCACCCACCGCACCACTTACAGCTACGAGAGTCCTGTCACTGTCGGGCATTACATCGCGCGACTCGAACCGCGCGCGCTTCCTTTTCAGGAATGTCCTTGGCATGAGATCACCATCCGCCCGACCCCCATGCAGCGCTCTGAGCGCGCAGATTCCTTTGGCAATACCTGCGTTTATTTCGAGGTCGAAGGCTCTCATCAGAAGCTCGAGGTCATCGCCCGCAGCTTGGTTGAGGTGGCTACGGCTCCCGTTCTCGACCCAGGGCAGACGCCAGCGTGGGAGTCGGTTCGCGATTCGTGCCGGGCAGATGTCTCCACCGCTGCGACGATGGCCGGAGAGCTGGTGTTTGCCTCTCCCTTGATTCCTGTGGGCAGCATCTTTGCCGACTACGCTCGCCCTTCTTTTCCTGCTCGACGTCCCGTGCTGGATGGCGTCTGCGACCTCAACCGTCGGATTCATGAGGACTTCATCTTTGACCCTGCAGCCACAGACTTTGCCACGCCAGTGGAGCAGGTGCTAAAGAAGCGCCGCGGTGTCTGTCAGGACTTCGCCCAGGTCATGATCGCCTGCCTGCGCAGCCTAGGCCTACCTGCACGCTACGTCAGCGGTTATCTGGAGACCTTGCCTCCCCCTGGACAGGTGAAACTCATTGGGGCTGATGCCTCTCACGCCTGGGTTTCTGTCTATTGCGGCGAGGCAGCAGGATGGATGGATGCCGACCCAACCAACAATGTGCTACCCAGTGACCGACATGTCACCGTAGCCTGGGGCCGGGATTTCAGCGATGTCAGCCCATTGCGTGGCGTGACCATCGGAGCTGGAGAGCAGCGTCTCCAGGTAGCTGTCGATGTGCTACCCGACGGAGAATAGCACGCCAGATGGGCACAAAGTCAGCGCGCTGGGTGATGCCTGAGACTTTTTCCTTTCTCAGCACAAGATACCGGATGGGTAGAAAAAAGGCGTGGCTGAACACCAGCCACGCCGAGATGAACAGGAGGATGACGGAAGCTTATTCCACGCCCTTCCAAGCACCGAAGCTGGCTCCGGACTCAATCCACTTTTTGACCAAAGCCTGATTTTCAGCGCTCACGCGGTCGCCTTTGCCTTCAGGTGGCATGGCCATCTCGTCAGACTCCGGCAGCGTCATGGTCTTCAACAGCCAAGAGGCATCTGGCTTGCCGGCCACCACATTTTCGCTCGGGTAGTCTTTGCCGCCTTTCATGATGGCTTCTGCACTGTCCAGACGCAGACCACCTTTGGGTTTTTTGATTTTGCCGTTGTCTTCTTTCTCCTTCTCATGGCACTTGAAGCAGCTCTCTTTGAGGATGGGCAGGATTTGCTTTTCAAAGTCGATCGCGTCCTGAGCGGAGGCGACGGAAAAAGTCAGGGTGGCGGCGGCGAGGATGGTAATGGCTTTCATCGGTAGGGATGGTTGCTGAGACGGAAATGGTGTTCTCTGTGCCTGGATTGGTCAAGCCCGAGGAAGCTGCATCTCAAAGATCAGACCTCGGGGCTCATTCGCGCTCACACGGACCTGACCACCGCACGTTTCAATGCAGGTTTTGACAATCGCAAGCCCGAGGCCACTGCCGCCCGTCTGACGGTCACGGCTGGTGTCCACACGATAAAAGGGCTCAAAGAGGCGGGGCAGGCTTTCTTCGGGCACCCCAGGCCCTTGATCCGCGATGAGCAGCCGCACCTGATCGCCCTGCCGACTGGCAGAGATCTCGATCGTGCTGTCGGGAGCGTGCAGGCAGGCATTGCGGAGGATATTGCTGACAGCCCGGCGGAGCAGGTCAGGGATGCAGCGGACGATGAGGTCGGCTGGCACGTGTAGCCGGAGCTTCAGCGGCGGGATAGCCTCCACGGACGCGGCTTCATCGACCAAACTCAGCAGGGGCACCTCTTCCACCGGCTTCGTCGCCGAGGCCAAGGTGGAGCGGGAAAAGGCCAGCAGCTCGTGCACGAGGGAGGACATCTGGCGCAACTCTTCACGCGCATCTGCCAGCCGCAGCGCATCGCTGTCCGTCAGGCGTTCCTCCAGAATGCCAAGGCTCATCTCCATGCGCGCCATCGGACTGCAGAGCTCGTGGGCGATGTCTCCCAAGAAACGCTTTTGACCGCGCACGATGCCATCCAGCTGGGCAGCCATTTGATTCACTGCATGAGAAAGACGGCCCAGCTCGTCTCCACGATTTTCGGGCACGCGCACATCGAACTGTCCACGCGCGATTTGCTCCGTGGCATGCATGTTGGCGCGCACACTGCGGGTGATACCGCTGACAAAAGGCAGCCATAGCAGTGCAGACACGGCCATAGCTCCGAATAAGCCAAGAAGCCAAGGGCGCACATCGAAGAACAGCCCGCCTGCCGTGATGCGATCCGTGATGATCATGAAGATCAGCGGTCCCTCACGGCGATGCCAGCTGGGCACCAGCGGCAGGCGGATGCCTGTGTAGTAAATGGGCGGCGTGCCCAGCGGCAGCATGAAGGTGCCTAGCTTCACAGGCATGGCATTCGACAGGTCATCAAAGCGCGGCCCCTCTCTGGGCTCGGCATTGGGAGGTGGGGCACGGTCAGATGGCGGGAAAAAATCTTCACCCAAAAGCAGTACATCCAGCTCATCCCGAGGCTGCGGTGGCGGTCGGCCAAGTCGATCCTCCGGCGGAGCTGCACCGGGCGGACGGCGCGACAGCTCGGGATGCATGTCTGCAAGCAGATGCTGTAGCTTTTCTGGCAACTCCACGCGCTGCCCGGCGATCTGGCGGGGAGGCACCGTGACCAAAAGCGCACGCACTCCATTCTTTTGGCTGAACTCACGCAACATGCTATCCCACTCGGTCCTCGGCAGACTGGCGAGCCGCGCATGGACTTCGCGCCCAATTGTTTGCAAACGATCGCCAATGACACCGCCAAGCGCACCCTGCATGCCCTCCCGGAACTGCCATTGAAGGACGAGCCAAAAGGCCGCTCCGAGCACCAGCACGTTCACCAGCAACCAGAGCAGGATGCGGGTGTAAAGATTGAGGGTGCGAGCGCGCATGGGGTCCGCACTTTAGCTGCCGCTGAGCCGAGCTGGCAACCGCGCTTTGAACGCACGAGCCGTGGTCAGAAAGTGCAGGAAAGCTTACAAAAGAGCTGCCGACATGCGCTGGGTTTGTGTATTCTTCACGCATGAGTCGAACTGAATGCCTGCGCTTTGCTTGGCTGCCTCCTCTGGTCTTGGCAGCTTTTTTGGGATGGATGATGGTGTCCAGTCCACCGACAGAATCCTCCGTTTCTGAGCAGCCAGCAGCCTCTGCCAAAGCCCCTGCGACTGAGCCCCAGTCAGCCAGTGCCGAACCGCCCCAGATCGAACCTCCCGCGCCTCCTTCCCCGCAGACCGAGCCTCCAGCCGAGGATCGACTGCAAGCATGGCTCAGCGACTACGCGAAAGCTGATGCCACGCAGCGCACCGCAATGCTGCCTCAGGGCCTTGCTTTGGCCAAAACCCGCCGCAGCCGCATGGCACGTCTGATTCTGGAAGACCCCGAGCAGGCACTGCGCGAAAGCCTGCCGCTGCATCTGTTCGCTGCCCTCCCAGATGAGCTGCGCCCCGAAGTAGAGACACCCTTCAGTGAACTGGCGAGCTATCGCTACTACCCCGTGTGCCAGGCTCCCGCAGGCACGCCAGACTCCATCGCACAACTTTCGCTGCAACAAGGCGAGGTCGATGCACACACGTATGGCCGCCGTGGCGAACTGATGAGCAAGGACCGTCTTCCCGTGCAAGGCATCACCTTGGAAGGTCAGGCAGCCGTTCACGATCAGCCACTGCGCGTGCTGGAATCCGCCGAAATCGTGGCCGCAAGGCAGCTTTATCCCTCCGCATCCCCAGCTGCCGAACGCAGCTTTTTGACGGGAAAAACAATCTCTGGAGCTCCCGTCGTGGCTTTGGGGGGAGGTCAGCTTTTCAGCTTCGCGAGTGAGGAGGAAGTGGCTCAGGTGAACGAGGCCTTACGTCAGATGGAGCAACTGCCAGGGCCGAAGGCGGGTTCGGACGCTCTGTTTCATCAGGGCAAAGCGGCCGCTGGCAGCACGAGTGCGGGTTTTGACCTGAACGCAGCCCTGATCGCAGAGCAGGCTCAGGCTAGCCAATGGACGGAAACCGAAAAACGAGTCTTCATCATCCGCGTGGACTTCAGCGACCGAATCGGTGCCTCTCATACCCAGCAGGCGACTTTGGACGTGCTGAATGGAATCGTCTCCCCACAGATCCGCGCCATGTCGTATGGCAAAACCTGGATCAATGCGGAAGTCAGCGCGAATGTTTACCGGATGCCGCAAACCTCTGCCTGGTATGTGAATGGCACGGCGGGCGATAGCCGAAACAACGAACTGCTGAGGGATGCGCGAAACACCTTTCGCAATCTGCGCGCAGGCGGTGACGCCACGGTGAATCTAGGACCAGTCAGTAGCACTGGCACCGGGGCCAGCAATGGTCTCGGCAACTATGACATCGTCGGCGTGCTCTTCACTAACTTAAACATGCGCAGCGGTTTTGTTTACGGGGGGCTGGCTGGTGGGGGCGACCTATGGATGCAGGGGAACATCCATGATGACATTTTCACCCATGAATTCGGGCACAACTACGGCCTCGGTCACGCCAGTCTTTGGCAAACGACAGACAACAGCGCACTCGGCACAGGCAGCAACGTCGAATATGGGGATGAATTCGACATCATGGGAGATGGCCTGCTGCCCAGGGGCCACTTTCACCCACAGGCAAAGGCGCTGCTGAATTGGCTGACCCCGAGCGAGTGGACAGACACCACCGCTGCGGGTTCTGGCACCTATCGGTTGCGGCGGATTGATAGCCAGTTCACCACAGGCTCCCCACGCGGGCTGCGCATCACCCGCAGCGCGACAGCCCCGAACCAACAGTATCTCTGGCTGGGCTATCGCCCTGGCTACAGCAGCATCCCGCGCCTGAACCGCGGCGCTTACCTAGTGTGGCAGCGACCTGGGCAGAGCCGCAGCTGGCTGGTGGATACCACGCCCACCACCAGCGGGATGCTGCTGGATGCACCGATTGCTCTCGGGCAGACCTTTGCAGACACGACCTCCCGCGCGTTCATCACGCCTCTGGCTGTCGGGGGTAGCGGCGATGAAGCCTGGCTCGATGTGCGGGTGAATTACGGCCCCTTCGCAGGCAATGCTGCCCCAACCATTGGCAGCATCAGCGGCCCGACAACCGTGGCCGCCCGGCAGATGAATACCTACTCCATCACCGCTTCAGATGTGAACACCGACACGCTGGCCTATGCCTGGAATCCAGGCACCCATGTTGTGCCTGACAATGCCTCCACCCTTTCCCAAAGCTGGACCGTGGGCGGCACCTACACTCTGGCGGTGACGGTCAGTGATATGAAAGGCGGTACCGCCACGGCCAACCGCGTGATCACCGTGACTGATCCACTGAACAGCTGGACATCCACGAGCCTCGGCACTTCCTATTTTTTCCGTGAGTTGATTCATGCCGATGGCCGCTTCGTGACGATGGGCTTTCTAGGAGAGACCTTCCTGAGTTGGGATGGCGTAACGTGGACGAATGTCGGCACGGTTTCTGAGCTCCAAGACATGAAGCTAGCCCACGGTGCTGGCACGTTTGTCGCCGTTGGCCGAATGCAGAGCCAAGCTAGCACAGGACAGATCTTATGGTCACCCGATGGCCGCAGATGGTCACGCGCCAATTTCCCGACTGGCATCAAATCACTGTTGGACGTGAGCTATGGCGACAACCGCTTCTTGGCTGTGGGTCAGGATGGGACTGTCCTGAGCTCTGAAGACGGTCAAAACTGGACGCTAACCCTCGCGAGTACGGAGCCTGATTTCGGCCATGTGATCTGGACTGGCAGCCAGTGGATCGGGATCTCCAGGCACCCCACCAGCGGCAGCCGGGAGATTGTCTGGACTTCTGTCGATGGCGTCACTTGGACACAACGGCGCTCCCTAGAGGTGGATGTGTATGACCTGCATGTGCAGGACGGGCGCTGCATCGCCGCCTGCTGGTACTCAAACCTTCTTTTCACCGACGATCATGGACTCAACTGGCAAGAGGCAACGATGCCCACGGGCACGATCTGGTCCACGAACGATCTAGCCAGCGCGCCTGATGGCACACTGGTCTGCCTAGGTCGTGCCATGGACGAAAGCGGCACGCCTTCTGCCTTCTTGGTATCGACGGACCGTGGCGGAACTTGGTCGCGTGCCGCAGGCAATCAAGAGCTAGCTAGCAATGCGTATGCGCTAGCCTATGGAGCGGGACGTTTCGTGACGGTGGAAGACAACGGCGTGGTCCAGCGCAGTGGTTTGCTTTTCCCCACCAATGCAGCACCCATCGCGAACTTTACCTCAGCCCCTCCGACCGGGCAGGCCCGTCAGCCCATCAGCTTCACGGCAACTGCAACGGACACTGAGAATGACACGCTGAGCTATTATTGGGACTTTGGAGTTCAGGGAGAAACGGTCACGGGTGCTGACATCAGCCCTAGCTTTGCCTTTGGCGGCACCTACTCGTTGACCCTGAGGGTCAGCGATGGGCGCGGCGGCATCGCCACCCTGAACCATACCCTGACGGTTAGCGATCCAGCACGCAGCTTCACCCGCAGACTGAATGTGGCCAGCTCGGGAGACTTTCAAGCCATCGCATCAGGCGGTGGTCGTGTGGTGGCTGTTGGCTCACTGTTTTTTGGTAGTTTCAACGGTCCATGGGCTTGGTCCACCGACGGCACGACCTGGACGACGGGTAGCCTAGGCGACAATCGCTCTCTGTTCTCGCTAACGCACGATGGCGTGCGCTTCATCGGCGCTGGCAGACGCTATGAATTAACTGCGCCTGTAGGCTGGCGGGGTTGGATTGCCAGCTCAACCAATGGATCGGACTGGACGGAGAGCCATTACTCTGGCGCGCCTCTGCAGGCGATTGCTTTTGGCAATGGGGTCTATCTGGCAGCTGGACAGAGCGGTCGCCTTTTGCGCTCGACCAATGGATCCAGCTGGAGCGAGGTGACGATCTCAGGTGTCACCTCTTCCGTGACCTTTGCAGGTCTAGCCTGGAATGGGTCCAGGTTCCTCCTCACGGGTTACACGGGGACGAATGGAAGCGTGAAGGTGCTCACCTCCGCGAATGGCTTGGACTGGATGGATGCGTCCAGCGGCGCAGGCCTACTCTCTTGGCAGGACTTCCAAAAAGTAGCTTGGCTGCGCGACCGATTCGTCACCAGCGGCTGGTATTCGCGGCTGCGGGTCTCGACCGATGGTGGGGCAAGCTTCACCACCACGCGCAGTCGAGTTGAAGAGACCCCAGCGCTGGCGTATGGCCATGGCATCTGGTTCGCAGCGGGCATCGACCGCGACAACAGTGAAGCGGATGTGGACCTGATGTCTCTGGATGGCGAACAATGGTACTCTTACCCTGCCCCCTCCACCGAGGATCGCATGGCCGCCACTTTTTATCAGGGCACCTTCATCACTGTGGGCATCGCAGGCAGCATCTGGCAGAGTGGTGTCATACCACCACCCGCAGGGTTCTCGACCTGGCAGGCAGCCCAATTCCCAGGCGGCGGCGCGAACGCGGAACCTCTGGCGGATCCAGACCGCGATGGCCTGAACAACTTCCTAGAATACGCCATGCAACTGCCACCGCAGACGACCAGTCGAACCGTAGGTCTGCCGATACAGCAGTCGAACCGAGCCTGGCTGAGGCTACAAATTCCTGAGAATCCACCCGTGGATGTCCGCTACATCATCCAGGGAAGTTCCACCCTACAGTCCGACTCCTGGACGGAAATTGCCCGCAAAACCGGCCCTGCGAACTGGAGCTGGCGCGCAGGGGGAACCTCACGACTTTCCCTGGGCACCGCGACGGGTGGCTATGTGCCGACCGAGATTGGAGTGCCCGACGCACGCGTGGGCGACAGCCGCTACGTGCTCAGGCTGGTGGTGGAGCAACCATGAAGATGGATGCCTAAACGGCTTGGGACAGCCATGCCCCGGTTGCAGGAAATCAAAAAACTCACGATGGAGCGCCTGGGCGCTGATCCACCGAAGCCTGACGCCTGCGTGGCGGGGGCTGTTGAGCAGGAAGTGCCAGAACGGCAGATGGCCTGGAAAAAAACGGGGCGATCTGCCCGTGGACAAGGCCGTGAGGTTCTGCGTCATCACCTACAAGGACGGCGGCGATGCCCCGCCTAGTCCTGAGGTCGCGGTGACGGTGGGGCAGTTCTTGGTTTGGGGCTGTTGGTTCTGATCTCATCCCCAAACGATCTCCACCTTTTCCCCATGCTTTTCATGAGCTGGATTCAGGGCACGCAGCTCGAGGACCAGACGGTCTGCGGTGGCACGGGCACTGACCCAGCCATTGGGTCGCTCAGGAGAAAAAACATAGGCCACAGGCGGCAGATTCACCAGATGAATGCCGGTCGATTCATCTCGATGATGCGCCCAGGTGTGGGTGTGACCGTAAACGTAGGCTTTGACCTTCTTGTGCCGCGCTAGGACGGCAAGCAGCGCCTCCGCATCGAGCAGACCTGTGGGTTTTTTACCCTCTGGCAGAGTCTGCACCGGATTGTGATGCGTGAGCACGACGGTAGGCCGGTCAGGACAATTCGCTAAGGTGCGATCGAGCCACCCGAGCTGAAGGCTCCCCAGCTCACCGGGCGTCTTGTTCACCTCCTTCAGGGAATCGAGCAGCACCCAGTTCATCGTCGCAGAGCTAAGCACCTCGACATGCCGCCCTTCGACCGGACGCGGGTCTTGGGGGCTGGTCATGGCTCCGATGAAATGACGGCGATCATCATGATTGCCCAGCGTGCAGTGGACTTGCACGCCAGACTCGCGCAGCGGCTCGATCAGTTTCACAAAAGTGTCATAATCCGCCTGCTGGCCATCCAGGTAGGCACAGTCGCCATTCACCAGCACACCAAAGGGTTTTTGCCCCACTTGCAGCACCTGATTGACACAGCGGCGCAAATTTTCCCCCATGACAGCGCCCCTGGCCTCCAGGGCGACATCAGCAGCGATGTGGGTATCCGAAAACAGAGCCCAGAACTCACCGCCTGACTCAGCCGCAGGGCAAAGTCGCGGGGCGAGGGCTGCGGCCAAGGTGGTCTGAAGCCAACGACGGCGAGAGAGAGGGGGAAAAGTGATCGGCATGGCAAAAATGGAAAAAACTGGCCTGAAATAACGCACCTGAGCGAGAAAGCTGTCGCCTAGGCTGAGCCGGGTTGGGCATTCTTTCTGCCGAGAGCAGGGACTCGCGCCGATTTTCCATGGGCGCGTCATTTGCAAACTGCCGGAATGGCATTTTGATCGTATCTCCTGACCTGCTTATGATCCAATCCGCCACTGTTCTGATCGTCGATGACGAAAAGCACACCCGCGACGGACTGCGCCTCTCGCTGGAAGATGACTTCGACTGCTATGTCGCCTCTAACGCGGCCGAAGCGATGGAATACCTGCGAAATGATCCCGTGGATGTCATGCTGACGGATCTGCGCCTGGGCGAAGACGATGGCATGAAGCTGCTGGAGCAAGCCCTGGCGATGCCGCGCCCCCCCGTCTGCATCATGATGACCGCCTACGGCAGCGTGGATACGGCGGTGGAGGCGATGCGACGTGGTGCCTATCACTTTGTCACCAAGCCCTTGAATCTCGATGAGGTCGAATTGCTGATCAAACGCGCCCTTCGCAGCCGCAATCTAGAGCAGGAAAACCAAGCCCTAAAGCAGCAGGTCGAGCGAAAATTTAGCATCGAAGGCATCCTGGGACAGGCAGAATCCTTGAAGCCCATTTTGGAAACCATCCAGCAAGTGGCCCCCACCCGAGCCACGGTGCTGATCGAGGGCGAAAGCGGAACGGGCAAGGAATTGGTGGCGAAGGCCATCCATAACCTGAGCGGTCGCCCCAAGGCCAAGCTCATCAGCGTGCACTGCGCTGCCTTGTCGCCTCAGATTCTGGAAAGCGAACTCTTTGGCCACGAAAAAGGAGCCTTCACCGGCGCTCAGGACCGGCGCATCGGGCGCTTTGAGCTGGCGGATGGTGGCACCCTCTTTCTGGATGAGATCGGTGAAATCGATGCCAACACGCAAGTGAAGCTGCTGCGAGCGCTGGGTGAGCAAACCATTGAGCGTGTCGGAGGAGCCAAGCCCATCAAGGTCGATGTCCGCGTGGTGGCTGCCACGAACAAGGACTTGGCCAAAATGGTCGAGGAAGGCAAGTTCCGGGAAGATCTTTACTGGCGGCTGCGCGTGGTCACCATCCAAATGCCGCCACTACGCACCCGCAAAGGTGACATTCCGATCCTGGCGGAACACTTTCTGAAGGATCTCTCAAGCGCGAATGGCAAGAACTACAAGCCCTTGGGTGAGGATGCCCTCCCCCTGCTGATGAGCTACGACTGGCCGGGCAATGTGCGTGAACTGCGCGCGGTCATGGAGCATGGCGTGGTCATGTGCAATGGCAGCCGGATCATGGCGCGGCATTTGCCCGACTACCTTTCCCGCCCTGGCGGCATCGGCTGGCGCGCCACGAGCACCTCGCCCCCCCTCGCAGTCAGCAAAGCTGCCCCAGAATTGCCTGAAAAGGCACCCCTGGACATCCATGAGATGGAAAAACAGCTGATCATGGAAGCTCTAGAACGCGCAGGAAACAACCGAAGCGAAGCAGCGGAATTGCTGAACATGAGCCGACGCAGCCTGCAGCGTAAGCTGAAGCAAATGGGCATGGTGCGAAAGCACCGCAAGCGGGTCAAACCTGCTCCTTGAAACATCTCTGGGCGCTTTTCCCTACCCAAAGCGGCTGGAGGTTCACTCCAGCCGCCCATCTTGGGTGGGATCACTCTTCCCGACTTGGCTTCACGGTTCGCCTTGCATCTGGATTCAGAAGTTCATCGGGCTAAGAGTGCCCGGGTCATAGAGAACTTCGGTATCCGGGTTCAGTTGACCTCGATTCGACGCGGCTGCGTGGATGGCTTCAGCGGCAGAGTGAGGGTGAGCACGCCATCCTCTAAAGACGCATTCAGCTTTTCCTCATCGACCTGCGCATTGATGCGCAAATGCAGTTGGTATGGCTGTGCGCTCAGTTCCTGATGGAGTGTTTTCCAGGTGGTCGGCAGTTCGGAAACGCGTTCTCCGCGGATGGAGAGCACATCATCTTGGAACTCAAGATTCACGGAGCTTTTAGCCACTCCCGGCATGTCCACGCGGATGACGAAGGCGTCCTCTCGACGAGCCACGCTGTAGCGCGGCTTTTGTGGACTCTCCATAGGCGCGGCTGAGGAGGAAGCAGGGGTGGAACTGGGGGCGGTGCAGGTTGCATTCATGACTATGTTCAAGTGGAATTGATGGGGTTGGATGACGACGGAAGGCTTCAGTTCACGGAGATGACGCGGGGTTTGCGCTTCTCCTGCTTGGGTAGGGTGATGGTCAGCATGCCGTCTTCTAGCTTGGCGCTGATGGCGTCATCTTGGACGCTATCTGGCAGCGTGATCGAACGGCTGAGGGTAAAGGTGGACTGGGTGTCACCGTCCTTGTCATGACGTTCGGCAGACACGGTCAGCACGCCTTCGCGCACCTCGACCTTCACCCCATCCTTTTTCACGCCAGGCACTTCGAAACGGGCATAAAAATTGTCCGCATCTTCGTGCAGATCCATGGCGAGGCGGCTATTCAACGTCGTCGAGACAGGAAAAAAGTCTTCGAAAAGCTGCGCCATGGCTGGAAATCCAGCGAAGGGCTGACGAATCATAGGACTGAAGTCAGCAAGACGACCCAGATTCAAGGAAGGAGAGTAACGAGCGAGTTTCATAGATGTGAGTTGGATTAGGGTTTCGGTTTTTGAACCAACCCATTTCATTGCAAAGCTCATGCCAGAAACCATTCATGAAATTAAATCATTCATTTTGAATCATCTAAATCACTTAGCCCAAGTCATTTCCATTTGCCATTTGTGCAAATGTGACTCTTTAAGACAAGATGAATGCAAGCCCATAGTGTCACTTTGACTTTTTAAACCAACGCCATTCCAGCGTGAGTCCTGTGAAGTTCACCCCTTCCCTGGGATTGATGACTTTCATGCCGTTGCCTTTAGGCGAGTCAGTGCCATGATCTGCCGCTGATGCGTTCCCTCTTTGACTTTTTGGCCATGATAGGCCGAGTAGCCCTCCACTTCCTGTCCTACCTCGGACAGTTAGCCGCTCTGGCCAAAGAGTTACTCATCGCTCTACGCTCAGGAGCCTGGCGGTTGCGACTGGTTGCCCAGCAAATCGTGGCGATCGGTTATGGCTCCCAGGGGGTGGTGATCGTCACAGGAGCCTTCACCGGTGCCGTTTTCACCTTCCAAACCTACGCAAAATTCAAGGATTTTGGTGTCGAGACGACCGTGGGCGCGGTGGTGTCTGTGGCGCTGTGTCGTGAACTCGGTCCCGTGCTCGCGGGGCTGATGGTGGCAGGCCGTGTCGGGGCAGCCATGGCGGCTGACATCGGCACCATGAAGGTCACGGAGCAGGTGGATGCGCTGCGCGTCATGGGTGTGCACCCGGTAGATTACCTCGTGCTGCCGCGCTTTTTGGCCATGATGATCTCCATGCCTTTTCTGGTGGCAGAGAGCATTTCTTTCGGCTTGGCCGCCTCTTACGCTGTTTCGAGCCTCGGCTATCAAATGCCAACCGCGTGGTACCTGACCCACATGGTGGATCACACCAACATGGAAGACCTGTCGATTGGCATGATCAAAGGCTTCGTTTTCGGCATGCTCATCACGCTGGTCTCCTGCCATCAGGGGCTAGCGGCAGAAAATGGAGCTGTAGGCGTCGGTGCAGGCACGACGCGTGCAGTCGTGATCTCGTCGCTCGTTCTACTCGTGGTGAATTTCTTCCTGTCGATCCTCTTGAATTACGTCTTCCCTATCGGAACAGCCTGAGCCTCCATGCCCCATTCTGCCCATAGCCCCACTTCAGCACCTGCCGACGATGTCTTCATCGAGCTGCGTGGGGTCAAAAAGCGCTTTGGTAGCCAAGAAGTGCTGAAAGGCATCGACCTGAAGCTCAGGCACGGTGAGACCCTCTGTGTCATCGGGCCGAGTGGTGAAGGAAAGACGGTGATGATGAAACACGTCATCGGCCTCATCAAACCCGACGAAGGCGACATCTTCGTGGACGGCATGCAAGTCAATGCCCTGAAGGAGCGGGAGATGGCTCCCATCCGCAAAAAAGTCAGCATGCTCTTCCAGGGGGCTGCCCTTTTTGACAACCTCACCGTCGAGGAAAATGTGGCCTTCCCGCTCATCGAGCGCGGCGTTCGGGACAAAAAAGAGATCCGCCGGCGTGTGATGGAAGCGCTTCAGGCAGTCGATCTCGATCAGCACGCCTACAAGTATCCCACCAACCTTTCTGGTGGCATGAAAAAGCGCACTGGCATCGCCCGCGCCATCATCGACCGCAGCGAATGCATCCTCTACGACGAGCCGAACTCTGGCCTCGACCCCATAGGTTCTGACATCATCGACCAGATGATTTTGCGCATGCAAAAGCGCTTCGGTGTCACTTCCATCATCGTCACCCATGACATGCGTAGCATTTTCAAAATCGCCACACGCGTCGCCATGCTCTATCGTGGAGAGTTGCGCTTTCTCGGCACGCCGACCGAGCTACAGAAGACCGATGATGAAATCGTGCAAAACTTCATCAATGGCCGCTCCGATGTGACCTGCTGAGGCCCTCCACCGCTTACCTTCTACCTCTTTACCATCATGATCGACCGGGACAAAAAAACGGAAATGCTAGTCGGACTCTTCGTGCTCGTGGGTCTGCTGCTGCTCGGCGGGCTGATCCTGCAGTTCGGCCGCGTGCGTGAGATCTTCAAAGACACCTACACGCTGCGCGTGGCCTTTCCGAATGCCTCCGGCATCAAAGAAGGCTCACCAGTCTATCTGGGCGGCTCTCGCGTAGGCAAAGTGAACCGCAATCCGGTGCTGAATGCCACCTTCACGGGGGTCGTCATCGACCTGGAAATTTTCAAAGAGGTCATGATCCCTTCCGACGCGACTTTTAGCATCGGGTCCGCAGGCTTGATGGGTGATGCATTGGTGGAGATCAAAAGCTCAGGCAAGGAAACGAAAGACTTCATCGCCCATGACCGCACGGACATCATCTCGGGGGCTCAGTCAGGAGGGCTTTCTGACCTGCAAAGCCAAGCCGAAGTGGTCGCCAAGAAGGTGGATCTGGTCCTGGACGATGTCCGCTCAGCCCTGACTGACGTGAAAAGTTCGATGACCAAGATCAACAACGGTGCGCTATCGGACACGACGATTCAGGATTTCAAAGAAAGCATGGAGCACCTGAACAACACCATGACACGTGTGGACGATAAAGTGCTGGGTGAAGAAAACGCTGCCAACCTGAAATCCGCTCTCGCTGACATCAAAGAGGCCGCTGCAAGCTTCAAGCAAAGCGCCCTGAATGTCGAACAATCGACCAAGCGCTTGGGGCCTATGTTTGATAAACTCGACCCTGCCATAGCCAAAGCCGACAAAGTCATGGTGACCGCTGACGAATCGCTGCAATCCATCAAAAAAGCTGCGGACAGCTTTGCCCTGGCAGCCCGAAACATCACCACGGGCAAAGGCCTGCTGGGGGCCCTGATGAATGACCCAGAACTCAAAGACGAATTTTCAGGTCTGATTTCCAACCTCAAGCGCAATGGGGTCATCTTCTACCGAGACAATGCCGATAAAGCAAAGCTCCATGAGGAGCCGACCACGGAAACAAAGCGGAAAAGCGTCTTTGGACGCTAGGAATACTTCACGTTTTTCCTGGGCTCCATCTCAAAAGCCGTGCTGTGTTGCTCGGCCACGTGAGGCTTGAGAACTTCTTCCCGATACTTGATGTAGTGCGGGTCATCTTGGCAAATGACGAGTTTGTCCATCGTCTCCACCTCAAGGTAAACGAACCAAGGATACGGGTCGTTTGCATTCACACGCTTGCCAGTTTTGACAGCCAAGACCTCGGGAACGCGAAGCAAATGGACCCGAGTTTTGGCCATCATTTCCTCCAATTTCTCTTCGGTGACCTCTGGCTTTAGCTGATACAGGCAGAGGTAAGCGATCATGGAAGGTCTGAACGAAAGGCTTATGCCAACCGACGAGGCTTAGCTTTTCCAGTCCAGGACACCCTTTTTCCAGGCGTAGGCAAAAGCCACTCCCAGAATGCTCACGAAACTGAAAGCTGACAAGAAAACACCAGGTCCAAAAGCAGCGAGGTAATCTTTGTAAATCACAGCCCAGGGATACAGGAAGACGACTTCGATGTCGAAGAGAACGAAAAGCATCGCGACGATGTAGAACTTCACACTAAAGCGTGGCTGACCTTCTTGGAGAGGCAGCATCCCACATTCGTACGGGCTATCTTTGATCTTCGTGCGTCGCGCCGCGCGGCCGATGATCACCGAGATCAACAAGGTTACGCCTGCGAAACCACAAGCGATGATGATCTGGAAGAGGACGGGCAGGTAACTCTCTAGCATGGTGTGAGACAGGGATAAAGCCACTAACCGAGGGCAAGCGGGGCGTCAATCGGTGAAATCTACGCTTACCCAAGGCGCTTGGCGCAGCCGAAATCGAGCTTGCTGTAGCTTCCTGATGTTCAGCGCTGTGCGGAGACACGACGGCGTCTGGCCAGCAAGGCTAATGTTCCAAGGCTGACAAGCAAAGCCCTGCCAGGTTCAGGCACGATGCCCACGCTGATGAACCCTGTGGCCGCAAAAGCAGAAGTGTCCCAAAACCACTGACCATCGGCGAGAGGAGCCGCAGAGAAGTCAAAGAGGCCTGAACGATCCAAGCCAGTGGCGGCCTGAGACGACGTGAGCGCTCCCCAGTCCAAGAGGCGGAAGCTTTCCCCAGGCTGAGGGGAATAACCGCCAGCCAAAACGATGTCGAAACCCGAGGTCGGCAGCGAAGTGAAATCCAAAAGGCCATCCGAAGTGGGAGCAAAAGCCAAGCTATCATAACTCGAAGCCCCAAAGAGCTGAAAAAGCAGGCTGCTTGTGCTGGAAAAGACCACATCTCCGGTCTCAGGAGCCAAGGTCAGTGTGCCCGCCGCATTGGAGAGACCTGGAGCCAGCTGCCCATCGATCGTGATGCCCGCCGTCCCTGTCGGCGCTATCCGTCCGTTGCCTCCTAAAACTGCACCAGTGGCCACAAGGACAGATCCTGTGCCCGTGCCAGACCCTGTTGTTGAATTCACCAAGAGCGTTCCCGAAGCCACCGTGGTGCCACCCGTGTAGCTATTCGCCGCAGTGAGGGTAGTGGTGCCCACACCCGCCTGCCTCACTTGGCCAGCGCCTGTGATCAGATTGGCCACCGTCAGGCCAGCGTCGCTGCGGTTGAAGGCAAACGTTGCACCAGCAGCCACTGAGACTGATCCACTCGTCGGAGCGAGAGAACCTGACGTGCCACCATTGCCCAATTGCAGGGTGCCTGCGTTGATCAGGGTGCTCGCGCTAGCGTTCCCACTGTTGTAATTGTTCGCCCCTGTGAGTGCTAAGACGCCATTACCAGCCTTGATCAGCTGCGTTATCGTACTCGTGATCGCTCCTGCCATCACGGCATCCACAGGGGCGCTTCCACGCGTGACCGTGATGGTGCGTGCACCGTTGTTCAAGTTCAGCGCAATCGGGTTGGCGATGACGATGGTGCTGTCGGAATCCGCCGCACCCAGCAACAGACCACTCCCCAGCACTCCCCCGGTATTGCTCCAAGTGATTTGGGACGGCGTCGAGTTGCCACCAAAGTTCACCGTCCTTGTGCCCCCATAAGCAGCGAAGCCACTGTTCGTGTCTGTGATCCAGCGGATTTGCCCCACGCCCGTCCCTGTGGATCGAGTGAAGTCACCGCTCTCAGCGGTCAGACCGATGATCCCACCACTCATGACGATGTTGCTGATGCCTCCTGTATTGGAAATGCCACCCGGTATGGCACCAGCACTGCCGAGACGCAGGATGCCTGCATTGATCTGCGTATTGCCGGTATAGGCATTGGTGCCCGTTAGCGTCAGCGTGTTGCTGCCAAGCTTCTGCAAGCCACGTGTCGTGGAAGGAATGCTAGAACTGTAGGTGAAATTTCCTGGCGTGGTGTCGATGCCCACTCGTGAAGTCACATCGTTCACCACACCCGCCAACGTGCCCGCGAACAAGGCGTCCAAATTCGCCTCCGTGAAGGAAAGCTCACCTCCACCAACGCCTAGACCAAGAGTCGCACCAGCCGCGACATTGACTTGACCTGTGGCAGGACGAGAAGCCGACGTTTGAAAGACCAGCGTGCCACTGTTGACGTTGGTTCCACCGCTGTAGGTATTGGAACCAGATAGGGTTGTTACGCCTGTTCCCAACTGGTTCACCAGCCCTGTTCCTGAGATCGGAGCCGGCAACGAAGTATTGTTGCTGCGATTGAAGCTAAGCGTGGCGTTGTTCGTCACTGAACTTGTATTCAATATGGCTCCAAAAGATCCACCATTGCCGAGCTGGAGAGTGCCTGCATTGATCACCGTCGCTCCCGTGTAGGTGTTGGTGGCACTTAGTATCAACAGCCCTGGCCCAGCTTTGATGATACCATCATCAGCCTCGGTGCCACTGATGACGCCCTGTAGTTCAGCAGCATCACCACCCAATCCTGAGAGCACGGTAAAGGTGCGATTCAACTGATTCAGGTTGATGGGGTTCACCACAACAACCCGACTGTCAGCAGTCGGCGAACCAAATACAAAATTGACCCCGAAGCGGCTTTGGCCCGTGCTCATTTGAAGGGAAGCGGCTGCACCTCCAAAATTAAGCGTCAACATGCCCCCACGTGCAGCAAATCCACCTGTGGTGCCAGTGAGTTGGTTAGTGCCAGCGCTGGCCGTGCCACTGAAAGTTCGGGTAAAGGTGCCACTGCCTTGCAGCACCGCATCTCCCGAGAAGAAAAGCCCACCCGTCGGCAGCAGGCCATCGGCCATTGGACCAACATCCAAAACACCTCCTGTGAGACGCGTTGTCGCAGTGCCACCGGTGTTTGCGGCTCCCGTGAGCGTCAATTGGTTAGCACCCACCTTCCCCAGTCCCAGCCCCAGACCGGCGAAAGCCGTGGAGAAAGAAAAATCACCCGCTGAGGTATCAATGCCAAACTCTGCCCCAGTCGCGAAAACAACTCCACCTGCCAAGGTGCCCGCCAAGGCTGCGTTCAGATCAGTCGCGCTAAAGGTATCCGGCGTCGAACCCACACGGAAAGCCAGCATCGCACCTGCGGCGACCGTGGTCGATCCCGAATCTGGCATGGCATCAGGGCTGGAGAAAACAAGACCACCCGAATTGACCACTGTGCCCCCCGTGTAGGTGTTCAACCCCTGCAGGGTCGTGATGCCTGTGCCGATCTGCCGCACCAATCCTGTTCCGTTGATTGGAGAAGTGATGGCAAAAGCATTGCTGCGGTTGATGGCAAGAACAGCATTGTTTGTGATGCCTGTGGTGTTTCCGATAGATCCGTTGGTCCCACCCGCACCCAATTGGAGAGTTCCAGCGCTAATTGTGGTTGCTCCAGTAATGGTATTGTTCGCACTGAAGACCAACAAACCAGGCCCTGCCTTGGTAATGCCATCGGTTGCGTTCGAACTGCTGATCACACCCGAGAATTCAACAAAATCTCCACCCAATCCTGAGTTCACCGTGAAGGTTCGAGAGGCTGTTCCCAAGGAAAATGGGTTCACCACTAAGACTCGACTGTCGGCATCTGGCGAACCAAAAATGAAATTCGTGCCAAAACGTGCTGCCGATGTGTTCAAGGTCACACTGTTTCCGCTACCACCAAAGTTGATGGTAAGCTGCCCCCCTTTAGCCGCAAATCCCCCTGAAGTTCCCGTGAGTTGGTTAGTGCCAGAAGTCGCTGCGTTACCACTGAAAGCACGGGTGAAGGTGCCGTTCCCCTGAAGAACCGCATTGTTGCTGAAGAAAAGACCTCCATTCGGAAGCGTGCTAGACCCGATCGTGCCAACATCAAGAACACCACCCGCAAGAACAGTCGCACCATTGTAGGAATTGTTGCCTCGTAGAACCAAAGTGCCAGCACCCGTTTTGGAGAACCCCTGTATCGAAGAGTTGATATCCGTGTTCAAAGTGAAGGAATCAGACAGAACCTCAATGCCAAAGAAGGAGCCTGTATCCATGAAAACGGAACCTGTCACACGCCCGAGAAGAGACGTAATGTTATCGGCAGTGAACAAACCCGCCGCAGAGCCAGCGGTCACCGCGAGTGTAGCCCCAGCCGCGACATTGATAGAGCCAGATGCGGGAAGTGATGCGGTATTGCGAAACAACAAAGTGCCACCTGAGATGGTACTGCCACCTGAATAAGTATTCGTTGCGGAAAGAGTCAGGCTTCCTGCTCCCGACTTCGTCAGAACTCCCGAGCCGCTGATGGGTGCCGAAAGCACCAAAGAATCGCTACGGTTGAAGACCAGAGATGCATTGTTCAAGATGCTGCTGGTGCCGGTCAGACTGCCGGTAGTGCTCCCAGCACCGACCTGGAGAACTCCGGCACTAATGGTGGTCGTGCCGGTGTAGGAATTGGTGCCAGTGAGCGTGGTTGTGCCTGCGCCCGCTTGAGTAAGGCCACCAGAACCGGAGATAGCATTCGCATAGGACAAGGCATCGCTGCGATTGAAGATAAGCAACCCATTGTTGACTACCGAACTGAAAGGCATGGTGCCTGTGGTTCCCGAATTTACATCTGGGCTGCCGATCTGGACAGTACCTGCGTTGATGGTCAAGGTACCCGTGACGGTGTTGTTTCCTGTCAGCAAGAGCAAGCCGGTTCCCGCTTTCGTGACCGATCCAATATCTGTGATGCCTCCACGCAATTCCGCATAGTCCCCGCCCACACCAGATGCGACGGTAAAAGTGCGGATAAAGTTACCTCCCGTGCTTAGTGGGTTGATCACAATGACAGGGCTATCAGCCGTCGCAGACCCAAACGCAAAATTTGTTCCGAAACGGAAATTTCCAGTGCTTAGAGAGACCGATGCTCCAGTGCCACCAAAGTCAACAGTCAAGGCACCTCCTCTAGCAGCAAAACCTCCCTGAGAGCCACTCAACTGTCCTGCGGATGCAGTGTTAGATGCCAACCCAGCGAAACTTCTCGTGAAAGAACCATTAGCCTGGAGCACGGCACCATTGGAAAAAATCAATCCGCCCGTTCCTAGAGAACCATTGGCTAGATTTCCAACATCCAAAACTCCACCACTAATGCTGGTAGTTCCTGTATATGTGTTTGCCCCTGTGAGCTGCCAAGTACCCGAACCCGCTTTGACAAGATTGATGAGCCCAGAGCCAGCGGTGTTATTGTTCGCAATGATCCCAGAAATTCTATTGAAACTAGTATTGCTGCCTTGGAGTGTGAGCGTTTTCGTGGCTGTTGCTGTAGCAAAAAGCACGTTGAAATTAGCATTAGAGAAGACCAATGGGCCAGTGCCCTCACTTTGAATGATAACTCCAGTGGTATCACTGGCGGTTCCAGTGCCTATTTGAATTCTTCGATCTGTGGTATTCCCGCTTCCTGTGTATAGTAGCGTGCCGGTGCTTCCAGCAGCGTTGCCTGTGATGATGGTTCCACCGGCCCCCAGAGCACTCGCTGTGCCTACATTTGCGATTGAGTTAAAGGAAATCGTGCCGCTGGTCAGCATTACGGTGCCGGTGAAGGTGTTCAGATTGGTCAGTGTCAGGATGCCACCAACGCCTCCATTTTTTGTAATGCCAAAGCTACCTCCTGTCTCGCTGATGATGCCATTGATGGTCAAATGATGGTTACCGTTATCAACGTTAGCAGCAGTGGTGATGGTGCGATTGCCAGTGAGCACCAAGTCTAGATTGATGACGTCCGTGATACTGTTGGTAGGACCCCCACCAGTCATCGTGGAAGTCACGATATTTCCACCCAGACGGATACGATTTCCAGACAAGGTGAAAGCCTGACCATTCAGCGTGTTGGTGAAATTGATACCGCCGATGAGGGTGTCCGCGGTGAGGTTGTTGTTTGTCGAGGTCTGGACAGTTCCGCCAAAACTGATGACTCCAGATGAAGGGGCTACGTCGCCGACCCAGTTGGCCGCCGTTCCCCAAAAATTGTCACTGCCACCACCATCCCAAACGGTCTGGGTCATGGCCGATGGAGTCATCCATTGTGCCATCAAGAAAAGGCATAACGCTCGAAGCAATCGCAGATGATATGGCAATGTTTCTTTCATGAGGGTTGGTTTGTGTAGGCTCTCAGTCTAAAGTTCTATTTCAGACAGAATGCAGTTTTCATGCCGTCACAGAATTGGAAGTCTCACCAATTTTAGTGACATCCCATCACCCGATGCATTCGTGATAGGGCTGCGGCAGAACTTTATTCGGCAGCACGATGCAGAGGAGCCGTCGGCAGTGTCGCAGATGGCGTTCCCAACTCATAGCCTAAATTGATTTTGAAATAGGTGCGCAGGCTCTGGGTAAGCGCGAGGGCGAACCGGAGACGATTTTCAGCGGTATCGCGGAGACGTGGGCGATTGGCTTCAATCTGCAAACCGGTCACGTTTTTGTCTGCTTGGCAGTGGCGAGCCACGGTGTAGCCGCCGCGAAAAAAGGGCTGGGATGGCACCGGCTTCATCAAACTAGGGGTGGAGGGGAATCCAGCCTGCTCCAGCAGAGCTCCCAGGCTGCGCGATCCATAAAGCAGTTCGGAGTGGCGAATGCCATGCTGCTCGACGATCCAGCGCAGGCTACTGCGCTGCACATAAGTGGCCTCATCCAAGGCCTCCGTGCAATCGGCGAGGTCAATGGCATCATGGAGGTAGCCGAGCTCAACACGGGGATCAGGATGGCCGTGTCCATGAAGATCAATCAAAAAAGCGAATCCGTGCTTAGCAACGGCATCCTGGCAGGCTTGCTCAATGAACCCGTGGTGCTCATGCCAAGCTTTTTCGGCGTCAGGGTTTCCTTCGACAGCATCCTGGAGCCGACGATTGGCATCGAGTTTGCTGCGATGTAGGCGGCAAACGATGAGATGCGGATATTTGCCAGTTTCCGCAAGAATGACCTCGGCCAGGGTATTGGCGAGTTCTTGCGTGTTGGCGTCCATGTCTGTGACGCCGTTGATGCGGTCAGCGATGTCTTCGGGACGTTCACGCCCGCCATGTGGCGCGGAGATGACCAGTGGCAAGCTGCCAGGGATGTATTCGATGAATTGTCGCGAACCAAAAACGCTGGTACCTGGCTGCAAGTCTGTTGCATCCACATGATAGGCCAAGACTAGCAGCGCCGTGAGGCCAGAGAGGATTGTTTTCTTCATGGGGTGGGAGCAGCGGGAAGGATCTCGAAGGCAGTGCCAGCGAACTCTTTGACGAAAACCGTGAGTGGCATCTCAAAGAGGCCATCAGTCATGGGGTATCCATTTTCAGGGCCAGGCGTGCCTTTGACAGAACGAGTGTCTCCATGAGGATTCCAAATCCGCAGCGTGTCGGTATCGCGCTGATAGCTAAGGATGGCGTACGCGTGGTTTGGCGTGATGCCGGGAATTTTCGTCTTCAGCGTGCCACAAGTCATGAGTCGCTTTTCAGCCGTAGCTGCGGCAAGGGCTGTGCGCAATTCGTCGAGATGCTTGGCATAATCTGCTTCTGACAGCTTGGGATCTTTGGCAAATTTGCACGAGATGCGAAACATGTCGTGGCCAGTGATGTAGGCAAGTTGAGTGCCTGCACTGCCACCACGAGCGAGCGCATCCAATCCGGTAGCTTCACGCTTTTCGATAGGCTTTTCAGCGTTGCGTGCTTCACCAGCAGCCTTTTCATAAACATTCACCCAAAGGCCACCCTGTTCATTGCTGGAGCAGAGCGCGATTTCTGCATCGGTCGGGGCAGAGATTTTGATCTCGTCCCTGCCCAACTTCACAAGGAAGTGATGATCCTCCACCGGACGAATCATCTGGGTGCGGATGTAGTCAGGCCGCAGATGGGCGAGCGCTGCCAAGGGCGCGAGTGAAAAGCAATTGCCCATGCGACCCTGACGGATGGTTTCGATGCGTGGACCTTCTGGGGTAAAAAGTTCGCGAGAGGCCTGCTCGATGCGCTTTTTACTGCCGGCAAACATGGCCACAAGGTCTGGTGAACCTTTCTCCACGGGCTTGCTGCTGGCGCGTGACTTCAATTCATCCAGTGTCATGGAGGGCAGTGCTGGTTTGCGAAAGCGACTCGCACGCTTCAGCGCTGCCATGGCAGCGGCTTGCTCTCCACGCACCTCAGGATTGGCGACCCAATGATTGATTTCAGAAGCCTCCAAAACGCCATCATGGTCGAGATCCCATTGCGCAAAGTTTTGATCCAAAAGCGCAATCAGGCGTGTGCGATCCTCTGCCACGGCTACTTCAGCATCACGCGCTGGAGATGGATGCCCTGGAACGGCAAGCACAATAGCTACCCAGGAGATGCAGAAAAATCGGAAATGCTGTAGCTTCATTTTTTATCCTCAGGAATAATGCGTAGCGCGTGGCTGGCCTGGCGGTAATACCAAGAGCGTGGGGTAAAAGGACGAAGGTAGATGCCATCTGGAATCTCACGCCCGGTCAGGTCGTAGTTTCCGTCTCCGGTGCTGTCTAAAATGAGAGGTGAATTGTCCGGCGAACGTCCAATGTCTCCAACCCAAAGCACGACGTGGGAAAGCTCACCACGGGAGTTTTTGATGTAAAGCAAATCGCCTGTCAGGAGCGTCTTTTCATAGTCCTCCAATGCTGAAGGAAGCTCGATCCGACGCACCGGGATGGTTCGATTGGGACCTGGCCCTTTCACCTCGGTCATGGCCGCCTGCATTTTGATGTCTCCCGTCGGCTTGATGCCAAGCGCGAGATTGTAGGCAAAGGCCGTGAAATTGCTGCAATCCAAGCCCTTTGCAGGTGGAGTGGTCTGCTCAGGATCGCGGGGCCAATCTTTTGGCGGATCCCAGTCGGGCACATGATGGTGCTGGTAGCTGTAGCCGATGAATTTCATGCCAGCCGCAATGACTCGCTCACGCGACCACTGCGGGCTTTTGCTCGAAAGGCCAGAGGGTGGATTGAAGTGCTTGGCGGGTGGTCCACGGTAGCTCCAGCGCTCTTGGTTGGCAGGATTATCCCACTGCGCAAAAGGCACAGCCGCGTAGTCTTTCCAGTCAGCACGAGGTCCCTTCAAAAGATCTCCCACCAACTCTTCCTGCTTGAAGCTGAACTTCACGGAATAGGGTGACTTGTATTTTTCCCGATCTTGACCCGAAGCCGCAGCGGCCAGCAAGACGATGACGAGAAATCCTAGAGCTTTAGCACGAGCCATCATGGCAGAGTGGTGGTCTTGGGCTGTTCTTCGAGTTTACCTGCAGCCCAGAGGATGCCACGCGGGATCAGGTGCTCCAGACCGGGTGTGTTTTCGGGATGCGGGCTGGAGATAAAGACCCGCCCTTTGCCGTAGGTAGAAACGGCCTGAGCAGGTGAGTTCACCATCACGCCCACGGGGGTGCCATTTTTTGCCACTTCTGTCCTGAAGAGAGCAAGCGGACGATACGCTGGAAGATCAGCACGATCTCCTGGCTTTATGATCGGCCCGTTGTTGTATCGGACCAGGAACTTGCCATCCACCGGACCCAGAATCGGTGCGCCATCAAAGGTGACTTCTTCTTCGACGTAGCCGCTGCCACGCATCCATTTGCTAGAGACAGTGGAGGCATTTAGAATGCCGAGTCCCCAAGAAAAATTTGAGCAAGCTAGGTAAGCCCCCGCGCAGATGCCGACATAGCCACCTCCCTGGCGAACGAACTGCCTGACTTGTTCCCTGCCCTCCTCTCCGAGGCTTTTTGCCTGAGTTCCACCACTACCGCCCGAGAAGACCACGACATCATAACCTGCCAAACCACCTTTGACGATCTCTTCAGGCTTCAACAGCGTGATTGTCGATCCGGGCATCCCTTTGACACGGTCACAGACGTTTTCGATGCCACCCATCGGTGCTCCTTTGCCGTCAAAGATGGCAATCTTTAGCCCGGCTGGATTCGCCGGTGGAGCGATGACGGTTTTGTAGCCATTCAGGTCAGGCGGAACGACGGAAAGGCTCGAGCCTGGCGCAGGTTCCGGGGTAGATTTCTCCTTCGCTTGGGTATCGCTGGCCTCAGTGGACGAAGGCGTGGCAGAGTCCTGAGCCGAAGTTTCGACGGCCATCAAGAAAGCCGTATTGACTAAAAGAAGAGCAAGTAAGCGTGGATTCAGCATAACACCCGCATCAACGACTTGCGTGGGAAGATTCACAGACGGGCTTTATCGCCAAAATTTGGGAGGCACGGATTCGGGCTAAAAAATATTTGCAAAGCGATTTTGTTCGAGCGAACAGAGTTCACATGCCCTCCTCCATCAAGCTCACCGAACGACAGCAGGAGCTTCTCGACTACCTGCGCCAACAACAACGTCAGCTCGGGGTCATGCCAAGCACCCGAGACATTCAACGGCATTTCAAGTTCTCAAGCCAAACGGCAGCCATGAGCCATCTTCGTGCTCTGGAGAAAAAGGGAGTCATCCAGCGTCACCCTAACAAGGCCAGGGCAGTCGTATTTCCCGAAGACCTGAAGCGCGAAGAAATTGTGGATATCCCACTGTACGGTAGCATCGCCGCTGGCTACGCTGAACTCCAGCAGCAAGAGCCAGATGGAGCGATTTCTGTCGATGCGGCTACCTTAGGCTTAGGTCGAGGAGGCAAGGTTTTTGCCCTCAAGGTTCGTGGTGAATCCATGATTGATGCTGCGATCTGTGATGGGGATATTGTTATCCTCGAAGCCCGTGAACCAAGGCCACGCGACATCGTCGCGGCTTTGATTGATGGGGAAACGACCTTGAAGCGTTATCTGCTGGATGGAGGCAGACCTTTTCTACGTGCTGAGAATGCCTCCTTCCCAGATCTCATTCCCGCCCAGGAACTGGTCATTCAAGGGGTCATGCGCACTCTCATCCGTCGCATGGACTGAGAGGCAACACCACCCATTGCATCTCATTGAAATTCAATCAACTCAGCAGAGTGATAGCTCTTCGGCATCAATCTCGTCCGAGCAATTTCCGCACTTCATCCTCAGAATAAGCCGGGTTTTTCAATTGCTCTGGCAACACAATAAACTCGGGTGGTTTGCTACGATTCATAGCCTTTTGTCCGCGAACATCGGCTCTCGTGCGATACGACTGGCCTGATTCACTAGCCTGCCTGGAGGCATCCCAAGCCGTCTGGCGTGCCATCGGTGATTCGGTGATTTCATAAACCTCTTTCGCAAGGTCTGATTGCTTACCAGACAAGGCCGATTGTTCACGCCCCATGAGGCTCTTTGCATCGGCACGAGCGAACTCCTCAGTTGAAAATTGGCGGCTCTTGAAAGTCTCTAGATTGTCGAGCGTCTGCGTTCGCGATTTCTGGCGAGACAGCCACTTGGCTTGGCTGTCTTTGGCCAAACTGGCATCCATCGCCTTCTGGTAGCGGCTCTGATATCGTGGGTCGTTCTTGCCCATGCCCTCCTTCATGGCACGCACAGAGCGGCTGATGCGCTCATTCATCCGCATGTCAGAGAGCCGTTTGCTCTGATTTTGATCGCTAGAACAGCCAGAAAGCAGCCACAGTCCGCTGAGAAGCATGAAGAGAAAGCAAGCGCGCATGATGCAGCTTAAAAAATCAAAGCGGGTTTGGCAATCACTGTCGTGTTAGACAGGAGGAAAGCTGGGCCTTGATGACCAAGCAAGCCACGAGAAGCAAAAGGCACCCGACTGGAAAGATCGAAGTCAGTGCTGATCTTTTGGGAATCTGGATGGTGGAGGAAACATCACCCGCGAGAAGAAGCATGGATTTCACCTCGCCGGTCTGCTCTTTTCGCCACAGAAGCACATCATTGAAATTGCCTTTCACCACACTGAAGGAGACCGTAGGAGATTCAGTCTTCCATGCCCATTTCGCGATCATCCATTCATGAGGCTGATCTTCATCATTAGGCAAGACCGAATCAGGAAGAGCGCCCTGCGGTGACTGGCTTTTCGCATACGATAGCGGGGCCAATTGATGAATGAGGCTCGTCTTTCCGTCATGATGAACCATCAATGCACTCTCCAAGGCACTCCGAGCCTGGGTTTCATCCGTGATAAGCGGATTGTTGGCAAAATCAACCGCCAAGCTGAGGCGAAGTTCACCAGGCTGATCCGTCGAAACTTGAAGGTGCGCTGCAATAAACGGTAAAGCGTGTGCGGAGCATTCCTGACAGATCAGCACACTCCCATACCCCCAAAAGCAAAGGAGCAGCGATGCTGCCCCTTTGATGATAGACTGTCCTGTTATGAATCTCATCCTTTGCGATTCCAGCGCAGAACCCGCCCCCACTGATTCCATTCTGTTTCCAAAATGTTACCCTGATTATCGAAGGTGATGCCGTGAGGGCTTGTGACTATGCCAGGCTTCCAATCTTTGGGCTCGATTTTGGGTGTGTTCGTGGGCTGTGGGCTCATGCCGAGATCGGCGACACGCTTGTTGTCTTTATCCCAAACACTCACGTTTCCAGCGATCTCCGCCACACACATGAGGTCTCCGTGAAAGCTAGCGCTGCTTGGATTGCGCATGTTTTCGGCAATGATACCTAGCAAATTACCATCCAAATCCGTATGCAACATGCGCTTGTGACCACGATCACAAATCATGAGACGCGCAGGTTCAAATCGACGATCAACGAAGATCTTGTGAGCATTGGTCAAACTCAGCGGGGGCACCCGACCTCCAAAAACTTTCTTGAATTTACCCTCGCGGCTAAAAACAAAAATCCAATCCGCTCCGTAGCCATCGACGACATAGATATCCCCGTTGGGGGCTACATCGCAGTTAGTCAGGCGCAAGCCCTTGCCGTGTTTATCCGCAGGAAACTCTTCCTTGCCAATGGTCATCACCACTTGGCCATCCAATGAACATTTGATGACTTTTTGCTCGTTGAGCACGGCACCAAAAAGATATTCGCCATCGCCATCTTTGCGAATGACAAAACCATGAAGCGAGTTCGGCAGTGGAAGCGCTTTGAGGAACTTTCCATCGCTCGAATACACCTGGATGCCAGCGTTTGCTTCCTGCACACTAACATAAATCAGCCCCGAAGAATCAACGGCAATTTCTCCATGCCCGTTGCCAATGGTTTCTTTCCCAGGGGGTGGCTGAATGAAGTTAGGAACGAACTCATATTGAACTTCAGCAAAGGCAGAACTGAACAAGCTCGCGAGGGCCAGGATGGATAAACGATGCATAGGAAGGTGAAAGCAAACGAACCAGAGGCTCGACATCAATCATTGGGCAGATGGAAAATGGCGCTATGCCTATGCCTCAAGCAGCTTTGCCTGAATGCGGTCCACCATCGCACGGAAAGTAGCCGCTTCTGTCATTCGCTGGCTAACCACTTTGCAGGCATGAATGACGGTTCCATGATCACGTCCACCAAACTCTTCACCGATCTGAATCAGTGGTAACTTCACCATGTGTCGCGTCAGATACATGGCAACCTGTCTCGCTTCAGCGATGTTTTTGGGACGGCGCGGGCCTGTGAGATCGCTGACACGCAAATCATATTCAGTGGCCACCGCCCGCTGAACACGATCCACAGTGACTGATTTGGCTGGCTCTTCGTCGATGACATCATGCAAAAGCTGGGTCAGCCCGGCTTCGCTGATGATGCCGCCTTCGAGGGAAACGTGCGCAGCCACACGCATCAATGCGCCTTCTAAACGACGAACGTTGGTTCGTATGCGCTGAGCAATGAATTCTAAAATCCAGGGCTCAATCGTCACATTGAAATCATGCATCTTGCGACGCAGGATCGCCACTCTTGTCTCAAAGTCGGGGATTTGAATCTGAGTGGTGAGTCCCCACTCGAACCGAGAGACGAGACGACTTTCTAAATTCTTGATATCGCCCGGTGGCCTGTCACTAGCGAGCACGATCTGTTTCTGACTGTTAAACAGTTCATTGAAGGTGTGGAAGAATTCTTCCTGAGTGCTGTCTTTGCCTGCAAGAAACTGCACATCATCAATCAATAGAACATCTACCTTGCGATACTTTTGCCTGAACTGGCTGAAGGTCTGACGTCGAATAGCTTCGACATATTCGTTGGTGAATTGTTCTGAAGTGACGTAACGGACGACAGCACGCTTTTTTCTGGCCAGAACTTCTTGGCCAATCGCCTGCATCAAATGTGTTTTCCCAAGCCCCGTGGGACCATGGAAAAACAAAGGATTGTAGATGCGTCCTGGCTTTTCTGCGACCGCACGCGCGACCGCCGCTGAATAGCTGCAATTGTTGCCAATAACGAAACTATCGAAGTTGAACTTTGCATTAAGCCCAGCATCGGCAAACGAACGGATCGCCAGAGAATCATCATGCAGATGCGGACTGGCCTTTTCTTCATGGCCGTGACGCGTGGAGATGACCCTAGCAACCTTCTTTTCAATAGCAGCGTCCGGAGGCAAGGGACGAAGTGGCTCACTGGCGACCTCATACTCGATGGCAGCGGCTGTGCCGAGCACCTCAGCAACTGCATCGGCAAAGGTTCCAGAGAAGTTACTTTCGATCCACACTTGATGTATCGGATTCGGCACATGCACAATCACACGCTGATCGTCTGTGATTCGTGCCGTGGTTCCTGCAAAACAACGCGTGTAATTGTCTTTTCCCAATCGCTTCAGCAAGATCTTGCAGATTTGATCCCAGGCTGTGCTGATCAGTTGCAAACCTGTCTCTGCTTCACCTGCCTCAACCACATGACTCATTTCGGAATTCAGAAGGGATTCATCATCATGATCGGCGTCCGTTTGGCTGTTGTGATGCATGGATAGTCGGGCAAAAACGTTTCGGGAGAGGACAAACACGGCGCGATCTCGGGAGAAAACGCGCCGTACTTTTTCAAAAAAGAACGCCGCTTGTTTATGGCGAAAGTGACACGTTTCAAAGCAAAAGTTGGGTTAGTTTAAAAAGAACTGGGAAACATTGGGGATGTTCCACGCAAAAGTTTTTAACCTTAAGCTTTGTGAAGTTTGAGACCGATAACTGGGCTGCCTTCGAAAGGCTTGAATCGAGCTTGTGAGGAACTCGCTAGGTTTCTGTCTTTACTCCAGAAGCGAATCCACATTAAATCACAAAAAACCGGCTGAAACCGTCGGTTCACTTCACGCAATCATTCCTCTTGTTCTTCGCCTTACACTGTTATGAAAATTCGTCGCTTCAGACCCGCTCTGCTACTTGTGCTTTGTGGCGTCACACTTGCACATGCTGACATCCTTATCCTGAAAAACGGAAACAAGGTTGAAGGCACGATCCTCGACCAGAATGAACAAGGCGTGAAGATGAAGTATCGTCTCACACCGAAGATCATGGATGAAAAGGTCTTCCTGGCAGGAGAAATCGAGAAAGTTATCAAGCAGACTCCTCAAGAAGTGGAAGTGGTTGAGCTTCGTAAAGTTTTGCCGACCGGCGACTTGCTCAAAGCAGACGAATACGAGCAGATCATCCAGGATCGACTTCGTCCTTTCGTGAACAAATATCCGGGCACTCCTGAAGCCAAAGAGGTCGAAGACATCATCTCGACTCTTCAAGAAGAAAAAACCATGGTCGCCAACGGCCAAGTGAAACTCGAAGGCAAATGGCTGAGTGTAAAAGAATCCAAAGGCGAATCCTTCAACATCGAAGCGTTTCGAATTCTTGATTCCATGCGCAAGAAAGCCGCAAAGGCTGACTTATCAGGTGCACTGCGTGAGTTTGATCGTCTGATGCTTCCAAGCCCAGCCTATCGCGGTAGCATTTATTACCTTCAGGCGATTCCCGAGGCTACCAACATCTTGGACAAATGGATCTCCGCGTTGGAAAAAATGTCTTCCGAACAACCCCAATTGGAGAAAGCACGAAGAGATGGACTAAACAAACTGCAAGAGCCGGAGCTTTCCAAAACGAAGAACGCTATCAACGATGAATTCGCCAAGTGGCGAGCCATGGCTGAAGCAGAGCGAAGACAAAAGCTGCGCTGGAGCACCCCTTACAAGTATGACATCTCTTCGATACAATCGGCGATGAAGGAAGCCGTCGAAGAAAAAACTCGTCTTCTGAACATCAACATGGAAGTCTTGAAAGCCAAGACTGACCTAGCCGTGGTATGCTATCGGAAGATTGGTGAGCAAGACTACATGGGGGGTGCTTCTGCTTTCGAGAAGCTTCAAGCTCTGCAAAATGACATGGAATTTCGTGATATTGTTTACGATGTTCGTGCTCGTCTAATCAAACTACACGGAGAACTGAGCCGTGCGATTGCCACGGGTGCTACCGCCACGGCAGGTTCCTCAGCAATCGGCGGTGTTGCAGCAACGGGCGTCGAGAGCCGAGTGGCCCAGATTTTGGCCGAAGCAGGAGCAACCCCAGCAGCTACAGCACCTCAACCTGCCACCGGAACCGCTGCTCCGACACAAGCCATGCCGCAGCAGGCCGCAGCTGCACCACAACCAGCAGTTCAGGCGAACACAGCACAGGTGGCAACGCCAGCAGCAGCTCGACCTGTGCAGCCAACGATGGCACAGCAACCCAACGCAGCTGTACAACAGCCCTTTCCGATGCCAATGCCAGTGCCGCAGATGGTTCCTCAAGAGGAGGAATCCAATCTCCAACTCTACATCATGATCGCGATGGGCCTTGTGATTGTGGTTTTGGGAGTCGCTTTCATGAAGCAGAAGAAGGCCTAGAAGATGATTCCAGCAATTGACAGCACTGGACTGTCGTGCATTTTACATGCCCTTTTACCCAAAAACGAACACCCTCATGGCCAACGTCGAAGTCATCCTCAAAGAAAAAATCAAAGGTCTCGGAGCCGAGGCTGATGTCGTTAAAGTGAAGCGTGGCTTCGCTCGCAATTTTTTGGTGCCCCAGGGCAAAGCATACGAAGCAAGCGCTGGCAATCTCCGCCACCTGAATCACCTCAAAGCAGCGCGTGCTGAACGTGAAGCGAAGGAACTTCAGGAAGCTGAGAAGGTTGCCTCGAAGCTCAAGAAGCTAAAATTGAAATTGACTCTTCAGACAGGCCAAGGTGGCAAGGCTTTTGGTTCGATCACAACCATCGACATTGCAAAAGCAGTCGCTGAAAGTGCAGCCAAAGTAGAACTCGACCGTCACCAAATCCAGTTGGAGCGTCCCATCAAAAACACGGGCAGTTTCGAAATTCCAGTCAAAGTGCACCCAGAAATTAGCTGCTTCATCAAACTTACAGTCACCGCATCTGATTCTGCGACCCAAGATGATGAAGACAAATCTGGCGAAGATTGATTCTAGTCTTGTCCTTACCAACATTCAAAACCCGATTTCGAGCTTATCGAAATCGGGTTTTTTTTCGCAGAGACAATGAGACGGATTGTCTAAATCAGGATCGAGTGAAGGTTGGATTCGCATCCAAGGCCTCTGTTAGCTTTCGGCCTCAAATGGCTCGGTCAGCTTCAGCTCAGACTTACCCACAGGCTCTAGATTGCACGATTCCTTGACCATTGGTCTTGTCTCTCGACTGTTCCACATGCGCGCCCGCATCATCAAAGACTTTCGCTTCGAAGCTGCCCAGACCCTCCCCAAATTGTCCAGTGAGCACAAATGCACCAAGATGCATGGCCATAGCTTCAAGGTAGAAATCGCCATCGAAGGCGAAGTGAATCCAGAGATTGGCTGGGTCTATGATCATGCCGAGATCAGCCGTGCCATGAAACCCATTTTGGACATGTTGGACCACAGTTATTTGAATGAGATTGAAGGACTAGAAAACCCAACCATAGAGTACATGGCGGCATGGTTGTGGAAACGGCTTGCGCCTCAGTTGCCAGGCCTTGCGGAAATCACCATCCACGAGACCCCCAGTGCACGCTGTGTATTCCGTGGAGAATTCTGACCTGTCCTATCACCGCTTGTGAACCCATCACTGAACGAAGCCGACTCACCCTTTGATCTAGCCTTACGTCCGGGAAACTTCGACGATTTTCATGGGCAGGAAAAGGTCAAAGAGCAGCTCTTGGTGATGGTCGAAGCTGCAAAGATGCGTGGTGAGCCATTGGATCATGCCTTGCTATGCGGCCCACCAGGCTTGGGCAAAACAACCCTTGCCAATCTCATCGCCACATCAATTGGTTCACGATTGCACACAACCAGCGGCCCCCAAATTGAACGGGCAGGCGACCTAGCAGGCCTGCTGACCAACCTTCAAGAGCGCGATATTCTTTTCATTGATGAGATTCATCGTCTCCACCCCAGCATCGAAGAATACCTCTATCCCGCGATTGAGGATTTCAGACTCGACATCATCATTGATCAAGGCCCTAAGGCACGCACCATAAGGATCGATTTGCCACCCTTCACCCTTGTTGGAGCCACCACCCGCGCAGGAATGTTGACTGCACCGATGCGCAGTCGATTTGGCATTCCGAATCGATTGGATTACTACACCGTGGAAGAACTTCAGCACATCGTCATGCGTTCTGGACGCCTGCTCGCTGTTCCAATTGAAGAAGAAGGTGCGCGCGAAATCGCTCAGCGTTCGCGTGGAACACCTCGCATCGCCAACCACCTCCTCAGGTGGGTTCGCGACTATGCGCAAGTGAAGGCTCAGAGCATCATCACTCAAGATGTGGCTAATCGGGCTTTAACCATGCGAAACATTGATGAAACAGGACTCGATGAAATGGACAAACATTTCCTGGAAGCCTTGATCCACAAATTTGATGGTGGTCCGGTGGGGCTCAGTAGCATGGCCGTGGCCATTGGCGAGGATGCGAGCACGCTCGAAGATGTGCACGAACCTTACCTCGTGATGCAAGGATTTGTAAAACGGACTCCACGAGGACGAGTGGCCATGCCCGCCGCCTATCGCAAGCTAGGACTCGTTCCTCCACTCAGCGGCCAAAGCGAGCTGTTCTGAAGTTAGGCTAGCAGCTTGTGAGCGACATGACCATGAATATCCGTTAAACGATAACGTCTGCCCTGAAACTTGTAAGTGAGACGTTCGTGATCGATGCCGAGCAGATGCAAAATGGTGGCATGAAAATCGTGGATATGCAGTCCGTCCTTCAGCACGTTGTAGCCGAACTCATCAGTCTCTCCATAAATCATTCCTGCCTTAACACCTCCACCTGCCATCCAAGCAGTAAAACACCGCGGATGATGGTCACGCCCAAAGTTAGGCTGAATTTTCCCCTGGCAGTAATTGGTACGGCCAAATTCACCTCCCCAAACCACAAGCGTATCATCAAGCAAACCTCGTTGCTTCAGATCTTTGATCAAGGCGGCAGATGCCTGATCGGTCTCTCGACACAAACGAGGAAGTGAACTCGGAAGCCCGCCGTGGTGATCCCAATCCTGATGATACAATTGAATGAAACGCACTCCGCGCTCTGCGAGTCTGCGTGCTTGAAGACAATTAGCCGCGAAAGTGCCTGGAGTTTTGACGTCAGGGCCATACATATTTAACACATGCTCAGGCTCACCGCTGAGATCTGTGGCTTCTGGGATACTACTCTGCATCCGGTAAGCCATCTCGTAGTGATCAATCCGATTCTGGATTTCGACATCGGGAGTCGTTGCCAACTGATGCTCATGAAGTTCTCTCAGACGATCTAACATCCGGCGTCTTGTCTTGTCCTGGATACCTTGAGGATTACCCAGATACAAAACAGGATCTTTCGCTGCTCGGAACAAAACACCTTGATGCTTGGTGGGAAGAAAGCCACTTCCCCACAAGTGCGCTCCCAAAGGCTGGCCTGACTTTCCTTTGGTGATCAAAACGGTGAAGGAGGGCAAATTTTGATTTTCTGCCCCGAGTCCGTAACTCAACCAAGCCCCCATGCTCGGTCTGCCTGCAATTTGAGAGCCAGTCTGGAAAAAGGTAACTCCGGGACCATGATTGATGCTTTCCGTGAACATGGAACGCACCACACACAAATCATCGGCCACACTCGCAAGATGAGGTAACAATTCAGAATACCAACCACCGGCTTGGCCATGCTGAGCAAACTTGAAAGGCGACCCAACCATAGGAATGGATGACTGGTTGCCTGACATGCCAGTCAGCCTTTGCGAACCACGCACAGAATCTGGCAACTGCTCACCGTGTCTCTGATTCAAAAGCGGTTTGTAATCATAGAGATCTAAATGCGAAGGACCTCCTGACATGAACAAATAGATGATCCGCTTGGCCTTCGGTTGCCAATGCGTCGAACCCAACACACCTTGATCTAAGCTAGGTGCATTCGCCCCATGGGCTTGCTCTTTCGCCAGCATTTCAGCAAGAGCGACACCACCCAAGCCTGAGCCGAATCGATTCAAAAGTTGCCGACGACTCCAAAGAGTAAAAGAAGAATTCATGGCTGGAAAATTAGCGTTTCACCACACAGGCATCGTGATTCAGTAAAGTCTGTGCCAGAAGCGTCGCAGCAGCAGCTTCTGCCAAAGGAATCTTGGGATGAACCGGAAACTGCCCCTGCTTCATCAAGGCCTTGGCTTCTTCAGGCGATTGCTGAAAATGGAAAAGCTGCTCTCGATAAAGCTCCGTGCAGATCCGCTTTTCTTGTTCGTCAGGTTTTCGACTTAGACATTTTAGGAAACCAATCTCGATCATCTTCTCCAGGTTGCCGCTAGCTTCATCATGCAACTTTTCTCCTAAAACGCGTGCAGCTTCGACATACTGGGTTCCATTTAGAAGAATCAACGCCTGAAGAGGAGAATCCGTGCGCTCTCTTTTGGAAACGCATACGGCTCGGCGTGGAGCATCAAAAGCCATCATGGCTGGGGGAGGACTGGTGCGCCGCCATGACGTGTATAAACTGCGACGATACAAAGCATCACCTGAGCTAGGTCCAGCAGGTTTGAAAGCTTCCGTCATTTCGTAGGGCAAGACGGGTGGCCCCCCTAAATCGCGCTTCAAAAGTCCCGCAGCTGCGAGTGCATTGTCACGAATCATTTCGGCTGCTAGACGAAAACGAGGGCCGCGTGCTAACCACTGATTTTCAGGATCATCGGTCATGACTTTAACATCAGCATGACTCTGCTGGCGATAGACACGACTCATCATGATTTCGTGCAGAAGGACTTTCAGATCCCAACCACTGGACATCAAACGATAGGCCAGATAATCGAGCAACTCAGGGTAAAGCGGACGCTCACCTTGACTGCCAAAATCTTCAGTCGTCTTCACCAGACCGCGCCCAAAAATGCCATTCCACAGACGATTCACGGTCACACGAGCTGTTAAAGGGTGGTTCGGTGCTGTTAACCACTTTGCTAAACCTAGTCGGTTGGCAGAAATACCAGGCGGAAGAGGTGGCAAAGCCGCAGGCAAGACCGCAGTCACTTCCTCGGTGCGCTTGTCATACTCACCACGTGTCAAAATGTAGGCTTTCTTGGGCTGAGATAACTCCTGCATGACCATCATCTCTCGCTGCTGATCCTGCAAAGCGTAGAGCTCTGCACGTGCTTGTTTTAGCTCTGGAGATAATGCTACCGAACTGGAGATGTCTCGATTGAATAGGCGAAGCTCATCCACAAGCCCACCCTTGAAGCCACGATCTCTGAATCGTTCTCCCAAAGTGATGTAGTCCCCTCCTCCGCCTTGGATCGTCTTGGTCAAGCCATCCCGAATGATTTCCACATCAGCGAGCTTCTGGTTGAGGTAGATCTTCAATCCAGACGCGCGACTGCTGCCATCGTAGGTCATCACCACATGAATCCATTCCTGTGTGGGAAGGAGGTCCCGCGTGCGAATGGAAATGGCATTGCCAGGCCAGAAATGAATGAGTGACCCCTTCAATTTACCTTCCTCCAGAAGAAGCTCGTAACCACGACTCGCTGCATCCATCCAGGCACGTGATCGATGCAAAATCACTGCACGTTCTTTCACATCTGGTGTTTTCATCCAAAAAGAAAAACTAAAGGCATCTTCGCGCTTGAAGTTACCCACGGAGGTTTCCACAGGATCATCGCCCGTGAACTGAACCGCGTTTCCGACCTTTCCAGGCACCAGTTGATTGCCTCCTTTGAGTGTAGCTGCGCTCGCCTCCTTGGTCTTTTCGACTTTGCCCGCATTTCCCTGATCTGCGACAGATGCTTTAGCGAAAGAATCTTCCAAGCGATTGCCCTTCAACGAATCAAAGCTGAAATGAGCAAATTCGCCGGAACTTAGATCAGGCTCTTTCAAAACATGTCTGTTACTTTGTTTTTCTAACTCAGAAATGCGCATCTGAAGCGCTGTCATCTTTGCCTGAGTTTTCTCATCCGCCAGCATCATGGCCGGTGTCGGCACTGAAGGAGTGAAAAAGGAATAGAGTCCTGCTTCATCAATGTTTTGAAACATCGAAAACAGTCCATAGTACTCCTTCTGCGAAATCGGATCATACTTGTGATCGTGACAGCGAGCACACTCAAAAGTGAGTCCCAGAAAAGCCGTAGCCACTGTCTGAACACGATCAGCGACATATTCGACTCGATATTCTTCTTCGACGCTTCCACCTTCACTTTCCTGCTGATGCAATCGATTGAAAGCTGTCGCTAAAAGTTGTTCGTGGGTTGGATTAGGCAGAAGATCACCTGCGAGTTGCCAAGTGATGAACTGATCAAAGGGCAGATTGTCGTTGAACGCTTTGACCACCCAATCTCGCCAAGGCCAAACCTCGCGCTCTCGATCTACCTGAAATCCATAGCTATCTGCGTAGCGGGAAACATCCAACCAATCGACAGCCATTCTTTCCCCATAGTGAGGAGAAGCCAGCAGTCGTTTCACCAGCTTATCCAAAGCGCGATCCGCATTTTGAGCATGATCAGCCACGAAATCAGCGACCTCTTGAGGAGTTGGTGGCAATCCCGTCAGATCAAAACTGACTCGCCTCACCAAGGTTGTCGGATCAGCTTCAGGTTGCATGGAAAGGCCGCGTTCCAACAGCCCTTTTTGCACAATGGAATCGATGGTTAGGCTTTTGAGTGCTTCCGTTTGCAAAGGAATAAAAGCCCAATGCGCTTCATAGTCAGCTCCTTCGCGAATCCAACGGCGTAACGTTTCGACTTCTTGTGAGGTAAGATTTCCAAGCTTCGACTTCGGTGGAGGCATCACCTCATCTGGGTCAGAAGAAAGGATGCGCTCTAGGATCATGCTGCTCTCAGGATCACCGGGGCGGATGTGTCCATCCTTGATCGCGGCCTCACGCACATCGAGCCGAAGATCTGCTTTTTGATTTTTGCTGTCCGGCCCATGACAATGGAAACACTTGTCGGACAAGATGGGACGGATATCCCGATTGAATTGTAGTTTCCCAGCCGCTTGTATTGCAGCTGTTCCCGTAAAGAAAAGGACAAGCATCAAAAACTGCTGACGAGAAGACATCATGCAGATAGAACGCCGACGAAGAATGTTGTCTTCACACCAACTTGTGTCGAATCATGGCAAAAAGGATTATTTAGTGTGTCGATTTGAGCTAACACCCGAGTGGTGCCACTCAGTGATTGAAGAGAAACGCCGGAGAATTGATCAGCGCCCAGGCTAAATCTTGAGCATGGGTAAGTCGCTTGTTGGCCAATTGCTTTGCGCTGAGATCTGCATCTCGACGAAGCTGAACCAATTCTGGATCTAACATGATGGGCTTCTGCGATTCCAGATACTTGGCTTCTAGCGCAATAACTTGTGGATCAACTGCCACGGGCTTGCTCGCATTAGCGAGCACCTTCTTCTGCAATTGGTAGTCACGGAACTGATTGAGGAAGTGCTGCGTCAAAAGCTGCTTTTGTTCGGCACTACGCTGGGGTGCCTTGATCGCTGCTGCTACTGTAGCGGGAACGCCAAAGCGAACCAAGGAACTGTTCGTCACCCACAGACGGAAACGGCCAGGATTGTACTTACCATTCTGAAAATTGCTCACCATTTGAACGGAAAAGCTCGTGCCATCATCATGTGATATGGGTCTTTCAAAAGAGAAGATTGCCTCATGACGGTAACCCGTGTCAGGACTGACAGCCCAACCTCGATCTCGGTTTCCCTTCTTCAGGGCTTCTGAAACAAGGAAGTTGCTTTGCTCAAAATCCGCTTGGGGATGCTTCAGAGCCTGAGCAATAGCCGCCGCACTTGCTGGCTTTGCACCTGCTGACTTAGTCGTAACGATGAATTCGCTCAGGACGAAATTGCCATCAGGTGCAAGACCAGGTCCATTGTTAGGCAGACGCTCATCAGGCAACATCTCAAGTTTGATCGCTGTGATATTCGACAGCATTGACTTACCCACGAGCAGATAGTTTCCGGTGCTTTGCTTGCCTTCAGGCAGAGCTTTGGCCAAAAGTGAACCATCTGGAAGAACTTCGATGCTCTCGACACCTGCGGCCCTTTGCACCCTCACCTCCAATGGGTGCCATTCTGTACTGAGATCCAGGTAGTTTTCCCACTTCGGCTGGATCATGGGCACAGAGTCTTTTGCAGCTTTGACCTTAGCTTCAGCCGCTTGAATGGCGGCAAGTCGTGCGTCTTCTTGCTTTTTCACCTCAGGCGCGATCTTGACTCGGTAGGCTTCAAGTTCTGTCTTAGCGGCCTGGATAGCAGCCAAGCGGTCCGCTTCTGCCTTTTCGATGATGGGTTTTTGCTCGGCTTCCTTAGCCTGCCACTGTGAGGCGAGTTGCTTATGTTCAACATCCATGCTGGCCATGCTGGCCAGCGCAGCATTGATCTCTTTGCCAGTGGGTTTGCGATTCAGAATGCGGATGAAGATTTCTTCGATCAGCTTCGAGTCATCTTGAATCTCTCGGGAAAGCTTCCCGATGGCGTTGTTCGGATCGCTGATGGCATCACCGACAGTCGGCCCTGACATGAGCGCCATGACCGGCCCCAGGTTCACCTCATTGCTACGTTCGCACTCGCAGACAGATTCTCGCGCTGGCTTGCCGAAGTTTGTGAGGAATCCATCAGGCAGTTGAGTCTGACCATCGATCAGCTGTGCTGCACGCGTGCCTTTGGGCACCCCTGGAATATTCGGCATGCTACCCGTCACCGTGAAAACAGAATCAAACAGCACCTCCGCCGGTAGGCGACGTGCCTTGGCATGACTGTAATTGACATGGTCATCTTCATTCCAGCGGTTGGTGGCTAGCTCTAGCTGGTAGGTACGACTTTGAACAATGATCCTCATCAGATGGCGCACGTTAAAGCCGCTTTGAATGAACTCATTCGTTAGGTATTGCAGCAGTTCTGGATTGCTAGGCGGATTGCCAGCTCGAATGTCATCCAGAGGCTCAATCACACCTGTGCCAGTGAGGTAGCCCCAAATTCGGTTGGCATAGCTCATGGCGAAGTAGTCATTTTCAGGACTGGTCATCCAGGTAGCAAACTGCTCACGCCGTGAGGTAGCCGTCTTGCTCACCAACTCCGCGTCATAAGGCACTTGCGGGGCAATCGGTCTGTTCGTGCGCAGATGATTCATTTCACCTTCTTGCTTATCCGCCACAACTTCAAACAAGGGCTTAGCTCCTTCTACTGCACTGCCTCCGATCGTTTTTCCAGCGCTGTCAGGGTCTGTCTTGAGGTCGATTTGAGCAAAGAAGGCGGCAGTCTGGTAATACTGGTCCCAGGTCCACTTCTCAAAGGGATGGTCATGGCACTTGTTGCAGTTGAAACGAGTGGCGAGGAACAGATGCGTCGTGTTTTCCACCAACTCTTCAGGCGTGCGAACGGTCTTGTAGTAGGCCGCCGCAGGGTTGTCTTTGTTCGAGCCCGTTGCCGTGATGATTCGGTAAGCCATGCGGTCGTAGGGTGTGTTTTCAGCAACCTGCTGCTTGATCCAATCGCGAAGAATCTTCACCCCTTCCGCACCCAGGAACTTCGAGTTCACTTGCAGCATGTCAGCCCATTTGTTCGACCAATGGTCCACGAAATCAGGATTGCCGATGAGCTGATGGATGACTTCATTTCGTTTTGTGCGAGTGTCCCGCTGATCTTCGAGAAAAGCTCGTACACCTTCTGCCTTTGGAGGTAACCCTGTGAGATCGATATGTATGCGGCGCAGAAAGTCTTCATCGCTGCACAAGCCACTGGGTTGAATCTTCATGCGCTGCCATTTGCGAGCCGTGAACTCATCAATCCTATTCCATTTCTCCGGCTCCTTCCAGGCAAAGCCCGTGCGGTCCCCCATCACGGTGATGGTAGTCGCAGCGTAGGCTCCTTCAAAACGAGCCAAAATAGCCGCTTCACCTCGGCGCAAGCTGGTCATCAGGCCCGTCTTGTCAGCCTCAATGACATCCCCGTTCCCACTTTCGAGAAAGGCCTCTGCGGTGACGTCTTTGACATAACCATCCGCATAACGAGCGATGACGCGCATCTGCTGACGATGTCCAATACGCTCCAAAACTGGGTTTTTCGGAAACACTTCGATGCTGCTGACCCTTGGAGTTTTCAGGTCTAGCTTTGCTCCTTGGCTAATCCAGGCCTTCAGCGTTTCATAGTAAAGCTCACCTGGCACGGTCAACTGTCCGCCCTCATGCGGCACACTTCCACTGGCCTTTAAAAGCATCAGTGAGTGCTCTGGAGAAGCCACATTCGCACGGCGGCTAGCAAGCTCATCGGTGAAGGCAAGCACATCATAAATGGGATCATAACCTCTCAGGCTAAGTTTGAAGCCTGCCTTGCCGTCCTTCGCACCATGACAGGTGCCCATGTTGCAGCCCAGCTTGCTCGTGATCGGCATCACATCGCGGACATAATCCGGCTTCAGCGCTACATTCATGCCACTGACTTTGACCGGCACAGTTGAGGCTTTGCCCATGAAAGCGATTTTAATCTCTGCGACTCCATCTTGACCTGGGCGCACGAGACCACGCTCGTTGATGCTTGCCGCCTTGGCATTCGTGCTCGTCAGTTTGGCCATGCGGGTGATGTCCGCCTTGCTGCCATCGCTCATCGTGGCTGTGACAAGCAGCTGTGCATACTCAGTGGGTTTCGCAAGGGTGACGCTCTTTGGCTCCACCTCCATGCTAGAGACCGTGAGACCGGGCACGAGCGTCTCGATTTTGTCATCTTTTTTCACTGTAGCACGGACGCTATCATCAGCGATGACTTCACTTGCAGCCAGGGCTCGATCTGCAACCAGCGGCACACTCACGAACTCCTTGGTGATCTTGCCTGTCGCAGCCTCAATCAACCGAATGCGACCATCCTGACCTGCCGCTGCCACGCTTTGGCCATCTGGTGAAAAGCTGACAGTAAAGATGCCGCAAGGCATGAGTGTGCTGCTGAGCAGTTTCACATCTTGCGTGACCCAGTCATCCAGTTCCTTGCCTTTGCCATTCACCGTCTCGACGATACGTTTCACAGCGTCAGGCATCGTACTGTCATACTCACTGGCGTAAAGATTGACTGCACCGCTGCCTTCGTGTGAAGCGCCTGCCACGATGCGTTTGCCATCAGGGGCAAAATCGACTCCAAAAATGCGGCCTTCCATGGCAGGAAAGCGTCGAATCAGATTCGCATTGTCGCCAATGACTCGCTTGGTGATGCGCTCCATCCGATAGATGGCAGGCACACCATCGGTGCCACCGATGAGGATGTCATTGCGCAAAGGGTGGCGTGCCAAGGCTTGCACACCGCCTTTCAAGGCTCCTGGAGTGATCGAGGTGATGTTGTCGATGAAACGCTGAGTGGCAACCTCGGTCAATTTCACACTCATGTCGCGTCCGCAAGAAGCGATGAGCTTTCCCTCTAGGCCCCAAACGGTATCCAGCACCCAATCGCTGTGTCCGCCCATGAAGACGACTTCTTTTCCTGACGCAGCTTCAAAGGCACGCAGACCATTGTCCCCACAACCGACAGCGATGAACCTGCCATCTGGCGACCAGCTGGCTCCATACAGGGTGTCAAAAGTGAGCGATTTGGAGAGCTCTAGTTTTTTAGATGCAACCTCCCAGATCTGGATTTCTCCCATGCGTGCAGGGCTGCCCCCGGTGACGAGTATTCTCTTGCCATCGGGGCTCCAGGCCAGTTTTTGAATGCGCTCAGCTAGGCCCACCAATCGAGCGATGATGCCTGAGCCATCCGCTTTGTGCACCAAAACTTCGTGATAACCCGCTACGGCTATGCTGGTGCCATCTGGGGAATGCTCGATGGAGGTGACAGCCGGTGCCGTGACATAAACCGGTGGATGCTGCATGTCATAATGCGCGATGGCGGAAGCAGGCGTGTCGTCCTTGGCTCCTTCGCTGATCCATTTCTTGATCAGGGCGATTTGCGACTCATGCAGCGGATCGCCCTTGGGAGGCATCTCCACATGTCCCTCTGCGTTCGGCGTGGAGACCTTGATGAGATTCGATTCGTCCGGCTTCCCAGGCACAATCGCGGAGCCTTCCTCTCCGCCTGCCAGCAGCTTGGCAAAGTCTGTCATGACGTAGTCACCCTTCGCCTTGGCGGGCTGATGGCAGCCCGTGCAGTTCGCCTGCAAAATCGGGCGGATGTGTTTGTAAAAAGAAACTGGCTTGGCGGGATCAATCGCTTCCTCTTTCGGAGGGGCTGCGTGCAGAGCGGTCGCGAAAAGCAGGAGGGCAGGCAGACGAGTTTTCATGGGGAAAAACACAGAAAAAATGACAAAATCAGCGTCAAAAAACGCTGCTGCCGCATAGGCTCTTGCCATCAAGGCTACCTCTGGCGGGATCGTCCATGCCTCTGGCAGAGTTTGCTGCCCAGGGTAGTCTTTCCTGCCGACTCACTGCCGGACCATGTCGATCAGACTGGGCAGATTTTTCAGCCCATCAGCCTGAGCACCAGAACCCACTGGGGCTATAGGTGCAGGTCGATCTTCCGATGATTTCAGGTATCTCAAAAAGTCGCTGTCCGTGCTCAAGATCAGGCTGGTGTCCTGGGTGATGACGGATTTGTAGGCATCCATCGTCTTGAGGAACTCAAACAAGCGCGCGGCCTCAGGGCTTTGGTTGTAGGCCTTGGCGTAGATCTCCGTGGCCTTTGCATCTGCCGCACCTTCGATTTCTTGCACCTTTCGATAGGCCTGTGACTCGATCTCCTTCAGGTCCCGTTCGCGCTGGCCTAGAATCTTGGCCGCCTCCCCCGCTCCTTCTGACTTGAAGCGCTCGGCGATCTGCGTGCGCTCACTGACCATGCGCTGGTAGATGGTCTGGCTGACCGCAGGTGTATAATTGATGCGCTTGAAGCGCAGATCGATCAGCTCAATGCCGAAGCCCTTCACCTTTGGAGCAGCGTTGTTGTAAATCTCACGCTCCAGCTCACTGCGTCCCCGCAGGATGCTGGGCATGTTGCCGATGCGAGAGTCTGCAATCGAAGCTGTGCCTGCTCCCGCAAAAGCTTCCTTGGCAGCTTTGCGATCCTTGCTAGTGCGGATGGCCTCAATGAAGTCATGCCGGGCGATGACATTGCGCGTTTCACTGCCGAGAATGTCAGTCAGGCGAGAATCTGCACCGCGCTCATCACGCAAATTCTCAAAGAAAGCCCGCGGGTCTATGATGCGCCAACGGGCAAAGGTATCGACCACGATGTAAACCTTATCGCGAGTCGGCATATCCACGGGCAGGCCATCCCACTCCATGATGCGTTTATCGAAACGATTCACCTGCTGGATGAAGGGTGTCTTCAGGTGCAGCCCTGCCTCACGAATTGTTTCTCCGACTGGCTTGCCGAACTGGGTGATGATGACCTGCTCAGTCTCACCCACAGAATAAAAGCTGGCCCGCCCCAGCACATAGAACAGAAAACCGACAATAAGAATGAGCAGGGGAATGGAAGATTTCATCGGGCAGAAGAGCGGGGTTGAGGTCTAGCCTGAGGCGCTGCGGCGGGAGCTTGCGGGCGCTGTTGCAGATGCATGAGCGGTAGAAACTGGGGCACGCGATCATCCACGATGACCTTGCCCGGAACCTGCGGCAGGACTTCCGTCAGGGTTTCAAGGTAGATGCGCTTCTGCGTCACCTCAGGTGCCTTTTGATACTCCGCAAGCAAGGTTTTGAAGCGAGACGCGTCGCCTTCGGCACGATTGATGCGTTCTGTCGCATAGCCTTCGGCTTGGCTGATGCTTTGCTCGGCCTTGCCCCGTGCTTCTGGGATGACGCGGTTGTATTCCCCATTGGCTTGATTGATCGCAGCTTCCCGCTGCTGCTGAGCACGGTTCACTTCATCAAAGCTATCTTTGACCTGAGACGGCGGATTCACGTTACCAAGCTGCACTTGGTCAATGTGCACCCCCATGTCCAAGGTGCTGGCGATTAGCTGGAGACGCTCCAGGGCTTTCACCTCCATCTCCTGGCGTCCTACCGTCAGGACCTCATCAATCGTACGGTCGCCCACGACTTCACGCATCACTGACTCGGAGATGTCGCGCAACGTCGCCTGGGGTTCGAGGAAATGGAATACATAGGCGCGAGCATCGCTGATGTGAAACTGCACGACCCACTCCACCACGGCGGCATTGAGATCTCCCGTGACCATGTTTTTCTCCAACTGCATGTCCGCTGGATCACGGTTGTATTGATGCTCATTCGTCGCCCCACGACTGCCGTAGCCAAACTCCAGCTTTAGTTGCCGCCGGGTCTCGACCAGTGTCACTGCATCAATGCCCCAGGGCAGCTTGAAGTGCAGACCTGGCTGGGTGATTTTCAAAAACTTGCCAAAGCGCTGCACGATAGCTTCCGAGTTGATCGGCACCTGATAGAAGCTGGAAAACAATCCTCCCCCTACCGTCAGGGCCAGGACACCCAAGAGAATCTTTAGCGGACTAAACCGCAAACGCTCTGGACCAGGAAAAGGTAAGGCTGAGGACACGGGCATGAAGGCAGGCTAGACGCCCCCAGCAGGTTTGTCCAAAGAACAAAGCGGAACGGACGCACGATCCTCAAAAACTAGCCTTGATGACTCAAAGCTCAGGCAAACAAGCCAGCACCCGACGGCACCACGACGCAAAGATGTCCATCGCCAAATCATGCGCCTCGCCGACCTCCACTCCCTCCGTCAGCGTCTCGGGCTCTGGCAGCCAGGGTGCCTGGGCCTGCTCGTGCAGGGATTCGGGGCTGAGCGAACGCAGGTAACTGCGCAAATGCACCGTCAGCAAATGCGCACGCTTGTCATGCGTGGCTTCTGCCTCGACACAGACTTCATAGTCCGTGCCATTCATCGAATAAGTAGCAACAACCTCAGTGGTATCGAGCAGAGCGTGGTTCATTTTCGTCTGAAGACGCTGCTACCTTGCCACGAAGACACGGCATTTTGCACACTGATTTTTGCGGGTTTTCTGAAAAAAGGCAGACCTTGACGACTGCTCGCCCCATCCCAAGAGCCCCCACCGGCTAGGGCATGGTCTTGGCTAGATGCGTCTCCAAGCTCAACTTTTCCCCACAGCGCAGGACGCGATGCGCCTGGGCCAAGTGCCCACACGCACTGATGAAGTCCTCTGGGGATTCGGTGTTGAAGGTGAACATGTCGTAGTGGCAGGGCACCACAAGGCGCGCCTGGCAGGACCTCGCCAGCACAGCCGCCTCCGTTCCATTCATGTTGCCAGCCACACGACGCTCCGGCTTGTGCCCATTGATCGGCAGCAGCATGACATCGCAGATAGGATTGAGCAGCCACTTGGCCAAGTCCGGATACCAGCGTGTGTCTCCACTGTGGTAAAAGCAGAACCCAGCGCGCTGGATCAAAAAGCCCAAGTAGTGATGCCTACCCTGCTCGTCTTTTTTCAGATCGTCATGCATCGCTGGGATGCCCGTGAGACGCCATCCATGAAGCTCGCAACTCTCGCCCGCGTCTAGTCCCACCAGCTCGATGGGAGCATCGCCAAACCTTGACCTCGCCTCCTCCAGGATGGGGTGAGGCAGCACCAGCGTGATGCCCCCCTGAGCGCGCGCCAGCGGCACCAGCGTGGCAGCATCCAGGTGATCGGTGTGAAGGTGACTGGCCGTGACCAGACGCAGTGATGGAAGCGCCGCAGGAGCCAAGCACCGCTCTGTCATCCGCACGTGTGGCTTATCTGTCGCCGCGTATTTTTCTGTCAGCGAATCGGACAAGTAAGGATCGAGCAGCAAGCGTGCGCCGCCCTGCTGGCAGAGAAAGCCACTCTGCCCCAGCCACCAGAGATGCAGACATGGATCATCAGCCGCTGTGGAATGGATGTCCGCCAGCAGCGCTTCATCTTTTTGCAGAGCCGCAATCATCGTTGGTTCAAAGGGAGCCACGCACTTCTTCCACGCCTGAGACCATGTTCGCAAGCTTCTGCCGCGCTGCCCAGCGTGCCGTTTGGCTCAGACCGCAATCTGGTGCAAACACCAAACGCTCCGCCGGAGCGTAACGCAGACAAGCACGCACGGCCTCCGCCACCTGGGCGGGTGTCTCAATGTGGTAGCTCTTCACATCGATCACCCCGACAGCCACATCCATCCGCTGTGCGATAGAGCCGATGATCTCCAGCTCAGCGTACTCCCGATTCGCCATTTCCACATGCACCTCATCGCAATGCAGATCGAAGAACGCCGGAAACAGCGGGGCATAGCGCCGCCAGCCCACAGGATGCCCTTTGAAATTCCCAAAACACAAATGAGTGCATAGCCGCGCACGCCCACGGGCAGGCTCCACAGTGCGATTGAAGAGATCCACAAAACGCCGCGTGTCCTCCCGGTAACCGTAGCAACTCATGCTCGGCTCATCGACACAGATCTCTTGAGCTCCCTCTTCCACCAAATCCGTGATCTCCTGCCGCACGATCGGCAGCAGTGCCTCCGTGATTGCATAGCGATCCGGGTATTGAGCGTTTGGAGCCAACCGGCCGCTCAGGGTGTAAGGCCCCGGCACACTTACCTTCAGCGTCTTTCCAGAACTACCCGCCAACTTGCGCAGACGACGAAACTCCTCAACGGCCCCTAGTCCCCTTGGCGCAGAAAGCTCACCCGTGATCTGATGCTTCCCACGCTGGTCATGTGCTGGTGGCCCAAAGCGACGTGGACTCGCCGGCTCTAGTGAAATGCCCTGAATGAAGCCATAGAATGATAGATTGAAATCAAACCGCGTCTGCTCCCCATCCGTGATCACATCCAACCCTGCGGCGAGCTGATCCTGAATGGCAATCATCGCTGCATCCTCCTGCAACTCCAGCACATCCGCCGAACCAAACTGGTCCAAATGACGCGCCGAAAATTCCAACCAACCAGGAAAGGGGTAACTGCCTATGACAGTCGTGCGAAGAGGTCGTGAGTCCATCCTGCTAAGGCTAGGCGCAGCTCACGAACCGCGTCAAACCCATGCCGCAAACTGCAACTTTCATGGCCGGAATGACCATTTTTTGAGGGTTACCGATACTAAAACCGGAGCTGAAGCAGATCGTCGGTCTTGAGCAAAGAGACCTCTGGGTACTGGTAGGTTTAGCGCATCCGATCAGACACTGAAGTTACGCGTCGTGGAGAACCACTCGTGCGGTGCCTCGATCATCCTGCGCTGCGGTATTCAAGGATGCGCAAGCGGCTGGAGTTAGCGGTGCAGTCACGCGGGTGTGGACTTTGAGGCTTTCTTTCATCCGTCGTAACGCCATCGGCCCCGGTGTCCTTTGGGGTGAGGCATCGACTCTACCCGGCTACCCGGTCTCTCCCCTTTCGGTGTCCCTTTCTATGCGACACTGCGCTGGAAGAAGGGTTGCGCGTGGGGGTGGGGGCTGGCAAGCTGGTGAGGCGTTTCAACCAGCGTTCTCTTTTATCTATGAGTCAAACCATTGCTTTTGTCGGAGTCGGTCGCATGGGGGCCAATATGGCCCGCCGTCTGAAGGATTGTGGGTTTCAGGTCACGGCGGTGCATGATGTGAATCGAGAGGCAGCGACCTCGCTCGCGGCGGAGTTAGGCTGTGAGGCACCTAGCACGCTAGCGGAGGTGACGGCAGCTGCGGAGGTGATTTTCACCGTGGTGACTCACGATGCAGCGATGCGGTCGATCTTTTTCAACGAGACTGACTCTCTGCTGAAGGGCGCGGTGGGGAAGATTTTCATCAACTGCGCGACGCTTTCGCCAGGCATTCATCGGGAGATCTACAGCGCGGCGAAGGCGGTGGGCGCGCATAGCCTGGAGGCCTGCATGGCGTCGAGCATCAGCCACGCGCGGGAGGGCAAGCTGTATCTCATGCTGGCGGGGGATGAGGCGGTGTATGAGCAGGTGCGCGGCATGATCGAGCCGATGAGCGTGAACCGTCGCTTCATCGGTGGACCAGGGCGCGCAGCGGAGGTGAAGGCACTGGTGAACATGGTGATGAACATCAACACTGCAGGCCTGGCGGAGGGCTTGGGACTGGCAGCGGCTCTGGGTCATGATTTGTCGATGATCCGCGAGGTCTTCTCCCAAACAGGTGCGAACAGCCGGGTGCTGGAGACTGATGGGGGTGACATGTGCGCGCGGGAGCATGATTGCTGGTTCTCCGCCGAGCATGCGGCGAAGGACAGCGGCATCGCTCTAAGGCTAGCCCAGGAAGTGGGCCTGAACCTGCCGCTGAATGAGGCGACGACGCAGCAGTACGAGAAGATGGTGAGCCTAGGTTTGGGAGGTCTGGACAAGTCCGGCATCGCCGAGCTGACCTTCAAGGGACGTCACGCGTAACTGCCGTTCATGGACGCTGAACTCTACTCTAGCACGCTGCGCGATGGCGCCTGGGTGAATCTCTCGGATCGTGCCAAATGGACCCTGAGCGGCGGTGACCGGGTGCGTTACCTGAACGGTCAGGTGACGCAGGACGTGCGCCTGGCAAAGGCAGAGGCTGCCCTGCACGCCTGCGTGACAAACGCCAAGGGACGCATGGAGGGCGATGTGTTTCTGCATGCTACAGCGGACTGCCTATGGCTGGATGCGGCTCCGGGGTTGCGTGAGCCTCTCGGAATGCGCCTGGAGCGATACATCATCGCGGACGATGCGGTGCTGGATGACGTGAGCACGGCCTGGCAGCTCTGGCACTGGATCGCTGGCGAGTTACCCTCTGCGGCGGAGCCTGGCGTGGAGTTGGGAAAAGAAGCACGCAAGCTGATGGCGCAGCGTTTTGGCCGACGGGGCTATGATGTCTGGCTGCCGACGGAGCTAGCGCTGGAGCATGGCTCACGAGTGCTGAGTGCCGAGCAGGCAGAGATTTTCCGCATCCTTCAGCGCGTGCCTGCCTGGCCCGCCGAAATCCATGCGGAGGCTTTCCCCCAAGAGGCGGGTCTGGAAAAGAGCTGCATGAGCTTCACCAAGGGCTGTTACATCGGCCAGGAGGTGCTTTCACGGATCAAAACGACTGGCAAAATGCCGCGTGAACTCATCGCCTGGGAGAAACTGGAGCCCACAGGCCCTGTCGTGGTAGGCAGCAAACTCCATCTGGAGGATCGCGAGATCGGACAGATCACAAGCGCCGCCCTGCACCCACTGACGCAGCGCTGGGTGGGGCTGGCCTACCTCCGGCAGGGTGGGGCGACTCTGGATTCTGTCTTGCGGCTGGGAGATGCTCTGCCTAGTGTGGGTTCACAGATCAAAATATCCGCCTTTCTGAATCAATGAGCTTGTCGCGCCTTCTCCCCCTCCTCGCCTGCATCACCAGTCTAGGCCTTCTCACCTCGTGTCAGTTTGGCGAAAGCGCGGATGCCGTGAACCCGACGGTCGCCCAAATGGACGCACTGGATGTGCGCTGGGGCCTCCCCCCCCGCAAATCCAAAGGTGGGCCGCGGCGCGTCTTCCAATACATCGACAATGGTTCGAGAACATCCGCAGGAAGTGCGGCACCCAGCACTCCAGCAGAAGCTCCCGCCCGGGAGACCGTGAATACGCCACCCCCAGCGGCGGCTGCCCCCGCCGCTCCTGCGCAGGTGCCAGCGAATTTGCGCTGATCTTGCCCTGTTCCCGCCACTCCCCTTTCCTCTCTCCCGGTCCTGTGAAAGCGTCTTTTTTTCTCTTCATCGCCCTGCTTGGGCTCGGCTGCACTTCCGTTCATGCGCAAACGCTACCCGCGACGTTGCCACCGCCTGACACAGCTCCAGCATCAGATCCCGTCAAGGCGCTGACACAGCCCGACCTGCCCTCGATCGAGCGCATTGCGAATGATGCACAACGTGAGCTTTTCCAGGCTGCTGACCGCGCGGCGGGTCCCTCCCCGGGCCAGCCCTCGCGGAAGACGACCCTGAAAGCACCCAAGCTGGCTGATCCTTCCACATGGGAAAAAGATTCGCAGCACAAGCTCGCGGTGCTGGAGATCAAGTTCGGCGGCAATGTGCAGACCGTCATGTTCGAGCTGTATCCCCAAGACGCGCCCATGACGGTGTCCAACTTCCTCGACAACGTGGAAACCGGTGCCTACAAAGGGCTAGCCTTTCACCGTGCGATCGAAGGCTTCATCGTCCAAACAGGCGATCCGCTGAGCGCGGATGAAGGTGCCCGCGACCGCTGGGGCACAGGTGGCGAAGGAAAAACCGTGCAGGCTGAGATCAAGCGCAACCATCGCAAAGGAGCTGTCGCCATGGGTCGTCGCAGCGACAAAGTGAACCCCAGCCGCCGCTCGAATGGCTATCAATTCTACTTTGCCCTGGGCAATTACGGAGCGCTGGACGGCAAATACACCGTGTTTGGTCAGGTCATCTCTGGCTTGGAGGTCCTAGAGCGTCTCTCCAAGATGCCCGTGGACAGCAACGACTGCCCCATCGCCCGCATTGAAATCAGCGACGTGAAAATCATCGATCACAAAGGCCCTCTGTATCTCTCGGACACCACCACGGCCAGCACCGCCAGCGAGGAAACCTACGTGAAGCCCATCAGCGGCGGCAGCAGCGTGGGACGCTTTTTCCGCCGCATTTGGTGAGCCTGTGCCTGTGACCGACCTGAGCCACCTGCACTGCGACTGATGATTCACCCCACGGCTATCATTCACCCCTCCGCCGAACTGGCTGCCGATGTCGAAGTCGGTCCCTACGCTATCCTGGATGGCCCGGTCAAAGCAGCCTCTGGCGTGCGGATCGAGGCCCATGCCCAGGTCATCGGTCGTGTGGACATTGGCGAAGGTACGATCATCGGCCGCGCAGCCATCATCGGTGCCGATCCTCAAGACATTCATTTCAAGCGGGAAACCGAAAGCGGTGTCATCCTTGGTCCACGCAATACCCTGCGCGAGCATGTGACCATCCACCGCGGCAGCAAGCCCGGTAGCTTCACCCGCCTGGGGGAGGGCAATTTCCTCATGGCCAGTGCACATCTGGCGCATGATGTGCAGCTCGGTGACCGCAACATCCTGGCAAATGCCTGCCTGCTCGCCGGTCACATCCAGGTGGGAAACAGCACCTTCATCGGTGGCGGGGCCGTGTTTCATCAGTTCCTGCGCATTGGCGATTCGTGCGTGATCCAGGGCAATGGCAGCTTTGGCAAAGACATCCCGCATTTCTGCGCCGCCATGCGCACGAACCGAATCACCGGCCTGAACGTCATCGGGCTACGCCGACAGGGCTTCACCGCGACTCAGCGTGCGGCCATCAAGGAGCTGTTCAAGCTGCTGTTCTGCTCGGGCAAAAATCTATCCCAGGCCTTGACCATCGCTCAGGAACGAACCTGGGAAGAGCCAGCCTCTCGTCTGCTGGCCTTTGCCCTAGCACCGAGCAAACGTGGCATCTGCCCTTGGCGCGGCGACTCAGGCAGTGGCGAGGATTGATGCCACCCCCCATTCTGTGCGAAAAGCCATGACGTGTTGACGTTCGCAGCAAGGCCTGCGTATCCGTTTTGTCGATGAAAAAGAAGCCTCCGTCACCGCCACCTAACCCAGCCTCGAATGACAAGGCTGGGCTTTGGTTGGGCGGCGGGCTGGTGGGATTGATCGGGCTCATCGCTTGGGCACTATGGCCTGAGCCGAGCTACATCGCCGTGCCTGTTCCAGCACCTGAGCCTGCCAAGATCGAGGCCTATCGAATGCCCGACGAAAAAGCGACCTTTGCCCAGTATGCGGGTTCAGAAAGCTGCCGAGCCTGCCATGAAGCGGAATTTACGAAATGGAAAGGATCGCACCACGGGCTCGCTGAGCGACTGCCGAATGACGAGCTGGACCTCGCGGCCTTCCATCCCCCCAAGGCCTTTCACCACGGCAGTCAGACGACTGAGGCACGCCAGAGCAAGGAGGGTTTCGAGCTCATCTCGCTCGGTTTTGATCATCAAGTCACCCCCTACCCGGTGAAGCGCGTCATCGGTCACGACCCACTACGGCAGTTCCTGGTGGAAGGCCCGCGCGGCGCGCTGCACGCGATGGAGGCCTGCTTTGATCCGAAACAAGGCGACTGGTTCAACGTCTATGGCGACGAAGACCGCAAGCCGGGCGAATGGGGCCACTGGACCGGACGCGGCATGGTGTGGAATCAAATGTGCGCGAGCTGCCACAACACCCGCGTGCGCAAAAACTACGACAGCGCTAGCGACAGCTACCACACCCGCATGGCTGAGATGACCGTGAGCTGTGAATCCTGCCATGGGCCGATGAAAGCGCACCATGACTGGCAGAAGCAGCACTCAGGCAGTGGCCAAAAAGACCCAACCCTGACGAAGTGGAATCGCGATCAACACCTAGACAACTGCGCAGGCTGTCATGCACGACGCGGCGAGATCACGGGCGACTTTGTGCCCGGTGAATCGTTTTGGGATCACTACCAACTCACGATCACTGACGGCAGTGACATCTACTACCCCGACGGTCAGATCCGCGATGAGAACTACGAATTCTCCAGCTTTCTCAGCAGCCGCATGCATCACGCAGGCGTCCGCTGCATGGACTGTCACGACATGCACAGCATGAAAACCATTCTCCCAGGCAATCAGCTCTGCATGAGATGCCACACGGCCAATGGCTTTCCAAACGCACCAGCCATCCAGCCCGAAGCGCACAGTTTCCATGCTGCCGAGAGCACCGGAAATCAGTGCATCAACTGCCACATGCCGCAGACCACCTACATGCAGCGGCATCCGCGCCATGACCATGGGTTCACCATTCCTGATCCATGGCTGACCCAGCAGTTCGGCATCCCCAACGCCTGCAACAAATGCCACACCGACAAAGACACCGCCTGGTCGCTCGCAGCCACGGAGAAATGGTGGGGCGACCGAATGAACCGCAAAACACGTAGCCGAGCTACCCTCATCGCCCAAGCTCGGCAAGGTCAAGCCGGTGCCCGAGATGGCCTGATCGCACTGCTCGATAGCGACGAGATGCCTCACTGGAAAGCTAGCGCTAGCCTGGTGCTGGAGCGCTGGGCCACCGAACCGGCGGTGGTCGCTGCTCTGCAAAAACAGCTCCAACATGAGCACCCATTGGTGCGTCAATCAGCGGCACGCAGCCTCGAACCTAGTCTCGCCGTGCCCGGTGTGCGAAGCGCACTGGAGAAGCTGCTCACCGATCCTGCACGCAGCGTTCGGGTGACAGCGGCGTGGGCCTTGCGTGAGTCATTGGACATCGACTCAGCAGCGGCCCAGGACCTGAAGCACATGCTTCAGCACAATGCGGATCAGCCCAGCGGACAGATGCAACTCGGGCAGTGGTACTATGCTCGTCGGGATCTACCCGCCGCGATCCAGCACATGGAGAAAGCCATCCAATGGGACCCGAATTCGCCACCCTTTCATCATGATCTAGCGCTGCTGCACAGCACGGCAGGCAATACTGCCCAAACGATCCAAAAGCTGCGCGATGCCATCCGGCTCGCCCCCAAGGAAGCGCAGTATCATTACGAGCTTGGACTGGCGTTGAGTGAAACCGGCGATCTAGCGGCTACCATCGCGGCTTTGCGCGAATGCGTGCGCGTGGAACCTCGCTTCGCACGGGCCTGGTACAACCTCGGTCTCGCCTTGAACCAACAAGGCCAAAGCGCCGAAGCCATCGCCACGCTCAAACAAGGCGAAGCGGCTGACGCGCGAGATCCCGGCATTCCTTACGCTCGGGCGACGATTCATGCCCAGCTTGGCCAGAAGCGAGAAGCCCTCGAAGCGACTGAGCGAGCGATCACCATCGACCCCAGCTTTGCTGACGCCCAACGATTGCGCATGATGCTGAGGAACTGAGACGGTTTAAGCTTGGCCTGGCCGCCAATCACTGGGCGTAGGTTCACGAACATCCAGCGCAGCGATGCCGGGACGCGTGAAACGAATCTTGCGCTGACGAAACAAAGCGCCCAGGGCTTGTTTGAAGGCCGCCTTGCTAGCGGCGAAGGTCTCACGTATGCGCTCCGGTGAGCTATCGTCATCGAAGTCGAGCTTGCCCCCTTGGGCCGAGAGTTCTGCCAAGATGCGATCCGTCAGGGGAGCCACACGCTGGTAGCCATCAGGATCGAGGCTCAGGTCGATCTTGCCCCCTGGCTGAGTGCCGAGGATGTAGCCCTTGAGCTCAAGACCAGGCTGCACGGGCCTTGTCACACGGTTTTGCTGCAACAGTCCCATGTGCGTGCCATTCACCAAGGCGTTGTAACCCAGCGGCGTTCGATTGGCGATGATTAGGCTCACTTCCTGACCCTTTTTCCAGCGCCCAGGCTGGCGGCTCAGGTGCTTGATGTATTTCATCGTGGCGATGATGCGATCCGAGCGCTCATCGACCTTCAGGTAAACCAGCACGCGCTGGCCGGGCTGCACTCGGTCTTGCTGCTCACGAAAAGGTAGCAGCAGGTCCTTGGGCAGTCCCCAGTTCAAAAATGCCCCCATTTGACGATGCACGCTGACGACTTCCAGCGAGGCAAACTGCCCCACCCAGGCCAGCGGCTTTTCCGTGGTCGCGACGAGGCGGTCCTCTGAGTCGCGATAGACAAAAACCTCCAGCCACTGATCCAGCGCCGTGCCTTTCGGCACATAGCGCGTCGGCAGCAAGATTTCTCCCTGGGGACCAGCGTCCAGATAGACACCGTGCGGGGTGCTGTAGAGCACCTTGAGCGTATTGATCCTGCCAAGTTCAGCCATGGGAGACCAATCTAGGCTGAAAAAGGCAGATCACCATGCGAGAAGTGCAGTAATGGGCGTGGCTCAAAAGGTGTGGATGAAAAGACCCGAACGTAGCTTCGGCTCAAACCAAGTGCTCTTCGGCGGCATGATCTGACCTGCATCGGATATCGCCATGAGCTGATCGACCGTCACTGGATGCATGGAAAAAGCCACGGCGTGATCGCCACTGTCCACTAGTTTTTCCAACTCTGAAGTGCCGCGAATGCCGCCGATGAAGTCGATGCGCTTGCTCGTGCGTGGATCGTCGATGCCGAGCACGGGCTTCAGCAAACGATCCTGAAGGATGCTGACATCCAGCAGATCAATCGGACTCGCATCTGCAGCTGGCTGCCACGCCAAGTCATACCACTTTCCTCCGAGATACATGCTGGCATGACCCGGCTGTGGGGGGGATTTCACATCCGTCGCTGTGACAGTGAAGATAGCGCTAACCTCAGCCAGGAAAGCCTCAGCTGTGCGCCCATTCAGGTCTTTCACCGCGCGGTTGTAGGGCAAGATTTTCAGCTCGTTGCCTGGGAAGAGCACACAAAGGAACCAGTTGTATTCTTCCGTGCCATCGTGAGCTGGATTGCTCTCACGACGCAGCTTGCTGACACGAAAAGCGCTGGCGGCGCGGTGATGGCCATCGGCGATGTAGGAGGCAGGAACCTGAGTGGCAAAGAGCTGCTCGAGCTGTGCGCAGTCGCTGCTCAGGAGTTTCCAGACCTGATGCTGCACGCCATCCGGAGCTGTAAAATCATGCACTGGCGCATGCGCGGCCATGTGGCCCTGAATGATGGCATCAATCGCCGAAGTGCCGCGGTACGTCAGGAAAATCGGACCCGTGTTCGCCCCCAATGTATCCACGAGACGCGTGCGGTCGTCCTCCTTGTCCTGGCGGGTCTTTTCGTGTTTTTTGATGACATCTTTTTCATAGTCCTCGGTATGGCAGACACCGACGAGCCCCGTTTGGCTATGGCTGCCAATGGTCTGGCGATAGAGGTAAAGGGTGCGCTCAGACTCTCGGATCAGCACGCCGTCGGCTTGAAGCTTGAGAAAGTTCTCGCGAGCTTTGTCATAAACCTCAGGAGCGTAAGGATCGACCGAAAGAGGCAGATCGATCTCGGCACGATCGACATGCAGAAGGTTGAGCGGCTTGTCGTGAGCGAGCGCATAAGATTCCTCGCGGTTGACGACATCATAAGGCACGGCAGCCACGTCGGCAGCGTATTGAGGAGCGGGAACAAGACCTTGGAAAGAGCGGAGGCGCATGGGGCGCGCATGGTTGAGAGATGCTGCGGGAAGTCAATCCCGGCGAGATATCCACTGAGCTGGATGAGATGGCCTGAGTTCACTGAAGTCACCAACATGCATGATTCGTGGGCACGGCGCGCATCTGCCGATCATGAATGTCACGCTGCGGAGCTGAGGATAAGGCTGGTCATGGCCACGAAAAACCCGCCTGGAGAGGCGGGTGCTCGTCGAAGAAGAAATGGTGGGCAGGAGTGGATTCGAACCACTGTAGACATAAGTCAGCAGATTTACAGTCTGCCCCCGTTGGCCACTTGGGTACCTACCCGTTTCCTTGCGGAAGGGCGAAAAGCATGGCGGATGCGCGCTCTTTTGCAAGAGGCATTTGCACAGGTTTTTGTTTTTGATTCGAGAGTGGGTCGCTTTGAACCGCAGATGGCAGAATCGGAAGGTCTCATCGGCTCGATTTCGGCACTTGACCGTCACCATGAGATATTTGTTCCGCACGTTGACAGGGCGGAGTCCTGTTTGAATAATCCGTCTTCCAGAATGTCTCCCGGCACACGCAGTTTTTTCCTCCGCATCCTGGCCGTCGGCGTCGCCGCCAGCCTGTTGTCCTGTTCTTCTGCCACGAAGGGGGAGGGCGGCACCATCACGCGGGTCAAGTATTACCACCTGCTACCGACCACACCACTGCTCGTGATGGATCAGGCCATCATGTTCGAGCGCCAGCATCATCTTTATGGAGCGGTGAGCAAGGCCGACATGATCGAACGGGGCGGCCACTACTACACAGTGTTTTGGAAAGTGAAGGATCGCAGCAGCCCTGTCACCGTGCGCTTTGAGTATCGCCAAGCCAACGATGCACTGACCACCAAGACGCAAGAGATCGAGGTATCTGACATCCGCCGGTCAAACGTCAGCCGCTTTCAAGTCACGGGGGATGAATACAACGCTCATGGGCGTGTCACAGCCTGGCGAGTGACGGTGCTGCGTGGCAAGGAAGAACTGGTGAGCCACCGCTCTTACCTTTGGAATTAAGCAGGAGATTGTGATGAGTTCGACGCTGTTCTCCACCCCCACCGCCTGCGGTTCGAAACCTGGCGGTATGCATCCGGCAGAGGCCGTGAAGCGAACTTTTGGGTGAACCTTCTTCCTTTCCGACCTCATGACGCCCACGTCAAACATTCTGGTTGGCCGAATCGGCGGGGTCTTTTGGTTGCGTGTCGAGGGGCGCGGTAGCTACCAAAATTCGATGCAAGTGAAGCGTGCCTTTCAGACGGTGATTGAGGAAGGCGTGCACGATCTCGTGATCGACCTGGAGCGATGCAGCATGATGGATTCCACCTTCCTAGGCACGCTCACCGGCACCGCACTCTCCCTGATGGAGCACGGCGGCGGCACGCTGAGCGTGCTGAACGCCAATGCACGCAACCTCCAGATCCTGAATGATCTGGGCCTGGATCAAATCCTAGATGTGGACATCCAGGGTACTCGCTGGCCAGATGAACGCCGCACGGTGTGCGAGGACTTAGCCACCTGCCAGGAACAGAGCGCTGCATCTAGCAAGCTGGAGCAGACCGCGCATGTGCTGACCGCCCATCAAGTGCTCTCTAACGTGAGCCATCAAAACCACTCACGCTTCCGGGACGTCATTCACTTTCTCGAAAAAGAGCTGGATGCCAGCCAAAATGCCGTGCCAGCCCCGACCTGAACGGCCCAGGCCCGGCTGCTCACCACGGAGCCCTCTGAAATTGGAGGCACGTGAAGACAGCGGGTACCACGCATGAACACTCTCATGATCGTCCTTCTCTGCTTGGCCCTGGTGGCCGTCATCAGCCTGCTGGTGCGCGTTTCCATGCAAAAAAATGAGGCCATCGACCGGCTGCTGAAGGAAGAGCAGGCGATTGTCGAAGAAGAGCGGCGCATGTTTTGCTACCTGCACGACCTTGGTGAAGCCATCGCACGGGAAGACAGCCAGTCTGCCGTCTATCGCCTCATCGTGGAGGGAGCCATGCGCGTCATGGAGAGTGAGGGCGGCGCGCTTTACCTCCTGGACAGTGCAGGTCGTTCCCTGGTGCCGCGCTATCATTCCGACAAATGTGTGCCCCTCGTGGCCCTGCCAGAACGAATCGCCTCCATGGCGCGTTCGAACCGCTCTTCCCTGCTGAGTTTCCTGCGCCTCCATGCAGTCAGTGTGGGGGAGGGCCTGCTGGGCGGCATTTTCCAAACGCAGAAGGTCGAAGTCATCCCCCAACTCAAGGAAGATACCCGGCTCGGCGGTCACGGGGGAGACCTGCATGGAACCACCACGGTCATGATCGGGCCACTGAGCTCAGGCAGTCGGCAGCTGGGCGTTCTGGCAGTGACTTCGACCGCAGAAGGGCGCGTTTTCACCCCCAATGATTTTGAGGTCTTCCGCTCGCTCGTGGAGCAAAGTGCCTTCGCCCTGGCCAATGCCATGGCGCACCAGGAAGCGGCGGAGAAAAAGCAGATCGAGATCGAACTGCGCAGCGCCAGTGACATCCAGCGCATCTTGCTTCCAGCTCAGCCTCCAGGCATGCCTGGCCTAACCATCGCTGGAAAAAACATCCCCGCGAAGGTCCTGAGCGGAGACTACTTTGACTACATACCCCTGGAAGACGGCAGCCTAGGAGTCGTCATCGCTGATGTCTCCGGAAAAGGCACCGCCGCCGCCATCATCACGGCCATGTGTCGCAGCGCGATGCGCTTCAGCGCGCAGATGACCCATGTGCCCTCTGGCACGCTCGCAGCCGTGAACCGACAGCTTTATCCCGACATCCGGGAGGACATGTTCATCACCATGATCTACCTGATCGTCAGCCCACAGGATGGACGCATGAGGCTGGCTCGTGCGGGGCACACCCGGCCCTTGGTCTGGAGAAAGAAGACCGGCACTGTGGAGACACTGAACAGCGGGGGTCTGGCCGTCGGCATCGACAAAGGCAACGTGTTTGAGCGCGTCACAAAGGACTTGGACTTTCAGCTCGATCCGGGAGACACGCTGCTGCTTTACACCGATGGCGTGAATGAGGCCACCGATGCTCAAGGCGAAGAATTTGGTGAGCAGCGCCTGCACACCACACTCGCGAAGCTAGCGCCGCAGGGACCGCAGGCGGTCGTCGATGGACTCATCCTGGAGGTGGATAACTTCTGCGGTGGACGCCGTGGCCATGACGACATCACCCTGGTCGTTATCCAGAAAAACTGACCTCAGCAGCCAAATCCGCGCTTGGATTCACCAACGTCGTGCGTTGCATGAGACCATGCTTCGAACTCTGCTTTTCCTTAGCCTTGCCTTGGCTGCCCCCTTGCAAGCAGCACCACGCCCCAATGTTCTTTTGGTGCTCTGCGATGACCTGCGGCCCGATGCCCTGGGCTGCTACGGCTCCAAGCATGTGCGCACGCCACACATCGACCGGCTCGCGAAAGAAGGCATACGCTTTGCCAACACCTTTTGCACCACCTCCCTCTGCTCCCCGAGCCGCGCCAGCATCTTGAGTGGACTCTATGCCCACGCACATGGCGTCACTGATAACTTCACGGAATATCCAAGCAGTCTGCGCAGTTTCCCCTCCGTGCTGCACGAAGAAGGCTACGCCACGGCTTACTTTGGCAAATACCACATGGGGGAAAACAACGATGATCCCCGCCCCGGCTTTGATGTTTTCGTGACCCACAAAGGTCAGGGCAAGTACTTCGACACCGAATGGAACCTCAATGGACGCGAGCGCAAAGTCATCCCAGGCTACTACACCACCGTGGTCACCGACATGGCTCTGGACTGGCTCAAGCAGCAAAGGACCGACCGGCCTTGGTGTGCCTTCATAGGCCACAAAGCGCCCCACAGCTTTTACACACCCGAGCCGAAGTATGAGCACAGCTTTGACGACATTCGCGTCCCCTACCCCGCCACTGCCTTTCAGCTGGAGGGCAAGCCTGCCTGGATCCAGCAGCGGTTGCACACCTGGCATGGCATCTACGGGCCGCTGTTCGATTGGCGGAAAAAGTTCCCCGATGACCGCCCCGAAGCCGTGAAAGACTTTGAAAACATGGTGCATGGCTACTGGGGCACCGTGCTGAGCGTGGATGACAGCATCGCCCGGCTACGCACATGGCTGGAAGAGGCCGGTCAACTCGACAACACCATCGTTGTCTTCATGGGAGACAATGGACTGCTGGAGGGTGAGCACGGCATGGTGGACAAACGCACCGCTCATGAGCCCAGCATCCGCATCCCACTCATCATCCGCTCGCCTCACCTTGCCGAGAAGGGAGAAAAAGTCGTGTCTCAGCAAGTACTCACGGTCGATCTGGCCCCCAGCCTGCTCGAACTCTGTGGAGCCAAGCCTCTGGAAAAAGTGCACGGGCGCAGCTTTGTGAAACTGCTGGCTCAGGGAGATAGCGACTGGCGCAGCTCCTGGTTCTATCACTACAACTACGAAAAGCAGTTCCCCTACACGCCCAATGTCCGAGCCGTGCGCACCGACGAATGGAAATACATTCGCTATCCACATGGCGATGGCGAACCGGACCGGCACCTGGAGGAGCTCTACCACCTGCGAGATGACCCCGGCGAAACCCGCAACCTCGCCCAAAAGCCCGAGTTTGCCGCCAAGATTCAAGAGCTGCGTACAGAGCTAGAACAGCTGATGTCTGCCACCGGCCTGACTCGTGAAAAAGACACCATGCCGCTGGACGAGGGCATCAAAGCCGCGCTGCCTGACGCCAAAATCCGCTGAGGGACCCCCTTTCGGTCCGGTTATTCGCGGGTGAAAATCTCCGGGAAAGCCCTTGCCAATCCAGCGAAAGGCTCCACACTCGCCGCCCCTATGTCCAAAAATGCTGGTATAGCCAAAACGAGAAAATCCGTCTCCAAGCGATTCAAAGTCACTGCGACGGGGAAAGTGCTGCGCCGTAAACAAGGCAAGCGCCACATCCTGCAGAACAAGAACCGCAAGCGTAAACGGAATCTCGGCAAGGTCGCCCTCGTGGCGGAAGTGGATAAAAAGGCCATCTTGGCGAACCTCCCGTTCTCCCATTGATGCCATCCATCGGCCTCCCCAATGGAGGCCATGATGCTCTAGACTGGCCCGGCTTGCCGGGTCTTCGCTCAGACGAGTCTAGTCATCGAATCCTCAAAACAGTCTGAACACCGATCGAGAACATGCCAAGAGCAACAAACGCCCCCGCAAGTCGCAAACGCCGCAAGCGCACACTCGCCAAAGCCAAGGGATTCCAAGGCTTCCGCAAAACCCACTTCCGTTACGCCAAGGACGCTGTCCGCAAGGCGATGACGTATTCCTACCGTGACCGCAAGGTCCGCAAGCGCACCTTCCGCAACCTCTGGGTGCAGCGCATCAACGCTGCCTCCCGTGCCGTGGGAATCACCTACAGCCGTCTGATCGAAGGTCTGAACGCCGCTGGAATCATCATCGACCGCAAAGTCCTCGCTGATCTCGCCGTGAAAGACGAAGCTGCCTTCGCAGCCATCGCTCATCAGGCCAAGGAAGCCCTCAGCCGCAAAGCTGCTGCCTAATTCGCAGTAGCTCACATCCCCCTTCCAACTCAGGCCGGAGCCCTTTCGCTCCGGCCTTTTTCGTGCCACTTTCTCTCAAACTCATGCCCACACCGCTTCGCCTCATGTTGGTCGATGACCACTTTGTCGTTCGCAGTGGCCTCGTCGCCTCTCTGGAGCTTGAAGACGACCTGCACGTCGTCGCCGAAACAGATCGAGGCGAAGAGGTCCTTTCTCTCTACCACCAGCATCAGCCACAGCTCGTGCTCATGGACCTGCAGCTGCCCAGCATCAGCGGCATTGAGGCGACCGCAGCCCTGCTCAGCGCACATCCGGGGGCACGCGTGCTCATCTTTTCCACCTTTGCCCGAGACGATGAAATCCAGTCCGCTCTGCAAGCAGGCGCCCTCGGCTATCTGCAAAAGTCAGCCTCGCGCGATGAACTGCTGGCCGCCATCCGCGCCGTGGCCGCAGGGCAAACCAGCTTGCCTCCAGAAATCGAGCGTCGGCTGCGAGCCCTCGGTGCCGAGCCCGGCATCACGCCTCGCGAGCGGGAAATCCTCACCCGTGTCGCCCAGGGAAATGCCAACAAAGAAATCGCAGCGGATCTCGGCATTAGCGAAGACACCGTGAAGCAGCACGTCAGCCGCATTCTCGTCAAACTCCGCGTCAACGACCGCGCCCAAGCCACTGCCGAAGCCATCCGACGTGGGCTGGTGAAGGTGTGAGCCCGCACGCGTCCAAGGGGAACCGAGCTGCCGCAGCCCGAGCCGTCGGATGCAGACGACCACTAAACTCGGATTCAGAAGTTCTCTGGAATCGGGGCATTTTCGCCCCGCTGAACTTCGGCATCCGGTCTAAACATCCAAGTTCGGGGATCAGAGAAGGAACTCAGAAGTTCGTTTTACTTTTTTGGGAAGACGCTCGGCAAGCCATGCGAACCTCCCTGGAAATGCTATCCTGTGTCGTGATGAAAGCCAGCTTCCTTGCCTTGGCCAGCCTTTGTGTCGGGCTGTTGAAATCGAATGCCCTCGACTTCAGCACCGTGGAATTTGCAGGGGGACGCTTCACCATCTGCCGCGTCGAGGTGAACAAGGACCGGCTGCAGCTCTTCCACCGCGACGAGCAGGGTCGGCCTTTCAAGCGTTTCAACGTCCTCGAATCCTGGCTGGCGACGCGTGGCCATCGCCTCAGCTTCGCCATGAACGCGGGCATGTATCATGCCGATTATTCCGCCGTCGGCCTCTATGTTTCTGGCGGTGTTCAGAGCTCGCCGCTAAATCTGGCTGAAGCGGAGGGGAACTTTTTCCTGAAGCCCAACGGTGTCTTTGCCCTGACGGACCGAGGGGCCGTGGTTGTGGAATCTTCCCAGTATCAGCGGCTGCCCGGCCAAGTCATCTTGGCCAGTCAGTCTGGCCCCCTGCTGGTGCAGCGAGGCGTGATCCATCCTGCGTTCAGGCCAGGCTCGACCTCGCGGCTGCGCCGAAACGGCGTAGGCGTGCCTTCGCCCGAGATCGCACTTTTTGTCATCAGTGAAGGGCCGGTGAACTTTCATGACTTCGCCACCCTGTTCCGCGACCGTCTGAAGTGCCCAGATGCTTTGTTTTTCGATGGTACCGTCTCCAGCCTGCATGCCCCTGCGCTGAAGCGCAGTGACTTCCGCATGAATCTCGGGCCGATCCTTGGGGTCACGGAGTGAGTCGAGACACCCACGCCCGTGGAAGAGTGATTGTGCGCCCCAGGAAAGGCACCCGTGCTTGCATCCCGGCGGCAGCCGTTCAGGTTCGTGGATTGTGTCTTCTGTCGTCACTCCCAGCCTAGTGGCCGCGCTTTCAGGCGTGCTTGCTTCGGATCGTGTCCTCACCCGTGCGGAGGACATTCTTCCTTATGGATTCGATGGGACTGCGGCCCTGAAAGCGACACCGGGTGCGGTCGTGTTTCCACTGACGTCGGAAGAGGTGGCTGCCTGCGTGCGTCTGGCGCGTGAGGCGGGCGTGCCAGTGGTGACGCGTGGCTCCGGCACGGGCCTGAGTGGGGGCAGCGTGCCCGTGACGGGCGGCTTGGTACTCTGCCTGGCGCAGATGGACCGGATCCTCGAAGTGGACGCGCGGAACCTGACCTTGCAGGCTCAGGCGGGGGTGATCACCAAGGACATCGACGATGCAGCTGGACGCGTGGGGCTGTTTTATCCACCGGACCCAGGCAGCATGAAAATCAGCACCATCGGCGGCAACGTGGCCGAAAACAGCGGTGGCCTGCGCGGGCTGAAGTACGGCGTGACCCGCGATTATGTCATGGGCCTGCGGGTGGTGCTGCCAGATGGCACACTGACCCAGCTGGGCAACAAGTGCGTCAAGGATGTGGCGGGCTACTCGATGAAAGACCTTTTCATCGGTAGCGAAGGCACACTGGGGATCATCACCGAGGTGATGCTGAAGCTGGTGCCGAAACCCGCAGCCCGCCGGACCCTGCTGGCCCTTTACGACCGCATGGAAGACGCGGCGGAGACCATCACAGCCATCATCGGCGCACGCATCATTCCCTGCACGCTGGAGTTCCTCGACCGCATGACCGTGGGCTGTGTGGAGGATTTTGCCAAAATCGGCCTACCGACGGAGGTGGAGGCCGTGGTGCTCATGGAGACTGATGGCTACCCTGCGGTGGTGGAAGAGGAAGCCGCCCGGATGATGGAACTAGCCCGCCAACACGGCGCGCGTGAGGTGCGGGCTGCCGCCGATGACGCCGAAGCCGCCCAGCTGGCCACCGCAAGGCGCAGCGCTTTTTCCGCGCTGGCTCGTCGTCGCCCCACGACCATCCTGGAAGATGTGACCGTGCCGCGCACAGAGCTGGCGCACATGGTCGCCTTCATCCGCGAGGTCGCTCAGCGCCATCGACTGATGGTCGGCACCTTCGGTCATCTGGGGGATGGCAACCTGCACCCGACCTTTCTCACGGATGAACGTGACACGGAGGAGATGCACCGCGTGGAGCAGGCGCTGGAAGAGATCGTGGACGAGACCATTCGTCTCGGCGGAACCGTCACGGGTGAGCATGGCGTGGGGCTGGCAAAAAAGGCCTTCCTGCGTCGCCAACTGGGCGAGTCGAGCTATGAGCTGATGCGCACGGTGAAGCGCGCACTTGATCCCGCCAACCTGCTGAACCCGGGCAAGATCTTTGACCTGTGAGCGCCGTTTTGCCCCCAGCCGCCCCCTTTTCCCCAGCCCCTCGCATCACTGGGGTAGAGGCTGTCTGTGCTCTGGGCGATCGTTTGGACGAGTGTCTGAGCCAATGGCGCGCGCGGCAAACTGGCCTACGTGAACACAACGGTATGCTTCAGGGCCGAATCGCCGACCGGCGTCTCTTGGCGGGGCGTCGCTACAGTGCGACGGCCAATCTGGCCGTGCAGGTGGCACGCCGCGCTGCCACCCACGCCGGCTGGGGAGCGGCCGAACGGCGCGACACGTGGATCTTTGCCGCCAGCAGCCGGGGCAATGCAGGCGAACTGCTCGGCTACCAGGCTTGGCGCAGGCCATCCTCACGGTTCAGTGCCAGCAACACGATCCATAGTGAAATTGCCGCAGCGGTGAGCATCGACCTCGGCATCCAGGGCCCCTGGCAAATGCTGGCCAGTGGCTGCTCGGCAGGCTTGGACGCGCTGGGCATGGCCTGGATGGCCCTACGCTCTGGAGCCTGCCGGCGGGCTTTGGTCGTGGCGGTGGAACTGCCGCTGGTGCCAGAGATCATAGCCGCCTTCCGCGCCACCCACTTGATGTCCAAGGATCTGCGCAACGATCCCCTGCACCCCTCCACGAGCGGTCTGCACCTCGGTGAGGGTGCCGCTGCCTTGACGCTGGAGCTCGAAACGGGCACGGCTTTGATCGAGGTGGAGGCTTACCGCGCGAACAGTGACGCCCATCACCCACTGATCATTCCCCAAGATGGAGGAGCCCTGGCCGAATTGATCGCTCACTTCCCCCGCCCTGCCCTGATCTGCCCCCACGCGACGGGCACCCCGAACCATGCTCAGGCCGAGCCTGCGGCCCTGCATTCTGTTTTTGGAGAAAAGCTGCCGCCTCAGCTGCTGATGAAGCCGCTCACGGGACATACGCTGGGAGCCTGCGGCTTGCTGGACGTGGCCTTGATCGCTGGGGCATTGCCAAACCTGCCAGGAAATCTGCCTGGGCTGACAGGCGTGCATGCCGAAGAAATCACCCTTTCACCTGGAGATCGCCTTTTGAAAATCGCCTCCGCCATGGGCGGACACAACGCTGCCGTGAGCCTGCGCGTGCCTCCCGTGCCATGAACCAAGCTCATTTTATACCTTCCCCAAACCGTGGCTGGCACGCCCAAACCCCTGAACGTCAAGATTTTGACCCTTTTGCATCGGCCTTTTTCGCTGTCTCCTTTTGGCGCTGGACATGAAGTGTGAAAAGACCACCTCCTTCCTTGCAGTGAGCGCGGCTCTCTCTTCCATCCTAAATACGGTTCATTTTACTTTTTTCTGACATCCATGTCCCAGCCCTGTGTTTCTTCCATCATCGGTACCGGCAGCTACATGCCGGAGAAAGTGCTGACGAACGACGACCTGTCGAAGATCGTGGACACCTCCGATGAATGGATCACCACCCGCACGGGCATCAAGGAGCGCCGAATCGCCGCTGATGATCAGGCCACCAGTGACCTCGCCAGCGAGGCAGCCCGGCGCGCCATGGCCAATGCAGGCGTCACGGCAGAAGAGATCGACCTGATCGTCTGTGCCACCGTCACACCAGACATGTTTTTCCCCAGCACGGCCTGCATCGTGCAGCGGAAGATCGGTGCCGGCCGCGCGGTGTGTTTCGACATCAGCGCGGCCTGTTCGGGTTTTGTCTATGCCCTGCAGGTGGCACGGCACTTTCTGAACGCTGGCACCCGCCAGACCGCACTGGTCATCGGCGCGGAGAAGCTGAGCAGCCTGGTGAATTGGCAAGATCGCAACACCTGCGTGCTTTTTGGCGATGGCGCAGGGGCCGTCGTCATCCGTGCGACGGATGCTGCCGATGCCCCTGGGCGTGTGCTGAGCACCGTGATGGGCAGCGATGGAAACCTCGTGGATTTGCTGAAAGTGCCCGGCGGGGGCAGTGCCTGTCCTGTGACGCCGCAAAACATCGACCAGCGGCTGAATACCGTTCACATGGAAGGTCGCGAGACCTTCAAGCACGCCGTAACACGCATGAGTGCCGCAGCGGAAGAGGCGCTAAAGCTCGCTGGCCTGACCAAGGACGACATCAGCCTCGTCATTCCCCACCAAGCGAACGCACGCATCATCACCGCCATCGCCGATCGCCTTGGCCTGCCCGAGGAGAAGACCTTCATGAACCTGCACAAGTATGGCAACACCAGTGCGGCGACGATTCCAGTCGCACTGGATGAGGCCCACCACGAAGGCCGCCTGAAGCCCGGAGATGTCGTGCTGCTGGTCGCCTTCGGCGGCGGCTTCACTTGGGCAGCGTCCGTGCTGCGTTGGTAAAGCAGTGCTTTCAGCGCAGGGCGATGTTCCTTACGCAAATCTGCATCTCTCAGATTGCCTGTCTGGCAACTGACGCCCATGCTAGCGAACCATGCTTCGCCTCTTCCTTGCCTTTTGGGTCTTCTTCACCGGCATCAGCCTCGCCCAGCAGCCCAGTGCCGCGCCTGCCACACCGACACCCGCAGGGACATCCGCAAGCTTGGAGAGAATCGTGGCTTCTGCCATGCAGATGCCTGCTTGGCGCTCGGCAAGACACCAGGTGGAGCGTCTGACGATCCTGCGTGACAAGGCCTTGGCGCAGAAAAATCCAACTGAGCCAGTTTCAGATCGATTTGTCATCACCACGCTCGGGGGACCGGTGGATTTGGTGCGCTTTTTTGGCCTCGCCCGCATCGTCTGTGGCGGCAAAGATCGCCGCGCCAGCCTGCTGAAGGAATACCAGCGTGAGAAAGGAGAAGTCACCCCCGATGACCTGCCCAGCAATGCGCTGGGTGCCCTTTTTGGCGAAGAACTGCGGCCTCACATGCGCGATACGGGACACGACCTTGTGCCAGACCTGAGGCGTTTTTTTGCGAGTCTGCAACCTGCGGATGATGCTGCCATCAAGCGCCACAGTTACCAGCGACTCGTGCATGGCTTGGAGGCAGAAACCACAGAGCAGCAAAGGGCCGCGAGCCGTGACTGGCGCAAGGCTGAGCCACTCTACCTCGTCTCTCTGCTGGCTCCTGAGCGTGCCTCGACGATCCCGAATGCTGAAGCGGCCCTGCATGCCGCAGGTCTGGAAACACGCCGAGTCCAGGGCCTGCCGATTGTGATTGAGCGCATTGGCACTCCTGATCCTCAGCCACCCCCACCCCGTGCGGTGCCAGTGCCAGAGGATCGCCCGCTGCGGCTACCGCTAAGACCGAAGCCCCAGGGTCCGAGCCGGGCTGTGCCGGTGCCGGAATGATCAAGTCCACACCTGGCAGGAAAAGCTCTTGCCAGACGCCTGAGAGGCGGCACTATCGCCGCCCGCCAACGCTGCACGGATAGCTCAGCGGTAGAGCGTCTGTCTTACACACAGATGGTCGGGGGTTCGAATCCCTCTCCGTGCACCATTTGAATCGTGAAAAAGCTCAACGCAGGTTCTGCCCAGGCAACCTCAGGCGACAAAAAAGCTTCCGCCATGAGGCATGACGGAAGCTCACAAAATTCAGCAGTTGGCTCTGGCAAATCACTTGCCTGACTTCTCAGCGACCTTGGTCAGGATGCCTGCAAACTCAGCCGCAGACACACCCCCGACTTGGCTGATCAGCGCTTTGCCTTCTTTGTCGAGGAACTGCACATGGGGGATGCCCTGCACCTTGTATTGTTCAGCGGCTTTCGCATTCGCCTCTTCATCGACGTCCAGGTAGGCCCAGACGAATTTGTCCTGCAGTGGCTTCACTTCAGCGCTTGGATAGACGCTCTTTTTCATCGCCTGGCAGGGCGGGCACCAGGCTGCGGAAAAGACGAGAACGACGGGCTTGCCTTCTTTTTTGGCCGTGGCCAGCGCTTCTTCGTAGTTCGTTCCGAACTGGGGGCTGCCTTTCGGGAAATCAGCCGCCATGGCAGGAAGGATAAGGGCAGCGGCCAGAAGGATGAGGAGTTTTTTCATAGAGGGAAGTCCTGTAGGACAGGGATAAGACGTCGAATGTTGTATTTTATTCCAACTGCAAACGAGCCAGCGTGCCGTAAAGGCCACCAGGCTTGGCGATGAGTTCATCGTGCGTGCCACGCTCGACAATGGTGCCGCCAGACATGACCAAGATTTGATCGCAGCGCCGCACCGTGGACAGGCGGTGGGCAATGATCAGGCTGGTGCGGTTTTCCATCAGCTTATCCAGCGCGTCCTGCACGAGCCGCTCACTCTCCGCATCCAGGCTACTGGTGGCCTCATCCAGGATGAGGATGGCAGGATTTGCCAAGATGGCGCGCGCGATGGCGATGCGCTGGCGCTGGCCCCCGGAAAGCTGAGTGCCGCGTTCACCGACCAGGGTGTCGTAGCCCTCCGGCATTTTTTCGATGAAAAGATGCGCGTTGGCCTGCTTAGCCGCCTCGATGATTTCCGCCTCCGTGGCATCTGGTTTGCCATAGGCGATGTTTTCCCGGATGCTGCCGCCAAAGAGCAGCACCTCCTGTGGCACAAGGCCAAGGTTTCGACGCAGTAGCGGCAGGGGCATGTCCTGGATGGGCGTGCCGTCGATGAGGATTTCACCGCCACTGGGCTCATAAAAGCGGTAGAGAAGAGAAACCGTGGTGGTTTTCCCAGAGCCGCTGGGACCGACAAGCGCGATGCGCTGGCCGGCCTCCGCTTTGAAACCAAACTCACGCAGCACGACCGCATCGGGGCGCGTGGGGTAGGCGAAGGTGACGTTTTGGACTTCGATCTCCCCGCGGAAGCGACGCAGGTCGGGCGCCGGTTCTTGGGGCTCCAGGGGCTCGCAGAGCAGCTCGCGCACGCGATCCGTGGCTCCCAGCGTGCGTTGGAGCTGCGTGATGAGCTCCGAAAACTGCGCAAATGAAGCGGCGATCATGCCGCTGAGCGCCGCGAAACGAGACAGTGCAGGTGTCTCGATCTCTCCGGAGGCCAGCATGCTCAGGGCAGCCCAGATGACCACGATGAGGGCCACGCTGAAGGAGAAGATGATGAAGGCGATGAAGGCCGCACGTGGGGCCGCTGCGCGCAGCGCCATGGACAGGAACTCACCCAGACGCGCCTCATAGCGTGCCGACTCATGCACCTCGTTGGCAAAGGCCTTCACGCTGACGATGCTTTGCAGGCTTTCTTCGACAATAACCTGTGAGGCAGCCAAGCTGTCTTGAGACTTGCGCACCAGCTTGCGAATGCGAGCGCCAAAGAGAGCGATCATGACGATGGCCACCGGCACCGTGCCCACCATGACGAGCGCCAGCTTGATGGAGATCTGCATCACCAAAACCAAGCAACCGCTCAGCATCACGGTATGCCGCAGCAGCATCGGGATGGTCATCACCAGCGTCTCCCGCATGGATTCCACATCATTGGCGATGCGGGAGGCTAGCTCACCGACACGGCGTTTGTTGAGCGTGCCCATGGGCAGGCGGATGATGCGGCTGAAGGTATCCTTGCGTAGCTGGGCCAGCGCACGTTCGGAAGCCTTGGCAAAGAGCATGATGCGAAAAAAGGCGATCACTGCCTGGGCGGCCACCAGGGCAAGCATGATCCAGAGCGTGCGGTGCATCTCCTGCTTCCACTCAGGCCCTTGGGCACCAGCCAGTCCTTTCCCGGCCAGGTCCGACATCAGGTAGATGAAGGCTACCGTTAGCCCTGCTGTCAGCGCCAGCGCCAGCATCGCGGGGATGAAAACATTGAAGTGCGGACGCAGGTAGCGCAGGAAGAAGGCAGCGTCGCGCCAGGCAGAGCGGTCCCAGATTTTCTTCGTGGCGGGGGCGTCAGACATCAGGGGCAGGAGGGGAAGTTGAGTGAAGGAGAAACCATGGCCGCGAGGCGCGGGGCGCAAAAGGGGAGCGCGCCAGAGTGACGTCAACCGCGAAGGCATGAGCAGGGCTGAACTTTTCCCCAACCTGAGCCCGAGGATTCTTGGGTCTTGTGTTGTGCCCGGTGGACAGGCTGCGTATCATTTTTCCTCGAATGCCTCCCGTCCCCTCCGATCTGCCACCTCCTGACCTGCCTTTGCAAGAGGCAGAGGAAGCAGCCACCGGCTCGGAAACCATGGGGGGACTGCCCGCACCGCCGGAACCTGCACCGAGCCCGCGCAAGAAGAACGGCCCTGCATCGCACCGCGATGATATTGTCATTCCCGACTACACCTTGATCCGCCGCATCGGCTCCGGTGCCTACGGCGAGGTCTGGCTGGCGCAAAGTGTGACAGGAGCCTACCGCGCTGTGAAGATCGTGTGGCGAGAGGACTTCGAACTGACACGGACCTTTCAGCGTGAATTCCTGGGCATTCAGCAATTTGAGCCCATTTCCCGGGGGCACCCCTGCCTAGTCCACATCCTGCACGTGGGCTGGAATGAGGCGCGCGGCTTTTACTACTGTGTGATGGAGCTGGCAGACGAGGCTGAGGAAGGACCCAACTTCGAAAATGTGCAGACCTACGTGCCGCGCACTCTCGGCACCGACATGAAGCGCCATGGCCGACTGGACCTGGTCTTTTGCCGGGATGCAGGCGTGTACATGGCAGATGCGCTGCACTACATGCACAACCGCGGCCTGACGCACCGCGACATCAAGCCCTCGAACATCATTTTCTGCGGTGGCGTCTGCAAGCTGGCCGACATCGGCCTCGTCGCTGCTCTGGGAGAGCGCACCTTTGTCGGCACGGAGGGCTTTGTGCCCCCCGAAGGTCCCGGCACTCCGCAGGCAGACATCTACAGCTTGGGCAAGGTGCTCTACGAAATGAGCAGCGGCAAAGACCGCATGGAGTTCCCGGAGATTCCGGCCAACCTGAGCGATGAGGAATGGCCCTTTTGGGTCGATTTGAACCGCGTGATCTGCAAGGCCTGTGCGCCTGATCTGAAGGAGCGCTTCCAGAACGCGGGTGAATTTGCCGAGGCCCTGCAACGGGTCGGAATGAAACGGGAAGAAAGCCTTTCGCGACGTCTGATCCGCGCGGCAGTGATCACGCTGATCAGCTCCTGTGCAGCAGGGGCAGGCCTGCATTCAGCCAAGTATCAGCAGGAATGGGCGTATGAACTGCCACTGCCCGTGCGCCCTGCACCGGCGCCGATCCAACCGCAGAGTGGCAAACCCTGGCAAAACATGGACGGCCAGTGGTTCAGCCACGCCAAAGATCGCCACGTCGCCGACCTGCCTGTGGAGGTAACGACCTTCCGCAGCTTTCTGGAGTCCACCCTGCGCGCCGCAGCCTTTGATGTGGTGCCTTTTGCCACCCCTGACAAACGCGTGCTGAACTGCGTGATGGTGCCCGGCCCTGATGCCGATGCCTTCTGCGCCTGGATGACCTCGCGCGACCGCCGCAGCGGACGGTTAGACATCGACCACGAATACGCTTGGCGCGCGGCAGACATCAAGCTGCCGACTGGCATGACCCCTACGCCAGGCCGTCAGGCCATCCGCACCGAGATTGTGCGCGTGCTCTACGGCAAAGTCAGCATCAGCACGACTCCGCCCGGTGCGGAAGTGTGGAATGCCAATGAGCTGATCGGGCGCACCCCTGTGCGGCTGGACAAAACACGGGCGGAGAAGTTCGCCTTCGAAATCCGCCTGCCTGGCTACAAGGCTGAATCCGTGAACGGTGAGCTGAAAGTAGGGCAGTCGATGAGCTTCAACCTGCGCCTGCGAGCCACGGGCGCGGTCGTCTTTGGCAAACTGTGGGAAAACAGCCTGGGGATGAAGCTGGCCCCGCTGGGACGCGCGATGATTGCCACCACTGAAACGCGCCGACGTGAGTTCGCGGAGTTCGCTCGCAGCACAGGCCTCGCGGATCTGCCGGCTCGCCTGCTGGAGGAGGGAGCAGACCTGCCCGTCACTCTGGTTTCCCGAACAGAGGCTGAGCAGTTCTGCCGCTGGCTGACCGACCGCGAACGCGGCAAAGGCCTGCTGGAGCCTGATCAAGAGTATCGCCTACCGACCGATGACGAATGGAGCATGGCTGTGAACCTGCCACGGGAGATTGGAGCCAGTGCTGCCCAGCGCAGCGCGGCCATTGGTGGCTTTTACCCCTGGGGGTTCACCGCCATCCCGCCCGCGCGCACAGGAAACTTTGCCGATCAATCCGCCGATGCCTCCGGCAAAGCGGCCATCGCGGGTTACAAAGACGGTTTCAGCGGTCCTGCCCCAGTGGCGAGCTTTCGCGCCGATGCCCGCACGCAGCTCCATGACCTGTCCGGCAATGTCTGGGAATGGGTCGCCGATGCGTGGGCCGAGGACGGCACGGGTGGGGTGGTGCGCGGGGGGAGTTACACGACCTACCTGAGCCGCGAGTTGCTCGCCTCTTATCGGCGTTCCGTGCCCGTGGAGGCTCAACTGCCCGATGTAGGCTTCCGCATCCTCCTCAGCAGCTTAGGGCTTCACGCCCGTGAGGAAGACTAATCCCCTCACGACCCGCCTGCATCCTTTATGCCGAAGTCTGAGGAACCCCTGCCGAGCCAGCTGAAGGATTGGTTTGATGAAAAACGCTACCGCCAACTCGCAGACGAGTTCGCTCAGATCACTCCACGTTTTCAAAAGCAAACCTTTCTCGACCTGACCCTGAATGGGCTAGAGTCACGCAGCCTCATGCAGCGGCTGCACCAGTGCGCGCTCGCGACCGATGCCGCCCTGCCTGGCAGCTATTCGCAAAAGCTAAAGGTGCTGCAGCAGCTAGCACCCCGAATCGGTCATAGCTTTGTCGCCATCTTCCTCAGCGATTTCGTGGCCACCTATGGGCAGCATGATTTTGACACCTCGCTAGAGGCGCTGCGCAGCTTTACCCGCTATGGCTCTTCCGAATTTGCGGTGCGTCCCTTCATCGCCGCCGACCCTGAACGAACGCTGAAGCGTCTGCTGGCCTGGACGGCTGACCCGGATGAGCACGTGCGCCGCCTGGCCAGCGAAGGCTCCCGCCCGCGCCTGCCCTGGGGGATGAAGCTGAAAGCGCTGGTCATTGATCCCGAGGCTTGTGGGCCAATCCTAGAGGCGTTGAAAGCCGACTCGTCACTGTATGTCCGGCGATCCGTGGCGAATCACCTGAACGACATCACCAAGGACCATCCCGACTGGGTCTTGACCCGGCTAGAGCACTGGGATCTGCGCCAGGAACCGCTGCGCTGGATCGCCCGACATGCCTGCCGCACCCTGATCAAGCGCGGTGATCCACGGGCACTCCGGCTCTTTGGCTTTGGGGAACAGGCCTGCCTACAGGCTGAGTTCTGCATCCAACCCGCACGGGTCACCTTGGGTCAATCCATTCAGCTGGAAGCCCAACTGACTTCCACGAGCAAGCAGGCTCAGTCCCTGGTCGTCGATTACGTCGTTCACTACGTGAAAGCACGCGGTTCAGCATTTGCGAAGGTCTTCAAGTGGACGGAGGTCGAGCTAGCCAGCGGTGCGACTTTGACGCTAAGCAAAAAGCAAACCCTGCGCGACTTCACAACAAGGAAGCACCATGCCGGGCACCATTCGGTCGAGCTACAGGTGAACGGTGTGCGCGTGGCGCAATCAGGTTTTGCCCTGGAACTGGGCTGAAGTCCTAGCCGTGACTTGCATGTGCAGCGGATCACGCTCCTCTAGCCGTCATGACCTTGATTTCTGGAACTGCTGTCGCTGAAAAAGTCCTCGAAGAATGCCGCCGAGACATCGCGGCCCTGGCGGCTGAGGGCAAAAAGCCCGGCCTGGCCGTCATCCTCGTCGGAGATGATCCCGCCTCACGCGCCTACGTGCGCTCGAAAGACAAAAAGTGCCGTGACCTCGGCCTGCATTCGGTGAAGCTAGAACTGCCTGCCAGCACCACGCAGGAAGAGCTGCTGGCGCATGTCGAGACCCTGAACCGCGACCCTGCCATCCATGGCATTTTGGTGCAAAGCCCACCACCGAAGCACATCGACGAAGCCGCCATCGTGCGAGCCATCGATCCGGCCAAGGATGTCGATGGCTTTCATCCGGTGAATGTGGCCAAGCTCGCCCTCGAAGATCCCACCGGCTTTGTGCCCTGCACCCCGCTCGGCTGCCAGCGTCTGCTCATCGAGGCCGGCATTCCCACCCAGGGAGCTCACGCCGTCGTTGTGGGCCGTAGCATGATCGTCGGCAAGCCCATGGCACTGCTGCTGATGGCCAAAGGCCCCGGCGGGGATGCGACCGTGACCATCGCGCATTCACGCACACGAGACTTGGCCGCCATCACCCGTCAGGCAGACATCATCATCGCCGCCATTGGACGCCCCGAGTTCATCCGCGCTGAGCATATCAAAGAAGGCGCGGTCATTATCGATGTCGGGATCAACCGTGTCGAAGCGCCCGGTACGGAAAAAGGCTACAAGCTCGTCGGCGATGTCGCCTTTGATGAAGTGGCCCCCCTGTGCAGCGCCATCACGCCCGTGCCGGGTGGCGTAGGGCCCATGACCATCGCCATGCTCATGGCCAACACCCTCAAGGCCTGCCGCCAAGCTCAGGCCTGAGGCCGCAGTCCCTGGCAGCCAGCTTTCCTAGTGTGCTGCCCTGCCCTGCGAAGGGCCTTCCCTGCCGTTGGCAAACCCAGCAGTGCCTTGGGGATGTTCTGTGCAGGCATTTGGACATCCCACGGGTCAATTTGGATGTTCTGTGCAGGCATTTGGACATTCCACGGGTCAACTCGGATGTTCTGCGCAGGCATTTGGACATCCCACGGGTCAACTCGGATGTTCTGCGCAGGCATTTGGACACCCCACGGGTCAATTTGGATGTTCTGTGCAGGCATTTGGACACCCCGCGAGTCAATTTGGATGTTCTGCGCAGGCATTTGGACATCCCACGGGTCAACTCGGATGTTCTGTGCAGGCATTTGGACACCCCACGAGTCAATTTGGATGTTCTGCGCAGGCATAGAGATGTTCTGCACCAGGGTGGGGCAGCCCTGCGGGGATCAGGGGTCAAGCTGACCCGGCTCTCGGCTGCCCTTGCCTCGGGGTTGTTGCTTCAGGCTATCGCCCAACTCCGCCCGAATGAGCTCCGCGTAGCCTTGTAGCCGGGCCACCTGCTCGGGGAACTTAGCCGCCACGTTCTGAGACTCGCTGACATCCGTCTCTAGGTCGTAAAGCTCAAGCTCCTTCAGGACCTGCGGCTGGTAGGGCACCGGGATACCGCCCGTGGCCTTCGGCTGCACACCGCTCACGCTACGATACTTGTGCGGGAGCATGAGCTTCCACCGGCCATCTCCGCTGGTGATGGCTTGCAGCTGATTTTGCTCATAGTAATAAGCATAAAAATCATGTGGGTTCTGAGCCTCTGGTGCCCCCTGGATCAGCGGCCAGCAGTCCAGCCCATCGATGGCATGGGCGGGCAGCTTTGCCCCCACCACCCGCGCGATGGTGGGCAGTAGGTCGATCGTCATCAGCATCGCATCACTCGTGGTGCCCGCTGGAATCTGTCCTGGCCATTTCATCAGGCCAGTGACTCGCGTGCCGCCTTCCCAGCAGGTGCCTTTGCCCTCCCGCAGCGGCCCAGCATTGCCTGCATGGTCGCCGTAGCTAAGCCAGGGGCCATTGTCTGAGGTCAAAATGACCCACGTCTTCTGCTCCAGCCCCTGCTCCTTCAGGGTGTCCAAAACCTGGCCGACAGACCAGTCCACCTCCAGCATGACATCCGCGTAAAGTCCGCGGCCCGATTTGCCTGCGAACCGATCGCTCACGAACAAGGGCACGTGCACCATGCTGTGCGCTAGGTAGAGGAAGAAAGGGCGATCTTTTTGCTTCCGAATGAACTGCACACTGCGCTCGGTGTAATCGGCAGTCAGGCGCTTCTGATCTTCCGGCGTGACCTCCGCATCGACGATGCGTTCATCCTCCAGCATCGGCAGATTCGGGTAAGTGCCCTTTTTCGCCTGCGGATGGTAGGGCCACATGTCGTTCGAATAAGGGATGCCGTAGTAATGGTCAAAACCATGGCGTGTGGGCAAAAATGGCGGCTGAGAGCCCAAATGCCACTTCCCGACCGCTGCCGTGGCGTAGCCTTTTTCCTTCAAAAGTTCGGCCAGGGTGACCTCATCCGGGTGGATGCCATGCCGCGCCCGAGGCGAAAGCGCCCCATGCATGCCGAGGCGGTTCGGATAACAACCGGTCAGCAGAGCCGTGCGTGAAGCACTGCACACCGGTTGGGCGACGTGAAAGTTGGTGAACTTGCGGCCCTCTTGGGCCAAACGGTCGATGTTCGGCGTCTCGTAGCCCTGTGCGCCAAAGCAGCCCACATCGGCATAGCCCATGTCATCCATAAAAATGACGACCACATTGGGCCGATCTTCCGCCACGAGGGCTAGGCAGGAGAAGGACAAGACTCCCCAAACGGTCAGCGAGCGTAATTGCATCTGTCCACAACGCCAGGAAAGCGCCGCTTTGTCACGCGCCGATGTCGATGCACACGCCCTTTTCTTCATTCGACAGCGGCGCATCGCTCGCTCTTAATCGCCCAGGTTTTCCCCATGTCATCTTCCTCTATTTTCGAGCTGTTTTCACTCCAAGGTCAGACCGCTGTCGTCATCGGTGGCACTGGTGAACTTTGCGGCGCTATTGCCGAAGGATTCGCCTCTGCTGGAGCCGAGGTCGTACTGGTGGGTCGTGATCCTGCCAAGGCAGAGAAGCGCCTAGAAGCCATCCATGCGGCTGGTGGCAAAGGCTACTTCGTGAGCGCCGACGCTGCCCGCAAGGCAGACCTGCAATTGCTGCTGGATCAAGTGCAGGAGCGGTCGGGCGGCTGTCAGATCCTGGTCAATGGCGCAGGGGTGAATTCCCCCACACCCTTCCTCGACATCCCTGAAGAAGAATATGACCGGATCATGAACATCAACACCAAGGGAGTGTTCCTGGCCTGCCAAGTGTTTGGCAAATACTTCGTGGAAAACAAAGTAGCAGCCTCGATCATCAACCTTGGTTCCATGTCAGGCCTGATCCCACTCAGCCGAGTCTTCACCTACTCCATGTCGAAGGGCGCTGTGCATAACCTTTCCAAAAACCTCGCCCGCGAATGGGCACCACTCGGCATCCGCGTGAATACCCTGGTGCCAGGATTTTTCCCTGCGGAGCAAAACAAAAAGGTGCTGGTGCCGGAACGCGTGGCCAAGATCATGAGCCACACGCCGATGAACCGCTTTGGCGAAGCACGTGAGCTCGTCGGAGCGGCCCTGCTGCTGGCCTCAAACGGGGCCTCTTCCTTCATCACCGGCCATGAAATGGTCGTCGATGGTGGCTACTCCTCCATGACCATCTGACTGCCATGTCTGACTGGACTCCACCCCGGAACGTGAACCTCGTCGATCTCGGGTTCATGGATGCGCGCAGCAAACTCATCGACCTCGCGGCTTTTCTGGATCGCATCCAGCGGGCAGGTCAGGAATCTGACTTCCGTGTGCAGGCGCTAAAGAGTGCCATCACCTTGCTCTCCCTAGAACAGCCCGTACGGGCCAAAGAAGTGCTGCTGAGCTTCAGTGACCCTAGCCAAGAACCCATCGAAAAAGCCACGACTCAGGGCGCGACGGGCGCTTTTCCAGGCTGACCCAGTTTGAGAAAACCGTGCCTAGTCGCCGATCACTGCGTCACACGCTTCTGCGAGGAGGGCCGATACGGCGCACTGAAAGCCTCAACGAAGTCATAGCCGCCGGTGAAATCCTGGATGCTGTCAGCGTCATTTTTGCCGAAGTATCCAGTCTCAATGAGGTTGTAAACGATGTTGCCGATGTCCTCGCCCCGCTCCAGGCCCCACTCGTTCAGCACCGTCAGCGCCATGGGACCGTATTCGGCCAAGGCATGAAGGCGCACTCCCTCCAGCACCTGCTGCCCTGACACATGCGGGTCTTCCTGCCCCTCACGGAAGTGTTTCACGGCCACGTGCAAAGCATCCCTCACGAACTCATAGGCGAGCGGATGGTAGCGCGGGTCTTTGGCGACACTTTGGGAAATGGCGAGATGAAACGGAAGATCGGGGGACATGCCGGGGAATCAGCAGAAGCACTTCAGGCAGAGATGCATAGCATAGAACGTTCCTCGGCGCAGCTCACGCAGTTTCGTTTTTGAATTCGGGGTAGAAAGGATTGTGCTGCTTTTCCCAACCGACCGTGGTCAGCGGGCCATGCCCAGGAGCAATGATCGTGTCGTCAGGCAGCGTGAAGATTTCCTTGCGATTGGTCGCCAGCGCATCGGCGTAAGACACGATCCCCCCACCCATGGACGAGGCAAAGAGGGCATCTCCCACCACAGCCACAGGCCGCTCCAGCCCGCGCACGACGTAGGTGGTCCCCCCCTTGGAATGGCCCCAGGTCGAGCGCGCTTCGATCGTTAGCCCCCCCAGCGGCCAGACACTTCCAGGAGCGAAGGTTTTGGCTCCTGGAAGCGACTCTTTTTCACTAGCCAGCACCACGGGTGCCGCGAGCGCATCCACGTCAGCGACATGGTCAGGGTGCGTGTGCGTGAGGAAGAGGTAACGCAGTGTCAGCCCCTGAGCCTTCAAAACCTCCAGCAGGGGTGCCGCCGTGGCACCGGTGTCAAAAACGGCTGCTTCCCGTGTGGTCGTGTCCCAGACGACATAGGCATTCACCGTCATGTCGTGGTAGGCGGTGTTGGCTTGGGCTAGTCCCTCCAGCTCCAAAGGCTCCGGCGTCCAGCCACCCTGTGCCATGATGACCAAGGCAGGACCATGCAAGCGAAGTGAAGGTGCAAGGCGCAGCAGCACCGCAGGCTCCACCTTGCCCTCGCGAGTCGCCTGGATGGCAGTGGGCTCGACGCCAGAAGCCTCCGCCAGGGACTCGACCGTCATGCCCAGGCCACGCATGGCCTTGCCCACCACGTCATTGAAAAAATCTTCGAGAGGAATGCTCATAGCCCCTCCATCCAAAGTCAGCCGACGGCTGGCGGCAAGCACCAAGTTCAACCTGGCAAATTCCCCTTTTTCATCGGGCGCTTTCCGCTTACACTTCTCCATGGTCGAAATCTTCACCAACCCGTTCTACACCTTTTGCATGGGACTCGGTCTCGGAGCCGTCTTCCTGATCATGGCCATCTTCAGCCACTGGAAAACCAAGGGCGAATTCCGCCGTTACAAAACGCACCTGAGCGACAAGCTAGAACTGGAAGCACGGCAGATGCAGGAAACCAACAAGGAGAAAGCCCGCCTAGCCTCGGAAAACGAGAGCCTTCGTGTGCAAGTGGCCCGACTGAATGAAAAACCAGACAACAAAATGGGCCGTGAGCTCGAAATCCTGGCCCGAGCTGAAAAGCACATGATGATCAATGCCCCTGGTTTTGCCCCCGCCTGGGAACTGGCTAAATCCGCTGCACTGTCTCAGATCGAAGCCGAGGAAAAAGGCTCCTCGTTTCCCCAAAAAATCTTCCGCAAGCTGATCGGCTCCGGCACCACCAGCGGCACCTCCGTGGCTCTGCCTGAAAGCGCCGCTGCCCATGCCAAAACCAGCAGCAGCACGGCTGCCGCCGCCTGATTTTCAGCAAAGATGCGTCCAGAGAAGGTCAAATTCATGCTCCTAGCGGCGGACATGGCGCGCGTGGTGCGCTTTTACCGACAGGCTTTTGGTCTCGATGAAGTCTTTCTCAGTCCGCACTGGAGTGAACTGGCCCACGGCACAGCCATCATCGCCTTTCACAGCGGCCACGATGGCAGCCCCAACCCGACCGGCCTGAGCTTCCAATTCACCGATGTCTTCGATGCCGCCGAACGCATCGAAAAAGCTGGCGGACAAGTGCTAGAAGTCCCGAATCAACGAGAAGGCGAGCCCATTCTGCTCGGTCGCTACCGCGACACGGAGGGCAACGAAGGTTTCATCACTCAATACATCGCCTAGCAGACCCGCGAGGTCGCACCTCAAGGGTGGGTGATCGTTTCGTCCAGGTTCAACAAGGCCCGACAAACCGCTGTCCACAGTGCTTCACCTTCGACCGATTGGGTGCGTTGTTTGGCGAGAAAGCCGGAAAGCATGGCCCGTTCATCTTCCGCAGGAGGACGTGTCAGACAGCGGCGAAAAGCCAGCCGAAGCCTGTCCTGATCACCCTTCGCCTCGGCCATGACCTTCCGTGCCATGGCCTGTGCAGCCTCCATGAACATCTGATCGTTCAGCAGCGTCAGTGCCTGAAGAGGGCTGTTGGAGACATCACGCCGCGCGAGACAAGCCTCACCAGTAGGTGCATCAAAGGTCGTGCTCATGGCAAACGGAGCCGTCCGCTTCGTGAAGGTGTAAAGGCTGCGGCGGTAGCGATCTTCCCCCTGGCTGGTTTTCCACTCGACCTTGCCGTAGGTGCCCTCCGTCGTCACGCTAGCAGGCTGCGGGGGATACACGCCCGGTCCCCCTTGCTTCAGCGAAAGCACGCCCGCCGCTTGCAGCGCAGAATCTCGAATGATTTCCGCATCCAGACGGAACCGGGGTGCATGAGAGAGAAGCACATTTTCAGGATCTTTGGCCTCGGCCTGCTGCGATCGGCGACTGGCCTGTTTGTAAGTAGCACTCATGACGATGCGCTTGTGCAATCGCTTCAAGCTCCAGCCGTCTTTGACAAATTGCACGGCCAACCAATCCAACAACTCAGGATGACTCGGTGCCTCACTTTGATAGCCAAAATCCTCCAGGCTCTTCACCAAACCGCGCCCAAAGAAAGCCTGCCACTGACGATTCACCGTGACACGGGCCGTGAGTGGGTTTTCTGGGCGGAAAAACCACCTCGCCAAACTCAAGCGATTGGCAGGTTCACCAGGGCGCAGACCGGGCAAAAAGGCAGGCACCGCTGGCGGCACAACCTGCTTGGGCTGAAGGTATTCTCCTCGATGATAAAGGTGCGTCTGGCGGGAGGGTGAGCCTGACCTTTCCCGCATCACCAAAGTTGGCTGACCCCGTGGCATCTGACGACGCGCAAGCCACAGAGGTGCAACGGCACTTTTCATCTCAGGCGCAGCCAAAAGGAAGCTGCGCTGGATAGCAGCACGCTGGCTCAGATCACCTTTGGCCAGAGCATTCTCCACCGCATAGGGCAAGCCGGTCGCCTTAGGCATCGGGTGAGTCGTCACCGACAAACGGAAATGCCCTAGCGCGCAGGCAAAGTGCTTTTCAAATAGCATCTTCAAGTCCAGTCCTTGCCTTAGATCAACCGGCGTCTCAAAGCGAAACACAGCGCTGTGTTCCTGACCATACCCGCCCAACACCTGCCAGCCACTGGACATTTCTCCATCCAAAGCCGCATCGGCTCGATTGGTCTTCTTGGCCTTGGCAGGTCTTGGGTTGGCCGGAGCCGCATCACTGATCTTGTCCTCTTCCGTATCGTTGGTGGCCTCAGCACTGGCGATTTTCATCGGTTGCTTGTTTTGAAAGGCCTGAATCTCACTCAAAAAGAAGCCCCCGATCGGCCCTTCGTAATACGTCAGACCAGGACCATCGTTGGGTAGGCTCGGGTGGCTGGCCACCTCTAGCTTGATCGCCGTCACCCCCTGAATGGGAGCTTGCAGGTGCAGGTCATAAACATCGCTCTTCGAGATATCGCCACTGCCCAGGATGAACCCATCGGCTTGCAGTTCGAGGTGAGGCATCGTCGTCTTCATCGAGTCAGGACGCACGACCTGCCACTCTGCGCATTGCTTGGAAGTTTGCACCACCCACTCGCTCAGTCTTTTTTCCAAGGCCACCTGACCTCCAGGAAACTGGGAAGGAAGTGCAGCTTCCATTTGGGCGATTTTGGCCAGATGGGCTTTTTGTGCAGCCTCGATCTCCGGTGTCGGAATCGCATAGGTAGGCTCGTCTGCATTGTTCAGCAGTGCCATCAGGCTGTAGTAATCGGTGTGCAGGATCGGGTCATACTTATGCGTGTGGCACTGAGCACAGTTCATTGTCAGGCCCATCCATGTCGTGCCGGTGACACCCACGCGGTCCACCATGGCATAAAAGCGGTATTCATTCGGGTCGATCCCCCCTTCCTCATTCAGCATGGTGTTCCGATGAAAACCTGTCGCGATTCGATCCTCCGGCGTCGCATTCGGCAGCATGTCACCAGCGAGCTGTTTGATGCTGAATTGATCGAAAGGCATGTCTTGATTCAGCGCTTTCACCACCCAATCTCGGTAAGGCCAAATCGGCCTTGGGCGGTCCTTTTCAAAACCGTTTGTGTCCGCATAACGGGCGAGATCTAGCCAACGCCGCGCCCAGCGCTCGCCATATTGCGGCGACTTCAGCAGTTCATCCACGAGAGCCTCATAAGCCGACTCAGCAGCACCGCTTTGCTGCGCTCTTTTTTGGACAAAAGCATCCGCCTGCTCGGGCGTCGGGGGCAGTCCAATCAGGTCGAGATACAAACGTCGTACCAAAGTGTAAGCATCGGCCTCAGGAGCAGGCTCAATCCCTGCCTCGTCGAGCTTTTCGCGGATGAATCTATCCATATCCGCCGTCGGGTCTATTGAGGCTTTGGGCGGCTGGTAAGCCCAGTGCGCCTCATACTTGGCACCTTCTGCGATCCACTGGCGGATCACTGCTTTTTCCCGCTCCGACATGACCTTTTTCGTGTGCGGAGGCGGCATGAGTTCATCTTCATCCGATGAAAAAATCCGCTGCACCACCTCACTCGCATCGGGCAAGCCGGGCTTGATGGCGACTTCGCCAGATTTGCCAGAACCATAGGCAGCCTCTTGCAGATCCAGGCGCAGCTTTCCTTTCCGCCCGTGATCGTCCATGCCATGGCAGCTAAAGCATTGCTGGGCCAGCACGGGGCGAACATCTCGATTGAAATCCAAGGCAATCGCGGTGGAAGTCAGAGAGAGGAGGGAGACAAAAAACAGGCAATTCATAAACGGCCTCGCATGAGGGGAAGAGGAAAACGCTGAATGCCCATCGGAAGCTATCAGCGATGCTGAGTTGATACACTTTCCCTGATGATCAGTGAGACCCAAAACGATCAAGGTTGAGAATGTTTTAAGACTTCAGAAAAGGCCGCCGAAAAAACTTGGCACGCGGATTGCTACCGCCATTCGCGCTGCCGCAATAACGCTGCAGAAAAAGACCAACCAACACTCACATCATGCTCCATACACGCCTGACCGTAAGCCTTCGGGGCGCAGCCAAGTGCCTTTTGGCCGCTGCAGCTCTCGCCATCGGAACCGCAACCGCCCAGGAAGCGGCCGCCCCCGCCGAACCCGCCGCTCCTTCCATCGAGCAGCGTGTTTTTGACTTGGAAAAATACGTTACCAACGGCCAAGCCGGCAAAGACGGCGACACCGTGTGGAAATCCAACATCGCTGGCCCTGGCCCAGGTCACAATGCCTGGCAAATGACCAGCACGGCACTCGTCATCTTCATGACACTGCCCGGTCTCTTTCTCTTTTACGGCGGTCTAGTTCGCAAAAAGAACATCCTTTCCGTGATTGCTCAGTGCATGGGCATCGCTGGCATGGTGACAATCCTCTGGTGGGCCTGTGGTTACAGCCTCTCCTTTGGTTCTGGAGCCGGCTCGACTCAGCCTTTCATCGGTGACATGGCCTACAAATTCTTGGATGGCGTGTCCCCTTACGCGTCCGGCGCCGGCTACTGGTGGATCAGTGATGCCATGTGGGCCATGTTCCAGCTCTCGTTCGCGATCATCACCCCAGCTCTCATCCTGGGTGCAATCGCGGAGCGCATGAAATTCATCTCCGTGCTGCTCTTCGTCGCGATCTGGATGTTTGTGGTCTATTTCCCCTTCGCCCACATGGTGTGGAGCACGACTGGCTTCATGTGCGGCCCTCTGAATCCTAATGCTACGATCAAAGCCATCGACTTCGCAGGCGGCACGGTGGTTCACATGACCTCCGGTTGGTCGGCTTTGGTGCTTTGCATCCTTCTTGGTAAGCGCAAAGGCTACGGCAAAGAGCCGATGGCTCCGCACAGCATGGTTCTCTGCGCCATTGGTACCGGCATGCTCTGGGTCGGCTGGTATGGTTTCAATGCAGGTTCCGCTCTGGGTGCTGATGGTATCGCCTCCAATGCCTTCATGACCACCACCTTGGCTGCAGCCACCGCTGGTTTCGTCTGGGCCGTGCTGGAGTGGATCCTGAAAGGCAAGCCTTCCGTGCTGGGCTTCTGCTCCGGTATCGTTGCAGGTCTGGTAGTCATCACCCCTGGCGCAGGCTTCGTCACCGCAACTTCCTCGGTGATCATGGGTGTGGCCGCTGGTGTGATTCCCTTCATCGCTGTGGCTTACCTGAAGAAAATCCTCGGTTACGATGACGCTCTGGACACCTTCGGCGTGCACGGCGTGGGTGGCACCTTGGGTGCGATTCTGACCGGTGTGTTTGCTGATGAAAAGGCCAACTCCATCGTGGCCGGCCTGAAAGAAGGCCTGCTGATGAACCAGCTGAAAGCCGTGGCACTCACCATCGTGTGGAGTGTGGTGGCAACCGTGGTCATCACGATCATCGTGAAGATCATCGTTGGCTTGCGTCCAAGCGAAGAAGTTGAGGCTTCCGGTCTCGACCTCGCCGAACACGGTGAAGCAGGTTACGAGCACTAATCGCTCATCCCTGAAACATTCCCACGAGGCCGGGACGGAAACGTCCCGGCCTTTTTGATTGCAAAAAAGCGAGGCAAGGAATAATCCGGCGTTCTCTTCCTACCATGATCACCCGCCGTCTTGCCTTTGCCAGTGCCCTTTTCCTCTTGGCCTCCACCACTTTTGCCGAAGATGGATTCACGCCGCTCTTTGACGGCAAGACCATGACAGGCTGGAAGAACCCCTACGAATGGGGAACGATCGAAGTCAAAGACGGAGAAATCCACCTGACAGGTGAAAAGAAATTCTTCGTCGTGACGGAGAAGACCTACAGCGACTTCATCTTTGAAGGTGAGATCTTGCTGCCACCAGGCAAGGCCAACAGTGGTTTTATGTTCCGTGCCCACGTCCAACCCAACAAAGTCTTCGGCTACCAAGCAGAAGTGGATGGCGATGAGAAGAGAAAATGGTCCGGTGGCCTCTATGATGAAGGCCGACGCATGTGGTTCATCAGCCCGATCAAGGGTGACAAAGCTAGCGAAGAAGCCTTCCGCACCCGCGCTGGAGATGCCTTCAAGCGCAATGACTGGAACACTTACCGCATCACCTGCCAGGGCAAGAAGCTGAAGATCGAAGTGAATGGTGTGGTCACCACCGATGTTGAAGATGCGACTGATGCCGCTGGCGTGATCGCCATTCAGCATCACGGTGAAAAGGGTGCGACCTACAAATTCCGCAACCTTCGCATCAAGGAGCTAAAGTAAACCGGAACCATTGAGGCGAACGATCTCCCCACGATGACCGAGTCGTTCGCCAGTTTCATGGCAAGAGCCCTGCACGATCCCGAGCAGGGCTATTACGCGCGGCAGATTCGCGGCGTAGGTGGTGCACGCGGAGACTTTGCGACCGCAGCCACGCTTTCGCCCTTGCTGGGTCAGGCGATTGCGCGCTGGCTCAAGGCAAGTTTAGCCCGACGCCCTGGCATCCGTAATGTCATTGAGATCGGTGCTGGCAATGGAATGCTCATGGCTGAAATTCTGCGTTCCCTAAGCTGGTGGAAACGACGAACCTTTCGCTGGCATATAGTAGAGACCTCCCGCGTCTTGCGTGAGCAGCAACAACTGCGTTTGGGCAAAGGGTTCTCTTGGCATGACCGGCTGGAAAAGGCCCTGAATGCCTGTGAAGGTCAGGCTTGGATATATCACAATGAGCTGTTAGATGCCTTCCCCGTTCGGTTGATCCAGCGTCATGAAGGCGATTGGCAGGAAGTGCATCTGACCCACGACGCCACGGGTCGCCATGAGACACTGCGCCCACTGGATCTAGCACCTGAAAAGACCCTTCGATTCTCTTGCCTGACTTGGCAGCCAACCGTGGCTCAGCAACGCTGCGAATTGCACGAATCCGTGCTCGATTGGCTGAATGGCTGGCTGCCCCACTGGCGCTCTGGCAGAATGCTCACCATTGACTATGGGGATTTTTTTCCCGCAGTTTATCATCGGCGTCCTCGTGGCACCCTGCGGGCTTACTTCATGCACCAGCGCCTGGAAGGGGCTGAAATTTATGAGCGTCCTGGGCGTCAGGATCTGACGGCAGACATCAACTTCACAGACTATCAAGATTGGTTAGCCAAGGCAGGTCTGAACTGCTTGAGATCGAGCACCCAGGCCGAATTCATCACCCAGCTAATTCCAGGAGCTTCAGGGCTCGTCATGGATCCCGATGGAGCAGGGGGAGCCTTCAAGGTCTTCGAGCATGAACGAACTTAGCGGTAAATTTTCCAGAGCGAAGAAAGCGCACCTCCAGAGCAAAAAGGCTGTGAAGTCCTATTGACCCCGGCGCGGGAAACTGCCAGCATCACTCTCCTATGGCCAAAAAAGCATCAACCCGCACCGCAAACCCCGCTCTTCTGAAACCTGTGCAGCCAGACGCCGTGCTCGCTGCCGTCGTCGGCTCCACCGCGCAGCCCCGCAGTGAGATCACCAAGAAAATTTGGGACTACATCAAGAAGCACGGACTCCAAGACGCGAAGAACAAGCGCAACATCAACGCTGACGACAAGCTCAAGGCTCTCTTCGGTGGCAAGTCTTCCGCGACCATGTTTGAACTGGCGAAGTATGTCAGCCAACACGTGAGCTAAGCCAATCAGGCCGAAAACGTCACTCGATTCTCGTTTTCTGACCCGTCATCCTCCCGCAGGGTGACGGGTTTTTGTTAAAGTGTGGTCGTTGTCAGCTCAGGAGAGAGCAGAAAAACCAGGAACGTAGGGATTTGGATGTTTTGTAATTGTTGAAAAACTGTAAATTATGGTTTATTTCGACAATCAAACATGACACCTACCAAAAGTAAACTCGAAGCAGGTCTGCTCGGCCGCCCAGGCCCTGCCACAGGCAGCTTGCTGGAGGGGCTGGAGGTCCGCCGAGCGATGCGCCAGCGCGAGCAGCCTTCGCCTCACCTCTGGGTTCTCGTCTCTGTGCTGGGTGACCTGATCATGATCGTCTCGGCGGGTCACTTGGCTTACTGGCTGCGATTTCACTCTTTCATGCGGGATTACGGGAACTGGATGAAGATCGAGCTGAGTCAATATGCTGGCCACATGGCTCTCGGCTCGCTCTCCCTACTGCTGGCGCTGGGTTGGCAGGGGATTTATCACCGCAATGTCCTACTGCGAAATCGCTGGATCGCCTCACGCATCGCCAAAGCGGTGCTGATTTGGACCTTAGGTTTCCTTTCCTTTACTCTGGTGTTCAAGCTGCAGCCCTCGATCTCACGCGTGTATGTGGGGCTGAATGGTGCTTGCGCTTTGCTGCTCTTGCTCAGCTGGAGATGGTTTTTTGATCTGTTCCTTCACTCCCCTGGCAGGATCGAAACTTTGCAACAACGCACGCTATTTGTGGGATGGAATGATGACGCCCGGCGTCTCTGGAAGACGCTGAGCAGCGATCGCGCGCATGCCTTCAACCTCGTCGGTTGGGTCGATGCCTCAGGCTGGCGAGATGACAACCAGGAGGCTCCCGAAGGTGTGCCTTTTGTCGGCTACCTGGAAGACATGAACCGGGTCATCGTGCGGCATGAGGTGGATATGGTGATCGTGGCAGATCTGTCTCGTGAGCAACTCTTGGAATTGGCGAATTTGTGTGAGCGAGAGATGATCCAGTTTAAGCTAGCCCCTTCGGTCTTCCGCATTTTCGTGTCGGGGCTCTCCTTGGAGACCATCGCTGGCATGCCAGTGCTTGGCGTGAACAAGCTACCGCTCGACAGCACGCTGAATGTGTTAGCGAAGCGCACCCTGGACATGGTGGGTGCGATCGTGGGCCTGCTGATCAGTGTGCCCTTGGTGACCGTTTTTGGGACTTTGGTTTACCTGGAGTCTCCTGGGCCTGTGTTTTACCGGCAGCGGCGCTGGGGCATGAATGGTGTGACCTTTGAGATCATCAAAATCCGGTCGATGAAGTTGAATGCGGAAGGTCAGGGCGGTGCGCAATGGTGCACCCAGGATGATCCACGCCGACTCCGGGTGGGAGCTTTCATGCGAAAGTGGAACATCGATGAGGTGCCGCAGTTCTGGAATGTGCTGAAGGGCGAAATGAGTCTCGTGGGGCCACGGCCTGAGCGCCCGGAACTCATCGCGTGCTTCAAGCATGAGATCCCGCACTACAATGCCCGCCACGCTGCCAAGCCAGGGATGACTGGCTGGGCTCAGGTGAAAGGGCTGCGCGGAGACACGGATCTGGCCGAGCGAATCAAGTGCGACCTGTGGTATCTGGAGAACTGGAGCCTCATGCTCGATCTACAGATCATGTTCCTCACCTTCTTCAAGCGGGACAACGCCTACTGATCGAGGCAGGCACGGTCACTCAAGAGCCTAGGATTTTGTAGAAAACGTAGCCGAGGGCAGCAGTCGCCGGGATGGTGAGCACCCAAGCCCAGATGATGCGGCCTACAACGTGCCATTGGATGGCATTCCAGCGCTTGGCAGCGCCCACGCCCATGATGCTGGTGGTGATGGCGTGCGTGGTGGAGACGGGCATGCCCAGCTTGGCTGCCACGAAAAGCACTGTTGCCGCCGTGGTCTCAGCCGCAAAGCCATGCACCGGCTGTAGCTTCACCATCTTGTGGCCCAGAGTCTTGATGATGCGCCAGCCACCGGCGGCTGTGCCGGCGGCCATGGTCAGCGCGCAGACCACCTTGATCCAGACTGGGATTTGGTCGCTCTTCTCCCCCAAAGACTCAATGCGTAGAAAGCTAAGCCAGTCGGGCACTTGATTCAGGTCTCCAGCCTTCGTGCCCGCGACCAGGGCTAGGGCGATGATGCCCATGGTTTTCTGCGCGTCATTTTGGCCGTGGCTGAATCCCATGAAGCCCGCGCTCAAGATCTGCAATTTGCCAAACACACGACTCACCAGCAGCGGGCGCAAGGAGTAGCACAGGCTGTAGAGCAGCCCCATGACGAGCATTCCAACGACGAAACCTGCCAACGGCGAGCTGAACATCGGCAGCACGACTTTGTAGAGCAGGCCACCGCCTTCATACCAGCTCTTGCCCGCCTCCGGGGCTTTGGACCAGATCAGCGCTTCCCAATTGCCGTGCGCCGTGGCCAATGTGGCACCGACAAGGCCACCCACCAGGGCATGGCTGGAGCTGGAGGGCAGGCCAAACCACCAGGTGATCAGATTCCACACAATACCGCCAGAGAGAGCACAGGTGATGGTCATCGTGTTCACGAACTGGCTATCGACCAAGCCCGAAGAGATGGTTTTGGCCACGGCGGTTCCAAAAAGAGCCCCGATGAGGTTGGTCACTGCCGCCAGGACAATGGCCTGACGGGGAGTCAATACTTTGGTGGAGACAACGGTGGCGATGGAGTTCGCAGTGTCGTGGAAGCCGTTGATGTATTCGAAAATCAACGCCACCAAGACGACGGTCAAGACGAGGGTCATGCGCGTGGCGGATCAGGAGTTTTTGAGCACGATGTGAGCGACGACATTTCCGGCATCGCGGCAGCGGTCCACCACCTTCTCGATGAGGTCGTAGAGATCTTTCAAGATCACGACCTGCACAGCATCTGGATTGCCGGTGTAAAGCTGGCGCAGACATTCCAAGATGAGCTTGTCAGCCTCGCCCTCCACCTGCTGGAGCTGGTCATTCAGCTCCTTCACACGCTCCAGGTTTAGCTTCCGCAGTTCCGAGATCATGGTGACCACCGTGTCCGCAGCGCTGTCCATGAGCTGAATTTGGCGGCTGAAGTCCACGCTTTTTAGGCGCTCGCGCGTGATCTGGATGCGCTCAGCGATCTTCTCGGCGGTCTTCGGAATCTTGTAGAGGGCATTGGCCAGGGCCTCAATGTCCTCACGCTCCAGTTCGGTGACAAACGTCCGGCACAGGGCTTCGTCGATCTGTTGGGTGATTTTTTTGTCCTCGCGGCGAGAGGCGGCAAAGACGTCCAGGTTCTGGGTATCAGCCGGGCTGGACAGCAAGAGGTGTAGGGCTTTGACGCTAGCCCTGGCCTGAGTCGCACTAGCGGCCAACAGGTCGAAAAAAACGTCTTTTTTACCAAAAAGCTTCTGGATGGAGATCATGGGAGTGGTGGCGGAAGGAAGCGCCGGAGTCAGAGGGCAGGCGCTTCCGAGTGTCAAGTGACGTTCCATTCGCGCAGAAGCTGAAATCTGAGAAAAGATCTCAGTAATTGAACAAGTCCGCCACCTTCCACTCACGTCCTTCGGGGGCCTTTTCGCGGAGCTGGGCAGCACGATTCAGAGCTGCTGCGATACGCCGCCGCATGTGCGGGGTTAGCCTCCTACCTTTGCGGGCACGCTGCACGGCCTTGTGGGTCAGGGGCTCGGCACTGGCATTCACGAGGTCATGATTGCTCAGCCCCAGCTCCAGCAGCAGGGCGTGCAGGGGCTGTTCCCCCAGGTTGAGTTCTTGGTCCATTCGTGGGGCATAGCCTGCCTTCGCCTTCCCTGCCAGTGCGGAGGGCTCTGAAAGAGGCCTTTTCTCCAGACCGTTTGCCCTTCACGCCCACCGACATTGCGGGTGCCCCGATCACGAGCCTCTGCGATTTTTTTTGTGCGATGACCCGACCTGCCTGCCTTTTGCTGCCGATCCTCCTGAGCGCCCAACCCTGCGCTGGTGCGTTGGCTGTGGATGGCGCTGATTTTTTCGAAAAAAAGATCCGCCCGCTGCTGCACGAGCACTGCCTGGACTGCCATGGCGCGGAGAAGCAGAAGGGCAGCCTGCGCCTGGATCACGCAGCAGGCTGGCGTGAAGGCGGAGACACCGGGCAGGCGATCCAGCCAGGTCAGGTCGAGGCAAGCCTGCTCTGGCGCGCGGTGAGCTATGAGGATCGCGACCTGAAGATGCCGCCGAAAAAGAAGCTGTCTGAGGCTGAGCTGGCAGACCTGAAGACCTGGATCGCCCAAGGAGCCTATGATCCAAGATCCGAGATCCCCAACGCGAAGATGCAGGCCGCCCGCCCGAAGGTCGGTGCCAGCTTTTGGTCCTTTCAGGCCCCAAAACAGCACCCTCTGCCTGAAGTACGCCAGCACGACTGGCCGGTGAATGAGATCGACCGCTTCATTTTGGCCAAACTGGAGCAGAAAGGTCTGAAGCCGAGCCCCGAAGCAGAGGCAAACACACGGCTTCGGCGACTGAGCATGGACCTGACGGGTCTGCCGCCGGAGCATACAGACCAGACTCAGTCCTGGGAAGCTGAGGTGGATGCCTTGCTGGCCTCCCCGGCTTTTGCAGAGCGCTGGGCCTCCCACTTCATGGACATGACTCGCTTTGCGGAGTCCTCCGGTGGGGGCCGTTCTCTGCCGTTCAAGGACGCTTGGCGCTTCCGCGACTACTTGATCCAATCTCTCCGCGAGGATGTGCCGCTGGACCGAATGATCACGGAGATGATTGCCGGGGACCTTTTGCCCTACAACAACGCGGCCCAGCGCCGACGCCAACTCACCGCCACAGGCTTCCTCGTGCTCGGCCCCACGAATTACGAAGAGCAAGACAAAGGCATGCTGCGCATGGACATCGTGGATGAGCAGCTCGACACCCTCGGAAAGTCCTTCCTTGGCATGACGCTGGGCTGTGCGCGCTGTCATGATCATAAATTCGACCCCATCCCCACGCGCGACTACTACGCCCTGGCCGGCATTTTCCGCAGCACGCGCACGCTGAAGAACTACACCGACAACGTCGCGCATTGGATCGATACCCCGCTGCCCTTCGAAGGAGAGCAAGAGGCCGAGCTAGTGAAGCACGAGACGTTGCTAAACCGATTGCAGGCAGAGGCTGCCCTGCTGAAGGATCAGTTGCGCGATGCCGGCAGCGTCACTTTGCGCAAAAAACGCCAGATTCTGCCCACGGATCTGCCAGGACTGGTCGTGGATGACACTGAAGCACAAAAGGTCGGCGACTGGAAGGCGTCCAATCGCTACCCGCCCTTCATTGGCGGTGGCTACCTGCATGATGAAAACCTGGGCAAAGGCGAGAAAACCCTGACCTTCACCCCGAAACTGCCTGCCCCCGGACGCTATGAGGTGCGGCTGGCCTTCAGCGGTGGACCGGGCCGAGCCCCACGCATCGCCGCCACCGTGCTGCACGCAGAAGGCGAGGACTTGGTTTACTGCAACCAAGCCACCGAAGCCCTGAATGGACTGCAATTCACCACGCTCGGCACCTGGCGCTTCGAGGCGAGTGGGCAAAACTTCGTGATGATCTCCAATGCAGGCGCAGAGGGCTATGTGACCGTGGATGCAGTGCAATTTCTCCCCGCCGAAGCAGGAATGCCAGACATGCCCGCGCAGACGCAGTCCATGGTGGAAAAAGAGCTCAAAGGTCAGCTCGCCGATCTCGAAAAGCAGATCCAGCAACTCAAAAAAACAGCACCCTCGCGGCCCGAGGCGATGACAGTGGCTGAGGATGAACAACCGGAAGATGCCCGCATTCACATCCGCGGCAGCATTCGGAACCTAGGCACCGTGGTGCCACGGGGCTTCCTGCAAGTGGCCAGCCGAGGGACAGCCCCAGCCATACCTGCGGGCCAAAGTGGACGCCTCCAGCTCGCGCAATGGATGACTAGCGCTGACCATCCCCTGACCGCGCGTGTGCTGGTGAATCGTGTCTGGCACTGGCTCTTCGGCGCGGGCCTCGTGCGCACGACCGATAACTTTGGCAGCACCGGTGAAGCGCCCTCACACCCTGAGCTGCTGGATCACCTCGCGCTGCGTTTTGTCCAAGAAGGCTGGAGCCTGAAAAAGCTGGTGAAGCATTTGGTCATGAGCCGAACCTATCGGCAGAGCAGTGAAACGCTGCCCGGAGATGCCTCGACCCTGGACCCGGACAATCGCCTGCTCTCCCGCATGAATCGCAAGCGGCTGGATGCGGAATGCCTGCGAGATGCCATGCTCGCTGCCGCTGGCACACTCGACCGCACTTTTGGGGGCCAAAACATCCAGGGAGGAGGAAAGGTGGACTCGAATGACACCAAGGTGCAAAACCTTGAGTATGGCTTTCAATTCCTGGACACGCGTCGCAGCGTTTACACCGCCGCCTTTCGCAATGTGCGCCATCCGTTGTTTGAAGTTTTTGATTTCGCGGACATCAACCAACCCATCGGTCAACGCACAACCAGCACGGTAGCGACCCAGGCGCTGTTCATGCTGAATAATCCCCAAATCATCGAGCAAGCACGAGCTGCCGCTGAGTTCCTGCTTCGCCAAACAGATACCCCCGAGCCGCGCATCAGGCTGGCCTACCAGCGCTCTCTCAGTCGCTCCCCTAGCAGGGACGAGCTGGAGAAAGCCCTGCATTACATCGAGGCCCAGCGTTCTGGCAATGACGAGGCTGACGCTGAGCGCGATCACTACGCCAGACTCATCCAGGTGCTCTGGGCCACACCCGAGTTCCGCTTCCTCGATTGACGCAGCCACTGCCTCGGTGGAAAAGCGCAGTCATGGCCGCACTCAGCCGCTTTTACCTAGATGCCAGCGCTTGGCAGCCACAGCAGCTCACTCTTCAGGGAGATGAAGCTGCCCACTGCGCTCGCGTTTTGAGAAAACAGCCTGGGGACCGCATCGAGATCTTTGACGGCGCGGGCCGCGTGGCCCAGGCAACCTTGCTGGCTGTGTCCAAACATGACGTGCAGGCCAGTATCGAGTCGTTGGCCGTGCATCCACCAGCCACACACCCGCTGCATCTTTATCCGGCCATGATCAAAACCGAACCCTTTGAGTGGCTGCTGGAAAAGGCGGCCGAACTCGGAGCCGCTTGCATTCAGCCCATCATCACCAGCCGAACCGTCGTGCATCTGCATGGCGCGCATTTGGAAAAGAAGCTAATCAAGTGGCATCGTCACATGGTGGAGGCCGCCAAGCAATGCCACACGCCCTGGGTACCACGCCTTCACGCTCCCCTGCCCTTCGCTGCTGCGCTTTCATCCATGCCTGCCGATGGCCTGCGCATCTTGCCTGCGCTGAGCGAACACTCACGCCGCCTTCATGAGCTGGATCTGAAACCTGCACGTCCCGTGTGCCTCGTGATTGGCCCCGAAGGTGACTTTACCCCTGCGGAGGAGCAGTTAGCACAGGAGCATCACTGTCAGCCGATCACGCTAGGGCCGCTCATTCTGCGCGCCGAGACTGCGGCCATCGCGGCGCTAGCCATGATCGGGCAGGAAATCAGCCGCCAAGGCTAAGGTCAGGCGCGCTTCAGTTTGCCACTGGCTGTCAGAGGCAGCTCAGGCACCGCACTGAACATCAGCGGGATCTTGTAGGCCGCCAAGTGGGCACGCAGGTGATTGCGCAGTTCCATGGCCGTGGGGACACCCTCGGCACTAGCCATGAAGCGGCAGACGGGAACCTCACCGTACAAAGGATGTAGCCTCGCCTCGACGAGAGCGCGCTGGACTTTCGGGTGAGTGTTGAGCAGAGCCTCGACTTCTTCCGGGAAGACCTTCATGCCGCCCACATTGATCAGCGTCTTTTTGCGTCCGCAGATGAAGACGCGACCGCTTTCATCCCGACGTCCCAGATCGCCCGTGGCGAACCAGCCCTGCTCATCCACGACCTGAGCCCGTGGCAACCAGGGATCTAGGTAGGCATCAAACATGCCCGGTCCACGCAGGCAGATTTCACCGGCCTCGCCACTCGCAGGCTCAGCCCCCTGCTCATCGCGCAGCAGGCACTGATAAGCTGGCAATGGCAAACCGATGGCTTCCGGCGCGGCGAGTGCCCCCTCCCGATTCAGCACAGGCAGGCCAAGCTCAATGATGCCAAGCCCTTGCACCAAGGGCAGGCCAAAGCGCGCATGAAACTTCTGCGCGGTCGCAGCATCCAGAGCCGCCGCAGTCGCCACAGCAAGTCGCAGCGTGCTCCAGGGCGTGAGCTCCGGTGCCTCCACCAACTGGCGATAGTGCACCGGACTGCCATACATGACGGTGGCTGATTGCTGAGCACCTGCGCGAAGCAGATCCTCACCCAAATGCGTTTCCTCAATGATCGTCGTGGCACCGTGGTAGAGATAAAGCACGATCGAGACAGCAAAGTGATGCGCCATGGGCAGCACCCAGAGCACACGATCCCCCGGCCCGATTTGCAGCCCTTCATTCGCCGCTACGATGCGCGCCAACAGCGATTCGTGAGAAAGCAGGACGCCTTTGGACTTTCCTGTCGTTCCAGAACTGAAGCGGATGAAGGCAGGATTCAGAGACTCAAAAGCATCGCGGGGGAAACCTGCCTCAGAAGACGAAGGCACTCGGGCTAGCTTCACGGTTAGACCGCCCACCGCCAAGGTCGCTAACACTTCTGCTCCCGCAGGCAGCCATCCTGACGCAGACTCGAGCACGAGCACGAGATCCAAGGCCGTGCGGCTGAGCAACTCACGTTTTTCCTCATCGGCAAGCTCATCGGGCACAGGGACAAAACAGGCCTCGGCAGCCAAGGTGGCCAGCGCTAGAGGCACGTAGTCCAGACAGCTGGGGAAATGCACTCCAAGCCGCACACGATCTGCGCGAGTCGCACATGGTGGTAGATGCGGTCGAATCTGTGCGGCCAAACGATCAGACTCGTCCAAAAGCTGAGCATAGCTCAGCATGCGATCTTTTTGCACCAATGCCACAGCCTCAGGCTGGGCACGCTCTCGAATAGCCTCGACAATGCTGAATCGACTCATGGCGCGTCGCTTAAAAACCCCAAGACAAACCGACGGTGAAGCCCAGTGAATTGACCCCTGGATTTGGATCGGTGGCTCCTCCGTTGGAGAGGTGCTGGAACATCGCGCCCACACGCACTTGCAGCGTTTCATGGATCGCATGAGCCACCCCCACATTCGCGAACCAATTCAGCGTAAAGTCCTGTCCCTGCCCTCCCACGACGCCCTGCGAATCTAGCCAACCCGCACCGCCACCTATGCCTGCATAGATCGACCATGTGCCTGCCGCATTCCACCACTCAAGGGAAGGTGCACCCATGAGACCAAAGTAATGATTTTCAGGCCCTGTCTCCACCCATTGCCCCAAGACTGACAAACGATTGCGAATGAAAAGCTTCGACCCATTCGAAAAATCCAGACCAAGCACCTCCGGTGAACGCCAAGTCAACATCACAGGCACCATGCCATAGTCCAAATCCGTGCTGCCACCGATCTTCCACAAGTAGCCCATCTCAACGTCCACGTAATGTCGATCCCAAGGCTGAACGATCGCAGGAACTGCGGACGGCTGAGCGTTCTGAGCGGAAAGCGAACCCGGTAGAATCCAAGAACAGAAAAGAAGGAGAAAGCATTTCATGCAGAGGCATACAAGCCAAGCCCACGTCAGGATGCAAGAAGCTGTCGAGGCTTTGTCCTGAAATCCTGTCACGTCACTCCGTCTGCGTGCTCGGAAAAAGAAGTCTTCGGAAAAAAGGTGGTTCGCCCACATCGTTGTTAGGTCCACATCTCGATCAACCATGCCCACAGCCACGCGACGCCAGTTTCTTCAGCAATGCGGCCACGCTGGCACAGCATTGAGCTTCCCCTACATCATTCCAGCCTCTGCCTTGGGCAAAGACGGACGTCCCCCACCCTCAGAGCGCACCACCCTAGCTGTGATCGGCTGCGGAGGCAGAGGCACGGATGTCTTGAAAAGCTTCCTCCAAGATGAGCGCGTGCAGGTAATCGCGGTCTGCGATGTCGAACGCGAGTCGGCTCGCTACAACCAAGGCATCATCAAGAAAGCGGGAACACTAGGCCGAGAGCCTGCAAGACAATGGATCAATCAAAGCTATGGCACCCTAGGTTGCAGTGCCAGCGAGGACTTTCGCAAAGTCCTCGCACGCACCGATGTAGATGCCGTGCAGATCGCCACTCCAGATCACTGGCATGCCCTGCAAGCGGTAGCTGCAGCCCGGGCTGGAAAACACATCTACTGCGAAAAACCCCTGAGCCTCACGGTGGCTGAAGGACGCTTCATGAGCGATACCGTCCACCACTGTGGTGTCATTTGGCAGACGGGCAGCCAACAGCGCAGTGACATCCACTTTCGCATGGCCTGCGAATACGTGCGCAATGGCCGCATCGGTAAACTGCGCCAGATTCGAGTTGGCCTCGCCAGTGAAAACCGTGACAACAACGGCCATGCCAGTCAAACGGCAACGGCTCCCGTGCCAGAAGGGCTGAACTACGATCTGTGGCTAGGCCCAGCACCAGAGGCTCCCTTTTGCCCAGCAAGACTGCATTCAAACTGGCGCTGGTTCTACGACTACTCAGGTGGCAACATCACTGACTTTGGGGCTCACCATCTCGACATCGTTCAGTGGGCGCTCGACATGGATGAAAGCGGCCCCGTCTCCTTTTTCGACTTGAAAGCAGACTGGCCCGAACCCGGAAGCCTCTACACCACATGCCCACGCTTTTCCTTCGCCTACCGTTATGCAAACGGCACTGTGGTGCGAGTCGCAGATAAGCAAGACTTTGGCTCGGGCATCGCTTTTGAAGGTGAACTCGGCACGATCATTTGCGCACGCGGCATGTTAAAAATCACCCCCGAGTCTCTTCGCCATCCCCTCGGACCACAAGACCTGCGTCTCTACGAAAGCAAAGACCACACACGCAATTTCATAGATGCGATTCGGGAAGGCACCCGTACTGCTGCCCCGATCGAGACCGCACACCGAAGCATCACCATTGCTCACTTGGCCAACATCGCATTGCGCTTGCACCGGTCCACTCTCGATTGGGACCCCGCCACCGAAAGCATTCGCGGCGACGAAGAAGCTAGCGCGCTTCTTAAACGCCCGATGCGCGGGCCTTGGCAACTTCGCTGACTACTTCACAGCCGGTCCGATGCTCTCGCCATGAACAAAAGTGACCGCCACCTTTTTATGACCCGGTGGTTTTGAGCCTTCGATGTGGCATCGCAACCACTTGAGTGCGTGCTGAATGTGCGGTGCTGTAGCCCAGTGAAAATGAGCCAATGTCGGATTCCAATACTTCAAGGCAGGGTCGGGCAGCACAGCAATCAGACTGACGTCTTCCGGAACCCGGAGATGTCGCTTCAAAAGCCAACCGAGCGTGGCCACCGTCCACGATGGTTCAATGATCAAAAAGGCAGTAGGCGGTGTCGTGCGGAAAAGCGATTCCAACAGTCCCTCCAACCCGTCTCGGCTCATGCGCCAATGTGGCATGTTGTAATCCGTCACAGCCAAACCATGAGAATGCATGGACTCCACAAAGTTTTGGGCTGCCGCATTGGGCTTGGGATGAAGCCACTTTTCTCCCGTAATGAAAACGATGCGTCGATGCCCCAATCTGACAAGATTGCTGACTGCATCATCAATGGCCGAAGTCAGATCTGAACGTGCGCAGGAAATTGGCAATCCCATGGGATGCCCCCCTAACGCAAAAAAAGGTAATTTTTGTTGGGCAAACCAGGACAAGACCTCGTAACTCGCACTGTATATCACCCAAGCATCCGCCTTTGCTTCGGCTACAAGATTGCGAAGCGCCAAGCCATCTCGCCCAGGGTGCTTAAGATACTTCGGAACAATGAACGAATGATGACCAACCATTCGAATCTCATGCATCAAAGCGAGCACATGCCCCTGAGATAGGGCGCTGAGCTGACTCAACGGAAACCTTAAGAGGACTGCAACGCGAAGAACTTTATTCTGAGATTCTCGTGAGTGGATTGGAGCTTGGAGGATCTTGCGGAAGCGCCCTGCTCCCTGGCACGAAAGCAGACCTTCTTGTTGCAGCAGGTCGAGTGCGGCACGCAGAGTCTCTTTGGAAACAGAGAATTCTTCCGCAAGTGGCCGAACTCCAGGCAGATGCCCTTTCCACCTGCCTTGGACAATACCATCGCGGATGCAATCAGCTGTGATCTCCGCAAGGCTCTGACGACGAACGATTTTCATGAATTGACTCAATGGTCGGCTAAACCGACCATTGAGTCAACCTGCTGCGAAGGGCAAATGGTATGGACAGTGCTTTTGAGTGAGCCGCAACTCATGAAACACTCCCCCCTGTTCAAGTGTAGCGCTCTCCTTTGGAGTCTCGCCAACCTCATTCTCTTTAGCGACTTGCGCGCAGACGACGGCACCTGGATCGACCTGAGCCCTGGTCCTAACTTGTGGAGCAATCCATTGATGTGGAATGGGGGGAACATCGCAGATGGCTCTGGATTTACCGCCAACTTCGGCAGTGACATCACCGCAGCCACCACCGTGACGCTCGATTCCTCACGAAACCTCACGAATCTCACCTTCAGCGATGCTGGGACCAGTGGCTCCACCTGGCTACTGAATGCAACAGGTGGCTCTGTCTTGACTCTTGGCAATGGCACCACCACTGGCATCTCCACCCTCAACACGCTCACAGGCACCACGATCAGCGCTGCACTTGGCGGAGCGAATTCCATTCTCAAAACAGGCACAGCAAGCCTCACTCTTTCTGGGACTAACACTTTCTCAGGAGGCATCTTGATTTCACAAGGCTCTTTGACACTCGGTTCGACCACAGCGGCAGGGTCAGGCACCATTACTCTAGGTGATACCAACACAGGAGCCGAGAACATCTCCTTGTTTTTCGCACCAACGGCGAATGCTCAATCAATCAACAATTCTCTTGTTGTTTCAGCTCAAGGCACTGGAACCGTTACCATCGGGACCGCTACCACAAACCTCACCAATCAAAGTTTTTCTGGTTCTGTAGTTTTGAATCGCGCGACAACCTTGCAGACGGGAACCACCGGAGATCGCACCAACTTCAGCGGAGTTATCTCTGGTAATGTGGGAACGTTAACCATCAGTGGAGGAACACGCATGGTGTTTACAGGCAGTTCCAAGACCTTTCTTGGCGACATCTCCATCACAGGCGCAGGAACAGCATTGCAAATTGGCGTAATAACAGCAACTGCGACAGATCAAATCCCCAATACGTCAAACGTCAATCTTGGCAGCGGCACCCTTCTCAGATTGAGTTCCCTGAGCGAAGAATTCGGTGGATTGAATGGCAGTGGCACCTTGAATTCAAACTCAGCTCCATCAGGAGGTGTGTTCATTATTGGCAGCCAAAACAAGAACGGCAATTTCAGCGGTGTCATCGGCAGCGGTGGGGTAGGCCTTGGCATCACCAAAATCGGCACAGGCACTCAGACGCTTTCAGGATCTGGCACTTATACGGGAGCTACCACCATCAATGGCGGCACTTTGACACTCGCCTTTGGCACAGTCACCTCGAACATCCTGGGCAGCTCTTCGGCTCTCACTCTTGGAGGTGGCACCTTGAGTCTTACAGGCACAGGAACTCAGACTGTGAATGGACTCACCACAACAGCGAACACGAGCAGTCGTATTGTCCTGGGTGCCAATCAGACACTGACCCTAGGCGGCCTAACTAGCGCAGGCACAGGCTCTTCACTGAATTTTGACACCATGCTTGGCGGAGCCAATGGAGCCACCATCGGCACTGGCATCATCACACTCACTGGACAGACAGCTGGTGCCTCCATTCGCCCGGGCTTCACCGTCACCGATGCAGGTGGCACCGGTTTCGCCACGGTGAATGCTTCCAACCAGATCATCCGCCTCATCAGTTCCACTCTTCTGCCTGCCTCCGGTGCGATGAGCACCACAGATTATCTCATCGACAACAACAACGGCGGTGCCACTGCGGCGGGCAGTTCTACACTCACATTAACCGCATCCGCAGCGGCGAGAACCCTTCAAGTCAGCGATGGAACCACCAATGGAGTTCTCACCCTGAATTCTGGCGTAGTGCTCAGCAACAATGGTTGGGCATTCACTGGAGTCGGCACCGGAACCTACCAAATCACTGGCGGCAGCGGTCTCACGTCTGTCGCCGCCGGAGATTCCATCGTGTTCAACAACTACCATGGAGGCAGAGTGACCCTCAATTCTCCGATCCTCGCCAATGGCACCAACGCCGTGAGCTTCAATGGAACTGGAACCACTACCATCGGGGCAGTGTCCACTTACACGGGGACAACTGCCGTCAACGGAGGAACTCTCGAATTGAATGTTGGAGGTTCTACAGGAGCGATTCGTGGGTCTTTGGTCATCGCACCGAATGCCACGGTCAGTCTGACAGCAGCAGGCGCTCTTGGAACCGCTCAAGGGACCCGTGTTGGAAACATCACGCTGAATTCGGGCACCTTAAACATCGCAAATACAGGCAACAACGCGATCACGACTGGCACAATCACCATGAATGGCGGCACGATGAGTGGCATCACCGGCAGCAAGTTCGATTTGCGCAACAACGGCGCAGGAAACAGCAACATCACCACCACAGCTTCCTCGGTCACTTCTGTCATCAGCGTTGGCACGCTCGGCCTGCCCTTCAACGAAGCCACGCTAACGGTGGCCGCAGGTAGCACCTCTTCGGGAATCGATTTACTGATTAGCTCCAACATTGTGAATGATGCAGGCACAGGGGGGAGCAGCTCCAGCGGCTCCAGCGTCTCGAGCATCAACAAAGCAGGTTTGGGAACCCTTCGCCTATCTGGCACCAACACCTTCACGGGAGACACCAATCTCAATGCTGGCACGCTCAATTTGGCCAACCAAAGTGCCCTGGGAAATAGCTCCTTGAACTTGAATGGAGGAACGCTTGTGTTTGACAGCTCAGTGACAGGCAATGCGTTTACGTTTGGCGGCTTAAAAGGCACTGGAAATCTGGCGCTGGTCAACAATGCAACAACCCCTGTGGGCATTGCATTAACCATCGGTGGAAACAACGCCGACATTCTGTATCCGGGCATCCTTTCAGGATCAGGAAGCCTAATCAAGAATGGAACTGGCGTCCTGAATTTAACAGGCATCAATACCTTCACAGGTGGGGTTCGACTGGATCGAGGAACCTTACGCATCAACTCTGAGGCCAACCTTGGCACCAACTCAACGATCATTGCTAACGCATCGGTCAGCAATACCACCATCACCTCAGCAGACGCCAATCCTTTGACTTTAACGCGAAGCATCAGCATGAACATAGCCAGTGGAGGCGTCACCTTTGGGGATGCTGTAGGTAGTGGGGATTTAACCTTCACGGGAAATCTGACACGTGCCTCAGGATCATCCAATCGCACTGTCAGTGTTTTCGGCACCACGAGCGTGACTTTCAATGGCAATTTGCTGACTCCAGGTGCCAATGCGACCACCGCTTTCAGCAAGACTGGAACCGGAACCCTCACCATACGTGGCACTGGCGACTCCAACGACCCTGGTTATTCGAATGTTATTGTCAATGCGGGTGTGCTGGCTGTGACTCGTTTGGCCAATTTAGGCACAGCTTCTTCTCTCGGGCGAGGCTCCACTGCGACCACAGGCGCGGTCAGCATCACCTTGGATGGAGGCACTCTCCTCTATGTCGATGGTGGCGGTGCCGCATCGAGCACAAATCGTCAACTACAGATTGGCACCACGACGGACGGTGCCATCGGCATCATCCGCAACAACGCGACAGTGACCACGGAAACGGTCTCTTTCACGAACACCAGCAGTCTCGCTTATGGCACGACTGGCCAAGCACGAACGCTGATCCTCGGTGGCACCAACACAGGTGCGAATACTTTTGCACCTGTGATCGCAGACAACGGCACAGGATTGGTTTCTTTGACCAAAGAAGGCCTGGGAACCTGGAGACTCACCTCCGCAAACACCTTCACCGGACAAACCATCGTTTCGGGAGGGACTCTGGAACTCGCAGTCGGTGGCAATGCAGGTGCCATTCGCTCTACATTGACAGTCCAAGAAGGTGCCACGGTGAATGTAACCAGCGCAAATGGGCTAGGCCTGAGCACTGGAACCCGGGTTGGCAACATCACCCTGGATCGTGGAACCTTGAACATTCAGAATACGGGCAATAACGCACTCACCTCAGCAGTGCTTACCCTGAACGGGGCGACATTGACTGGCATCACAGGCAGCAATTTCGATCTGCGCAACAACGGCAGTGGGAATACCACTGTGGATGTGCTGGCCTCCTCTACGACGTCAGTGATCAGCGTGACAAACCTGGGAATGGCCGGCAATGACACGATTTTCAACGTCGCCCAAGGGACCACCCCCACGGGTGTCGATCTCCTCATCAATTCAGTGATCGTGGCGAATGCTGGAGCAGGCGGCAGCAGCAGCAACCATAGCTTCACCAAAACAGGCGAAGGAAGAATGCGGCTCACAGGCATCAGCACCTACACAGGAACAACAACCGTCAATGCAGGTGTGCTTGAACTCGCGGTTGGAGGCGGGGCGGGTGCCATTCGGTCCAATTTGGTCATCAATACGGGAGCGACAACCGTGCTCAGTGCCGCCAACGCGTTAGGCAACGTGCAAAACACACGCGTGACGAACATCACCCTGAATGGAGGCACCTTGGACATTCAAAACACGGGCAACAACTCCCTGACGACTGGAGCTCTCACCTTCATTGGTGGAGTCATTACAGGAATCAGTGGTAGCAATTTCGATCTGCGTAACAACGGCGCAGGCAGCAGCACCGTCACGACCAGCAGTGCCTCCACCACGGCTTTGATCGGCGTGACTACCCTGGGCATGCCTGCCAATGTCACGAACTTCAATATCGCGACTGGTGCCACGCCTTCGGGAATCGATCTTTGGATCAGCTCCAACATCGTGAATAATGCAGGCACTGGCAGCAGCCAATCCAACGCAAATGCCTTGATCAAAAATGGAAGTGGCAGTCTGAGGCTCAGTGGCAACAATACCTACACGGGAGAGACGGTGATGAATGAAGGTGTGCTGAGACTTGGCAGCAGCACCGCCATCGGTTCTAGCACACTGAATTTCTTGGGAGGCAGCATCGTTTTTGAGAATTCAGTAGCGAGCAATGCCTTCACTTTTGGTGGTTTGAAGGGGACAAACTCTCTGACCTTGGCCAACAGTGATTCTGTGGCAATCGCTTTGACTGTCGGAGGCAACAACGAATCGACGTTATACTCTGGAAACCTCTCAGGAGCAGGAAGTCTCATCAAATCGGGAACCGGGGTGCTGACTCTCACAGGCACCAACACTTATGAAGGCACCACCACCGTCAACGGCAACGGAACTGTGCTTTTTGCCAATGTCTTCTCGCTCTACAACAACCTCACGGATCGCTGGAACGCGACCCAACTGACGGCCAATTCAGGGGGGACCTTGGGGTTTCGAGTGGGCGGGACTGATGAGTTTACGGCCAACGATGTGACACTGCTTTTGTCTCAACTCAATGGAGTGGTAAACAACAATGGACTGCGCAGCGGTTCTTTCATCGGTTTTGACACGACGAATGCCAGCGGAGGTATCTTTACCCTCAGCAATGTGATCGCCAATACCACAGGCACTGGTGGAGGTACCGTGGGTTTGACGAAATTCGGCACTGGAACCCTGCGGCTTACCTCGATCCAAACTTACACGGGGGCAACGACTGTGAATGGTGGCATTCTTGATCTTAACATCGGAGGAGGCACCGGTGCCATTCGCTCTAGCCTGACTGTGAACTCAGGTGCCTCCGTGGTAGTGAGCGCAGCGAATGGCTTGGGCAATACGCAAAACAACCGAGTTACAGGCATCACGCTGAATGGTAGCACACTCGATTTTCAAAACACCGGCAATAACTCCCTAACTTCAGGCGTGCTTACCATGACAGGTGCCACAGTGACAGGCACAACGAACAGCAACTTTGATCTACGAAACCATGGTGCTGGCAGCACAAACATTGTCACCAACGCATCGGCTGTGACTTCTGTCATCAATGTGACTCGTTTGGGCCTTCCAGGAAATAGCGCCTCCATCACGGTAGCCTCAGGAACGACACCCTCACAGATCGATCTGCATATTTCCTCTAACATCATCAACAATGCTGGGACAGGAGGTAGTGGAGCAGGAACCAATAGCATCACCAAGCTCGGTGCTGGCCGCCTTCTGCTTTCTGGCACAAATACCTTCACTGGTGAGACGCTCGTGAATGCTGGCAGTATTCTTTTGGGGAACACCTTAGCGCTCGGCAGCAGCCCTGTGAACCTCAATGGTGGAAGCGTTCTTTTCGATAGCACTGTGACGAGTAAAGAATTCACGTTTGGCCACCTGCGAGGTGTCGGCAATCTCACGCTATCGAACAATGCAGCTACACCTGAAGCTATTTCGCTTTCCGTGGGGGGGGCTTTGGGGGATGCCACTTACAGCGGCATCCTTTCAGGCCTGGGAGCAATCACCAAGACTGGAACCGGCACCTTGACGCTGGCGGGTTCGAACACCTACAGCGGCACCACCACGCTCATGGCCGGCACGCTGGCATTAGCCAGCACAGGACGCACGGGAACAGGCTCGGTGATCATCTCCACCGGCACCACGATTTTGGGCACAGGCCTGGTTCAGGGAAGCACCTTCACAGCACAATCAGGAAGTTTTGTCCACGCCGGCAATGGACGAACCCAGTCTGATTACGGCACGCTGAGTTTCTCGGCACCCTCCTCAGGAGGCAGCTTCCATTTTCAAAGTGGCAGCAACACCATTCTCGGTCTCAATCCAGGTGGAATTGGGGATGTTCTTTCCTTCAATGGCTTTTCGAACGGAAACTTGATCTTTGATGGCAATCTCCAGATCACAGCACCTGGTTATGTGCCGGTTTCGCCCGAGACTTTCAATCTCTTGGATTGGTCAAATCTGAGCACCACCCAATTCAACAACCGCTACCTGAGTAGCTCCTACGATGGGCTCATCTTTGGCAACAGCGATGACGGCTTCGGCTTTGACCTTCCTGACATCAGCGCCAGTGGCTACGGTTGGGACATCAGCCAGTTTGTCATCAATGGCAGCATCTCCGTGGTTCTTGTTCCTGAACCAAGTCGAGCCCTCTTTTGTGCTCTGGGTTTGCTCTCTCTTCTTTCGCGTCGGCGTCGTGTTTCTGGTCGCTGAGCGATCGTGCTTGATGCATCGGGTGATCATGGAATGACCCCAAAAGAAAAATGCCTCTGAAACCAAGGTTTCAGAGGCATTGTTTTGGGGCGGCCCCTTGGATCACTTCACGAAAACCGGATCTTCAGGATTTCCTTTGCTCAGGAGATAAGCCATGAGATCCAAGATATCGTCTTCTTTGAGCATGTAGAGGAGCCCTGGTGGCATCATGCTGACTTTGCTCTCTTCAGTCTTCACTACATCCCGTGCATCGACGTTCGTGAAATTGTTGGGGTCCATCATGTTGGTGCAAACCATCATGATGTTTTCCTTCATGTTAGCGATGCGCCCCACGACTTGGCTTCCATCTTTTTTGGTGAAAACAGTGCTGCCGTATTGGTCACTGATTTCTTTGCTGGGTTCCAGAATATGTTCGAGCAAATCACGCGGGCTGTACTTGCCCGCAACACTTGTCAGATCAGGTCCGACGGCACCGCCCTCATTATTGAAGCGGTGGCAAGCAAAGCATGTGGCCGCACCGAACATGTTGCGTCCATTTTGGAAGTTGCGATTACCTTCCAGTCCAACCCCCAGCGATTTCTCCAGGTCGGTCACGGTCCAAGCTTTGACAAACTGCATGGGCTTGGCGGTAAAGCTTGGTGCCTGAATTTCTGGTTTGGCATCCAGCACGTCCTTGATCGCCTGCTTCTCTTCCAGCGTCATGGTTGCAAGAGCATCCTTTTTGATTTCGCCAATGAACAGATCAAACGAGGCCCCCCCTTTGTAGTTGGCCGCACGAAGGAACCAGCGGAAGTAATCAGCCCGCAATTCCTTGGTCCAGCCAACCTTAGCGAACCGAAGGATGCGCGCATAGTCAATCTGCTCTTCCTGCGTGGGCGAGTCATTGACCAGCGGAGCTGCTTTGGCGACGATTCCGGCATCACCCAGGAAAACAAGCAGCTCAGCAAGATCGCGATTCAGGCCTGTGTCATGGGTCGGGAACAGTGGATTGAGTTTCGCAATCAAGTCGGCCTTCGTCGCCGCATCCGGTTCACCAAGGCGTGCAAAAGCAAGCATGTAGTTGCGAATCAAGGTGCTGCGGTCGAGCCCCTTGAGCGATGTGAAGTCTATTTTGCCCAACGCATCGAGAATCGGCTTCAGGAGCATTTTGTCACCGCCACTGCTGCGGGCCAGCGCCATCAGCGCGGTCAAAGCAGCACGTGGATTGGCTTCGGAGAGCGCTTTGTCTTTCCAGGACGCCAAGGGCTGATGCTCCAAAGCGATGCGCGCCGCAAAACGGAGGTGCCGATCTGTAGAGGAGAGATGAGGCCAAGCAGCTTCGACGCTCGTGCCGGGATTTTCGAGACTTGCACGAATCTTCGCGAGGTCAGATGCTTCCGACTTGTTCATTCCCTCCGACTTTTCTGTGCCGGTGTAAGTGACCCGATACAAGCCACTCTGCACTTTGCGGCCGCCGACGCTCACATACATCGCGCCGTCCTTTTTTGACACTTCGATGTCGGTCAGCGGCAGAGGCGAGCCACTCATGAACTCCTCAGCCGTTCCTGTGTAACCCGCGCCATTCGGCACGAGATGAACAGCATACATTTTGCCGTAACTCCAATCGCAAATGTAGAGCGCATCATGGTATTTCACTGGGAATTTGGCACCATAGCCGAACGCGACGCCCGTGGGCGAGCCAGGGCCGATGTCCACGACAGGAGGGAGGCTATCCTCCCAGCGCACGGGCCATTTCTTGCTACAAGTGCGCCAGCCAAACTCGCCACCGCTTTGCATGAAGCACACGCGTGTGGGGCGATACCACGGCATGCCGGTGTCCCACTCCATGTCGGCGTCGAAGCCAAATAGGTCACCGTGGCGGTTGATGGCGATGTCGTAGGTATTGCGAGTGCCAATGTTGATGAGTTCCCAGCGCTTGCCGTCCAGGTCTGTTTTGGCCAACCAACCGCCAGGAGCGAGCGTGTCGCGCATGAACCCACGACCGAGGAGCATCGGGAAGAGCTGGTCTTCACCCCAATGGCGAGGCACGCGGCTGGTCTCGCAGCTGGGCTCCGGCGTTTGATTGCCACACATCACGTAGAGGCTCTTGCCATCGGGAGATGCCACCACCCCATGTGGGCCATGCTCACCAGCCTTGCCTGGGAATGGGCGCAAAAGCTCAACCACATCGAATTGATCATCGCCATTCGTGTCTTTGCAGCGGTAAAGACCACGGCCCTGATATGCATCGTCATTCACCACGCCATACAGTGCCCCATCATGGTAAAGCAGCCCCTGACAGTGACCGAAGTCGATGCTGAGCTTTTCCACCTTCGTGTCAGCCGCTTTCGCCCCTGGCGTGATGCGGTAGAGTGCACCGTATTGATCGCTGCAGATCAGTCGGCCTTGATCGTCCTGCGTCATGGCGACCCAAGAGCCTTCGGTCTCTTTCGGCACCGAGTAGAGAAGCTCCACCTGAAAGCCCTTGGCGACATTTACCTTGTCCGCGGGTGTGGCCTGGGTGGCCATTTGAGCATAGGAGGCCAACGAGCCTGCTAGCCAGAGGGTAAGAAGGAGGGATTTCATGCAGAGATCAGTAAGAGGGCGCAACAAACGCGACCGCCGGAGGACTGCTTGCATTTGTCGAAGAGAAGAACCGTGTTTTTCTTGTGTCTGGTTGGGAGCATTCCTTCACAGGCCCCAGTCTCCCTCAGCCATGACGTGACGCAGCGGAGTGCCCGCCAGTGAGGGCGGTAGGCTGTGAAAGTGGCAGACAGTTTCCTCCCGAGAGTAGACTTTGGGCAAATCATCCCAGACAGGATCTCCAGGAAAAGCTGCGAGGCTGATGAATGGCCAGTTCATGCCTTCTGGCGTGGGAGAATGATCCATGAGCCAATAGATCAAAAGCTGCAAAAGCTTGGGGTTCTCCAGATCTGGGCAAAACCAATCCATGACCTTCCAACTAGGGAGCCCCCTCACCTTCCGCAGGGTCAAAACGACGCCAGCATGCAGTCCGCCGGCTTCATCGACCACGCCCACCCAGTGATGCTCGCGCATGGGAGAGGACACGTACCAGCGCAAATACTCGGAGGTGATGTGCTTTTGAATGCGCCCAGAAATACCCGCGCGATGCAGGTGGTGGACCTCAGCCATCTCCGTCACGATGCGGAGTCCTTCAGGCCAATCGGGTGGCTCGTGACACATGACTCCGGCCAACATGCTGCCCGACGCCCCACGCAGGACGAGACTGCGACGCACGACCTCATTCGCCTGCCATCCCCAGCGATGGAGCAGTTTTTGCACCTCAGGACTAGGTGTCGTATCAACCAGCAGGCAGGATCGCGCCTGACGCTGGAGCATGAGCCCCATGGGTAGCGCAGCATGACGCGCCTCCTCGTCCACGGCCCAAGATGTGGCGATCAAGGCTGGCAGAGGCGCGCCCTTCGCATCTTCATACAGTGTCGGGATCACACCGAGAAATCCGACCAACCGCCCCTGAGCCCGCAAAATCCAGCCTCGGCAGGCATGAGCGTGAACATAGGGATTTTCATCCCACCAAAACGAAAGTCGGCGCTGCCAAAGATCTGCATCGCAGGCACCTTCTCCCTGAAAATGCCGCATCAGAAAAGGGATGAGTTCCGCCCGGGCGGAAGGACAATCACCAAAAGGCTCAAGAGAAGCGGACACAGATCGAGACTGAAGCACGGACATAAAGAGCTGCCTAGTCAAGAAGCAGCATGGAATCTCTAAAAAAATACGACGGGCACGATGCCCACCGAACCTTTTATGTGAACCACAGAAATGTAGTTCAGGAATCTTGACTTTCCCTCGCCCGACTTGACCATCACCGAAGGCGTTCCCGTTCACTGGCAGATCTTGATGTGACGGCCTGTGGCACGCGGACCGTGTTTTTGTAGCATCCACCTTCTTTTTTGACTCCCATGGCTGAATACGTCGGCATCGATCTTGGCACCACGCTCTCCGGCCTCGCATACCTGAAACCTGACGGCAATCCTGAAATCGTCCCTAACGCTGACGGTGAACGATTGACCCCTTCCGTCGTTTTTTTCGATGGGCATGAAGACGTGAAACTCGTCGGCTCTGCCGCAAGAGACGGGGGAGAGCCCGACCGCACGATCTTTCAAATCAAACGTCACATGGATGATCCCGAGCATCTCGTGGAGATCGATGGCAAGAAATGGACGCCTGCGGAAATCAGTGCCCTTATCCTAGCCAAGCTGAAGCGTGACTGCTCGAAAATCATCGGAGACATCCAAGAGGTGGTGATCACCGTTCCAGCAAACTTCAACGAACTCGCACGCAAAAGCACCATTGCTGCGGCAGAAATGGCCGGCATGAAGGTGCGTCGCTTGGTCAACGAACCGACAGCTGCTGCGGTCTATTACGCGCACAGCCAAGGCGTTCAGGGGCGGATCTTGGTGTATGATCTGGGGGGGGGCACTTTGGACGTGACGATCCTGGATGTTCAGGGGGATAGCATTCGCATCCTGACCAGCGAGGGTGCTCGTCACCTAGGTGGCAGCAATTTTGATGAACTCCTGCTCGATGCCTATGCCGAGCAATACAGCAAGCAAACGAACGCCAAGCTTTGGTCCGATGAACGGCACCGCCGACGGATCTTGCACGCCACGGAAGATGCAAAAAAGATGCTCTCCAAGCTACAGCGCGTGAACGACACTGTCTCCAATGACAGCAACGATGGCATCGCCCGCATCGACCTGACCCGCGACAGCTTCGAAAAAATGATCCGCCACATGCTCACGCGAACCGTGCTGCTGGTGGAGCAGGCGCTGGACTCCGCGAGGCTAAAGGCCGCAGAAATTGATCATGTCGTGCTCGTGGGGGGATCGACCCGCATCCCAAAAGTGAAACAGGTGCTCGAGAAAATGTTCGGCAAATCTCCCAAATCTTGCGGCAATGTCGATGAATGCGTGGCCCTCGGCGCAGCACTGTTTGCCAAGCGCTCCGCCCGAATCCAGGAAGTGTGCAACGCTAGCTACGGCACCCTGGCCATGGTGTACAATGCCAAAACGGGGGAGGAGAAGTTACTCAACTCCATCGTCATCCCGAAAAACACACCCATCCCCTGCTCTCGCACGCAGATTTATCAGACCAGCGAAGACAACGAACGAGTCATCGAAGTGGACATCACCCAGGGTGAAGATGAAGATCCCCGGTATGTGGACATCATCGGAAAAATCACGCTCGAAGTGCCCCCCAATCGGCCAAAAGGCTGCGAAGTGGCGGTGACTTTCAGCTACGATGAAAACCAGCGCGTGAGGGCTCTTGTCGTGGATAAGCAATCTGGAAGAAGTCGAGAAGTTGCGGTAAGCTACAAAGGTGCTGGAGTGCTTTCCGAAGACGAATTGAAGAAGAAGACCGTGAGCCTCCGCCAAATGCGCATCGAGTAAGCCTGAAGCAACTCTACAAAATCCTGACCACCCCCTTCTGTCATGTTTAAAAAGATTCTTCAGTCTCTGTCCAAATCCCAGCAGGCGAAAACGCAAACTGCCCCAACACGCCAGCCATCAGGCCCTATGCCGATGGCACCTACGGGAGCTGCGACTAGCCGATCCAATGCTGCGAAAGCAGCAACCGCTGAAGCACCTGCGACTCCGGTCGGCCCTGAAGAACTCTGCGGCATTCAGGGAAAGATGAGCAAAGACCAAATCGCAGCGAGGCTGAAGCTGCTTTATCGTCGATTCAATCGCAGTGCTTCTAGCCTAGACCCCAAGGTGCGGGATGAAGCGGAAAAAATGCTAACTGCCATTGTGAGTGTGCGAGAAAAACACTTTGGAGAAATCTGATCACCTCGGCAAAGTTGCCGATACACGCCCAGCGACTGTGTTGTTTCTCACAACACTGGCTAAATGAAAACCGCTTTTTTGCATGAAAGTTCTGATCACGAACCTAGTTCGTTGATTATCAAAGATAAATTTCTTGCAACTTTATCCTCATGCTGGGGTTCCTTGATCCTTGGATATGGATTTAAAAAACCTCTCGCTTCTCGCAATCATGCCACGAGATTGGGAGCAGCCTTTACCCAGGAGAGTGGCATCCCCCCAGCATAAGGATACGTAAATAGGGTGCGGAAGGAATGAAAGCCTTCAAGGATAAAGCAGATAAGTTGCATCACTTCAATTTTCTCGCAGAATCTTCGTCCAGCACAAAAAAAACATTGAACACCAGCTTCTTTCTGATTCTTATTCCCCTTATCAAAAACCTATGACCGCGTTTTTTCCTTAACGCCCTAGATTTTCCACCCTTTGCTGTCACTCGTGATAGCCCTCCAACCAACATGTTAAACACCAATACCGTGAAATCAAAATTATTCATCCTCGAAGATCAGCCGATTGTGCTGGAGGGGCTGAACCGCATGCTCGAAGGCCAAGACGATCTGGAAGTGATTGGCATTTGTGGCAAGCTGGATGAAGCCCTGGAAAAAATGAAACAAAATCCCCCGAATCTGCTCCTGATGGACTTCGGACACGGGGACAAGCCACCTCAAGACATCGTGAAGCAGATCAAAGACGAAGTGCCAAGCACACACGTCCTGATCTTCTCCTCACATGATGAAAATCTCTACGCCGAGCGCTGCCTGCGTGCGGGTGCCATGGGATACCTGATGAAAACAGAGCCTGTGCCACGCCTTCTTCTTGCCGTTCGGCAAGTGCTGGGTGGCGGTTTTGTCTTCAGTGCCAATCTGCTCAATAGCATCGTGGCTGGCAATGGCCTGCGCGGTGCTGCTGGAGCACGTGGGGAGCCTGGACGTTTGCTTAGCGATCGCCAACTCGAAGTCTTCGAGATGGTTGGCCGCGGCATGGACTCTCACTCCATTGCAGAAAAGCTGAACCTCAGCTCCAAGACGGTTGATGCTCACAAAGCAAACATCCGTCAGAAGCTGGGCCTGGACTCTGCCCGCGAGCTTCTCATGGAAGCTGTGCGCTGGGTTGAGAAATAAGCCTTACCCACATTCACCAAGCCACCGTCCGGCAACCCAACCTGCCGGGCGGTTTTTTATGCCCGAAGACTTGGGATTTTAGCAAATCGCTTCGTCGCAATCGCGTTGATTCTGTCGTATCTTTTGCCGATGAAAACAGTCTCCTATTCCCTTTTGCACCTTATTTTGTTGGTCTCACCCATGCTTGCTGAAGACCAAACCAAGACTTCATCTGCCAATCCTACCATGCCCCAACCTCAGATCACTCTTAGCGAAGAAGAATGGAAAAAGCGCCTCACGGAGGAGCAATATCGAGTGACTCGGACCGCAGGCACCGAGCGGCCCTACGGCAAAATCTATGAGGAATTCGAAAAACAGGGAGAAGGCACTTATTACTGCGTGTGCTGTGGGGTTGAGCTTTTCACTTCCAAAGAAAAATTTCACTCGGGGTGTGGCTGGCCTTCATTCTACGACGCCTCGACTGCGAAAAACGTGCTAGAGCGCGCAGATCACTCGCATGGCATGGTTCGCGTTGAGACGTTATGCAAGCGCTGCGGTGCCCATCTCGGCCATGTTTTTGAAGGCGAAAGTGTCTCGGCGAACACACCCACGAAACGTCGCTTTTGCATCAATGGAGTCGCTCTTCACTACGTTCCGAAGGGAGGCGAAGCTCCCAAGCTTCTCGAACTCGGCTCTGGCGCAGTCGAAAAGAAAAAAGAAGCTTTGGCCAAAGAAGCAGGTGTGCCAGTGAGCAAGCCTTGAGCTGGCTAAGGCCTCTGGCACCACCAAACGTCAGTCGATCTCATGCCGGGCCGAGATTCTCCACCAGGCACCACCCAGCGGCCACGCCAAGGCACCAGTGGCGTTGTCACCAAGGAAAACGGCAGACTGGATTCAGACATCCACTGGTTCCGAATGAAATCGTAGCTGAGCGTGCGTTGGGGGAAGCCCGGATGCTTTGATTTGGGTTCAAAATCGACCCGCTGGCCGTCATCACCGCCAAAAATCCAAATCTTGCCTGAGGTGGTCAGCAGCGGGCTAGGTGCGGCCACAATCGCATGCGGCGCTTTGGCCAGAGGTGACCAACCCTCTCGATCTGAAAAACGCCACGCATCTTGCAGCCATTCGCGGACAGCCTTGCCATCCTTGCCTGGGTGCAGTGCAGCTCCTCCGAACAGATAAAGCACACCATCCAGCACAGCCATCTGAGCCAAGATGCGAGGCTTCCCTGGGCAGGCTGGCAGCACTTGCCAACCCCGAGAAGGTGCCTTCCTGTCCAACATCCAAGTGTATGGCATCGCTTGTGTATCAGCAGGGTGGCGGATGCCACCTGTGAGGTAGATGTGATCTGCATCCACCGCTCCTGCCATGAAGGCACATGGCTGCGGGAGCGCAGGCAGGGCTTCCGTCACGATCTGGCCGTGATGCAGTTCCAGTCGAAACACAGAATCGAAATGTTGCTTGGCATCACCACCACCGATGAGCACAAAGCCTGAACTCGTCGTGACACTCACCCCGTAGCCATTCGGGCAAGGAAGTCGCCCAACGCGTTGCCATTTTCCCTCAGGGCTGTCGAGCGCATAGATGCCATCATACCAGACCTTTTGTCCTCCTTCCCAAGGCTTTTCTCTCGGGAAATTGGTGCCACCCGCCACGATCAAGCTTTCATGACTCACCCCTGCAAAAGATCCTGCATACCCATGATCATCAGGCAACGAAGGCAGACGCTCCCAGTCCATGGCAGATGCCATGCTGCCCAGCACCCACACCGTGGCGAAACTCAAGAATCCATGCATGGCGTAGAGCTTAACGGAATCCACTCACGGAAAACAAACGCAAATCCAAGACAGCGTGAATCGTACTAGCTAACGATGGTGTCTTCCCGCTTCTGTTATCTTCTTTTATCCGCCTCCATCGGCCAGCTCACGGCTGCGACTTCTGAAAGCATCAGCACCGCCATTGAGTTCCGCAAAGTCCCGCATGATTACTTGAATCATGTTCCCAAAGACCGATTTGCAGGTGTTTTGAAAAAGATCCAGGAAGGAGCTCTCCAGCTCGACACCCGCGATGACAAAGCCTTCCTGCGCAGCCTGATGGCCGCGCTAGACATCCCAATTAGCTCTCAGATCTTGGTTTTTTCGGCAAGTTCCCTACAAAGCGAAATCATCAACCCGAGAAACCCCCGTGCGCTTTATTTCAATGAAGACACCTACCTCGGATTCGTGCCTGGAGGCAAAGTGGAGGTCATCAGCATGGACCCAACCCATGCGGCCATGTTTTACATCTTTGATCGCCTCCTGCCTGGCGGCCCTGTGCCCACCATCGCGAGATCCCAAAAGTGCTTCAATTGTCATGCCGGTAGCGCGACTCGACGCGTTCCAGGTCTCATTGCTGAGTCCCTCTTGCCCATGGCGAGTGGAGCCAGTCTAGAAACCTATCGCCGGGATGAACAGGGACACCAAATCCCGCTCGATCAACGATTCGGCGGCTGGCATCTGACTGGGGGACATCACCTAAATCCGACTCATGCCAACCTCATGGGCGTCACCACAGGCGCCGGCAAATTTGACAAAGTGCCCGCCGAACCTGGACAGATGTGGGATCTGGATCGGCATCTTTTGCCCACCAGCGACATCTTGCCGCACTTGGTGCATGAGCATCAGCTAGGTTTTGAAAACCGAGTCTTCCACGCAGCCTACACCGTCAGGCAGCTCAGAGGTGGCGAGCGTGGCCCCCTTCCCACCAGCGCCAAGGCTGAACTGGAGAAACTGGCCGATGAATTGGCACGCTACATCCTCTTCACCGATGAAGCCAAACTGCCGAGCGGTGGGATCGAAGGAGACGCCACCTTCATGAGCGACTTTGCGAGGAATCGCAGAGCCACTCACACAGGACTTGCCTTGAAGGATTTCGATCTCAAAACACGCCTCTTCAAGCATCGAGCCAGCTACATGCTCTACACAGAGTCCTGGCAAAAGCTACCCACGGAGCTGATGGACCGCGTGTATTACAAAATGGCAGAAGGTCTCAGGGAGCAAAACGCGAGCGCAATCGGCGCACATTTGCCACCTTCCGAAAAAAGGGCCATTCGCACTATCCTAAAAGAAACGTTACCCGGATTGCCAGCTTGGTGGCGATGAGCGCCTTGCATTCAGAATGAGCTTGGTTTGCCCACTGACTGGATCAAAAAACAAACGCGAGCCTCACGACTCGCGTTTGCGAAAAAATGAAGATGACGCGTTTCAGTTCACAAAGCTGATCTTGCCCATCTGACCTGCAGCCATAGCGGCGTGCTGAGCATCCGAGCAGGCACGATCGATAGGAGCATCGGGAGCTGTATCGCTCGCCGTCAAAAGACCATTTTCGACCATGTAGCGCTCGACTTCCTCACCGCTAACGTCAGCCAGCATGACATCATTGACGATGACGCAGGGGCTGAGGGGCTGTCCGCTCTTCTGTTCCATTTCCCAGCGAAAGGCAGGATTCTTGATGATGTCTTTCTCCTCGTAGGGGAGGTTGTATTTGCGGAAGATGGCACGGACGCCTTCGCTCCAGCCACAGTAGGTCTTCAGGTAAGCGGTGATTTTGGGTTGGCTCATAAGGGTTTGACTGAACAATTTACGTTTTTACGAGAAATTCGAATCAGAAAACTTCATCCACTCAGACAAGATCTGCGATGCGACGGCAAACCTCTTCCACATTGGCGCGACTGTTGAAAGCGCTGATGCGGAAGTAACCTTCCCCTGCACTGCCAAAGCCACTGCCAGGAGTGATGACGACATTGGCCTCATTCAGCATCTTGTCGAACATCTGCCAGCTGGTCAGACCCGTCGGACAGCCAACCCAAACGTAGGGAGCATTGATCCCACCATAGACAGCCAGTCCGGCCTTTTGGCAGGCTTCCACCAGCAGCTTAGCATTTCCCATGTAGTGCTGAATGAGCTCTGCGACCTGCTTTTTGCCCTCCGCGCTGTAAATGGCCTCAGCTCCACGCTGAACGATGTAACTGACACCGTTGAATTTGGTGCTATGGCGACGGCTCCAGAGCGGGTGAATGGCTTGCTTGCCACCAGATTTGGTTTTGCCCATGAGGCCTTTGGGAATGACCACAATGGCACAACGGACGCCCGTGAAACCACCATTCTTCGAGAAGCTTCTGAACTCGATGGCGCAATCGCGAGCGCCTTCGATCTCGTAGATGGAGCGTGGCACTGCAGGATCTTGGATGAAGGCCTCGTAGGCTGCGTCGTAGAGCAGTGTCGTTCCATTCGCCAAGGCATACTTCACCCAAGCCTCCAGCTGCGCGCGCGTCGCAGTAGCGCCGGTAGGATTGTTCGGATAGCACAGATAAACGAGGTCCATCGGCTCCTGAGGAATTTCAGGCACAAAACCGTTTTCAGGGGTGCACCTCAAGTAATGAAGGCCCGCATAAGCCCCTTTATCATCCGCCTCTCCCGTGTTCCCGGCCATGACGTTGGTGTCCACATACACGGGATAAACCGGGTCGGTGATGGCGATCTTGTTTCCGCTGCCAAAGATGTCCAAAATGTTGCCCGTGTCGCACTTGCTGCCATCGGAGATGAAAATTTCATCCGCATCGACCTGGATGCCGCGTGACTTGAAGTCATGCTCGGCGATGGCGTTTCGCAGGAAATCATAGCCCTGCTCTGGTCCGTAGCCGCGGAAGCTAGAGCGGTCGCCTAGTTCATCGACCGCCTTGTGCATGGCGTCTCTCACGGCCTGGGGCAGAGCCTCCGTCACATCACCAATGCCGCAACGAATGAGGCGTTTCGCCGCCTCAGGGTTAGCCTCGGTGAAGGCTTTCACTCGGCGTGCGATTTCGGGGAAAAGGTAGCCAGCTTTGAGCTTGTTGTAGTTTTCGTTGATGTAGGCCATGGCGGGAAAAACGGGCCGCCATGGTGGCGAGTGTCTCTGCAGATGCAAGAGGGCAGGATGGCGGAGATTCTGCCCTACCCCAGGTAGGCTACGATTTCTCGCACGAAAAGTGTTTCGTTCAGAGCATCTGACCTTCGAGCGCCTGCACCTCTTTTTTCACCAGAGCCCCCACGCGGTGTTTGGCCAGATAGACCTGAGCCGCGTTGATGCCGAGCGCCTCACTGGTCTTTTTCACGCCCCAACCTTTCATGACGTAGCAATCAAAAATCTGAAACTGCCGAGGTGAGACTTTGGCTTTCACTCGCTCTATGGCAGCCGAGGTGATGTTATCACGCCATTCTTTGTCCCAGATGCTTTCGAGCAGATTGTCTTTTTCGTTCGTGAGCCGATCCAGGGCGAGGTTGCTTGTCTCTTCGCTATCCGCGTTGCCTTGATCTGCGAGAGATGGCTGACGTTTGCGTGCACGAAAGACATCCAGCACACGCCAGCGCGTCATCTGGAGCAGCCACGCCTTGAAGGAACCTGCACGCGGATCGTATTGGCCTTTCTGGACTTGGCGAGCGATGGCAATGATGGTCTCCTGGATGACATCAAAGGCCTCTTCGCGCGTCAGGCCAGCTTTTGTCGCCACGCTGTAGATGAGCCGCCAGTAGGTCTGATAGAATTCATTCCAGGTTCGCTGGTCTTCCCAATTGTTGAGACGTTCGATGAGAGACTTGCGGGTCTTTTCCCACAAGCCTTTCTCTTTTTTCACCTCTTCAGGAATGTCTGGCACGTCATCCATCGCAGAGGATTGTCAGCGGTTCCGGGGCTGTGTCAAACAAGGCTTCGTGGCGGGGCAACCCCGCCACGAAAAAGAAGTTCTTTCGCTCAAAAAACCATCAGCAGAGCCAATCTCATGGATAGAGACCGCGTACCGCTTTGGCTTCATGCACGCGTTTGATGCCTAGGCTCAGTGCGGCAAAACGCATGGATATGTGATTTTTCCGCGCGTGATTCAGGGTCTGCATGTAGGCCTGTTCGAGGAGACGAAATAGCTTATCGAGCACCTCACCTTCACTCCAGAAGAAGCTCTGCAAATCCTGAACCCACTCGAAGTAGGAAACGATGACTCCGCCGCTGTTGCAGAGGATATCTGGGATCACAAAGATGTCAGGACGTTGCGCCAAGATCGCATCTGCCTCAGGCGTCGTCGGACCATTGGCACCTTCCGCGAGAATCCGACACTGAATCTTGGCGGCGTTTGCTTCGGTGATCTGGCGCTCCAAGGCTGCAGGCACTAAGATGTCGCACGGAATCAACAGCAGTTGCTCATTGCTGATGGGTTCCGCTTCAGGAAAACCAACCACGGAACGAGTCGCTTCCACGTGGGCATTGAGTTTGTTCAAGTCCAGGCCTTGGGGATTGTAGATGCCACCAAAGGCATCGCTGACCGCTGTGATTTTGATACCCTGCTTGGCCATGGAAATAGCGGCCACGGAGCCCACATTGCCATAACCTTGGATCACGGCAGTGGCTCCTTCCGCCTGAATACCTAACGTATCCATAGCACGGGAGACGAGGTAGGCGACACCACGCCCGGTGGCTTCTCGGCGCCCCAGAGAGCCGCCGAGAAGAACTGGCTTTCCAGTGACGACTCCAGGGACCGCATGGCCGATCTGAAGCGAGTAAGTGTCCATGATCCAGGCCATGACCTGCTCATTCGTGCCCACGTCGGGCGCGGGGATATCCACCTGCGGTCCGATCACAGGAATCAGCTCCTGCGTGTAACGGCGAGTCAGACGCTCCAGCTCATTCACCGAGAGCTCACGAGGATTGCAGGTCACTCCCCCTTTGGCTCCGCCATACGGCAGGCCGACCAGAGCGCACTTCCAGCTCATCCACATCGCCAGCGCGGCGACTTCCCCGATGGTGACTTCCGGGTGAAAACGAATGCCGCCTTTGGTAGGTCCGAGCGTCAAGTGGTGCTGCACGCGATAGCCCATGAAAACCTGGGTGCTACCATTGTCCATCCGCACCGGAACAGAGACCGCAAGCGCACGTTTGGGCATTTTTAGACGATCCCGCGCTGTCTCGGGAATGTTCATGAAGTCGGCCACCATGTCGAACTGCTGGCAGGCCATGCGAAAGGTGGGAGAGTCGTAAAGATGAAGGTCCATGGTGGGTTGAAGGAAAGGTTGACTTTACCAAGCTGAGGACTGCTCAAAATCCCCGGAGAGAAGCTTTGGGCAGAAATGGGCATTCCTGTGGTGCACTTGCAGTATTCTCGTATGAGCTTCTGACTGGCAAGAATCGGCTCCCTCACGCGTTTAGGCGATGGTATTCAAACCATTACGGCAGGAGCAACTTCCCTTTCCCCTTCATCTTATGTTCCGCATCCCTGGTGCCCTCGGCAAAGATCTCTGCGACAAAGACCTCGGCATGAGCCGTCGTGACATTCTGCGCGTCGGTGGCGCGTCGATGATGGGTCTGACCCTGAACGGGCTCTTCCGCGCTCAAGCTGCATCCGTAAATTCGCCTGCCGCAGGTCGTGCCGGCTGGGGCAAAGCAAAGCATGTGCTCATGATCTACCTACAGGGTGGGCCGAGTCATCTCGACCTCTGGGACCCTAAAGAAAATGTGCCCGACAAGGTGCGCTCCGCCTTCAAATCGATTCCGACCAAGGTGCCGGGTCATCATTTCACCGAAATTCTGCCTCAGCTCGCGAAGGTGAATGACAAGTTCACCATGATCAATTCGATGAGCTACACGCCGAACGGGCTCTTCAACCACACGGCCGCGATCTATCAGATCATGACCGGCTACACGACGGACAAAGTCAGTCCTTCGGGTCAGCTCGAACCTCCCAATGCCAAAGATTTCCCCAACTTCGGCAGCAATATCATCCGCCTGAAACCCATGGAGGAGCCGATGCTCCCCTTCGTGATGCTGCCACGTCCCCTTCAAGAATCGAATGTCGTGGGCAAAGGTGGCACCGCTGGGTTCCTCGGCAAAGCCTACGACCCCTACACGCTCTATCCCGATGGGGATGATCTCGACATGGGCAAAATGGATCGCATCAAGATCGAAGACCTGCAGCTGCGGCCTGACCTCTTCAGCGTGCGCCTACAGCGTCGAGCCAAGCTGCGAGACGCCATTAATGACCAAATGCCCACCATTGAGGCAGCAGTGAAAGACATGAGTCTCGACAGCTACTACAATCAGGCGCTAAACCTGATCGCCAGTGGTCGGGCTCGCGATGCCTTCGCACTCGATCGTGAACCCGAGAAGTTACGCGAACGCTACGGGCGCAATACCTTTGGCCAGAGCTGCTTGCTGGCTCGTCGCTTGCTCGAAGCAGGCACACGAGTGGTGGAATTGATTTGGCCCAAAGTGGCCAATTCTGACAATCACAGTTGGGATCACCATGTCGGATTGACCCAGCGCATGAAAAACCAAAGTGGCCCCATGCTGGATCAAGGCCTGAGCGCTCTGTTTGAAGACCTGGATGCCTCAGGGCTTCTCGATGAAACACTCGTGGTCGCTCTTGGTGAATTCGGGCGCAGTCCCGAAAAAGGAGTTTCAACCTCAGGCAACGGCAACAGCGCGGATGGCCGCGATCACTGGCCTTACTGCTACACCGCGATTGTCGGAGGAGCAGGCATCAAGCGCGGCTACATCCACGGCAAATCCGACAAAACAGGTTCCGCGCCGCTCGAAGATCCCGTGCATCCCACGGAGCTGCTGGCGACTCTCTACCACAGCGTTGGCATTGATCCCGAAACCATCGTTTACAACCACCTGAACCAGCCCAGAGAGTTGGTGAAGGCGAAGCCCGTGACGAAGTTATTTGCCTGATCAGCTATCCTGACTCCGAAGTTACAGCTTCGCTTCTCTCCACAACTAGGAACCTGCTCCAAGCTTCGCACGAATGGCTTCGAGATTCGTGTTCTTCAACACGATTTTCCCCTGGGGATCGATCAGATAAAAGGTCGGGAAACTGCGCAAATTGAACATGCTGGTGATGGGACCGCTGGTCGTGCCATCGGACCAATTCCGGAAGTTCACTTGATAGGTCTCGAAAGCCTTTTTGGCCTCCTCAGGCACATCGGTGTTGATGCCCAAAACCACGAGCCCTTTGCCTGACATCTGGGTCACGAATTGATTCACCTGCGGGAGCGCATCATGGCAGGCATGGCACCAGCCCCCCCAAAACATAAGCATCACATGCTGGCCGCGGAAGGTGCTGAGCTTGATCGTTTCCCCTTCGATGTCTTTGCCATCGATTTCAGGGCACTCACTGCCCACGGAAAGATTGGCTAACTCAAAAAGCGTACGCCCAGCCTGATCGGCGATGGGAAAACCTTCAATCGTGACCTTTTCATACTTCGAAGTCACCTCCTGCAACATCTGGAGAGCCTTTTCTCTTTCCGCAGAGGCCATTTTCTCATCCGTCGTCATTTCAAATCGGCGCAAATGCTGCATGCCGAGTGCGTAAGTCGCCGCCGCACGCTCTGGCAGGTTTTGATTTTGCTTCCTCACCGCCTCCAGGATCGGCACACCGACCTCGTAGGGGTAAAATTCTAGCGTTTTCACTGCCGTGGCGATGCCCGCTGCACTGGCGTGAGAGGTGCCGAGCATTTGCAGACCGATTTGGCCTTCCGGCAAAGCCGAAGCACTGCGGACCAGCCAAGCAACGCCCTCCGCCGAACCTGCCAGATCTGCATGCTTTTGCACGAGCGAGAGCACCTTTTTGGCACAAGGCTCAGCACTAGGTACTGTGGCGCGATATTTGTTTTTTTCCTCTTCGGTTTTCGCTTCGATGATCTTCATCGTGTTCGCCCGGACGGCATCTTCATACTCCGCGATTGCCGCACGAATGCCGACAGCGGCGGCGTCAGGCTCATTGGCGAGCACCGTCATGTGCATGAAAAAGCTGCCAAAGATGACCACCCAAAGCGGTCGGCCAGATAACTTGGAGAGGAGAGGTGTGTGCATGAGAGTTAAGGAAAACGAGCGGAAACACGGCGATTGCAGAGCCCAACCCAGACCGTGATGAGCAAAAGGCAGATCCCAGCAGGCTCTGGCACCACAACAAATGAGGCATAAACATTGTCGTAAAAGGTGACCCACTCTGGCTGGCTCACGCTGCCATAATTTTCCTGCCAAGTGTTCAAGGTAAAGGTTTGCGCCGACTGCCCGCTGCCAGGAGCTTCAATGCGGTAAAGGGTCGAGTCCGAGAGACCCGCTAAACTAATGTTGAACCCACCTGCCGAGTTGGTTTGACCACTGGCGACCAATTGACCTGTGCTGTTGTGATAAACAAAAACGGCCATTCCAGCAACTCCCTCGCCAGGGGTATAAAACCCATCCAGCAAAACAGAGTCATCAATGATGCTACCCGTGAGGATCGCATCTGAAACCAAGCGAATGCCATCCGAACGCAGTTGATTCGCCAAATGTCCCGTCACCACCAGCGGTCCCGTCACTGATGAGTTGCTGAGCGGGATGCTCACGGTCTGAAAGCCCACACCATACTCTTTGAAAAGCGGGTCCATCAGTGCCACTCGATGCGTCACCCCAGGCTGCAAACCCGTACCCGAGCCACCATCCGGCCCCCAATCAATGGCGAAGGAAGAATGGGCGTGTTGTGTGTCTTGGGCCGTGCCAAAAAGAACCTGACCTGCATCTCCCCAGTCGCTGGAGTAACCTGCGGCCACAAAACGCTGCCCAAGGCTCATGCCTCCCAGCCCATGCTGTTGCTGATCCGAACTCACCATGAGATTCGAGTAAACCTCAGCCGAAGAAGCCAAAGAATCATTCCAGGCCAAAGGAGGTGCAGGCACCAATGAACTCCACTGCGATGCTAAAACGCTGGCATTCACCTGATAAAAAGCCAAGGCCGCCTGCACCGCAGGATGATCTGACATCGGCGAGGCCCACACGCCGGGTGAACTGAAATTCACCAGCCGTTCCAGCTCTGACGCAGGCTGAGTGCGAAACCGATTCACCCACTCCAGCATGTATTGCTGCTCAGGCGTGGGGTCGGCAAGGGCACGCTGCACCAGCCCCACAGCGCTCATCCAGAGCATGGGGATGGCAATCCAGCGAATGGCAGTATGCCTGATCATCAAGAATAGCTAATTTATAGTAATTATAAGCCAATGCAAACACGAAGGCACCCCAACCTCGCATTCACCGAGATCTGCCAAAGCTCATCGAAACATCCTTATCGGCTCAGGAACAACGCGCTCCGAATCTCTGGCGATAGCTCCGCAGGAGACACTTTCACCACCCCGCTGGTCGTAGCGACGCTCAGACCCGAGTCTTCTATCTTCAGGATCTTCACCTGTCCCAGATTCCGCCCACTGGTCAGCGTGAGACTGACATCTCTGCCAACAAACTTTTGCCGCAGGCTCAGGATGAGGCTGTTCTTTTGTGAGATCACCTGCTGCCGAGAGATTTCCAGCGAGGCAGCTTCGTCCTGTAGCTTTTTCAGCTCCGCTTTCTTGGTCTTGATCTGCTCCTTGATGCTCATCACCGCATTGGCTGCCTTAAATTCCGTGCGCCGCGTGGAGGCCACTTTTTCCAGTTCCATCCACTGCTGCTTTGCAGAAGCCAGACTGGATTCAGCTTCGCGATGCTGGTGATGTAGATACCAGCCGCTCATGCCGCCAAGAAAGAGGAGAAGAGCCAAAAAGTTTTTCATGAGGTTCAAGAATAGAATGTTTCACTTCACGAGCCGTGGGTCCTTGGCCTTCACAGCCTCGAATTCTGCTTTCGCAGACTCAAGAGCGGCCTGAGCGGTCTGGATAGACTGCTTGGCATCAGCGATTTGCGCTTCGACTCCGGCGAGTTCCTTGGCAACCTCCACCGCGTAGCGTTTTGCTCCCACCTCCCCCTGCCCAGCATAGGAAGGGATGGCCTTTCGGTAATCTGCCATCTTGATGTCCATGTTGAGAAGCTCCTGCTGAACAGCGGCAACCTTCTGCTGAGTGTCCTTCGCCTCCGCTTTGAGCTTTTCCGTCTCCTGACAGGAAGACAGAAGCAACGCCGCAACTGCGTGAATGAGAAAGCGCAAATGACGGGTGATGGCGTAGGGAAAGACTCTCATACAAGCGAATAAGGATGATTAAAAAAATCGTACCGATGGACAAAAGAAGTGTCAACCCTGCTCAACTCGAAGGAAAAGAGGTTGCCGTCTTCTGGCAGATTCGTAACAGTCGGCGCCCCTGCTACCCCGCATCATGGAATCTACTGGTGAAGGCCATCCTCGAACCCTGCCGCTCGACCGAAATCGGGAGCTGCTCAAAACAGCGCGCGAGGAAACCTACAAGGTCATCGGCGAAACCAGCCTATCGGCCTACATCTGGGAGCCGCCAGCCGAGAAAGCGCCGCCCTATCCCAAGTCTGTTGCAGCCTTCTTCTTCAGCAGCGGCTGGGACAATGGACAGGTCGCACAGTTTGCACCGCATTGTGTGTATTTCGCCTCTCGTGGCATGATGACGATGGCCTTTGACTATCGAGTGTCCAGCCGTCACAAAGCAGGCCCACTGGAGGCCATGGCGGATGCTCGTTCGGCCATGCGTTGGCTGCGCTTGAATGCTATCGAACTCGGCATCAACCCTGGAAAAATCGTTGGTATCGGTGGCAGCGGCGGCGCCCATGCCATCACGTCAGCTGCCATGTTGCCGAAGTTTGATGATCCGGCCGATAGCACGGAAATCAGCCCCGTGCCCAACGCACTGGTCCTCTTCAACCCGGTGCTAGATACCTCCAAAAAAGGCTTCGGACTCGAACGCTTTCCCGATCAAGCCATCGCTAAAGAAGCCAACTTGATCCGCGCGATTGATGCAGGGCTACCGCCTATGCTCATCATGCATGGCACTGCAGACCGCGTCGCTCCCTTCCCTTGCAGCTACGAGTTCGCCAAGAAGTGCTCGAAAAAGAAAAACCTGTGCCGTTTGATCGAGTTCGAAGGTCAGGGGCATGGCTTCTTCAACTTCAATCTCTCCTTCGAGATGTATGAAGCCACGCTGATGCAGATGGATGAATTTTTGGTCGAACTGGGCTTCATCGAGCCTGATCCCGATGCGGGTTTGGGAAAAATTGATTAAACTCTGTTGTTCACAGGCTCATTGGGAGGTAGCCAACCCATGACTTATCCATCAGGACCATGTTACTTTTGCCCATCCTGATTTTCCTCATCACGCTAGCGGTGTGCAATTGGGCTTCAGGACGCTATCGCTCAATGATAGACGAGGCCCTGCGTGAGCCAGGACCCACGGCTCATACTGGTGCAGAAATTGCCCAACTTTTCCTGAACTACCAAGGCCTAGATCAGGTGGAAATCGTTGATCATGATGCCGTCGTGAGTGACTACTACGACCCAAGTCGCAAGCGTCTTTTCCTTTCACGCAGTGTCGCACAAGGCACACGCATGGCACACTGGGCGATCGCCCTGCATGAGGCTGCCCATGCCACTGAAGAGGGAGATGGCCTCCGAGAACTGAAGTGGCGCCAAACCGTCATCAAGCTGTGCCGATATGCTCCCACCTTGGCTTTAGGAATTTTTTTGGCCGCCATGGTTTTGCTGAGGTTTCCGGCCCGCTTTGCCTTCATCGGCTTGCTCGCGATCTGCTTGGCCGTTTTACTTTTGAACTTAGGCACTCTGTCTGTGGAATTCCGTGCGAATGAGCAGCTCTCGCGTTTTCTGGATCGTCATTTAGCAAGACAGCCATCTGCGCGTGAACGCCTGGAATTTTGTCTGCACCGTGTCGCGACGCGAGAAGTCGCTGACCTGATGGCTTCTCCCAAATATTTCTTTTTGAGCGCCATTCCAGGTACGGGCACTGCACGCTCCGCCAAAAATTCATCCAACCCCCACTGATCTCGTGAACTTGATTCGGCTCGTCCTGCATGGGTTGTTTGGCGGTGCTTTTGTCTATGCTGGCTTCGTCAAAGCCTGGGAACCGACGATCTTCTTGGATGACATTCGCAGCTTTGAGATTCTCCCCGATCCCTACGCGGGAATGCTGGCCTTGTTTTTGCCTTACCTTGAGATCTTTGCTGGGCTTGCCGTCGTGCTTCGCCCGTTCAGGAAAGCTGGGCTAGCTCTGTTGGTAGCCAGTTTGATCCTCTTCTTGGGCGCGATCCTGAGCGCTTGGTTTCGTGGGATCGATATTCGGTGCGGTTGCTTTGGAAATCAGGGAGATGCCGCCTCGAATTACCTGGAGTTGATCACCCGAGATCTCTTGTTGTTGGCCTTGGGAAGCTGGCTGCTTCGCGTTCAGTGTCGCCCAAGATCCAGCCCATCACCTGGTGACTGAACGAATTTCCCGTGCTTGTGCCCTTATTCCTCCCTCATGCTGTTTGATACACACACCCATCTTGGAAGCCGTCAGTTTGATCAGGATTTGTCAGAGGTGCTTCAGCGCGCGGCTGCAGCTGGCGTTTCACGCATGGTGGTGCCAGCCACCGATCTCCAGAACGCACGCAAATGTCTCTCCCTCGCCGAAGGACGGGATGATCTTCGCATCGCTGTCGGCGTGCATCCTTGCGATGTCGATAGTGTCACGGGTGAAGATTGGATTCATGAACTGAGAGCCCTCGCGCAGGAATCCAAAGTGGCAGCGATTGGCGAAATCGGCCTGGATTACTTTCATGCGCCACCTTCTGGTTGGGAACTCGCAAGCTGGAAAGCACACCAAGCTCGTTGCCTTGAGCTTCAGCTAAATCTCGCCGTTGAGCTTGGGTTGAACGTCATCTTGCACAACCGCGAAAGCTGGGAAGATCTCACCTCCATCGTTCGGCAGTTTGATGGAAAGCTACGAGCCGTGTTTCATTGCTACACTGGAACCCTGGCAGAAGCGGAGCCACTGCTGGCTGCTGGCCATCTGATCTCTTTCACTGGCATCGTCAGCTTTAAAAATCCAGGCCATGTCGCCAAGACGGCCAGCCATGTGCACGATGGTCAGTTTATGCTCGAAACCGATGCTCCCTACCTCGCGCCCATGCCACATCGGGGCAAACGCTGCGAGCCAGCCTTCGTCGCTGACACGGCTCGTGCGGTCGCCAAGCTAAGGAACCAAAGCCTGGAAGAAGTCGCTAAAATCACCACTCAAACAGCACGAAGCTTTTTTCGTGGTTTTGAATAAGCTTCCCTCTGGCGCGTCGGAACACCGTCCATGAAATTCAAATTTCCATCCTTCGCGATCCTCGCCCTCTGCACTTTGGGTCTATCATCTTGCGTCGTCGATCCCTACGGCATGCCGATAGCCTACGATCCTTATGCCCCGTATGGCAGCGCGGCGAGATGCCATGCACCGATCTTTGTTCAGCCAAGCTGTGGCAATCAGGTAAACTTCGGCTACGCCCGACCTGTGCGGACTACTTTGGGTGTCATCCACGGCAGCCCCATCCCTCACTACCGGCAACCCACAGCTCCCTGCACCACGCCATCCTGGTCAAGAGCAGGACATCGCTTCATCAACAGACAACCTCTGCGGCTCACTGACACACCGCCCCCCATTCGCCATGGTCAGCGATTGCACACGCGTCCCTCGCCGACTTTTCCAAGTCAGGGCGGGCCTCGAGGCGACTGCCACTTGCCGCATCCGAACACACCCGTTTTTCCGCAGCGAACCCACGGGGCAGCGCCACCGTTGAATGCACCTCCAGCTCAATGGCACGATGGACCACGGCTGGAGTCATAAAGACCGATTCTTGCAGGGGCTCCTTATTTCGAAATCGAACCCTAAACACACTTCAGCAAACGCATTTGTCGCGATTGAAAGCCCTTCAACCTTCCTCCGAAGGCGCTTGAAACCCAAAGTCGCACGAACACCTTTGAGCGGGCAAGATGACTTCGATCTTGCCCATTTTTTGCGCCCCTCCATCATCCTACGCCATGTTGCGCCCCTACCACGCTTTGCTCGCTCTCGCCCTTGCTCATATCGCTGGCAGCCACCTGTATTCCGCCGAACCCATTGCCGACTCCTCCAAGAAGAAAGGCAAAGACTATCCTGCCGGCAAGCCAGCCTTTGCTCCCAACTACGATCAACCAGCCTTTGAGCCTGAGAAGGCCAAGCCAGAACACCTGGACACCAGCATGTTCAAAGTGCCCGATGGCCTGGAGATCAGCGTGTGGGCCACCTCACCCATGCTCTACAATCCTGCGAACATCGACGTGGATGCAGAAGGGCGCATTTGGGTGGCAGAAGGCATCAATTACCGTCGCCACAGCGGTCGTAGCCGCGAGGGGGATGCCATTCGTGTGCTGCAAGACACCGATGGAGATGGCAAGGCCGATAGCAGTCATGTCTTCGTTCGTGAAAAAGAACTCGAATGCCCGCTCGGAGTCGCAGTTTTTGACAATGTCATCTTGGTGTCGAACACGCCCAACCTGATCAAGTATGTCGATGTGAACCGTGACTTGAAGTTCGATCCAGCCGTGGACACACGCGAGGTTTTTCTCACCGGTTTCGAACAGCAGCAGCACGACCACAGCCTGCACAGTGTCTATGCAGGTCCTGACGGACGCTGGTATTTCAGCAACGGAAATTGCGGGGCCAAGTTCAGCGACAAGAGTGGCAGGACCTTCCGCATCGGAGGATCTTATCTGAACAATCCCTACACCGGCGAAAAGAGTGATGATGGACATGTCTATGTCGGCGGATTCACTGCCAGCATCCATCCCAGCGGCCATGACGCCAAAATCCTCGGTCATGGCTACCGCAACAGCTATGAAGGCGTGCGGAACTCACTAGGAGACATGTATCTGAATGACAACGATGATCCACCTGCCTGCCGCGTCAGTCATTTGATCGAGGGTGGTTTCTTTGGTTTCTTCTCCAAAGATGGCAAAAGACAATGGAGAGCTGACAAGCGCCCAGGACAGAGCATCCCTACCGCGGAATGGCGCCAAGATGACCCAGGCAGCATCCCCGCAGGAGACGTCTATGGAGGCGGTGCCCCGACGGGCATGGCATTTTATGAAAATGGAGCTCTGGGCGATGCTTGGAAGGGCCTGCTGCTAAGTTGCGAAACCGGACGCAATGTGGTTTTCGGCTATTTGCCCAAGCCAGATGGGGCGGGCATGAAGCTGGAACGATTCAACTTCTGCACAACGAACACCTCAGGTGTGTTCAAAGGCAGTGACTTTGTCGGTGGCCAAAACAACATGTCTGACGAGCGCCACACCCTGTTCCGCCCCAGCGACGTCTGCGTGGGCACCGACGGTGCTCTTTACATCAGCGATTGGTTCGACAAACGCACCGGAGGTCACCAAGACACGGACGAAAGCTGCTCTGGCACCATCTATCGAATCGTTGCCAAAGGCACACAACCCAAGTCGCCCAAGCTCGACTTCCAAAGCACCGAAGGCCTGATCACAGCCCTGAGCTCACCTGCCTGCAATGTTCGCCACACGGCTTTTGTGAAACTGAAAGAGCAAGGCGCCAAGGCTGCGGGTGCAGTCGCCACCCTCATGCAGAATGAAAATCCATACATAGCGGCACGCGCCGTGTGGCTGCTCGCTCAAATGGGCGAGGCAGGAACACGCGGCGTGCGTGTGTGGCTCGAATCCGAAAAAGCAGAGCACCGACTCGTTGCGCTCCGTGCGCTTCGTGCAGCCAATCCAGACCTCATCGACATGCTCGGCAGTTTGGCTCATGACGAATCTCCCGCCGTGCGTCGTGAGGTCGCTGTGGCCCTGCGGGATGTGCCGCTTGCTCAGAGCAAAAACATTCTCATCGAACTCGCCAAACGCTACGATGGCAAGGACCGTTCCTACCTCGAAGCCTGGGGCATCGGATGCACCGGCAAAGAAGCCGCTATCTGGGATGAACTCAAAACCATCATGCAGGGAGATGCTCTTGATTGGAGTGATAAATTCGCTCAGCTTACCTGGCGCTTGCACCCCGTCAGAGCGGTGAATGATCTGCAGTCCAGACTCCTGAGTCAAAAGTTAAGCAAGGCGGAACGCAAACTAGCCCTCGACACCTTGGCCTTTATCCAAGATCCATCATCGGCTAAAGTCCTGCTCGCCGCAGCCAAAGACAAAACCTCTCCCGTTCACGCCGATGTGATGTGGTGGCTGATCAACCGGAGCACGAATGAATGGTCGGGATTCAACATAGCCGCTGAACTCAGAAACCAGGGCATTTTCGATCCCGAAGCCACCAAATTGGTCAGCATCGAAACACCGCCAGCCATCCCCAGCAACCTGAAGGTCGAAGAAGTGCTCAAGCTCAAAGGGAATGTTCAGCATGGTCAATCGTTGACCGTTCGCTGCGTCATGTGCCACCAGCTCAATGGCCAAGGCGTGGAGTTTGGCCCTAACCTGCAAGGATGGGGGATCAGCCAACCCAGCGAAATCATCGCTCAAGCGATCATCGAGCCGAACAAAGACATTGCCCATGGTTTTGATGGCGTCAGCGTTGTTTGCAAAGATGGCACCAAGATTGACGGCATGATCCTCAGCGAAGGCGATATCCTCATCATCCGCAGCATGGGTGGGCAAACCCAGTTTGTGGCCAAGGAAAAGATTGCCTCGAAAAAGAAAATGGATCGCTCCCTCATGATGAGCGCCACCATGCTTGGCATGACAGCTCAAGATGTCGCGGATCTCGTGGCCTACCTTCGTCAGGCTGAGTAAGCACAGCAAGTGACGGAGGAACTCCTCATCGAAGAGGGCTTTTGCAGGCAGATCCTGCAAAAGCCCTTTGAGTAGAAAGGCAAAACCCAATCCCATGAAGAGCGCTTTCCTCCTATTCATCACAATGCTCTGCTCGGCTCCTGCGGAAGAGCTTTTCGATGAAACCACCGCAGCAACCTTGTTTGCCTTTGATCGACAAGCGATCCTATTCACCCAAAACCTCAAGCTTGTGATGCGGGAGCCTCGGAAACATGAGGCCAATCCCGTGCTTGCTAGAGGACAACCTGGAACGCCAGACGCACATGGCGTTCAGTTTTATGGTTCGATCCTTCGAGATGGGGACAGATATCGCATGTGGTATGTCGCTTTTGACGATGACATCCAAAGTCGTCAGCCATCAACACGCTGGAGAGCTGCGTATGCCGAAAGCACTGATGGCGTGCATTGGTCACGACCCCATCTAGGCTTGGTCGATTACCGGGGAAACAAAAACAACAACCTCCTCGACATGGGAGGAGAAGCCTGGGGCTTTGTGAATCTCAAAGTGATCCGAGATGAGGATGAAGCTGATCCGAATCGCAGATACAAAATGACATCCCATGTTTACTACCGGCACACACGAAGGCTGGGCACTCTTCTGACTTGGTTCAGTCAAGATGGTTTTCGATGGCAACCGTCAAAGCCAGTCAAGCCTACTCGGGGTGAACTCTCCGCTAAGGATCTTTTGATTCCAGGCTTCCATTTTGAGCCCTGTGGAGGTCTCTACCGATGGCAGGGGCAGTATTTCATCATGGGTCAAAATGCTCTACCCGGAACCCATCACTATCAAGGAAGGGTCTGTCGTGTTTATCGCAGCCATGATTTTCGGGATTGGCAGCCAACGAACACCGTATCCTTTACCCGCATCAACCAAGAGCAATGGCTGGGGCCTGGGCGAAGTCTGGAAGGTGAGCAGTGTCACGAGGGCATCAGCGTCTGGAACCGAGGCAATCTTCTCTTGGGCATTTATGGTCAGTGGCATGGTGCCCCGACATGGAAAGACATCAGCGTCGATCTGGGGCTCGTGATCAGCCACGACGGCCTGTTTTTTGACGAGCCAAAAACCGAATGGTGTTTCCTCAAGCATGGAGACAAAGGCAGCTGGGATCAGGGTGGCCTGCTTCAGGGGCAAGGCTTTCAGAACATCGGTGAGAACACCTACATCTACTATGGCACTTGGGATCCGACTGTCACTGGTGGCCCTGAAACCCCACGTGGAGGTGTTGGCATTGCTCTTTTGCCAAGAGATCGCTTCGGTTACCTGAGTTTCGACGACAGCAACGAAGGCTCTGGAGATTACCAATTGCCCCAAACCCGTGCTGAACTCGTGACCTGCACACAAAAGGTGAAAAATCCTGAGTTTTATCTCAATGCCGAAGCTCTTGGTTCGGAAGCATGGATTCGGGTAGAACTTCTGGATTCACAAGAAAGACCGATCCCCCAATGCTCAGGCACGCAAGCATTGCTGGTGAAGCAGAGTGGTTTTCAAGTTCCTTTGGTCTGGCCTCAAGCATCCGACTTACCTGAGCAGATTCGATTCCGCCTCACACTGGAAGGCAAACATAGATCCCAAATCAAATTTTCAGCCATCTACCTTCGCGAAAAGACAACAGCCCATCCTCGGTCACACTAACTTCTCAAGGTTGCCATTTTAAAACCTGGCCATCTTGTTGAAGTCGCGTCTGCAACTTTGCGTCATCGACCTCCTGCACGGCTTTCCCGTCGTCGATGGCCTGACACGCGGCGGTAGCAGCACTTTGACTCGTGATCATGAAGACGGGCTCCATGCGGACGCTGGCGAAGGCGGTGTGACTGGCACTCAAAGCGAAAGTGACGAGGAGATTCGAGCACTCACTCTTCTTCGGCACGATGGCATTGTAGCCGATTTGATACGGACCGAAGCCACCGCGGCCGCCGGCGAGCTTGCCTTCGCGGATGACGACGCCGTCTTTGACGATGCGGCGAATCTCATGCACGTCGGTGCCGTAGCTGCCGAGGCCGATAGACTTCGGCGCAATGGTTTTGCCAAAGGTATGATGCTCCGTGAGCACGAGATCGCTCACCATGCGCCGCGCCTCGCGGATATAGAGCTGGTGCGGCCAGCCGCCGGTGTCTTGAAACTCATCTTTGGGCAAACCGAAGCGCCCCATGTCCTCGCGCACCTTTTTCGGCACACGCGGATCGGTGGCGAGGAAGTGCAGCAGGCCGCGGTGGTAGTTCTCGTGCTTCTTGGCGATTTTTTCGCGCTCCGTATAGCTCGCTGTGGGCCAGGCGTGTGAGGCACCGGGTAGATTGCCGCCAAAGGTGGCGGTGTTGAAGTCCCACTTGTCGTTCGGCAGCGGATCGTGCTTCGAAAACCAGCGCAGGTCCATGTCGTCGCCGTTTTGCAAACAGGCCTCGATGAAGCGGACGACGATCTCATACGTCTTCGCGTCATAATCGGCAGGTGGCGTGATGGGCAGGCGATCCGCCGCTGTGGTAAGGCAGAGGCGGTAACAATAGGCCTGAACACCGGGCGCGGGATCGCCGGGCTCGCCGACGTCGTCGAGTTCGATCAGGGGCAGCACGCCGCTGTCAGGACAACCGAGCACGACATAAGGATCGAGCGGGAAATCGCGGTCCCACACACCTTGACCGCCTTTCACACGACCATTTGCTCCCGGCTGCAAGTGACCGCTGCGCGGCTTGAATTTTGCGTCGTATTGAATGCCGTTGAGCATCTCACCATACTTGGCATTGCCTTCGCGCATGAGCGTAAAACTCACGCCAGCCTTCGCCATCAAATCCCCCTCGTAGGTGGTATCGATAAACATCTTCGCGCGGATCACATCGCCGTTTTCGAGCGTGATCTCCGTAATGCGTGATTCATGATGCGTGACACTGGCAAGGCGAGCGTCACGAAGGACACGGACCCCGGCTTCTTTGACCATCTCCTCAAAAACGCGCTCCGCCTGATGCGGCTCAATGGCATAAGCACCACCTGTCGCAGGGCCACCGGCGCTTTGAAAGGGCTGATCCCACTCCAGCTTCTTTCCATACTTACCGACGAGCCGCGTGAAGTACTCGCGCGCGATGCCGCCCACGCTGCGAGGATCGCCAATGTCCACCGCGCTCAGCCCACCGCTCGTCATGCCACCGAGATGACGCCCCGGCTCGGCCAAAACGACCGTTTTGCCCATGCGTGCCACTTGCACTGCCGCACTGACACCGCCAGAGGTGCCACCAAAGACGCACACGTCAGCCTTATGCACAGAGGCTAAGGAAGAAGTGGCGAAGAGAACCAAGAGAAGCGGTTTCATGGTTGTTCGAGCCATTCGAGATTGAAGCGAGCGAGCGTGAGGCCAGAGCCAGCGAAGCCGGGTTTGCTGCCGCGGCCATAGAAGCAGAGGATGGTGCCCTTGGGGGTGACCGCGATGTCGGAATACATGCTGGGGCCGTCTTCGAGGCGTTTGTTCACGGGCCAAGTCTGACCTTCATCGCGGCTGATTTTGACGCTGACGTTTTTGCGCGCGCGGCTTTTGCCGGGTTCGGGTTTACCTTCGCGGCCACCATCGAGGTTGTGCGGGTTGGAGAAGAGGATGAGGCTTTTGCCGCTGTAGTTGTAGCGGACAATGCCGGCCATGCAAATCGGCTCCAGCAGCGCTTCATCGAACTTCGGGGTGCTCCAGTTCGTCACCCCATCGGCACTGGTGGTGATGAGGCGACGATGGGCTTTGGATTCGCTGCGCACGTTCAGCATCACACGACCGTCGTTGAGTTCGATGGCGACGGTTTCGTTCGGATTGATCCATGTGTCGGTGCAGGGCACGGCGATATCGCCAGCCTTCCATGTTTTGCCCTGATCATCGCTGTAAACAGTAGCAGTGACGCTGGGGCGGTGTGCATTGCCTCCTTCACCCGTAGAAAGCCACACAGGCACGATGAGGCGTCCGGTTTTGAGCTGGATGCTATGATTCGGACCAGTGGCGAGCACTTTCCAGGCATAGTCTTTTTTAAACGCATCAAACGTGGCAGTGATCTCGACCGGTGTGGACCAGGAGAGGCCATCGTCCTCGCTACGCTGATAGAAAGCGCGTTCGTATTCGAGGCAGAAGAGCATGTGCACGATGCCGTCCCTGCCGGCGATGAGCACGGGATTGTTGTAGGTGACCTGCGTGGTGTCCACGTTCTTCAGGCGAAGAGCGAAAGGGTTCTTCTGCTTCGGCCCGGGCACGTCAGCGATGCTCTGTGGCTTGCTCCACGTTTTGCCATCATCGGTGCTGCGGCGCAGCAGGATGCGGATGTCCGACCAATCGCCGCCGCCTTTGCGTGCCTCACACCACGCGAGCACGGTGCCCTTGGCGGTGACGACGATGCCAGGGATGTGGTAGATGTTGTAGGCGGGATCGTCACCGACGGTGAAGAGATCCTGTTTTTCCAAAAAGGGCTCAGCAGCATGAACATCATGGAGAACAAAGAGGGAAGTGAGGAGAAGGGCGAGTTTCATAGGTTGAGTTGAGAAAGAAGTTACCACTCGCCTTCGCGCTGGAATTTCATGCGGGCGTTATGGCTGAATTGTCTTCCGGCTTCGGCAAGGTTGGCGAGCACCTGCCCGCTACTGAGTCCAGCACTTCCACGGGCAGCAGGGATCACGGTCTGGCACTCATTGGCATCCATGAAGCGCGCAGCTTCGAGAATGAGAGGCTGCGCCTCCGGCTCGATCACGATGAAACCGTGCTTGTCAGCGTGAATCAGATCACCGGGGGCGATTTTCCGGCCAAAGACCTCAACCTCACAGTTCCAGCGCACGGGATGCACGTGCGCATGACCGACACAAAGACGACGAGCAAGCGCCTTGAAGCCTGCATTGGTCATTTCATCGACGTCACGGATGGCACCATCGACGATGGTGCCCACACAACCCAGAGCTCGGTGCATGTTGCTGTTCACCTCACCCCAGAAGGAGCCCGTAACGCGCGGTTTGTCGAGATCCTGCACGCAGACAATCTTTGGTCCGGCAAGGCTGGTAACGTAGCGACGATACTCGTTCCAACCATCGGGATTTGACTCACGATGCATTTTGTTGCTCGGCTCAATGACCACCGTGATGGCATAGCCGACCATCGGCCCCATCTGCGGCATGAAGTCCCGAGTTTCTTCGAGATTGAATGCATCAGCAGCAGGATCACGCAGAGTGATCTGCTCCCAACCATTGTAGATCGTGGGCGTGTTCCAGCGCTTGAGTTGGAGGAGTTCGGAGTGAAGCAACATGAACGGGGAAAGGCTAGGCACAGAAACGCGGACGGAACGCATTTCTAGATGGTCAAATCCATTGACCATGTTTGGCTGAAGTTTCACCCATCAACTCATGCCGAGTCTTCCACCACGCCCCTCTCTTGTTCGTCATGGTGCCGACTTTTTGCGTCAGCGTATTCTGCGTGGGGAATGCCCCGAAAAGCTGCCTTCCGAACGAAAACTCTGCACTCAACTGGGCCTCAGCCGCCCAACCTTGCGGGCCATTTTGCATGAACTAGAACGCGAGGGAATGATTTCCTGCGTGACCCAAAGACAACGTCATGTGCTACAGCCGGTGAAACCATGGGAAGAACCAAAAACTGAAAAGCTGATAGTGCTGCTGACTCCCGTGACGACACAGTTGATGCCTCCTTTTGTTCTTTTCTGGGTCGATACGCTGCGCGAACTCTTGGCAGCATCAGGCTTTCGTTTGGAAATCCATGCCTCAGCGGCATGCTACCAGAACCGACCAAATCCAGCGCTAAAAAAAATCATCCAACGCTTACCCGCCAAAGGGTGGCTTTTGTTCCGTTCGACAAAGGCGATGCAAGATTGGTTTGGCCAACAGCATTTGCCAGTGGCACTAGCAGGCAGTTGTGCCGCAGGGGTGGCTTTGCCCTCCGTGGACATTGACTACCGGGCTTTATGCCGTCATGCGGCGCATCTTCTTTTGCAAAAGGGACACCACCGCCTCGCGCTACTGCTGCCCGATGGATCTCATGGTGGCGATGCAGAAAGTGAACTCGGCTTTCGGGAAGCGTGCACAAAGCCAGGGATGGCCTCGGTTCATCGTCATTCAGAGAGCCCTGAGGCAGTGATTGCTCTACTGGATCGACTTTTGCGCCAACGCGCTGCACCCACAGCCTTCCTAGTCGCACGATCCACACACACACTGACGGTGGTCACTCATCTGCTGCGCTTGCGGCATCAGTTGCCGCGGGATTTTGCCATCCTTTCACGCGACGATGATGCCTTCCTGGCACACCTTGTTCCGCAGATCACGCGTTACACGACTGACCCTTCGAAGTTCGCGAAGCGCCTTTCCAAACTTGTTCTCGAGCTAGCTCAAACGGGTCACACAAGCACGAAGCCCGTTCGGCTGATGCCCGATCTGGTCAAAGGCGAGACCGTATGATGCGATGAGGCATCATCGCTTAACAAAAAAACTGCCTTGGGGAGCAAGGCAGCCTGATTATGTGCAATCAAGGAACCAAGTCAGAGACTGCGTCCCCTGACTTCAGCCGTGATTTCTTCCAGGAACTGGGCCACTGGCTTCACTCCGAGGTCGCCCTTCTTGCTATGGCGAACGGCCACAGACTGCGCAGCGGCTTCTTTTTCACCAAGCACTAGCATGTAGGGCACCTTGTCGAGCTGAGCGAGACGGATCTTGGCACCGATCTTATCGGCATCGTCGTTGAGCGTGACACGAAGACCGGCAGCTTTGAGCTGCTCAAAGACTTCGTTCGCAAAGGCATCGACCTTTTCACTGATGGTCAGAATGCGCACCTGCTCGGGGGCGAGCCACGTCGGGAAATGCCCAGCGAAGTGTTCGATGAGCACGCCCGTGAAGCGCTCCATGCTGCCAAAGGGCGCACGGTGGATCATGACCGGGCGGTGCGGCTTGTTGTCTGCGCCGGTGTAGCTGAGGTCAAAACGAATCGGCAATTGGTAGTCCACCTGCACGGTGCCGAGCTGCCATTCGCGGCCGATGACGTCCTTGATGACAAAATCAATCTTCGGACCGTAGAAGGCAGCCTCGCCTGGTTCTTCGCTGAAAGGCACCCCCAAAGTTTTCGCCGCTTCTCGGCAAGCGGCTTCGGCACGGTCCCACTGCTCGGGGCTGCCGGTGTATTTGCCACTGTCGGGGTCACGCAAGCCAACGCGTACGCGGTAGTCGGACATCCCCAGGGTATTGAGCACCACTTTGACAAGGGAAAGGCAGCCCAGCACTTCAGCAGCAACTTGATCCTCCGTGCAGAACAGGTGAGCATCATCCTGGGTGAAGCCGCGCACGCGGGTCATGCCGTTCAGTTCACCACTTTGTTCCCAGCGATACACCGTGCCAAATTCGGCGAGTCGCACCGGCAAGTCGCGATAGCTGCGTGGCTGACTGGCGAAGATTTTGATGTGATGCGGGCAGTTCATCGGCTTCAGCAAAAAGCCATCCAGCAGCTTCTCGGCGTCCATGATGCGCTCTTTGCCGATCATCTCTCTTCCGGTTCGCTCATTCATCTGTGCAGCGAACTGAGCGGAACAGGCGTCGATACGCGCCGTCATCTCTGCACAAGAGCATCCCTCATGGGCGATTTGTTCGAGCTGGTCCGGCTCCATGATGGCCGGGAACTGCGCGTCTTTGTAATAAGGAAAGTGGCCGCTGGTTTTGTACAGCGCTAGCTTGCCGATGTGCGGGGTGAAGACCTGACTGTAGCCTTGCTTGCGCAACTCCTCGCTGATGAAGGTCTGAAGCTCTTGGCGGAGGGTGGCACCGTTTGGTGTCCAAAGGATGAGGCCCTGGCCCACGTCTTCGTCGATGTGGAAAAGCTTCAGTTCCTTGCCCAGGCGTCGATGGTCGCGTTTCTTGGCTTCTTCCAAGCGCACGAAGTAGGCTTCTAGCTCTTCCTTGCTTTCAAAGGCGGTGCCATAGAGCCGCTGGAGCTGTCCCTTGCTCTCATCGCCCATGTAGAAGGAGCTGGAGACCGAGGTGATCTTCACATTTTTGCACTTGCTGGTGTAGCCAACGTGCGGTCCGGCGCAGAGGTCGATGAAGTCGCCGTTTTGGAAGCAGGAGATCTCTTCGCCCTCAGGGATTTTTTCGATGAGGTCGAGCTTGAAGCGGCTCTCATTGCCCGGACGCTCGCTCAGGCCACCAAGACGTCCACTTTTGGCAAGCGCGATGGCTTCCTCACGGCTGATGACTTTCTTTTCAAAACGCTGGTTTTCCTTGGCGATCTTTTTCATCTCTGCCTCGATCTTCTCGAAATCATCCGGAGTGAGGCGGTGCTTCATGTCGAAGTCGTAGTAGAAGCCATTTTCCACGGGGGGGCCGTAGGCAAACTGAGCATCTGGCCAAATCCGCAAAATCGCGGTGGCCATGACGTGGGCACAGGAGTGGCGCAGGCGCTCCAGATCAGACATCTGGGCGCGTTCTTCGAGGGTCTTGCGTTCGGCGGACATGAGGGAAAGGGGCGCGGAGTGTGGCGCAGGATGGGCGGAGCGCAAGAGGCGGGGTAGTTTGAGGAACTTTCTGGGCAATCATGACCATGAACGCCTAGCAAAGAGAGTGACAGCCGGACGGGGAGAGAAACGTGATAGACTCACCCTTCCCCTTCGTAGTCATTGCCCCCCCATCCTCTTTCCTGCCAAGAGTCGAATGCCTCGCCATTGGCAGACTTCACCATGAGATTCCTGATCCCCATGACACCGCTTTGTCGTCCCCTTCTTTTGTTGGGGACGTTGGCGATGCTTTTGAGCAGCTGCACGCAGGGTTTTTACAAAAAGTGGGCCGACAAAGAGGTGTTTGGTATTCTGAAGAAAAAATCACAAGCTGTTGCTGGGGCAGAAGATGACGAACTGCAAAGCATCACCCCGCCGCCGCCAGTGAATTTAGCCGAGCTAGAGAAGCAGGCAGATGCTGCAGATTTTTTGGGGGAACGAGCCGTGGTGGAACAAGGGGCTCGTGTGCTCAGCCTGCCGGATGCGCTGGACTTTGCTGTGCATCGCAACCGGACATACCTCGGGCGCAAAGAGCGCGTGTATCGCAGCGCACTGGCCCTAACGGAGACGCGACAGCAATTTGGCCCTATTGCAGATGGCCAAGGAGGCATCACTGTGGCTGAGGCACAGCGCCATCAGGCCAGCGTGAACGACTTCGTGCGCACGTCATCACTCTCCTCAGATGGACAAGTCGGGCTGAGCTACCTGATGAAAACTGGCGCGCGCCTGGCCATGAATCTGAGCAGTGACTTCACCCGACTCTTCACCGGACAGGCTAGCCGGGTGAGCGACTCGCTGGCTGCCGTCTCGATCACCCAACCTCTGCTGCGCGGTGCGGGCGTGCTCGTCGCAGCAGAGCCACTGCGCCAGGACGAGCGGGATGTGCTCTACGAGATCCGCGACTTCACCCAATATCGAAAGACCTTTGTGGTGGACATCGCGCGCCAGTATCTGCGCACCCTTCAGGCACGTGAACAGGCACGGAACCGCTACATCGCCTACCGGGCATCGCTGGGGTCTCTGGAACGTGACCGAGCTCTTGCCGAGGCCAATCTGCGCTCTCAATCCCAGCTGAAGCAGATCGAACAAGGTAGCATCACCTATGAACGGCAATGGATCACTGCCGTGCGTGCTTATGAAGACCAACTCGATGACCTGAAGATCACCCTGGGACTACCTGTCACAGAAAAGCTGGTGCTCGATACCCATGAACTCAAGAAGCTAGAGGTCATCGATCCCGAAGCTAGCTTGGACTCACTGATCGATACCGCGCTGATCACGCGGCTGGATCTTTTCAATCAACGCGACCGTGTTTATGACACTCAGCGTCGAATCAAAATCGCCCACCAGGGCACCTACCCAACGGTGAATGCCTTGGCAGGATACAACATTGGCAGCCCCAGCGTGCCCAGTGCCACGAACACAGCAGCCAACGCCAGCCTTGGCCTCAATCACCGTCAGCGCACCATGCAGGGGGGGTTGGACATTGACCTAAATCTGAACACCCTGCCCGAACGAAATGATCTGCGAAACGCGCAGATCGATGAACAAGCAGCCCTGCGTGCACTGGAATTGGCAGAGGAAGAGCTGCGCGGCACCATCCGCGCCGATTGGCGCGCCCTGCGTGTGGCTCGTCGGCAATATGATCTAGCTGTGAAAGGCCTGGAACTGTCCCAAAAACGACTGGAAATCGAAGAAGCTCTGATGGCAGAAGGTCAGGGCACCGCGCGTGACATTGTGGAATCTCAGGATCGACTGATCGTCGCTCGGGACTTGGTCATTTCCACATTGATCGATCACAATCTAGCCCGTCTGCAGCTCTGGACTGACATGGGCGTGCTGTTCATTCGGAAAGATGCGCGTTGGGCAGACGTATTGAAACAAGAGAAGCCTCAAGGAGAATCCTAACCCGAAAGACGATGAAGACAAAGGCACCCTGGAAAACTTGGTCACTCGTCACCCTCGCCATAGGGGTGGCGGTGACTTGGTGGTGGATGTCTGGCCGTGGGGAAGAAACCTCGACAGTTCCTACCTTTTCTGCTGCTCGTGGCCCACTTCAGGTCAGCGTCCTGCAGGGCGGGGAAATCCGCGCCTTGCGCAATGTCGAGATCAAATCAGAAATCGAGACACCTACCAAAATCCTCAGCATCATACCTGAAGGTTACCTCGTCACAGAGGAAGACATCAAGGAAGGCAAAGTGTTGGTGGAACTCGACAATTCCGACCTCAAGGCTCGCATTCAGGATCACGAGATCGAATTTCAGACCACAGTTTCGAACTACATTGATGCTGATGAAGGCCGTGAAATCCAGCGCAGTGAAAACCAATCCCTCATCCGCGACATGAAGGAAGTCAGTAGCTTCGCCCTAATGGACTTCGAAAAATACCTGGGTCGCGAGTTATCTGCCCGTGTGCTCGCCGATGCAGGTCTGCCATCGAACATCGCTGCTTTGGATAAATTCGTCACGATCCTAGACACTCAGGCGAATACACCGACCGATCCTGCGCTCGCGTTGAATAACAAGGAAGCGACAGGCGAGAAAAAAGTGCCAAGCACGAAAGGGCCCATCAAGACGGTAAAGCATGACCGCATCGACTTTTCTCCTTTCCTTCAGCAAATGGGAGAAAACGGCGATGGGGAAGCTCAACAAAAATTGCGTCAGCTTGAAGATGAGCTGCTGCTACGCCGCTCTGAATTGGCTGTCAGCAAACAAAAGGTCGAAGCCTCCGAGCGGCTTTCAGCGCGCAGTTTCATTTCCAAGGCTCAGCTTGAAAACGATCAGGTGAACTTTGAAAAGGTAACTCTGGCCGTGAAGACAGCGGAAACCCAGCTGGACTTGTTCAAGAAATATGAGTTCTCCAAGCAATGCGCCCTTCTGCTATCCGAATATCGAGAAAGCCTGACCAAGCTGGAGCGCACAGTGCGGGCGAATCGATCCAAAATGGCACAAGCCGAAACCAGATTCCAGACCTCAAAGCGACGTTACGAGATGGAACTGGCCAAACGGGAAAACCTGGATCAGCAATTGAAGGCCTGCACCATCCGCGCCACACAGGCAGGTCTGGTCGCCTATGGCGACTTGGACGCGAGCAGCTCTTACAACTACACCAACAGCATCGAGGAAGGTGCCAGCGTGAGACTTCGCCAGTCCATCCTGACCATACCAGACATGTCTCAAATGGGCGTGCACGTGAAAGTCCACGAATCCCAGGTCAAGAAGGTGAAGATCGGACAAATCGCGCTGATTCGTGTCGATGCAGAGCCTGGCAAAGTCTTGCAAGGACGCGTCGCAGAACTGGCGCTGATGCCTGATTCCTCCAGCAGCCGATACACCCCCAACCTCAAGGTTTACCCCTGCACAGTTCACATTGATGGGCTGCATCCTTGGCTCAAACCAGGCATGAATGCGAAGGTGGAAATCATCGTCGATCAGCTTTCTGACGTGGTTTTTGTGCCTGTGCAATCCGTGGAAGTCGAGCAAGACAAGCACTTCTGCTACATACGCAATGGGACACGTCTGGAGCGTCGCCCGATCCAGACTGGTGTTTTCAATGACGAATTCATTGAGATTCGAGGAGGCCTGCAACCTGGTGAGGCAGTGGCCCTTTCTCTGCCAAAGAAAGCCGTGACTGATGATGCAGGCCCAGCGGCCTTGCCTGGAGAATCCACACCAGGTGCTCCCAGGGAAAAACCCGCCAAGTCAGCACCAGGGAAAGCCAAGGAAGTCGCTGCCGCAGGAAAAGCGCAACCCGCTTCCTGAAGGCTTGATGGGCCTTTCTGCAAAAGGCTTCCCTTCCCATTACTGCCAATCGTTTCGCTTCCCTGGCACATGCCCGAACCTATCATTAGCCTTCGAGACATCCGCAAATCCTACAAGATGGGAGACATGGTGAGCCAAGTGCTGCAAGGGGTGTCTTTCGACATCTATCCGGGTGAATACGTCTGCATCATGGGCCCCTCCGGTTGCGGCAAATCCACGCTGCTGAATGTGCTAGGCTGCCTCGACCAGCCGACTTCCGGCGACTACCTGCTTGGGGGCCAAAATGTGGCGCATCTGGAGGACGATGCCCTCTCGGAAGCTCGCAACCGCAACCTCGGCTTCATCTTCCAAAGCTACAATCTGATCCAGCAGCTTACGGTTCTCGAAAACATCGCCGTGCCCATGTATTACGGCGGCGCGGAAGATGCCAAAATGCGAGAGGTGGCAGAAAAACTAGCCACTCAGGTAGGACTGAGTCACCGACTTCATCACAAGCCCACCGAACTCTCAGGAGGACAACAGCAGCGTGTGGCCATCGCCCGAGCTCTCTCGAACAACCCACTGGTCATCCTTGCGGACGAGGCCACGGGGAATCTGGACAGCAAATCGGGCCAAGAGATTTTAGCCCTTTTTGATGAGCTGAATGCACAAGGTCGCACGCTGGTCTTCGTGACTCATGATGAGCGCATGGTGGAGCGCTGCTCACGCATCATCCGTTTGAAGGACGGTCTGCTGGACCGTGATGAGCCCGGCGCGCGGCCTAGGACAAGCATTGCAGCTTCCACGATTTGAGATTAGTGACAGGCATGGATGCCATGCCAAGCAAAGGCCCACGCCGAGAACTCAAGTCACGTCGGACCCGTTGGGCGCAGACCCTAGCGCGCTGGGCCTGCGCTTCCGGTTTATCTGCGAATGCCATCTCGGTCATTAGCATTCTGTTCGCGGGCCTATCCTTCATGGCCTATCTGCTCGCGCCAGAAATGAAGACACCAGCACAAGCAGCGTCTGCATGGTTCATCGCTGCGCTTGGCATCCAGCTGCGTCTGCTCTGCAACATGCTCGATGGAATGGTGGCGGTCGAAGGTGGCAAAGGAACCTACACCGGCCCCATCTACAACGAAGCTCCAGACCGCATCGCAGACGTGTTGATCTTGGTCGGCGCTGGTTACAGCACGAATGTCGAGCCCGGTGTCATCAAACTCTGGGGCGAACTTCCTTTAGGCTGGGCCTGCGCTGTTTTAGCGATGGGAACCGCTTATGTCCGACTGCTGCAAGGCACGCTCACCGGCAGGCAAAGCTTCATGGGGCCGATGGCCAAGCAGCACCGAATGGCAGTGCTAACCCTGGGCACCCTGGCAGGAGCAGGCGTTCAGATGTTTGAATCTCAGATCGCTGCTCCCGAAATCGACTTTTTGAAGATCAGCCTGATCGTCATTTTCCTCGGTTCGGCATTCACCTGTTTTCGACGGTTAGCATTGACCGTCAGAGAATTGCGAGAACAAAAGCCTCCAGAGGACTAAGCGATGCCCTCTGGAGGGTTGTTTTGAGCCTTATGCCTCAAGCTTCCAAGGGACGCGATACTCACGGCTGAGAAGCTTGCTCGCTTCGGGATCACCTATGATTTCTTCTTTCACGGGGTCCCATTTCACAGGACGATTTACCAAGAAGGAAATCAGGGCCAAATGACCTGGCGTGGCGCTGCGATGCGCTGTCTCTACAGGAGTAACTGTGGGTTGACGACTCTTCACACAATCCAAGAAATTGCGATGATGGCCCGGGGTTGCATAGAGACGCGTCTTGATGACATCATCTCCCAGTTTCGGAGCTTTGGCGGCTTCAACCACGCTAAGACCTTCACGCTTTTTGATGACCTGCTTGAGGGCTGGATTCGAGCTGTCATAGGTGCCATTTCGGTTCACATAGACCCAGCCTTCAGTGCCGATCCACTTGGTACCCATGGCGATATCACTGTGACCACCTGCGATGACCATCGTGATGTCTCCAGCATACTTGGCTTCGGCACGATACTTCGTCGCTGTGTTCCAGATGTCCGTGCGCGGAGGCATGTCCACCTGGATGGGAAGCACTTCACTAGGACCACTGCTGTCCATGTCCATGCCCCAGTGGGCAATATCGCAATGGTGACCGATCCAATCCAGAAGCTGCCCACCCCCGATGTTGTAGTCCCAACGCCAGTTTTTGTGCACACGACACTCAATGTAATCCTGCATCTGAGCAGGCCCGATCCACATTTCGTAATCGAGCTCTGCTGGCGGTGGCGTGACACTGCGCTTGTCACCCGTTTTGGCAAAATCATTGTGCCCAGCAGGCAGGCCGACTTCGACACGCGTCAGCTTGCCAATTAAGCCATTGCGCACAATCTCAGCACCGATGCGGAAGTTATCTTCACTGCGCTGCCAGGAACCTGTCTGCCAGATGCGCCCCTGCTTCTGCACAGCTTTCACGATCGCTTGCTGCTCAGCAATGGTGCGCGCTAAAGGTTTTTCACCGTAGATGTCTTTGCCGTTTTTGGCAGCCTCAATGCTGGTCAGCGCGTGCCAATGATCGGGCAGAGCCAGCATGACGGTGTCGATGTCTTTGCGCGCCATGACTTCGCGGTAATCGTGGTAGCCTTTGCAGTCCTGATTTTTGTAGGCACCGTTGATGGTGCCAAGCGCCTTATCCAGATTGCGTTTGTCGATGTCACATGCTGCAAGAATTTGGCAGTCGGTTTCTTGCAGGAACTTTTGGGTATTGCTCGGCCCCATCATGCCCCAGCCAATGACGGCCATGGTGATGCGATTCGAGGGAGCATTTTGCCCAAAAACGGAAGCAGGAACCACGGTGGGGAAACCCAAGGCGGCAGCGGATTTAGCCAAGAACTGACGGCGACTATTCAGCGGAACTTTTTTCATGGTGGAAGAAGGAAGTTAGTCGTTTGATGACACAGCTGTCGATCATAAAAAAACCGCAGGCAGACATTGAGCCCACCTGCGGTTTATGGAAATCAGCGTTGAGGATTAGGCAATGGCTTGCGCTTTGCGCAAAAGGGCATCTTTGCTTTGCACGCCGACAACAGTATCGCGCACGGCACCATTTTTGATGAAAAGCAACATTGGGATGGAGCGGACACCAAACTTGGAGGCCAAACCTGGGTTTTCATCGACGTTGACTTTGACGACCTTGATGGCACCTGCCTGCTCATCGGCGAGCTGATCCAAAACTGGACCAATCATGCGGCACGGACCGCACCACTCTGCCCAAAAATCCACAATGACAGGCACGGTGGCGGCGGCGATTTCAGAATCGAAGTTACTTTCGTTAAGGTTAAGGACGTTTTCGGAGGCCATAAGGTTGGGGGTTCAGAGATAGTTTACGCAGTAAAGGAACTCGCGGACACGGAAGTCGGTAAACATGGCAGGCCGGGGCGCAAACTTTTTCCATGCCAGGGGGAGTTTTTGGCGCTAGCTCAGTTCCATGTCCATCGACCACCCCGACGGTTTGACCCGCCTTCGCTACATAGTGCATCGCCTGCGCGCGCCGGGAGGTTGCCCCTGGGATCGTGAGCAAACACACGCAAGCCTGGTTCCCCATCTGCTGGAAGAGGCCTACGAAGTGGCAGATGCTATCCAAAATGGCGATCCCCAGCTGATGTGTGAGGAATTGGGGGACTTGTTGCTGCAACCGGTGTTGCATGCTGAAATCGCAAGCGAGACAGGTGCTTTTGACCTGGACCGCATGGCCCACATGCTGAGTGAAAAGCTCATTCGTCGCCATCCCCATGTATTTGGGGAATCTAGCGCCGCAGATTCTGAGGCGGTGCTAAATCAGTGGGATGCCATCAAACGACAGGAAAAAGGCACGGAAAAAGAAGGCATGCTGCACGGGGTGGGGACTGGACTGCCAGCGCTGATGCGTGGCCAAAAACTGCAAAAGAAAGCAGCGCGTGTTGGCTTTGATTGGCCAGATGCCAAGCCGGTTTTCGACAAGTTGCGGGAAGAGATCCAGGAACTGGAAGAAGCTGTTGATGCAGGATCTAGCGAGGGCATGAAGGAAGAGCTAGGAGATTTGCTTTTCACCGTGGTCAACTTGGCGCGAAAACTCGGCATTGATGCTGAACCTGCGCTTGCTGCAGCCAACGATAAATTCACCAAACGGTTTCACCAAATGGAGGCACATCTTGCCCGATCTGGTCAAAAGCTGGACGGCAGTCTGACGCTAGCACAGATGGATGCCGCCTGGGATGCGATCAAATCGAATGCACCGGCTTGACCTCGCCATTACTGCTCTGACTCGGCCACAGTGACACTGATGACCTCATCAATCGTCGTGTTTCCAGCCAGGATCTTGCGCACGCCATACTCGCGCATGGGTCGATAACCATCTTTGTAGGCTTGCTGATAAAGCTGTGCACTGCTCGCCTTGTGCGTGATGAGTTCCCCCATCGCTGGGGTCAGACGAACCAGTTCGTAGATGGACATACGACCTTTGTAACCGGTGGCACGGCAGGCCTCACAGCCCCCTTCACGGGCACGATAGACAGTGCTACGAATCGGGCCAGTGTATTGAAGTTCGCGAAGACGCACCTCGGCATCGGGATCAGGCTGCTTGCACTCACTGCAAAGGACGCGCACCAACCGCTGAGCGATGAAAGCACGCACTGAACTGGAAACCAGGAAGGGCTCCACGCCCATGTCGATCAAACGCATGATGCCCCCCAGAGCATCATTGGTGTGCAGCGTGCTGAACACAAGGTGCCCCGTGAGCGCAGCACGAATGGCGATTTCCGCTGTCTCCAGGTCGCGCATTTCCCCAATCATGACCACGTTCGGATCACCACGCAGAATCGAACGCAGGCCCGTCGCAAAGGTGAGGTTAATTTCGGGTCGAACCGCGATCTGCACCACGCCAGGAAGCTTGTTTTCCACGGGGTCCTCAATGGTCACAATCCGTCGGTGCTCGGTGTTCAGTTGGCTGAGAAAGGTATAGAGCGTGGTTGATTTTCCGGACCCTGTCGGGCCTGTCACTAGGATGATCCCGTTAGGCTTCTTGAGCAAGGTCTCAACTTCAGAACGCAAATCAGGCTCAATGCGCAGGCGGTCGAGATTGAATTTCTCCTGACCAAGAAGACGCAATGAGACACTTTCACCTTCGACGCTGGGGATGGTCGCCACACGAACGTCGATGAACTGACCTGCGATTTGCAGATTGATGCGTCCATCTTGCGGAAGGCGTCGCTCTGCGATGTCGAGCTTAGCCATCACCTTGAGACGCGCGATCACCGATTGCTGCAGTGCCTTGATGTTTTCTGGCACTGGCACTTCACGCAGACGACCGTCGATGCGGTATCTCATGCGCAGCTTATCTTCCATGGGCTCCACATGGATGTCAGTAGCGTGTTGCTCCAGCGCTTCTCGAATCACGGTGTTGACGAACTTCACGACGGAAGCCTCTTCATCGTCAGCATCAATGATGTTAGCCTCGTCGCGTTGCTCCAAATCTGCGCCATCGACATCGCGCCCCTTGAGCAGTTCTTCAAAGGTGTCAGCCCCAATGCCATAGAAGTCACGCATTGCATTCAGCAGACGCTTGCGCGGTGCGATCTCTAGTCGGACAGGAGATTCGACCTCACGGGCGATGGCTTGGTGGGCGATGAGGTCAAAAGGATCGTAGCCGACAACAAGCAGCTTTTTCGCCTTGCTGCCTTCTTCCTCAACAATCTTCAGCGGGAGCAGGCGGTGTCTTAACGCCACACGTGGGGGCAGCAGTCGCTTCATCTCAGGCGCATCTGCCGAGTCGGGCACCGGATTCGCCACAAACCCCAGTCCCATGCGCGCGGCTAACTGGGACAAAAAGGCTTCCTCATCGATGCTGCCCAGGTCGAGCAATTGATTCACTACCGTTGAGCTCGGAGTCGCGGTTGGAAGAGGAATGCCAGAGCCACCGGAGGACTCCAGGCACTGCACGAGCGCTTGGCGGATGTGTTTCATTCAGCGTTAGGGGGCTACAGGCCTTACCTCGACAGGAAAAAGGCTTGGATCGAGAAGCGATCCATCTTCCTGAATGGTCTCGACTTCGATCTTCAAAGGGGCAGAGCCAGAATCAGGCGAGTAACCATACTTTTCCAAAAGCTCGACCACATAAGCCACCGCGAGGTTTTGCCCTGTGAAGTGACGAGTGACCAAGGTGGTCAAATCTTCACGCAGCGTTCCGGTGATCGTCGCGCTGCCGATCATACCGATCGAGCCATCGGAGGCAGGACCTTTGTCGGACTCGTCATCAGCCGCCATCAGTCGTCCATGCAGCCGCTCAGCCACGCGCAGCACCGTCTGGCCCTCAGGCGTGTCGAGCAGAAGCGAGCGGTTCAAGTCACCCGCAGCGGTGTAAAGCGCCTGGGAATTGCCTGCAATGGCAAGAGCGGAAAAGGCTGCCTTTCGCTGTTCTGCATTCGCGGCGAGGAAGAACTTAGCGCCACCATCGGCCACGGCGTAGCTTCGGCCACCTTCATCCGTGGTCAGGATCAGAGTGGCAGCCCCCCCTCGTGCCGGGGCCACTAGGTAGGCGCTGCGGTAGCTGCTGAAGTTGACCGAATCCGCTTCAGGCGCAAAAACGAGTTCATAGACCAGCCACTGCGCATGTCCGCTGCTGGCAGCCGCTAAGCACAAGCAGGCAAGCAGCAGTATTTTTCGGAAGCGACAGTGAAAAAGCATCATACAAATCAGGGGCGGGCGGTCTGACTAGCTGAAGGAGACGCCTTTGTCGAGTGTGGCGTTGAATCTTGATTGCCACAGAGTTCCAGGGCAGTCTTCACACACGATGCCGCTTTCACCGCCCATTACCGTGGAGACCAGCCCATGGACCACCCTGAGTCGCCAATCGATTTATCAAAACCCATGGATTCGCGTGCGTGAAGACCAAGTCATCAATCCCAGTGGCGGACGTGGCATTTACGGCGTGGTGGAGTATCAAAATCATGCTGTCGGTGTCGTCCCGATCGATGATGAAGGGTACACTTGGTTAGTGGGACAGTGGCGCTACTGCCACGGTAGCTATGAGTGGGAAATTCCTGAAGGCGGATGTCCTCCTGGAGAAAGCCCTGCTGAATGCGCCGAACGAGAACTGCTCGAAGAAACAGGACTTCACGCCAAGAGCATCACTCCCCTACTGACTGGTCTGCAACTGTCGAATTCCACGACGAACGAAGTGTGTGACCTCTTTGTGGCGCGTGGTTTGACTCAAGGCACAGCAGCGCCAGAGGAGACGGAAAAGCTGCATGTCTGGCGTTTGCCTCTATCTGAAGCCATCGCGATGGCTCTGGAGGGGCGCATCAAAGACAGCCCTAGTGTCATCGCCTTGCTGGCCATCGCAGCGCGAGGTCAGTGTTCATGAGCCCTGCTTACTCATGACGCAGCGCCTCCACAGGATTCATGCGTGCAGCACGCCGCGCGGGATAAATGCCAAAGGCAATGCCGGTCATCACCGAAATCAGGAAGGCCAAGACAGGAGACCAAAACTGCACCACGGTCGTCACTCCTGCAAAATGCTGCACGGCAATCGGAATGCCGATGCCCAAGACCACACCAAGAACACCACCCGCCCCTGAGAGTAGCACGGTTTCGATGAGGAACTGCACCACTATGTCCGCCTGCCGTGCCCCGAGAGCGCGGCGAATGCCAATCTCACGCGTCCGCTCAGTGACACTCGCCAGCATGATGTTCATGATGCCAATGCCACCCACCACCAAAGAAATGGCAGCGATGCTACCGAGCACAATGCTGAAGATGCGCTTGGTTCGTTCAGCCTGGCGCAGCAACTCTACGGGCACGATCATGCGCCAATCTTCTTTCTTGTGATTGCTCGACAAAACCTGGCGAATGGCCTCAGCACGACTTTCGACCTCGTTGACCTGTTTCACGCGAATGACCGCTTCATGGAACTCGACTTTTTCAGCCTCAAAGCTGCCGCTTCTCATGCGAAAAAAAGTCTCGCCATAGTGGTCCATGAGCGTGGTGTAGGGGATGAACATCTGGGCATCGGCTACGCTTCCTCCGCCCCCTCCTTCACCGCCCACACGTGGGCCTTCGTTTTGCAGAATACCGAGCACCTTGTAGTAAAACCCTTTCACCCGGATGGTTTTCCCAGTGGGGGTCGAGAGCGGAAAGAGCCGTGCCGCAGCTCCTTCATTGAGCACACAGACAGGCAGTTTTTCCTGCAATTCCAGATCAGTAAAAAAGCGCCCCTGAAGCACCCTGCGATTGCGCATTTCCGGATAGATCGGTAAGACGCCAAGAATCTGGCCATCGACACTTCGGTCAAAGTTCCAGATATTCTCGCTGAGAATGCGCGAGGGCACCACCACCTCTATCCCTGGCACCGTCTGGCGGATCTGCTGAATGTCACGCAGCGTGAGACCGTATTCGAGCACAAGGCTTCGAGTCTCTGCACCCGCGCCCTGACCGTCGGGTGGCTTCACACTTTCTAGGATGATGTTTTGACTGCCTAACCGACGAATCTGCTCCTGCGCTTCATAACTCGCACCTTCTCCAATGGCCAGCATCGCGATCACGGAAGCAACACCAAAGATCACGCCGAGTGCTGTCAGAAAAGACCTCAGTTTGTTCAGCCAGATGCTTTTCAGCCCCAGCGACATGGTTCGCCACAGATGCTGGGGCGAGGCAAAAAGACGCAGGATGGGATGCTTGGCCAGGAATCGAGTCATTCAGAGGGGGGAAGACTAGCACGCAGGAAAACGCGGCTTTCCTTCACCTGAATTCAGCTCAGGCCGCGCCCAATCCAGCGTAATAAGGCGCGATGCGCCGAGCATGCTCATCGTAAGCGGCCTCGAAAAGCTCAGTCGCTTGAGCTGCACCGACCACAGCGCCCGCAGTCAGCACATGGGGCGGATGTCCCGCCTGGGTGAGACGCGCGGCGACCTCTGCCTTGATCGCATTCACCAGCAAACAACCTCCCACCGTGCTTCCGGGAGCCACTGGCGTGGGCAGGCCTTCCACTTGGACCATTGCATCTCCCACCGGTGCACCGGTATCCAGCACGATCTCGGCAAAGTCTTGCAACTTCTTGCCACCAGGATGTCGGCTCGTGCTAGCCTCCGAATGCTTTTGTGAAATGAGCGCTACCACTTTGACACCACGACGCTGGAACTCCTCAGCCATCTCCACGGGCACGACATTGCAGCCACTGGAAGACACCACGAGCGCACTATCGCCCTGCTTGAGGTCAAAATTCCTCAAGATGCGCGCGGCCAAGCCACTGACATTTTCCAGGAACATGGCCTGTCGTTGTCCATTCGCACCCACCACGAGGTTGTGAAAAGTCAGTGAGAGTTCCACGATAGGATTGAAGCCGGGAAAGGAACCATAACGCGGCCACATTTCCTCAACCAGAATTCGACTGTGTCCCGAACCAAAAACATGCACCATCTGACCAGCGAGGATGGTTTTCGCAAAGACATCTGCCGTTTGGTGAATCAAGGACAACTGCTCCCGAACGCGGGCGATGAGTTCAGTGGATCGAGCTAGATAAGATTCGGCGGGTGTCATGGCGTGTGGTTTGATCAGCCGAGATAAGGCAGAGCTGGCGCGAATGGCCAGCCCACACCCTGATCCTCCATTTTTTCACCTTCCATAGTCCATCGACATGGCGTCGGACGTGCGGGTCAAAGGCCATTGAGCTGCAGCAACTCTTCCAGCTTGCCTCGGCCACGATAAAACTCAGCCTCTTCCTGGCCAGCTTCTTCCAGACGAGAACGCAAAGCCACAGCCTCCGTCTCCCCGAGCACATGCTCCTTGATCAGCGCCGTCTTTCTGGCCTGCAAAGCAAGGAATTCAGGAGCCACCTCTGGCGTAGATGGATACTTGCCTGCCGCTTGGCCAGCCTTCAGCACTTCTTTGAAGGGTAGGCCCGTCTTGGCGGCCTCCTGCTTGGCGGCATTCACCCCAGCATACCAGTCAGCACAAACCACACGGTAGTAATCACGCATGGCCTGCTTGTTGTAGTGAATGATCAATCGACGTCCGTCCACCTCAACCGTGCCCGTGGCGCGGAAGCTATCTGCGTCAATGGTATCGACAAAGAAGAGGTCATTCCCATCCACCGCGAACTCCCACTTCAGGTCCCAGAGCTGAAGACCAATTTCTTCCAGCAGTTCACGAACCGCCCAGGCTCCGAGCAAGGCCATCTTGATCGTGCTGAGAAACGCCTGCGAGCTGAGGCCCGACATCAGCAGTGCCTCCTGCTTCGTCACAGGGCGATCCTCAGGCTCATACTTGCTGGTCAGATCGTAAATAGGACGATCCAGCATCTGCCAAGCGGACATGGGAGCATTCAGGCCAAGCTCCAGCTCATAAGCACGGCGCTCTTTTTCCCCCAAAGCCTCATACTTGCGCAGGATCGAACTACCGCTGGTCACACCAAAACGAACGATATACTCCAGCGGCACAACGTAAGTGTTGTTCTGATGAAACTGAGCGTAATCGAAGACAAAATTCCCCATCACGTTTCGCTGGGGCGGCTTCATGACAGGGAACCGACGCACGACATTGTAGCAGCTAGGATGGGTAGGCATCCCAGACTTTGTCAGCTCACCAGTCACGGCATCCAGCATGCCCACGTGGTGGGTCTGTGCCCCTGATTCCAGCATGGTGGGAAGCGTGCCATCCATGAGCTGTGAGCGCCACGTTTCACCCAAGGAGTTTGTTTTGAGCAAAGCAGCTTCCACACGCTGCCAAGTCTTGGGGTTCGCCAGACGGCCATACATCGCATGTCGGAAAATCGCACGATTCAGGTCATTGCCCTCGATTTTGAAAATGCTACCCACATCAAAGACCGAACCTGCCTCCGTGGTCTCACAGACGATGTAACTCGGATGATCCGGCACAGCATAAAGATTCTGCACTGAACCACGATAGATCGGTTCGCCAAGAGACTGGAGGGAAAGCTGAGATGGTAGATCGGTAGGCATGAAATCGAGAAGCCGAAGGCTGGAGAGGAAAGACGCGGAAAGCAAATCTCACATCGGCTTTTTCTCACGTTCTCTGGTCAGGGCCACCGCCACATGATCGCAACCAGGAAGCACGCGCTTTCGCAATTCAATCTGAACCTGAATCGCGTTGAATTCCCCCAGCAGGCAGGCCGCCATCTCTGCGGCCAAGGTTTCAATCAATTGCCGAGGCTTCTCAGCTGCCAGTGCTTTCAGCCGAACCGCCACGGCGGAGTAGTCGATCGTGGCATTAAGATCGTCCGCCATCTGCTCGAAGCGAGCTTCGAGCTGTAGTGTGACATCGGCCTGTAGCGTTTGCCAGGAAGCACGCTCTTCAGCCGGTACACCGATTTGCGTGGGCAGATCCAGACCACGCAGGAATATTTGGTCGTTGTTCACGGGCAGCGGAATGGGTTAGCGTTTGCGCGCTGGATCACGCTCGCGTTGCAGTCGCTCATAGCCCATCTGGATGAAGCTGAAGTCGCGGCAATGCGCCTTCGCATCTTCCAGCGTGATGAAATCATAACTCAGCAAGTGCAGCAGACTGTCATCAATGGTGTGCATGCCATCTCTTCCACCAATCTGAATCAAGCTGGGCAACTGCTGAATGCGCTGATCACGAATGCAACCCGCGATGGCGTTGTTGATCACCATGACTTCGGAAGCCATCACCCGCCCTTCCCCATCGGCGCGGCGGATGAGGTGCTGGCAGACGACACCCCGCAGGCAGTGACTCAACTGAGAAGCCACGTAGTCCTGCTGATCTCGCGGATAGCTGTCCAAAATGCGCGTGATGGTCGCCGGCACATCGGTGGTGTGTAGCGTGCTGATGACGAGATGCCCGGTCTCGGCCGCTGTCAGCGCCGTGCGCATGGTCTCTAGGTCTCTCAGCTCACTGACGGTGATGACATTCACATCTTGCCGCAAAGCGCTTTTCATCGCGCGGGCGAATTCATGAGTATCAAAACCCACCTGCCGCTGGCGGATCAGGCTTTGGCCATGCTTGAAGACGAATTCGATGGGGTCTTCGATGGTGACTATGTTGCACGAGCGCGCTGCTGCGATCTGCTGTGTCATGCTGCATAGCGTCGTGGTTTTACCGCTGTTGCTGACACCTGTGATGAGGATCAACCCGTCACGCAACTCGCAAAGCTTTTCCACTGTGGGTCCATGCCCCAGGTGAGACAGCTCAGGGATCGAATCTGGAATGTAGCGGAAGTTGCCCTCAATGCGGCCCATGCAAAAGCAGGCGTTTCCACGAAAGCGCCCGAGATTTTCCACCTCAATCGCAAAGTCCAGTTCCCAATCCTGCTCCAGCTTGGCACGCTGTGTGTCTTTCAGGCCGCCGAGCACGAGCTCACGCACATCCACAGCATCCAAAACCTCATCAGTCACTGGCGTCATCCGACCATGAAGCCTCATGGTCGGAGGTGCCCCTGGAGAAAGATGCATGTCGGAAGCGCCGGCCTGCATAGCCATGGCGAGGTACTCAATCAGATCATATTGCCTCATAAGAAAAAATCGTGCGGAGTAAATGCATTCTTAGCACGAATGTCGAGCTTCGATATCACAAAGATATGCCTCATCCTGCGCGCCCAAGCAGCTGATGAACGCCTCATCCCAAACTTAGCTCATTGTCACGAAGCACTCATCCCCCGATACCAACCTCGCACCGCCGACGCGCAAAAAAGATGCGCGCGCTTTCGGCGACACCGTAGGCGCTTTCCTCCTGGGTCAGCTCGTCCGTTTGAATGCGCAGGTCTGCCATCGACTGATAAATCGGTCCACGCTGGAGCAGGAGACTTTGTAGCTTTTGCCTGGGCGGCTCCTCACCACGAAGCAGTGGTCGATCGTTGTTGCCGGCAGTGCGCCGCACCAACAAATCGACCTCAGCCTCCAACCAAGTGATGAAGCCCAAATGCTTTAGCAAAGGCAAGTTCACAGGCTGAGTGATGATGCCGCCGCCAGTAGCGATCACGGAATGACGTGTGCCGACCAAGGAGCGTAAAACCGCGCTCTCTCGCTGGCGAAATCCCTGCTCACCTTCTTTGGCAAAAATCTCAGGGATGGTGCATCCTGCGGCATCGCTGATCAAATGATCGGTGTCGATGAATTGAAAGCCTAGCAACCGGGCGGTGATGCGCCCCACACTGGATTTGCCGCATCCCATCAGGCCCATGAGCACAATGTTTTCGCAACGGGGAAGCGGCACCTCATCGGAGGCATCGACCTCCGCTAGGATGGAACTCATCAGCGCCTCATCCTTTTGCAGAGCGGTAAAGTAATCGGGAAAAGTCGGCGACCAGCCTGAGCTTCGCAGCTTTTGATTCGAAACATGCTTGTGACTCCAGCCTCTTTTGCGAGCAGCGTCAGGAGCACGCACCTCGGGTGTTTGTAGGCCAAAGAGATTGGCGAGACGTTCGAGACACACACGCTGCGTCAACTGCGCATCATCCACCACATTCCAAACACCCGACAATCGCTGACTCACAAGATGCACAACCGCACCCGCTGCATCTTCGACATGGATTTGATTGATCAAGCGACCTTCCGGAGCGGAGTCACAGACTTCAATAGCACTTTTCCCTTCCAACAGATTCTTGAGCAAAAAGGAACGTCCTGGACCATAGATTCCAGCGAGACGTGCCACAGCCCCATCGCGCTGCAGCGCCACCTGCTCAGCCGCACGCAGCAGCCTGCCGGTCTCTCGATCCGGCTCAGCAGGTGTCATCTCATCGACCGTGCTTCCATCGACCTGCGAGTAAACGCTCGTGCTGCTGGTGTAAAGCAGCCACGCCTCTGGGAAGGCAGCCGCCAGATGCTTCATGCCCTGGACATAAACTTTCTCATACATCTCTGCTCCGCCACGCCCCGAGCTCGCACAGTGGACCACGGCATCGACTGGACCTAGGGCAAGACGCAGAGATTGCACAGACTCCGCACTGCTCACATCGCAGGGCATCGCCCGCCAAGCATGTGTCGCACCGAGCCGTAGGGCCGAAGCTTCGCTATGCGTGGTGCCAGTCACTTCGTGGCCTTCTTTGTGAAGACGCTGAGCGGCTTTTTCTCCGACAAAACCGCAACCCACGATCAAGATCTTGCTCATGGCTGGCGGTTCCTCCGGTAGTAGTCCGTCAGGCCATCTACGACCCCACGCACATAATCTTCCAGCGCACTTGTGACCAGTTTGCCACCGAGCAAGGTGCGCCCTTGGTAATGACCGAGGAGAAGTCGGCGGTAGGTTTCTTCATGGTTCATGACAAAGGGCTCCAGATACACGACCGGACACTGGTAGAGTCGATTGGCGAGCAAGTTGCGTGCATAAACATAGGGACTTTCAGTGACACGCCGCGCATTGGTGCTGGTGTAAATGTAGGCTGGCAACTGCGTGCGACGCGCGACGCCTTCCACCACGGATGCAGCTAAAGGCAACTCTTCTTCATGAATCCGAGAGAAAAGCCTCAGCAGCATCTCATGACGCACATCCTGCTGCAAAAGCTCGGAGCGGGAATAGCAACCATTCACCAAAACATGCAGATGATTTTGCGGAGAGAACTGCGGTGCATTCGCCGCCCCCCAGGATTCCGCATTCAGATGCAGGCAGAGAACCAGGTCCGGTTTCAGCTCAGCATTGACCTTGGTGCCGCGCGCATGGATTTCGCTCACGCGATAAAAAAGCTTTTCACTCTGCCACTGGACCGTGAGTAACTTTGCATCTCCAGACAGCCCCTTGTAACTCAGCTTGGCGTCTGGAAAGCCTGACTGCGTGAGCAGATCGCGCGCTGCTTGCTCGAAGTCTTTGGGTCTTTGGCGCGTCACAGGTTCGGGCTCATCTCGCACAAGAGACACCACCGCGCCCAAGGCCTTGAGTCGTTCGGCCAAGACCCTCGCCACGATCAAGGTAAGGTCTCCTTCACAGACGGCCTCCCCTTGCCGAAAGCTGAGGTAACGTTCCTCCATCTGTGCCCATGCACCCCCCAAGTGTCCAGGATCGAGGCTGATGCGAAGATCACTCAAAACGGGACGCCCTGCCAAAGGAGGCAAAGAGGCAGCCCGACGCCAATTCGAGGAAAGGGTCGGAGCATCTTCCTGGCCCTTTCGAAAAGCTAGCTTCAAAGGCTCTGACCGATCTCCCTGGGTAGGAACCAGCAGCGCTTCCTCCGTGACCTGCCACGGTGGCGGTGGACCGTTCAGCTCGGAGTAGATGTCTTTCCAGGCTTTGTCGAACTCAGCCTTCGTCAGCTGGCCCGAGTAACGTTCCAATTCCTTCCAATCAGGAGCCTGCCCCAGAGGACTCAATTGGCCAGGGGAGGGCTCTTTTTCAGCAGACGGAGCACTGGGAGGTGGATTCGAGGCTGGTGCAACCACCGCCGAAGCTGCGGGTGAAGCGACTTCAGAGGGCGCAGCTTCTGTGGGTGGCTTCTCCAGCACGCCCGAAGGAACCTGCATGCCGAAAGCCTTCGCCCCCGAGACAGTGGTGATGATAAAACCTAGCCAAATGAACCTCATGCCCGCGAGGCTAGGCCGGAGTTTTGCGGATGCAAACACAGATGCCCGACGCACACCGAGCTTTCGGCATGGCCGTTTGACAGATGGTACCTCGCAGGGACTATCCGCGCCGTTTTGTTCACAGATTTCCCCCTCACATGCCACCACCACAGTCCTTGATGCCCGTCCTCCTGCTACTGGGTGGGTTGGCCATCTTCCTCGCACGGCGCTCTGAGGCAGCGGCGGTTCATCGTTTGACCTCCTGGGCTCAGATTGGCTATGGACTGGGCAAAATCTGCCTTTTGGCGATTCCCCTTCAAGAGCCCATCGATCTGGTTCAAAACGCTGAACCTGCCGCCATCAGCAGCAAAGCCGTCTGGCTGGTTTGCATCATCCGCACCCTCCAGCTCTTTTTGCTGACGACTGGCACATTTGACATCATCACGTCCGCACGTGCTCTGTTGGGCCTGTGCACACAGGAAATGCACCATGCACCAGCACGAAGCAGCTCCTTCCAAAGCCTTTGGAGTCGATGGCTGCCTTCTTTTCAAACTTCGCGCTTCGCCTCACCTTGGCAGAGCCTTCCCTGTCTGCTGCTCATCGCGACCTTGAGTCTGCTGGCTCGCGCCTCCTGGGCTGGTGCTGGCGTTTGGATCCTGATTCAGGCTCTCTTCCTATACCTCGAATCACTGCGCGGCAAAAGCCTGTGGGCACCTTTGCCACTCCCAATTCAGGTGGCGTGCAATCTCGTCGTGCAGGTGGTGAGCCAAGTGCTTCTCATTTCACCCACCTGGGACACTGTGGTGTTTCATGGGAATCTAATGTTCCAGACCAGCGCACCGAGCTTGTATTCCCTGTTCTTGGACAAAAGGCTGACGACTCCATGGCTGCAAACTCATGTGGCCTTGGCGATGATCAGTGTTTTGGCACTGCCTCGATTGAATAGCTTGTTAGCTCTGCCTCTCAAGACTTGGAAAGTGACGGGCATCATCATCGCCGGACTTTCCTTCTTCCTCAGTTTCCGACAAACTGAAGTCGTCCCTGATGCCCTGCGCCAACTTGCTCAATGGCCTGTGAGTTACTTCTGGGAAGAAGGCAATGCACGAGTTCATCAGGGCTATGAAGGCTGGTTGTTTGACAAAAAAGAGCTCAATGTGCGGACCCAGCAACGCCCTAGTCCGAGACTAGGAGATCAGCTTCCAGATTGGGTCGAAACTCAGGAAAAAGCTGGCACACAGGTGATCGTGATCCCCTTGCCGGCCAAGCTAGCCATGCATCCCGAACAGTTTCTGCGCGCCGAGTACTTCACACCAGCCCAACCGCTCAGCCTGAAGCCCAAACTCGATCAGTTGACCCAAGCTGGAGCCACCGTGCTCGACCCAGCCAAGCTGCTTTGGGATCGAAAAAGCAAACGTCCCAGTTACTACGCCAGCGACAGTCACTGGACCTTTGAGACCATGAAAGAAGTGGCCTCCATGTTGGCTAAGCATCTCCGACAACACCACGCTGAGCTGTGTGGCCAGGATACCCCTCTGATCAGCGCCACGATTCTTGAGCGTGAGACGACAGGAGACTTGGCCCATGCGCTTTTACCCCTGAATCCATCCAGCCTCTTTCCCCCCGAAACCGCTCAGTTGGTTTCCATCAAAGGTCTCATGCCTGATGCCCGCTCTCCCGTGCTCGTTGCTGGCGGAAAAGCCTTGGAAGTTTTCGAAAATGCTGAACTGAGCTTTGGCAATGATGCTGGTGAGCCCCAACATTCCGGCTTTGCCACCCAACTGGCTGTGCTGATGGGTCGAAGTGTGAGTGTGGCTTCAGAGACTGACCTGGATTCACTGCAAAAAAAAGCTCTGGGGAAAAAGCTTCTCATCCTGTTGATCGAGGCGGATGATCTTTGAAGAGGCATACGTGCCTTGCGTATTGTCTGGTCTTCCCGCGTCCATCGGATAGCCTCCACGACTTTATTTCCAACATGCCCATTCCAGATTCATCTTCCCCACTCGACCGAGCAAGACGAAAGGCATTCCTGCGCTTGCTGCCAGTTCTGTTTGTTAGCTACATGATCGCCTACGTGGATCGAGTCAATGTGGCAATCGCCAAGCTGACCATGAAGGTCGATATGCCCGACTTCACGGAGGAGGTTTTTGGCTTTGGCACGACTGTCTTCTTCATTGGCTACTTTTTGCTAGAGGTGCCAGGTTCCTTGATGGTGGAGCGCTGGAGCGCCCGGAAATGGATCTGCCGCATCATGGTTAGCTGGGGATTGATGGCAGCGCTGACGGCTTTTGTCACCACGCCCACTCAGTTTTACACTGTGCGTTTCTTGTTAGGGCTGGCCGAGGCAGGTTTCTTTCCTGGCGTCATCGTTTACCTGACCCATTGGTTTACCTCACAAGACCGAGCCAAAGCACTGTCTTACTTTTTGGTGGCCACTCCCTTCGCCCAAATGCTGAGTCCGATCTCAAACTGGTTCCTGAAGTTTGGCACCACTGAAGTCATGAAATCGGGTGAGACCATCGTGCATCCGAAGCTGCTCGGCCTGCTCGGCTGGCAGTGGGTTTACATCATCTGGGCTCTGCCTGCGATCATCCTCGGCGTGGGGGTGCTCTGGCTGCTAACAGATCGTCCCAAACAAGCCAAATGGCTGACCCAAGAAGAAGCCGAGGCCCTGGAGTCTGAACTGGAAGCCGAACGCCAGCACAAATCCAAGGGCAAGCGCATGACGCTCATGGAAGCCTTTTCACATCCGAAGGTTCTGCTGCTTTGCGCGGCTTACTTTTGCATCACGACCTGTAGCCATAGCATGGAACTTTTCATGCCGAGTGTGATCAAAGACTGGTATCACCTGGACCGCAGCGACTTCTCCTTGCTGATTGTTTTGCCGCCCCTGCTCGCCCTCTGCGGACAGCTCTTCGGTGGCTGGAGTTCGGATCGTTTTCAGGAGCGCCGTCTCCACGCCTGTGTGCCACTTTTCATCGGTGCCGTGGCGATGCTTTGCGCTCCGATGACCCAAGGCAATCTCACCCTGACGATGGTGTGCCTGATGGTCGCTTTTGCGGGCTTCAAGACCTACATGCCTGCCTTTTGGTCTTTGCCGAGCCTATTTCTCGTGCAATCCGCAGCCGCTGGAAGCATCGGCCTGATCAACTCGGTGGGTAACCTGGGTGGGGCGACAGGCCCCTGGATCATGAGTCGGATCAAAGACGCCACCGGATCGTTCTCGAATGGCTTTTACTTCTTGGCTGCCTCCATGTTCGTGGCTTCGAGCATCGTGTTTTTCCTTGGCCTCGGCATCCGGAAAAAAACAGAGGCATCGACTTCAGCATGAACTCGGCGACTCCATCCATCGCTCTCATCACCGGTGGAAGGGGTGCGCTGGCGACCGCCATCCGCCAGGAACTGGAAAGCAGCGGATGGACGGTCTGGAGCCCCGGACATCAGGAAATGGATGTGACTCAGCTTGCAGACATCGAAGGTTACATTCGGGAACTCCCCAAGCTCGACTTGCTGGTTCACGCTGCTGGCCAGACAAGAGATCAGCTCATGCTCAAGATGACCGAAGCCGACTTCAACGAGGTGCTGGCCGTGCATCTGAAAGGAGCCTTTCTCTGCTCCCAAGTCGCGCTGAAGCGCATGGTTCGGCAAAACGCAGGCCACATCCTGCACATCGGTTCCTTCAGTGCCATTCGGGCTCCTCACGGTCAGGCGAATTATGCTTCAGCCAAGGCGGGTCTGATTGCTCTGACACAATCGATTGCCTTGGAGTACGGCAAGCATGGCATTCGGGCCAACTGTGTTTTGCCAGGATTCTTAGAAACCCCCATGACAAAAACTCTGCTTGAGGCGGAAGCCAGCCGTGAGGCGATACTTCAACATCATGCTTTGGGCAGGCTGAACACCGTGACGGATGCAGCTAGGTTCATTGCCTTTCTCCACACCATGCCTCACGTCAGCGGACAGGTGTTTCAGCTCGATAGCCGCGTTTCGGCATGGACCTAGCCGACGTGCTTCATGCTAGAAGCGACGATCAAAAACCTTTGATGACGTTGAGTAGCTCCACTTGGAAGATGAGATCACTGTTGGGCGGTATTTTGCTACCGACGCCACGAGGACCATAGGCCAGATGGGCCGGAATCTGGAGCACCCATTTGTCACCAGGCTTCATCATTCTCAGCGCCTCGGTCCATCCAGGAATCACTTGAGTGACTCCAAACGTAGCCGGCGAACCGCGTTCGTACGAGCTATCGAAAACCGTGCCATTCAACAAGGTGCCATGGTAGTGAACGAGGACCGAATCAAAGGTCGATGGTGACTGAGCTTCAGGCGGCCCGGACCTGAGCACCCGATAGCGCAGGCCGCTTGCTGTCGTGAAAACTCCTGAGGCATCAGCGACGGGCGTTTTGACTTCAGGCGTGGTTTCTACCGGAGCGGGCTCCATGACAGGCAACTTGCTTTGCGCTAGGCTCTTTTTATCCCATTCCGGTGCAGTTTCGCACTGAGTCAAAAGGAGGAGAGACGGGCAAAGGAGCAAAAGGCGTTTCATGGTCAACGCAAGGAGACGGGATTTGGTCTTTTGAAAAGTCCGAGTTTTCACACAAAGCAGGTGCTTTTCATTTTTCCCAAGCGCAGAACGAAGCGACGCCCCAGCAGAGTTCAGCGCTGCCGATCTCACTTCTTCGCCTGCTGTTTAAACAAACTTCACGAGTAGCGGAGCGGGCTTCTCCTCGGATGCGACAGCAGGCAGATGAACGAGAGCCTCGCGTTTAACGCCGTCCACCTCCCAGGTTTGGCGCACGAGGTCAGCAGCCGTAGCCAAGGTGGTGAAAACCAGCAGGCAGAGAGCGAATCGAATGATCATGGTAATTCGAGGGAGTTATTTGAGTCCGTGCTTCTGCGCGAAAGGGTCCCACGAGGGATCGCGATGCCAATCGTGCTCGATTTCATCAGCCATTCGTTCAGCGGCGGACATGCCGAGCAGGCGGCTGACGACGTGGAGCGTCATGTCGATGCCGGCGGAGACTCCCGAGGAGGTGACGACATTGCCATCATCCACCCAACGAGCCTCGGGCACCCATTTCACTTTCGGGCCGGGCCGTGTGGCCATTTTCCAGTAGGCTTTGTTCGTCGTGGCGGGCCGTCCATCGAGCAATCCGGCCGCAGCCAGAATGGAAGCCCCATTGCACACGGACATGGTGATCTCCGCCTGAGCCGAACGTTCCCGCAACCACGCGAGCGTCTCGGCATCCTTGAAGGCCTTCACCGCACCAAATCCGCCGGGGACGAGCAGCAGATCCAGCTTCGGTGCCTCCACGAGGGACTTCTGCGCGATCAATGCCACGCCCTGGGCGGAGGCGACAGGCCCTGCGGTTTTCGCGAGGGTGACGAGGGTGATGTGCTTGTCGAGATTGCCCCAAATTTCCATGGGTCCGCAGGCATCGAGCATCTCAAAGCCGGGAAACAGCAACACGCCAAGCGTGCGCTTGGCTGGAGACCCATCGGCTGCCATGGCGGTGCTGACGAAAAGGAGAAGCGCGAGGAAAAGTCGGGGCATGGTGCATTGAGTGACCTTCCAGGTGGCGTCTGTATGACAGCTCAGAAAGCTTTTGCGCACAGAGATCACTTCCAAGCGCCATCAACACGCCAGCTTCAGGCGATACCGCCAAGGCCGCGCAAGTAATCAAAAGTGTAGAGGCCTGTGTTGTGACCATCGGTGAAGTCGAACTGGATGGCGTAGCCGCCCACTTGCCGCCAGCCGCGCACATTCACCCCTGGGTAGCTTTTCTGATCAGTGCCACCGATGCGACGACCCAGCAGATCGCGCTCTCCGGTATTTTCAGCGCTGGGTGAGGCGGCACGCAGGACCTCAGCCTGCACGTATTGTTCCTTTCCATCCGACCAAAGGATGGCGATTTCAGTTCCGATCAATTCAATGCGTTCTGGCGTGGTCATGGGGGTGGAAAAGGTCACTGCATCATGGCTTGGGGCGTGTCTTCCTGAAACACAAAGCCGCGCAGCTCAGAGAAACGTGCATCGAGCAGGTGTGGATCTTCATCCAGCGTCTTTTCAGCGAGTTGCCGGGCCAGGCGAACCAAGCGTGTGTCGGCCAGCAACTCCGCGAAGCGCAGCGGTGCTTGGCCGCTTTGCGCCTTGCCCAGCACATCGCCGGGGCCGCGTCGCTTTAGGTCTTCCTCACTGATGCGGAAGCCATCGGTGGTTTCCTCCAAGATCGCGAGCCTCTGGGCAGCTTCTTCATCCTTGTCGGGGACAAACAGCACGCAGTAGGAGGTGTGTGAGCCACGGCCGATGCGACCGCGCAACTGATGCAACTGGGCAAGCCCATAGCGCTCCGCGTGGTGAATATACATCACATTGGCATTCGGCACATCCACCCCCACCTCAATGACTGTGGTGCTGACCAGAGCGTCGATTTTCCCCGCACGGAAGCTGCGCATGACCGCTTCTTTTTCTTCAGCACTCAGCTTGCCATGCAGCAGACCGACTTCGAAATGCGGTAGCAGCTTGGTCCAGGCCTCGTGGCCTTTTTTGGCTGCGGTGACATCCAGCTTTTCAGACTCCTCGATCAAAGGATAGACGAGGTAAGCTTGACGCCCTTCTTCCAGCTGGGCTCGTAGAAAAGCTGCCGCTTCTTCCGTCTTCGAAGCAGGCCTGACTTTGGTGATGATCTTGCCGCGTTCGCGAGGGCGCTCATCCAGCGTCGAGACATCAAGATCTCCATAAATCGTCAACGTCAGCGTGCGCGGAATCGGCGTTGCGGTCATGACGAGCACGTCCGGCGTGTTGCCCTTTTGAATCAAACGCGCGCGCTGCGCCACACCGAACTTGTGCTGCTCATCAATGACCACGATGCCCAGGTCACGCACGAGGTCATCATCATGCAAAAGGGCATGGGTGCCGATCACGACCTGCCCTCGACTGGGCTGCTTTTGGGAAAAAAGCTCCACCCCGCCCTCCTCGGCCCGTGAACCGGTGCGAAGCGCCACATTCACGCCTAGTGGCTCCAGCCATTTGCGGGCGTTTTGATAGTGCTGCTCAGCCAGGATCTGCGTCGGTGCCATCAGCGCAGCTTGGCGACCATTTTCCACCGCGCCGAGCATGGCGGCAAAGGCGACGACCGTCTTCCCACTGCCGACATCGCCATGCAGCAGCCGATTCATCGGGGCGGGCGAGGCCATGTCCTGCTGGATTTCGTGCAGGGATCGCTTCTGCGCTGGCGTCAGCTCAAAGGGCAGCGCTTTCTGAAAATCCTGAACCAAAAGACCCGCCCGATGGGGATGTCCGCCCGCCTGAATGACCGCACGGCGCCGCCGCACGACGCGGAGTTGATAGCCGTAAAATTCCTCCAAGGCGAGGTAGCGGCGCGCTTTCTCCAGCTCCTCCATTGTTGCCGCAAAGTGGACTGCCTTCAGCGCACGGGCACGGCTCCATCCCGCGAACTCACCAGCCTCACTCGGGCGCGGCAGCAGATCCGCGATGAAATCCTGCCCCAAGGCATGGACGACGTGCCAAGCGGCCGTGCGCAGCGTCTTCTGCGTCACCCCCGAACGGAGACGATAAACGGGCGTGATGCGGCCTGTGTGAATGGTTTCCGCCTCGTCATCGATCACCTCGAACTCGGGATGATCCATGGAAAGTCGGCTTTTCCACTCCTTGATGCGTCCATAGATGACCAGTTGCTGACCTTCAGCGATGACACGGCTCATGAAGGGCATGTTCCACCAGCGCAGCGTTAGCGATTGCCCCCAGGCGCTGCCAGCAGCAGGCGCGACCTGGGCCTCAAACATGCCGCCACCGCGACGCTGACCGAAGTATTTGTTGCCTGCTTTTTGCACGATGACCTGGTGGCAAACCGGCAATTCCGAGGGCTGAAAAAGCACATCACAGGCTTGAGCGCGGTCTTCATGACGAAAGGGCAGCCACAGCAGGACATCCCGCACACACAGCACGCCTTCCTTTTTCAGCGCGCTAGCCATCCGCGGCAGCAGGCCGGGCAGGCTAGAGAGCGGAGTGTCGAGGGTGGCGGACGTCATGACCGAAAATACGCAGCCTGCACGGTGACAGCATCCTCGCCGCTGTCCAAATCAAACCGCAATCTTCACTTTTCATCCGGGGGAATGCCCTCATAATCCGCCCCCCTTCTTTCACCCTCATGGAACGCCGCTCGAAAACACCCGCCTGGACCACCGAAGACAGTGCCGAACTCTACGGCATCCGTGAGTGGGGGCATACGTTCTTTGACATCTCTGCCAAAGGGGAGGTGGTGGTGAAGCTGAAAGACGGCAAAGGCACCAAGGCCGTCTCCCTGCCGCAGATCGTCAAAGGCCTGCGCGATCGTGGCACCCAGCTACCACTGCTGATCCGCTTCGGGGATTTGCTGCGCTGGCGTATCGACGAGCTGAACGAAGGCTTTTTGAATGCCATCCGCGAAGGCAAGTATCAGGGCGTCTATCGCGGGGTCTATCCCATCAAAGTGAATCAGCAGCAGGAAGTGATCGAAGAGATCACCCGCTATGGACGCAAGTATCACTACGGTCTGGAAGCAGGCAGCAAGCCTGAGCTCATCGCCGCGCTGGCCTACATGCATGACCCTGAGGCCTACATCGTCTGCAATGGCTACAAGGATGAAGAGTTCATCGACCTCGCGCTGAACGCGCAAAAGATGGGCCTTCAGGTCATCCTGGTACTGGAAATGCCGAGTGAACTCGAACTGATCCTTGAGCGATCCAAGAAGATGGGTGTCCGCCCGACCCTGGGTGTGCGCTTCCGACTCAGCGCCGAGAGCGCCGGGCACTGGAGTGGCTCGGGCGGAGACGCCAGTGTCTTCGGGCTCAACATTTCCCAGCTCATGCGTGTGGTCGATCACCTCCGCGAACACGGCATGCTCGACTGCCTGCGGATGCTGCATTACCACCAAGGCAGCCAGATCCCGAATATCCGCGCCATCCGCCAAGCGGTGACGGAAGCGACACGCGTCTATTGTGGCCTTGTGCAAGAAGGGGCTCGCATGGGCATCCTGGACTTGGGCGGCGGTTTGGCCATCAGCTACGATGGTTTCAAGGGCGCGACTTCAGCCTCCAGCAACTACGGCACCAAGGAATACTGCGCCGACGTCATCGAAGCCATCACTGAAGTCACGGCCGAGGCGGGAGTGCCACACCCCGACATCATCACCGAGTCCGGCCGCGCTGTTGTAGCCTACTACAGCGTGTTGATCATCAACATTCTAGACGTGAACCGTTTCGAACCTGCCCGAGGCAAGATCGAAATCGAGAAAGATGCCCCTGCCCTGGTGCGCAATCTCGCCGAGCTGTTGGAAGAACGGCAAAGCAACGCCAAGCTAAGCCGAGACCGCGTGCAGGAGATCTACAACGACGCCGTATATTACCGCGACAAGCTGCGCAGCGAATTCAATTACGGCAAAGTCAGCCTGCGCGACCGATCCCAAGGCGAGGAAATGTATTGGGACATCATGAACTGGCTGTCCACCAAGCTGGACTCTGCCGGTCACGATGGATCGCAGATGGACCGCCTGTCCACCGTGCTGACCGACTACTACTACGGGAACTTTTCCGTCTTCCAGAGCCTGCCTGACCTTTGGGCGATTGATCAAATCTTCCCCGTGATGCCGATTCATCGCTTGAAGGACAAACCCACGCGCAATGCCGTCTTGTCCGACATCACCTGCGATAGCGATGGCAAAATCGCCCGTTTTGCCCACAGCAACGAAATCTGCGGTTCCCTGCCCCTGCACGACCCCGATCTCTCGCCCGGTGCTGAGGACTACATGCTCGGCATCTTCCTCGTCGGGGCCTACCAGGAGACTCTGGGTGACTTGCACAACCTGCTCGGCGACACCAACGTCGTGTCCGTTTCCATCGAAAACGGCAAGCTGAAGTATCGCCGCGAACAAGAGGGCGATAGCGTGGCGGAAGTGCTGAGCTATTGTGAATACAACCCCAAGGAACTGGCCGACCGCTTCCGCGCGCTGGCCGAGAGCGCCGTGGTGTCCAAGCGCATCACCCCGACCGAGCGCAAGGTCATCATGGGAGCCTTCGAAGATGGCCTTCGCGGCTACACCTATTTCGAAACCTAAATTAACCCTGAGTTATTTTAGTGAGGGTATCGAACTTGCCCCGGCTGGATTGCTGGTTTTGGTCAGGCGCTCACTTTCATGCCCACTGCCCCTGCCTTTGCCCCGCGTCACCTCGGTCCCTCTGAAAAAGAACAAAAGGCCATGCTGGCCACGCTGGGTCTCCAGACTCTGGACGAACTCATTGACCAAGTCGTGCCAGAGGCCATCCGCCAGCGCAGCACGCTGAATCTGCCAGCAGCATTGACTGAAGAGCAGGCGCTGCGCCGCCTGCGGCAGCTCATGGAGCGGAACAAGGTGCTGCGCAGCTTCATCGGACTCGGTTACCACGACACCTTCACCCCACCTGTCATCCAGCGGAACATTTTGGAGAATCCGGGTTGGTACACGGCCTATACCCCCTATCAACCAGAGATCAGCCAAGGCCGCTTGGAAGCTCTGCTGAATTACCAGACGATGATCTGCGATCTGACGGGGCTGGATGTGTCCAATGCTAGTCTTTTGGACGAAGGCACTGCCTGCGCTGAAGCCCTAACTTTGGCCCAGGCTCAGGTGCAGAATAGCACTCGCGTTTTTGTCTCAGAGCGTTGCCATCCGCAGACCATCGCCGTCGTCAAAACCCGACTGCAAGCCTTAGGCGTGGAAGTCGTGGTGGGAGACACCCTGCACTGGAAAGCCACCAGCACTACAGGCTACGCCGCTGTGCTGGTGCAGTATCCTGACACGCTGGGCGTGATCCATGATTACAGCAGCCTAGCCAGGGAAGTTCACGAAGTTGGCGCACTGTTGGTCGTCGCTGCGGATTTACTTTCACTGACACTGCTGAAAGCACCGGGTGAGTTTGGCGCAGACATCTGCGTGGGCAATAGCCAGCGTTTCGGCGTTCCTTTTGGCTTTGGTGGCCCTCATGCGGCCTTCATGGCGGTGAAAGATCCGTTGAAACGCCGCATCCCTGGACGCCTGATCGGTGTGTCCAAAGACGCCGAAGGCCGCTCTGCCTACCGGCTGAGCCTCCAGACGCGCGAACAACACATCCGCCGTGAAAAAGCCACCAGCAACATCTGCACCGCACAGGTCCTCCTGGCCGTCATGGCGGGCATGTATGCCGTGTATCACGGGCCAGAAGGGCTGAAAAAGATCGCCCAGCGCGTGCATGCCGCCGCCGTCTGGCTGGCCTCCGAGGCCATGGCAGCCGGGCTCGACATCGCCAGCGATGACTTCTTCGACACCCTGACGGTGCGCGTTCACAAAGCGGATGATGTGCTGCGCTCGGCGGTGCTCTTTGGCATGAATTTGCGCAAAGTGGATGAACAGCATGTTGGCATCGCGCTCGATGAACGCATCACCAGTGACGAGTTGCTGAAAATCGCGGCTGCACTGGGCATTTCCACGCCACGCACGACGCCGGACTTGGATGCCGAGATCGCACCGCATTTTTCCGCCCTGCATCAGCGCAGCAGCCCTTACCTGACACACCCCGTGTTCAATCGCTACCACAGCGAGACGGAGATGATGCGCTACCTGCACCGCCTGGAGGGCCGCGACATCGCCCTGAACCGCAGCATGATCCCCTTGGGCTCCTGCACGATGAAGCTGAACGCTGCCGCTGAGATGATGCCCCTGAGCTGGCCCGAGGTGAATGGCATCCACCCCTTTGCCCCAGCCGAGCAGACAGAGGGCTACCGCGCGATGTTTACTGAGCTCGAGCAGTGGCTGGCTGAGTGCACCGGCTTTGACGCCGTCTCCCTCCAGCCAAACGCTGGTTCTCAGGGGGAATACGCAGGTCTGCTTGCCATCAAGCGCTTCCACGCCGCCCGTGGCGAAGGGCACCGCGATGTGTGCCTGATCCCGACCAGCGCGCACGGCACCAACCCCGCTAGCGCCGTCATGTGTGCCTTCAAGGTCGTAGCCGTGGCCTGCGATGACCAGGGCAACATCTCCCTCGACGACCTACGCGCCCGTTTGGAGGCCAACGCAGGAAAAGTCGCCGCGCTGATGGTGACCTATCCGAGCACGCATGGCGTGTTCGAGGAAACGATTGCCGAAATCTGCCGCCTGTCCCACGAGCACGGCGCACAGGTTTACATGGACGGCGCAAACATGAATGCCCAGGTCGGCCTGACCTCACCGGGCAGGATTGGGGCCGATGTCTGCCACCTGAACCTGCACAAAACCTTCTGCATCCCCCACGGCGGCGGTGGGCCCGGCGTGGGTCCCATCGCGGTAGCAGCTCATTTAAAACCCCACCTTCCGGGGCACCTCACCTGGAAAGACAAACCAGAAGGTGCCGTGTGCTCGGCTCCCTGGGGCAGTGCCAGCATTTGTACGATCTCCTGGATGTATGTGGCCATGATGGGGCCGCACCTAGTGGAAGCCACCCAACTGGCCATCCTGAACGCCAACTATGTGGCGAAGAAGCTAGAGCCGCACTTCCCGACGCTCTACAAAGGCCGCTCGGGCTTTGTCGCGCATGAGTGCATCCTAGACTTCCGCCATTTTTCCGAAGTCACCGTCGAGGACGTGGCAAAGCGGCTCATGGACTTCGGCTATCATGCACCGACGATGAGCTGGCCAGTGGGGGGCACGCTGATGGTAGAGCCCACGGAAAGCGAGAGCCAGGCAGAGCTCGACCGTTTCTGCGAAGCCATGGCCTGTATCCATGCCGAGATTCTTGGCATTGAGGAAGGCCGCTACCACCCCACGGACAATACCCTGAAGCGCGCGCCGCACACGGCCGAATTCGTGACCCGCAGCGAGTGGCCACACGCCTACACCCGAGAGGCCGCCGCCTATCCGCTGCCCTGGGTGAAGGAGGGCAAATATTGGCCACCGGTGGCACGTGTCGATAATGTTCATGGTGATCGGCACTTGATCTGCTCCTGTGTCAGCGTCGAAGAAGCGGCGGCTTAAAAAGCACCCTTCTGCCCCATGAGGCACAAAGGTTCCAAGATTTCACCTCTGGACATTCCGTGGCGTTTGTGAAAGCATCATGCGAATTTTCGGACGGTTTAGATCCTGCCCTTTTGCCACCCGTGTTCATTCCCGATGACATCTGCTGACAAAATCGTTACTCCCGCCTTCAACGAATCCGCTGAAGACTTGCGCCACGATTTCCTGAAAGCCCTGCGCTGCATGATCCTCTCGCGCACCCTGGAGGAAAAACTGAGCAGCCTCTACCGCGCAGGAGGACGCATCGTCGGAGGCGTCTATCTTGGACGTGGACAAGAGGCCTTCAGTGCTGCCGCCGGCATCCAGCTCCGCTGGGGGAAAGACATCTTTGGCCCCCTGATCCGCGATCAGGCAGGGCGCATCGCCTTCGGCGAGCCCGTCATCGACACCATGCGCACCTACCTAGGGGTCGTGACAGGCCCCATGCGTGGGCGCGATGGCAACATCCACCGCGGCCAGCCCAAGCAGGGCTACATGGCCATGATCTCCCACCTGGGCAGCCTTTTGTCCGTGGTAGCCGGGGCTCTTTTCGCAAGGCGCTTGCGCGGCACCCTGGGTGATACCGCCGGAGCCACCAGCATCGGTGATGGGGGCACCTCGACAGGTGCTTTTCACGAAGGCCTGAACCTCGCTGCCGTGGAAAAGCTGCCCCTCGTGGTCAGCGTGGCAAACAACCAATACGCCTACTCCACGCCAAACCACCGGCAGTATGCCTGTGAGGATCTGGTGCAGCGCGCCGTCGGCTACGGAGTCGGCGGTCACAGTGTGGATGGCACCGACCTCCTCGCCTGCGTGAAAATTTTTCGCACCGCCTTCCAGAAAGCCCGAGCTGGGGACGGACCGCAGATGGTCGTTGGTCGATTGCTCCGTCTTGGAGGCCATGGAGAACATGACGACGCCTCCTATGTGCCTGATTTACAGAAGCATACGCATGAGGGCCGCGATTGCCTCGTGGTGGCACAAAAGCAAGCCGTGGAGCAAGGTTGGGCCACCCCCCAAGACCTCGAAAAATGGCACAAAGAAGCGCGCTTGGAAGTCGATCAGGCCCTCGCCATGGTCACCAAAGAGCCCGTACCGGACCCTTATCGGGAAAATTGGCGCGCCCTATCGACGGAAGGTCTGGTGGAGGGACAAGAACCATGAGCACCATCACCTACCTGGAGGCGATCCGAGAAGCGCAGTATGAAGCTCTACGCGATAACCCTGACGTTTTCCTCTACGGCCAAGACATCGCCACCTTTGGCGGAGCATTCAAGGCTACCAAAAACTTGGGCCGTGAGTTTCCAGGGCGTGTCTTCGACTCCCCGATCAGCGAAGACGCCATGATTGGCATGGCCATTGGCGCTGCGGTCGAAGGAGCACGCCCCATCGTGGAGATGCAATTTGCGGATTTTTCCTCCGTCGGTTTCAACCAGATCGTGAATCAAGCCGCCACCCTCTACTGGCGGACAAACACTCCCTGCCCCATCACGATTCGCCTCCCCTCGGGTGGCACAGCGGGCAGTGGCCCGTTTCATAGCCAGAGCATGGAGAGCATCTACGCCCACTATCCTGGGCTAGTGATCCTGACCCCTGCCACGGTGGAGGACGCCTACTGGATGCTGCTGGATAGCGTGAAGCTGGATGACCCTGTCATTTTTTGCGAGCACAAGTTCCTCTACTACCACCTGAAGTCTGATGGATTCGGGCAGGGCATGCCCATTGGCAAGGCCCGTATCGCGCGTCCTGGCCGAGACGCAACCGTGGTCACCTACAGCGCGATGCTTCACGAATCCCTAAAAGCGGCCGAAGAGCTGCGGCTGGATGGCTATGAGGTCGAGGTCGTGGACCTGCGCTCGGTGAAGCCCATGGATACTGACACGATCTTGGCCTCTGTCGCCCGCACCGGCCGGTTGCTCGTCGTGGGTGAGTCATTCCCCTGGGGAGGCGCTACCTCGGAAGTTGTCGCACGCGTGGCGGGCGAGGCTTTCCACCTGCTGGATGCACCTCCCATGCGGCTGAACTCGAAGGACACCCCCATTCCCTATCACCCGAACCTTTGGAAAGCCCATCGTCCGACCACGGCCAGCATCAGTTCAGAGCTGCGCAAGCTGCTCAGGTACTGAGCTTTCCACCGGCCTTCCGTCATGATTTCCCGCTCCAGCGCACCTGTATTCTTGGCTCTGCGCTACCTTCGGCCCCGGCGGAGCTTTGTCTCCGTCATCACCCTCATTTCCATCCTGGGCGTGACGCTGGGCGTCGGCGTGCTCGTGGTCGTGATGTCCGTCTTCAAAGGCTGGCAGATTGAGTTCAAAAAGCTGCTCTTGGGCTTTGAGCCACACATTGTGCTCATGCAGCAACCCGAGCCTGAGCTGCCCGAAGGCAGCGCCGCCCCAGCCCGCATGGACTGGCGGGAAATGCAGAAACGCATCCTGGCCGAACCGGGGGTGCTATCCGCCACGCCGATTGCGGAAGGTTATGGAGCCATTCGCACGGCCAAAACGGACCCAGAAGGCGTGGAAATCCTCGGCATGAGGCCTGGTGAGGACAATGCCCTCCTGACCAAACTGGAACGTCATCGCCTGGAAGGTCGCCTGGATCTGAAGGGGGATAGCATCGTCATCACGGATCGTCTCGCGCGGAAACTGGGGGTCAAACTGGGGGACAATGTCTCCGTGCTAGCCCGAGAAACGATCGGGCAAATGATCCGTGACCTGCGCGCCGCAGACGCTGAGACTGACGCCGCCAAAGCACAGGCGGCCAAAGATGAAATCATCGTCATCCCAAAAGACCTAACCGTGAGTGCCATCCTGCGGGCCGACACCGCAGGCGAGCGCTGCTACACACCGCTCTACATCGCCCAGGAGCTTTTCCACTTGGAAGGTAATGTCAGTGGCATCGAAGTCGAAATCGCTGATGCAGAACAGGCCGATGCTGTCGCGCTAAGCTGGTTCAATGCCGCCGATTGGCCCATGGAGTGGAGCCCACGCACCTGGACAGATCTGCACGGTTACACGCTACAGATGGTCGAAAACCAAAAATCGCTCCTTTGGTTCCTCCTGCTCATCATCATCCTCGTAGCCGCCTTTTGTGTGATGAACACCACCATCACCGTGACTATGCAAAAGCGCCGTGAGATCGGCATTCTGACCGCGCTGGGCACTCGGGCCAGTCAGGTCATCGCGATCTTTTTGAATCAAGCGGGAATTGTCGCCTTGGTCGGCCTCATCGGAGGTCTAGGGGGCGGATTCACCGTGTTGCATTTCCGGAATGACCTGCGGCGCTGGATCGCAGAATCCACCGGCAAGGATTTTTTTCCCCAAGACATCTACTTCCTGAGTGCCATTCCCTCCAAAATCGACCTCTTCGACTTAGCTAGCATTTCAGGTCTTACCATCGTGCTTTGCGTGCTCGCCGCCCTGATTCCTGCGTGGGTGGCTGCCAGGGTCGATCCAGCGGTGGCCCTTCGGGAGTAGCTGGCAGGCTTACTTGTAGCCCGTCACCAGAGCACAGGTTGTGTCTTTTTTTCGCCCCTCCTCTTCCTGCCGGATTACCACGACATAGACACCGGTTTTCTTGGGTTTGAAGAACAGCAAGAAGCCCCAACCATCCAACACGGGCTGGATTTCTCCGACAGGCTGACCTTGAAAATCCAGCACTGCACCGGTGACGCGAATGCCTGATTTCCGCGGAACAGCCACGCCGATGCAGTACTCGTGACCTTTGAAAAGCTGCATCTTCACAGCCTTGCCAACCTCGGAAGGCAGACTGCCAGTCCAGACCTCGGCACGAAAGCTGAAGCCGCCGAGCCTCTCCTGATCTCTTGCCAGCGCCTGAGCTGCGGCTTCTGCGTCGGCAGATTCGTCAGCCTTCGCAGTGGTGGGCCATGAAACCATCGCGCCAAGGCAAAACCAAGCGGCCAAAAAAACGGGAAATGAACGGGAAAAAAGCATGGTCGTGGAACCTACGCGCATCGCGCGAGGAAGCGAACATACATATTGCGGAGCGACAAACCCAAGGCTTTTTAGCCCGGGCCGTCAAAAAGCGGCATCAACTCCCACCTCCCCCCGTTATGGCCACGCTCGTTTTTTACTTAGAGGAAGAACAGTCCATGTCTCATGTGCTCGAACACGGCACGACCACGGTGGGACGCCACCCGGACAGCATCATCGTTCTCGATTCACCGTCTGTCTCGGGGCACCACGCCATCATCGAGCTCAGTGACGAAGGCTGCCTGCTCGCGGACCAGCAGTCCAGCAACGGCACACGGGTGAATGGAGTGAATGTCGAAGAAGCTCTTTTGAAAGACGGAGATCGCATCGGTTTCGGTGACATTCAGGCGATCTTTTATGAAGGCGATGTGGCTGCTGGCGATCCTAGCCCGGACCTCGCTGCCGCGCCGAGTCTGCCCGCCCCTGAGGTGATCTACGTGCCACCCCCTGAAGTGCCCCCGCAGGACTCAGCCCCTCCCCCGCCTCCTGCCGATTATCGAAAAGTTCAGCGCCCCCCGGCACGTCCCCGCGCCGTGCGTGTGTCTGGTTACCCTGACACCTCCGAAAGTGGCTGCCTGACGGCTTTGATCGTTCTCGGGCTGTTCTTCGCTGCATTCGTCACCGGTCTCTACATGCGTCATTATCAAGAAACCGAAGGTGGAAACTTGATCTCTGACCTGATGAGCAAGGTCAGCAACCAGGTGCCGAAAATCAAAATTGAGCAGTAATCGGCGCGAACCCCGAAGAGCCCACGGGCTGCTCTGGCCCCACACGCGGGTTAAGCTGTCGTTACGGCGGGCGTAGTCTCCAGGCCCCAGACCGACGTTTCCCACCAACTCATCGCTATGCCTTCAGCGCTCGCCCTCTTTGCCCATCCAGATGACATCGAATTCGTCGCCGCAGGCACATTGCTCCAGCTTCAGGCGCGCGGCTGGGAGATTCACTACATGAATCTGTGCACCGGTCATGGTGGATCTGTGCAGATGGATGCCGCCACGACTCGCACGACCCGGCTGGCGGAGGCCAAACGTGCGGCGGAGATTCTGGGCGCTACCTTTTACCCACCCATCTGCGATGATCTGGAACTGATCTACAGCGTGCCTCTGCTCAAAAAAGTCGCCGCTGTGGTGCGCGCTGCCCGCCCAGACATCGTGCTTACGCATTCTCCGAGCGACTACATGGAAGATCACCAGAACGCTTGTCGGCTGGCCGTGACCGCAGCCTTTGCTCACGGCATTCCCAACTTCGACTGCGATCCCCCAGCCCCTGCGTTTTTTCATGACGTGACGGTTTATCACGCGATGCCTCACGGCCTCTGCGATCCCCTGCGGAAAAAAATCCACGCAGGTCTCTACGTGGACACCACCGCCGTTCATGGGCGCAAGAGGGAGGCCCTCGCGGCTCACGCGAGCCAAAAAGACTGGTTGGACGTCAGCCAAGGCATGGACTCTTACCTCGTGAGCATGGACGAGGCATCCCGACGAGTCGGCGAACTTTCAGGCGCTTTTGAATATGCGGAAGGTTGGCGCCGCCACCTCCATCTTGGCTTTAGCAGCCGCGACATCGACCCGCTCAGCGATGCCTTGGGTGATTCAGCCCGAATCGACTCTGCCTACGAGACTTGGCTGAGCGAATGAAGCAAATGGATGCCGTTGGCGAGCGTCTGCTTTAGCTCTTTTCAGAGCTTGGATTGGGTGCGGACGAAGGTGTCAAGGGTTCTTCGACATGCATTTCGACCCAATCCGGCCCGTCCTGCCGGCTGCGCCATTCATTGTAAGTTAACACCACGATGATGCCGACAATGGCCGCCGAAGATTCCAAGATGAACGGCGTGGCCAACCAACCAGCCAGTGTCATGATCGACTTCGCCAGCAGCTCACGTGCAGTTTCGTGACTGTTCCAAATCAGAGTCACCAGCGTGGGGACCGCCAGGACAAAAAGCAGCGCCCAGGCCCAGATGCGACGGGATAAAGAAGGCTTCGCTGGCTCGGAGGGAAGATCAGTCGGCGTCATGACCGATGAATGGCCTCAGGGGGACTCTTCTGCAAGCACGGGTTCGCGAGGATCAGTGCGCCACGGCATCTTCACCTGGGCGGGGAAAGCGGCAGAGCGGTCTGGAAAAGAGGCAGCGGTCGAGCTTGGCGGCTCAGACGTTGCCGCAGGAACTGCCTCCGAAGCATCGGGCAGGTCGGTTCGCCGCGCGGAAAGGTGATTCACCCATAGACCACAGACGATCACGATCAGCAGCAGCATCGCCAGACTGGCCGAGCGAACACTCGCGTAGGCAGCCTGCCCGGCAGCCTCTGCCCTGCGCTGAAAGCTCCACTTTCCATAAAAGGCAGCCCCACGCCGCGAGAGCTGACCAAAAGCCGTCCTGCCAGGCGCGAGCGCCTCGATCGCCTCAGAGGCATTGATCCCCAAGTATTTGCTGTAGGCCTTCAAGAACATGCGCGCATAAGTCATGCTGCCAAAGGCGGCAAAATTGTCTTGTTCGAGCAGGATCAGGCGGCTCTCCGGGATGCGCGTGGCATGAGCCACATCAGAAAGCGTGAGCCCCCGCTTCTCGCGGGCAGCGCGCAGTTTCTGTCCAATCAGGCCATGCATTTTCTTGTAAACAATTCTTCACCAAAGCTGCCATCTTGTAAGCTCCAAAGCGACATTTTTCTGAACTCTCCCTCCATTCTGTGGGTGACATCATTCCCGATGCTGGCAGACACTCCCCACTCAGCCTTTTGCAGATTTTCCCATGATTCTTGAAAATGATGAAACCAGTCTCTTTCGCCACTCTTGGTCGCTCTACGACGCTCTGGCAGAGATGAATTACATGCATCACCGGGAAATCTATGCCTGCGTGGCCGAGCTACTGAATGAAATCCATCAGCGAGGCCCCTGGACGATGCTGGACCTCGGCTGCGGCAATGCACGTTTCCTAGCGCCGTGCCTTGTTTCCACAACGCCAAAGCATTACATTGGCATCGACCTCTCCCCACCTGCGCTGGAGGAAGCACGCCACCGCTTCTTGGCAAACCTACCGTCACACGAGCTGCACTGCGAAAACATGCTGACCTACATGGAGACGGCTCGCCCCCACGCAGAGGTCATCTTTTCGAGCTTCGCGGTGCACCATCTTTCCCTGGATGAAAAGCGCAGGCTATTCCTGGCCTGCGCGAAAGCTTTGCAACCTGAGGGCCAGATGATTTTGGTGGATGTCGCTCGGGAGGAAAATCAGAACCGTGAGAGCTATCTCCAAGGTTACCTGGGCACCATGAGGTCACAGTGGACTCGTGTTGCGCCCCAGGATCTAGACGCGGCCTGCGCCCACGTGCAGGACTTTGATTTTCCAGAGACACTTTCGACCCTTCGCGGGATTGCCCAAGAAGCAGGCTTCACCTCTTTTGACCTGAAGGCAGGCCATGGCGCACACAAGGTCATCGTCATGCACGCTTGATGCCACCCATGACCCGCAAAGGCGATTCCAATGCGCTTCTTTGAAAGAGCCTGCCCTCTGGCTGCGGCATAGACAGTCTATGCGACGCACGCTGCTCCTTTGCCTACTCTCCTCTTCCCTCGCGGCGGCTGAATCAGCCGATGTCATCATTTACGGTGGCACCTCCGGTGGCATCACCGCTGCCATCCAGACCGCCCGGATGGGACGCACGGCGATTCTCATCGAGCCAACGAAGTTCCTGGGGGGACTGACCACAGGTGGTCTTGGAGCGACGGACATCGGCAACAAGCGCGCGATTGGCGGCCTCTCGCGTGAGTTTTATTCAAACATCCATCGCTACTACAGCGATCCCACGAAGTGGAAACAGCAGACACGAGAAGAGTACTACGCCAAAAAACATCATGGCAACTCAGGCCATGAAACCACCATGTGGACCTTTGAGCCTCATGCAGCTTCTGAAGTCTATGACGCAATGCTTCGTGAAGTAAGCGAGCGTGTGACGGTGATTTATGGCGAGCGGCTCGACCTGAAAAAAGGTGTCGTGAAAAAGGACAGCCAGATCACGCAAATCATCATGGAAAGTGGACGCACCTTCCGCGGTTCGATGTTCATGGATGCGACTTATGAAGGGGATCTGATGGCCAAAGCAGGCGTTCGTTACCACGTCGGACGCGAAGCAAACAGTGTGTACGGCGAGACCTTGAACGGCGTTCAAATCCAGCAGAGCATCCACCATCAATTCATCAAAAAGGTGGATCCGTATGTGAAGCCAGGAGATCCCAGCAGCGGACTGCTGCCAGGCATCGAAAAAGACCCAGGAGTCGAATTCAGCGGCGACCGAAAAGTCCAGGCCTACAACTTCCGCATGTGCACAACCGATGTGCCTGAGAATCGTCGAGACTGGGAAAAGCCTGCCAACTACGATGAGCGCTGGTTTGAACTGGCCCTGCGCAATGTCGAAGCAGGTGACATGCGCATCTCCTGGTCCCCGAGCTGGATGCCCAATCGCAAAACCGACACGAACAACAACTTCGCTGTCAGCACCGACTTCATCGGCATGAACTGGGACTATCCAGAGGCCGACTACGAAACAAGGGCGAAGATCTGGAAAGCCCATGAAGATTGGCAAAAAGGGCTCATGTGGACCTATGCCCACCATCCGAGGGTGCCCAAACCCATCCGTGATGCTTTTCAAAAACTAGGCCTAGCCAAGGATGAGTTCACCGACAACAACAACTGGCCACGACAGCTCTACGTTCGCGAAGCACGCCGCATGATCAGCGACTACGTCATGACCGAAAAGAACTGCAAACGCCAAGAGATCGTCGAGGACAGCGTGGGCATGGGTGCCTACAACATGGATTCCCACCACATTCAACGCTATGTCACGGCGGAAGGATTTGTGCGCAACGAAGGCGATGTTCAGGTAGGCAGTCGCCCCTACCCTGTCAGCTACCGCAGCATCCGCCCAAAAGAGTCCGAATGCAGCAACCTGCTCGTGCCCGTATGCTTGAGCGCCAGCCACATCGCGTATGGCAGCATACGCATGGAGCCCGTGTTTATGGTTTTGGGCCAAAGTGCTGCCATCGCGGCTGTTCAAGCGATGGAGCAAGCCACCAGCGTGCAAAAAATCGACTATGCTAAACTCAAGGAGCGCCTGCTGCGTGAAGGCCAGGTTCTGGACTTTGAATCGCCACCTGCCCCCGCAGTTCACTCTTTCAAAAAGGCACAACTTCCAGGCATCGTCGTGGATGACACCGAGGCTGAATTGACCGGATTCGAAGAGGAAGGCCACACGACCAGCGGCTACATCGAACGCGGCTACCGTCACGATGGCAATGCCACCAAGGGCGACCAGAAGGCCAAATACATCCCCGATCTACCCAAGGCAGGTCGCTACCGTGTCGCCATCAGCTACGGCGCACTGGCGAACCGTGCCACTGAAGTGCCTGTTACCATTCATCACGCTAAGGGTGAAACTGTGGTAAAGGTGAATCAGCAGCAGAAACCCCAGGAAAAGTTCAATCTCCATTCTCTGGGTAGCTTTTCCTTTGAGGCAGGCAAGGCTGGCTGGGTTCAGCTTTCCAACGAGGGAACCGTGGGACATGTCATCATCGACGCCGTCCAGTTTTTGCCAGAGTGACTGACGATCCTTCCTTGGTATTCCCAGGAAACAAAACAACTCTGTCGGGATCTGACATTCAGGAAAAAAAACCCCCAAAACCTGAAGCCAAATGTTGTTCCCGACAGAGTTGATATTGAGGTTATAATTTGTCGCTGCTTTCCCTGGCAATCCTAAAATCAGCAGCTGCGTGCAAAAAACTTTGCAGCGTGCATACGATGTCATCACACCCTCATGAAAGCTGTCATTTTCCCATCTTTTCGTGCCCTTTTCATCCTGCTGTTGCTCATCCATGCAGGCTCGTCATCTGCCATGGCCCAAGTGGGAGCGGCCGTTCGACAACTGATCGTCACTCGTGCTCCATCTTGGACGTCCAACAAAGCTCAACTGCAAGGTTACCAACGCGCTTCTGCGCGTGATGCTTGGCAGCCCGTTTTTTCCAAAAAAATCCCCGTGCTTCTAGGACGTGCTGGCATGGCTTGGGGACGCGGTGTGTTTGAGCCACCCGCTGGCAGTGCTATGCCAATGAAGGTCGAGAAAGATTGGAAAGCGCCAGCTGGCGTATTCCAGCTAGGCAAGCTTTTTGGTTATGCCTCCTCTCCACCTCGGGGTTCAGCCTGGCCTTACCACCAAGTCGGTGAATTCGACGCCTATGTGGATGACCCGCAGAACCCTTATTACAATCAGCATATCCGGGTCAGACCAACCCAAATTCCGCCCTGGTTTGCAAAGCAACGCATGAGGCTGGGGGATGCAGCCTACAAGTGGATGCTGGAGATTAGCCACAATCAACGACCTGCCTGGCCAGGCTATGGCAGTGCCATTTTCTTCCATGTGCGCCGAGGCCCGGACAAACCCAGCGCAGGCTGCACCACCATGGCTTTGGAAGATCTGGAGCGACTTCTTCGTTGGGTCAATCCAGCCGCCTACCCTCACTACGTCCTATTGCCAGAAGCAGAATACCAAAGCTTGAGGGCTGCCTGGAAGTTGCCTTAACGTTGATTTAACTCATGAATAAACTTGTTCTCGCTGCACTCTTTTTACTCACGGCTTTTGAGCCCCTGGCTGCTGCCGACCCTATTGTGATCAAGCTCTGGCCGAACGGAGCTCCCGAGAAGCCTGGATTCAAAATCGAAGTCGAACAGGAGCTGCAGAAAGGAGATGGCATCAAACGCGTCACCAACGTGAGTGAGCCCACCTTGACGATTCAAAAACCAGAAGCGCCAAACGGAACGACCGTGGTGGTGTGTCCTGGCGGTGGATACAACATTCTCGCCATCGAACATGAGGGCACTCAGGTCTGCGACTACTTGAATAAGCTGGGTGTGACCACCGCGCTGCTGAAGTATCGAGTTCCACGACGTGATCCAAACCAGCCTAGCATCGAACCGCTCCAAGATGCACAGCGTGCCATGGGCATCCTACGGCACCGGGCTTCTGAACTGCGCCTACGCCCGGATCGGATCGGCATTCTCGGTTTTTCTGCTGGAGGTCACTTGAGCGTGATGGCTGCCCTGCACGCCAACGAACGCACCTATCCACAAGATCCAGCGCTTGATGTGCCCGACGCGACACCTAACTTTGCCATCCCGGTTTATCCCGCTTATCTCGTGAGCAAAGAGGACAGCTTCCGCCTTCTGCCCGAAGTCCGTGTCACCAATCAATCCCCGCCCCTATGCCTCATTCACGCGCATGATGACAAAGGCGTCACCAGCTCTAGTGCGAGCGCTTTGCTCTACCTGGAATACAAGAAGCTCGGCCTACCTGCTGAACTGCACATTTACACCAAAGGAGGCCATGGTTTCGGCATGAAGCAAACCGGTCTGCCCACAGCGGAATGGCTCACAAGAACCAGTGAATGGATGAAAGCTATGGGCTGGCTCGACCCATGAAGCCAAAGCACAGTTAAGCTTCATATTGCCTCAACATGCCGCTGTAGATGCCCTGCATGGTGCTGAGAATCCGATAAGCCACAAAGACGACCACAAGAGCATAACCCACCTTTGGCAACCACTGAGCAGCTCGATCCACAGCCTCGTGCGCAGCGAGTGTTTCGGAGGTGGACCAACGGGCCATTTCCTCATCAATCTTGCCCACTTCCTCCGCCGTGGCGATTGCATGGACAAACTCGACCTCAAAAGCATTTGCTTCAGCCAACGATTCGCCCAGGGGCTCACCATGGAGAATCGACTCTGCAACCTGCTCAGCGCCACGTTGCATGAGTCCACTCTGGGAGGCCTGCCCAGCCAAGCGTACTGTAACCGCCATGTTCAGCGCTGCCAGCAGGCAAGAGTGAGAGACTTGGCAAAAACGCGCCAAAGCCCAGTGGCGACGAGCACTTCCCATCAACGGAAGGCGATTCAGAATCGAATCCACGGCAGGTGAAGCGATCGCCCGATCCGAAAGCCAACGCCAAGAGGCTAGCCCACCAAAGATCAACAACCAGAGCACTGCCAACCCCATCAGCATCCGGCTTCCAGGATGATCCCCTTCTTGAGGCACAATCAACGAGGGTAACTCTGGCAGCAAAACGGCTAAATGTGCCAGGATGAGCGGGTAAACCATGGCCTGCCGACTTTTCTGCTGGGCTCCATCCATCGCGGCAAAGTATCGCGCCAAGTGATTGAACGACATGCCCAGCTTGCCACTGCGTTCACCTGCCTCAATCAAGGCAAGCTCCAGGCCTGAAGCCAGTCGAGCATTGTGCTGCTTGATCGCATCCGCAAGGCCTAGCCCCTCAGACAGCCCCCGCCTCAACCCCTCAAGGTACTCTCGCTGCAAAGGACTGCGTTTTTGCCCCAACAAAATGCCCAACGAACGATCCAGGTGCATGGAAGCCTCCGTGAGTTTTGCCAATTCGCGATACAAAGTCGCCTTGTCTCGATCCTTCATTCCACGTTTATCTCCGGCTCTCGTTCTCAGGTCAAGCATCGTCATGATGCGCCGATCCTTCTAGGATGTTGTTTGGATCAAATCTGGCCACCAATGCTACAGCCTCGTCATTCCATCTCATGCGCACACTCCTCGCCCTCCTAGCACTCGCCACCGCCAGCCATGGGTCTGCGCGCCCGAACATCCTCTTCCTCATCGGAGACAACTGGTCCTACGAACACGCGGCGGCGAATGGCTGCGCGGCGGTGAAGACGCCGGTGTTTGACCGCGTCACTCGCGAGGGCATGAACTTCGCGAATGCCTTCTGCCCCGTGCCCTCGTGCTCGCCGACGCGGTCCAGCATTCTCACTGGCCGCGTGGCGCATCAGCTTGAAGACATGGCCAGCCTGTGGAGCCGCTTTCATCCGAAATTCCGCGTCTTCACCGATGCACTCGCCGACAGCGGCTACCACACCGGCTTCATCGGCAAAGGCTGGTCGCCGGGCAAGTTCAAAGAGTTCGGACGCGAGCAAAATCCCGCCGGGAAAGAATATGAAGACTTCACCAGCTTTCTCGCGGAGCGAAAAGCCGACACGCCGTTCTTCTTTTGGTTCGGCTCCGTCCACACCGCGCTGCACAGCTTTAAAAAAGTGGATGGTGTCGCCGCAGGCATCGACCTCGCCAAAATCCGCGTGCCTGAGTATCTGCCGGACACACCCGAGGTGCGCCGCGAGATCGCGAACTACCTCGCCGCCGCGCAGCAGATGGACGCCGCGTTTGGCGATGCCATCGCCCAGCTCGAAAAAAGCGGCCAGCTCGACAACACCGTCATCATCTACACCAGCGACAACGGCTGGCAGATGCCGCGCGGCCTCGCGAACTGCCACGACAGCGGCTCGCACGTGCCCCTCGCCGTGCGTTGGCCGGGAAAAGTCGCCGCAGGCAGCCGCAGCGATGCCTTCATCAATCTCACCGACTTCGCCGCCACCTTCCTCGACATCGCTGGAGTCAAACCCTGGCCTGAGATGACCTCCCGCAGTTTTCTCGATGTGCTCACCGGTCAAAGCGACGGCAAAGACCGCGCACACGTCTTCCTCGAACGCGAACGCCACGCCAACGTGCGCAGTGGCGATGCCAGCTATCCCTGCCGCGCCGTTCGCAACGCTGATTTCCTCTACATCCGCAATCTGCGCCCCGATCGCTGGCCTGCGGGCGACCCCGAGCTGCACTTCGCCGTCGGCCCCTTCGGCGATGTCGATCCCACAACAACCAAGCAGCTCATCCTCGATCAACGCGAAGGAGCCATGAAGCCCTTCTTCGACATCAACTTCGCCAAACGCCCCGCCGAAGAACTCTACGACCTCCGCCGCGATCCCGATCAGGTCCAAAACCTCGCCACCGACCCCGCGCAGGCGCAAATCAAAGCCAAACTCGCCGCCCAAGTCGATGCGTGGATGCGTGACACGAAAGACCCGCGAGTCGACCCCGCTTACGAAGCCTGGGATCATTACCCTTACTTCGGCGGACGAGCCAAGACGCCGTGAAGGGTCGTTGCCTGGATGCTCATCAGAGGAGTATCAGATCCCTCATGCCAGTAACCCGTGTCACCCCATCCGTGCTGACAAAGCCATGCAAGGCGGCTGATTCGAAAGCATGAGTGATCCATCACAAATCCCCAAAGCCCAACGGACTTTCGAATCACAGCGAAGGGTTGTCCCGCGTGCGGGACTACCCTGGAAAGGGTCGATGAACCACCGACCACGGATGCTGAACCCCGGCGGGGTTCCGTATCGTTGGACAGGCCGCGCATCGCCCAGAACCCGCAGAGACGGAACCCCGTTGGGGTTCGATGACGCGGGGCATTCGTGGTTTCTGTTTTCCAGGGGAGCACTCGCCAAGGCTCGGCACCCCTTCGCTGGGATACGGAAGGCCCTTGGCCTTCGGGAAGCAGGATATTCAGTCTGTTGAAAAGGTTTCAACCGTGGATGCGGAACCTCGCTCCATTGGGAATAGGGGGGCGTCTGAGCGGCCTGGGCTTTGAACCCCACTCCGATAGTAGCGATCAAGGGACAGACAACTGCGCTCTCTAAACGGTCATACGATCACATCTGGATATTGCTGGCGCAGGAAAAGCAGATCCGGCTGATCTTTCTCCCGATAGGTGTTCTTTTTCATGCGATAAAGAAGGCGGGGCGAGGCAAACGGAATGTCCACATCTTGCACACGCCGCATGACGATGTCCTTCGACGCCTCAGCATAGTCGATGCCGGAGGCTGACTTCATGAGATCCACGGTGATTTCATCGGCCACACGAACGACGGTGTATTTCTCCACTTCTCCAGGTGCCAGTTCCCTCACCGCTTGGTCCGGAAGTGTGGCTAGAGTCTCGAATACCTTGCTCTCGTTTTCGAGATCCGTGGCCATGAGCAGATCCACATCGGTCGTGGTGCGTGCATAGCCGGAGTAAATGATGGCAAAGCCACCGACAATCAGGTACTTGGCGTCCAGCTCATTGAGCTTTCGGCAAAGCGCGACAAGGTCATCCTCGGTCGGAGCGCGGGAGGTCAACTCAGCTTCTTGGGGCGGATCATCTTCCATTTCCATGCGTCAGCCTCCTCATGAGTTGCAAAGCGATAGACCCCACGCGGCCACAGCTTGTGACCCTGGCTCTTGAAAACTTGATTCAGCGTCTTCTGAAGATCCGCAGAAGGTTTCCCAGGAACACGCCTTCCCACCACCTTCCCGATGGTTTCTTGAAGATTGATGACCGGGCGTGCTTCCATGTGGGGAGGATACCGTGCGTTAGCGCTTAGCCAAGCAGCTTCTCCAGCACCGCCGCTTCTGTCACGATAGCCTAGCAGGTGTAGCTCTGGCAGACGTACGGGAAGATGCCAGGCGTTTTTCTTGGATTCAAAGAACCAAACCAGATGCCTGACAAATAGGGCTCTTTGGAACACCCTTTTCAGAAATATTTCCGCTAAGAGAGGCTGCTTTATCACCCGGACACGGCCGTGGCGACGCCAGATAAATCTCATTCGGGGCGGACACGGACGTGGCAGGACCAAAAGCTTCTCATGCGCGAGAGCCACAGACGTGGCAGGACGAAATGAATGTCGTGAGGTGCTGCCGCGGCGGTGTCCGGCCCCAAAAAATCTCAAAAGGGCCTCAAACGATGCCACAGGCCCGGCAGGCCAGAATGGTGAGGTGTCGCAGATGGACCTGAACAATGCCCAGCTGAACACGCTGAGCCAGACGAGCAATAACTCGAACGCTGTGTCTCTGATCACCCAGTCCGCCGACTCGAACTACAATCCGACGCAGATGCAGGACATGCTGAACAAGATGAATGAATTCATCACGGCGCTGCGGCGGTGACAACTGCCCCCTGCGCATGGGGAAACCATGGGCAGCAGAATGGGGGCAATAGAAGGCAGAGATTCAAAGCTATTCTACTGCCATCACCATCGTCAGGCTGACAGAAGTCACGCTCCCCATTCTCACGCGGCACAACCTTTCAACGGATTCAAAGAAGCCAGCGGATGACATCTCAGCGCGAATCGGTTGGCCTCCATGAATCTTCTAGAGAAACCCTCAGATCACGGGCTTTCCTTGCGCATCAGGTCAAACATCGTCATTCCTTGGGCATGATTCCGTGACGGGTTTCTGCTCAACAGCTCTACCAACCTGCGTTAAACGTCATTCCTCAACCCATGCGCCCGACCCTCCTCACCACCTGTGCGCTCTTTTCCGTCTGCGCCTTTGCCGCCGAATCCACGCTCACGCCACTCAAATACAACAACCCCGGTCTCGTCGTCGATCTCGGCGTCGGTCTGTGGGCCTGGCCACTGCCGATGGACTTCGATGGCGATGGCGACCTCGATCTCGTGGTAAACTGCCCGGACAAGCCCTACAACGGCATCTACTTCTTCGAGAACGCCAGTGGCGACACCGCGAAGACGAAGATGCCCGTTTTCAAACCGGCCAAACGCATCAGCAAAGGCGCTCAAAACGTGCAGGTGAGCTACCTCGACGGCAAACCCGTCGTGCTCACACCGGGCAATGCGCATCCCGATTTCCTCAAAACGGGCATCGAGCAGCAGGTGAAGCTCGGTCCGCCCTCGAACATCCACATGAACAAAGTCCGCGCCAACATGTGGCGCATGGTCGATTTCGAGGGCGATGGCAGAAACGACCTCATCGTCGGCGTCGGCGACTGGACCGAGTACGGCTGGGACAATGCCTACACCGCCGACGGCCGTTGGATGAACGGCCCCATTCGCGGCTATGTGTATCTGCTGAGCAACACCGGCACGAACGAAGCGCCGAAGTATGACAAGCCGAAGAAGATCAATGCCACCGACCGCCCCGTGGAGACCTTTGGCTGGCCTTCGCCGAACTTTGGCGACTTCGACAACGACGGCGACCTCGATCTGCTCTGCGGCGAGTTCCTTGATGGCTTCACCTATTTCCAAAACACCGGCACCCGCACCAAGCCGAAGTATGCCCTCGGCGTTCGCCTCAAAGCCGACACGGGCAAGTACCTCACGATGGACCTCGAAATGATCACGCCGACGGCCATCGACTGGGACAAGGACGGCGACCTCGACCTGATCTGCGGCGATGAAGACGGCCGCGTGGCCTTCATCGAGCACACCGGCAAATTTGACGCCAAAGCGCCCGTCTATGCCGAGCCTCGCTACTTCCAGCAGGAGGCCGATCAGGTGAAATTCGGTGCCCTCGTCACGCCCGTCGGTTTCGACTGGGATGGCGATGGCGACACCGATCTCATCTGCGGCAACACCGCCGGTTATGTCGCCTTCATTGAAAATCTCAGCGGCAAAGGCGTGGAGCAGCCCAAGTGGGCCGCGCCGGTCAAACTCACCGCTGCAGGCAAAGTCATCCGTCCGATGGCCGGCCCGAATGGCAGCATCCAAGGCCCCTGCGAGGCCAAATGGGGCTACACCACGCAAACCGTGGCCGATTGGGATCAAGACGGCCTTCCCGACCTTCTTTTGAACTCCATCCTCGGCAAAGTCGTGTGGTTCAAAAACATCGGCACACGCCAAAAACCGCAACTCGCCGCCGCGCAGCCCATCGAGGTCGAATGGAACGGCGAGCAGCCGCATCTCGCTTACGGCTGGCTGCGTCCCGATGGCAAAGCGTTGCTCACCCAATGGCGCACGACGCCTGTCGGCGTCGATTGGAACAAGGACGGCCTCACCGACCTCGTCATGCTCGATCAAGAAGGCTACCTCGCCTTCTTCGAGCGTGCGAAGCAGGGCGACCAACTCATCCTCAAGCACCCTCAACGCGTGATTTGCGCTTCTGACAAAGCTCACAAAGCCGAAGAAGGCCTCAAAGTGAAAACACCCGTCGCCATGACCCCTGGAGAGCCTTTGCGCCTCAACGCGGGCATCGCCGGCAAGAGCGGACGACGCAAACTTTGCATCATGGATTGGGATCAGGACGGCCAGCTCGACATCCTGCTGAACTCCGCCAACGCCAACTTCCTCCGCCAGGAAAGCGCTACCGATGGCAAATGGTTCTTCACCGACATGGGCCTCCTTTCCGACGCCAACATCGAAGGCCACGACGTCAGCCCCACCACCGTCGATTTCAATGCGGATGGCGTCCCTGACTTCGTCGGCGGAGCCGAGGACGGGCACCTGTATTACATGCGGAACCCGAAGGCGAAGTAAGGATTGTCCCCCTCGGTTCTGCGTCTAGAACGAGCGGAAAAAGGGCTTGAAAAGACAAAGGTGCATAACATGTTACCACATGACTTATACACTCACACGAACCAGCATGGCGCTTGATTCGTTCACCCTCGGTGCCTTGGAATTACTCTCGAAAAAATGGGGGGTTCCCAAGGCTGAGGTCATGCGTCGAGCCGTGCGTCACATCAAAGAAGCCGAAGACATGAAAGACCAATGCCCCAAACCCCTAGAAGCTCTACAATGGCTGCAAAATGGTGGTGGCCTGACCGTGCAAGAAGCTGATGCTTTCAGGGAAGAAGTGCGTGGCGAACGTGAAGCCAAACGCTACTGGTGGGAGGCATGATCCACCTCGACACGAATCTGCTGATCGACTTGGTGACCGTGGGATCACCTCACATTGCGATCATCAAAAAGTGGTTACTGTCTGGCGAAGAGCTGGCCGTATGCAGCATCGCATGGTCAGAGTTCCTCAATGGCCCGCACACCAAGCAGCAAAAAGATGCCGTGCACGCTGTCATTGGCGGTCGCGTGATCGACTTTACCGAAAAGGATGCAGAACAGGCCTCGCGGCTTTTCCATTACACAGGTCGCAAGCGTGGTTCGCATTCCGACTGCATGATCGCTGCGTGCGCCATGAACCGCAGTGTTTGCATTGCCACCCGCAACGTGGCTGATTTTCAAAAGTTCGTGCCACATGGGCTGCAACTGCTCGCTGTCGAGACGCTTCCAAGCTGAAGCCGAGGATGCATGAGCCAATATGAGCATTCGACTTTTCGAAGCTACTGTGGATGGATGCGAATGAACCCTGAGGATGAGTTTTCTCACCCCCCATTACCTACACTTCGGTTGGCTAGCGCTCATTCCGCTGGCGCTGTATCTGTTTCGAAAAAGGGCACGCCAGGTGCCCGTCTCCACGCTGATTTTCTTCCGCTCCCTTTCGCGTGAGCACCAGGAGTCCGCTTGGCTGCGGCGAATCAAGCGTTGGCTTTCCCTTTTGCTCACCCTTTTGATCATCGTGGCAAGCGTGTTGGCACTGGCACGTCCCACGCATCAGGCAGATGCAGATGCGCCTGGTGCAGTCGTCTTAGCCGTGGATTGCTCAGCCTCCATGAATGCCCGCGATGGCCAAGGTCGCACTCGACTCGATGAAGCCCTAAACCTCGCCCGTCAGCGACTGCTGAGCCTGCCGGATCAAACCATCCTCTCGCTCGTGGCCTGTGCGGACCGTCCACGCGTCCTGCTGTCGCGCAGTCGCAGCCGACGGGAATGCCTGCGACTGCTGTCCGAGCTCTCTGCCTTGCCTGTCGAATTCCGCCCCGACTCCGCCCTTCCCCTCTTGAAAAGAATCGCCGCGCTAGACCAGCGCTCGCAGCTTTGGGTTGCCTCGGATCGTCCACTTCCAGCAGAACACGACTTTCCACAGACCTTCTTCATGGATGTCTCTCTCCCTGCTCCGACCAACGCAGGCATCACCGCCTTCCAGATCCGACGTGCCCTCCTCTCGCAGGATCGATACGAGGTTTATGTGAAAATGGAAGCCGCCGAGACCAATCCGCAGCGACTCACCTCCACGCTGGAAGTGACGCTGGCTGGCCGACCTGTTCAGCTGCGCGAAATTGACCTGGAGCCTGGAGCCAGAGCCTCGTTGGTCATTCCTCTGGAGGGCGTGCATGGTCAGCTCCTGGAACTGCGCCTGACCACTCCAGGCGATTGCCTGGGCTGGGATGATGCCCTGGCCGCTCCCCTGCCCCAGGCGCGGCCTCTGGTCGTTTCTTACCTGGCAGAAAAAGCAGACCCGTTCACCCAGGTGGCCCTCGGAGCCATGGTGCAAGCAGGCAGGCTCGAAATCCTCGCAGGTGAGCCAGCTGCCTGGCCTCCGACCGAAAAGCCAGATGTCTATCTCTTTGAAAACTGGCTGCCTGACCAACTCCCGAACGATCGCCCCATCCTTGCGCTGAACCCACCCGTCAGCCGTGGCCCAGTTCAGCTACGTCGTCTGCCGGAGCCGGGCCTGCCGCATGATGAGGTGCGTGCCTTATCCCCCGATCATCCTTTGCTCTTCCGCACCACGACCAGCCGCCTCGCCATCACTCAGACTGGCGTGCTCGGGCTAGACTCGCTCGAACCCCTCTGGATGGCTGGCAATGAACCCGTGCTCGCGGCGGGGGAAGTTTCAGGCCAGCGGCTCGTCGTGACCGCCTTCTCTCCCTCACGGTCCGAGCAGTTGGCCCTGCTGCCCACCTTTCCTCTGCTGCTCGGGAATGCCCTGCAATGGTGCGCCGAGGCCACCGATGCGATCAACGAACTCAAGATCCAACGCACGGGCTCATTGCTCAGCACTCCAGGCTTGGTCGAATGGCAAGCCTGGGATGGTAGCCAGTTCATCACAGCCAGTGACTCGGCTCAGCATCAATGGCTCGCCCTGCATCGCATCGGTGCGTGGAGCACCGCAGAAGCCAAAGGCGCGAGCATCCTCTGCTCGAGCCAAGAGACCCACCTCCCCACCCGCCCAGTCCAGGCAACTTCATCACCGTCCACGGCCCCAGCGATGCACAGCAGCCTTTCCGACCTACCGAGATGGCTACTGTGGCTCACGTTGAGTCTGTTGTTGCTAGAAAGCTGCCTCTTTCACCGACGCGCCGTGTATTGAATCAGCTTCCCGAAAGGGCCAACATCAAGCCATCAACGGCGGATGCATTTCAAAGCGTGGGATTCTTACAAAAACAGGTCTTCCCTGTTGGGTTGTGCCAAAAAAAGAGCCTGTGGCACAGCTCTCCGCCTTGATCACGTGGTAGGAATTGTAACTGAAGGTCTGGCCCGGTTCCAGCTTCGGAAACTGTCCCACCACTCCATCCCCCTCCACGACCAAGGTGTCCCCATCGGTGTCTCGCACGATCCACTTTCTGCCGAAAATATTGACCGTCTCGGGCGATCCATTGTGAATCGAAACATGATACACAAAAGGATGCGGACGGTCTGGCGGTGCAGGACGGGTAGGATCGTACGAAACCTCGTCCACAGAGGCCGTCAGTCCTGGAAGATGTTCAAAGTGAACCGTCATTGCCCCTTAACCTAGACCAGCTTTTCCTTCAGGCAAGATGCCTCCCATTCGCAAGACTGGAAAAAGCCGACACTCCCCTCCCTTCGCCGTCGGCACCACGATCTCCGCGAAGATGACCGCACAAGTGCTGGCGCCAGGCTGCCATGCAAGGCCACATCATGTTCCAAATGCCCCTCGGGGTGAGGTATAACCAAGGCGACAGTGGAGAAAAGGGAGGTGTGGAGAAGGATCAAGTCGAGGCTTATCCCGGGTTGGAAGATGCCGCAGCCAACAACTCCAAAGAGCCGATCAACGGCTAGAACATCGCGATCGAACGGCGGAACGATGTCGGAAAGAGCCTAACGCCTGAGGAAAAGGCCCGCGCCATGAAGTGCGCAGCCGAATTGAAAAAAGAGATCGACGCGCATCAAAACTCCGCTGTGAAGCAGTCACGAGAACGGTTTCCTCCCACCTGCCTTGGCTGGCTCAAAGGACACCCCGCTTCATCACGACTGGTAAAACTGGCAACCGAATGAAGACATTCTGCTGTCTTCATCCGGTTGCCAAAACCTTCGTTCAGAATTCACCCAACAACGTCACATGGGGTCAAAAGCGCCCCTGAGTTCTTTACCCGACTCCAGAGCCGTCGGTACGTCAGCTAATGCCACCCAAGCCGCGTTCTCGATGGCAAAGCCATGGCACGGCTTCCTGAGCCGTGAGGAAACACAGGTTACAACTTTCTCGCTTCCGCGCGAAAATCCAGCTGCCAAAGGGCTATTCCTGCCACACCAGCCTCAAAAACTCCGGCGCGGGGCCTTTCCAGAGCGGCGCGTCGCTCACGGTGCTAGCTTTGGCGACGAAGTGGGCGTAGAGGCCGGGACTTCCACCCGTGATGTCTCAACGTCCAAGTGACAATGCACGACTATACGAGTGATGGCCTCAAAGGATCAAAGGCGAGGTCAAATCTCGCCTCACGCATCAAATCGAGGAACTCTTGTGGTTCATGGAACAATTTGAAGCCCAATTCTGCTTCAGTTAGCGGAACGACAGTTAACAGTCGTGTGCTGCTGGCGACGAGGCAAGGTGACTGATGAATCGGGCTTTCTGGTTTGGCGACACCGGGGAGAAACATCAACGCCGTAAACCGCTCTGTCCCGAGAATGTCGTTCGCATATTCTCCGAGCGGAACGGTGTCGAAAGGATGTATCGTGTTACCTGTCTCCCAAGGATAGCGAGCAAACGATCGCAGCATCTTTGCAAACCGCTCATCATGGGACTTGGAATAAAACACCAGTTCTATCCTCGCAAAGTCTCCCCCGCCCGGTTGGGTTGCATCGCTCATTCCGCCCGTCACGTAGGCATGCTCATCACGAGGAGCCGCCCACCGAAAGCTATACACATCAATGTGATGTGGAGATGGGATCAGTTCGTGATATACCGATTGGATCGACCCAAAAACGGCTGAGTAGGCCTCCTCACGCTGACTCCGATCTGCGGGATCGTCTGCCAGATAACTCGCACTCGGTCCGAAATCCGGTGCCTGCAAAGTCGGCGTATCGCTCAATCCATGATGTTTCAGCAACCATTCACTCAAACCTTCGGGCCAGTGATTCATGGGGACTATTTGAGCGATGCAAGCGACAGGATCGACGAGAATCGGCAGCAGGCGGCTTGCGATACGATTTTCAGGCAAGTGAGTGCGGTGAATGAGGAGCGAGCTTCCTTTGTAATCTTGTGCGCCAGTTTGCCACTCATCGGGGAGCTTGAACCCTCTGTGATAGGACATGTCATTGTGCAGATCTTCCCACCACTCTGTCTCCCGCTGAGTCCATCCAGGCTCGGGAAACACGCATTCACGAAGATGATGCAATTTCTTGACCAATCCTGGCAGGACCTGGATCGCTTCCTCGTCGGGGGCTGATGCCGAGAAAATAAGGGTCGCAGGACAATCGTCGGTGCCCGATACATACAATCTTGAGTTTGCCCTTACCACATGACCCCAAACCACGACACCATGCTTCCAAAGGGATCTCTGGCCACGGATGACCTCCTTCATGGGTTCATCGCTGTCCTTGGCTGATGCCATCCACGGCGGCTCTGGAAACGCAAACGGAGATGGCTTGAACCATCCTAACGGCCGGGGTGCTGCTCCGAGGTTACTTCGGATTTGGCTGAGATAAAGATCAGGCATCGACATCAACAACGAAATGACATCAATCCCACTCAATCCGCAAGAACTCCGGCGCGGGGCCTTTCCAGAGCGGGGCATCGCTCGCGGTGCTGCCTTTGGCGACGAAATGGGCGCAGAGGCCGAGTTGATCGATTTCAGACCAGTTGGTGAGCGGGCCTTCGGGGGAGGTGAAGTCCTTCAAATCGAGCGTGAGGGTTTGCGGAGCTTCGGAGCCGGGGATTTCCCGAGTGCAAACGAAGGTGCGGCGTTTGCCACGGTAGCTGCGCCATTCGTTTTCTTCGAGGATGAGGTGAAAGCGGTTGGTCTTCGGCATTTTGAGCGTGAGGACGAGCTTGGAGCCCTCCGGGCCGCGCCAGAGCGGGTCGGTGACTTTGCGCGTCCAGAGCTGCTGATGCGTGAGATTGCCCGCATTGAGAGAATACCAATCGCGTTGGCCGTGGGCGAAGTCCTCGATGAGTTTGGAAGCCTCCGTGGTGAGCTTGGGAGAGGCTTGTTTGACCTCCGCCGCGCTGTGCGTGTGCAGCAGCGAGCTGATGCAGACTTCGGTGATGGGTTTGGAGTTGCCGGGGATCTGCGCCAAGGATTCGGGCTTTGGCAGCGTGTAGTAAACGTTCGCGAAGGCGAAGAGCGGCAGGTCGTGCGTGTGGATCGGCAGTTGGGCGATGTAGCCTTCGGACTCGTGATGCACGTCTGCACTGCGCCAGAAGCGGGCACGCGGATCGGGATCGATGCTGTAAAACATCTCCACGCGGGCCACGGGCAGCGATTTCGCATCCGGCCGCACACGCAGCATGGGCACGTCGTCGTTCGATTTGAGGCGGAGCTCGCTCTGCGGTGTGTCCGGCAAAGCGGGGCCGCCTTTGAGATAGTGGTCGAACCACAACGGCATCGTGATGGCGATCTCCGGCGTGAGGCGGTGATTCATGTGCGGCACCCAACTGTAGCGCGTGGGCTGTTTTTCGATGAGCGCGTTGGTACGATACACGTCGTCCATCCAGCCGTGGAAGTCGTTCGTGGCGCTGCGGTGCAAGACCGGGCACTGAATCAGCGGCGCGTAGCTTTCAAAGCTGAGCGTGCGCTTGAAGACCTCGACATCGCCTTTGATTCGGTCCTGCTGGTCCGTCCCGCCAATGAACTCGTGTGTCTGCCAGCGCCAGCCTTGCCCACCGACGCCGGGAACGGCGGCCTTCACCCGGCGATCCGTGCCCGCGACATACATCGTGAGATTCCCGCCCATTGAGTAACCATGCACGCCGAGGCGCTGCGCATCGACCTCCGGCTGCTGTTCGAGAAAAGTCAGCCCGCGACGGCAGCCAAGCGTGAGGAGATACCAGTTGTTGTTCTTCGGATGCTCGCGGTCTTCAAAGACATGCTTCGGACCTGGCAGCATCGACGAGTAACCCGGCACATTGAGCTGTGAGGGATCCACCGCGCCCCAATCGGTGTTCGGATCGCCGGGCTCGGCCTTCTCGCAGGTGTTGAAGGGAGCTTTCCCATTGCCGCTGCCGCCCCAGTTCACAGAGAGCGCCGCGTAACCTCGCGCCACGAGCAGCTTCACCTCGCTCACCGAGCCTCGCTGGCCGCCACCATGAATGTGCATCACCGCCGGCAGTTTTTCCTTCGCGCCTTCCGGAAAGCCATACACCGCCGCCATGCGTGCCGGCTTGCCTTTGAAGCTGCCGATGAAGTAGCGCACATGCCGCAGAATCATGCCGTCTTCCTTCCACTCGCGAATGACCTCCGTCTCAATGGGATCGCGCTGCGGATCAAAATCCGCCCAAAGCTCCTGCACCGATTGCGGGATGCCTTCAGCGGCAAAAAGCGAAGGCAGATCAAAGAATGAAAGCGAGGTGATGGCTCCAGTTTGAAGAAGGGTGCGGCGGGTGGTCATCGGGTGCTTGAGTTAGAAACGCGATCCAACTGCTCTTTCATGATCACAGTCGGCTGGGTCGTGACTTATTTGAACGGAGACAAGCAGCTCAGGCTGTCGTCCAAGGCTTGCAGTTGGATTGGCTTGAATCCTTGACCCTGGGCCAGCTCCGGCACACAGAAGCAGCCTTTCCCCGCCGAATGCCTGCCTCTGCCAGCCTGCCTATTTTTGAAATCCGCGATGCCGTGGTCGCTCAGCTGCGAGATCCGCAGTTCCCAAACCTCTTGCTGAAAGCTCCGACCGGATCTGGCAAATCCACCCAGGTGCCGCAGTTCGTGCTGGACTCTGGCATCCTAAAAGACGGTCAACGCTGCATCGTGCTGCAGCCGCGACGCATCGCAGCACGGATGCTGGCGCAACGAGTCGCGAAAGAGCGCGATGGCAGACTCGGTAGCGAGGTGGGTTACCAGGTGCGTTTTGACAACGTGACCAGTCGGGACACACGTCTGGTCTATGTGACAGAGGGCGTGATGCTACGCCAGCTCATGGAGGACCCTGACCTGAGCAAAGTGGGCTGCGTCATCATTGATGAATTCCATGAGCGCCATCTGGATGGCGATCTGGTGCTGGCCTGGGCACGAGCCTTGCAGCGAGCACGCAGGCCGGATTTGAAGATCATCGTCATGTCGGCGACGCTGGTACCGGGGCCTTTGATGGACTTCATGCAGCCTGTGAAGCTGCTGGAGAGTGAAGGCCGAACCTACCCGGTGCAGGTTCGCTACCAGGCTGCGAATCGTGACCTGCGGCTGAACCAAACTGAACCCATCTGGGATCAGGCCGCGAGGGCCTGTGAAGCGCTGGCGAGTGAGCTTCGGGACGGCGGAGATATCTTGGTCTTCATGCCGGGAGCTTACGAGATCCGCAAAACGATGACCGCGCTGCAAGGCCGAAGTTTTGCCAAGGGAAGGCGCATCGTCTCACTGCATGGCGAAATGACGCCGCAAGATCAAGATGCGGCCGTGACGGCAGGCGAGCAGCCCAAGATCATCGTGAGCACGAATGTTGCTGAAACATCGCTGACGATTGAGGGCATCAAGGCTGTCGTCGATGGCGGACTGGCTCGTGTGGCCAGCTACGATCCGAGACGCGGACTGAACACATTGACGGTGCAGAAGATCAGCCGCGCCAGCGCCGAGCAGCGTGCGGGACGTGCGGGACGACTCGGCCCTGGCATCGCGATTCGCCTCTGGGCAGAGCGGGAGCACCTGCATCGCATCGAAAGCGAATTGCCCGAAATTCAACGCTTGGAGTTGGGCGAGGCTCTGCTTGCGATCCACGTGGCACAGGCCAAGGCGAAGCTGCCCATCGAATGGTTCGAAAAACCCGCCGAAGCTGCGCTGAATCGAGCCGAAACTCTGCTGCACGATCTAGGGGCCATTCATGACCAGCGCCTGACACCGACTGGCCTGAAGATGTCCGCCTTTCCCACGCATCCACGCTTTGCCCGGATGCTGCTAGCAGCGGCGGAGCAGGGCTGTGTGCGCGAGGCGGCCATGTGTGCTGCACTGGCGCAGGGACGAGAGATCTTGATGGTGGGGAAAAACCAATCTTCCTTCAAAAACGAAGACTTCTGGGAAAACGATGATCTCAGCGAATTTCAGGCGCTACTCCGCGCCTTCATTCGAGCTCACGCGCTGAATTTTGACCCCCAGGCCTGCGCGCCCCTGAATGTGCACGCCATGAGCGCCCGAGAGGCAGGCCGGAGCTACGATCAATTCCTGCGCCTGGCTCAACGGGCGGGTTTGCCTGTGAATGATGAGGTCGCGAGCGCAGAGGCCTTGGCCAAAACACTGCTCGCCGCCTTCTCCGATCACCTGGGCGTTGAGACTAGCAGCGGCAGTCGAATCTATCGTTTGCCGGGCGGCTACAGCGGCCATTTGGGCAAAGACGCCCACATTCGGCCACCGCGTCTGCTCATCGCCTCCGAGATTGTCGAAGTGCAGGGCAAGGCGCTGACGGTGCAGCTGAATCTCGTGACCAAGATCGAGGAAGAATGGCTGCGTGAGCTATTCCCCGATGACTTCACGACTGGCAAACGCGCGCATTACGACAGCGTGAATCGACGTGTGGTGAACGTGGAGGAAGTGCGCTTTCGCAGTCTCGTGCTCAGCAGTCGAGAGCGCGGTGAGCCTGAAGCCAGTGTGGCGGCCAGCCTGTTGGCCGAAGAGGTCGTGTCGGGGCGTCTGCAACTGCCCCTTTGGAATGAAAAAGTAGAGCAGTGGATCACGCGAGTGAACTGCCTGTCCCGCTGGATGCCTGAGCTGGAAATTCCCCCCATCACGGAAGAGGACCGGCGGCTAATCGTCGAGCAGGTCTGCGAAGGCTGCACGACCTACCGCCAGCTCAAGGACAAAGACATCTTCCCTGCCCTGCATCAGTGGCTCAGCCATGCCCAGCGGGAGCTTCTGGAGCGCTATGCACCGGATCGACTGGCGCTGAAGAATGGCCGCACCGCTCGCATCGAGTATGATGAAAAGCAGGCTCCCAGCGTGAGCGTGGTGCTTCAGCAGCTCTATGATGTGAATGAAAACCCGAAGGTCGCAGCTGGTCGGGTCACGGTGGTCGTGCATCTGCTCTCCCCGGCGCAGCGCCCCATCCAGACCACAGGCGATCTCGGTCGGTTCTGGAAGGAGGGCTACCCTGCCGTGAAGGCTCAACTGCGCGGGCGCTACCCCAAGCACGAATGGCGCTAAGCGGAGTGTTTTCGGGGCTGACGAGGCTGTCTTGGGCAGGCTAGCGGCTGCACACGGCTGACAGAGGCGACCTGCGGCCCTGAAGTGGGGCAGAAAACCCTCGAAATCCGGCCTTGCGGAGGGGCTTTTCCCCAGCGAATCAGAGGATGAATTCTCTCTGTTTTTTGAGCTTCCTAAGTGATGTGGTTTGATGTCATTTGGGGAGAAGTTTTTTCAAACGCCGACCCTGCAATGTCCGATCCCGCTGTCCCTGCCCCTCTTCCCGAAAGCAGCTTTCACGCTGTGCGTCCGATCAATGTGGACGAGGAGGTCAAAAATTCGTTCCTGGACTACTCGATGTCCGTCATCATCTCCCGCGCACTGCCCGATGTGCGAGATGGACTAAAGCCCTCCCAGCGTCGCCTTTTGTATGCGATGAACGAGCTGGGGGTGCAGCCGAACAAGAAGCACCTCAAGTGCGCGAAGATCGTGGGTGAGACGATGGGTAACTACCACCCGCATGGTGACCAGGCCATCTACCCGACGCTGGTGAACATGGCGCAGCCCTGGGGCATCCGTGAGGCTCTCGTGGACGGTCAGGGAAATTTCGGCTCCGTGGAAGGTGACCCGCCCGCAGCCATGCGTTACACCGAGGCTCGGCTGACGCACCTGGGCAACATGATGCTGGCGGACCTGGACATGGAGACCGTGGACTGGGTGCCTAACTACGATGAAACCCGCGTGGAGCCCACCGTGCTGCCTTCTGCTTTCCCGCAGCTTCTCGTGAATGGCGGTACAGGCATCGCCGTGGGGATGGCCACGAACATGCCGCCGCATAATCTGGGCGAGATCGTCGATGGCATCTGTGCCCAGATCGACAATCCAAACATCACGACCGCGCAGCTGAACGCCATCATTCCAGGACCGGACTTCCCGACGGGGTGCACGATTCATGGCGTGGAAGGCATTCGCGAATACTTCGAGACAGGTCATGGCAGCGTGCGCATCCGAGGCCACGCCGAAATCGCTGAAAATGGCAACCGTGAGCAGATCATCATCACCGCCATTCCCTACGGCGTGAACCGTGCGGTGCTGGTGGAGCGCATCGCCGAACTGGCTCAAGAAAAAGTGCTGCCCGAGATCAGCGGCGTGCGTGATGAGTCTGACGAAAACACCCGTGTGGTCGTGGATCTGCGCAAAGATGCCCGCGCGCAAGTTGTGCTGAACAACCTATTCAAGCACACCTCGCTGGAGACCAGCTTTGCCATTCACATGCTGGCGATCGACAACCGCCGCCCGCGCGTTTTGTCGATGAAGGATGCCATTGCTTGCTACATCGAGCACCGGCGCGAGGTCGTGCTACGCCGCACACGTTACCTTTTGAAGAAAGCCGAAGAGCGCAGCGAGAAGCTGGAAGCCTTTCTAGGTGCCATTGGCCACTTGGATGATTTCATCAAAATCATCCGTGACTCTCGCAACCGTGAAGAAGCCTTCCAGCGCCTGAAGGCTTTCGACTTCAGCACCGAGACGGCACGAGCGCTGGGCATCATCATTCGGAGTCAGCCTTCGGTGAAGGGCGACCGATATGTCTTCACAGACGTGCAGGTGAATCACATCTTGGAACTGCGCCTCTACCAGCTGACCGGCATGGAGCAGGACAAGGTGAAAGCTGAGTATGACAGCGTGCTAGCGGAGATCACCGACTTCCTTGACATCTTGGCTCGTGAGATCCGCGTGCTGACGATCATCAAAGACGAATTGCAAGCCATCCGTGTCAAATACGGCACGCCGCGCCTGACGAAGATCGAAGCCGCTGAAGGCGAAATCCGCATCGAAGACCTCATCGCGAACAAGCCCTACATCGTCACCCTGACGCATCGCGGCTACATCAAGCGCACGCTTGCCTCCGAGTTTCGTCTTCAAGGTCGTGGAGGCAAAGGGCTGAAGGGCATGGAGACGCGAGAAGCCAGTGGCGACGATGAGGTGGGCGACTTTGTCGAACACTTGTTTACCGCTTCCGCACACGATTACCTGATGTTCTTCACCAATACGGGCCGTGTGTATGTGGAGCGTGTGTATCAACTGCCCGAAGCTGCACGCACTGGCAAAGGTCGCAGCATCAAAAATGTGCTGAACCTGCGTCCCGCCATGACGGTGGAGCGTGAAAAAGACGGCCAGAAGTTCAAGGTAAGCTTCCCAGAAGAGAAGATCGCCGCCATCCTGCGCATTGAGGCTGCTGGAGCCGATGACGAGGAAATGTGGAGCCCGAACCGCTTTGTGCTCTTTGGAACCAAGGACGGCACAGTGAAGAAGACCGCTTTGGAAGACTTCAAAAACATCCGCAAAGACGGCATCAACGCCATCAACATTGAAGAAGGCAATGAGCTGATCCAAGTCATCCTGACCGATGGCAAGAGCCAGATCTGCATGAGCACCCACGAAGGCATGTGCGTCCGCTGCGAAGAGGAAGATATCCGTGCCGTGGGCCGCAACAGCATCGGTGTGCGTGGCATCCGTCTGGAGGAAGGTGATTTCATGGTCAGCCTAACAGCCGTGGACTTTGCCAAGCAGATGCTCGTGGTCTCCGAGAATGGCCTGGGCAAACGCACTTCCTTTGAAGAATATCGACTGACCAGCCGTGGTGGCAAAGGCGTGATCACCATGAATGTCACGGAAAAGACAGGCAAGGTCGTCGCAGCCCTTGCGGTGGCTGAGAGCGATGAACTGATGCTGATGACCAGCAGTGGCCAGAGCGTGCGCATTCGCGTCAGCGAGATCCGTGAATGCGGACGCAACGCCCAAGGCGTGAAGCTGATGAACCTGTCTGAAGGTGAAACCATCCAAGATGTGGCCACGGTGATTCCCGACGAGGAAGAGCCTGCCGCTGCCGAGACCACTGAATCTGCACCTACGGATGCGACTGAGGCTGCGCCTGGAGAGACTGCCGAGGCTGCCGCTTCAGATTCGCCAGAGAGCTGAGGCCACCTCCTCTTTGGCATCATCCATGACAGAGCGCTCAGGCTCAGCGGCCTGAGCGCTTTTTTGCAATGGGGATGAAAAAATGAAAAGCCCCGCAGAGAGTCTGCGGGGCTTTCGAAGTTCTTGGGTTGGTGAGAGATTCTGTCACGAGTTCACCTACCCGATCCATCTCAAGCGAGACCGACGATTGGATAAAGGTTTTCTTTGCACCACTGGCCGTTCTGCTTGGTGACGCCATCGGGGTCTTCCACGGCGATGTGCGCCTCATCTTCGCAGATGATCCAGCCTTCGTAGTTCCGCTGCACGAGGAACTCGGTGATCTTGTGGAAGTCCAGCTTGCCCGTGCCCATCTGTGACCAAGGCTCGGCACCGTTGCCAGAGAAGTCCTTGTAGTGGATGTGGTTGATCAGGTGCTGCCATTTGGTGAGCGTGGCAATGACGTCCATGCCACCCCGAATGATGTGGCCCACGTCAGGCGTCCAGCCAGTGACCTTGGGGTCCAGGCTGCTTAGCACGACGTCATAGTCCTCTTGAGTGCGTACCAGGGAGGAAGGGGGAGAGTTCGGGTGGTAGGAGCACTTGATGCCCTGCTCAGCAGCACGCTGGGAGACCGCGTTGATGTTTTTCGCCACGTTCAGACGACGCTTTTGCAGGTCTTTGTTGCGCCCGCTGGGGAGCGTCACCGTGCCGAGCATGGAGCCGGGGAAGTGCTTCAGCAGGTTGATGGTGAAGTCTGCCGCCTCCCGCTCGTTAGGAGCCTCGGTCTCGCCATCCCAGGCACAGACCAGAGCTAGGCCAGCTAGCTTCATGTTGTGCTGCTGGAGAGTGTCCTTCAGCTTCACGGGATCACAGAAATCACCCAGCCAGTATTTGCAGCATCCGAGAGCGCTCTGGGAGATCTCGAGCACCATGGGCTCGATGCCAGTGAAGCCGGCTTCAGAAGCCACACGGATCATGTGGTCGAGTTTGTTGTCGTAACCCTTGCCCGTACCCTGCATGAACCAGGTGTACACCTCGGAACCGAATTGGATTTTGCCCATGGTCTTGTTTGTTGTTGCTGATGGTTTGGTGGTGAGAAAAAAGCTCCCTCAGGCGGAAGCGCGCGCATTGGAGACGACTCCGGGCGGCATGTCCAGCAGCGAAGTTGCTCTTTGAGCACGCTCGAAACCATGCCAAGTGACTCGATGCTGAAAATGCCAGACTTTATCTTCGCGACCTGCCGCGCGGGCTCGGAGGCCACCCTGAAGCGGGAGGTGGCGTCCCGTCATGGCAACTGGCTGACGCCTGCCTTCATGCGTCCGCAGCTAATCACCTGGAAGTCACGCACGCCACTGCGGGATGATTTTGTCCTCGACGCTGCCTTTGCCACCATCACTGGTTTCTCGGCAGGCATGGCGCGCACGGCTGCCGAGGTGGTAGAAAAAGCACCTTTGCGCCCATGTGCAGTGCACGTCTTTCCCCGTTTGGTGGCAGAAGATGGCGTCCCAACGGCTGAATGGCAGCGGATGGATGAGGTGCAGTCGGCCATCCAGAGCCAGCTCACGCTCGATCCTGCCAGCCCCTGGGTGCTGGATGTCATCTTGGGCACGGAGACTGAGCCCTGGTTCCTCGGGCTGCATCGTCGTGGAGGCAGTAGCCATCCTCATCCAGGGGCGCTACCACGACTCATCCTACCTGCGGAGGCACCTTCCCGTGCGTGGTCAAAGATGGAGCAAGCTCTGGCCTGGCTGGGCCTGGATGCACCGGGAAAGCTGGAGAAAGCCACTGCGCTCGAGCTAGGCAGCGCACCCGGAGGTGCCTCCTGGTCGCTGCTGAATCGCGGGATGGAAGTCATCGGCGTGGACACTGCGGCCATGGACCCCCGTGTGCTGGAGCATCGCCACTTCACGCACCTGCGACTCGCGGCAGGTGATTTGCAGCGCTCTGACCTGCCGAGCGAGATTGATCTTCTAGCCTCTGACATGAACCTGCATCCCGGCCTGGTGCTGCGCTATGTGGAGCGACTGACAGCACTGACACAGCCACGATGGATGATCCTGACGCTGAAGATGAACGATGCTGAGGTGGAGTCCCAGCTCCCTGCCCTGCTCAAGCAATTGCACCGCTTTGCCCCAGGCGAAGTTTTTGCCCGCCAGCTGCACGCCAACCGGCGCGAGGTCACGGTCGTCTGCCACTGAGCCGAAGCTGCGGTCCCGAACAGCCTAGCCTTGCCAGCTCTGGAACGATGCCTTAAGAAACGCGTTCCCTGGGGAGTCCACTCCCCGATTTTTCCCCTATTTTCGATCTCTGTGAAGACTCCCAAAAACAAGTCTGTCCATGTGCTCATCGCCTGCGGTGGCACCGGTGGGCATTTATTTCCCGGCATCGCGGTGGCTGAGGTCCTGAAGGCACGCGGTCATGATGTGACACTGCTGATCAGTGAGAAGAAGATCGACTCCATCGCTGCCTCGGGTCACAAAGATCTGCGTTTTGAAAAAATGCCCTTCTTGGCCATGCCAAAACCATGGTCACCGAAACTGCTGAGCTTTCTCGCTGGCCTGTGGAAAGGCATGAAGCAATGCCGCAAGATCATCCGAGATCACCGCGTCAGCGTCGTGCTAGGCATGGGCGGCTTCACCTCCTTTGCCCCCCTTTACGCCGGAAGAAAGGAAGGCTGCCGCACGCTCATCCACGAAAGCAATGCCATCCCCGGCAAGGCCAATCGCCTGAATGCCCGCTACGCTGACATCGTACTCTGCGGGCTGGAGGCGTGCAAGGCACACTTCCCCAAGCATGGTGATGTGCGCGCCATAGGCACACCGATCCGCAGCAGCATGCGCCAGAGCAGCAGCGAAAAGCCGCACGACTTTTTCAAGCTAGATCCACGCAAAAAAACCCTGCTCATCATGGGTGGGAGTCAGGGAGCACGCGGCGTGAATCGCGTGGTAGGCATGGCCTTGGAGCAATTCGAAAAGATGGGCATCCAGTTGCTACACATTGCAGGGCCGACAGACTATGAGGAAGTGCGTGATGTGTATGCCAAGCACCCCTTGCTGACGCAGCATGTGGCTGCCTTTTGCCACCGCATGGAGATGGCCTACCGCGTCGCAGACCTGGCCATCGCTCGCAGCGGAGCCTCCTCCATGTCAGAGCTGGCCTACTTCGGCGTACCGAGCCTGCTCGTGCCTTACCCCTTCGCGGCTGAGGATCACCAGACACGAAATGCCGAAATCTTTCACCAAAGCGGAGCTGCCCTCATGCTCAGCGAGAAGGAGCTCAATGCCGATGTGCTGGCAGATGCCGTGCGTGGCATCCTGAATGAACCCAAAAAAGCCGATGCCATGAAGCGGGCGGCGAACCAAATGGCGGTTCGCAATTCTGCCGAAAAGATCGCCGAACTCCTCGTGAAGGAGGCAACTGCCCCCGTGCGCCCCAAACGCTAAGCCGAAAAATCCGCTAGATTTTCAGATCAGCGATCAGGGAAAAGCCGTCGGCTGAATGAATCCTTTCGGATTTTCGGGCCAGTAGGCACCGTCTTCGATCCACTCGTGCAGCGCACCCATTTCTAGATCGGAAAGAGCTCCTGTCACACGCGGCGTTGTGCGTGGATGGCTGCCGCCGTAGTCAATGCTATTGAGCAGCAGGCTGGCTCCAGGATTCCCAGGGATCACGTAGGTTTTTCCCTTTCTCAGCGGCGCATAGAGGCCACTGCGCTGCACCAAGGAGAGCCCTGCTGGAGCTGCCTGCCCACGATGACAAGAGACGCATCGCTGGGCGAAAATCGGCTTGATGTAGTTCACGAAATACTCGTCCTTTGCCAGAGCCTGCACAGGCTTCTCTGGCGTGGTGTGGGTTTGGCAGGAAGACAAAGCCAAAAACAGGGGAAAAAGCAGCAATGAGGTGGCAAAACGCATCCCTGCCTGTAGCCGAAGCTGAGTCCATTGTGACAGGCAAAAAGGAAGTCACCGTTTTGATGCAGCCTAAAGTTGGCTTCGAACCGCTCCGCCCCCCCTTTCCAGTCGAACCTTAACCCATGTCGGACAAAAACTGAGCCACACAGCCATAGGAACCTGCCCACTCTCCAGCTGAAGCTAGCACCAGTTTCACGCCTTGACCTCCTGGCCTCCACTCCATTTCATCCAAGTAAGTCTGCAAAGGAATCATCAACTGATCTCCAGCTCCTGCTGCTATACCACCGCCAAGAATCACCCGCTCTGGGTCGAGCACATTGATCAAAGAAACGATGCCGACGGCGAGATAACGCACCGATTCCTGCCAAAGCCGCTGGGCCAGTGTATCGCCTGCACGCGCCGCATCGACCAAGGCATGAGTATTCGCATACCGACCTGCCGCGCGTGTCTGTAGGCTTTGATTGCCCAAAAAAGACTCCAAGCTACCAGGTGTATTAAAGTCATCCAGAGGACCATCAGCCAGCACACTGATGTGCCCCAGATGGCCACCACGGCCCATGGCTCCACGCAGCAATCGACCGCCGCTGAGCACCGCCCCTCCAACGCCAGTGCCTAGCGTGATGAGGAAAACATCCCGACAACCACGCGCAGCCCCTACCCAGACCTCCCCCAAAAGTGCCGCATGAGCATCATTCAACACACGCACCTTACGCTGTAGAAAATCAGGCCAGTCGAATTTCTCCAATCCATGCATGCGACCTGGCATCCAATCGATGCAACGCCCCGATGGACTAGCCAAGCCTGGCGCTGAAAGTCCGACCGACAGAGGGCCAAGCCCTGCCTGTGACTCCAAGGCAAGCACCAAATCACGGACCGTGTTCGCGAAGCGTGGCACCATTCCCTCCCATTCGCCATCCAGAGTTGGCTTTGAAAGGCTCAGTTTTCGCTCTCCAGAACTGACATCGATCAATGAAGCTTTGATGTTGGTTCCGCCTAGATCGATGCCGATGGCAAGGGACGGCGTGGGCAATGAAGAGGCTGAACTCATGAACGTGTGCTACTCTGAGCGAGACTGACAGGAGTGACAAGGTCAGGTCCCCAAAACTGGGCTGAGCGCGTCCACACAGGATTTGCAGAAAAATTCCCGCAAATCTCCCCTCGTCTTTTCTGGCTCATGCTATTCTGACACGCGCACTTCCGCACCCCATGAAACTGTTTTCCCGCTACGGGCTCACAACAGCCCTTGTTCTCGCGTGTCTTTGGCCGCTGGCCACTTTGTCATCTGCCGCCGCCTCCAAAGCGCCAGCAACCGCTCCAGAAAAAACACTGCAGGCCACGATGGAAATCCATCCAGAGCTGCTGTCGCCCACCAGCACACTTGAGATCATTTTTCCAACACCCATGATCGACAAAAGCCGTGTGGGCAGCAAAGAGACGGCCCCTCTGCTAATCGTGGAGCCTCCCTTGAGAGGCGAACTCATCTGGGTCAGCAGCCGATCAGCCCAATACCGCTTGCTGGAGGCACCGAAGTTCAATGCAGAATACACCTTCACCCTGGCACCCGAGGTCAAAGATCTGGCGGGAAAAACCTTCGCAAACAAACCTTTGGCTAGGTCAAATAGCGCGCCCTTTCGCATCATCAACCAAACGCCCAAGTGGTTCGACAGCAGTGAGGCTGAGCGCCTACCCCAATTCTTGTTTGAGTTTAACGACCTTGTCGATGTGCAGAAGGCTGCGGTGAGTCTTGTCTTCAGCTCTGAGAAATCTGCGGTCAAGGTGGCTGCCAAAGTCAGGCACGCGTTAGGTCGTGATTTCAACCGCCAAGAACCCACCCCAACCTGGACAGAAGAGATCGCCAAGGTGAAACCTAATCTCACGGATGAAGCGACACGACTGAGTGCCATCATCGTCGAACCTGCCGAACCACTGCCTGTCGCTGAAAGCTGGAAGCTCTGCCTCAGCACACCTCTGACCAATGCCTCAGGGCACGATGAACTGGCGGAGTGGGAAGACATCAGCCTCGGCCATGTGAGCCCTTTTGCCCTGCGCAGCTTAGAGGCGCATACTCCTTTCGATCGCGACTACTACCTGAGCCTGAACTTCAATAAACCCCTGCTTCCTTTGCATGAAGGAGAGTGGAACAAAGAAGAGCTTCAGACGATCACCGCAAAGATCGCTAAAGCGGTCAGCATCGAACCTGCTCTCGAAGTGATGCCCGAAATCGAAGGGCGTGTTCTTGTGCTGAAGGGGCCTTTTGAACTCAATCGTCCATACCGTGTCGTCATTGATCCCAAACTAACTTCAGGGGATGGGCTGGCGCTGGAAAAACCAGCCGAAGCCGAAGGAACCTTCATCCCCAACCCACCTTACGTTGCAGCGCCAGCGTTCGTTCGTTCGCAGTTGGCGAAAGGTTTGGGCGATTATGAGATTACTGTCGCGAATGTGCGTGAGGTTCGCGTAAGAGTGAAAAAACTCACCGGACCAGAGCTTTTGCAGGCACTAGACAAGTTTCGTGAATACAACAGCAGGTTCTACCAAAATCCTGACAAGAAGAAAGGCTACCGTCCTGAAAGCATCGATAGCTATGCAGGCACTGAAATCTGGAATCGCACCTACCCCGTGAACAAGCCGCTGGATCAAAGCGAGTTGATCCGCCTAAGTTGGAAGGAAGTGCTGGCTGGTGCAACCGCTACCCCACTTTTTGTAGAGATCGAAGGCCAAGCTGTGGAAGGGCTACCTCAGCAAGGAGTCGTCACCCAATCTCTTGTGCAATTCACAGATCTAGGCCTCATGCAAAAGAGCAATGGGCGCGAGACGATGATCTTTGCCACCTCGCTAACCACGGGCAAGCCAATGGCAGGCGTGCGGCTCACCCTCGTGGACTCTGACCAGAAGCTACTCGCGTATGCTGATACCGACGCCAATGGCATCGCTCTACTCAAGGGCTCGGATCCAGCCCTGGTCTTGGCTGAACGCAACGGAGACTGCACCGCTATTCAAACCAACATCTCAGGCATCAACGGTGTCATTCCCTATGACATTCCTACCGCCTGGGACGATGTCTGGAAACCATCCCGACAGACTTTTGTTTTCAGTGATCGCCCCCTTTATCGCCCCGGAGACACTTTGCACCTGAAGGCACATACACGGCTACGCAGGGGTGACGACCTGACGCTCGATCCAGCCCCTGTGACAGGCAATCTGATCATCCGTGATCCACGATATCGCACCATTTTGGATCAAGAAATCACGTTCAGTGGCAATGGCAGCTGGGCCGGTGACATCAAGTTGCCAGAAGCACCCTTGGGCTGGTATCAACTAAGCATCGGCTTCAACAAAGATCGTGAAGAAGATGACGAGCCAAGCACTGGCCATCATAGCTTTCGTGTCGATGATTACAAACCCAATACCTTTGAGGTGAAACTGGATGGAACACAGATCGAGTTTTTGTCAGACCGCATGAAGCTACCTCTGCGCGCCCATTACTTCATGGGAAAGGCGCTCAGCAGTGCCAAGGTTAGTTGGAATGCCTCCTCCATGCGTGAATTCACGGCACCCATTCCCTACAGCGACTATCATTTCGGTGACGCCCCACGCTGGACACATTATGGAAAAGATCGCGATGCCGATGGCTACTACGATGACAGCGAAGATGAACCTGACGGCGAATGGTGGGTCAGTGGTGATTTGTCCATGGATGATGAAGGCATGGCTACACTAGAAATGCCAATGCCACCTGCTGACAGAGCCGCTCTACCACAGCAAGTGCGCGTGAGCGTTGAAGTGACTGACATCAACCAACAAACCATCAGCGCAGCAACCGAGTTTGAAGTTCCTGGAGCAGAGTTTATTCTCGGGATCAAAGGGCCTCAGTTCTTTGGGCGCTCAGGGCAAAACTCATCACTCGAAGTGATTGCCATAGACTCCCAAGGAAAGCCTGCGACTGGAGACGTCAAAGTCGATCTCAAAGTCGAACGTCAGGAGTATCATACCCTCAAGGTAGCCACAGCAGGCGGGGGAAGCACCACCAAAGACCAAGTGATTCTGCGTGAGGAACTGAAGCAAAGTTACCCTTTGCAAGCTGCCACCCCCGCCAGCGCACCAAGCACGACTGTTAATTTCAAACCCACACGAGGTGGCACCTACTTCGTCACAGCCGAGGCAACAGATTCCCAAGGCAAAAAAGTACTCTCCCGCATGCCACTGTATGTGATCGGAGGCGACGATTTCCCCTGGGCGATGGAGGACGGTGCTCGGATCTTGCTTCAGCCAGAGAACAAAACCCTAAAGCCGGGAGAAGAAGCCGTGATCGTGGTTAAAACACCTATCGCAGGCACTGCTTTGGTGACAGTCGAACGAAATCGTGTGCATCGTCAATTCATCACCAATCTGTCACCTGAACAACCTGTGATTCGAGTGCCGATTCAAGACGCAGAAGCTCCGAATGTTTTCATTTCTGTTGTCTTGGTCCGCGGCAGTGAAGCTAGCCCCAAGCAACATAAAATGCCCGAGTATAAGCTGGGCTATTGCGAATTGACCATTGAATCCAAGGTCAAGAATCTAGAGGTTGTGATCAATCCATCAAAGCCAGAAGTCAGGCCAGGCGAAGCCTTTGCAGTGGCAGCCACGGTTAGTGATCATCAAGGCAAGCCTGTGAGCCATGCCGAGATCACCCTTTATGCCGTCGATGAAGGAGTGCTCAGCCTCATGGGCCATCTAACACCTGACCCAAGCACCTTTTTCCATGCTCCACTTCCCCTGGCGATTCACAACTACACTTCTTGGGACCAATTGCTGCCTGAAGAATTCGCTGCCCGCGAACGTGGCAACAAAGGATTCGTCATTGGGGGTGGAGGCGAAGAAAACAATGCACCTATCAAACTTCGGAAAAACTTCATCGCCACGCCACTATGGTTGGCAACAGCCCTTACAGATGCCGCAGGTCAGGTCACGACCGATATCACCGCGCCAGACAACTTGACACGCTACCGACTGATGGCAGTGGCCACTCATGGTGCAGATTGCTTTGGCAGCGGTGAATCTGCCTTCAAGATTCACAAACCTTTGATGGTAGAACCTGTTGTGCCACGTTTTGCGAGACTCGGCGATGAAACCCTGCTGAAGGCTGTCATTCACAACACAACTAGCGCTTCAGGTGAGATCGAAGTAACTCTCACGCTGGATGAGACGGCAGATTTCATTCAAGAAGAACGATTCTTTATACCTGCGAATGTGCGTGCCCCAGACAACTCGAAGCGCTGGAAGCAGAAAATCTTACTCAAGGCCCAAGAAACAGCAGCTGTGAGCTTTCCTGTGCAATTCACTGAATTAGGCGCAGCCACGTGGAAATGGACGGCTAACACACTCAGCACTTGGTCAGGTCCGAGCCTTAACGATGGAATCGAATCCGAGATTGAGGTCACCCATCCCGTACCTGAACTGCGTGAAGTGCGCTACGCACGTCTCGGTCAAGACCCTGCTCCCAATCTACTGGCTGAAGTAAATCCAAGTATACTGGAAGGCACTCATGGGGAACTGACCCTGATTGGCAGCACTTCTCGTCTTTTTGAGGCACGTGATGCGCTCAGCTACATCCTGACCTATCCCTATGGATGTGTGGAACAAAGCACGTCAGCCACCATGCCTTGGCTGGCTCTAGGAGGCTATCAAAGCCTTTTCCCCGATCTGCTCCAACCTGAAAAAACCAAAGAAGCAGTGCAAAAGGGAGTCCATCGTCTCCTGACCATGACGACCGAAGAAGGAGGTCTAGCTTATTGGCCCGGTGGGCAGGAATCCAACCTGTGGGGCAGTGCCTATGGTGGGCTGATGCTGCTGCGTGCACGTGACGCAGGTGCTCAAGTGCCCCAGGAAGTCGTCGATAAACTCATGGCATATCTTTCCAAAAAACTGCGTGGCATGGAGCAAGAAAAAGACCTTTACGCTATCACGGATAGCGCATTCGCGCTCTACACACTCGCCAAGGCCAAGATGCCTGAACCCGCTTATCAAAATCTACTTTACGGCAAACGCGAAAGCCTTCCCGAAGCAGCCCGCCTTTATACAAGTCTAGCGATGTGCCTGACGGATACCCCATCCCTTCAGATTCAAGAAATGCTTGGCCTGAAAGGCAGTGCAGACACCAAGCACAAAAAAGGTAAAAACAAAAAGGGAACATCACAAACGCTTGTCACTGGATGGAGTCATTGGGCAGGAGACGGCCCTAACAACGCTATGCGCCTGATTGCTTATACTCACCTGGGACTCACCAAAGAGGCCGAGATGCTGGCTCAAGAAATTCTTCAAACTCGCAATCACCGTGGAGAATGGGGAAACACCTACGCCAATGCTTGGACGCTCACAGCCCTTGCAGCCTATGAGCGCAGTCTGAAAAAAACAGCTGACCCGCTACTGGCTAAAGTGATCTGGAATCATCAAGAGCAATCCCTAGACATTTCTAAATCACCAGGCAGCTCTGAGATCGGGTTCCCCCTGGATGCCAAGCTAACAGCTGAACCTCTGAAGATACAGCTACCCGCTGGGCGCGAACTATTCACACGCACTGAAGCTCGCAGCTATGTTCAGCGACGAGACTTCCAAGGCGAAAACCATGGCTACGGCATCGAACGCACTTATGAAAAAGTATTGCCCGATGGCTCTACTGCCGGAATCGAAGATCTCCGGGTTGGTGACATGGTCGTTGTATCACTAACAATCCATCTAACCCGTGGTTCACGTTATCTCGCCGTTAATGATCCCTTGCCTAGTGTGCTAGAGGCGATTCAGCCAGAATACGAAACACAAAACTCACGGAGCAACCATCAACTTCCTGAAGGCATAGACCCCTGGTTTTGTGACCACAGCGAACTGCGCTCAGACCGTGCACTTTTCTTCACCGACTATGTTCCCCAACGCGGAAATTTTCAGCTTCGATATCTTACCCGAGTGATCGCTGAAGGAGATACCATCGCCCCACCTGCGAAAATCGAGGCCATGTACGAACCTGACCGTTATGGCCTGAGCTCATCTCAGCGCTTACGGACTCTGCCAAGTGGTGTTGGACAAGTCGCAGGACCATGAAGCACGATTTAGGCAGACTGAAAAGGCAGCGTCTGCTTGCATGATTTCTTTGGCTCAATACCTGAGATGTAACCTCTACAGGTAAAGCTGCGTTGTTAAACGCTCCCATGATCCGCACTCGCTCATCGCTCCTTATCACAGGCACCTCAATTTGATCATTTTTGGTATCACGTCGATCCAAAGCACCTACCGCCCCTCTGATGAAATTAAGCCCTTTTGATCACCTCCCGACAACAAGATTGATTTTTGGAAATGGAAGCTTGAGCCAACTGGGGCAGCTAACAAAAGAGCTAGGAGGCAAACGTGCTTTGATCGTGAGCGATCCTGGAATCATGAAAGCAGGATATGTAGAAAAGGCGGTTTCATGGTTCCGCGAAGTCGATGTGGCAGCTGAAGTTTACGGTGAAGTTCAGGAAAATCCATCCACTGATGACGTCACTCGCTGCGTAGAAGTAGCTCGTGCATTCCGGGCTGATATCCTCATCGGATTGGGCGGAGGCAGCAGCATGGATACAGCAAAAGGTTGCAACTTCATTCTCACCAACGGCGGACGAATGCAGGATTACTGGGGCACAGGTAAAGCCAAAAAAGACATGCTTCCTCTGATTGCCATTCCTACAACCGCTGGAACAGGCAGTGAGTGCCAGAGCTATGCGTTGATCTCAGACGCAGAAACTCACGTCAAGATGGCATGTGGTGATCCCAAGGCAGCAGCTAAGGTAGCGATCTTAGATCCTGAATTAACCTTATCACAGCCAAGACGTGTGACCGTATGCACAGGAATCGATGCATTATCTCATGCAATCGAAACCGCAGTCACCAGCAAGCGCAACTCCTGGTCATCTCTTTTTTCTCGCGAAAGCTTTCTGCTTCTTGAAAAAGGCTTCGAACGAGTGCTTCATCAAGCTGATGACCTTGAAGCACGTGGCATGATGCTGCTTGGGGCAGCTTATGCTGGGATGGCGATAGAGAACTCCATGCTAGGAGCTGCCCACTCATGCGCCAATCCTCTGACAGCCAAATTCAATGTCGTTCATGGAGAAGCGGTAGGCGTTATGCTGCCTCACATTATTCGATTCAATCGCCAGTTACCCGAAATTCAGGCCATCTACCAAACCTATTTCAGTGGAGATCTTGCTGACCGAGTCAGTGAATTGTTGCAAGCTGCGGAGATGCCTCAGAAAATCCGTATGTATGGCGTAAAGGAGTCCGATCTTCCAGAACTGGCGGCCATGGCCAGCAAGCAGTGGACGGCGCAATTTAATCCACGCTCACTGACACCCTCTGATTTCGTTGACCTATATCGAGCGGCATTTTAGATAAATTCCCCCAGTCTCTTTGTCTGCATGACTTTCCCGAAGACAACACAGATCTGATTCTGCACTTTTCATCACAGATAGATCCCCTATGGAAACGAGATGAGTCCATCTCGACTTCATTTCCAAATTGACGCAAAAGCTAGCGATAGCCGTGCTCGTGCGACGACTTTTCGCACCATCCACGGGGTGGTTCAATCACCGCTGTTCATGCCCGTGGGAACCCAGGCAACAGTAAAGGCTCAAACTGTCGAATCGCTAGCTGCTTCTGGCTCACAAATTCTGCTAGCCAACACGTATCATTTGCTGCTGAGACCGGGACCTGAAGTCTTCGAGAAAATAGGAGGTATTCATCACTTCATGAAGTGGTCTGGCTCCGTGCTGACCGATTCAGGTGGTTATCAAATTTTTTCGCTTCCACACTCGCGGGAGATGACCGAAAAAGGCGCTGTCTTTCAGAGCTACGTTGATAAACGCTATATTTTGTTGAGCCCTGAAGTGAGCATTCGAATGCAAAGATCGATAGGCAGCGACATCATGATGGTGTTGGATCAATGCATACCTAGCACCGCTGATGAAAAGACAGCTCGCCAAGCCCTCCAAGTCACCCATCGTTGGGCTAAAAGAAGCTTGGTGGCGCGCGAAGATTCACCTCAATCTCTTTTCGCGATTGTTCAAGGTGCGATGTATCCTCATCTTCGCAGGGAAAGTGCCGCCGGATTAGTGCAGTATCCTTTTGATGGATTTGCGATTGGAGGACTGGCTGTTGGCGAAGCTAAACATGAACGTGAGGATATGTGCGAACTCACAGCTTCACTTTTACCCGAGGATCGACCGCGTTACCTCATGGGAGTAGGAACTCCTTTGGACTTGTTGGAAGCCATCCATCGCGGAGTTGATATGTTCGACTGCATAATCCCGACCCAAGTTGCTAGACGCGGAACAGCCTTTACCTCCAGAGGCGTGGTCGAACTTCGACGATCAGTTTACAAATTTTCAGACACAGCTCTGGATTCATCCTGTTCGTGCTCGGTATGCCAAAAACACTCTCGTGCGTACTTGCATCATTTGACGAAAACCCAGGAAACTCTCGGCTGGCAGCTGATAGGCCAGCACAACATTCACTTTTACCATCAACTGATGCGTGAAGTCAGAACAAGCATACTGGAGAGTAGGTTCATTGAATTCTACAAAGACAAACGAGAAAAACTCGACCAGGCAGATCCAGAATTTCCAGCACTTCAGCCAAAGAAGACCTCGACTAAAATCCAGCCAGTCTGTGGAAATTACTTCATCCAGAATGACACGTTAATTCAAAAAAAGCCCCATAAAATCATATGCACAAATTCAATCAGACCTTTCCCCCTACCTACAGAATTGTATGAAAACAAAAAAGAGCCATGCGTTGTTTGGGACATTGGCTTGGGAAGCAGCGTCAGAGTGGTTGATCTGATTAGCACTTACGAAGAAGTTAAAAAAACTCAGTTGCTTCGTCCCTTGAAGATCTACAGCTTCTGTGCAGATCTCGATGCATTGAGGCTAACGCTAAGCTGGAAACACCAATTCAAATTTGCCAAGCATCACAGTGTTCAACCCTTTTCAACTCAAGGTCATTGGGTATCAAGACCAAATGAAGATATCATTTGGTCTTTAAACCCAACGAACCCTGAGCTTCCAGAAACAATCATTGTTCAATGATGACCTGAGCAATGAATCCGAATGTCATGGCAGTGGCTCAAGCTTAACGGAACCAGATAACACCAAATCGGATAAAGAAGCGGCAGCAAGAGCCTTTGTGCTGTGCAAGTAGTATCCCACTGCTTTCAAAGCACCTCCCCTGGTGTAAACAACACCTTGATAAGATGTTGTGGGTCTTGAAACGGTGCCATCTCTCATCACAAAGCTACCTGTGAAGCGTCCGTTTGTAGCCACAGGAGCCAATGTTACCGTTGCATTGTTAGGTTGCAACATCGTTATCAAACTAGAGACTCCGATCCGAATACCAGTGAATTCGAAAATACTTGTTGTCGAAGTTGATGATTGAATACCACCATCAGTAAATGTGATTTTGACATTAGGTGAGCTTGCAGAAATTGGGGGGACAACATTTAGAAAAACATTAGGAGCAGTAGGCGGGAGATACACGCTACCTTCCATGACTAGCTCGTGTGAATTGAAACCAGCCCTGTATGTCCTTTGTGCGAGTGTCGGCGGTGTGCTAGCCGTTCTTGTATCAACAGGACGACTCCAAGTGACTGGAATCGTCACGGATGCCTCAATGCTATTGTCGAGAGGATTTGTGTTTCCCTTCGTATCCACATTGAAAGCTCCAAGTAATGAGCCTTTTTCTGTCGTCAGGTACATCGACTGATAAATGAAAGCCTGACCAGTAGGCCCAACAAATCCTGAGCTAAGGATTGCTTCTCCGTCAGCTGTGCGTCCAGTTATGGAATAAGCACCGAGGTTTGTGATGCTGAAATAGCCGTGACCAACACCTTGTGGAATAGTTACGCTATCGGATCCTGAAGGAGGCAATAGTCCAAAGTTGTAAACTGAAGCTTGGTATGAAGTTGCTGGAGAGCTTACCGAGAATGAATTCCGCCATCCTTCAAATTCGATAAATTCAGAAGGATTGGCGTCTCCCTCAATCCTGGCACCGGTTAAGATGCTCGAATTGTCGATGCTGAATCTAACACGGAGTGATGGCAATGCGATTGTCCCTGTGCCGCGAGGAACCAGGATGCTCGCGGTTGCTGTCGCTGTAGAGCTATTCGTGCCTACAACATTTAGGGTACTACCTACAGCAAAAGGATAGACAACTGTGCCAAGACGTAGGCTTCCAGAAGCAGCACCGCTTGCTGTTACCGTCATGTCAAAACGTCCACCTAGATTGGTTCCAAATGAGGCGCTTCTTGGGATGACACCCACATATGTGCCAGACAAGTAAGTTGGCAAACTGCTAACTGTTAGGTTAGCGACCACGGAGTCAGAAACACCGGCCAAGTTTCTAGCAGTAATTGTGACGCTCGAATTGAAAGCAGCAGTTGGTCTTCCGGAAATTACACCCGTTGATGGGTTCAATGTCAGTCCAGCAGGAAGCGGGGCTGCGGTAAATGATGTGGGCACCTTGCGAGGGTCCGAATTGACAGGAATCTGGTAACTGAATTGGCCACCAATAATCGCCAATGGAAAACTAACGCTGAGGAGTTCTGGGCGAAATCTAACGAATAAATTAACAGGCGACGTCTGAACTGTTCGACCATAAGCAGAAATTTCACAAAAATAATCACCTGCATCGGTTTCGTCTGCTCTCAGGATTGAAAGCGCTGTGCCTGTCAATCCTAAATACTTGGTTGGTGAAGTTTGAAGGACTGGGACTGCGGTAGTTCCATCCATTTTAAACCAAGTGAAGGTCATGTTTGGTGGCAGTACAACTCCTGATGAAGCAATACGAAGTGTAGCTGTTGCAGTAGAGTTTGCGACTACATCAAGCGGTTCAGGATCAATCACAGGAAGCGCTGCAGCGATTGTTGTTGCTTTCGCGGTAAGGTTTGTCATGCCGGGAATGCTGACTTCACAGGTGTAAGATATGGAGCCATCAGAAAGGGAAATCATGGCAAGATTCAAATCCGGAGAATTCCCTCCAAGATTGACAGCACCCCTGCCCACAACTTTTTTCCATTGATAATTCAAGGAAGGAATTGTTCCCGTGGAAGCCACTGACAATGTTTTAGCCTCGCCAACCAACGCAAGTGAAGATGTTGGTGATGTGATAACATCCAATACTTGATTCTCTAGTTGAGTCAAAACTCCGTAGCCATTGACGACACAAAAGTAAGAACCCGCATCTGCTGGAGTCAAATTCTGGACGGTCAAAAACCTTGTATTAACTCCAAGATACTTTCTAGAAGATACTGGCAAAGTTGTCTCAATGGGCAACTCGCCAATGCCTACTTTGTGCCAGCGATAAGTTACTGCGGGACCACTTGCTGACATCGAAATACTGACAGAGCGCGTAGCAACACCAAGGTGACTGGCGGGTGTGTTTACAATGATTGAGACTAGAATCCCAGAAGCCATGACTGTGATCGGTGTGGAAACTGAATTCAATGTCACATCACAGCGATAAGATGAACCGTCCGTAGATACAGCGTTGCTAATGGTAAAAGTTGGAGCCTCACCGACAAGGCTGAACGATCTGCCAACAGCCTTATACCATTTGTACGTTAAATCACCCGGGGAGGCTTCGCCAGAAGTCGTCATCTGCATTGTCAAGCTAGCACCTAATTGAACCAGTGTATTGGCAGGTTTTGATAAGATGACCAACCGATTGAAGTCTGCATCGAGAGTCTGTCCGTAGGCAGTCACCTTGCAGCGATACTGTCCTCCTTGCGCCAAAGTTGCCGCCCTAATGGTCAACAAGGGAGAGGCTGCCACTGCAATGTAGTTGGGAGTGACTCCAATCGGGATGGGATTGCCATTCAAAGACCATTCATAGCTCATTCCAAGGCCACGTGTCTCAACCGTAAATGTGGTGACACCGCCAACAAGAATCATTTTTGTTGTTGCGGTAGGATTCACAACCGAAACTTGTGCAACGGGAGGAGTAGCCGTTGCAGCGATGGCTGGATAGCTCACTGCGCAAGTGTAGGCTACAGCATCCGTCAAGGCTGCGGATGCATCATCAAAAAAAGCTCCGTTGGCACCTTCGGCAGTAGATTGAACCACACCTGCTTTTCGCCAGACATAAGTCAGTTCAGAATCTATTTCAGGGGTAGATCCATGAACAACCATTTGTAGCTGGAAAGGATCGTTGAGCCTCACAAGTTTGCTTCCTGGAGTACCTGCAACGAGAAGCTTCCGATTAGCTGTATTGACTGATACTCCGTATGCAGTGACCTCACAGTAGTAATCACCTGCGTCCGATGGATTGATGGCTTGAATGGTTAAGGCGTTGGTGGTTGCCCCAACGTATTTACCTGTCGTATTCGCAATCGGAACAGCTGAGCCAACTTTGAACCAACGAAATGTCCGCCCTGTAGCTGGCGTGACTTCACCTGTGAGTACAACCGATACCGCCCCTTGGGCCACAAGTTGAACACGTGGAGTGGAAGTTACCACATCAATGCGTGCACTGGGTGAACTCGTCGGTGCACTTCCAGCAGTCAAGCGCACTAAGCACGTGTAATCACCCGCATCTGCGATTGTTGCGTTACCTATGGAAAGTATTTTTGAGTTGCCGACAACCACGGTTCCTCTTCTCCATTCATAAACCAAGCCAGAGAGAATGCTTGGAGTTGTGCCGACTGGATTAACTTCAAGTTCAGTTGATGTACCTGCCGACACAATTTTTGAAACAGGAGCTGGCACGACAACCAATCTCTTCAAACCAGAATCCATGAAATAACCATTAGCAAACACTCTACAGAAATAGGTCGTCGCATCTGACACAGAAACATTTCGAATCGTCAATGTTGCGGAAGTTACTCCCGAATACTTGGCGTCAGCAGAGTTGAGTCGAACTGCATTCGTGCCTACCATACGGTACCAACGATAGGACAAAGAAGAAGGCGATTGGGCTGCTACATTTACGGTTGTTGTCAGCTGCCCAACAGCCGCTAGTGAAGTAGATTCACTAATATTTAGAACTGTGACTCTTGAAGAAGGACTTGTAACGCGAACACCGCTACTGTCTGTGACCTGACACGTGTAAATGCCCTGATTGGTCAAAGAGGATGGACGAATCACTAAATTAGCAGCTGTTCCGACCAGAACTGTGCCACGGAGCCAACGATATGTGTATGGCGCAGTACCTCCATTGACTGTGACTGACAAATTCAATTCACAGTTAGGATGTCCATCTTCGACAATGGGATTAACAATCCCTTTGGGATCGAAAGGTGCACTCACTGTCATTTGAGCGTGCAGGCTTCCGAAGAGCGGAAGCACGAGGAATGTCAGCAGAATAAAAAGCTTCGAGTTCACTTGATGTAAATGGTTGTTTAATGAGTATGGATGACAGCCATTTGTGGATTAAGGCTCGCTAACAAAATCGCAGCGGAGGATTTCGAGCGCTAACGGATCTGGATCAGGGTCAGGCTCACCATCTGCACGTCTTCCACGAGTCGTTGTTGATAAAATGGAACCGTTCATCCAGGCCCCGGGTTGGCCATTAGCGCCTGCGACGAGATTGGAATTCATGTTTCTTTCCAGATCCCAAGCAAAAACAGCAGGTGCTTTTTTGAAGGAACCATTGTTATCGGCTTCATCTGTTGAAGCCTGATCCAGATCATGAATCTTCGAATGCATCATGCCTGAATGTACAAATTGGCTGCCGCCTTTGAAAACTCGGCTGACTGATGCTTTTCCAGCGATGGAAAGACCGACAAGACGTGCAAGCTCGGCCTCCGGAGAAGCTTTTAGTTTCAAGACAACATAGCGAGCCTCGACTGAATCTTTCAAAGAATGCAAGTAAGGCTGCTCAGAAGTGCCTGCTTTAGCGATGCAGGTCATGGTAGGGATTCCCTCGGTAGAAAGAGAAAGACGGCCTTTCCAATCTTCATTTTCAGGAAGTTCCATCCCAGAATAGATCTCGACCGATTCGAATCCATCAGCTCCCACGAATGAAATCTGATCCAATTTCCGGGATTCATTCAGGTCGTAAACGAGATAATTGTCTTTGCGCTGCGTTGCGTCAAAATTCACCAAGCCTGTTGCTACTCCAGATGGATGCGTGGTCGCAGTCGAATAAATCACACGAGCACCACCAAGACCTGTTGCGAAATTAACCCACTGACGAGCCTCAGTTGTTTGCTTCACCTGAAAATCGGAATCGTGATGGGTAGTCGCGATAGCTGGAGTCACCATTTTTCCCGCTTGGGATACATTGAATTCGAGCTTCAGAAGAGAGCCATAACGGCTGATTTTGTCTAAATTGACATCCAGATCGGCTTTGGTCAGTTTTGATGTCGTGATGAGATCCCAACGAATACCGTCGAGACTCGCAAAAGCGTGAACCACACCTTCAAGGCCGGATTGGGCGAAAGTGATTGTTCGGAATTGAGTGGCTTCGCTGAACTTAAAGACTAGCTCAGATTTGCCAACAGGAACCTCAAGTATCGAAAGACCACTGACCAAATGACTCTTTCCTGACACCGTTTGCAAAATGCTTGTGCCAAGGCAGCCTTGCTCCATCCCAATCGGCATCGCCCCATGATTCAGGAGGCGAGGTAATGTTGAAGTGGCCTCCGCATAGATGCCGCTCATCAGGAGAATGCTAAGCTGCGAATAGAGAATTGATTTCATAGTTCTAGACGTTGGAATAACGGAAACAATCCACATTGAAGCGCGCTTGCAGAGCAGATTGGCATCCATTTGATCGGGTAAATTTAGTCAATAATCGAAAATGCTCCGGTAGAGCAATCTTTTTTTCTCACACAAACAGGTGAAGTCTCTTCATTTTGAGAAGCCTAGAGGCACATAAAAATCAACGAACTGAAGCAGTTCTGGGACTGAAGTCGGCACCAACCCATCTTTTTTCGATACGAAAATAAAATCAATTCAACAACTCAAAAGCGGCCATCGATCTTCTCGAATCCAGTAGCTTTGTGCAGCGTAATGCCACCTCTCGCCATCCATTCCGCCACCCATTCCCTGAGCTTCTCCGCAGGCATGGGGCTGTATGAGAGCCGCTGAAGTAGGGCCTTGGCATCGGTGAGAAGCGCGTAACCGCCATCTTTATTTTTTAGCAGGATTTCTTTGGCATAGGCTTTTCCGTAAAATTCAGCAGATTCGGAGACCGACATTTTTTCCAATCCCGACAAATTGCTGACAAAAGCAGGACTATTAGCCAACTCAAGACTCAGTAGAGACAGCGCATTTGCATCAGCCTGCCAAATGATGTTGAAAGCGTTCACGGTGACATCCAATGCCTCACCAGCCCATACGCGGCTGGCAATATCCACCAGAACTCCGTAGCGAAGATCACAAGCATAATTCAGCCGAATGATGGCCACGCGAGTGCCCAAGGAAAGAGCTGCGTGCTGGAAGATCCTTTCTCGGCCAAGGCAACTCTGGGCATACTCCCCGACCGGATTCGGAAGATCTGTTTCCAGACTGCCTGTGCCATTGGCTGGTACCATTCCATAAATATTTCCGGTCGAGAGGGCCACCATCCGACAGCCTGGATAACGTCGGCAAACCAATCCTGGCAAAAGGGCATTCATGGCCCAAGTAAGCGGTTCTTGTCCAGTCGAACCAAATTTCATCCCTGCTAGGTAAACGATGTTCTCCGCATCAGGCAGAGCCTCCAGAGAGCCTGGCTTCAGTAAGTCCGCGCTTAAAGTCTGGACGCCATGGTTCTCCAGGTCATCCCGATCTGCCGAATTTTGAAAACGTGACACCGCCAGAATTCTGCGGGGAGTCCCCGCTTCATCGCTGGCTCGACGGGCCATTCTCGCCATGGATGGGCCCATTTTCCCCCCTGCGCCTAGGAAGAGCAGGTCTCCAGGCACGCGTTTCATCATCTCGATCAGCTGAGGCGCTGGCCGGCTGAGGTGCTCCTCCAGTTCCAGTTCATTGGCGGGAAAATCATCCATGGCGCTCAGGCTGAGCAAATCACTTGATGATGAACGCCTAGCGCAACTTGAGCTTTTGCCCTGGACGAATGAGGTCTGAGGAGAGCCCGTTCGCCGCTTTTAGCTTGGCGACTGTTGTTTTGTTTTTCAAGGCAATACCATAGAGTGTGTCCCCCTTGGCCACGGTATGAATCGATGACTTCGGCGTTGTCTTCTTCTTGGCGGCCGTGGCCTTCGACTTGCTGCTCGACCCACTGCTGGGCTTGCGCGAAGTCGCGGAGGCAGGTTTCGGCGTGCTCACGGTTGAGTTTGCTGCCTGAGAGGGAGCATGAAAGGCATACGGGTCTGCTTCCACAGGAGCCACTGGGGTCTCGTAGCTCGGTTCTGCCCCACGACCCGCAACTCGTCCTGGCTGATCTGGATAGGGATTGAAACCTCCATCCGAAGGATAATTCGACACATAAGGGTCCTCCACGCCAGCACCACCACCCAGGGCGTTCTTTCCATTCTGGCAAGAAATCAGCAAAGCAGGCAGGGCAAACAGGGCGAGAACTCGGGAAGACGGAATCATGGGAGGAATGGGAGAAACTAGCTCAGGACAGAAAGGCGCGCCGACTATGTTTTTCCGAAAGCAAAAGTCCAATTTGAAATCAACCGCAGGCCAAACGGGCAAAAAAACATCCAAGCGACCTCACCTTCATTTCGAACCTCTTTCCCAAACCGCAGGACATGAAAGCCCCGAATCTGAACCTTTGCGCAGGCTTTGCATCTTCCTGTGACTGATGTCCCCTCGCCTCGCAAAAAGCCGAGCCCTGGCCTGCGTAATGGGAAAAAGCCATGTCCACTTTCCTCCATCGGCGCACCTTTCTCCACGGAGCCTACGGCGTGGGCACCATCGCCCTCGCGACTCTGCTGCAAAGAGAGGGCCTCATGGCGAATCCTGCCCGCCTTGGCGGTAGCCAGCACCACGACCTAACTCCAAAGCCATCGCACGGCTTCGGACGTGCCAAGGCCATGATTTCCATGTTCATGCAAGGGGGGCCCAGCCACATCGACCTCTTTGAGCCAAAGCCTGAGCTTGTGAAGCTGGATGGCAAAGACTTCCCCGGTGAGGTCAAGTATGATGATGCCGCTGGAGCCAGCCGCGAGGTCATGGGACCGCAGTGGAAATTCCGCCCCAGGGGCCAAAGCGGCATCGAGATGAGCGATCTCATCCCCCACATGGGCAGCATTGCGGATGAAATGACCTTGATCCGCTCCATGCATACGGGAGTGAACAATCACGGGCAGTCCATCTACGCCCTCCTGAATGGCCAGATCGTCGGCGGACGCCCCACTCTCGGCAGTTGGATCACTTACGGACTGGGCAGTGAAAACCAAGATCTGCCCGCCTACGTCGCCCTCACTGACCCTCGTGGGCTGCCCGTGCTTGGCGTCGATAACTTCTCCAACGGCTGGCTGCCCTCACTCTACCAAGGCACGGTCGTTCGGTCGAAAGAACCCCGTATTCTCAACCTCGACCCTCCCCTGTCCCTGCGGGGCGAGGCCCAAGCCCGCTACCTTCATTTTGTTCAGCGACTCAATCGCGAACATGCAGAAGCCCGCCCCGGAGAAACGGATCTCGAAGCACGCATCCAAAGCTTCGAGCTAGCTGCCCGGATGCAAACGGCCGCCAAGGAAGCTCTCGATATTTCCCAGGAAAGCCCTGCGACACTCAAGCTTTATGGCATCGACAAAGTCCCTACCGAAGAATTTGGCAAACGCTGCCTGATCGCCCGACGCCTGATTGAGCGGGGAGTTCGCTTCGTCTCCATCTTCACTGGAAATCAGACTTGGGATCATCACAGCAACATCCTCACCGGCTTACCAGCTGCCTGCCTTCAGGTCGATCAGCCTGCCGCCGCTCTTGTGCTCGATCTCAAGCAGCGTGGTCTGCTGGATAGCACGATTGTTCACTGGGGTGGTGAGATGGGGCGATTGCCAGTGATCCAGAACCGGGCTGGAGCCAAAGGCCGCGCACAAGTCGGACGCGACCACAACACCTACGGCTTCAGCATGTGGGTCGCGGGTGGCGGATTCCGGGCTGGGCACGTTCATGGCGCGACTGATGAGTTCGGTCATCACGCCGTGAAAGACATCGTCAATCACTACGACTACCACGCCACGCTGCTGCACCTCTTTGGGCTCGATGCCAAAAAGCTCAGCTACAAGCGAAACGGCACTGACCAAGTCCTTGTCGAAAATCCCCAAGCCCGCATCGTGACTGAACTCCTCACCTGAGCTTGGTGGAATCACCCGCAGTTCAGAGCACCCTACCGCGAGAGAAAGACCCCTAGAAAGCATTGGATCAAAGAGTTAGACTCGATCCCAACCCAGAAAAACAAAGCTGAAAAAAGGAACCTCCAAGACGAGAATCCAACTCCTCGTGAAGCATGAAAGATTCGTGAATGTGCATCGCAGGGAAGGTTGCAGCTCTTCTGCCTCGCCTCTTGCGCTTGTGGGAATCGCTGCCAAGGATGGCTGCTCCTTTTCCTGAATGAGCGATCCCATCCGACACGAATGCGGCCTTGCCGTTGTGCGCCTGAAAAAGCCTCTGGCCTATTACCAGGACACTTATGGAACGGCCTTGCATGGCTTTAACGTGCTGTCTGCGCTGATGGCGAAGCAACGCAACCGCGGACAGGACGGCATCGGAATTGGCTGCTGCAAGCTCAACATGCCGCCAGGGTCACCTTATCTCTTCCGCGAGCGCTTTGACGTGTCGGTGGAACAGATGGGGGAGGTCTTCAATGGCATCCGCAAAGGATACAAGCGCATCGCACGCAAGATCGATGCCGAGCGGAAAGAAGAACGTCACTCCACCGGAGTGGAGCATCTGCCCTTTGAAGAAGACCCTGAGGCAATTAAACGCGAATTCGACTTAGCAGGAGAAATCAACATCGGCCATCTGCGCTATGGCACTTCGGGTGGCTTGGGCAAGGCATGCCTGCATCCCTACCTGCGCCGCACGACCTGGCCCACCCGGAGCCTGATGGTGATGGGGAACTTCAATCTCACAAACTCCAGTGAGCTGAATCGGGTGATGATGCAGCGCGGCCAGCATCCGGTCTTCGGCACGGACACACAAAGTGTGCTGGAGGAGATCGGCTTTCAATTGGATGAGGCACACACACAGCTCTATCACGAGCTACGTGACAGCGGCGTGCCTGGGGAAGAAATCCCCAAGCACATCAGCCAGCGGTTGGATGTGGCTGAGGTGGTGCGCCGCTCCGCCCACATTTGGGATGGCGGCTATGCAATCGTAGGTGTGATCGGCAGTGGTGACCTCTTTGTCATGCGTGATCCGAGCGGCATCCGGCCCTGCTGGTATCATGAAAATGACGAGCTGCTAGCGTTTGCCTCCGAGCGTGTGGCGCTGATGTCCGTGCTGGAAGTGCCTGAAGAGGACGTGAAAGAGCTGCCTCCAGCGCATGTCGCAGTCATGAAAAGCTGTGGCACGCTGACGATGGAGCGCTTCACCGAACCTCGGGAGTACAAGCCATGCTCCTTTGAGCGCATTTATTTCTCGCGAGGCAATGACTCTCAAATCTACCGCCAACGAAAGCAGTTGGGCGAGCAATTGGTGGGTCAGGTCATTGAGGCAATCGACAACGATTTCGAGCATACCGTGCTGAGCTTCATCCCGAACACCGCCGAGACGGCCTACTTTGGCTTCCTGGATGGTCTGCGCAAAAGCCGCCGCGTGGCGGTCAAAGACGCGCTACGGGAGATGCTAACGCGGGGTGAGTTCGATGAGGACAAGCTGGACGACCTCGTCCTGCGGAACTGGCCACGGTCAGAAAAAATCGCGCTGAAAGACATCAAAATGCGCACGTTCATCGCCTCCGAGACAGGAAGAGATGAGCTCGTTTCCAGCGTCTATGACATCACCTACGGAGTCGTTACTGAGCGCGACAACCTTGTGGTCATTGATGACAGCATCGTCCGCGGCACCACATTGAAGACCTCATTGCTGCGCATTTTGGCGCGGACCCATCCGAAGCGCATCGTGGTGCTCTCCACGGCACCACAGATCCGCTACCCTGACTGCTATGGCATCGACATGTCGGAACTGGGCAAGTTCATTGCCTTTCAGGCGGCGGTGGAGCTTCTGAAAGAACGCGGCATGAGACAGGTGCTGCGGGAAACTTACGAAGCCTGTGAAGCCGAACTGAAGAAGCCGCGGCAAGAGATGCGCAATGCAGTGAAAGCGGTCTATGCTCCCTTCAGCGAAGAAGAAATCTCCGCCAAAGTCGCCCAGCTGGTCTATCCCACTCGCACCCCCTGGCGTGGAGAAGTGAAGGTCATTTTCCAAACCGTGCCTGGCCTCCATGCGGCGCTAGATACCGAAGGCAAGGCCAGCTTTGGCGACTGGTACTTCACAGGCGACTACCCAACGCCTGGCGGCTACTTGGTGGTGAACCGAGCCTTCATGAACTTTTACGACAAGAAAGAAGGCCGTGCCTACGACACGCTCCTCTGAGCTCATTCGGAGGTCATGCCACTTCATGCTCTCCAGACCCGCGTTTGACCCGCCCTGGGTTTCGAGGCTATGGTCCTCTACCTTCACTCCACTTTGATGCAGACACCCCGCACCGCCTCCCAGCACCGCAAGACGGCCGAGACCGACATTCAGATCGAACTGAATGTGGATGGCTCCGGCAAATCGCAGATCGACACGGGCGTTCCCTTCTTTGACCACATGCTCACGCTTTTCGCGAAGCATGGGCTCTTTGACCTGAAGGTGAAAGTCATCGGCGACATCGAGGTGGACTACCATCACACGGTGGAAGACACCGGTATCGTGCTGGGTCAATGCTTCCGCGAGGCCCTGGGCAACAAGGCAGGCATCACCCGCTATGGATTCTGGCTGCTGCCCATGGATGAGACCCTAGCCGAGGTGGCGCTAGACCTCAGCGGTCGTTCATTCCTCAGCTACCATGCGCCGGACAGGGTCGAGGCCATCGGCGGCGTGAATCGCTTTAGCTACCAGCTCGTGGAGGAATTCCTGCGCGCCTTTGCCTCCAGCCTGCTCGCGACGCTGCATGTGGAAATCCGTCGTGGACGCGATGCCCACCACATGGCCGAGGCGATCTTCAAGGGCCTAGCCCGTGCGCTGGACATGGCGACACGTCATGACCCGCGCGTCACCGGCATCCCTAGCACAAAGGAGGTCCTCTAAACGATGAAGCTCGGAGTTTTGGACTATGGCGCTGGGAACCTGCGCAGCGTGCTGAATGCCTTCGCTGCCATCGAACACAAAGCAACACTCGTCACACAGCCGGAGCAATTGGGTGACATTGATCTACTCGTCTTCCCTGGTCAGGGTGCGTTTGGCGATAGCGTGCGCATTTTGAAAGAAACCGGTCTCTGGGAACCTCTGCGCGCTTGGCTTCGAGCAGAAAAACCTTACCTGGGCATCTGCCTCGGCTATCAATTGCTCTTTGAGTCCAGCGAGGAATGCCCCGGTGTGGAAGGATTGGCAGTGGCACCCGGTCGTGTCCGGAAGTTTGATGCTGACCATGGTCTCAAAATCCCCCACATGGGCTGGAACGAAGTGGCTTGGGCAAAAGACAAGCCCAGCTGGTGGCAAGGCTTGGCCAACCCTGCTCACCTTTACTTTGTGCACAGCTACTACCCTGAAGTGGCAGATGAATCGTTAGCTCTCTGCCACACAGAGTACGGCACACCATTCATCTCTGGCATCGCGACACAGCGGCTGATGGCCGTGCAATTCCACCCAGAGAAGAGCCAGGACACGGGACTGCGACTTCTAAAAAACAGTGTTCAGCACTTGGCTGCACAACTTTAACCCCACCATGTCACGCCGCCGCCTTGGCCCACCTTTGATTCCAGGACTCTGGTCCATCGTGGCAATGCTGGTGCTGCTAAGCGCGACAGCTGGCTACTTTTACGCTCTAGCCCGCCTGACCACCTTCACTCGTGTGGAGCAAAAAGCAGACTGAAGTGGCCTCTTGAAAAGCCTTTTCTCATCGTTCATGTGATGCCTGCTCGCGATAAATGACATCGCGAGAGTCTATTTTTGTTTTCAACGAGGCATGAGATAGCAGGGCGCGTGTGCCGCATCCTTCCTCTGCCTCTGGCTTCCCTCATGCTGATCTCTGCAACGGCAGAGAACGCAGGCGCAGCGGACACGGCGATGACGATTCTGCCGCAAGCAGCAGACACTGTTCGGTTCAACTTCCAAGCGAGACTGCGTGGGGAACTGCGAGAAAATGTCTATGATTTCAAGGGTTCAGGCGATGCCGTGACGGATGACCAGTGGCTGCTGCACCGCATCCGGCTGGGCATCGAGTGGCAACCTGCGGAATGGTTCCGACTGGCGGTGCAGGGGCAGGATGTGCGGGAATCCTTTTCCGACCGCGCGGATCTACCACTGAAGCAAGGTGCCGAAGGCGACGATGCCTTCGACCTTCGTCTAGCCTCGGTGGAGCTCGGTGATCCTAAGCAGCTCTCTCTCAAGCTCGGGCGGCAGGTGCTAGGCTACGGAGATGAGCGCCTAGTCGGACCTTTGGAATGGCTAAACTTCAGCCGAACCTTTGATGCCATGAAGCTCCACTATGGAGCACAGGACTGGTGGCTGGAAGGTTTCGTCTCCAGCGTGGTTCGCCTGCATGAATCAAAGTTCAACAACTCAGACTGGACAGACACGCAGAACGGCAGGCGGCAGCTTTTCAGTGGGCTATACTTCAGCACCACCGCGGTGGCCGCGCAGATCACGGATGCTTATGCCTTTCATCTGCATGAAGAAGCACCGAATGGCAGCACGGATTTCATCACCCTGGGTACCCGAATGAAAGGCGACCCGCTGAAACTGAAGGGCTGGGACTACACGCTAGAGTTCGCGGGGCAGGCAGGTCAGGTGCATGGGCAAGACCTGAACGCCTATGCCTGGCACCTGGAAGGCGGCTACCATTGGCTCAGCCACGCCTGGAAGCCTCGACTAGCTCTGGAATACAGCTTTGGCAGTGGCGATGGTGACGCAGCAGACGGCCAAGTGGGCACGTTTCAGAATCTTTTCCCCACCAACCACCCGCCGTATGGCCTGATGGACACCATGGCCTGGCAAAACATGCACAATCTGGTGCTGCGCATGGCGGCCCAGCCGCACCCGAAGGTCAAAACCACCCTGGATGTGCACGGATTCTGGCTGGCAGACACGGGTGACGCCTGGTATCGAGCCAATGGGACCACGCAGGTGCGGCCGATCACGCCCGGAGCGAGAAATCACGCAGGTGTAGAAATCGATCTCACCGTGCAAGCCAAGCTAACTCAACACCTCGACCTACTGTTAGGTTACAGTCACTTCGTGGCTGGCTCTTACCTCGAAGATACCGGACGCGGCGATGACGCTGATTTTGCCTACCTCATGCTGACTCTGAACTACTGATCCCCCCTCGACTCTCTCCCACCATGACCAATCTCCAACTCGCCATCCACTTTTTCCTTCAACTCGGCATCATCCTGCTGTTCTGCCGTGTCGTCGGCATGATTGCGGCACGTTTTGGCCAGCCCCAAGTCGTAGCCGAAATGATCGCTGGGGTGTGTCTGGGCCCTTCTCTGCTTGGCTTTTTTCAGCCCGAGATCAGCAAAGCGCTGTTTCCGCCGGAGTCGATGAAGGTTCTGTTCCCGGTCTCACAGCTCGGTCTAGCGCTCTACATGTTCATCGTCGGTCTTGAGTTCCGCATGGACATCGTGCGGAAGCGCTTTGCTTCCTCTGTAGCCGTCAGTCTGGCGGGAATGGCAGCTCCCTTTGTGCTTGGCGCTGCTGTCGGCTGGTATTTCTGGAACCACACCCAGCTCTTCCCGAAAGCCACCTCGGAGCAGAATGCCATGATCTTCATGGGTGCCTCCATGTGCATCACCGCCTTCCCCATGCTGGCGCGCATCATCCATTTCAAAGGCCTAGCAGGCACGACCATGGGCACGGTGGCCATCGGCGCAGGCGCGATTGATGACGCAGCAGCTTGGGGCATGCTAGCCTTGGTGCTAGCCAGCTTCAATGGTGACTTTTCCCACGCGGTGCTCAGCATCGGTGGAGGCCTCGGCTACGTAGCCCTGACGCATCTCGTCATCCGCCCTGCTCTCGCACGTTATGCCACTGGCATCGAAAAACGCGGCAAGCTGAGTGATGGTGAGTATGCCTTCTTCCTCGCGATGATGTGCCTTGGCGCTTGGTGGACGGACCGCATCGAACTGCACGCTGTTTTTGGTGCCTTCGTCATGGGCAGTGCCATGCCGCGCGGTATCGTGAGCCGGACCCTGATCGAGCGCACTCAGCCTCTGGCCGTGGCTCTTATCTTGCCATTGTTCTTCACCTACTCCGGGTTAAACACAAGACTCGGCCTGCTGAATAGCCTGCACCTATGGCTGCTAGCTGCTGCTATCCTGGTGGCCGCTATCCTGGGAAAAGGGGTCGCTTGCTGGGCGGCAGCACGCGCTTCCGGCATCTCGAACAAAGAAGCAATGGGCATCGGCGTCCTCATGAATGCCCGTGGCCTCATGGAGCTAATCATCATCCAAATCGGACTTCAGCGTGGCATCATCTCGGCGGAAATCTTCGCCATGCTTGCCATCATGGCCGTCATCACCACACTGATGGCTAGCCCGATCTTTGAGCGTCTCGTCGGCACCGGCACCTTCAAAGGCGAACCTGATCCCGGCACCGAGATCTAAGGCCTGATGTGCCCCGACTACCGCCCATCGGTTGGGATCAAAACTCCAGCATGTCAGTTTGAAGATCTCGCTCGGCCTGAGGCAGATGCCGGAGCGATTGCTGGCCCGGGCTGCGGGCAGCCATCATCTCGATTAGATTCCGGTGGGTAAAAACCTGGCCCTCAGCACCGTCAGAAGTTTCGTCATAGACCAAGAAAGCACCATCCTCGGGTTTTCCAGGGAAAGGCATGCCCCAGGCAGGCCGCTCGGCAAAGATTTCTTCCAGTTCGACCTCATTCCATTCGCCTTGAGATAGACCGGGGGTCATCCACACCGTGACGACTGAATCCAGCATCGAGCGAAACTCCGACGTGCCTTTATCCAAAAACACACAGGCAGGCTCTGAGCGCTCCACAATGCGCTGAAAACGCTCAGGCGTGAGTTGGCTGGGCAGCATGGACACGGTAGCTCCAGCGTGGGTCACGGCGAGCGCGAGCGTCTGCGCCTCAGGATGATCCGCCGACAGCGCCATTAGCACGATGTTTCCAGCCTCGACCCCATTGCGTTGCAGCCATGTGCTAGCGCGTAGCACACGTTCCCAGACCTTCTCCACCGTCGTCACCTGCCCCTGATACAGGCAGGGCCGCTCAGGGCGACGTTCGGCAGCTTTCATCAAACCTTCGGTCAAAAAGGAGGGACGACCGTTCTCGGTGGCTTGGAACAAAAATCCCTTCGAAGCAAGCGTGGGTGAAAACATAAATTTACTATAAAAACAATAATTTAAATCACAAGGAAAACCTTTTCTTCTCCATCTTACCTGAATTAGTGCCAAGTGTTACTCCAAATGTTGGAAAAAGTTGGTTTTCAGGCATTTTTGAGGCTTTGTTAAGGAATTGTAAACCTCAACAAAAGCCTCATTCCGACAGGTCAAAACCTCGACAAACCTCTCGTTTTTATCATCACTTTTTGAATCATTCCTGCTTCCATGGTTTGCTTCAATGCTCCCAAAATTATCAAATGATACTCAAAAAACTTAACTTTTAGAGAGCCATAAATCATTGTTTATCAATCATTTATAAATCAGGAAAAATTCATGTGAGTGGATGAATTTTTTTGCATCTCGTCACTTGAGACAAGGCGTAGTGGTTTGTTTTTTATGCCAAAACATTGAGTCAAAGTCATTCGGGTTTCCGGTTCGCAAGGATTGCCCAGTCAAGGACAGGCTGTCTAGGCCAAGGGTCCCCTTCAATTGGGTGGGGAGCGGTGAAGCAAGCTCGTCAAAAAACTGAGTCGCAAGGATGCGAGGTTTGGCCTTGACGCTGAAGGAAACCACAGGCGGTGTGATTTGACCGCGAAAAGAGAATCATGGTATTTCCAGCGATTCCACTCTCGGAGTCAGAACCTATACAGGTTCGATTTGAGATTCTCATTCTTATGAAAACACGAGCCCCTATGTGGCACTGCTTGCGAGGCCTAAAGCTTGGTTTTGCCCTCCTCATGCTCAACCTCCCTGGGTGCCGTCTGCCCCCAGACATCGCCTCTCTGCAAACCGCTACCGTGAGACGTGCGGAATCCGCAAATGGTGGCAGTCTTTACGCTGGAGCTTGGCAGCTCGGGCTGTCATCCCAATCTTCGTCCATCAATGAAGTGGCGCGCATGTTCGCAGGGCTGCCAGGATCTTCAGCCTCAGTGTATCATCAGCAGCAGATGGAGTCTCTCTGGCGAACGCATGAATGGGCGCGCGGCCAGCGGGTGCGGGCCTGGGCCAGTTCGGAGATTCGTGATCTTCAGGGCCATCGAGCCCTGTTTTATCCCTTCAGTGGGCCGGATTACCTCTTCGCCCATGAGCTTTTCCCCCAGGCAGAGACCTACATTCTTTGTGGCCTAGAGCCTGCGGAGTCTCTGCCCGACCTGCGTGGACTTTCTGCCAGTGAGATCGAAGCTGGCCTGGACACGCTGCGCACAGCACTAAACAGCATCATGAACGCAGGTTACTTCGTCACCGTGGACATGAGGCGGGATCTGGTGGCCAGCCGCTTCCGAGGTACACTGCCGATTCTGCTCGCCTTCCTGGCACGAACGGGTGCCACAGTGGACAGCGTGGACATCGTGCGCATCGACGGTGCGGGCAATGCCGTGCTGGCAGGTGCGGCTCAAGGAGCAGCTCCTGGGTTAATGATCCGTTTCCACCAGGGTCTAGGCGGGATGAAGCGCCTGTTTTACTTTCGCCAGGACCTTTCCAACAGCGGCACGCGGCCCGGTGGCCCCTTCCTGACTTTCGTGTCGAAGCAGGGTTACCCGCCTGCTCTGGTGAAAAGCGCCTCTTACCTCATGCACCAGGACAGCTTTTCGACCATTCGGAATCACTTGGTTCGCAGTACCAGCGGCCTCGTCCAGGACCCATCGGGCGTTCCTTGGCGCTCTTTGCTCGGCAGCGGCCTCTCCCTTTCCCTTTACGGAAACTATCAGGGCACTCTAGGCATCTTTTCCCAACAGCAGCCAGACTTGATCGCCGCCTACCGCAGCGGTCGTTATCCCGCACAGCCGGTCGATTTTGGCTTTGGCTATCTCTTTGATCCTGAACGCACCAGCATCGTGGTCGCCCGCCGCACTCGCTGAGCCTCCTGATGCGCTGGCTTGCGGCACCTGCACAGCCCGCTATGACTGCTTCTGCCGCTGCGGACTTCCGTGAATCCTCCGCCTGCGGCACCTCCCCTCCAACCATGTCTCTCACTTCCGAAAGTCCCGTAGCCGTCCTATGCAGTGGCGGCGATGCCCCTGGTATGAATGCCTTCCTGCGCGCCGTGGTGCGCCTGGGGCTGAACCGCCACCAAATCCCCGTCTATGGCATCCGCGATGGCTACCGTGGCCTCGTCCGCGCCGCACGACAGGTGGATGGCGACGCCGAAGCACTCTATGCGATGAAACAGGAGATCGAGCGCAACATCGGCAACCGCGGCCTCATTGATGCCCAGCAGAGCATCATCAAAATGGACCATGCCAGCGTCTCTGGGATCATGGGAAAAGGGGGCACCATCCTCGGCTCTGCCCGCTGCCTGGATTTTCATAAGCCCGATGTGCGCCGCGAAGTCATCCAGCTCCTGGACAAACTCGGCGTGCGCGCGCTCATCATCAGTGGGGGCGATGGATCACTCACCGGTGCTCGCCTTTTGGCTGAAGAAAGCGACCTTCGCATCATCGGTGTGCCTGCCACCATCGACAATGACCTGCAATTCACCGAGATGTCCCTGGGCGTGGACACCGCCGTCCACACGCTGGTTTGGGCCGTGGACCACTTCATCGACACCGCGCGCAGCCACCGCCGCGTCATGGTGCTGGAGACGATGGGGCGGGAAAGCGGAGACCTAGCCCGCATGGCAGCCCTGGCCTCCGGCGCAGAAATGGTGATCACGCCAGAAGGCGGTGCGCTCACCGAAGCCCGCATGAGATCCCTGGCCGAGAAAATCGAAGGAGCCATGACGCGTGGCCGCGGCCATGCCATCGTTCTCATCGCCGAAGGCGTGAAGTTCGAGCCTGCTCAAAAGCGCAACGGTGCCTACATCCTGCGCGATGCCTTTCAGAGCTACTTCCAGCGGGAAGGTGCCCCCTTCCCTGACCTAGAGGTCCGTCCCTCCGTGCTGGGCCACCTCCAGCGTGGCGGTCATGCCACCCCGGGCGACTGCATCCTCGCGGCGCGTTTTGCCGAAGAGGCCTGGAAAGCCCTGCTCAATCCCAAAGGCATCAACGGCATCACCGCCCTGCGCTACAATAAGGTCGAAATTGTGCCCTTCGGCTGCCCCGACCTTCCCGAGCGCGCTGTTCACAGCCGTGCCATGGATGCACTGCACAATGACCTCGCCAGCTGGTGACTTTCTGGCATCCTCCGATGCAGAAGAGCCGAATGTAGAAAAATCCCGATGTCAGCCATGCCCAGTCTTTCGATGAAACTGCTGCTCCGGCTGCTGTTTTCAATCCTAGTTCTGCCGTTAGCGTCCTGCCAAACCGGTGCTCCCTATCAGCCTGAACCTCGGAAAGACTTGGGAAAATTCCTGGCGCAGCGCGTGACCCTGCTGGTCACACTATCCGACGAGCAGGCATCCGCCATGATGCAGACTGGGGGAAAGTTGTCGGTAAAAGACATGATCCTGAGTACCGCCACGCCTGTCAGCAGTTCCGGGCATTTGCTAACCAATGCGCACAGCGTGCAGGAGCTGAAGCCAGGCAAGAGCTGTGTGGCCCTCTACTCCATCGGTGCAAACCGGAAGCTGGGGAAGGTACAGGTGCTTTGGAAGGATGAAGTGGCGGATCTAGCACTGGTAAAGGCCCCCTTTGCCACCCCCTATTTCTACCCGTGGACACCGCGCGATCGCTGGCTGCCAGCCGGCACACCCGTCATCCATGGCGGCCTCACCACGGGGCCTGAAGGTCACCTGGGCAGCCTGAATCATGACGTCATGGGCTTGGGTCGGCGCAAACCCATCTTGCATAGCTTGCGACTCAAACCCGGCGATAGCGGCGGCCCCTTGCTCACCCTCTCCGGAGAGCTCATCGGCATCAATCGCGCAGTCGGCTTCACAGGGGTCATGAGCACCACCTTTTTCACTGAGTCTCAAAGCGTCCGTCCTGATCCCGCGAAAATTCAGCGCCTGATCGATCAATCTCGACCTGTCCCTACCTCGCCATGAATCACCGCCTGCGTCCCTGGCTGCGCCTTTGTCTTCTCCTTCCCTGCGCCTTGCTCGTGTCCTGCGCACAGCCGCTGGAAAGGCGCACGACCTTTGCCGATGGCTTTACGATCATCACCAAGACCGTCGGGCCTGTGCAAACTCGGCACGAGGGTAAACCCGAATTCTTCAACAGAGAAACCATCGGTGGGCGAACCGTCATTTATGAAAAAAACATCCTCCTGGAGCCGACACGCCGCGTGACCTGTGGCCCTCAGGACGGCTTCCTGATTCCCGTGGTCATCTACGGTCTGCCAGATGGCAAGCATTCCCTGAAGCTAGAGGTCGAGCACCCGCCCTTCACCACGCTGCACAAAGGCAGCGCGACCTACTTCTCCCGTCAAGAAACGATCGAATCCTTCAATGCCAAGGCCCCATGGTCCTACGGCTGGATTTTCAATGATCCCAAAGAACGCGTGCCTGGCCGCTGGACCCTTCGACTCAGCTACCGGAACGCCTTGATCCTGGAAGAAACCTTTGAGGTCATCCCCCCAGCAGCCCCATCCACCCCATGAATCGCCTCCTTCTTGTCTTGCTAGCATTCACTCCCCTCCTGCTGACTTCCTGCGAAGCATACAAAAGCAATTTCATGCTCGGCTGGACCTATGCCGAGGCACAAGGCATCCAGCCCATACGGGCGAATCCCCCCACGATTGGCTACAGGCGTCTGAAAGCCTACTCGACCGTGAATGAGGCCATGAAAATGTTCCTGCAGGCCAAAGGGATGCCGGATTACATCATTGAGAAGCCTGAATTCACGTCCAGCCGCATCGCCTGCTTTTACCTAACCAAAAACCACGCCTACCTTCTGCAACTGCCGGGCCATTACGCCATTCAGGGCATGAAAGTCCTGGGGCCTGAACCCATCGGGGAAAAAGACCTCAAGCTTTTCAAAGCCCTGAACGAGGTGGAAAAAGCCACAGCTGCCTTTCAGCAACCCTGAGCTAGCCCCTTCACCGTTTCGCCACCCAGGTCACTTCACCGTCACCCACAGCGGGGAAGACCAAGCCATGTTGCCATCCACCTGCTCGATGCGCAGGTAGTAGCGGTTTTCCCCAGGCAGCGGCGACTCATCCGTCCAGCGGTGAGTCACGGATTTCGTGCCGGGTTCCAGGATGTGGTGGTTGACCTCATTGCGCACCACGGTCAGCCTTTTGATCACAGCTGTGCCTTCGATGCGAAACTCCAGCGTCGGCTTGCCCTGGGTTTCAAACACCTCGCCCATCAGGTGGCCGCCGCTGCTCAGCTCCACCAAGATCTTGTCCGTGGCCGCACAAGTGCGCCGTGCCTTGAACCCAGCGATGATGCCCTCGCGGGTAAAGTCCTCCACATACACGCCGCCAAAGGAAGTGTGGGTGGCGATGTGGTCGCTGGAAGCGAAGACGCCCAGCTTGTGCCCCTCGGCCAGCGCCTTTTGATAGACGCCGTTGTTGTAGCCCTGAAGGTTCACTTTGCCCGCCTCAAAGTCGGTGATGACACCTGGCGGCATCGGCTGGTTTTCACGGTCGCGGTTCGCAGGCGTGTAGGGCTCGTCTTTCCGCAAGCCCACCGTCGGCTGCGGCGCGCCCAGCCCTTCGTAGCTCACGCGCGCGCCCTGAAAGATCTCCACGGTGTTTTCATGCGTGTTGTCGATGCCATCCGCGTACCGCGTCCAGTCCGTGCCCATGCCCGTCGCCCCCGTGTGGCTGATGATCGCCACCGGCTGGCCATGCCGCTTCAGCAGATCCCATAGCTCGCTCGGTTGGATCTGAGACAAACCCGGCCCAATCGGCAGCACCGCCTGCCAGGGAGATTCACGATAGGTCTGGCGCTGGATGTAAACCATCGGGCCGCCCCGGCGAGCAAAGACGATGTTCCGGTGGCCCCAGGGAAAGACCTGCTCACGCTCATACGCGTAGAGAGAGGCGAACCCGCCCGGCGCATGAAACACATCCACCTGCCGCTGCGTGTGCCACCACTCATAGGGCGCGTAAGCTTTGCCCACATCCGTGTGGTCGGAGGTACCCAGGAAGTCGAGCCCGGCTAGGTCATAGGCGTAGCGGTAATGCTCCACGATGCAGCCATCGAAACCTGTCCGGCAATTCGAGATGTCCGTGTGCCGATGCAGGTCGCCCCACACCAGGCGGTAGCGTTTGCCACCGATCTCCCAGGAGTGGTGCTCCGTCAGCGGACGTGGGGGTGTCGGTTCATTCAGGTAAGGCTCCGGCGGCTCTGCTCGTGCGATTTCCAGCCCAGGTTCCTCCGGCAGCAGTGGCCAGTCCGCCTCGTGCCGGATCAGGGCCGTGTGGATCTCCGCGATGCCGCTGACCTTGTTCGTCCGCTGATCGGTGGCCCACGTCACCCACACCCCGCCTTTTGGCCCCACATGCAGCTCCTGGTGGCGATCCTGCCCCATCGTGCTGTCTGGCAGCGCCGCAGGTTCAGCCCAGCGCTTCGTTTGCGGCTCGTAGCGCGTCACTGCTGCCCGCCAGTAGGTGTTCGCAAAATAGCGGTAAGCCAACCACACCTGCCCATCCTCACGCACGGCCACGCTCGGCACGTTCACCGCAAACCCTGGGCTCGGATCAGGCGCGGGCGTCGGACGACCGTTGTGCGGCACCGGCACTTCGCGGAATTCGCCGCTGGCGATGTCGTAGCGCCCCAGCATCAGCCGCTTCTGCGCGTTCAGCCCCATCGTGTTTTCATGTCCGCGTGAGTCCAGGCCCCATTCCCGCCTGCCGCGTTCTGCAGCGATCCATAGCCCACCTTTGCCATCACTAGCGATGCTGGCCCGCGCCTCATATTCCGGCGTGGCAGGCAGCGGCTTTGCTTCCACCTTGCCATCCAGCCCCACCCTCGCCAGCCGCAGGTTAAACTCACTGCCTGCCGACGAATCATACACCACCCAAGCGCCGGACGTGTCGCTCAGGGCCAGCCTTGGCTCCCAGGCTCCGCCCTCATTCCGGGTGGAAACACGCATCGGTTCCGACCAAGCCGCGCTCCCCGGCTGCCAGTGCCGGCTCCAGATTTGCGAGGCCCCCGGCCGCACCTCCTGCCACACCACCCACACCCGCCCCGCTGCATCCGTGCCTGCATCCGCAAAGGTGCTACCCGCATCGGGTCTTGCTGCAAGCTCGACCTCTGGCTCTAGCTTTCCTTCGGCAAAACGGCGTGCGCGCAGCGTCATCACCTCGCTTTCATCCACCTGGCCCCACACGCACCACACCCCTTCAGCCCCATCCACCGCGATGGCTGGCTGGTGGATCACCCCTGGCTCTGACATTACCGCCACTTCCTTCCATTCGCCCTGCTCACGCGTCGCCAGTCGCAGCGTGTCTGCTTGGCCATCCTGCTGGACAAAGCATGTCCACAGATGCGACTGCGGGCTGATCACAAAATCAGGAAAGTCACGATGCACCACAGGATCACGAGACACCAACTGCTGCCCCAGCGGCACCAACCGCTGCGGTGGGGGCGATGCCTGTCGCTGCCCCCTGCCACGACCTTTTTTCTTGGGGGCAGGTTCCTGGCCAGCCAACAGCATGACAAAGGTCGGCAACAGACAGAGCAGGGCAAATCGATTCATCCCCGCCAAACGCCCCACACAGCCTGTCTCTTCCCATCTTCTCATTCATTCCTTTCCCTCTTGCCGCGCCTCTGCCCAGGTGCTCCCTTCGCGCCCCCTCGCCGGTGGCACTCCAGTCATTCGGCCCAACCTCATCCTACATTCATCCACCATGTCTTCCGACCCCAAAGCATCCCAAGCGCAAATGGAGAAGATCGTCTCCCTCTGCAAGCGCCGCGGCTTCATCTATCAAAGCAGCGAAATCTACGGCGGCTGCGGCGGCGTGTGGGACTACGGCCCGCTCGGCGCGGAACTGAAGCGCAATCTGCGCACTGCCTGGTGGAACACCATGACCCGCGAACGCGAGGACGTGCTCGGCCTGGATGCCAGCATCCTCATGAATCCCGCCATCTGGAAGGCCAGCGGCCATGTCGATACCTTCGCCGACCTCATGCGCGAGTGCTCGCTGACGAACAAACGCGTCCGCGCCGATCACGTCGATCCGCAGGACGGCGTCGTCATGAAATACAGCGGTGCCAAGGCCCCGAACGGCTGGCGCTGGGACCGCGCCATTTCCGCCTTGCTGAAAAATGGCGAGCACATCGAGAGCTTCCGCAAACGCATCCGTGCCCTCATCGCGCAAAACGCCGGTGAATCCGCCGGCAAGCCCGAGGAGATCGAATTGGTCGGCGAGGAGAAAATCGACGCCGTGAATGGCAGCGTGGATTTCCATCCCGAAACCGGCGGCATGCTCGGCGAGGCCCGCCCCTTCAATCTCATGCTGAAGACCTACCTCGGCCCCACCGCGACCGAGGACGACGTGACCTACCTGCGCCCGGAAACCGCGCAGGCCATCTTTGCGCAGTTCAAGAACGTCTTCGACTCCAGCCGCGTGAAGGTGCCGTTTGGCATCGGCCAGATCGGCAAGGCCTTCCGCAACGAGGTCACGCCGAAGAATTTCACCTTCCGCAGCCGCGAGTTCGAGCAGATGGAGCTCGAGTTCTTCATCAAGCCCGACGAAGCCGTCGAAATCATCAGCGGCGAAGTCGCCAAGTGGCATGAAGGCGCCGATTTGAGCGAACCGCAGCCGAATTGGGGCTGGGAGCTGTGGCACCGCTACTGGGTGGATCAGCGCACGAAGTTCTACCAAGGCATCGGCCTTGGCGATGTGCTCGAATACTACTGGCAGACGCCCGCCGACCTCGCCCACTACGCCCGCGCCTGCGTGGACATCCTGTGCGAGTTCCCGTTTGGAACGGAAGAGCTGGAAGGCATCGCCGCGCGTGGCGACTTCGATTTGTCCGCGCACCAGACCGCCAGCACGAAGTCGCAGGAGATCTTCGACGAAGAACTCAAAACCGCCGCCGCCAAGCTCACCAACGAGCAGAAGGAAGCCTTCATCCAGAAACGCCTCGCCGCCGAAGCCGCGAAGACCAAGGGCGAGCCCATGCCCGAGGCCGCCGTGCGTGCGTGGTTCGAGCGTCTCTTCAAAGGCAGCTACGTCCCCCACGTCATCGAACCCTCCGCCGGTCTCGACCGCATGGCACTCGCCGTCATCGCGAAGGCCTTCAGCGAGACCGAAAAAGTCGATGAGAAGGGCAAGAAGGAAGTCATCACCGTCCTGCGCCTGCATCCGCGTGTTGCCCCAATCAAAGTCGGCGTCTTCCCGCTGCTCAAGAACAAGCCCGAACTCGTCGCCAAGGCCCGCGAGGTCTATGCGCTGCTCAAGAAGCACCTGAACTGCTTCTACGACGAGACTGCGTCCATCGGCCGCCGCTACGCCCGCCAGGACGAAGTCGGCACGCCCTTCGGCGTCACCATCGACTTCGAAACCTGTGGCGAAAAAGGCCCCGAGCTCCAAGACACCGTCACCCTCCGCCACCGCGACAGCGGCGAGCAGGAACGCGTGAAAATCAGCGAGTTGCTCGGAAAGCTGCTGCCGCTGGTGAGTTGATCATGCCCTCCTCGTAGCGGAACACGTCAGCGTTCCGACAGCGGCGGAAGACTCACGTCTTCCGCTACGATTGCTTGTTGGCTTCAGCGCCAAAGGCGCGCCCCATACCAGCCTGGGCCAACGGCCCAGGACATGCCGCAAAAAACAAGGTGAAGGGCTGAAAGCCCGCCCCATGCTCCTGCCGCCATGCCGCAGTCCCTCAGCCTCGTCATCGTCCACTTGGTATTCAGCACCAAGGATCGTCTGCCGCGCTTCGACGCCCCGCTGCGACCTCACCTCCACGCCTATCTGGCCGAGGTCGCACGAAACGCCGGTTGTGAAGCCTACCGCGTCGGCGGCGTGGCCGATCATGTGCATGTCGCCATCCGACTCTCTCGCACCCTGACCATCGCCGAGTTGGTCGAGACCTTGAAGACCTCGTCCTCCAAATGGCTCAAAACCCAATCCGCCACCTTGAGCGACTTCTCCTGGCAGCGTGGCTACGGCTGCTTCTCCGTGGCTCCGGCGGACCTGATGGCCCTCACCACCTACATCGACAACCAGGAGGAGCATCACCGCACCCGCACGTTCCAGGAGGAGTATCGGGCGTTCCTGAACAAATATGGCGTGACGTATGACGAGGCCTATGTGTGGGATTGAGGCGCGGTGAGCATGGGACGGGGTTTCAGCCCTCGGCGTCGGGTGTTGCCATGTTCCTGGGCCGATGGCCCAGGGGGGGGAGCCGCCGAGATCAGGGGAAGGGCTGAAAGCCCGTGCTATGCGCGCGGCCCGGCCAGCATGGGTCGGGCTTTCAGCCCTCAACCTTGGGGTTTCGCGACATGACCTGGGCCGTTGGCCCAGGCTGGGATGGATAGCGCCTTTGGCGCTTTACACATCGTCGGGGGTATGCGTTGGCACTGGTTTTGAAGGATCAAATAGAACGAGATAGTCGGGTGTGTCTTCGATTGCGTCACACCATATCAAGAAGCCGCGCTGCCAAATGTAGGCACGCCTAGTAACTCGTCCTCGATAACCGATCTCCTCCGTGCCGTTGGGTTCACCAAGTTCTGCAAACAGGTTTGCAACCGTCTGGATACCTATCCGAGGAAGAAAGTTTTGTGGCAGTGCAATTTCGCTCACGACATCATCAACAACTCGAACGCGAACACCTCCGTTTAAGAAGTGCCATCCAAAGGAGTTGGTTTCAGAAAACTCCCAATCCACAAGGCTGCTCTTTGGCTCTCCGAGTTTGATGTCGAGCACGACATAATTACGCGGGTCAAATGTTGGACTGCGAATGGCGTTTGGATCTCCGAGTATATCTGCGACGATTGGCATCTTGTGGTCCGAGAAAGTTCTACACTCACCCTCGCACCAAACAATACCCGAAGTCCATCTCCCAGCCGCGTTCCGTCTTCGTCGCGGGGATGGCGGGGGCGAGGTGGTAGAGGAGACGGCGGCCGTCCTGCGGGTTCTCGGCGGTGACGACGAGGCCCGCGCCGCGCAGGGCGACGAGATGCTTCAGCGTGGCGTCGAGCCGCTTGCCGACGTTTCCGGCCAGAACGCTTGCGGTGCGGCCCTGGCCATCGGCGAGAATTTGAAGCAGGCGACGGCGGGTGGGATCGCCCAGCGCGGCATAGACGGTATCCGCCGGAATGACCTTCGGCGTCACCATCGACTTCGAAACCTGCGGCGAAAAAGGCCCCGAGCTCCAAGACACCGTCACCCTCCGCCACCGCGACAGCGGCGAGCAGGAGCGCGTGAAGATCAGTGAGCTGCTCGGGAAGCTGCTGCCGTTGGTGAGTTGAGTCCGGGCTTGAAGCCTCATGGCTGGTCCGTTAAAATCCAGCCATGAGCACCGCGCTTGAAATCGAAAAAGCCATCGAAGCCCTTCCGCAAGAGGAGCTGGGCAAGTTGCGCGAGTGGTTCCACGAGCGTGAGGCCACTCTTGCGGCCTCGGCCAGCACTTTTGCTCTCTACGACACCGAGGAGGGCGAGGAACAGCAATGGGAAGACTGACCGCGCTGCGTGGTGAGGTCTGGCTCGTCGATCTGGGCATGGCGCAAAAGACACGCCCTGTCCTGATCCTCAGTGTTGGCTACAGGGATGAAGAGCGAGCCTTGGTCAGTTATGTTGTCAGAACCACCAGCACACGCGGCACCGAATACGAAGTGCCTCACCAAGCCCCCAAGTTCCTTCCTGGTGCCTTCGATGTTCAATCCATCGGCACCGTGCCGGATGTGCAGTTGATCCGCCGCCTCACGGTTTGCGACACGAACACACTCACCAAGGTCGAAGACGCCTTGAAGCGCTGGCTGGCCCTGCGCTGAGTGATCTCCCGCACTCCAGCGCCAAAGGCGCGAACGATACCAGCCTGGGCCAACGGCCCAGGACATGCCGCAAAAAAACAAGGTGAAGGGCTGAAAGCCTGCCCCATGCTCCTGCCTTGAGGTGGCACAGAGTCGTGAAAAAAAGCTCCGTGAAGGATGTGCCTGGAGTTTATCAATTCAGTCTTGCTGTTGACTGAGTGGCGCACCCGTCAGGATTCGAACCTGAAACCTTCTGATCCGTAGTCAGATGCTCTAATCCGTTGAGCTACGGGTGCGTTGCTGCCGTGTGGCGAGCGGGAGAGATAGCTAGACGAAGCCTTCCCTTTGTCAAACAGGGATATGTGTTTGAAATGATTTTCTGGTCAACGGCGGCGGTGATTGTTGGCTTTGCGGGATAGCTCAGCGGCTGGCGGGCGTTCTGTGGCGGATGTTTCGTGCTTGGTTTCTTTGCTTTTTATCCACACTCGCTCATGCGCAGACCTGCGCGTGCACGATCCCCGTCTTTCGCTACGCGCTGGATCGATGGGAGCCTGATCGGCTAACGCTGCGAGTGCCTGCGCCGATGGCGAAGAAGCCAGAGGTGCAGGAGCTACTGCGGCCCCTGCGTGCGAATGGTCAGGCGAATCTGGACCTGAAAACCATGATGGAGGCATCGCCGCAGCAGGCAGAGTTGCGCGACTCAAAAACGGGAGAGCAGGTGGTGTGGTCGGGAGATTTGGATTCTGCGTCTCTGAGCCAAGTGCTGGATTCACCTGCACGAAGGGTGCTGCTCGATCGAATCTTGTCTGGCCAGAGCGTGGTTTGGGTTCTGGTGGACTCGGGCACGCCGGAGGATCAGGCGCAGATGGAGCGCATCGAGCAGCGGCTGAAATTTCTCCAGCAGGTTGCAGCGCTGCCGATCCAGGACCCGCACGATCCCGACAGTCAGTTAGGGCCGGGACCGCGCCTCAAGCTGGAGTTTGGCACGCTGAGGCTAAAAGCCAGTGACCCTGCCGAGCAGGTGCTGATCCGCATGTTGGCAGGGCCAGAGACATCAGGAACGGGTGGCTTTGCCGCAGCAGTGTTTGGGCGGGGGCGCGTGCTGGGCTCTTGGCCGCTGGCGAAGCTGGATGACTTGGCGCTGGAAGATGCCTGCCTGTATCTCGTGGGGCGCTGCTCTTGCCGAGTGAAAAACCAAAACCCAGGCTGGGATCTGCTGCTGAATGTGAGCTGGGAAAAGGTGCTGAAGGAAGCACAGGCCAAGGAAGCAACGCAGCCATCTCCGCCCCCACCCGCCAAGGCAGAACCGGTGGAGGTGGTGCGCACGACACCCGCCGACGTGGCGTTAGCGTCGAGCCCCAGCATCGAGGACCGGACCGGTGTGCCGCAGTCCTTCATTCTGCTGGCTTCTGCTGGACTTTTGTTGGTTAGCGTCGTGCTGATGCTTCGGAAAAACAAAACCTGATTCCCAATGCGCTCCTTTCTCGCCTTTCTCTTCCTCGCAGCTGCGGCGGGGCTTGGTTTTTATGCCTGGAAACCCTCACCGCAGGGGCAACGGGCAGCGCTCCAGGTGTTCTGCGCAGCGGGTCTGAAAAAGCCGGTCGAGGCGATCGCATCGGCTTTTGAAAAAGACACGGGCACGCGCGTGGAGCTGCAATTCGGCGGCACAGGCACGCTGCTGAGCCAACTGCGCATCGCGAAGGTCGGGGATGTGTTCCTGGCCGCTGATGCGGGATCGCTGGCCGATGCACGCAAGCTGGAGGTCATTCGTGAAGTGCTGCCCGTGGCGGTGCAGCATCCGGTGATCGCGGTGGCCGCAGGTAATCCGAAGGGCATTCGCACTCTCGCGGATGTGGAAAGGGCAGACGTGAAGCTGGCCCTGCCGAATCCAGAGGCGGCCAGCATCGGCAAAGTGGCCAAGCAGCTGCTGGGGGCACGCTGGCAGTCACTAGCCCAGCAAGCAGTGGTGATGAAACCGACGGTGACTGAGATCGCAGCCGATGTGAAGCTGGGGGCCTGTGATGCAGCCCTCATCTGGGACAGCACCGCTCCTCAGTTCGGGCTAGACGTGGTGCAGGTGCCAGAGCTTTCGACCCACGCGGAGGAAGCCAGCGCCTGCGTGCTAAGCAGTGCACTCGTCTCTGCCGAGGCGCTGAAATTCGCGCGCTACCTCAGTGCACCGGAAAAGGGCGGGGCGATTTTTCAGCAGCAAGGGTTTCAAACGCTGGGGGGGGATGCCTGGGCCGAGAAACCGGAGCTCATCCTCTACAGTGGCGGCGTGAACCGGCCTGCCATTCAGGAGCTGGTGCAGGCCTTTGCCAGCCGGGAGGGCATCGACGTAACGACCGTCTTCAATGGCTGCGGCATCCTCTGCGCGGCCATGAAGACCCTGAAGGACAGCACGAACCCGAAGTTCCCCGATGTCTATTATGCCTGCGATGTTTGCTTTGTTCCTCCCGTGGCGCAGCACTTCCCTGAGGCTGTGCTTTTGACTGAGGCCGAGATTGTGATCGCCGTGCCCAAAGGCAATCCGAAGGGCATTCAGACCTTGGCAGACCTAGCCCGACCTGGCCTGCGCGTCGGTTTGTGCAATGCGGAGCAGTCCACCCTGGGCTTCATGAGCGCAGGCATCCTGAGCAGCATGAACCTGCTGGAGAGTGTGATGAAAAACGCCTCCAGCCAGGTGCCGACCGGGGACTTTTTGGTGAACCAACTGCGCACCGGTTCGCTAGACGCCGCAGTGGTGTATCGAACCAATTTGCAAAGCCAACCCGAGCACTTCGACGCCATCCCTCTGCCTGCGGACAAGGCCAAGGCGATCCAGCCCTTCGCCGTGAGAAAAGATTCCCCTCACCGTGCACTGGGCTATCGCTTGCTCGACTACCTGAAAGCGAACCGCGCCAGCTTTGAGAAAGTGGGCTTTGTCTGGCGCGGCGATGCGGCCCCGGTGAAAAGTGGAGAGCTTGAGATTCCCGATTATCTCAAGCAGAAGTGAGGTCCATCATGCTGCGCTTTTTTGCCCTCCTTCCTCTGCTGCTGGCGGCCTGTGAGCCCACGCCGAGCCCGCCCGTGCTGACCTCTCCGCCTGAGGTCCAGCTGCCTGCCACGGTGAAGCGTCTGGAGCCTGAGGCAGCCGCTGCCTGGATTCAGGCGCACCCCCAGGCAGTGGTGCTGGATGTGCGTGAAGACTGGGAAATCGCCAAAGAAGGACGCATCGCGGGTGCCCTGTGGGCGGATTACCTGAACGATGAACGCTTTGCCCAAGCCACGGGTTCGATTGATCCTGCCACGCCCTGCCTGATTTACTGCACGCTGGGCGGGCGCTCTGCCCTGGCTGCGGAAAAGCTGGTGGCACGTGGCTTCAAGGAGCTTTCGCTTTTGGATGGAGGATGGGAAGGATGGCTGCGCGCGGGGAAGCCGGTGCAGAAGCCGTGAGCCCTGGCACGCTGCCATAGCCGTAGAGGCTGGCCTTGGCGTCCGGCTTGGGCAGCACAAAATCAAAGAGACTGACGCCTGTGCGGCGCTGCCCCTCGTAGCGGCGGCCATCGCTGGCACCAAAAATGATGGGCTTGCCCGTGGTTTTGTTTTGGCCCAAAAAAAGCATGACGTGCGTGACGGGGATCTGGCGCCGCGTGGCATCGTAGGTGCCGGACCAAAAGATGAGGTCGCCAGGCCGCAGCGAGCCGAACTCGGCATGACCCAGGCTGTCTGCTTTTTCGATCCGATGCAGCCTGCCTTTTTTCTGCACCCAACCGCAGATCTGGTCAGACTGGCGGGGCACGTCTGCGATGCCTGCCTTTTGCAGCAGGTGGTAAATCGTACCCGAGCAGTCCATGCCCCCCCGAGAAGGATCATGAGAAGCGAAGACGTAGGTCAGTTTCATGCGCGTGAGCTCCAGCGCGGCACGGATGAGCTTCTGGATCGGCTCAGGCTGCTGATCAAAGTCGAGCAGCTCTGACTCATCCAACGTACTGACCGCAGCGGGGCGTCGCACTTCCTCCGATTCGGCCATGCCGAGGAGCGGTAAACCGAGCATGAGCGCCATCAGGCAGCGAGGAAAGCATGAGGCAAACATGGTAATCTGAAGCGTGGAATTCAGGGCTGCCAGCTCAGACGAATGCGGCCCGTGCGGACGGGTGGGGCACAGGGAGGACGGCAGGGCTGACCGTAACCCCAGCCTGGACTGTAGGTGGGAAAGCCCCAGCTTGGTGTGAACCAGCCCGGCTGCCCAGGAATCTGCCACCCAGGAACGATCACCGTCTGGCGGTAAATGCCCTCAGGAGTGAAGACGGCTCCCAGCGGAGGTAACGAAGGCACCCCCACGACAGATGGGGATTGACGCGCCCGCTCGACTGCCGCACGGGCCTGCGCCTCTTGCCCGAGGCTACGCAGATGATCGCGCTGTGCTGCCGCAGCCAAGAGCTGAAAGCGTGCCTCTTCCCGGCGGGCAGCTTCCTTCTGGGCTTGGACACGCGCCTCCCGCTCCTGCTGACGGCGTGCCTCCATCTGCTGGGCATAGGCACGCGCGCGCTTCGCGTCGTAGCCCAGGCGCTGGCGCCACTCGGGCGAAAGATCCGTGAAGAGCACCCTCGCGGCCCCTGTGGCATGGCGAAACGAAACCGCATCTGGGTCCACGCGGACGATCTCGCATTGCACAAAACGCTTGCCGGTCAGAGTCATGATCTCGGTCAGTGGCTGAGCCCATGTTGCCTGAAGGCTGAGGCTCAGCGCGAGGCAAAGAATCCTAAATTTCATGGCCATGTGATGACGAGCATGACACGCCTTGGCTTCGATGCAGGTAAAAAAATCCTCTCCTGGCATCGCGTGCTGCGCGGATGATGCCTCTCCCAAGCCGAAAAAAATCCCGGACGATCTGAAGGATCGTCCGGGACCAAAACAAAGCTGCGCTGAGGTCAGTCTAGCTTACTCACGAGCCACGCCGTTGTTCCAGGCGGCGAACATTTCCTCGACCGTCGGAATTTCCAGCGGGCGCACAATGCGGAAGCCCAGCCAAGTCGCATCGGTCAGGTACCAGATGGACTTCGGCAGCTGGGGATCTTGCTGCTTCCAGCCAGGCTCGGAGGAGCGCCGAGCGGAGCTGCGGCACATTTCAGGATCGTCATCGTAGTGACCGCCACGTGCCACATGAGGGTAAGGCGTCTTGGAGGGAATCCACTTGTCACCACCAAGGCTAGCGATGCTTTTGAAGCCATCGGGCAAGTATTGGTCCAGGCACCATTCGCAGACATTGCCGTAGATGTCATGCAGCCCCCAGGGATTCGGCTTCTTTTTGCCCACTTGGCTGTATTGGAAGTTCGGGGCATTTTCGAAGAACCAAGCATAGTCCTTCAGCTGGGAGGCATCATCGCCGAAGAAGTAGGCCGTGGTGGTGCCTGCACGAGCTGCGTATTCCCACTCAGCTTCCGTCGGCAGTCGGTAAAAGTGACCGGTCTGTGCGCTCAGCCATTGGCAATATTTGTTCGCGGCATGTTGCGTCATGCAGATGGCAGGGAAGCCGTTGCGGCCCATGCCGAAATCCATCGGCTGATAGGGAGGCGTTGGCTGAGAAATGAGTTCCTCCGGCTTGTCGGTCGGTGCCCAGACCTTGCGGCTGCCGTCTTTGTTGCGGCCTTCACTGGTCAGCTGATAGGGCTCGTATTCGTCCCAGGTGACTTCGTATTTGCCGATCCAGAAGGGCTTGATCTTCACCTTCACCTGCGGGCCTTCATCGTCAGAGCGACCCGATTCACTCGATGGGCTGCCCAGCATGAACTCGCCGCTTTTGATAGCGACCATTGAGTAAGGCGCACCGGTTTTGGGCACCTTGGTGTCATAGCTCTTCATGTCCGCCTCAGCTTTTTCCTGGGAGGTCTGCACGATAAAGGCATGGATTTTTTTCACCAGCTCCAGGTTGTCTGGATTGGTAGAGGCCACTGCTGCCTTCTCTTTGGCCACAAGTTTCACATCATCCGGCCACACGGCACCTTGCTCGATCCAGCCTTTCAGCAGGGCGATTTCTTCTTTCTTCAACGGTCCACCACTCTTCTTGGGAGGCATGAGATCATCATCGTCCTCAGCCAGTGTGGTCAGGTGGTAGATGGCACTTTTCTCTAGATTGAAAGGCACGATGTTTGGTGCGCTCTCGCCTGTCTCGAAGGCCTGCTTCTTCGTGGTCAAGATCCACTCACCCTTGTCCTTCTCGGGGTTGTGACAACTCACGCAGTTTTGCTCCAAAATGGGCTGAATGTGCTTCACGAAATCGATGCGTGGCTGCACGCCGAGGGTCACTCCAGCGGGCCAGTCGGCTCCTTGCTCGATCCAGTTTTTGATGACCTCAATCTGCGTTTTGTCGAGCAGCCCTTCCTTGGCCGGAGGCATCACCATGTCATCCTCCGCAGGCAGAATCAGCGTGGTGTAGATGGAGCTTTTTTTCAGATCACCAGGCGTCAGGCCAGGGCCATTTTCATTGCCCTTCATGGCATCTTCCTTCGTGTGCAGGCGGAAGTCGCCTTTGTCCTTATCGACACCATGACAATGGGTGCAGGCAGCTTCGAGAATGGGTTTGACCTGAGTGGTGAAGTCCACCTTGTCCGCAGCCAAGGCTGGCAGCGAAAAGGTGGCGAGAACGGCAGTAAAGCGTATTTTGAGCATGATGGAAACAGGCAAGATACGTAGGCGGCGGTGTCAGGGTGGAAACTGAAAAATGCAACGATGCTGGAGCCAAATGACAAGGGCTAGGTCACTTCAGTGTCTGCAACCACGCCACGAGGTCCGCGAGGCCTTGCGGGCCGATGGCAACGGCGAGGCCGGGGGGCATGAGGGAGTCCTTCAGCTCCTCCTTCTTGACCAGATTGGCCTTTTTGACGGTGGTGGTGGCTCCGCCGGCCATTTTGAGGGTGAGGTCGGTGTCGGTTTCACTGACGGTGAAGCCCATGACGGTTTGACCTTCTTTCGTGGTGACGTTGAGGCCGACGAAGCTGTGCTCGATGGCGGCGCTGGGGTAGAGAATGGCGGTGAAAAGGCCGTCTTTGCTGAGCTTCGCGCCGATCTGCGTCAAATCGGGGCCGAAGTCGATGAACTGGCCTTTGACGCGATGGCAGGCCACGCAGCCGGCCTGCGTGAACATGGCCTGGCCTTTGGCGGCATCGCCCTTCAACTGCATGAGTTCGGGCAGTTTGGGGAAGTTGGCGAGACCTTGCGCGGCGGGCAGCGGCAGGGCCTTCGCGGCTTCGTTGCGCACACTGGCATCGGTGCTGCGGCTGAGGGCCAACGCTGCCTGATCTTTGAGTTCGGTCGGCAATTTGCCTTCGGACTGCCATTTGAGGATCGCGCGACCGCCTTCCCCGCTGAGCGCGAGGGCGTCGATGAGCACGCGGCGCACGTCCTCGCGCTTCTCTGGCCAGAAATGCTGGTTCATGACCGCCACCGCCGCACGATCGCTCACGCGACCCAGCGCCGCGATGAGCGCCTTGGCCGATTTCGCGTCCACCTCCTTCAAAAAGCGCAGTGCACCCTCGCGATTCGCCGCGATGAGCCGCGCCGCGTTCACCGACTCCGGCGCGTTCGGGTTCGCGCTGATGAAATCGAGCAGTTCCTTCTCAAAACCCGTCAGGTTGAGCCTTTCGACCAAGGCCACAAAGTCTGCCTTGCCGATCACCGGCTTCAAAAGCGCCTCCAGCCGCGTCTTGGCCTCGGGATTGGAAGCGATGGCATTGCGGTCGAGCAACGCGGTGGCCGCGAGAGCCGTTTCGGCGTCCGCTTTGTGGAAGATGGTCAGCGCAGCCTTGGAGACTTCTTCGCGGTGGTGGTATTGGAGGAGTTGGAGGGCGCGGAGATAGGAAAATTCAGAAGTCAGATGAGCTTGCGACTTTTTGAATTCGACCAAGCGCACAGCGAGCGCATCGACAGCAGATTTGGAGCGGTTTCTCCAGACAAGAACATCCCGGACTTGCTGTTCGTTCTGCGTTCTCTGCTGTTTGCCATCAACAGCATCGGCCATGCGTCCCCACCAATTTAGATCGGCACCAATACCCATCGCTTCGAGAAGCCAGCGGTCGCCAGACTCTTGAGTGTGGGATAATTGATTCCACAACTCATCTGCCATCGCATGAATCTGGAATCTCAACGCAATCGCCGCTTCGCGGCGCACGGCGGGTGATTGGTCATTCACGACCTCGGCGATGACTTCGCGGAGCTTCTCAGGCTGATCACGATACATTTGGCGCGCCGCACGGATCGCGGTTATGCGGATGTTTTCATCAGTGTCTTCGAGAACCGATTCATGCAGTGACCCGAAAGCGGTGTGACTGTTCGCTTCCACCAGCACTCCAGATGCTGGCGAGACATTGTATTGTTTCTTGCCCAATATGGCGAGCAACCACAACGCCCGCGCGCGATGTTGCGGTTCGGCTTTTTTGTCTTCGAATAAAGCTTTCAGTGAGGGCTCGGCGTTTGATCCTATTTTCATCAAAGCCTGCCACGCGAGATACCGCACGGCCTCATTCGGTGACTTCAAAGCCTCCACAGCGCCTTCAGCCGTCTCCAACTTGAAACTTGGAACCTGAAACTTCAAACCCGCCTTCGTCGTCACCCGAAACAACCTCCCCCGCGTCACATCGCCCATTCCATGTCCGCCGACGCCGGGGTCATACCAGTCGGCGACGATCAAAGAGCCATCGGGGGCGACGGCGACGTCGCTGGGGCGGAACCAGCGGTTTTGGCTGCCGTCGAGGACGTTGACGATCTCGGCTTTGTAGCCGGCGCCGTCGGGCTGGGTGATGTAGCCGCGGACGACGTTCGGGCCGGCGTCGCAGTGGATGGGCTGGCCGTGGAAGATGCTGGGGAGGAGGTCGCCTTCATAGACCGCCATGCCGGTGGGGCTGCCTGCGCCGGTGAGAAGCATGTTCGGGACGACGCCGGGGTCGTTTTGATGCCAGTGACGCTGCGGGATCTCGCTTTCCCAACCGATGCGCGGCGTCTGCCAGCCTGCGCCGGTCATTTCGTCGGAGTAGCCGTAGTTGCCGAACTCCATGACGTAGTTGATGCGCACGCCTTTGTTGCCGTCGTCGTCGTTGTCGGACTGCCACAGGGTGCCGAAGCTATCGACGGCGACTTCCCAGTTGTTGCGGAAGTTCCAGGCGAGCACCTCGACCTTGCTGCCATCCAGCTCGCAGCGGAAGACCATGCCTTGCTGGTAGGGGCGGTTGTTTTGATTGGTGCACTTCACGCCGTGGATGTCGGTGATGAGATTGCCGTCCTTGTCGCAGAGCTGTTTGCCGGCGTTGCCAAAGTTGAAGTAGAGACGGCCATCGGGACCAAAGTGGAAGGCGTGGATGCCGTGGTCGTGCTGCGCACCGCCGATCTTGGTGAACATCAATTCTTTGCGGTCGGCCTTATCGTCGCCGTTGTCGTCGATGAGCCAGAAAACGTCGTCGCCGCAGGAGATGAGCGCTTTGTTGCCGAGCACGCAGATGCCGTGGGCGCTGTCCACATCGCGGCCCTGGTGGAAGACGGTGGATTTGTCGGCCTTCGCGTCGCCATCGGTGTCTTCGAGGATGAGGATGCGGTCGCCCTCGGCGCGTTCGCCGTTGTGCTTGCGGTAGTTCACGACCTCGCACACCCAGACGCGGCCGCGGTGGTCGATGTCGATGCTGGCGGGCGAGAGCATCATGGGCTCGCTGGCGAAGAGCTGCACGACGCACTCGGGATGCACGTCGAGCTGCTGCGTGGCGTTTTCCGGCTCGTGCGCGGCGGTGTTGGTGTCGCTGGCGGCGATGGGGCCGGGGTTTTCGGTGTAAACTGCAAAGGTGACGCTGCTGCTGTTTCCCTGCTTCGTGCCGCCTTCATCGAGTGCGCCGCGGGCTTTGAAGCGCTTCGTGCCCGCGGGCAGGTTGAAGGCGATGACGCTGTTCGCGTGCGTGCCGAGGCCGTATTCGATGCTCTTTCCGGCGCTGCGCAGTTCTTTGCCCTCGGCGTTGGCATTGACACGGACGCCGCCCCAGCCGGACTGCGCGGATTTCCACTCGATCTCGGTGAGTTTCTTTTCAGACCCGTCCGACAGAGTCAGACGAGGCTCAGCCCAGTCCGCCCAGTCAGCGGTAAAACCATTTCCAGCATCAGTGACGACCAAAAACAGCTCCTTCGCGCCGTCGAGCGAGACGTCGATGTCCACGCTTTGGTTCGGCGTTTTCGTGTCGATGACCGGCGAGCGAAAGAGAGGCTTCGGCGCGGCAGAAAGCAGCGATGGGATGAGGAGAAGGCTGAGGGCGAGGCGCATGCGGGGCAGAAAGGGCGGAAACCAACGCCTTGGCGCGACGAATCCTGGCAAAGAACCTCGCGTCTCGGGCAGGTAGCATCGGGATCAACCGGCTGAGTGCCAAGATCAACCTGGCTCACTCTGTGGTCGTCGGCTGCAAGAGGAGCGAGCCGGATAGGATGGGCGAGTTTGCCGAGGTGGTGGGTGGCTCAGCCGTAGCATCTGGCAGCATGGGCAGAAGGAAGAAACCCTCCCCTCGCTCTGAAGTGAGCATCCCGCTAAAGTTCAGCGTGCGCTTCACGCGGCGAGTCGTGCTCCCTGGCAGGGGGTCATCGACGACGGCAGAACCTGTGAAGAAGCCGGTCGGCACATAAAAGTCGATCTTTGCCTCGTTGAAATTAGGAGCATCAAAAACAGCTATGTGCGCTGTGGTGAGTTTGCCAGAAATCATGAGCTCACTGGTAAGAGCACTGCTCGTGAGTGAAAGCTTCATGCGCCCATCGGTCGGTTCCATTTGAGGCAGGAGCAGCCCGCCAGGAACCGGTGGAGAATAGGCAAACGCAGAGAGCTTGTATTCGGCGTCTTGGAAGCCTGCGGGATAGAACCGATTCCCCAGCGAGGGTGGACGCCGCCAGAAGGCATTCCCTTCGGTGAGTTCCTGGCTGTAACTGCCGACAAAGGAGGTCCCTGGTGCCAGGTTAGCGCAAAAAGGGATACCTGCCCCATGATCCAAAACCATGCTGGCAAAAGTGATGCCAGAGCCGTCGGGCAAAGTGCCGACGCATTGAACATTGAGAGCTTGAGTGATGGTCAGGGAGCCATAACCAGAGCCGCGCGGCAGAAGGACATCGTCCTTTGCTGAACTGAAAAAGGTGGTTCTCCGACCTGCAAAATTCCGAATGTTGTTCGTCACAGGAATTGCCCGGTATTGCAGGGAACCTTGCCATGAGAAGAGTCTCCCGTCAGGCTGCTCTGCACGCACCTCACAAGTGATCTGCTGAGACTGCGTGAAAATGGTGATCACGCAGTCCAGTGAGCCGAGACCAAGAGTAGAGGCCGGGAAAATGAGCTGACAGACATTGTTCGACACCAACTGATCAAACTGGCCGACCGCCGACAAGCGTCGGCCTCCAATTTGCCAATGCGCCGTGGCTCTGCCGCCCAGGGCGATCTCAACTTGCATCGAGCTTGGTCCGAGCTGCTCAAGATAGGGCGAGACCTCAGCCGCGCCTGGATTGCCCGTCGAGATCACGCCAAACAGAGTTCCAGGTCGCACTCGGCGCGCCAAAGGATCGTAAACGATGATCCGATCCGTGGCAGGCTTTGCAGCACCGCCGGTAAAGCTGGCCCGGTAGATGATGTTGTAGATTCCTGCTCTTGTCGGGGTGCCTGAAAGCACGCCGCTGGTGGGATCAAGAACAACCCCAGGAGGCAGTCCAGTAGCCGTGAAGCGGAGGTTTTGAACATCTCCTGCATGGGTGACACCTGCTAGCAGCGTGTCTTCTCCGAGAGTAAGCTCAGCGGGGCCAGACGGGAGAAGCTCCGTGAACGGAAGAATCTGAAGCGGCCAGGTGCCGACGATGGCGGTGGTATCTCCCATGGAGGCGAAGGCATAGAGGGTGTTCTCGGAAACTCGCGAAGGATGAAAGTTCCGAATTTGCAGAGAGGAAGTCCGCGATCCACGGATGCTGCCGTCATCCATGCGCGTATTCCAGCGGTAGCGCACACCAGGCCCCCAAACTCTGGCCCGAGCAGCCAGCGTGCCGCCCAAAGCCACCCGGAGCGGCTGCCCCTGAGATGGGTAAACGCCAAGGAGAATGTTTTTGATGAGCTGTTTGGCTCCATCAGGCGCAGTGACCTCCACAGAATAGGTGCCTGCATCGGCGATGGTGGCTTTGGAGCGGAAGAAAAAGGTGGTCGTGTCCTCGGGCAAAAGGCGTCCATCTTTGAACCAGCGACAGGCCAAGCTGCGACTGGTGGTGGGAGAGAGACTCAGCGTGAAGGGGTCTCCTAGCCTAACTAACTTCGAGAGTCCGGTTGTCATGTCCGAGGGTAGCGGCAGGCTGGACTGTGCATTGAAGCTGAGATTCACCGTTGCCAGCGGCATGCTGCTGCCGGTTGCACGGAGTCGAAGCGTCAGGGTCTGCTGCCCTAGCCCAGTGGGAGCGAAGAAAGCAGGAAGCGTGAAGAGTCCACCCGGCGGCACGGGTTTGCCTACAAAGGACGTTGGCAGAGTCACGATCGGTGGCGCAGCATCGAGCCCGGCAAAAGTCCAGGTGGTATCCCCCGTGTTCTTGAGTGTCAGAGGTAGTGGTGTCGCAGCACCCGAGGCAACTTCACCGAGATTCAGTGTGAAGCCACGACCCATCAGTTGCCCAGAGGTCGTGGGACCATCATAGACCTCCATCGCGGCATGGAGGTAGATGAAGAGCCTGGAATAAGATGGGTTGGGGTAGTTTGTCTTGCCATAGATCACGCTGTCTTGAGTGAGGCTGATCGCCAAATAATTGCCGCTGTAGGGATCTTCGGGCCTGAGATGCTTGGCAAAGAGCCATTTGCCGCTCCGTTGACTGTATAGCTTTAAATTGTCGCGAGAAGTGAGCAAAGCGAGATCGTCTTCTGCATCCAGGGAAAAGGGGCTGAAGCCTTCACCAAAAGGCTGGCTGCTACTCCAGGCAGCTCCAGAGGGCATGAATGCGACTGGGTTAATGCCTGAGCCACTCAACAGGAGACCCTTTCCCGCCCAAATGAGCCCACGCGAGTAGCGCGAGAGCATGGGGTTGAAACCCGTTCGCAGCGGCATCGTGGCAAGCTTCTTCCATGGGTTTTTGCTCGTGTCATAGATGACGGGACTGATGCTGCGGCTACCCGCAAACAATCTCAGCGCAGCGCGGTCACCTGAGAGGCTGATCTCAGGAGCCGTGTGCTCAGCTTTTTCAGCGCTAGCTTTGCTCACATAGACGGGGCCACTGTCCGCAAGACGAAAGCGCCCTGCCAGCCACCCCTGTCCAGTGGCGCGGGTGACGACGACCAAGCTGTCTCCCGAGATGTCGAGGCCCATGATCTCCTCCATCGCTCTGCCGTCCAAAAGGCTGATCACAGCAGGCGTCTGGCTCCACTTTCCATCTCGAAAGCCATAGACCAAAATCTTGTGACCTCCTGCTTGCGGGCTGCTGATCGCCATCCAGCGCCCTTTGACACTCATCACCTCACCATAGACGCGCGCTCCGGAGCTACTCCTGGATGGATTGTCGAGACTATGACTGTGTTCCCAAATGCCATCCTTTCGTGTGTAAACATGCACCGTACCCACGCTCGGCGACCTGCCCCAACGCGTTGCTGAGGCCAAAAGGGTATCACCATCAGCCTCCAGCCTTTCACCAAAACCATCATTCGACTGGAGATGGCTGATCGATGGCGAAAGAACAAGGCCAGACTGGCCCGTTTCAACCATTGGCAAGACTCCGCCAATCGCCAAACCATTGGCTAAGAAACCTGGAGCACCTACCAAACTCAGCGACTCCGAAGTCGCTAAGATCTGGCGGAAATCCGATGCAATGCCGGTAGGCAGTGGCCGAAAATCGAGAGATGCCGCATGAGCCACCAACTCAGGCGGAAGTGGCAGGCTGAGATTGAAAGACTGCAAAACAAACTCGGTGCTGTTTCCCACCACACGCGGGCAACCGACAAGAGCAAAATTGCTTCCCAATGCCACCGGGCAATCCGCGTAGATTGGGGGGAAGTTTTCAGGAGCCAGGATTTTTGTTTCAAGAGCGTTTTGCCGATAAAGACAGGCAATGACCTGCTTGGTGGGTATCAAACCACGCACACCGATCAGCAGTTGCTCTTGTCTCACGACCAACGCAGCACCGAAACGATCAATCTCGGTAGGAGCAGGGTTCAGCAGTTTGTGAGTTAGCGGCGCATTGGGGCCTGTGCTGGCTAGGCTAAAGACATGCACTTCTCCCCGGCTGTTTGGAGTCCCAGGTGCCGCATAACCGGGTAAGCCGACATAGACACTCGGACCGCCAAACGCGAGCGACCTACCAAACTCAGTGTTCGCCACCGATGGTCCCGTCATCTGCAAGTGAGAAGTCCACACTGAAGTGTTGCTCTCCAAGCGGTAGGTGAACACTTGGCCCGCGAGAGAGCTGTCAGGCACTGTCGGTGTGCCGACGGCGAGAATCTGTCCCTCGGAAAGAGCAAGGCTAGATCCAAAACGGCGGGAAGATGTCGTTAAAGATGGCGAGAGCGTCTGGGAGAGTGTCCATGTGGTTCCGCTGAGCCGATAGAGACGGACTCGCCCCAAGCTGTCATCACTGTTCCTGTAGTTTGGGGCACCGACGGCAATCCAGTCTCGCGAGATCGCTACTGCCTGCCCAAAATGGATCGGCGTTCTCGGAAGATAAGCTTCTGAGTCGCCATGGACATAGAGCTTCTGATGAATCTTCCAGGTGCCGCTCTCGTGGCGAAGAACGTAAGCACTGCCCTCATCGACAAAGCGGGCGCTGTCATCACCCGGAGCTCCCACGACCGCCCACATTCCATCCATCGCCACCGCACTGCCAAAGAGATCCCCGTTTGACACACCATCGTCTGGCGCATAACGGGATTGTAAGCGCAGTGCTGCTAGGTGATCCGTGTTTGCTAGCAGCGACTCGGTGAGCAGGTCGCAGATGATTAAGGCGCAAAAGAGAATGAGTGGGCGCATTCACGATTTATACCTAAAAACGGCACATAAGTCACGCTTAATTTGGAGGAAAGCATTTCAGCTTTTTTGGGTTAAAATCAGACCTAATTCCAGAAAGTTCCCCGTTTCGTTCCATGGCTTTTCTTTCCCACACGACCTCAGGGAACCTCGCGTCTAAGGCAGACATTGCGCTTTTGACAAAGGCTGCTGCTGGAGCACTCTCTGGCGCTTTGAAAAACGTCCTTTTTGTCTGCACCGGAAACACCTGCCGCAGCCCGCTGGCGGAGGTGATTTTTCGTGACCTGATCCGTGGACAAAAGGATTATCTCGTGGGCAGCGCGGGAACTGGTGCTTTTTCAGGGCAACCGGCCAGTCGAAACAGCGTGAGTCTGGCCCGCGAGCGTGGCCTGGACCTGGCCCAGCATCGCAGCCGTGCGGTCACGATCGATCTGGTGGAGTCAGCCACACACATCTTTGCCATGGGGCGCAGTCACCTGATGGCCTTGATCGATGAATTCCCTGAGGCTGAGGACAAGACTTACCTGGTCAGTGAATTCACAGCTGAGGATCGACTGCGCGGAAGAGACATCGCCGATCCTTTTGGCGGTGATCTCGAAGACTACCGCGAGATGATGCAGAACCTGGATCAATGCCTGCCGAGTTTGCTAGCCTACATTGAGCAAACGCACAAAGAGCCTTGAAGCTTCCTGCACAAGCGCTGGCAAATCCCCAAGCAGCACTTGCAAGAACAGTGGCGTGAAGGTTGTTCCCTGCGCTCGCCTTCTTTTCAACCATGAGAGTTCTTTTCCCTGCCCTGCTTGCCTCTGTGTCGGTTCTATGCGCCGCTGAGGTCTCTTTTCAGAAAATCACCCTGACGAATGAGTTCGTTTCCGAAGGGGCGCATTTCGCAGACTTTGATCACGATGGGCACCAGGACGTTTGCGCGGGTCGATTCATCTGGAAAGGGCCCGCCTTCACGGAGCGCGTCAGCTTTGCCCCAAAGTTCGAAAAGGAACCCTATGACGCTGCAAAAACTTACAGCGACTTCTTTCTGACCTACACCTACGACTTCAATGGCGATGGCTGGCACGACATCCTGGCCTACTCCTGGCCCGGCAAGGAGACCTGGATCTTTGAAAATCCGCAGGGCAAAGGTGGCGACTGGGCTCGACATACTGTTTTTGACATCACAGACAATGAATCGCCCGCGCTTGGGGACATGAATGGCGATGGCAAGCCGGAGCTGATCTTCCACACGAGCAGTGGAGCCCAGCCACCGCAGGGAGGTCGCCTTGGCTTTGCAGAGATCGATTGGAAAAATCCGTTTGGCAAAGCACGCTTCCGCCCGATCACGCCCGTGAGCGCAGAGAATGACAAGAAATACTTCCGCTACACTCATGGTTATGGCTTTGGCGATGTGAATGGCGACGGTCGTCCCGACATCCTGGACAAGGAAGGCTGGCGTGAGCAGCCTGCGGACATGAGCCAGGACAGCGATTGGAAGTTTCACCCGAACCTTTTCACCAAAGAAGGCATGCGCGGTGGCAGCTTCCTGCTGGTCTATGATGTGAATGGCGATGGCATCAACGACGTGATCAGTGGCTACGATGCGCACGGTTATGGCCTGGGCTGGTTCGAGCAAAAGAAAGACGGTAGCTTTGTCCGCCATGACCTCATGGGTGCCACGGTGGCGGAAAGTGCGGTGGGGGTGAAGTTCAGCCAACTTCACGCCATGCAGCTGGCCGACATGAATGGCGATGGTGTGATGGATCTGGTGACAGGCAAGCGCCGCTGGGCACATGGCCCGCTGAAGGACGATGAACCGATGGCCGCGCCTGTTCTGTACTGGTTCGAAATCAAACGCGATGGCCAAGGCGGAGCGAAGTTCATCCCCCATCTGATCGACGATGCGAGTGGCGTTGGCACCCAGGTGACTCCAGGAGATGTGAATCAGGATGGCCGAATGGATGTCGTGATTGGCAATAAAATGGGCGTATTTGTTTTCTTGCAGCAAGGAAAGGACACGAAGTAGTGTGCGGGGGTTTTAAATCCCCACCCATGAAAGTCTTAACCCTCCTGAAGGCCGGTCTGAGCGCTGCCTTTGCCTTTAGTCCACTTTTTGCCCAAGAACCCAAAGGCACCTCGCGCGCTTTGGATGATTTGCTGGCGAGCGACAGCACCTGGCAGATGTCCACGGCTCAGTTCGAGGAAAAATTCGCTCCACTTCGCTTCAGTTGGCTCTCCGACCGCAAGGATCAGGCGCGTTTTTTTGAGGCAGGACTGAGTCTTTGGGAGGGCAAAATCCCCGTCAGCGAGGCCATCGTGGAATTCAATCCCGAAGGCCAACCCGCGAAGCTGACCTTTTCCCTCTACAACCGTGGTGATGCGGAAACCCTGATCGTAGAACGTGCCCAATTTGAGGCCAAAATCGACAGCCTGCGCGAGATCGTGAGCCAAAAGCTAGGGGTGACGCCAACAGAGCGAGGCAAAGACAAGACCAGCGCTGTAGCCGCTGAGGGCTTTGTGTGGATGAAGCCGCCGAGCGCTTACCTGCTGGAATACAGCTACCAGCGGGAAATGAAGAGCCGCGAGGTGCCCTTCCGTGCTGAGTTCATCCGCCTGCGGGTAGCCCATGTTGGTGTCGGAGGCCGCACGATGACGGCGGCCAACTCCGGGGTAGCCGCTGCCAATCCCGTAGGACGTGCAAGCCTGGTCAGCAATGTAAAGCGGGAAGCGAATGGCGATGTCGTGATCGCCAATGTGCCGATGGTGGATCAAGGCCCCAAGGGCTACTGCGCGGTGGCGACAGCAGAGCGTGTCTTCAAGTATTATGGCCTGCCCGTCGATCAGCACGAGATGGCCCAGGTGGCCGACACAAGCCAGGGCGGTGGCACCAGCCCCGACAAAATGCTGGCAGCACTGAACAAATTGGAAGGGCGGATGGGCGTCAGCGTGCGGGTGATCGAGGACTGGGAATACAAAAAGTTCATGGACAAGGTCGCCGACTACAACAAGGAGGCCAAAAAGGCGAAAAAGCCTGAAGTGGCCATGGGGGCCCGAGATGGTGTGATCTACGTGGATGAGATCATCCAACAGATGAATGGAGAGGTGCTGCGCACGGCGCGTGTCGAGCGTGACCGCGCGGGTTTTGGTAAATTCCAACGCACTGTGGCAGCCCTGATCGACCAAGGCATTCCTGTCATGTGGAGCGTGTCCCTGGGCCTGCTGCCTGAACCCGAAGTCCCCCAAGCAAGTGGCGGGCACATGCGCCTCATCATTGGCTACAACGCCAAAACGGGGGAGGCGCTTTTCTCCGACTCCTGGGGGGCTGAGCACGCGCTGAAACGAATGCCACTCACCAACGCTTACGCCATCACGAATGGCCTCTACTACATGCAGCCACGCGCGAAGTAAGACGGCTTTCGATGAAATGAGTCGCGAGCTGCTGCTTAGTACCTCGCGACTTTTTGAGGCCTGCGCTCAGACTTTGCTCTGGAACTGAATGGCTGCGATCTTGTCCGCCATGTCATGACTGGCACAAAAGGCGAGCTCGACCGCTGCCGCCCGGCTGATGCGGGCACGCAGAGCGACCACAGCCCCCATGCGATGGCCATCGACAAAGGCCTCCACAGGGCGCTTGTCAGGACTGAGGTTCCGAATCTCCACAGTGCTGTCCGTGCTAAGCAGGGCGCTGCGCCAGTGCGCAGGCTCCATCACATTTGAGCCGACGAGAAGCCAGGCAGGGGTATCGGCAAGCAGCGGGCTAGCACCCATGCTGCGCGCATAGGCCGTGGACCCAGCAGCTGTGGCGACCAAGGCACCATCGCTGACGAGCCGCGGAATGCGCGGCACGCCATTCACACGCACTTCCAGCCAAGCGCTCTGACTCGTGCTGCGCTCCAACCAGGCATCGTTGAAGCCGTAGGCACTGCGGATGAGACCATCCTGTCCTTCGAACTCCAAGAACAGCATTGGCAGTTGCCGCAAAATGACATCGTTCGGAGGAAAATGTGCCTCAAACACCTGGCCCGGCGCATTCATCAAAAATCCCAGATGACCCGCATTGATGCCGAAGAAAGGCAGCCTTTCCCGCCAATGCTCGCGAATGCAGCGCAACATGGCACCATCTCCCCCGAGCACTGAAATGAAACCTGCCTCGCGCTGACTGACACCAGGGCCGGTCTTTTCCAACCATGGCATGACGCGTTCGTTCTCTCGATCTGCGGCTAACAAAAAAGGTTCATCACGCAGGCTCGTCCGCGCCCAGGTTCCTGGGACGGGAGCACGATAAAGGCCGTATCGCTCCAGATAAGCCCGCACCCGAGGAGCGATCAACTCATCCACGGACTCGCCACGGCCCAAGCGCGCACGAATTTCGGTGCTGGATCCCGGCACATCCAGAGGGATCAGGCGCGAACGCGGAGGCAGATCTTGCGGATCGATGTCATGGCCAGGACGGCTGAGCACCGCAAAGCAGGCATTTTCCCAAAGCCAAGGGCCGCGAGCCCACGAGGTCTGAATGGGCGACTGGCCCCGGCTACCGCCTGCGATGAGGTCGGTACCGACGACATGCCAGACCTCTCCCAGAGCTGCGTAGCGCTGCTGCAACTGCCAGCTGCGAGTGAAGCTGTCCTGCTCCAGATCCGAAAGATCCACCACCACGCGTTCCATGCCGCCAAAGGCGAGATCAGCCAGAGCTGCGCGATACACAGGAGGAATGCTGCCCGTCACGGCCTTGTCAGGACGGGGGCCACAGGGAATGACACGGACTTGATCAAACTCGCCAGCCAGAGCCTTCGCCACCGCTTGATGATGACGTCCTGGGGGATTGAAGCTGCCTCCGAAGATGGCGATGCGCATGGGGCGGTGCAGGATGAGGGTGGAGCGGGAAAAAGAGACCGCTGCCTGCTTGCGAGTGCTCCCGCCCGGATTCGAACCGAGAACCAAGGGATTATGAGTCCCCTGCTCTAACCGTTGAGCTACAAGAGCAATTCAGCAAGCTGGCTATCACTACCGGCAGCTCTTCCGGCAATCAAGCCCGAGTCTCAGCCAGGCCTGCGAAACTGACTCGACGCTGAGCTGGGATCTCAGACCGCTTTGCCATCCGTTGCGGGCTCTGTTTGAGACGTATTTACTGCTCATCATGCCTCCGCCGCTGCTCACTGTCACTCATCGCCATGGGATTTACCTGCCCGAGGCGGACCTGTGGCTGGACCCGCACTTTGGCGTGAAGCGTGCCTTCATTTCCCATGCCCATGCGGATCACGTAGCACGGCATGAGCTGACTTTTTGCTCGGAGCTGACCTTGCACCTGATGCGGGAGCGCTACGGGCTGAACAAAGACGGCCTGTTTGAGGCGCTGCCCATGCGTGTGGCCCAGGCTTGGGAGGGCTGGGAGCTGCGCCTGCTGCCTGCCGGGCACATCCTGGGTTCCGCCATGCTGCACCTGACCCGGTTGAGCGATGGTGCGACGCTGCTCTACACCGGCGACTACAAGCTGCGCCAGGGTCTGAGCTCCGAAAAATGTGAGCTGCTGGCTGCGGACACGCTGATCATGGAGACCACCTTTGGCCTGCCGCAGTTCCGCTTCCCGCCGCCTGCGCAGGTGGTGGCGCAGATGCTGAAGTTTGTCCGCGAAACGCTAGACGATGGCGGCATCCCGGTACTGCTCGGTTACTCACTGGGCAAGGCGCAGGAGATCCTGTGCGCGCTGGCAGAGGCTGGGCATCCTGTGATGCTGCACAAGTCCGTGTGGGAGATGACTGAGGCTGTGCGTCCCTTGCTAGGGTCTTTGCCCGACTACCGTCTCTTTGATCCCAGCCAAGCCCGTGGGCATGTGCTGCTGTTTCCGCCGAGCAACGGCAAGTCCCTGGCCCTGAAGAAGCTGAAGGTCTGCCGCACGGCGATGATGACCGGCTGGGCACTGCAGCCGGGGGCACGCTTTCGCTACCAAGTGGATGAAATCCTGCCGCTCAGCGACCACGCCGACTACCCGGAACTGCTGGAAACGGTGGAGACGGTGAAGCCACGGCGCGTGTATCTGGTGCATGGCTACACGCAGGCCTTTGCCGCCGACCTGCGCGCCCGGGGTTATGAGGCCTGGACGCTGGAAAAAGCGGACCAGCTCGAACTTGGCCTGAGCCGCAGTAGCCCGGCAGAAGCCGAGGCAAACGACGCCACGGAAGCAGACACCGCACTTTCAGAAAATACCGCCCCAGACAGCCTTGCCGCCTGGGCCAGAGCCTGTGCCAGCACGGCGGAAGAAAGCTCCCGCCTGCGCAAGGTGGAGCACCTTGCCCACTACCTGCGCGCGCTGAATGTGGAGTCCCTGCCACTGGCTGCGCGCTACTGCGCAGGGCTGACGAGCGATCCTGCTGCTGGTGAAGCGCCGCTAAACACGGGCTGGGCGATCATTCGTCGTGCCTTGCAGGAGATCAGTGGCGTGAATGATGCCGAGTACCGCGCCATCTCGCGCAGCCAGGCCGATGCAGGGCGAACGGCCTTTCTGGTACTGCAAAGAGCGGCTCTCCAACCAGCGGCGATGTCGCTGCCCAAGGTGGCTACGCTTTTGGATAAACTGCGCCAGGCCAGCAGCCAAGTGACGCGGGTGCAGCTGCTGCGCGCAGCTTTGGCAAGTCTCTCTGCGCACGATGGCTCATGGCTGGTGCGGCTGCTGACGGGCGAGCTGCGCATGGGGTCGAAGGAAGGTCTCATCGAAGAAGCCATCGCGGCCGCCTTTGATCAAAAAGCCGATGCTGTGCGCGAGGCGGCCATGCTGTGTGGCGATATCGGCCGTGCCGCGCTGCTAGCCCAGGATGGCAGACTGGCCGAGGCCCAGCCACGTCCCTTTGTTCCACTGAAGGTTATGCTAGCCGCGCCCGAAGAAACGGCAGCAGACATCTGGCAGCGCATGACAGAGGACGGCAGCACAGCCTTGTGGATCGAGGATAAATACGATGGCATCCGCGCCCAAGTGCATCGCTGCGGGAACCGCGTGGAGATTTTTACCCGTGACCTGAAGCCCATCGGCAGCCAGTTTCCCGAAGTGCTGCACGCCATCGGCAGCTTGAACCAAGATGTCATCCTGGATGGCGAGATCATCGCCTACGCTGAGGGCAAGAAGCTGACCTTCTTTGACCTGCAAAAGCGCCTGGGACGGCGAGACCAGGCCGACCTTTTCCTGCCCAGCGACATCAGCGTGCGTTACGTCGTCTTTGACCTGCTCTGGCACAATGGAACATCGCTGCTAGAAGCACCGCTGAAGGCACGCCGCGAAGCCCTGGAAAAACTGGCATTGCCAGCTGAGGGGCTGGCGCTAATCCAGGTGGAGCAGGCGCATTCGGCGGAGGAGATCGAGGCGCTCTTCATGGCCGCCCGCCGCCGTGGCAATGAAGGACTCATCATCAAGGCCAGCCGCAGCACCTACACGCCCGGCAGGCGCGGCAAGGCCTGGCTGAAGCTAAAGAAGGCCTTTGCCACCCTGGATGTCGTGGTGGTGAAGGCCGAACAAGGCCACGGCAAGCGCGCCCATGTGCTGAGCGATTACACCTTTGCCGTGCGGGATGAGGAAAGCGGCGCGCTGCGCATCATCGGCAAGGCTTACAGCGGCCTGACCGATGCCGAGATCGAGGAGCTGACGGAGCATTTCACCGCCAGCACCCTGGAAGAAAAAGGCCGCGTACGCATCGTGGTGCCAGACACCATCCTGGAGATCGCCTTTGACTCCATCCAGGCCAGCAGCCGACATGACAGTGGCCTTTCCCTGCGCTTTCCGCGCATCAAGGCCATCCGGCGGGACAAGACGCCTGCAGAGATCGACACGCTGGCCTACGCTCGCAAGCTAGCTGGCGTGACCGCAGCCTGAACCCTGCACAGGCAGCCAAACACGCGGCGGTTTCCTGAGATAGCTTAGGGTGAGCGCGCTCGTATGAGTGAACATGGATCCAGCGCTCGAATTTCACCGCCAACAGACACGCCGCCAGTTCTTCGGTCAGGTTGGTCTGCGCGCAGGCAGCATCGCCCTCGCCTCCTTGATGGGTCGTGAGATGGCTTACAGTGCCTCTGCGACAAGTGCGGTGCATCCGCCTCTGCCGGGTCTGCCGCACTTTGCTCCAAGGGCGAAGCGGCTGATCTATCTGCACATGAACGGAGCTCCCTCGCAGCTGGATCTGTGGGATCACAAACCGCAGCTCAAGGCCTACTTTGACCAAGACCTGCCGGAAAGCGTGCGCAATGGCCAGCGCATCACCACGATGACCAGCGGCCAATCGCGGCTGCCAGTCGCGCCGTCGATGTTCAAGTTTCAGCAATATGGCCAGAGCGGCATGTGGGCGAGCGAGCTGCTGAAGCACACGTCCAAGATCGTCGATGACATCGCCCTGGTGAAAACGGTACACACCAGTGCGATCAACCACGACCCTGCCTGCACCTTTGTCATGACTGGCAGCGAGGTGCCAGGCAAGGCGAGCATCGGGTCCTGGCTGGCCTACGGCTTGGGCAGCGAGAGCAATGACCTGCCGAGCTTTGTCGTTTTCACCCCTAGCTTTCCAGCAGCCAGCCAGGCACAGGCACTTTTCACGCGCATGTGGAGCAGTGGATTCCTGCCTAGCCGACACACCGGTGTGGCTTTGCGTGGCCAGGGTGATCCGGTTCTTTTTGTCAAAAATCCGCCGGGGGTGGATGCCAGCGACCGACGCGCCATGCTGAATGCGCTGGGCCGGCTCAATGAGATCCACCATGCACGGATCGGCGACCCTGAAATCCAAACGCGCATCGCCAATTACGAAATGGCCTTCCGCATGCAGGCCAGCGTGCCTGAATTGACGGACCTGAGCCGGGAAAGCAAGGCCACTCTAGACATGTACGGCCCGGATGTGCACCGTGCCGGCAGCTTCACTCACAGTGCGATTTTGGCCCGCAGGCTCATCGAGCGCGGCACACGCGTCGTACAGATCCTGCACCGCGGCTGGGATCAGCACAACAACCTACCCAAACTGCTGCGCGGTCAGATCGAAGACACCGACCAAGCCACCGCAGCGCTCGTCATGGACTTGAAGCAGCGCGGTCTGCTGCAAGACACCCTGGTGGTCTGGGGAGGCGAGTTTGGCCGCACGGTCTATTCCCAAGGGACGCTGACCCAGGACAACTACGGCCGCGACCATCACCCACGGAACTTCTGCATGTGGATGGCAGGCGGTGGGGTGAAAGGTGGCACAGTGTATGGCGAAACCGACGACTTTTCCTACAACATCGTGAAGGACCCAGTGCACATCAATGATCTGAATGCCACGATTCTGCATCTGATGGGCATCGACCACAGCCGCTTTAGCTACAAGTTCCAGGGACTCGACCAAAGACTCACGGGTGTGGAAGAACACCATGTCGTCAAGCCACTGCTGGCCTAACCGCGTGGGCAAAAAATCAGCCGCGCACTCGAAGGAGGATCGCGGCTGTGTGTGTTTTTTTCGCAAGGTCTCAAGGACCTAGGGCGAGCAAAGGAACGTCAAATTCAGGCTTGAGCTGCCGGGGGTGGCGGCTCGGAGTGATGATCATCGTGATGGTGATCATCGTCATGGTCATGCTTGTCCTCGCGTGGGTCATGGCCCTCGCTGTGCTTGATGTCCGCCTTGGCTGTCACGCCCTTGAGGTGGGTCTTGAACTTGCGGTGCCGCTGCTGTTCGGGCAGCGGGCTGATCTGCATGTTGATGTTACGACCCGCCATCTTCGGCTCCTGATCGACATGGCCCATCGTACTCAGGTCTTCTTTGATATGCTTGGCTAGCTCATGCCCCAGCTCCTGGTGCGCCATTTGGCGTCCTTTGAACTGAAGCTGAATGCGCACCTTGTGACCTTCAGCTAGGAAATCCTCAGCGTGCAAGATCTTGATGTGATAGTCATGGGGGTCGATGCCGATGCGGAACTTCAGTTCCTTCACCTTGCCACCCTTCTGGTGCTTGTGGGCTTCTTTCTTGTGCTTCTCTTGAAGGTATTTGTATTTGCCGTAATCGACGATTTTGCAGACCGGCGGCTCTGCATTGGGAGCGACCTCGACGAGATCGAGACCACGTTCACGCGCCATGCGAATCGCCTGCGCGGTGGGCAGCACGCCATACATCTGATTCGTCGTCCCATCGACCACACGGACCTTCGGCGCACGAATGCGCTCGTTCACGCGGGTTTGATCGACATAGCGGCCATTGTTCGGGCGCTGCCCCCGGTTTTGCCCCATCGGTGGGCGACCGGGCTGAAAGCTCGAATTCGGGCGAGCTCCTGCGGGAGGAGGGCCAGCAGGCCTTGGCGCTCCAGCAGGGCCTGGACCCGCAGGACGCGGAACTCCGACAGGACCAGCTCCTTGAGCTGGACGTGGGGCTGAGCCTTGGTTGCTGCCCTGGTTCGGGCGGCCATTGAATTGGCTGCTATTCAGATTCTGGAATGGGTTGCTAATGGGTTACCTCCTGGTGGTTTCGTGAATGATGCTGGTGGCTAAAGCCAACACAGCGTAAAGGGAAAAGCGCTCGGCACGAAAGGGACAAACATATCAGGCCGTGCGGACTTTGGTCAGCATGACGGGCAATTCGTGATCCCTGACGTGAGGGACAGAATATGCGACGTATGGGAAGATCATGCTGCGGGAAAAAGTCATTCAACAAAGGTGGAAGCGGACAATCTAAAATCCACCTAGCTTGAGAACGAAGATTTAACCGGATTCTTAGCAGTGGGCAAGATGATTTCTGACAAAAGGCAGACCCCAGGCAACCCACGGTGAGAGTCTGCCCGAAGCAAGACGCTGGAGCATGCACCGACTGATCCCGCTTCTTTTTCCTGCACCAAAGCCCATCAAAGGCAGGACTGACTGCTAAGATTCCACCATCGCGGCGTATTATCCGGCTCGCTTCTCCTGCCACCATGCGCCTTCCTTTTCTGCTCTCCACTCTCCTCGCAACCAGTCTGCACGCTGCCCCGCAATGGCTCTGGCTCACCAAGGATGCCAACCCAAACAGTGCGGTGACCTTTCGCCACAGCTTCGAGGTGCCTGCCAATGCCCATTTCGCCAGCCTGGAATTGACCTGCGACAATGGCGCGGATGCGCTGATCAATGGCAAGAAAGTCCTCACCAATCCTGACTGGCAGCAGCCCACAAAGGCAGACATCAGCAAAGAACTCAAGCGCGGCGAAAAAAACGAGATCTTGGTCCATGCCCGCAACAAGGGCGGCATCGCAGCCATGATCGCGAGACTGAAGATCAAGCTGGCGAATGGCACGGAAAAAGTGCTGCTGGAAACGAGCGGTCAATGGGAAGCCAGCCCGACGGGCAAGCAGGACTGGCGTCCCGCCGCCGTGATCAGTGACTACGGGAAAGGCAAAGGGCCGTGGGGACTTGCGCTGGATGGCAAGGCAGGTGGCGGCCACAAGAACGACGGCCCGGCGGAAACCATCGCTGCGGGTGAGATCGGCGTGGCCAAGGGATTCAAGGTCGAGAAGCTCTACAACGTGCCGAAGGAGCAGGAAGGTTCGTGGGTGGCCCTGACGGTCGATCCCAAGGGACGCCTGATCGCCTGCGACCAATACGGCAGCATTTACCGCATGAGCGTTCCCGCCCTCGGCAAGACCGAGACCCTGAAGCCCGAAAAGCTGAGCCTGGAGATGGGCAAGGCCCATGGCCTGCTCGCCGCCTTCGACAGCCTGTATGTGATGGTGAACGAAGATGGCAAAAACAATGGCCTCTACCGCCTGCAAGACACGAACAGCGACGATCAATACGACAAGATCACCAAGCTGCACACCATGCAGGGCGGCGGTGAGCACGGGCTGCACAGCATGGTCGTCAGCCCAGATGGCAAACGCATCTACTTCAACTGCGGCAACCACACCAAACTGCCCGAAGGCCTACAAAAAAGCCGCGCCGCCAAAATCTGGAACGAAGACCACATCGTCCCACGCCTCTGGGACGCCAACGGTCACGCGCGCGGCCTGCTCGCCCCCGGCGGTTATGTTTGCAGCATGAACCCGGATGGAAGTGATGTGGAACTCTTCTGCTACGGCTTCCGCAACCAGTTCGACATCTGCTTCGACCTGGGCGGCCAGCTTTTCACCTATGATGCCGATATGGAATGGGACATCGGCAGCCCTTGGTATCGCCCCACCCGTGTGAACCATTGCGTCAGTGGCGCAGACTACGGCTGGCGCAGTGGCAGCGGCAAGTGGCCGAACTACTACCCCGACAGCCTGCCCACCACACTCGACATCGGCCCCGGCAGCCCTACCGGCGTCGTCAGCGGACAGGGAGCCCGATTCCCCGCCAAGTATCAGCGCGCCATCTTCATCAATGACTGGACCTACGGCACCATGTGGGCCGTCCACCTCCAGCCCAAGGGGGCAAGCTACCTCGCCGAAAAGGAAGAGTTCATCTTCGGCAAACCGCTGCCGTTGACCGATGTCGTCATCCACCCGCAGGATGGGGCCATGTATTTCGCCGTTGGCGGACGGCGTAACCAATCAGGCGTTTATCGCGTCACCTACGTCGGTGATGAATCCACGGCTCCCGTCCAGGCGCTGCCGCTGGATGAAGAATTCCGCATGAGAGCCGCTCTCGAAGAGCTGCACCAGGACGGAGCCGACGCCCAGAAAGCCCTCGCCGCTGCCTGGCCCTACCTCAGCCACAGCGACCGCCATGTTCGCTATGCAGCCCGCGTCGCCATCGAGCGCCTGCCCGTGGAAGTCTGGAAAAGCAAGGCCCTGAGCGAAACCCATCCCGTCGCCTTGATCGAGGGCATCATCGCCCTCGCCCGCGTCAGTGGAGCCAAAGGAGCCTACGAAGGTGGCAAACCTGCCGCCAAGCCCACCGGGACTTCCTCTGAGCCTATCGGCAAAGTCGCTCCAGAGAATGTCGAACTGCAAAACGAGATGCTCAAAGCCCTGGGACGCCTCGAAGGTCAGCCACTTTCCATCGACCAATCGCTCGCCGCCCTGCGCGCCTTGCAGCTTGTTCTCATCCGCTTGGGCAAGCCCGGCCCGGAGATCTGTGCGAAGATCGCCGAGAGATTGGAGCAAGGTTATCCAGCCGAGAACGCCTCGGTGAATCGTGAACTCGCCCAAGTCCTTGTCGCCATCGACAGCACCCAGGTTGTGTCCAAGACCCTCGCCCTCATGGCCACCGCCAAGGATGACTTCCAGGAAGTCGCCACCGACGCCGTTTTGAGCCGCAACGACGGCTACGCCAATGCCGCCCGCGCTGCCGCTGGCAGCCGCCCCAATGCCCAGCAGATCGCCTACATGTATGCGCTGCGCAACGCCACTGCTGGCTGGACTCCCGAACACCGGAAGACCTTCTTCTCTTGGTTTGCCCGTGCCCGCACCTGGAAGGGTGGCAACAGCTTCAAAGGCTTCATTGAAAACATCCGCAAAGACGCCATGGCCACCTTTGTGCCCCCTGCTGAAGTCGCCGAACTCGAAGCCCTCGGCACCAAAACCGAAAGCGTGAACATCCCCAATTACATCGCCCCCAAAGGTCCAGGCCGCGCCTGGAGTCTGGATGAAGCGGTGCAACTCGCCAGCGCAGGCATGAAAGACCGCGACTTCAACAACGGCGAGGCCATGTATCGCAGCGTCATGTGCGCCACCTGCCACCGCTTCAACGGCGAAGGGGGCAGCATTGGCCCCGATCTCACCGGCTCCGGCAACCGCTACACCCTGCGCGACTTGTTGGAAAACATCATTGATCCCAGCAAGGTCATCTCCGATCAATACGACAGCCATGAGATCGTCAAAAAAGACGGCAGCACCATCCTCGGCCGCATCGTCGTCGAGGAAAACGGCAAAGTCTTTGTCATGACCAACCCCTTCGCCCCGAATGACCAGATGGCCATCAACGAAGGTGACATCGCCAAGAAGGAGACCCGCAAAATCAGCATGATGCCCCCTGGCCTCATCAACGCCCTGAACCAAGACGAACTCCTCGACCTCCTCGCCTACCTCGTCAGCGGCGGGAACAAGGAAGACAAGGCGTTTCGATGATTCATCGCGTCTGCGTTTTGAGGCTTGGAACCCAGATCAGACCGGATTGGAATTCGCCGTAGCGATGCAGCGGGCTGGCGCGCAGGGCTTGGTGGGCGACGAGGGCGCAGAGGGCTGCGTCGATGTGGTCCTGATTCTTCAGCTCCTTACACTCGATGCCATGCTCTTGCAGCAGTGCTAAGCGTTGCGTGCGCTTTTGCTTCACATCGGCAGAGCCGCCGCGCAGGTGCCAGGTGATGGCGTGGGGGTAGGTCTCGAAGCAGCCGGGACCGCTTGGCGGTGTGGTCGGTGAGGCGAGCGGATGGGTGCGTTCTAGGGCCGCAAAAACTGCCTCCCCCTGGAACATCCAGCCATAGTAGTTCTTGGGATGAGCGACGGCCTTCGCTCTCGTCGGTGTGAAAAAGCAGCGGATGCCCTGGCGATTCAGCTGACGTTCAGCGGCGCGGGCATCATGACCAGGCCTCCAGCAGCAGGGAGCATCAACCGCGATCCAGCGGGCACCCAGGGTCTGCACGCACCAGGCCACGAGCGCTTTAGCATCACGCGAGGCCATCTGCGCATGGTATTTTCCGCCCCGCAGTGCCACGGCGTGAAAACCTTTGCGCGCGCCGCCGACGTCGATGCCGATCACGGTGAGAGAGGATGAAGCCGCAGTCATGGAAAGCGGAATCGGATACGACTTCCCACTGAGCTGGGGTTGGAAATCACCATCTCAAGCACCGCTCAGGGCATCGATCAGCACCGTCGCGGCCATCGCAAGGCTCAGCGCCAAGCGCACCGCCAGTCCGACCCCTGTGCCTAGCAGCGTGCCCCAGGTGCTTTTCACAGCGGGTGCCATGCGCTTTTTGGCAAAGATCAGCTCGAAGAGCAAACCTCCCGCCAAAGGACCGACGATGAACCCAATGGGCGCAAAGAACAGTCCCGCCAACCCACCCACAAAAACGCCCAGGATGCCCCAACGGCTGGCACCGAACCAGCGCGCCCCCAATGCCCCAGCAGCCATGTCCACAAGGTAGGACACACCCAGCAGTAGGCCGAGCAGGACCAGCCCCTGCCAGCTCATCCCCTGCTCTGGCAGCAGCACCGTCTGCACGATGCCTGCGATGAAGATCAAAAACGGTCCCGGCAGCAGCGGCAGCACCGAACCGAGCACGCCGGTCAGCAGCAGGCAGCCTGTCAGCGACCACACGCCGAGGATTTGCCAAGGCATGGACGTGATCGCCTGCGTTAGCCATTCCCAACTGTCATTGAGCCATTCCATCATGCAGTCCTTCTTAACCGAGCTGGGGCTGACTGCTAGCAAACTTCTCGTCGCTCATGGCGCGCCAGATCCGCCCACAGACCAAGCTTGGCGGACAAAACTTATCCAGGCTGCCATTGCGTTGGAGAAATCTTGGAATCAAGTGCCGCCATGCTCCTCTTTGACTTTCCCTCCTCGCCCATGCGTCCCCTCTTTTGCCTCGTCTATTGGTTCTCCATCTCTGCGATAAGTCAGGAGCCTGCCAAACCTGAAGCCACTCCAGCAGTGGACGGCGCGCGTCAGTTGGCCGAGGCCCAGCAAAAGGTGAAGAAGATCTCCGCCACAGAGTATGAGCTGGATGGCATCCGCATTCAGGCCGCGACGCGGGAGGTGCGGTTCCCAGCGCAGGTTTGTTTGAAAAAGGCCCCCATCGAATACATGCTGACGACTGATACAGGGAAGACGCATGAAACCGTGCTGACGACGACTCTGCAGCCCACGGCCATCCAGGTGGCGCTGCTTTTGGCGAACTACGAAGCCGCCACCGAAGGACTGCTGAAACACGTGCCTGAGGAAGAGCGGCCCAAGGCCTGGAAGGAAGAAGCGCCCAAGACCCCAGGAGGCAACCGCGTGAAGATCGAGGTCGAATGGAAAGTGGGCGATCAGGTGAAACGCGCGCCACTCAAGACCATGGTGCAAAACATCGAAACCCGACAGCCACCACCTGACCTCGACACTTGGGTCTTCAATGGCTCCTACATCGACGAACGCGGCTTCATCGCCCAGCACGAGGGCAGCATCATCGCCGTCTGGCTGGATCGCGGTGCCATCCTCAACTCCGCCGCCAAGGGCAACTGGCGCGATGACCTCTGGATCTCCCTGCCGGACAACATCCCCGACGAAGGCACTCCCGTCACCGTCATCATCACTCCTGCGACCTGATCGACTCTGGAAGCGTTCTCCTGCCGAACCCGTCCCCTTTTTTCAACCACCCTCCGCCATGAAAGTCACCGCCGCCCTCGCCCTGCTGCTCACTGCCCCGCAGATCCTGCTCGCCCAGGCCAGCACGCCACCTGCACGCCAGGAATCCCTGAAGCAGGAAATCCGCCTCGCCTATGACCGCGGGCTCGCCTTTCTGAAATCGAAGCAAAACGCCGAAACGGGTCAGTGGGGAGATGCCGAACCTGTGGCCTTCACCGCGCTCGCCATCACAAGCTACCTCCTCGCACCAGAGCGCAAGCCCGGCGACCCCCTCCCAGCTGAGGTCGAAAAAGCCATCGCCTTTCTGATGAAGAACGTGCAGCCCGATGGCGGCATCTACGTGAAGGCACGGGCGAACTACAACACCTCACTGGCGCTGACAGCTCTCATGCTCGCCCCGAACCCCGAGCGCGAACCCACCCTGCTGGCTGCGCGTCGCTTCGTCATCGGGCAGCAAAATGACTTCGATGAAAAAGGCAAGCTGGACAACCCAAACGATGGCGGAGTCGGCTATGGCACGCCCAAGCCCAACAACCCCGCACACGCCGATCTGTCGAACACCCACTTTGCGCTAGAAGCCCTTTATTATGCCCAGGCCCTGCTCGCTGATAAAGGAGACGCCGGCAAAAACGAGCCCCAACTGAACTACAGCGCCGCGATTCAGTTCATCAAAAACTGCCAAAACCTGCCCGAGACGAACAAAGCCAGCTGGGTCAGCACCGATCCTCAAGACAAAGGTGGCTTCATCTACAGCCCAGGTGAAACCCGTGGCGGCGAGACAAAAACTGCCGATGGGCGCACCGCTCTGCGCAGCTACGGCAGCATCAGCTACGCTGGTCTATTGAGCTTCATCTATGCCGGTCTGGGCAAACAAGACCCGAATGTGAAAGCCGTGCTTCAGTGGCTGAGCGAAAACTACACGCTGGAAGAAAACCCCGGCCTCGGTGCCCAGGGGCGCTACTACTACTTCCACACCATGGCCAAGGCCCTGGCCATCGCCGATGTCGATTACCTAAAGACCAAAGAAGGCAAAGTCATCGACTGGCGCGCCGATCTCGCTGGCAAACTGCTCAGCCTTCAGCAGGGAGACGGCTCCTGGGCCAATACCGAAGGCCGCTGGATGGAGAGCGACACCACGCTCACCACCTCCTATATCCTCATGGCCTTGGCGCGCATCCATGCGACCTTTTGAAGCCTGGACTTAGCCAAGCCGAACGAGCCCGTATCTTTCAGTCTAGGGTTGCTCCGTAACCGCTAACTCAAGCCAGACAGAGCTTGATACCTAGCCACGCGGCACAACCCCAACCTTCACCGGCTTCAGGTGAAGCACCGGAAACGAAAATCCGAAGGCTGAAGAGAGCCATCCGAGAGACGCGCAGAGTATCCAGCGTGAGCTGCGGGTGTGCCCACTCGCAGGTCATGGATACTAGAGATGTCAGGGTTTGCGGTTTTTTTCTGGGCGAATAAATCATTGCCTTCTATCGAGGGCACCTTAACAGACCTGCCAAACCGCCGCCTCCGATGGAAGAAAGCACATTTCCCCTGCCCTATCAGATCGCCTGCATCGTACTGACGGCACTGTTTGTGCTCAGTTTCAGCATCTCGCGGGAACCACGGCAGTGGCGTCGGCTCTACCAGAGCCTGTTTCAGCGGGATGAGCCGATCTCGGTGAACAAAAACAAAGTCATCGACGAAAAGCTAAAGACCTATGGTATCGCCATCGCCATGGTGTTCCTCGTGGCTGATGTCGCTTTCTTCGTCGCAGGCATCACCTACCGCGACCGCATCGAGCGGAATCAAAAAACGACAGAGGAGTGGTATCGCATCCAGGAACTGAACAAAGTCCAAGGTTCCTCCCAAGGACGTGGCAATGGAGGCCCTTGAGCCTTCGTCTCGTGCCAAAGTTTCCCAGCGCAGCGGCCTGCTGCCTGCTGTAAGTGGTTGATTGCCATGACCTACCTCGCTGCGTTTTTGGGTATCTTTGTCTTCATCGGCCTCGCTTGGCTGCTCTCCGAGCGGCGAGATCGTTTTCCCCTACGCACCGTCTTGGCAGGCCTAGGCCTGCAAGTGCTCTTTGGCGCACTCATCCTGCGCACTCAGGCAGGAGCCTGGTTCTTTGAACGCATCGACCACATCTTCCAAAAGCTGCTCGGCTACGCGGCGGAAGGCACAGCGATGGTCTTCGGGCCTCTAGCGAATTCGAAGCTCATGGCCGAAAAGTGGGGCACCGAAAATGGCTTCCTGTTTGCCGTGACCATCACGGGCACCATCGTGCTTGTCTCCGCACTATCGTCCCTTCTCTACCACTACGGCCTGCTGCAGCGCGTGGTCAGCGGCATGGCCTGGGTCATGCGGCATGTCATGGGGGTGAGTGGCTGCGAGAGTCTCGCGGCTGCGGCGAACATTTTCATGGGACAAACCGAGGCCCCGTTGGTCATCAAGCCCTACCTTCCCACCATGACCCGCAGCGAGCTGCTTGCGCTCATGACCGGCGGCATGGCCACCATCGCTGGAGGCGTGCTCGCCGCCTACATCGCCATGGGCATCTCGCCAGGACATCTTCTCACCGCCTCCGTCATGAGCGCGCCCGCCTCGCTCATGATTGCGAAAATCATGCTACCGGAGACCGAAACCCCAACCGCAGAGAGTGGCAGACCCGAGAAGATCCAGGAAACGCCGCCCGAGACCGTGAACGGGCTGGATGCCCTGTGCCAAGGAGCCAGCGAAGGCATGAAACTCTCCCTTCATGTTCTGGCCATGCTCATCGCCTTTGTCGCCATCGTGGCCATGGCCAATGGCGGCCTTTCCGCCCTACTCGGCCTACTCGGCATCGACCAGACCCGGCCCCTGCAATGGCTGCTCGGCTGGCTAAATGCCCCGTTTGCCTGGCTCATGGGCGTGCCATGGAAGGATTGCGCCAGCATCGGCGGCATCTTGGGCGAGCGCATCGTACTGAATGAATTCATCGGCTACCTTAGCCTTCGCCAGGGGACTGAACAGTTGCAGCCTCAGAGCATCACCATCGCCACCTACGCCCTGTGCGGCTTCGCCAATTTTGCCAGCATCGCCATCCAGATCGGCGGCATCGGCACCTTGGTGGAAAGTCGCCGAGCCGAGCTCGCCCGACTCGGACTGCGCGCCATGATCGGCGGTCTGCTCGCCTGCTACTGCACTGCCTGCATCGCCGGGATGCTAACCCAGGACTAGTTCTCTGCCAAAAAGGGAAAGCTGGCGCAGCTTTTGCGCGTATGATTTTCACCCCCCCGCATGAATCCCTTTCACGAGACCGCCACCGCCTCCCACCAGCTGAGCCGCCGCCATGTCCTGCGCGGCCTGGGCACGATGCTCACCCTGCCGTTTCTGGAATCCGTCGGGCACCGCGCCTTTGCAGCCCCAGCTCCTGTGAAAAAAGCCCCTCTGCGAGCTGCCTGGCTGTACGTGCCCAATGGCGTCAACGTGGACGAATGGTATCCCACCGGTGAAGGTGCAGGCTACCAGCTCAGCACCTCTCTGAAGGAGATCGAGCGGCACAAAAACGATTTCATGGTCGTCTCCGGCCTTGCCCAAGACTTCGCCCGCTCCCATGGCAACGGCGGCGGGGACCACGCCCGTGCTACCGCCACCTTCCTCACCGGCTGCATGCCGAAAAAAACCGCCGGCGCAGACATCCAGCTCGGCATTTCCGTGGACCAGATCGCCGCCCAGAAAATCGGTCATCTCACCCGTCTGCCCTCTCTGGAACTCAGCACCGATGGCCAGCGCAGCGCCGGCCGTTGCGACAGCGGCTACTCCTGCGCCTACCAGTTCAATCTCTCCTGGAAAAACGAATCCATGCCCATGGCACCCGAGATGGACCCACGCCTCGTTTTCGAGCGCATGTTCGGCTACGGAGCCTCTGGCGCACGTGGGGCTGAAGGTGCGCGACGCCAGCGGCTCCAGAAAAGCATCCTCGACACCGTGCTTGCCGAGGCCAAAAGCCTACAGGGCAAAGTCAGTGGCAGTGACAAGCGCAAGATCGACGAGTACTTCGAATCCGTGCGCGACATTGAAATGCGCATCGAGCGCTCCGAAAAGTTCACCGCCAACCTGCCCAAGGACATGACTGTTCCCGAAGGCATCCCTGATAGCTACGAGGAGCACATCCGCGTCATGTTTGACCTCCTGACGCTCGCCTTCCAAACCGACACCACCCGCATCGCCACCTACATGCTCGCCCACGACGGCAGCAACCGCAGCTTTCCCGACATCGGCGTGCCTGATGCCCACCACGGCATCTCTCACCACCAAAAAGATCCCACCAAGCTCGCCAAACTCGGCAAAATCGACCGCTTCTACCTGCGTCAGCTCGGCTACTTCCTCGACAAACTCAAAAACACCAAGGATGGCGAGCACGGTAGCCTGCTCGACAACAGCATGATCGTCTGGGGCGGTGGCATCGGTGATCCGGATCGCCACAATCACGACAACCTGCCCATCCTCGTCGCGGGCAAAGCAGGCGGCACCTGGACCCCCGGAAAACGCATCGTGCTCCCCGGAGAAACTCCGATGACCAACCTCTACGTGTCCATGCTCGACCGCATGGGCGTGCGTGCCGAAAAAGTCGGTGACAGCAGCGGGGTACTCGACCTTGCCTAAACGGAACGGGAGCAGAGCTCCTGGACCGGCATGGACTTTCATTGCTGGGATTTGGCAGCATCGGCGCGGTCAGGAAGCCCCTGCGACTTGCCGATAGCCAACAGCCCTCTAGCCCCACTTCATTCGTGCTTTGGAATGCACCTTGCACCAGGCCCATTGCGCCCCATCATCCGCGCCCCATGAACAAACTGGACGAAATCATCGCCCACAAGCGCACAGAGGTCGAGAAGCTGCTGCCTCGTGCGGAAAAACTGCGCGCAGCAGCGACGCTGCGCAACGATGTTCGCTCTCTCGCAGATGCCCTGCGAGCCGATCCGACCCGACTCGGCATGATCGCTGAGGTAAAGCGTGCCTCACCCTCAGCGGGAACCATTGCGGCGGACTTTGATCCACTGGCCATTGCCCGGGGCTATGAAAAAGCGGGAGCCAGTGCGCTGTCGATTTTGACCGATGAAAAGTACTTTCAGGGGCACCTGAATTACTTGAGTCTGATCCGAGAACAGGTGGACATTCCCTGCCTGCGGAAGGATTTCATCATTCACGAGGCCCAGATCTTTGAGGCAGTCGTGGCCGGAGCAGATGCGATTTTGCTCATCGTGGCAGCGCTGGATCAGCCGACGCTGGAGCATCTGCTGGAGGTGGCGCACACCTTCCAACTGGATGCGCTGGTAGAGGTGCATGACCTGCCTGAGCTAGAACGTGCGCTCGAAACTGACGCGCGCATCATCGGTGTGAACAATCGGAACCTGAAGAGTTTCACCGTCGATCTCGCCACATCTGAGGCGCTCGCAGAAGAAGTGCCCGATGACATCATCCTGGTCGCAGAGAGCGGCATCAAGACCGTGTCCGATGCAGAGCGTCTGGCCCGCTGCGGTGCAGATGCACTGCTCGTCGGGGAGACGCTGATGCGCAGCACCAACATCCTGCACGACCTGCCAGCGTTGCGTGTGTTCAAGCCCCAGGCCGAAGCTGCCGTGGAATGAAAAACCTGCTCATCCGCTCCACCCTGACCGCCCTAGCACGATTGGGCGTATCCGAAGTCTGTGTGGCAGCGGGAGCACGCAATGCACCTCTGCTTTCCGCCATTCTGGAAAGCGAGGGCGTGAAGGTATGGAGCTTCTTTGAGGAGCGTTGCGCAGCTTTCTTCGCCCTCGGGCGCATCCAGGCCGACCGCACCCCCGTCGCAGTGTTGACGACCTCAGGCACAGCAGTGGCAGAGCTGCTGCCTGCCGTGATCGAGGCGCACTACCAAGGTCTGCCGCTGGTGCTGCTGACTGCGGATCGTCCACGCCGCTACCGTGGCAGTGGTGCACCCCAGGCGATTGAGCAAAGGGACCTCTTTGGGCCTTACGTCAGCACCTGCATCGATGTCGAGCAGGGCACCAGCATCGCCTGGCCCACGCGGCTGGTGGATCGGCCTCTGCACATCAATGTGTGCCTGGATGAGCCCCTGGACCTTGAGACGCGCGGCATAGATTTTCTCAAGCATCCTCCCCAACAGCCGCTGAAAGCGAGCAAGGCTCCCGAGTTCATCCTTTCGGGCGAGCCAACGGCTGTGGTGGCGAGTGGCCTGCATCCGCTAGAGGCACGGGAAGTGGCCCCTGTGCTGCTAGAGTTGGGACTGCCCGTCATCGCAGAAGTCACCTCAAACCTGTGGGGCCCTTGGCCAGACCGGCCCGAGATCGACCATCTGCTGCTGCCCGCCTCCGAAAGCACCTTCCGCAGTCTAGACATTCGGCAAGTCATCCGCCTGGGGGGTGTGCCCTCTTCGCGCTGGTGGCGAGATCTGGAAAACCGCCCAGACATCTGGGTCACCAGCATCTCTCGCCTGCCCTTCCCAGGCCTCGCCCGACGCGAACACGTGCAGACCCTGCCGTGGACAGCGTTGGAGCCGCTGCAGCGTCGATCCCTACCTCCCGCCTTGATCACGCGCCATCGGCAACCGCTGCCAGCTCTGCTGACACAGTTTCCTCTCTCCGAACCTGCCTGGATGCGGCAAATCGCGTCCGTCTTCAGCGCCTACGATCGCGTCTTTGTCGGCAATAGCCTGCCCATCCGTGAGATGAATCTAGCCATGCAGACTCCAGAGCCAGGGGTGGAGTTCTACGCGAACCGTGGAGCGAATGGCATCGACGGACTGGTCTCCACTTGGCTGGGAGTCAGCGCTAGCTCACGCAGTTCCTGGCTCGTCGTCGGGGACCTGAGCGCCATGTATGACCTAGCCGCACCTTGGATCATGCCGCAGCTGCCCCAGGGAAATCGACGGCTGGTGGTGATCAACAACGCGGGTGGGCGGATTTTCTCACGGGTGAAAAGCCTGCGTGGGCTGTCCGACGAGGCCCGTCAGGTCATGGAAAATCGCCATCGCGTGAGCTTTGAGCCCTGGGCACGCATGTGGGGACTGGCTTACGTTCATGCGACACTGCCAGCGCACTTGCTGGATCTGCCGGACGGTGCCTGCCTGATCGAAGTGGTGCCCGATGCAGCCGAGACGGAAGCCTTTTATCAGCACCTGGAGTCTTGACCCCAGCGCGCCTTTGCGAGGGGGCTGAGGAGCAACTGCGATGGAGCCAAGCAAGCGTGCCTGCTACTGGATGAAGTAGAACTGGCGCGTATTCAAAGCCGCCCAGAGAGCATCGCCTTTGCCTTGAGTGGCATTTTCACCGACCACAGGCAGCAGCACTTGCTTTTCCTCCATCGTGGCTCGGCGGCTGAAAAGGGTGAGGTAGATGCGGTCGATGGTTTCTTCAGCCGTCTCTGCCTTTTTCAGAGTGCGGGAGATGATGGTGTAAGGGTTCAGCAGAGAGGTGAAGGTGCGGCCATTCAGCAGCATCAGCGCCTGGCCCACGGTGGCGTCATCGTTGGCATTTTCGACCAACTCACGATCACTCTGACCGAACTCACGCAGAAAGTGTCCGTTGGGAGCAGGGCTGCGCAGATCCGCCGAGCGCAGCATGGTGCTATCGCGATAGTTTTCCCAGGTCTTCAGCATGGCTAGCTCTTGTTTGGTGTCTGCTTTCAGGGTTTCCGCATCTCGCTTCAGGCGTAGCTTTTGCTGTTCGGTGAGACGACTGCGCAGACCGCGATTGTAGATGGCAAGGGCCTCGTCGAGACTGAGGTCTGCGCCTTCTTTGCCACGGATGGCAGTTTCGATTTCTTTGGCAAAGCCAGGGTCTTTCACCTGCTCATCCAGTTTTCCTTCCTTGGCCAATTGGGCGAACTTTTTGAAGCCTGCGCTGTAAACGATCTCTTCAGCCGCTTTGTCCAGATCACGGCGTTGGTTGGCGATCACTCGCTTCGCGTCGCGGATGGCATCTTCGTCTTTCGCCTTGTTGGCCTCGGTGAGCTTTTGCTGCGCTTTGCGCACGGATTCCGCGAGTTCTTTCTGCTTTAGGGCAATGGCTGCGGTTGCCTTCGCGAGCTCCTGGGGGGTCAGTGCATTCAGTGAGCGATCCAGCCACTCGATACGGCGAACCGTGGAGTCGCGTTCGATCTGGGCCTCAATGCTCGGTGCATCCGCATTTGGCTTGTAAAGCGTGACCATGCTATCCCAGATCTGCTCGGCGCTCATGCGGCGGAGCAGAGGGCCGGGGAAATGATAGACCTCACCGAGTTCAACATCCTGGGGATGGGCCACGCGCTGGTAGGCAGCGCTGTTGAAGATGAGGCTCAGGTAGGCCTTCATGTCATAGTTCAGCCCTTTCAGCGTCTGCTCCAGGTAGGTCATCAGCTTTGGATTGCTGGGCACGGTGGAGTCGGTGATCTCATCCACAGGTTCGATCAGCCCCATGCCCATGGCCTTTTTCCACAAACGATTCGCGATGACGGTGGTGAAGCGGGGATTGTCCTTTGAGGTCATCCATTGCGCGTAGGCATCCACTGGCTTAGCCCCATCTTTGACGATCTGGCCATCTTTGGAGAAACTGGCAGGGATCATCGGAGCCACGACCGCCTTCGGCTTCGCGTCGCTGTATTGGTAATCGTGTGGCAGCGCCAGCGAGCGGCGGTCGGTCTGATCCAGCACGGTATTGTAGCGCAGCGGACGCAGGATCTCATTCATGGCGCGGCCCATGTCCTTGCGCTCCACGCCTGGAGGCAAGAGAGAGGCGAGCTGCGCTGATCCAGCCGTCTTTTTGCCCTTGCCACTTTTTGGGCCATAGCCACTGCCGAACAGGCTGGCCAGCATTGGGTTGCTCAGGCCATTCGTGCCTGTCATGCCATAAGTGTGCGCGGCGAGCTGGTAATAGTCCATCTGCGTCCACTTGTCGAAGGGGTGATTGTGGCACTGAGCACAGACCATGCTGGTGCCAAGAAAGACCTGCGTGGTCACGGCCATGTTATCCAGCGGCATGTTGTAGTCGCGCAGATAAAAGCCGACCGCCCCATTCTCATAGGTCTTGCCATCAGCAGTCACCAGGGTGCGCACCATCTGGTCATAAGGCATGTTTTCGTCCAAGGCCTTGCGCAGCCAGTTGGCATAGGCAGCACCGGCCGGCTGGCTATTGCCCACAGCGAGCTGAGAACGCAGCCGCAGGATGTCGGCCCAGTAGTTGAAAAAATTCTGCGTGTAGCCATCTGAATCAAGCAGGTTTTGGATAAGCTTCGCGCGTTTGTCGGTGGCAGAATTCGCCAAAAAATCTGTGGTCTCCTTCAGCGTGGGAATGCGGCCTGCGATGTCCAAGTAGATCCGGCGAACAAACACCTCGTCTGACACAGGAACATGCGGCTGGATCTTTTGTTTGGCCAGATTTTCATCCACCAACTGATCGATCTGGGCTGCTTTGGCCTGGATTTCCGGAAGCGACAGCGCGTTTGCTGACAACAGCGAGGCTGCCAAAAACAGGGCAATGAAAGAGAGTTTCATGGGGGGAGAACAAAGATCGCCGCCTGAAACGCAGCCTCTAAGTCGGTCTTTCACTCACGCTGAAGAAGCGAAGCATTCCTTGATCAGGCTGCCTCCTGCGCTGCACTTCGGTCGATGGGCCAGACGCGATGGGGCGCACACAGCCAAGTGGCGAGTCGAGGACAAGGCGAGCTGTATTCCCCACCTGCGGCCCAGGGGGAAAAGGCGGGCAAAATCCAGCGCTCGCATTCAGACGTGAGCTGTTCCTGGACCAGCGCGGGCAGCTTCAGACGCAGTCCTGCGCCATCGGCCAAACGCACGGCGGGGTGCTCATGACCGGTGATGACAAAGCGCCCCGGCGCGGGATTCAGCGGCAGATGACCATGCTCAAACCAAAACGCGCCTTCCTGCCAGTGTGGCAAAAATTGACCTGCGCGACGAAGACCCGCGCGATCGTGATTTCCCTCCACGCACACGACTTCGACCCGCGCGCGCAGACGCTCCAGCAGCGCTAGCGTTTCCGCCACGGCACCAGCTCCATCCATGACATCACCGACCAAAATGAGCCGCTGCGGCTGGTGATCGGTCAGCAGATCATGCAGAGCCTGCTCTCCCTGAGCCATGCCCCAGTCCGGCATCAAGGCACCCTCACGGCGACGACGGGCCTCATAACCAAAATGCAGGTCCGCCACGGCTAGCCAATGCTGCTCCGTGTGCACCAGAGCACGGCGAGAGTCCAGCAACAGGTCCGGTGCCACCGGCACAGCCACGGGAGAGGATGGACGACGTTTCATGCGGGTGATTCGCATAGCTGGCTACGATTGCGCTGCCAGCATCTTTTGCCTCAAGTGGAAAAGCTCTGGAGCAATCGCGCAGGTCGCATCATCATGAGCCATGATCCTCGACACCCTCGACCACGCAGATCGCTACGCCGGCCTGAACCCTGGTTTTTCCCTGGCTTTTGACTTCCTGCGCCGTCTCGATGGCTCCGAAGCGCTCGGCAGGCATGATCTGGATGGCGACCGCGCCTTTGCACTGGTGCAGACCTACACGACGAAGCCACAGGCCAAGGCTCTCTTTGAAGCTCACCGCAAGTACATTGATGTGCAGTTCATCCACAGTGGCCGGGAAAGCATCCTGTGGGCACCGCTGGCCAGCCTGACCGAACCCACGCAACCCTATCTGGAGACGAAAGACGCAGCGCTGTGGAAATTGACGCCCAACCTAACGGAACTGCATGTGAGCGACGGGCATTTTTGCATCCTCTATCCTGAAGATGCACACGCGCCCTGCGTCGAGTGGGATGCCCCGAGTGAAGTCTTTAAGGTCGTGGTGAAGGTCGCCGTGCAATAGCCACAGGGCAAACACGGTCAGCTCAGTTTTGTCATCTCAAAAGCACACTCAGGCCGTGCCTGCCTCTTGGCCCATGAGTGCATAGACCTCTCGCCCTGCGGCGCTGTGCTCCAGCAGATCTTCGGCAAAATGAACGCGGCCTGGTTCGAACAACGTCACGACGCAGGAGCCACCAAACCGGAAATAACCTTTTTCCGCAGCGCGGGCGATGATTTGGTTCGGCTTGGCCGTGTGGATCACAGTGCCGACGCAGGTGGCTCCGACTTCGAGAAAGGCAACCTCGCCGAACAAGTCAGAGCGCAGACGGGTCACGTAGCGGTCATTTTCCCACAGAATGCTCGGGCGACGAAGCAGAGCGATGGGGCTGACGGAATAAAGCGGCCCCTGAATGTGCCGTGGAGTCGCCATCATGCCTGAGCAGGGCACGTGAAAGCGGTGATAGTCGGTGGGACACAGCCGAGAGATGAGCGCGCTGCCCTTCTGGTAACGAGCCGCGTGACCTGAATCGGCGAGAAGCGCGGTGACATCAAAGCGCACGCCCTTGATCATGAAATCACGGCACTGGGAGAGATCAGGGATGACCCGATGGCGACCATCCGCCGGAAACACCAATGTCGTTTCCCCACCTGCGATGGGCCGGGCATCTGGCTTCAGTCGCCTGGAGAAGAAATCATTGAAGGTCGCGTAAGCATCCACCGGATCGGCGAAGTCTTGCTCATTGAGAGCATACTTTTCCAAAAAGGGTCGGATCAAAGCGCGGCTGGCAGGAGCATCCATGCGCCGACCATAGAGTCGGGAAAAAAATGCCTTTTTCACCACGCTGTGGAGCGCCAGAGCACCGAGGGGATTTTCATAAATGAAGCGCAGGGGTTTCTCTCCATAAATGGCCTCGGTCTCGATCTGTCGGGTAAGGCGGTTGTAAAACTGTATCGGTGCGCTTTGACTCATGCAGGGGGGCTGATGCTAAAGAGCCATGACCGACTGGCAATGACACACTGCACTTGGCTGAACAAAGAAAAACGCCAGGAACAGAGTCCTGGCGTTCTTTGAATCGAGCTAAAGGGACGGGATCAGGCCTTGGGTGTGTTGGGGCCGCTCTCGGGCAACTTTGGCTGTGCGATGTAGTCCTTCGGAATGTCACCTTTCAGTGCCTTCAGGAAGGTCACGATGCTGCTGACTTCTTCGGTTGTGAGCGTTTTGCCCAGCTGGTATTCCGCCATCTTGGCGACCATGTCTTCCAAGGTCTTCACAGAACCATCGTGCAGGTAAGGGGCTGTTTCGGTGACATTGCGCAGGCTTGGGACTTTGAAGAAGAATTTGTCGCTCTCTTGCTTGGTGGCCTCCATGCGGCCGTTGTCCTTCAGATCAGGCCAGGCTTTCACCAAACCGAGCTTTTGATACATGGCACCACCAACAGCAGGTCCATTGTGGCACGTGGCACAGCCTGCTTTGGCGAAGGTTTCGTAGCCCTTCAGCTCTTCTGCGGTCAGTGCCTCTTTTTTGCCCTTCAAGTATTCGTCCCACCGACCTGGAGTCATAAGCTTGCGCTCAAAGGCACCGACAGCTTTGCCAAAGTTGTTGTAGTTGATGGGCTCTGCCTCACCAGGGAAAGCGGCTTTGAAGGCCTCCACATAACCCGGAATGGACTTGAGCACTTCAACCACAAAGTCTGCGCTTGGCATGCCCATCTCGATAGGATTCAAAACGGGGCCTTTGGCTTGCTCCTCAACTGAAGGCGCACGACCGTCCCAGAACTGGGCGATGTGAACAGCCGCATTGTATGTCGGAGGACTGCTGCGACCACCGAGCTTGCCATCGTGACCTGGAGAGAAAGGCAGGTTGTCCTGACCGTAGGCATCTAGGTTGTGGCAGGAGTTGCAGCTCATTTTGCCACTCTTGGAGATGCGTGTTTCATAGTAGAGCATGCGCCCAAGATTGATCTTGGCCTCAGTCAGCTCGTTGTCTGGAGCTGGCACATCCGCAGGCAATGGCCGAAACATGGCCAAGTAGGAGTCCGAGAGAGAGTCCGCCAGCAGTGGCTGAGCGCCCAAGGCAATCATGGAGAGGGTGAGGGTGACGACTTTTTTCATAAAAAAGGATGCGTCCGATAAACGCACTGAAGGCAGGAAGGGTTGCAATCAAGAACAGCGGAGGTTGGATTCCGCCCTCTCTGGATCAGCGGATGGAAGTTTCTGTTCAGCGGGAACTCTTGTTTGACGATGCCGCAGGCCCCTCTCATGAATCCGCCCTTCTTGGCTCGACAGGCCCTTCACTCCCAACACCCTATGAAACCTACCCTTTTGATTTTGGCCGCCGGCATGGGCAGCCGTTATGGCGGACTCAAGCAACTGGATGCGATGGGCCCCTCGGGCGAGGTGGTGTTGGATTACTCTGTGTTCGATGCCATTCGGGCAGGTTTTGGCAAAGTCGTCTTCGTGATCCGGCGTGACTTTGAGGAACAATTCCGGACGCAAATCGGAGCCAAGTTCGGAGATCGCATTGCTGTGGAGTATGCCTTTCAAGACCTGCACGACCTTCCCGTAGGTCACAGCGTACCAGAAGGCCGCACCAAGCCCTGGGGCACCGCCCATGCGCTGCTGTCTGCGGAAAAGGTGATCCACGAACCCTTTCTGATGATCAATGCCGACGACTTTTACGGTCGCGATGCCTTTGCCAAAATCGCGCAAGATCTGATCACGCCACGCCCCAACGATGGCAAGAGCCACTACTCCATGGTCGGCTACTACCTGAAGAACACACTGTCGGATCATGGCAGTGTCTCGCGCGGCGTATGCAGCCGCGATGATCAGGGCATGCTCAGTTCTGTGTTGGAAATGACGAAGATTTTCAAAACAGACTCGGGCGCAGAAAATCGCGAGTCCGAACCCGCTCAGCCGCTGACCGGCGAGGAAATCGTGTCGATGAACTTTTTTGGCTTCACACCGGACATCTTCATGCACCTGCGTGCGGCTTTCAGCGAATTTCTCGCCCAGCATGGGACCGATCTGAAGGCCGAGTGCTACGCGCCCAAGGTGGTGAATGACCTGATCCAGGTCGGCAAAGCCGAGGTGAAAGTGCTAGAGTCGAACGATTCTTGGTTCGGCGTGACTTACCCTGAAGACAAAGCCGACGTCGTGGCCGCAATCCGAGCCTTGGTGGAAGCTGGCGCTTATCCACCCAACCTTTGGGCCTGATTGCCCCCGAACGTGTCATTTTCGCAGGCATTGAGGTGATTCACCGATCAATCGCCTGCAGATCATGCACGTTCTGATCAGATGTTCATGCGCTGCCTTCTTTTCTCCGTTCTAGGCCTCATCGCGTCTCCCGCACAGGGAGAGTTCAAAGCTGGCACCGCAAAGATCGACATCACCCCACCGAAGCTCCCCGTGTTGGTGAATGGCGGGATGACAAGCCGACTCCTGGACAAGGTCCGAACTCGCGTGCACGCCCGCGCCCTGGTGCTGAGTGATGGCAAGACCACCGTTGCACTGGTGGTCGTGGACAGCTGCATGATGGGCCGCGCTTTGCTTGATGAAGCCAAAGCCGCTGCTGCCGCCAAGACGGGCATCCCCGCCGACCGGATGCTGATCTCGGCCACGCACAGCCACACCGCGCCATCCTCCATGGGTTGCCTGGGCACTGATGCCGACCCTAACTATGTGCCCTTTCTGAAGGAGAAGCTCGTGGAAGCCATCGCCACGGCTCAAGCGGTCATGGTTCCTGCCAAGATCGGTTTTGCCAAAGCTGACGCTGCTGCTTTCACCGCCCTGCGCCAGTGGATTCGACGACCAGACCGCGTGGCCGAGGACCCTTTTGGCAACTTCACTGTCCGCGCCAACATGCACGCCGGGCGCAACTGGGATGATGTGACCGGCGAATCCGGCCCCGAAGATCCAGAGCTGAGCCTCATCGCCTTGCAAACGAAGGCAGGCCAACCTCTGGCCGTGCTCGCCAACTTTTCCATGCACTACTTTGGCGACAAAGACATCAGTGCTGACTACTTCGGGCTGTTCTCCGAGGGCCTACAGCAGCGGATCGATCCTCAGGGGAATATGCTTGGCATCCTGTCGCATGGATGCAGCGGCGATATCTACCGAGTGGACTACAAGATTCCCGAAAAAGAACGCCCGAATCCCACGATCGAAGCCTACACGCAAGGCCTGCTCGACATCGCCATCAAGGCCTACGAAAGCGTTCAGTATCGCGATAATCTGGACATCGCGATGGCCGAAAAGCGCATGCGATTGAAATACCGTGTGCCAGACAAGCAGCGCCTGGAATGGGCACAGCGCATCGTTGCAGAAATGGACGACCGCCTCGCGAAAACCCCCACCGAGGTGTATGCCAAGGAGCAGATCCTTTTGCACGAAAGGCAAGACACCGAGATCGTCGTGCAAGCCCTACGCCTGGGCGACATCGGCATCGCCACCACCCCGAACGAGACTTACGCCATCACTGGCCTGAAGATCAAAGCCGCCAGCCCGCTGCCGAAGAACATGGTGATCGAACTCGCCAATGGGGGCGATGGCTACATCCCGCCCCCGGAGATGCATGCCTGGGGCGGCTACAACACCTGGGCTGCCCGCAGTGCTGGTCTGGAAGTCATGGCCGAGCCCAAGATCACACAGGCTGCCATTTCCGTTCTGGAGACAGTTGCCGGAGCGCCTCGGCGCCGCCCTGAACTGGGCGCGGGCCCTGCCACTCGTGCCATCGCTGCGCTGAAGCCGCACGTCTGGTGGCGACTCAACGAATTCAGCGGCCCTCAGGCTACGGATGCGAGCGGTCACCACCGCCACGCCAGCTACGAGGGCGGCATCGCCTACAGCCTGGAAGGCCCGCACTCTCAGGCTTTCTGCCCTGGCGAGGTCAATCGCGCGCCTCATTTCGTGCAGGGACGGATTTGCCAAGAACTGTCCGACCTTGGCCGCACCTACACCCTCTCTCTTTGGATCTGGAATGGCATGCCTAACGATGCACGGGAAATCACTGGCTGGTTTTATTCCCGAGACCACAACCACGGCGTCAGCGCTTACGGAGAACACCTGAGCCTGGATCGACAAGGGCGATTGCTCTTGCTGACGGGTTCAAAGGCCACCGCCATCGGCAAGACCGCCGTGCCACGCTGGACTTGGCAACATGTAGCCTTGGTCAGAGATGGCTCACGCGTGCGGATTTACCTCAATGGCCAACCAGAGATCGAAACCACCGCCGCCGAAACCTCCATTCCTTCCTTTTTCCTCGGTGGACGCAGCGACCATGACTCTAGCTGGGAAGGCCGACTCGATGAAATCGCGATCTTTCCGCGCGCCCTGCCAATCGAGGAAATTCGAAGCCTTCAAGCGCACGAAAAAGGGCAGCCGTGAAGCTGCCCCGTGTGAATCGCTGGAAGGAGCCAAGTGAATCCAGACTCAAGCGCGGATGTAGTCAGCGAAAGCGCCAATGATGACAGTGACGGACATGGCCCCAGCGTCAGGGAAGCCGATGCAGGCTTCACCGAGAGTTTTGGCTCGGCCAAATTTCGCGATCATGCCTTTGCTGGCTTCCATGCCACCGAGGGCAGCTTCATTGACGGCAGCGATGGCGTCAGGCAGGGATTGATCGGTCACAGTGGCTGCTTTTTCAGCAGCGGGCTGCATGGCATCAACCACCGTTTTGTCGCCGACGGCAGCGCCACCACGCTGCTTCACGCCATCCACGCCTGCCTGAAGAAAGGCAGCGAGTGCTGAGGCATCGAAGCTCTCTTTGCCAGCAAGAGCCTTACCGCCGTTGCGGAAGAAGGTGCCAAAGATCGCTCCACTCGCACCGCCCATGCTGCTCATCATGGCCATGCCCACGGAAGCAAAAGCCTTCTCGATGGACTCCACCTCTCCGGCTTCCAGTTTTTCTTTGGCAGCTGTCATGCCGCGCTGCATGCCAAGGCCATGATCCCCATCGCCGAGATTGCGGTCGGCTTCGGAGAGCTGGGGTTCAGCGGCGATGATGCGCTCGCAGGCAAGCAGGAGCATGGCTTTGACTTCGTCTTTGGTGAGGCTGGTTTTGGGCATGGCGGGGCGGATGGTGGATGAAGGTGCGCAGGCGTCAAACGAGAAAAAGCCTCCCTAGGCGGACAGGCAGCACCGACCTTTGCTTCCATGAAGCTTCTTTCTTGCTGCCCTTGGGGATTCATGCCAGAGAGGACGAAGAAACTCCTCCGCATGAACTACGCTGACCTGCACCGCATCTACCACCAGCCGTTTTTTGACCTGCTGAAGCACGCTCGTGCCGTGCATGAAGAACACTGGACGGGGAATGAAGTGCAGCTTTGCACCCTGCTGAGCATCAAAACCGGAGGTTGCAGTGAAGACTGCGGCTACTGCGCTCAGAGCGCCCGCTACACCACAGGCGTGCAGGCCGAGCGGCTCATGGCGAAGGAGCAGGTCATGGAGCGTGCCCTAGCCGCACGTGCGAGCGGCTCCACGCGCTTTTGCATGGGAGCTGCGTGGAAAGGAGTGCGGGTGGGCACCCAAAAATTCGATCAAGTGCTCGATATCGTCCGTGATGTATCCAAGCTCGGCATGGAGGTCTGCGTGACGCTCGGTGAGCTGGGTTCGGAAGAGGCCAAGCAGCTCAAGGAAGCTGGGGTAACAGCCTACAACCACAATGTGGATACCTCACCCGAGCATTATCCAAACATCGTCAGCACACACACTTTTGAAGATCGCCTGCGCACCATCCGCCACGCCCAGGACGCGGGCATGTCGGTCTGCTGCGGCGGCATTCTTGGCTTGGGTGAAACCATCGAAGACCGCCTGAAGATGCTGGAGGTGATTTCGAACTTCAATCCGCACCCGGAGAGCGTGCCGATCAATGCGCTGATGCCGATCAAAGGCACGCCGCTGGGTGACAATGAAGTCGTGGATTCCTTTGCTTTCATCCGCATGATCGCAGTCACCCGCATCGCCATCCCACGGGCCAAGGTGCGCCTCAGTGCGGGCCGCACGAATCTGAGCCGTGAAGCACAGGCCTTGGCCTTCTTCGCGGGGGCGAACTCCATCTTTTATGGAGACAAACTCCTGACCGCCGCCAATCCACGCGCCAACGAAGATCTGCGCTTGATTCAGCAGCTGGGACTCACCGCCCAGGCCCCAAATCCAGTGCTCGAAGCACCCGAAGCCGACGAAGTGCGCCCTCTTTGCCCAGCCTTTGATGCAAAAGGGCAACCTGCGGACGAATCTGGCTGTCTTGCAGGATGTGGCGGCTAAAAAGTATCCAAGGAAGAAGAAATAGCATTGCCTTGGCGGTAGCCATCATGACAAACTCTTGACGAGTATGTCTGACACTCCTCCAACCGGTTCTCATCCTGACTCTACGGATCACGCTGCTGCCACGCCACCTCCGAGTGGCCACATGACCCAGCCGATCGGCTATCCGCCGGGTTATGCCATGCCTCCGGGCTACCCTCAGCCCATGGGTTACCCGCCCGGCTATCCCATGCAGCCCGGCATGATGCCCCCCGGCTACCCTCAGCCCATGGGCTACCCGCCCGGCTACCCCATGCAGCCCGGC
>JAIXSY010000032.1 GCA_027484445.1 Verrucomicrobiaceae bacterium
GCCCCAGGGGTCGTCAGGGCGGCGAAGAACGGCGCTTCCTCCCCTGTCACCAGCGCGGTCGAGGCGCTGAAGGCGGTGCCATCCGCCAGCGTGCCAGCGAAGATCAGCGTGCCGGTGGCCGTGGTGGTGAAGCTGCCAAAGCCAATGCCCTGCGGGTAAGTGGTGAGGTCGCGGAAGGGGATCTGGTATTTCGCAGGCAGGGCCACGGTGTGCAGACCTTGCAGAGCCGCAGGCGCAGGGCTGGTGCTGCTGTAGCGCGCTCGCTGGGCTAGGCCGACCAGCGTGCCATCGAGCCGGATGTCGATGCCTGCCGGGCTGTGGCTCAGCGTCAGAGCACGACCGCCAACCGTGAGGCTGGTGCCATTGCGGAAGCCCGCTGCATTGGTGAACACGCAACTGCCGTTGCCCAAGAAGACCGCCGCGAAGCGCTGCGTCAGCCCGCCCGTGGTGAGTTGTCCGCTAAAGCTACCCGTAGAGGGCACCAGCGTGCCGGTGAGCCAGCCTGTGGTCTGGATGCTGATGTCTGCCGGGTCCGCCGGGCCGAAGGTGCCGTGGAAGGTATTGCCCTCTCCTGTGCTGGAGATGAAGGGACTGGCCACAAAAGCAGCGGTGATGATCATGTCACGTGCCTCCGTCAGGATAGTGGCCTCATTTCCCAGCACCACTGCGCCGGAGGGTAGGCCCTCCCAGTGACTGAACACGTAGCCTAGCTGAGGTCTAGCTTCCAAACTTAATGTTGTTCCAGGCAGGACAGTCCGGTGGATGGGGTTAGCATTCGCAGGCGGCGGCACCAGCTTCGAGATGTTGGATTTCTGCGCATTGCTCGTGCTTAGCCAAACCGAACCTGCCTGATCCAGCGGCACCCCAGCTGGGGCGGTGCGGGCTACGCTGAACTGGAACCAGCGCGTGAAGGTGAAGGTGCGCGTCACCGTCAGCAGGTTCCCCCGCAGGTCCGTGGCCGTCACCACCAGGCTGTTGAGCCCATCCACTGGTTCCACCTCAGCCTCCCAGGGCAGGCTCCGGGGATTGCTGCTGTTCGTGATCGTGGCCACGATGGGCGCGCCGCCATTGAGCACCACGCGCACGGCATCCACGCCGGATCTCAGATCGCCCGCAGTGCCGGTGACACGCAGCGGCCATAGGCCCGAAAACTGGCTTGTTGCAGCTGGTGGATTGGTCACCACGAGCAGTGGATTGATGCCATCATTCGCGACGATGCGCACCTCAGCGCTCGTCTGTGTGCCGAGCACACCTCCTGCCGTCGGGCTGCCTAAGCTTAGATTGAAGCGCCTGCTAGGCAGATTGTTTCCTGATTTAGGATGCAGTGTGAGCGATAACGTCTTGGTGTTTTCCCCATCGGCGAAGTTCAGCAGTCCAGTGGTTGCATTGAGCGCAACATAGTCCGCCGTGGCGGGATTCGTGCCAGCGATGGCTGGAGACATGGGCGGATTACTGGTTTGGGCAGTGCCGTTCGCCGTGGCCAAGGTGACCTGGAATGGCAGCGTTCCTCCTGTCCGCACGACGGTAATGACGGCACTGATTGCCCCCTGTCCTACCGAATACAGCGCGGACTCGAACTGCACGCTGCCGACAATAGGCAGGGTGGAGAAGCTGCTGACGCTGCTGTAGGCCGTGCCCACGGAGTTGGTGGCATAGGCAGCAAAGGAATACGTCGTGCCGGCAAGCAAGGTCCCGCCGCTACTGACGGCAAAGATGCCGGTTGTGCCCGTGGACAACCTCTGGACTACCCCAGCCCCCCCGATCTGGGGATTCGCGTTCACGCTTGTGATGGAGTAAACCACCCCGCGCTCGATGATCGCCGCGCCATTGTCACTAGTCACGTTCCCACCCAGCGTTGCGCTCGTGCTGGTGACGTCACTGCTTGTCGGCAAAGTCACCGTAGGCACAGCCAAAGCTGCCGCACGAGTGACGGTGGTGGTGTAGGTTTTGATGGTTATGCCATCCTGAGCCGTGACCCTCACCTCCACCAAGTTTTCACCGACATCCAAAGAGAGATTGCCGCTAGGCTCACCACTTGTCAGCGTGGTGAAGCCACTGCGGTTCAGATTCACTTGCAAGGTTGCATTCGTCTCCGCCCGCGTGGCCGTGACTGTGATGCTGCTCATCGCATTCGGCACGCTGGCCGAGTAGCTTATGATGGATGCAGAGAAGGCGGGCGAGAGCGTACCTGCACTCAAAGCCAGGGCGCTGAGGTCGGCGTTGTTGGACAGAGTCGTGAAGCTGATCTCATTGCCGTAGCTCGTGTCCACGCTGTTGGTGGCGTAAGCACGCACGAAGACCGTGGTACCCGCAGGCAGGCCCGTAACCGTGGCGCTGAAGGCCCCTGTTCCGCTGCCATTGGCGACTTTGTTGTTCGCTGTCGTTGGACCCGTGGCCGTGCCCCAGACGATGCCGCGCTCGGTGACGCTCGCTCCACCATCGGCAGTGACATTCCCGCCCAGCGTGGCGCTGGTGGCGGTAACGCTGGTCTGCGTGGCTGTCGTGACGGTAGGGGCGGTGAGGGCAGTGGCGTTTGGTGGCGGAGCAGGGGGAATCGAAAAAGTCGCCGAATCCGAGATGGCACCGCTGCCCGTCGGCGACTGGGTGAAGGAAATCAATAAGCTGGCAGGGGCAGGCGCGGGCGTAAGAGTCGGGTTGAAGCTTCCTGCAGTGAATTGGCCGAGAACATAAAAGCTTCTGGCTCCGGACGTGTTTTGCGTTTCGACGATAGACGTGGAAACGAAGGAACCAAAAGTGCTGTTGCCGAATGAAAAGCTTCCGGGGGTCGATACGGTGAATGTCACCGGTCCGAAGATCTGAGTGGAAAGCCCTGCAAAATACCCACTCTGTGACCCGGTGGAGATCAGATTTCCGATGTTAAACTGAGTCGCCGTGGTGATGCCGCCGGGGCTTACAGAAGCGGCACCTATGTCTGCAAACCCTTGCGAACCATTAGTCACGCTAGGGTTCAGAGTCGGGGGGGGAGTCGGGATCGGAGTCGGGACCGGAGTCGGGACCGGAGTCGGCGGGATCGAGAGAGTCGCCGAATTCGAGATGGATCCGCCGCCCGCAGGCGACTGGGTGAAGGAAATCGATAGGCTGGCAGGGGCAGGCGCAGGGCTGAGAGCCGGTTTGAAGGTTCCCGCAGTGAATTGGCCGCTAATGTAAAAGCTCCTGACTCCGCGCTCGTTTTGTGTTTGGATGATCGACGTGGCAACAAAGGAACCAAAATTGCCGTTGCCGAACGAAAAGCTTCCGGGTGTAGATACGGTGAATGTCAACGGTCCGAAGATCTGAGTGTTAAGCCCTGCAAAATACCCACTCTGTGACCCGGTGGAGATCAGATTTCCGATGTTAAATTGCGTGGCTGTGTTGATGTCGGAGGTGTCCACAAAGGCGGCACCTATGTCTGTAAACCCTTGCGCACCGATGGTGGCGGGAGCCGCCCGTGTGACCGTGATGGTGTAGGTCTTCTGGGTTGTGCCGTCTTGGGCGGTGACGCGCACATTGATGGTGTTCGCTCCCTCGGCGAGCGGGAGGCTGGGGCTGGCGCTGCCGGAGGTGATGGTGGCGAAGGCATTGGCTCCCACACGGGCCTCGATCGTGGCATTGGCCTGCGCACGGGTCGCCGTGACGGTGACACTGCTGGTCGTATTTGGCACGCTGGAGGTGTAGCTCGTCGTATTCGCGGCGAAGGTTTCGTTGATCGTCGCGGTGGTGAGCACCAACCCGGAAAGGTCGGCGTTGTTGCTTAAGGTTGTGAAGCTAATTTCATTCCCATAGCTGGTGTTCACACTGTTGATCGCATAAGCCCGCACATAAATCAGCGTGCCCGCAGGCAGGCCAGTGACGTTGCCGTTGAAGGCCCCTGTTCCGCTGCCATTGGCGACTTTGTTATTGGCCGTGGTTGGCGCTGTTGCCGTGCCCCAGACGATGCCGCGCTCGGTGACACTCGCACCACCATCGGCAGTGACATTCCCGCCCAGCGTGGCGCTGGTGGCGGTAACGCTGGTCTGCGTGGCTGTCGTGACAACTGGAGCCGTGGCTCCGGCACCAGAACCTACATTGATGTTCATCGTGAGATGGAGGATGGCGATAGCCCCAAATCCTTGAGTGTTGGTAGTAGTCCAGCTCATCTGCACCGACGGAGCGCCAGCCTTGATGCTTGTCGTGTAACGTGAAGCCCCGTCTGACCAGATGTTTCCGACGTTGTTGACCACCGTCTGCCCTTCGCCAGCATTTGTTCCAGGTGTGGCATTATTGTGGTAAACATCGACTAAATCGAACACTAAATCTCCCGTCTGGCTTGTGACATCCAGTGAGGAGGAAACCGTCGGGTCATTTGAAACAGAGCCAGAAATCTTCGGACCATTGGTGTCAACGGGTGTCGTCTGATTGACCGTTGAATACGCAGCAGCGCCTATGTAGCGACTAGCTGTCCCGCCGAATGAAACCTGAATATTGCCTGTGATGGAGGCTCCGCTTCCGAGGGCAAGATACCAGATCGAGTCGCATGAAAACCGGTTGTCCGACGTGGAGTTGCCGAGGCTCATCGGCATACCATTGAAAGTGACCGAGGTTGGATTCGTCGGCGAGCCGGGATCTCCCGCTGTGACCACGAGTAGCCGCTCAGTGCCTGCCGCCACAGTGTAGGAGAGTGTACTGCTGATCGTGAATTGCTGGACAGGTGTGCCAAGCAGAGTTGGCGTAGGTGATGAAGCCGCCGCGCGCGTGACCGTGATCGTGTAGGTCTTCTGGGTTGAGCCATCTTGGGCGGTAACGCGCACATTGATGGTGTTCGCTCCCTCGGCCAGCGGGAGGCTGGGGCTGGCGCTGCCGGAGGTGATGGTGGCGAAGGCATTGGCTCCAACGCGTGCCTCAATTGTAGCATTGGCCTGCGCACGGGTCGCCGTGACGGTGACACTGCTGGTCGCATTCGGCACGGTGGAGGTGTAGCTCGTCGTATTCGCAGCGAAGGTTTCGTTGATCGTCGCCGTGGTGAGAGCGAGCCCGGAAAGGTCTGCGTTGTTGCTCAGCGTGCTAACATCCACCTTCTGCGGGGTCGCCTGGAGATTCGGCGTTCCTTCATCATCGCGGGCCACCACATATACATCATAGGCGGTGCCTGCGCTCAGACTGCTAACGGTGAAGGTGTGGCTGAAAGGCGTGGTGGCCACGGCCTGACTGCCGCTTGCCAAGGCTGCCGTGCTGGAGCCGTTTTGCCCGGCCACCACCTGGGCGGAGGTCGGGGCCGTAGCGGCATCGGCTACCACCACGTAAAAGATCGTGCCGCCTTCATCAATGCTGGCGGAAAGGTCAAAGCCAGAGGCGGTGATGTTCGCTGTGGCAGGGGCGACGTCGAAGAAGGGCGCTGTGGTGTCACCGGCCGGGGCAGAACCCGTAAAGAGTCGGGTGCCGACACCACTGCTGGCATCGCCAGTGTCCAAGGTATTGTCCGTCCAAGCAGCCGCAAAGCTGTTGTTCGCTGACAATCCCCCAAGGGATGAAAAGTTTTGCACGCCCGTGCGCTGCTGGTTCAATTGAAATTCGTGGCTGTCCACAGGAGTGGCGGTGGAGTCAAACCGGCGGCCAAACACCCCCAAGCTGTCATCGGGATCGGTATTGGACTGCCAGGCCACCACAAAGCCCCCTCCAGATAGCCGGGAAATGGCAGGCGACGTTTGGCTGCTCACGAAACCTCCGTTCACCAGAAACTCGGTGCCCTGCAGAGTGCCCTCATTGTTGTAGCGCTTGCCGTAGATGTTCGATTCGGACGAGCTGTCCGTGAACGCTTCTTCCGTGCGCCCCGCCTCACTGTAAACGATGACAAAGCCACCCCCGGTCAATGCCGCGATGCGAGGGTTAGTCATGGAGGACGTGCCGACGTTGACACTGATCTGGCTGCTGACTGCGGCCGAGGAGCTCATCACGCGGCAATAGGCGTCACCGTTACTAGCCGGATCTCTCCAGGACACGGCATAGTTCCCATCGCTCAACCCCGCCACACCAGGAAGAGACTGGTTGCCTGTTTGGGCGCTTACGACGAGTTCGCTGCCGCTGACACCTGCTCCCGTGCTGGCATCGAACTTACGCACCCAGATGTCCGCAGAGTCGCCACCGTTGGGGCCGATCCACGCGATGGCGAAGTTCCCATCACTCAGAGCGGTGACAGCGGGGGTAGTTTGATTGCCAGTGGTCACGCTCGAAGCCGAGCTTTCCGCACCCAGCGTGCCATTCGCCTCGACGATGCGGAACATTGCATCGGTGTTCGCATTCGCCTGCTGATAGGCGACGACGAAACGGCCATTCGGCAATGCCGCGATGGAAGGGTTTGACTCATTTTTGTCGCTTCCTGTAGGACTGATGGCGAATTCCCCGCCGGAGGCCACGCCAGCAGAGGTGTATTTCTGACCGTAAATGCCGCCGTTGGTGCCAGTGTCATTACCCTGCGCGGCAGAGCGCCAGATCACCACATAGCTGCCGTCACTCAACCCGGCGACTTGGGAGTTATTCTGCGCGTTGGCGGTGAAAGTGTTGGCTTTCAGGTCGTTGCCAAAACCAGCAGGATTTTCACGCCGTGTCATCGTCACGGTGCGTGTGATGCCTTGCCCCGAAATGGGAACCCCGTTGTCATCGAGCTGAAAATAGTCCCGGTAGCGTAGGGTGACTGTCGTTCCGACACCGACTGCGGGCAGCGAGCCGCTGCCTTTGACCAGATTTTCTCCGCTGATGTCGAACAGGTTTGTCACGGACTGAGAATCGATGGTGTAGGCCGCACCAAAGCTAAAGGGTGCTCCTGTGTCCGTGTTGCGCATCTTCGCCAGCACCTGCGCTGCACTGGGCGTGCCCCAGTAGTCCAGCGTGGCAGGAAAGACATCCGTGGGGGGATTGTCAGGCGCGTAGAACGCATTGGTGAAGATACTCGATGCTCCGCCTTGAAACTCGAAAGATGTATCACCGGTAATGGTGCTCGTGGTGTCGAGTGGAAGGTTATCCACAAATCGGAAAATTCGTCCTGACACTGAGATGGGCGACGAATACGAGCCGACAGGCACCGTGATGGTGGTCCAAGGCCCAGCAGTGCTTGTGGCATACTGGATGGTTCCTCGTGGTGTGTCGAGTCCGGATCTAGACGAAAACCCGACCCGTGTGATCGGGGCTGGTGACGGTGTGGCCGAGACGTATGACCCATATTGCCAGTAGAAATTGGAACCACCGGGCCGAGTGTAGTAGTTCATGTTGGGATTGGTCACCGTATAGACCGGAGGAAGCAGCCCGCGATACTCAAAGCCATCACGGAAGGGATGCCCAGCCTGTGCCAGTTCCGCCCCAGCCTCCAGCTCCCAGTCTCCGCCGAGCCGGGAATTGCCGGTGCGGTCGGTGGAAGCCGAAAGCCTACCTTGGAGCGCCCCGGCGATCTCACGGAAAAAGTGCGCCCCCCTTGAGCCGGCAGCCACCTCGCATCCGTAAAGGCGCAACTCTCCGGCATCTCTCAACGACAAGTTAACCGCATCCACGAAGTCCGACTCCAGCAACATCTCCGCCTTCACCACCCGGCCATTTAAGATCAACGCACCCGGCTGACCGTGGGAAACCAAATGCACAACGGACAACCCGCCACGGGCGGACAAGATTCGTGCCATCTGAGCCACCGGGTCTTGGCAGGCATCCAGAACCACTGCTTCAATGCCGGGACGCACCGCCCCGGCGAGCTCCCCGGCACCCTCCACACCCGCGTCAATGAACACAATCTCCTCCGCATCTAGCAGGGGAAGCGACGCCCCGGAGGCGGTAGTAGGAGAGTGCCAGGCAGTCGTTGCCAATGCTAGGAAAGCAAGATTTAGGATCGATTTCATAAGGAGAATGTTTCACGTCGTTGCTGCAGTGAAGGTTTATTCGCCAAGTGGCTCACAAGGGATGGACTTGGGCTGCTCTTCTCGTGAGCACAGAGGGGCGCACGCGAAAGATGAAAAAATCTGTAAGGAGCAAGGTCAGTAAAAGCGAGTCTGTCGAGACTCCTCTGCTAGCAGGCCAAGGTCGAAAGCCAAGGCTTAATTTGAAACATTATCTTTCTTATCCTCCCTTAACTTATTCAACTGGAGATCACACTGCTCAGCCTTCAGTAGGATTCCACCGGGCATGTGGCATCTGCCGGACCAAAATGCCCTTTTGCCTTGCCTTTTGGACGGGTTTTTTGGGTGCAATTTGCCTCACCAGCCACGAAGACACTTCATTGGGGAGCGATCAACCCCTTCACTGGAACGCGCTTTGCCTGGGAGGCCCGCTTAACCTGGGGAACTGGAATGCTTGGCGCAGCAAGCTCACGCTGGAAAGCATGGGTGAGGTGGGCAAAGTCAGCCCGGACATCGACACTATCCTCAGTCAGGAAAACGATGCCCTTGGCAAATACGCCCCCAGCCCCTCTCCTGCCCGCTCACGGTCTGTGTGGCAAACAAGATCAACGACAGCGTCCGCTCCTTTACCTACATGGACGAAACCATGCCCATCACCTGAGCCACCGGAGGCCTTCAGGAGTAGTCAGGCACGACCGACCTCTGACCATGGGTGATGCGAGGGATCACCCCTCGCGTTTCGGTGGGTAACCAGGAGACGGCCTAGGGTCAAAGAGGCCTACGCGTTTTGGCTGGCGTTTGGGGGGCTTTCATGCCTGTGTCCTTTGACTCATGGGGTGATTCCAGGAAGAATTTGGGCTGGATCGCTGAAGATAAATATGGGTGAACAGAAAGAATGACTGACGGTGATGTAGCCAAGATTGCTAGCTGGGGCATTCAAGGATAGCCTCACGCCCGCATGAACTCTCTTCCCCCTTCCATCGGCATCATCGGCGGCTCTGGTCTTTATGACATTGAGGGGGTGGAAGACCGGTCTGAGGTAGCCATCGACACCCCTTTTGGCCCCCCGTCCGACACCTTGGTGAGCGGCACACTGGCCGGACGGCGCGTCTTTTTCCTGCCACGGCACGGTCGTGGCCACCGCCTCCTGCCGACGGAGCTGAATCACCGTGCGAATCTGTGGGCGCTGCGCTCGCTGAACGTGCGCTGGATCATCGCCGTGACCGCTGTGGGTAGCCTGAAGGAAGAATACCGACCGCGTGATGTCCTGCTGCCGGATCAATTCTTCGACCGCACCAGCCGCCGGGAGCACCACACCTTCTTTGGCCGTGGCATCGTCGGGCATGTGGCCTTTGCCGACCCCATCAGCACCGGACTGCGTGAGCTGCTGCGGGAGGAGGCGCTGGCCTGTGGCGCTCGGGTGCACGATGGCGGCACCTACGTGAACATGGACGGGCCTGCCTTTTCCACCCGAGCAGAATCCCGCGCGAATCGCCAGCTTGGTTTTGACGTCATCGGCATGACAAATCTGCCTGAGGCCAAACTAGCGCGCGAGGCCGAGATCGCCCTGGCGACCCTGGCCATGATCACCGACTACGACTGCTGGAAGACTGATGAAGAGCATGTGACCGCTGAGGCTGTGATGGCTCACGTGGCTGCCAACGCAGCCATGGCGAAAGCCGTGCTCGCCCGCGTGATCCCACGCATCCCGCAGGTGGCTGACTGGCCGGAACATCGCGCACTGGAGGGTGCCCTGATGACCCCACGCTCACTTTGGCCTGAGGACACCGTGGCCAGCCTTCGCCCGATTTTGGAGCGCTTCCTGTGAGCTGACTTTGGCCCCCCTTAGGGTTCAGTTTTTCCCAGCAGCTTCGCGGGCCGTCTTGTGCTGGCAGCAGCCGGTGCGGGCTAGCTCGTCGCAGCGGGCCTCAATGCGCATCGACTTCATCTGTGGATGAAAGCCGAGCCGCCGGGTGATGCAGTCGTGCAGCAGGGCGGCATTGTCGTCCTCGAACTCGACCACACGGTCGCAGTCCAGGCAGATCAGGTGATTGTGCTGCGGCTTGTCGAGGAAGTTCGGGTCGTAGTAGGTCTGGTCGCGCCCGAAATCCACCTCGCGCAGCAGCCCACACTCCACCAGCAACTGCAGCGTGCGGTAGATCGTGGCGCGGGAGATCGTGCGGTCGAGCTTGCGCGTCTTTTCCAACAGCTCTTCTGCGTTGAAGTGGTCGTCGGTAGCAAAGGCTGCCTCCACGATCACCTCCCGCTGTTTGGTGCGCCTGAGTCCTGAAGACGCCAAATGCGCCTCTAGCCGTTCTTTGATTCGGGAATCCATGTTGAGACGAGGCTAGCCTAGTTGAGACTGAAGGCAAGAAGGGAAGTCGCAGCCGCAAATCGGTGTGCGAAAAAACATCTTTCTTTGCATCTGAGATATCCACCCGGCTGGGTGCGTCATCTTCGCCATGAACTCACCTGCCCGCCTTCACTCCCTGGATGCCCTTCGTGGCTTCGACATGTGCTGGATTCTCGGGATGGCAGGCGTGCTGAAGGCCTGGTTGGCCCGCTTTGCGCCGGAGAGTGCCATCACGGGGATCATCGACACTCAGCTCGAACATGCTGCCTGGGATGGGTTTCGCTTTTATGACCTCATCTTTCCGCTCTTCCTCTTCATCGCAGGGGTTTCCATGGCCATCGCCCTGCCGCGTCGCTTGGAAAAAGAGGGCCGCGCAGCCGCAGTGCGGCATCTGCTGGAGAGGGCGCTGGTGCTTTTCCTCATCGGGGTGTTTTTCTCTGGTGGCCTGAAGCAGGGCTGGGAGCAGGTGAGGTGGCTCGGGGTGCTCCAGCGCATCGGCATCGCCTCAGCAGCGGCGGGCTTGTTTTCTCTATGGCTAGGCTGGCGTGGACTAGTAGCAGTGACTACAGCACTGCTGCTGGGCTACTGCCTGCTGCTGGGCCTAGTGCCAGTGCCAGGTTTTGGTGCGGGAGACTTTGCCGAAGGTCACAACCTCACCAACTACCTCGACTCTCTATGGCTGCCGGGACGGAAATATGATGGCGACCATGACCCGGAAGGCCTGCTGAGCACGCTGCCCGCAATCGCGACCGCACTGCTGGGCATTTTGGCGGGAAAATGGCTCACGGGTGCCGCCACACCTTCACGGAAGGTGCTGGGCCTGCTCGGGGCAGGTGCAGCGATGATCGCACTCGGTTGGGCTTGGCATCCGTTCTTCCCGGTCATCAAAAAAATCTGGTCATCCAGCTTCGTGCTCGTTGCCGGAGGATGGAGCGCAGTGCTGCTGGGCGTGTTTTATGCGTTGGTGGACGTTTACGGCTTCCATCGCTGGACCACTCCCTTCGTCTGGGTCGGGGCGAACCCGATCGCGCTCTATGTCTGTGCCGGCCTGGGCTTCTTCCGCACCGTCAGTGAGCGGCTGGCGGGTCATCCGCCAAAGGATTGGGCCTGGATCACTTCTTGCGTGACCTTTGCCCTGATGCTGCTGGCGGCGCGCTGGCTGTTCAAGCGCGGCATTTTCATCAAGGTGTGAAGGTCACGGCGCATAGCGCCAGGTCCAGTCGCCGAGGTAATCGGAGGATCTTAGTGAAACATTTTTTTTGTTCTGGGGGTTTTCTGCCGCCAGAGCGCCGTCATCGTCTTTCCCATCAGGGCCGTTGTGCCACAGACGGTAGCGTCCCTCCGGCGTGGGTTTGTATTTCATGAGCGTGCCGTCAAAGGCGGTGATGGAAGTGTTGGGGAGGTCTTCGAGCTTTGGCGGGTAACGGCCATGCTGGAGGTGGTGCTGCTCCAGAGCGCAGGCGATGAGGATTTGGCGGCGGGTGTTTTCCGCCAGGGCGCTGCTCCTTTTCACCTGACCTACGGCAGGCAGGGCGAGTCTGGCCAACAGGTGGTCGGGTCGGCTCAGAAGGCTCTGGCTCTTCAACCACACTTCCAAGGGATCAGGCAGGACGAGCGCGTTCTTCAGCCCTTGATCGCGGTTGAGGCGCACGAGCTGCTCCCACTCGGCCTGCACGAGGGTGGTTTTCATGTGCGTGAAGAAACCGGTGGGGATGCTGAACATGAGAGCACGCTCGAATAATGTTGGCGTAGATTTGCCATCATTATCGATCACCGTTACGAGTTCGGCAGCCCTGGATGCATCACGCTCCAGCAGCTCGCCCATGTCCGCTCCGGAAGCCATCTCACCACGCGAGGCCAGGAGCAGGCTGGCGGGGATGTCGAGGCCTTGAAAACCCTGCTGCAAGGCCTGGAGCATCTCGCCAGACAGCACGCGTTTTTGCAGCAGCACCCAGGTCAGCTCAGCGGCCGTGAATTGCTGGGTGATGCCGACCAGATGACTGATGAGGAAAGGCTCATGCAAGGCTCCCTGAGCCAGCGTGAGCAATGCAATGACATCGCTCACGGCGGCACCAGGGTCTTCCGAGGCCAGACAGGCGAGGCCGTGGAGGCGCAAGGCACGGCCCAGATCCTGCACGGTGGTGTAGTGCGGCATGGCGAGGGTGAAGAGATTCTCCGGCAGCGTGGCGGCATCCCAACGCGGCAGGAACTCGATCTGGGAACGGGTGCGCGCAGCTTCAGGGAGCTGGCTGAGCATGGGCAAACGCAGCTCCAGGGCTTGGCGCAGGGCCCGGGCATCGGCATTGGGCGGAAGCTCAAGCTGTTTCTGATCACGAAGAGCCGTGATGATCTCGGCTAGATCAGGTGCCTGCGCGTGGCTGAGAGCTTGGGCGGCAAGCACCTGGCTCAGGCGCTTATCGTGCAGGAAGTCGCAGGCTTTTTGGATGGCATCGCGCTTGGCTTGAGCAGCTTTGGCAGCTGGGCTTTCCCCTGGCGCGTGGCGGATGCCCTTCAGCGGCTCGATGGCGGCGAAGTTCTGCGCATCGGGGATAGGCGGCGGCAGGAGCTTGATGAAATCGAGCGTCTCGCCTGCGGCATTGAGCTCGGCTTTTAGGCGTAACCAGCGGCGTTGTCCCGTCCAGTTCAGCACGACGGCCAGCAGCACCCAGAGGGTGATCAGCGTGATGAGTGTCCACAGCAGGCGGCGGAACCAGAATCTTTGCAGGAGTGAGGTCATGGAGTGAGGCGGGTGTTATTTCAAAGCAAGCAGGGACTGCATGAACTCGGCACGCTGGCGCATGGCTTCTGCATTCAGCGATGCGGCAGGCGCAGCAGGATCTGAAGCCGCGGGCGTGGTGAAATGCAGCACGATCACAGCAGCCCAGGCGAGTCCCCAGCCCACGGCTAGCCAGCGTGGAGGTGTGCACCGTGGCTGGGGCATGGTGCCCGGCAATCGCGCGAGCATTTCCTCACGCCAATCCAGCGGCAGCGGCTGGAGCTTGAGCGATGAGAGTCGAGATTCGAGGTCGTCTTTCATGGCTGGATTTCGTCGTAAAGCGGCCGCAGCAGCGACCTTAGCTTTTCTAGGGCGTAGCGATAACGGCTAGCTGCCGTGTTGAGCGGGATGCCTTGCACCGCAGCGATCTCGTCAAAGGTCAGGCCTTGCCACAATTTCAAATAGGCCACGCTGCGCTGCTCTGGAGGCAGGTCGTCGAGTGCTCGGCCCACCCGTCGGGCGAATTCGGCGGAGTCGGGATCCTGCTGTTCCTGAAACATCGGGCGTGGCTCCGCCGCGCTGCGCTCCTCCGCCCTCTGGCGGGAGCCATGGTGGCGCAGCCAGTCAAGGCACAAGTGGTGCGCCATCCGGGTGATCCAGGCCTTTTCACTCTCCACCACGGGCAATCCCTGGTGCTGAAGCTTGAGAAAAAGCTCTTGAAGCAGGTCCTTGGCCTGCGCCTCACAGCGGACGATGCCGTGAATGTAATGAAACAACCCCGCCGCATGGGCATCGTAGAGTCGTTCGATCTGGCGGGCGGTGAGCATGAGGTGGGGCCACCCCGGATGACGGACCTCGGCGGAAGATTTGTCTAGGAAAACTCAACCTGGTTGCCCCGGCCACCCTCCCGCCTAATCTGACAGGCCACCGCCCGGCCCATGGCAGACTCCTTTGTCCATCTTCACGTCCATTCCGATTACTCCCTGCTCGACGGGGCGTGCCGGATTGACGACCTCGTGAAGCGAGCGCAAAAGCTCAAGATGCCCGCCGTGGCCATCACCGATCACGGCAATCTCTACGGGGCCATCGACTTCTACATGTCGGCGCTGAAGACGAAGCCCAAGCTCAAAAAGGGCGAGGAAGCCACGCCGGAGCAGCTGGAAAAAGTCGTGAAACCGATCCTAGGCTGCGAGGTCTATTTGGCCCCCGGCTCCATGCATGAGAAAAAAGAGGTGCCGGGGCGCAAGCGGGCCTCGCACCTGACGCTGCTCGCCTCCAGCAACGAGGGCTACGAAAACCTCTCCAAGATCGTCACCGAGGCGCATCTGTTCGGCCAGTGGTATCACCCACGGATGGACAAGGATCTGCTGCGGCAGCATAGCCAAGGTCTCATTTGTCTGAGCGGCTGCATCAATGGGGAGATCAATCAACTGCTGCTCACCGACAGGAAGGATGAGGCCGAAAAGAGCCTGCGTGAGTTCGTGGACATTTTCGGGCCTGAGAATTTTTATTTAGAGCTGCAAAACCACGGCATGGAACAGCAGCGCGTGGTGACACGGCAGCTCCTCGAGTGGGGCAAAAGCTATGGGCTGAAGACGGTGGCCACGAACGACGTGCATTTCATGAACCGTGAGGATCATGAGAGCCACGACCTGCTCATCTGCATCGGCACCGGGGCCAGCGTGCATGACCAAAAGCGTCTCACCTACTCACCGGAAGTTTATTTCAAAACGGCGGAGGAGATGCGTGCGCTCTTTGCAGAGATCCCCGAGGCCTGTGATGCCACGCTGGAAATCGCAGAGAAGTGTGAACTCGACATCCGGCTCGACTCGACCAGCATCGACCGCTATCCGCTCTACAATCCCGAGAACGGGATGGATCGGAGTGATTACCTGCGCCAGCTCTGTGAGGAAGGATTGATCCAGCGCTATGGCCGTGACCGCGCGCTGAATGACGAAGAGCTGCGCAAGCGCATGGATCGCGAGCTGGCACTGCTCAATGAAAAGAACTTCACCAGTTACTTCCTCATCGTCTGGGACTTCATCAACTGGGCCAAGAAAAACGGCATTCCCGTGGGTCCTGGTCGTGGTTCGGCGGCAGGTTCGCTGGTCGCCTTCGTGCTCGGCATCACGGACATCGACCCACTGCGCTTTGAACTCGTGTTTGAGCGCTTCCTGAATCCTGAGCGTGTCAGCCCGCCAGATATCGACATCGACTTCTGCCAGACGCGCCGTCCCGAAGTGATCCAGTATGTTCGGGAAAAGTATGGTGAGCTGAGCGTGAGCCACATCATCACCTTTGGCACCATGGGCGCAAAGAGCGTGATCCGCGATGTGGGCCGCGTGCTTGGTTGGAGCTATGGCGATTCCGACCGCGTGGCGAAGATGATTCCTGACGAGTTGAACATCGAGCTCAAAGACGCGCAGGAAAAGAACCCTGAGCTCAAGAAGCTGATCGAAGACGATCCCGCAACGCAAGAGCTGTGGAAGCACGCTACCTTCCTGGAAGGAACAACACGCGGCACTGGCATCCACGCCGCTGGGATCGTCATCGGTGACAAGCCGCTCTCGACCTTCATTGCCCTGACCCGTGGCAACGAAGAGGAAATCGTGACGCAGTTTGCGATGAAGCCTCTGACCGAACTAGGCATGTTGAAGATGGACTTCCTCGGCCTGAAGACCCTCACCGTCATCGAGGAGGCAGAGAAGTGGATCCACAAACGCGTGCCTGGCTTCCGCGCAGCCGATGCGCCGCTCGACGATGCAAAAACCTTTGAACTGATCCAACGAGGCGAAACCACCGCTGTCTTCCAGATGGAGTCTGGTGGCATGGTCAACACCTGCAAACAGCTCGGGCCCGACAAGATCGAAGAGATCATCGCTATCTTGGCCCTGTATCGACCGGGGCCGATGCAGTTCATCCCAGACTACATCAACCGCAAAAAAGGGCTGGAGCAGGTGGAGTATCCGCATCCGCTGCTGGAGCGCATCGCCAAGGAAACTTACGGCATCTTGGTTTATCAAGAGCAGGTGCAGCAAGCGGCGAACTTGCTCGCTGGCTTCACGCTGGGTCAGGCCGACTTGCTGCGCCGAGCGATGGGTAAAAAAGACGCTGCGGAGATGGCCCGGCAGCGTCTCGTCTTCGTGGAAGGCTGCGAGAAGACGAACCACATCGGCGCGAAGCAGGCGAACGAGATCTTCGACTTGCTGGAAAAGTTCGCCCAATACGGCTTCAACAAATCCCACTCCGCTGCCTACGGGATCGTCACGTATCGGACGGCTTACCTGAAGGCCAATTTCCCAGTCGAGTTCATGACCGGCGTGCTCAGTCTGGAGGTCAGCAACACGGAAAAAATCGCCAACTTCGTGAACGAGTGCCAGCGCATGGGCATCACGATCTTGCCGCCGGACGTGAACAAGAGCCTGCTCGCCTTTGCGCCCGAGCGAACCAAAGATGCCGAAACGCCAGAGGGTGAGCCGAATGCGATTCGCTTTGGACTCGCGGCCATCAAGAACGTCGGCGAAGCCGCCATGGCAGGGGCCATCGTCGAACGTGAGAAAAACGGTCCCTTCAAGAGCCTCGAAGACTTCTGCTCACGACTCGACACGAAGTCGGTGAACAAAAAGACCATGGAATCGCTGGTGAAGGCAGGTGCCTTTGACTTCACCAAGGAAGATCGTGCCAGCATGTTCGCCAGGTTGGATCAGGTCTTGGCGAGCGCTGCCTCCATGCAGAAGGATCGCAAGGCTGGGCAGGGTGGGCTTTTCGATGACTTCGACCTTGGCAAGCCCAAGAAGAACGCTGCCAAACAGGCACAAACTTCCAGCGTCCCTCCGTGGACACACGATGAAGTCCTCGCGAACGAAAAGGAACTGCTCGGCTTTTACGTCAGCGGTCATCCGCTGGACAATTTCCGCGGTCACTTTGACTCCTCGAAGATCACCAAGATCATCGAGATTCATGAAGTCGATACCAAGGAGAAGCCGCAAACGATCTGGATCGCTGGCATCATCAACACCTGCGCGGTGAAATACTCGAAGAAAGACAACCGCCCTTTTGCGACCTTCACCTTTGAAGACTTTACCGGTCAGATCGAGATGATGGCCTGGAGCGAAGAGTATGAGAAATTCAAAGAGCTGCTCCAGCCCGGCAAGGTGCTCGGCCTGCGCTGCCGCTGCATGAAGGACCAACGCACCGAGGGCAATCGTGTGACGCTGAACGATGCGAAGGAGCTGCAACCGAAGAAAGCCCGCAAGCCGGATGCCGCGACCACTGTCGCCGAGAAAACACCACCACCACCGCCAGCGCCACCGAAGCCGCTGCTTCTGCGCCTGGATAGCAAACGCCACAGTCAGATTGACCTGGACCGCATTCATGAAGTGCTCATGCAGCACCCTGGTGAGCTGCCCGTGATCTTTGAGTTCTCCTACAATGGCGGCAGCAAGGTGCGGATGGAAGCTGGTGAAGCCTTTCGCGTGACTCAGACGAAGGATCTGATCCAGCAACTGATGATCTGGATGTGAACGAGCAATGCGGCAGCGTGAAGAGCGAAGAACCGCCGCCCGTGGCGAAACATCTCGACAGCCAAGGGCGTTTTCGGTTTCGTCTTATTCGCATGAATATCCCTTCCCTTTCCGCCCTTTGCCTCCTGACGACGGCCTGCTTGGCCCAAGCTGAAAACTGGCCCAACTGGCGCGGCCCTCATCAAGATGGCTCCAGCCCAGAGAAAAACCTACCGGCCAAGTTCAGCCGCACGGAAGGTGTGAAATGGGCTGCGGATGTGCCAGCCATCTCGGCCTCCGTGCCTGTGGTCTGGGGCGATAAGGTCTTCCTAACCGCACCGATTCACGACAAGCAGCAGCTGGTGGGCCTGTGCTACGATGCCAAGACGGGCAAAGAGCTGTGGCGCCGCGTGGTGTCTGAAGGTGGCCTGCAATGGGACAACAAGAGCAATTTGGCCAGCCCCTCGCCAGTCACCGATGGCGAACGCGTCGTCTTCCTGTTCGCGGATGCAGTGGCGGCGAGCTATGACTTCGCAGGCAATCAGCAATGGAAGCGTGATTTCAAAGAAAGCCATGGCGCTTTCGCCACGCAGTGGACCTATGGCAGCAGTCCAGCGCTGGACGGTGGCAAGCTCTACATTCAGGTGCTCCAGCGCAACGAGCCCTTTGTGTTTCAGGGCTTCGACAAGGGCACCCCCGGCAAGGACATGAGCAGCTACATCCTGGCTCTCAACCCAGCGACAGGTGAAGATCTTTGGAAGCACATCCGGCCCACCCATTCCCAAGTGGAATCCCTGGAGTCCTTCAGCACGCCGGTGTTTTGCGATCATGGCGGCAAGCGCGTCATGCTGATCTCTGGGGGGGATACCCTCAGCCTGCACGAGGCGGCCACGGGCGCTGAATACGCTCGCATTGCCACCTGGAATCCCCTGGGTGAAGGCTACAACAAGTTCTACCGCCTCGTGCCATCACCCGTCGTCGGTGAAGGCGTCGCACTCGTCTGCGCTCCGAAAAAATCACCCGTGTTCGCCTTGTCGATGGATGCCAAGGGCAAGGATGTCCCCCCGCTTTGGACGAGTGATTCCAAGGTCGTGTCGAGCGATGTCTCCACGCCTGCCTACTACGAGGGCAGCTTTTATGTGCTGGATAGCGACCGCCGCACGCTCAGCCGCGTGGAACCCAAAACGGGCAAAGTGCTCTGGAGCGGTGACACCGGCAGCAAGTCGAAATTTGAGAGCAGCCCAACCGTGGCTGATGGCAAAATCTACGCGGTGAACTTCTGGGGTGAAGTCTATGTGGCCAAGGCTGGTGGCGATAGCCTGGAAATGCTAGCCGTGAACGCCATGGGCGATGGCAGCAAACCCAACGGCGATGCCGCGAGCTGCCGCAGCAGCGTGGTTGTGTCGAACGGTCACCTCTTCATCCGCACGCAGGACAAGCTCTTCTGCATTGGCCACTGAAGGTTGTCCGTCGCGAGCAGAGCGCATCATTCTGAGCCGGGTTTGAGTCATAGGAGCACGTGAAAGGCGCGGGTTCATGAGCGTTTTCCAGCTCTGTGAAAAACGCTCCTCGCTCCTCGCGTCGCACCTTTCTCGGCAGTGCGCTCTCCACCTTGACCTGCCAGATCATCGCGGCTGAGGAAAAGCCCGAACCGGTCTTCGACATCCACCAGCACACGAACTACCACGGGCGGGAGGATGCCCACCTGCACGCGCACCAGCAAGCGATGGGTGTGACGCGCAGCATCCTGCTGCCAGCTGGAACTCCGCAGGCACGTGCCTCCACACATCAGGGCAAATCGAACGGCCTCGCCGCTCGCTGCGGCACGACAGAGACCTGCGCCCGCCTGGCCCGAGAAAATCCGCAGGCCTACCTATGGGGAGCGAATGAAGTGACCGATCTGGACGAAGCGCCTGCCCAGATCGAAGCCTGGCTGAAGCAAGGTGCCTGCATCATTGGCGAGCAAAAGTTCGATGTGGAATGCGACTCTGCCGCTAGCCAAAAGCTCTACGAACTCGCAGCGGCCTACCGTGTGCCGATCTTGCTGCACTTTCAGTTTCAGACCTACAACCGTGGTTACGAAAGGTTTCACCGCATGTTGGAAAAGTATCCGCAGACGATCTTCATCGGCCATGCACAGACGTTCTGGGGAAACATCGACCGCAACCATGACGCAAAGGTGCTGTATCCCCAAACACCGGTGGCTCCAGGGGGCCTCACCGATCGCTACCTCGCGGATTATCCGAACCTCTACGCGGACATGTCCGCTGGATCAGGCCTTCTGGCTCTGACCCGTGATGAGGCGCACACGACTACCTTCCTCCAGAGGCATCAGGACAAAATCCTGTATGGCAGCGACTGCGCGGATCATCTGGGACGCGGCCCTGGCTGCCAAGGAGCGCAAACGCTAGCCACGCTGCGCAGGCTGTCTCCCAGCAAAGCCGTGGAGCGCAAGATTCTTTGGGAAAATGCTCAGCGCGTGTTCCGACTGAGCTGATGACGTTCAGCTTGCCAAACCACGGCGTGCCGCAGAGTCTGCGCCCTGAGTTTTGTCATGACTTCACGCCTGCCCATCACCAAAACGCCCAAATGCTACGTGGGCGGAGCTTTCATCCGCAGCGAAAGCGGCAAGGTGCAGCCTCTGTTGGATCAGGCTGGAACCTTTGTGGCAAACATCCCCCAGTGCTCGCGCAAGGATCTGCGCAACGCTGTCGAAGCAGCGGCCAAAGCCGGACCAGGCTGGGCCAAGCGCACGGCCTTCAACCGCGGTCAGATCCTCTATCGATTGGCGGAAATGATGGAAGCCAGAGCCCAGGAGCTTGTTTCAGCCTTGCTGCTCACGCGTGCACAAAACGCCAAAACCACCGCAGCCGCCACCCTCGAAGTCCGCGCTAGCATCGACCGCACCGTGCACTACGCAGGCTGGACCGATAAGTATGAAGCTCTGCTGGGCAGTGTGAACCCGGTGGCCTCTCCGCACTTCAACTTCACGACCATCGAGCCCGTTGGCATCGTGGGCATCATCGCCCCTGAAAAAGCGCCTCTGCTAGGTCTGCTTTCTCTAGTGCTGCCCGCCATCACCAGTGGCAATGCCGTTGTCGCCCTGGCCAGTCCCACCGAGCCCTACCCGACCCTCCTGCTGGGAGAAATGCTGGCCACCAGTGATCTGCCAGGCGGCGTGCTGAATCTGCTGACCGGCACCCGCAAAGACCTGTTGCCCACCTTTGCCACCCATGAACACCTGCGCGCCATCAGCGCCGCTGTCGGTCCTGATGAGCGCCGCGAACTGCGTGCTGGGGCTGCGGCCAGCATCAAGCGCACTCACCTGCGACAAGAAGAGCAAGACATCGACTGGCAAGAGGCAAGGCAGCAAGGGCTGGAGGAAATCCGAGCCCTGATCGAGCTGAAAACCACATGGCATCCTGTGGGCGTCTGAACGATGACCCACGCGGTGTTTGCGCCTTGGAGCGGACAATCACCATCCGCCACCGAGCGCCTTCACCAGCATGACCGTGACCAAAAAGAGCTCACCCTGGAGTCGAGTCGCCTCACGCTCAGCCCTGAGCAGCGTCCGCTGCGCATCCAAAACCTCAAAGTAAGCCACCAGGCCTGACTCGTAGCGCTTCTGAGACAAATCCAAGGCCCGGCTGGCAGCCGCCACCGTTGTGTCTTGGACCGCAGACTGACGGCGCAGGACATCCAGTCCTGCCAACGCATCTTCCACCTCGCGCATGGCAGCCAAAACCGTCTGCCGGTAGCGCGAAGCAGACTGCTCGTAGCGCGCTTTGGCAGCCAAATGATTCGCCCGCACACGCCCACCGCGGAGCAGCGGCCATTCCAAACCCGCAGGCCCAAGCCCCCAGACGAGACTGCTTCGATTGTCCATCAGATCATAAAAGCTCGTCTGCGTCCCCCCCCGCACACCCAGGGTGATGGAGGGAAAAAAAGCCGCACGCGCCACACCGATTTCCGCATTCAACGCGGCCATTTCACGCTCAGCCGCAGCGATGTCGGGCCGACGTTCGAGCAAAGTGCTAGGCACTGCCCGAGGAAGGTTCGGCGGTGTGCCAGCCAACGGCAGGGTGGGCAGGCGCATCTCACTCGGAACCTGGCCCAGCAGCAGGGCGATGGCGTGCTCCAGCTCAGCACGATCCCGCTCAAGACCTATCGCCTCCGCCTGTGTTTCCGCTAAGTCTGTCTCCGCCTGTGCGACATCGACCTGCGCGACATCCCCCTGCGCGAACCTTTTTCTCGCCAAATCTGCCGTACGCTGACGCACACTGACCGTTCGGCGCAGCAAGGCCAGCTGCGCATCCTGAAGCCGGAGCGCGTAGTAGTTCATCGCCAGCTCACTCAGCAAGCCGAGACGTGCATTTTCCGCATCTGCCTCCGCCGCATCACCACGCGCCGCGCCCGCACGTGACTGATTTCGAATCCGCCCCCAGAAGTCGATTTCATAATCGAGATCCAATGCATTCAGCAGCGTGGTCCGCGTGCGTCCACCCGCGAACTGAAACTGCATCGAACCTGTCGCGCGATCACGCTGGGCCGAATTGCGCAGAGTCGCTGCAGGAAAAAGCCCAGCACGATCCGCTCGGGCCATAGCCCTGGCCTCCAGCACACGCTGGCGCGCGATCTCCAGCGTGGGGCTGCCTTGCTCAGCCTGCTGCATCAAACGGCTCAAGCGATCATCGCGGAAAAGATGCCACCAATCTCCACGCGGAGACGCATCGGCAGGCTTTGCCGTGCGCCATGGACCCGCAGAGGCAAAAGTCTCTGGAAGATCCATCGAAACCGCAGGACGACGCGGCGCGAGGTCACAACTGGCCAAAAGGCAAGTCGCGCTAATGCCAAGAACCCAAAAACGCCCAAGGGGCCAGAGCAGCACACAGAACATGGAAGGAAGGGTAAGCGCTAAACGTCGGCATCCTTGCCAAGAAAGCATCGCATCAATCCACAGGTTCTGCTTTCACTCCCAGGTCTTCCAGAATCGCATCCACGTTTTGCAAAAGCTTGTAGGGCACACGGCGGCGCTGGTATTTGCGAAAAATCACATCGCGCAAAGCGAGCCATAGAGCCGCGTCTGGCTTTTCCACAGGCACCCAGTCTTCATCTTCCGGTTCCGTTTTGCGAAAGAGCCAGGCACGACTGTTCCAGTAGGCACGGTAGTATCGCTTCTTGCCGTCCTCCTCTCGGTTCTCGTGCCATTCATGGACTTGGTTTTTGGTCATTGAGTCGCCAGAGGATGCGCTAGTATCCGTGTCATGCAAGCCCCCATGCCCATCACTTCATCCCCCCTGCCCCGGCTGCTGCTCTACTTGCTTGCCGTCATGGTGGGCGGCGCGCTGCTTGCCACGCCGCTTTTCCATCTAGGGCAGCAAACTCAAGCCTGGCTGGAAGACAACTCCTGGGGCAGCTCCGGACCTGGGCGCTGGCTACGGGCGGAGATCCAGCGCGCGCACTTCACCCGCTACTTCAACCGCGCTGTGCTCGTCTGCGCGATTCTTTTCATTTGGCCCTGCCTGCGTGGACTGCGTCTTCAGCGGGACCACTTGCCATCCTGGACGCTTACCCCAAAAGCTCTGAGATCCTTCGGAATCGGTTTCAGTCTCGCCGCAGGGCTGCTGCTCTTGATGGGCTTTCTTTTCATTCAAGGCGGTGCCTACCAGCTCAGGCCCAACCCCGGCTGGCTAAAATTGGGGGAACCCATCACCGCCGCTCTCGGGGCGAGCCTTGTCGAAGAATTCTTCTTCCGAACCTTGCTGCTGGGGCTCTTGCTGGGCTCGATGCCTCGTCGCGCTGCCATTTTCTGGGCCGTCTTCATCTTCGCCATGGTGCATTTCCTAAAGCCACCTGTCGGCTGGCAAATCGCCGATGAACAGATCACCTGGGCGAGCGGCTTTGTCGTACTGGGTCAAATCGCACTCGGGTTCAGCGACATCCAGTTCCTGCTGGCCGAGTTCGCTACCCTCGCCGCCGTCGGTTGGGCGCTGACTCAGGCAAGGCTGCAAACAGGTGCACTGTGGGGCAGCATCGGCCTTCACGCAGGCTGGGTCTTTGGGCTGAAATGGTTCAGCGGACTGACCCTTCACCTCAAAGGCTGGCTGCCCTGGATCGGTCCCAATCTCAAAGTTGGCCTCGTGCCCTTGGTCATGGTTCTGTTCACTGGATGGCTCGCCCTGCGGCAGCTCCCACGTCATCAAGAGACGTGATAATTCATTTGCAGGTAAGCGCAGAGCCTGGAATCATTCTTCGTGCCTCCTGCCCGGGTGGCGGAATTGGTAGACGCGCCAGACTTAGGATCTGGTTGAGAGATCAGTGCAGGTTCGAGTCCTGTCCCGGGCACCACGAGCGATTCAGCTCATTCTCGTGCAGTGTCTCTGACAAGCACCTTGCCAGTCGGCCTCATCCCGCGCCATGATGAGTGCACATGCACCCTGAAATTCCGAAACTGCTCCAGCTCCAAGAACGCGACCAACGCATCCGCGCCCTGCAAAAGGATCTCAAGGACATCCCCAAGCATGAGCTAGCCGCCAAAACAAAGCTCGCGGGTGACACTGCTGCCGTGGAAGCCGCCACGCAAAAAACACGCGAAATCGAAGTCAAAATCAAAGGCGTCGAACTCGACATCCAAACCCGCAAAAACACCATCAAACGCCTCGGAGATCAGCAATTCGAGACGCGCAAAAACGATGAATTCCAAGCCCTTGGCGTGGAGATCAAACGCTATGAAAACGATGTGCGTGCCCTGGAGGATCAAGAACTGGAACACATGGAAGTACTCGAAGGAGCCAAAGCAGTCCTGAAGGAAGCTCAGGGTCTTTTGGCCGCAACACAGGGGCGGGTGAATGAAGAACTCAAAGCACTCGCCGAACGTGCCGAAGGCCTCAAAAAGAGACTCACCGAACTCGAAGCAGAACGCAGCGCGCTCGCAGCACCTATTGATCAATCTGCCCTCGATCTCTACACCCGCATCTTTACCAAAAAAGGCGACCAAGCTGTCTCAGCTCTTGAAAACGGCATCTGCGGCGGCTGCCATATGAAGGTCGTGTCTGGCACCATCCAAACCGCACGCGCTGGTGAGACCCTCGCCCAATGCGATAGCTGCGGACGCATACTTTACTTGGTCGAATAACAGCGAAACGTGCCCAAAAGACACGCTTACTTGCCTTTGCGCAGCGCTCTTTCCAGATCCGCGATCAATCGAGTCAAGCTATCGCTAGGCTTGATTTCCTGGCTTCTTTTGAGCAGAGGCAAAGCTTCCGAAAGTTTGTTGGCCGCCAGATGAATCTGGGCCAAACGGATGCTAGCGACCGCCTCCTGATCTTTGATCTTGATCGCTCTCTCATACCAGCCCACTGCTCGTGGCGTGTCACCTTTGTCCTGGTAATGTTGGCCCAGAAGCAGCAACGCAGCACCATCCAAAGGATTCAATTCCACCACGCGCTCAAGCATCGCCGCAGACTCATCCGATCGTCCCGAACTCACCGCCAGTCGAGCTTCCAGCTTGAGCAGGCGCGCCTCCTGATCCTTCGCCAATTTCCCCGCCCCTGCTTTTCGCGCTGATTCAACAAGTGCCGCTGCTTCGGTGAGCCCACCTTGAATCGATAGATTTTCCGCCTGCGAAATCACTTTGGCTGCATCGAAATCACCTGACTCCAGAGCACGCTTGTAGGCACTCAGGGCCAAGCCAGTGTCTTTCGCCACCAAGTAGATGTCTCCAAGCCGCTGAAGATCGGCAGGCTTTGCCAAACCCATCCTTGCCAAGAACTCCAAGTTTTCTGCCGCTTTGCCATTCTCCTTCAGCGCCAAATAAGCTTCGCTCTGCAAACTGATGAACTCCGTGCGTTCAGGATTTTGGCGAATGATCTCCTCGCAGATCGCGACCGCTTCACCAGCCTTTTGCTGCTTCAAGGCGCACCGAATCAGTCCCAGCTTCCAGTCGAGCAGATCAGGCTGAAACATAAGCGCCATTCGATATGCGCTCTCCGCACTTGCCGCACGATCCAGAGACAACAAAGCAAACCCATACAAACCGTAGGTCGGACCATCTTGTGCACCCAGTCCAATCGCACGGCTCAGGCTTGTTACTGCTTCCAGCCACTTCTGCTGCCGAACTTGTGCCATGCCTAGACCGCGCCATGCACGACGGAAGCTCGGAAACTTTTCCACCGCACGCTGGAACATCATGATCGCAGCATCTGGCTGACCATTTTCCAAATACAGATTCCCCAAGGTCAGATCAAAGGTCGCATTCGTCTCGGGTTTGATGAACTTGACCAAAGCTTCCGCAGCCTCCTGTGGCTTTTTCATCATCGGAAGCAACTGATTCAGGATCTCTCGATCATCTTCTGACAAAGGCGGCTCGACATCAGGGAAGACACTGTAGGTTCCCAGAAAGAATTTAGCAAAGCTCGGATCATTCCAGAGCTCCAGTGCATACGCTGCAGGGCGTGGTTTCTCCGCCGACGCAGTAGAATTCGCAGGATTGGCAAGCAATTGAGCTGCGGTGGAAATCAAGATGAGACAAGGAAGCGTTTTCAATCGAAACGAAAGGGCAGTTTGAGTTTGAAACTGACAGGTTGACCACCGCGGGTGCCAGGCTTGAAGCGCCATTCACGAGCCGCCTCAAGGCAGGGTTGATTGGCCGCAGGGTCAGGAGATTGCAGAACTTCAGCGCGGGTAACAGCTCCGTCTTTTCCGACAATGATGAGCACTTCCACTTTACCTTTGATGCGCTTGCGGACATCCGAATCCAGCTTGGGGGATACACGATTGGTTGGACTTGGCTTCGTATCCAGCATGCCGCTAGAGAGCATCTCCTCCGCAGCCATGGAGCCTCCTCCCGTGCCAGTGCCGCCAATGACACCACCACTTGCAAAACTGGCAAAACCACTGCCAAAACCACCCTCACCTGCCACTCCGTTCAGGGCGGAGCCAAGGTCACTCAGACTTAGATTGGATAAAGCGGGAGCTCCTGGAGCTGAATCCACCTGCTGCTGGAGCTCCTTCAGCTCCGTCATGTCCGCCTTCACGTCTTCGATCTCTTGATCGACTTTTTCCTTGGGTTCTTCTTCCTCCTTTTTGTCTTCCTCCTTAGCCACATCCACTTCCTGAAGAACATCTTTCTTTTCAGCCACCTTTTCTCCTTTTGGAATCAAAAAACCACCAAAGAGAAAGACGACCGCGTGGAGAAACACGGCAGCAAGGACTCCAAGGAAGGCCTTCTTCATAAAAGAACATCACTTACGCTCCGTGGACAGAGCGACTTTGGTAATGCCAGCCTTCTTGACCTCATCAATCACGGCGACGACATGAGAGTATTCCGCCTTACCGTCTGCATTCACCACAACCGCAAGGTCCTTGGTCGCTGCTTTTGCGTTTTGAATGCGAATGGGGAGCTGTGCAAAATTGATCTTCTCTTTGTTCACAAAGATCTCACCTTGCTGAGCCACACTGAGCGTAAGCGGTGCATCCGATTTTTCTTTGGGAGAAGATGTAGAAGCAGCGGGCACATTGACCGTAATCCCTTCATTCTTGGTCATGGACAAGGATACCATGACGAAGGTGGCGAGGAGGAAGAACACCACGTCAATGAGTGGCACCACTTCAATCTTTGCGTGTTTTTTCGGACGTTTGCGGAACTTCATAAGAGATTAGGCAATGATGGGTTTGAGACCTGAAGTCACCGAGGTGGACTTCGAACTTTCTTCCGCCGCCAAGGCCTGCCGATGGCGCATCCTCAGTTCATCTTCGTGCTTTTTGTTTTTTTCGATAATCAGTTCTAGCTTCGACGCTGCGATCTCCAACTCGTGCTCGGCGTCCTCCACCATGTTGTTGAGGTAGTTGAACGGAACCAAACCCGTCATTGCGATCACAAGCCCGAAAGCAGTCGCGATCAACGCCTCAGCAATACCTCCCGTGATCGCAGTAGGTGCCCCCATGTCACCACCAATGGCAGCGAACGATGCCATCATCCCTGTCACCGTGCCTAGAAGGCCCAGGAGAGGTGCAATGGTCATGCCAGTGTCGAGGATGAAGAAACCTCTTTTGAAGCGCTTGATCTCCAGAGCAGCCGCCAATCCCAAGGCATCCGTGATGTTGGTTTCCACATGGTCCAGCGCATGGCAAAGGGCACGCGCCACGTAGTCATGCGTCTTTTTGCCAACAGCGATGGCTTTGTCAAAATTTCCAGCTTCAACTGCATCGAGCACTTCCAGAACATCCTTTTGACGACGACGCTTTTTCTCACGGAGGATGAAGAAGATTCTCTCCAAGGCGGTGCCAAACACGAGAATACTGACCACCAACAGAGGGTGCATGATCGGCCCACCATGTTTGTAAGTGTCGAGAAGACTATGCTTTTGAACGAAGTCTTTGATGGCAGCACCGAGCGTGCCATCGACAGGCAACAGACCTTTGCCAGTGGTCGCCAACGTTGTGATGGCCTTGTTGATTTCGGGCGTAATGCTACGCACGATAGGCATCGCACTGCCTACTTGTGGCATCGCAATGCCTGAAGCCAAGCCATCCAAAGTCGAGAAGAGCGCCATCGGCCCCACCAGTGCAAACTTACCGTCCAACACAAAACCCTGAGAATCCACGGCCTTGCCGGCGAAAATACGCCCACCTATCACTTCGGCCAAACGTGAGATGGATGTTTTGAGAAGTGCCGATTGAGCTAAGAATCGCTCTTTCAAAGGAGCCTTGTCGTTCTCAGCGGCTGATTTTGCTTTGTCTAACTCCTCCCGATACAGCTGCATCTCACTCACATGCACCTTGGACTCGAAGCCTTTGGTGTATTCTTCGAGAATGTTAGTGAGGTAAGCGTTTTCTTCGTTGGCTAGCTTGACCTGGTTTTTCAGGTTGGTCGAGTTCAGCTCAGCAACGTCCAACTCACGAGTCAGCGGTGCATACTGATCTTGAAGCTGGCGCAGCTTTTCTTCGAGTTTGGCCAATTCCTCATTCAGCGGATTCTTTTCTTTGGCAATCTCAGCCTGGACCTTAGCCAAAGCTTCCTTGCTCGCGTCCAGATCAGCTTTGGCAGAATCCCGAGCTTTGTTGAAGCCTAAACTCTGCGCAGCAGCCACTGCCGTGAAGAGTGAAAGTAAGATGAGAGGGCGCATAAAAGGAAATAACGGATGGAGGGGGCTTTCACTGAATTTCTGCTGGCAGCTCAACAAGCTTAGGAGCAACCGCCTTTTTCATGACCTCGATGAGTTCTCTCATCCGAGGTGCGATGGATGGATCAGGAGTCCATTTCCATCCCTCAGCCGAGGGTAACCCAAGGCCACCGATATCGCCGTTGGAGTTCACGAAATAACCTTGGCCGAGTCCCACATAGACGACTTTGACTTCTGCCTTTTTTCCGCCGCCGAGATCATGAATTTCGGGGATCGAGTTGATCTCATTGTTGGCTTTGTTCAGTTCATTCAAGATGCCGAGCACGTTTTGGAATCTCTCTGCAGCAGTGATGTTTTTGAGGTCTGCTCCTTCTTTTGGAATGCGGTCATGAAGAACACGAACTTTTTCCTGAATCATCCCAGGAGCACGCTGAAACAAGTCTTTCACACCTTTCTCTAGCTCAGGCACCACTTGGAGCAGTGCCTCCGTAGCTTGTCGAATTTGGGCTTTCTCCGCTTCAGCCTCCGCGGATCGCTTTTTGGCATCCTCCAACTTGGACTTTGCTTCGGCGATTTTCTTCTCTGTCTCTTCAATAGATGCTTTGAGAAGCTGGATTCTGCCTTGCAGCATGGCCTTGCCGGTCTCCCATTCCGTTCTCTCTGAGGAGATCATTCGCTCAGTGGCAGACCATTGCTGAAGCAAAGCACGCGTCTCGTCCATAGCCGATGTCGCCGCAGCTGCAGGTGACTGATTTTTGGGCAGTGGCATCTCCTGTGCATGGGCGGTGCCGAGCACAGTGATCGCAAAGAGAAGTGGATGGGGAAATTTCACCATAGAGGTGTTTTCAAGGAGCTGATAGGGTGCCTCGTGTTGCTGAGGTCGCATCACATGTTGGGTGACGAAAATGTTGCATAGCCAAGAGTCGGCTCGCGCATTTTGACAAATCTGACACTTACCATTTCCCGCTCAAACCCAGGGTGTAAGTGGTTCCAGTCCTCGTTACCGAGAATGGCAGACCTCCATCAAAGTAACGTTCGCGCGGTTGATCGAGTAGATTGGAAACCCTCAGGTTTAAGCTCCAAGTTTCTGAAAGCTTCTGATTGAAGGCCAGATCCAGCGAAGTGAAGGGTCGCTGATAAATATCTGGAGTCAGGTTGTTCTCAAACTGACCACCAACCGTGTATAGCAAAGGTCCAGTGACGTTCAGCAGCAGGCTAGCTGTAAAACCAAGGTCTTTGATCTCGTAGCTAAGGTTAGCATTGAACGTGTAGTCTGGTTGGCCCTGCAAGGGGCGATCTGCGGAAAGACCAGCCGAACGGCGAATTTGCTCGCTATCATCGGTCAGGTCCACTCTAGAGAGCACAAAGCCGTAGTTGATGCCCACACTAAAGCCTCGAAGGTCCTCCATCAGGTTGCCAAGCTCCTTGTAAATCTCGATCTCGAATCCATACAGATAAGCACTCTGTTCGTTTCGAGCGGTGTTGAAGACGCCTTGGTTAATGAACTCAATCGGACTGTCGATCTGTTTGGCAAAGATTGAGACTGCGAATTGATCCCCAGGGGCTGGCATCCACTCCCAACGAAGGTCATAATTCGTGATCGAAGACATCTCCAAGGCAGGATTGCCCACGAAGAAATTCCCTGTTTCTGGATCACGCGAGAAAACGACGGCTATCTCTTTGAATGTCGGGCGAGCGACCGTGCGACTCACTGAACTGCGCAGGCTCATCTCCTCTGCGATTTTCCATCGAGTCGAAAGAGAAGGGAGTAGATCCGTGCGATCGATACCAAAATTCACAAAGGTGAGATTGCCCACGCGGCGAGGATTGAATTGGTTCAGGAAGTTGCTGACAGCTCCCTCACCTTCCAACTGAACATCCACCTGCATTTTGGTGTATTCCAATCGTGCACCCAAGGTGGCCTCAAAGTCATCATTCATGGCAAAAGTGAAAGAGGCATAAAAGGCAGGAATGGTCTGTGAGGATGCATAGACCTCACGCGCAGGTATGTTAAATGCACGTGCCAAGAAAAAGTTATCTGTGATCTGCTGCACACCATTCCCAAGATCATCACGACCCTGATCCAATAAATCCAAGTCTCCAATCAAGTCACCCAAAGTCAGCGTTTGGCGGTCATCAGGCGTCGCTGGACGTCGAAGCAGACCGCCGCTAGGACCTATGCCCAAGTAGCTAGCAATCAAACTGCGCTCTGGCAGACCAAAGTATTCAAAGTTGTCATTCGAATAATCACGGGTGCTGTGTTCAAAAGCACCCCCGAATTTCAACTTGGTTCCAGTGCCTCCACTGCGCGCTCCCTCATCGAGTGGGATCTCTGCATTCATGGCGATGTTGTAATTGCTATCATCCAACCTGCGCCAAGTACGTTCTTGATCAGGTGGTGCAGGATCACCAGTTCCCACATAACTACCCAGGCTATAATCATAGGCATAGTTGGCCTTGCGGAGGTCGGGCTGGACCTGGGAAGATTTACTGTAAGTCGCAAGCCAATCGATTTTGATGTCCTCCATGCCCTCGATCTGGTGCTCACCCGTGAGCTGTAGAGTCTGTAAACTACGCTCAGTGTAAAACATGAACTCACGAAAGACCACGAGGTCTTCGTTATCGAGGTCCACTCCGTTGCTGATGGTGCCGAGACCTTGCGTTTCACCATAGCTAAAGATGGCATCATCCTGAGCCGAAACGTTCGCAAAGTAAGTCAGGCTAACGCGGTCCTGCGGAGAAAATTCGAGTGAAGCACTGAGAAGAGCACCCGCCAGCAGGCTTTCTGTGCCTTTGGTATAGTCCCACCTCTCCGTAGGCACGGGATCACCAGCCGCGACACTGGCAAAACCGCGCACTCCTTGTTCCATGATGAACTTTTTGCCATAAGTCACACCGCCGATGAGGCCTAACGTGCCACCCATGAAGTCATCGATCCGTGTCCCACCGATCGCACTAAAGCTGAAGTCCATGGGCGCGTCTTTGTATTGCGTGCCCATCGCTCTCCCCTGGAGGGCACGTGCTGCGGCAAGACGATTTTCTGAAAACTGCTGATTCGCACGATCACTCGGTGTGAGCAGATTGCTAAGGTAAGAGGTAGTAGAAGCCCCTGAGGGTAGAGCCGACGTCGGCCTCATCACGCTCGGTAGCTCCCGCGATTCAGCATTGCCCAAAAAGCCAGTGCCCCCACCCCGGTAGCTCAAAAACTGGCCTGTCCCTGTGGACATGGTGTTGTAGCCTGAGGACATGGAGATCGTGAAAAACGGCTCGGCAGGCACACGCTTCGTGATGATGTTCAGGTAACCGCCTGTCGCTTCTCCAGGCAGAGTGGGCGTAGAGGTCTTCGAGCTGATGATTGTCTCCACGAGACCTGTGGGGAATATATCAATGTTAACCGCTCTCTTGTCTGGATCGGAACTTGGCAAACGAGCTCCATTGAGCACGACCACGTTGTATCGGTCACTCAGCCCTCGAACCACAACGTAGCGACTGTCCACGACAGCTGTGCTTGAGAGTCGCTTCAGAGCACTGCCAATATCCCCGGATGAGCCAGAGGTCTTCATCAACTCCGGCGAAATCGCACTGGCAAAGGCGGATAAATCCGCTCCTAGGCTGAGGGGCACGATCTCTGTGGACTGAGTCTCGACATCCTCGACGATGAACTCATCCAACTCGACGACTTGGGCCGTCAGTTCGATCTCCACTTCACGAACGGAACCGACCTGGACGACCACTCCATTCTTCGTAGCACGCACAAAGCCTTCCGCCTGCACCGCCAGATTGTAAATCCCAGGCGGGAGTTCATTGATGAAAAATCGGCCTTCTTTGTCAGCACGCACGGTCTGCCCGCCAGGATCGACCGTGACCGCTGCCTCAGGGATCCCAATGTAAAAATCTGCATCTCTGACCACGCCACGAAGGCCGCCACTGCCGCCATCCTGAGCGGGTGCGTGATCTGCGCTGAAACAAAGGCAAGAACAGAGCAAAAGCCCGGCATGTCGCAGCACTCGAAAAGGGTCAAACGGGGTGCGCATCAATCTTGGGAAATCGGGTTGGCTGGCCGAGCGGGTTCCACCGCTGTGCCGAGACATTCGGCAGCCAAGGCAGCGGCATCGTCGGAGAGGCTTGCGCCAATGGCTGCACGCGTCAGGCAGATTTGAGCAATGCCCGCGAGCCGCATCCTTGGGTTCGGATTCGTCTCTGCAGACTGGACCGCGCGACTCATCATTCGAGCCGCCCTCTGCCGATCATCAGCATTCTCCCAAGCTGCCGACAGCCAAGCGCAACCAAAGGGAAGATAAACCTGTTCAAAGCCTGTGACGACCTTCTCCACTTTGTCTAATCGAGGCTGAAGCGCGGGGCCAACTCCACGAATTTTCCACAGCTTGGCGACGTGGTAATAAAGTCTGGCCACCTCTTCATGAGGCGCGCCTAGATTCTTCTCGGCACGTTCAAAAAGCAGACGTGCTAAATCCTCCCGCCCAGTTTGGAAAAATCGTGCAGCCCAGCGCACGAGCAACTCCGAGTGTATCGTGTTGGACGCTTTCAGAACTTCAAACGCAGCCATGAGGATCGACTGTGGGTCCTGTTTCCTCTGAATCATTTGTTCCGCCTGCTCCAACAAATCTTCTGCCGCCTCCAGATAACCTGGAACAGGGTGATTAGGCGCGAGCCTGGCAACCTCCTGTTGAAACAAAGAATGATCGAAAGCACCTTTTTCTTCGGTTCTCCGGGCCAAAAGGCAGATAGCCACTTCCGCGCGTGCGTCTTTGTCTTTCAGCTGGTCCCACCAGCTAGCAAGAAGCGCTTCATTAACCCTGACACGGTGCCCCGTCACTAAAAGTTTGGCCAACACATGCTGCGCTTGCCAGGGCTTAAGCAAAGGCAACATCGTTCCTGCTTTGTTGAGCAACCCAATCGCTTTAGCGTTCGGTTCAACAGATGCACCATCTGCCAAAAGACGCTCCGCGATCTCCAACATCAGCAAGGCAGCACGGTGACCTCGAATCATGCCGGCCACTTCCTCAGCTGTGGCTAGGTTTCCTCGATGAACAGCTATCCTGCCGCATTCCTGCAATAGGGTATCCCGAAGGTCGTCATCCCCATCGACTTGGGCTGCTAAACGAATAGCCGCATCCATGGCAGCTTCGACGCGCACGGGCGGCTGAGCGGCTGCTTTTGAGACCACAACATACGGCAACAATTCCGCAGGGATCCCATCGAGCGCCTTTTGGACTTCGGCATCGCCCTCCTGGGGTAATGCCTGAGCGAAAGCAGAGTGAACTGCTGTCACGAAGAAGAAAAGAGCCGAAGAATGTCTGAAAAAAGGTAGCATGAGTGCCTGAAGAGAACCCCGTAGGCTGAAAGCCCTCCACTCCCCGCCATATCCACAAGCGTCAGGGGCGAACAAGGAGGCTAGCGTGACGCTTTTGTCACAGGATGGAGAAGCTGAGTCTTCATGTGTCAGATTTGTTTCAAAACCTGAGCCTTCGACGGCAGGCAGCTCGTGCAGAGAACTGCCCAGAAGAGAACTTACCACCCCATTGACCACCCCCTTTTCAAAACAGATCCATCCCGGTCTAGCGCACCTGACAAGCCATGGGCAACGCGCGACCATTGACAAATCGCAGCTGTGGCCAAACGGACGCACACGCATCCAAAGCGAGTGTGGCTAGCTGCACACACAAACGAAACCCATCTCAAAACACATCAGCCAGTGAAAAACAGATGATGGGCAGATGACAAGATGGGAACGGCATTGACTCACCATCCCATTGACGTGAAAACTCACTGACAAAAAAGGCGGCACCCTAGAGTGCCGCCTTTGGCAGATCGATTCACCTCGATACCGAATTCACATCAAAGCGCGTAAGCACGGTAGAGCATTCTCTCGGAAGTGTTGGTCGTCGTGTCCACGAAATTGATGGCTGTGGCGTTGCTCACAGGTGTCTCGGTGACAACGGTCCAGATGCGACCATCGGTGGATTTTTCGATGACATACTTCACAGTAGCTCCTGAAGTAGGGAAGCTAACACGATGGTAAAAGTTGCCACCCGAGTCGCCGACACCCAGAGTAATCACGGGGCGAGCGATATTGCTAGCCACCAACGACTCGAGGGCATGGAGAGTGGTCCAACCAAACATCATGTTGTTGTCTCGCATGGAACCAGCGTAACCGGTATTCACAAAACCATTGGGAAGAACAACACCAGCGAGGAAGTTCACGTCACGAGTAGGCGCTCCCGAGCGTTGACGGGGATCGAAGCCATTTTTGGTGTAAATCGGGCAGGGCACAAGAGGGTTGGAGACATCCGAGAATTGCCATGGGGTGACCAAGGCGGACTCTGACATATTGATGTAACTATTCAGCTGTGTCACAATCGTGATGGGCACACCCGCAACAGTTACGCTAGTGTTTCCAACCGTGGAATCTGAACGTGCAATGGGCAGACCTGAGGTAGGGGAAGATGTTCCTCCAGCCGTGCTGTTGTAGCTGTAAAGATTGCTCCAAGTCAGCATGGTGGTGAGCGTGCCACCACCAACTTCTGCTGCACGGCTAATGGATGCAGCATTCTCAATGATTCCATTGTGCATGCCGAGCAATGCCTCAAGTCTAGCCAGCAACGCACGCTTCTGTGTGCCACCAGTCAACATCGTATAGTTGAAGACGCTGAGCTGAGTGCGCGGAAGACGATCACCGTTATCAGGCTCACCACCATCCCACTCCATCAAGTTGTCGTAGCGATAGTCAGCAGCAGTCTGTTCTTGGTTAATGCGTGCGTTGTTTGCATATCCACTCCTCAGACTGTTGGCCGTGCCGGTATTGATGGTGCCTTGGACGGCCGTCCAGAACTGATGGTTACCGCGGAAGCCCTCATCACCGTCAAAGCTATCGTCTTGATTTGAGGTGGAGAAGAGAAAGCGAGTGTCATGTTTGCCACCAAACCACTCGAAGCCATCATCCTGATTCTGGAAGATTTCTACATGCTCCACGATCGTGCCTGAACCAGCGCCACAAAGGGTGAGTCCATTGATTTCGTTCCCAGCTGCGGCAGCACCTAGAATGAAGCCACCATAACGATTCACCAAGAACCGCAAGACACCACTGTTGTCTTGGTCATTGGTTCCACCGTAAAGAGCCAGCGTAGCATTCAACACATTGCTTCCAGATCCGCCAGCTAGACCTTCTGGGTAGTCGGTCCCGATACCCTGCCCCTGACGACGCTGAGCATCCTCACTGATCTGAGCTTCATGCTGGTCCCAAATGCCGTCAAAGTTGGCATCTGCGCTTTCGGTTCTGGCTGCGATGTGGCCAAGGCCACAAACGATGATGCCACCCCAGCGTCCGGCTTTGGCGAAACCATTGTTTCCACTCGCACCAGCAGGACTGTAATCATTGTTCACGAGCGTCGCGTCACGGCTATCTCCCTTGATCACTTTCACGGAACCACTCACATTCGTCCAGGTATCTGGCACTGTATTAAGACCCCCTGGCACATTCGTGTCATCGATCGAAGTGAAAATGATGGGAGCATCCGCAGTACCATTAGCAACCAACTTACCTGTGCGGCTGATGACAAGGGTGCCAGGTTCCTCATTGAGGCCAGACATGATAGCGTTGACGCCACGCACGATCGTGCCTGGCTCGATGGTCAGTGTTGCTCCGTTGGTCACGAAGATGACGCGTCCAAGGATGTAAACATTGTCACGTGTCCAACGTGTATCGGTGGTGATGCGGTTGTCGGTGGCGGTGCCGACGGTAATGAAGTCCGCACGCAGTTGACTAGCAAGGCCTAGGCTTGCTAAGCCAACTGTGAAGACTGCTGCTTTGAATCGATTCGTTTTCATAGTCGTTTCGTAATGGATCAATAGTTGTGTCGAAAAGATCAGGGCCTAACTTTCTCGAGAGCAACAACGCCAGATTGTTGGGTTGCAGGGGTGCCAGCCTGATCTAGGAGGAAATAACCGACTCCTTCAGGAACACCGTCGATAGGAACGATCAGCCCACTGAAGGGCACCGTGCGTGTGCCTTGGCTCACAAACGTTCCTTTAAAGACACCCGTTGCAGGAGTGAGCGGCGTGAGTGTGGTCCTTGCTGCTGCCGAAGAACGTGTTGTGATCGTGAACCGCGTAGGTGCCGCAAAGGTAACAACTGCGTTGGGATTATTTCTGCCCGATGCATTGACGTTAGCCTGATCAAACTGCAGTGAAGCTGTCTCGTTGGCCGCAAGGTCCAAGGGGAAACCGCTCAAAGGCAAGCTGTAAGCTCCACCTTTGACGTCTGCATCTGGGATATTGAACCCGCTGCGATACAAACGGTTTGAAGCAGCATTGTTAGCTGGGCGATTCCATGAAGCCTTACCTGCCACTGTGTTGTCAGAAGCATTGACCAAAGATGTGCTGCGACTGATGTCAAAAATTGCGAGCAAGGATCCCTTTTGGGCGGTGGTGTAGTAAGTGCGGAAAATGAAGAGTTCTCCATTTGGCCCCAAAAACGCAGGACCTGTGATTCGCTCACCATCAGGAAGATTACCGTCGAAGGTTAGCTTACCATCAGCCGCCACTGTGAACGAGAAGAAACCCACTCCTTGTGGGGCGACCGCTGCATCACCCGCAAGAGCATGACCTGGCAGCAAGCCAAGTGCGACGTTGTAACGATGGGCATATTGTGTGGCTGGGGAGGTGCGAGCCACCCAAGTCGATCTCCATGCTTCAAAGGTTTGACTCGCAACTCCCAAGCTGATGGTGGGAAAATCTTCCGTCGCTGCATTGTTGTCATCAATGCCAACCACCAAGTTATTGCTGATTCTGAAGCTCACTTGATATGGCGCACCGGAAACGCGCCTGACGGCGAAGTTACCTGTCGCTATCGCTGTCGCTGGATCAGTGCCCGTGATTGTCAATCGATCCGAGAAGGAGAGAACTGTCGTTCCAAGAGTCAATTTGCCAGTCAAAGTTCCCGTAGGAGTCACGGTCATGTCATAACGACCACCGAGATCTCCTGAAGGGACAGCTCCACGGTTGATGGGGCCTTCGTAAATTCCAGCCAAATTGGCTGGAAAGGCATTGATGACAATCGGGACTTCAACGGCAGTGCTTGTGCCGGATTTGTTGACGGCGGTGATCCGAACACGCCTCGTGGTTGCCGTCGTTGCGGCAGTGGGAAAACCAGAAATTACACCTGTTTTGGCGTTCAGCGTTAGACCTGCTGGCAGCGGCGAAGCCGTGAAGCTCTCAGCGACATTGGTTCCATTCGGGAGCAGATTCTGGGGAATCGTGTAAGTGTAGAATCCGCCCACGATCCCTGTCGGGAGCGTGACTGTGCCAAGCGCTGGCGGGCTGTTGTAAACCGTAAGATTGATCGCTCCGCTATCTTTGCTCGATCCATAAGCAGAGACGCGGCATACATAATCACCTGCGTCATCGAGATTCAAAGACCTGATGGTAAGCCTGGCTGTGCCAGCGCCGCTGTATTTCGAACCATCTTCGAGGGGGTTGACCAAGTCTGGCAACAAGAACCAACGATAACCTGTGATGCCCGTTCCTGCCGTTGTGACCTGAAGAGTTGCTGTGGTTGTCGCAGGAGTTCTCGCCTGAGCGACAAAGGAGACCGGTGATTGGTTCACCACGACTAGGTTGGCTGTTGAGCTCGCTGATCCCGTGTTTGCACCTGGAGCATTTGATGCTGTGACGGAAATCGCACCCGCATCGGCTAGGCTGACATTGCTAAGATTCAACGCATCTGATGTCGATAAAACCGTCGAACCCTTTCTCCAGCTGTAGTTTAGTGTTCCTGTCGCTACTGCCTGAACGGTAAAGCCCACAGATTCACCAGTGCCGACGATTTGGGATTGAGGAGCGGTAATGATCGTGGGGCGCGGCGTCACCACGTTGAGGAAAACCGAGTTGCTTGCCACGTCAGTGTTTGTGCCATTTCTCAGCACACAATCATAATTCGCGCGGGAAGATAAACTGGCCGATGTGATGACATAAGTGGTGCCAGTGGCTCCCAAGATGTTTTGACCATTGCGACGCCACTGATAGGTGATCGGCGGAGTGCCTGACGCGTTGGTCACTGTGAATACGACACGCGTGCTGACAGGCACTTGAGGTGTCGATGGGTTCACTGTCACCTGAACGCCTGAAGGCACGATCAGGGCACCGCTTGCACTATGAGAAGGGGCACCTGCACCGATGTTACTGCCATTGGCCAAACCACCCAGGTGAGCCACGAGTTCTAGAGCACCTGTATCAGGACTCACGAAGGTATCTGGAGCCAATTCGTCTGCATCAGCCCAGGTCTGCCTAGTCGAAAAGATCGCCTGCTGAGTGGCTGTGGATGGAGCTGTGTTGTTGAGAATCCATACATAGACCTTCTCTCCAGCGATATCGCCAGAAGCGTTAGTCGTTGAGCCCGCACTGCTGTCATAGGGAACTCCTTCGAAGGTTCCCGATGCATTGTAGCTCAGCGTGAGATCAAAGAATCCTGTCGTCGAATTCACAGAAATAGGACCAGAATAACTGGCCACCTCTGTGAAGGCATTGTTTAAGGCTGTGTAGTTTTCGGAATTCGCACTGAAGTTGAAGTCGGAAGGGAATACCCCAAAGCGAACGGTGCCCGTGGTGAAGGCAGAAATGCCACCCACTTCCGTGATACCATTGCCAAGGTTGCTGGAGTAGAGTGTCGCACCTTGTGTGGTGCTGGCCAGGGCCAGAGCGGCCAGGGCAGAGTAGAAGAATCGTTTCATGCAGATGTTATCTTGAATTGGGTCTGTCTGAAAATTTGAGATCAGTTGGCCAAAGGCTCAGGAAGAGCGAATCGGACATCACCAGCTTGCTCCTTGAAGAGCATCGCCTTGCCTGGATTGATGACGACAGCAGATTGGTTCGTGGAACTGTCACCTAGAGTGCGCCATCCGGTGCCACCGAGACCTGAAGTCTTGAAGAAATAGCCCTTCAGCACACCATTCGACTCAAGATACACCACGTCAGCTGTGCCAGGACCACTGCCACCACTCATGAACTGCTGAAGGCCGCTGGAGCCAAGTGTGGTCGGCACCATGAAGGGATTGTTCGCGATGGTGAATCCCGTGGTCACATTCACAACATGACGGCCCGGCAGGGCATCGCCACGCAAGGGAAGGAAGATTTGCGCTGAGCCAGCATCTCGGCGTGCCACGAGCAATCCAGAATCTGGAGGCACCACTGTCGCATTTTGATCAGCACCCTCTGGGTCACTGACAAGCCTCCACTTGGAAGCAGCGCTGTTGTAAAAAATCCCGGTTAGATTTCCACCAAGGGTAAGATAGACAATGTCTGCCGTGGCAGCTGTATTTCCAGAGGTTAAGCCGATGGTATTGGTGGCTCCAAAGAGAGAGCTGATGGTCGTGAGAGTGAAGATCACATATTGATCTCCAATGTTAGGAGCCACCGAGAGCGCTGCGGTCACGTTTTGTGAAGTCTGAGCGGTGATCGTAGCACTGAGGCCATAAGCATTGTTTCCCGTCGTGTTGGCCCGACTCACGATCTTGATCGCATGAGGCTGGGTAAGCACGTCAGGCAGAACGGCGGGTGAGGAGGAGAGCGTCAGCACGCTGCCATTCACGGCATCCACAGTGCCCGAAGCCACGATCTTGGCATTGGTCAAAGCTACCAAGGTGGACTTGGAACGGGGAAGTTCCACGGTCAGCACACCGGCCGTGCGGCTGACAGGCAGCATATCCGCCTGTGCCAGTGCCTTGGCCGACCCGAGCAGGGCAAATGCCGCTAGGATCATCAGGGTTCGTTTTTGAATCTTCATGTTAGGTTTGAGCAGGTTTGTGGTTGAAAAGGGTCATTGCCTGTTACCATCCTGCCGCCTTTCAGGAAAAAAGACCTGGGCAACAATTTCGTCACCTGCTCTCCTGTCCGTGGCAGGACTGTGGAAGAAACTCCTGCCAGGAGTTGCCGCCCATCGGGGCCTCCGTTACATTTTCTTCAGACAAATAAGCGCACACAATGCCACGCCGAGCTCAATCAGGAATCAAGCCCTCACATCTCATCGCCATCGCAGCGGTGCTGCTGGGAGGCATTGGAGGTGGATGGTCACTGCTACATCGAGGAACAGACCCGCTGACAGGACTGACTCCCCTGAGCGTCGAAGAATACCTGGACAGTTCAAACGCCCTATCGGGTAACACTTACAAAGTGGAGGGCACTATCGACCATCGGCTCGATGCTTGGAAGAACAGTGACCGCTTGTTTTCCGTGCAAGTGAGCGAAGGGGGCAACTTTGTGCCCGTGTTGATTCCATCGAGCCTGGAAGCCAATATCCAGCGTGGACAACGCTACTTGTTCAAAGTCCGAGTTCAGGACAATGGCATCCTGGAAGTGATGCAGCTCATCAAAGCTTAAAGACCCATCCTCATGAAAACTTGCGCTCTCGTTTTATGGCTCAGCTGCTTCTTGGGTTTCACCGCAGCTAGAGCTCAAGTCCTGCCCTCTCCGGCACCAGGTGCCGCCCAGCCTGCTCCCGCACCGGCAGCCAATGCGCATCCCTCCAATGGCGGTGGACAGTCCTCCAACAACAACCCGATGCTGGGCAATGCCCTACCCCACGTGGATAGCGGCAATGAGATGGTGACTTGGGACGGCAAAATGTGGCAGGTGAACAACAATCGCCTCGTCCGGTCAAAGTTCGAAATCTACCTTGCTACACCTGAAGCGAATGGAGCCGAAGACCAAGCTTATCGCGATCTCATCGCACAGATCATTCTCTTGTTAGCTCCGACACGCAAAGGCGGTCCAGATGTGTCCTCTGCTTTCGCGATGCTACCTGAAGCGGGAGCCTTTAAAATCGATGCAGGCTTGTGCAACACCATGGCGAATGGTGTCTATGACGTGTGGCTGGCCCAGCGAAAAGTTAACAATCTACGAGCTGCGAACGATGCCATGAACAAGCGCCGCAGGCAGCTGGAATGGAACAACGAGGTGGCCATGTCGAGCGCTGAACTTTCCCCACAAGCAGGCAGTGGTACGGCCGCCAAGGGCGGTGCAGCTGCTGGGAATGCTCAAAAACAGGCCACTGCCGCAAGCATCGGCCGGGTCTCGGGCTATGTGAAAGAGATCGCTGAAATCGAGGCCCGCAAGAAGCTGAATGAAACTTCCATGGGCTTATCTGAAGTCACCAGCAAGGTGCAGTTTCAAGCACTGATTCTTCAGATGTTTTTGCAGCGACGCTTTGAGCACGCTCTGATCGCCTGCCGACTTTATCCGCACATGTTCAAAGATGGAGACAGTGTTCTCCAATTGGATGACAATTCAGACCTCAAGAAAGCCTTTTCGGCGGGGCTAGGCGTGCCTCCTACCGTCAGTTTGATCGACAGTTTGTCGTCCGAAGCCATCCGTGGTGTGGATGAGGCGGTTGTCGCCTTTGAGCAACTGGTGCAACGGCAAGATTATCAGAGTGCGAGCAATCGCCTGATGGAAGCTTTTGCCGTGGGAGAATATCTTCCTCGGGTGCGTCGATTGCCGCTCGCAGAGAAACTGAAAGTCTTGGACTACGTTCGCGATGGGAACCAACTCGTGAATGCACTGGAGATGAAAGACTTTGGACTTGCCGAAGAGCTGGTCACCAAGCTGCGGAAAAACTCCAAGGATTTTGATTTCTCCAAACCCCAAGCGGCCATTGAGACTGCGAGGGCCTTAGCGGACATGAGGCTGACGGCAGCCAAAGCAGCAGCCATGAAAGGCGATCAGGCCTCGTATGCAGCGGAAATGAAGGGGGCAGCAGAGATCTGGCCAACGAACCCCAAACTTCGCAGTCTATCGGAACTCATGGGACAAACGAGTGACATTCAGGCCCAGGCTTTGCTGGACCTGGATCGGCTGCTCAGCCAACGAGCCTTCCGACAGATCTTCAATGAACAGGGACGTTTCTTGGCTGCTGCCATCAATGACCCCGCACGCCAACAACAAATCAAACAAGTGATCACGGATGTGACCGAGGTCACCATGGTGGTGAAGATGGCCGAAGAACAAAGCAAAACCGGCAATCCATTTGGAGCTTGGGAAGCTGTGGAGCGCGTGTTCAGTAAATTCCCCGAAGACCCTGAAGTGACGCGCATGAGATCCGAGCTGAGTGTGAAAGCGAGCGAGTTCGTGAGTGCTATCGAAAAAGCCAAGCAGCATGAGCAGCGCAAGCAGTCCGGCTCTGCCATCAGTTGGTATTTGAAAGCGCGTCATCTCTATGCCCCAAGCGAATTTGCCAAAACGGGCATCGAGCGTGTGGTCAGCAGTCTCCGTGAAACTGCCACTGGTGCCGATGTGCTGCCAGCTCCATCCCTCTGACTGACCCGCATTCGGCCATCACGTGCCGCGTCGCTTCAGAACCGCGACCCAGCGATCGACAGACTTTCCGGGAGCATCAGCCAATGCACGACTGGCACGGTTGCGTTTGTTGCTCACCACTTCCATGCCCAGCGATTCTAGCGCGCGAAGTGCCAAACGATGCTCGACATCGAAATAGCTGGTGATGACCAGCATCCCGTCTGGTCTCAGTTTGGCGATGCCTTGATCAAAGATCTTCTTCCAAAGCTCTTGGCCATGCCAAAAGTTCTGGTGCCGTAGGAAGACCATGTTGAAGTCGTCACCAAGTTCCTTGTGTTGATCAATCTTGGTCGCATCCTCGATCAAAAACTTCGCCGGAAGATGTGCGTGAGTTTCCCGCGCTTGACGAATTTCACGGATGCGAATGTCCGCCCCAATCATTTCGACACGCCCTCCATGCGTCAAATCTGTGCCGACTTGCACCAAAGTCTCAGCTTCATCACAGCGTCCACAGGCAAGATTGAGGATGCGCATTTCTTTCGGGGGGACCAGATGCGGCTCCAAGGAATCCTTCAGGATCAAATGCAGCTTCTTCATGTCCTCAGCGAGGATGGGGTGTGTGCTGGAAATCGGCTGACTCATGGCTATCCTCCACAAACGTCTCACTCAGGGATTTTTGACAAAACCAAATTTGGCGAGCTGCTCCTCAATGATTTTCTCGCAGAGTTCGAGCTGCTTTTCACGCTTTCGCCTTTCCCCATCGGCAATGGCTTGTAGGGCATCAATGTCATACAGATAAACTCCCTCAATGTCATTCACCTGTGGGTCCACATCTCGTGGGACAGCGATGTCGATGATCAAGAGCGGCTCCCAGCGGCGCTTGCGCATGACTTCTCTCACGAGCTCAGGCTTGATGACAAAATGAGGAGCGCTTGTGCTGGAAATGATCACATCCACTTCATGCAGTGCGGCCTCCCATTCATCGAATCGGAGAGCTGTGCCTCCCATCTCCGTTGCCATTTCAACAGCACGCTCGTGGCTTCGATTTGAAACAATGATGCTGTGTGCTCCACGGGACAGAAGACTCTGAGCGCAGGTCCGACTCATCTCTCCCGCGCCCACCAACATGACTCTGCATTTTTTAAGATCGTGGACCTTTTCCGCGAGGTCCACTGCGACACTGCCCACGCTCGTAGAGCCGCGTTGAATGCTCGTTTCATTGCGCACCTTTTTCCCCACCGTAAAGGCTTGTTGGAAAAGTTTGTTCAGCCTTCGGCTGGTGGTGCCAGCTTCCAACGCTTTCTGATAGGCTGCCTTGACCTGACCAAAGATCTCCGTCTCTCCGAGCACCATGCTGTCCAAGCCACTGACCACGCGGAAGAGATGACGCGCAGCCTCAGCTGCGTCCAGCTTGTAGGTCACGAGCGCTTCCGCCTGCTCCTGAGCCAATTCGAAACGGCGAACCAAATAATCCACCAGCGATTCGTGAGCGGCTTGGGGATCCTCCAGAGAGTGAGTGGCATAAAGCTCGACGCGATTGCAGGTGCTGAGCACCACACCTTCTTCAAAGCCGGGAAGGGAGCGCACTTCATGGACTGCTTCTGGCACCTTGGCCTCGGGAAAGGCAACGCGCTCTCGCACCTCGACCGGTGTCGTGCGGTAGTTCAGGCCGAGGCAGACCAATTGGGGGGTGGCGTTTGCTGCTTCAGCCATGAGTCGTCACGAGCCAGAGAGAAATGAAAGGGATGATGAATCCCACAGCAGCCAACCAAGCCGTCTGCCGTGGGGAAAGGACATGACGCCAGATCACCACACCCATCACCGCGTAAAGCAACCATACGCCCCAGGCAAAAATCAGCTTCGGGTTGGAGATCGGCGTCGTTAATTTGAAGGAAACCGCCAAGCTGAGGCTCAACAAGACAAGACCTAGCGCCAGCAGTCGCCGAATCGCAAGTGCCAGTCCCTGGATCGGAGGCAACTGGTAAAACAGTCCACCGATCCGGTGCTGCTTCAGGAACCGTTCTTGCAGCAAATACATCACGCCCGTGATGCAGGTCAACGCAAAGGCTGCATAAGCCATGAGGGCCAAGGCGGCATGCAACTCCACCCAAGCATCCACCTTGGCCTTGGCTGCATAATCAGGAAATGCATTGGGCACGGCAAAGGCCAAGAGCTGCATCATGGCGACGAGCGGAGCCGTGAAAAAGCCAAGCAGCGACACTCGATAGGTCGGCCCCACGAGAAAGTACAGCAGCACCACACTCCAACCGGTGAAGACCAAAACATCCGAGAGACTCTTCATCGGGCACTGGCGCACGGTTTCACCACGAAGAAAAACCGCACCTGTCTGCAAAGCGAAGCCCGCGAGCATCAACAGCCATTGTCGAGACGTGCGCCACTGCCCCGAAAGCAGAGCACGAACCGCCGGAATCACCGCGACCATAAAGGCCAGGGTGGAGAGGGCTAAAAGCTGTCGGTCAGCGGTCATGTTCAGTGGGGAAATCAGTAACGCGAGGAGAGGAGGTTTGGTCAAGAAGCCAGAGTCACTCCCCAAAATACGCCGGAGCGGACCTCACTGCCTTCTTGACGTTTGTTGGCCCCGCCTCCACCTGCCAGCATGAGTTCTCCTGACTGGCAAACTTGGCGCCCCACAGTCCTAGCGACACTGATGTTCATTGTGGATGAAAGCGCAGAAAAAGTGCTGCTCATCCGCAAAAAGCGGGGTCTAGGCGCAGGGAAAATCAATGGACCCGGAGGCAAAATCGACCCCGGTGAAACCAGCGAAGCTTGTGCGATCCGAGAGACCCAAGAAGAACTGGGGGTAACCGCGCGGAACCCCACCAAGCATGGAGAACTGTGGTTCCAATTCGTGGACGGTCTTTCCCTCCATGTGGATGTGTTTCGTGCCACCGAGTGGGAGGGTGACCCGATTGAAACTGAAGAAGCCGTGCCGCTTTGGACATCCCTGTCCGAATTGCCTTTCGAGCAAATGTGGGCCGATGATCGCTACTGGCTCACCGAAGTTCTGGTCGAAAAAAGGCATTTCATGGGGAAGTTCCTCTTCGACGATGACACGATGCTCACTCAGGAGGTGACTTGGATCGAAGCCTAGACACAAAAAAGCTGCCTGCAGTGAAGCAGACAGCTTTTCGAGGTTGAAAGGGTTGGACGAACCGACAACGAGCCGAAGGAAATCAATTATGCCGCAGGCGCAGCTTCTGTGGCTTCAGGTGCCTTGGGCATGGTGAAACGAAAACGAATCTTGCCACGCTTCGCAGCCGCACGTGCCTTGCGCTTGGTGCGCTCTTTCGGGGTCTCATGTGCGCGGAGGCGACGGACTTCTTCAAAGATGCCTTCCATCTCGAGCTTGGTCTTCAGGCGCTTGAGGGCGCGGTCGATCGGCTCACCTTTGCGGATTTGGACTTCGGGCATGACGTGTTAAAAAAGGATGGTTAAAAGGGGATGGCAGATTACGACCCAGGAAGAAGTCGTCAACCAGAAATCATGAGAGAAAGCAGTGGATGCGTTTTTTGACAGTTCCCGTGGCCACAAAAAAGCGCGCGGTGGTGGCCGCGCGCTAGGAGAGATTGAACAGCTTCGGATTTATTTCTCCGCCAGGGCCTTTTCAATTGCAGCGACCAAAGCTGCATCATCGGGAGTGGTACGTGGCTCAAAACGCTGCACGGGTTTGCCATCGCGACCGATCAAGAACTTGCCGAAGTTCCACTTCACATCTCCCGGAAAAGCACCTTCTTTGCCGGTCAGTTGCTGGTAGAGCGCGTGCTGCTCAGGCCCTTTGACGTGCAATTTATCGAACATCGGAAAGGTGACCTGATACTTCGTGGTGCAGAAGGTTTTGATCTCCTCGTTGGTGCCTGGCTCTTGAGCGCCGAAATCGTTGCAAGGAAAGCCAAGCACGCTGAATCCCTGATCTTTGAACTTCTCATGCAGGGCCTGGAGTTCGGTGTATTGCTTGGTCAGACCGCAACGTGAAGCCACATTCACGATGAGAAGAACTTTGCCCTGATAGGCTTTTAGGCTGGTGTCTTTGCCGTCAATGTCCTTCAGGGGAATGTCGAGGATGGATTTTTCAGCGGCGGAGGCAAAGCCAGCGCAGAGAGCTAAGGCGAGGATGAGTTTTTTCATGGCAGGGGTGTTGGGAAGAAGGAGACGCTCCAAAGGGATGGAACTTTCACTTCGACAGCAGCGAACGGATCCACCGACGCGTGAGGATGCCAGAAAAAACTTTGCACCTCCTACCTTGCCGCCATGGCCTGGCCTTCGTAACCGATACAGCCTTCCGCCTGCTTTGCTCCCCTCCATCAATCATCTCAAACTTCCCGATGTCTGGCAGCACCAGGCTGTGAACCTGCTGCGAGAAGGCTGTGATGTCGTGGTGAGTGCCCCCACTGGAGCTGGCAAAACCTATGTGTTCGAGCTGCTGCATCAGTCGCGCTCTCTGGAGGGACAAGCCGTTTACACGGTCCCTACGCGAGCTCTCGCAAACGACAAGTATGCGGAGTGGAAAGAAGCGCGCTGGGATGTGGGCATCGCGACAGGTGATGTCTCTGAAAACGTCAACGCCCCTGTTCTGGTCGCCACCCTAGAGACGCAACTGGAACGCTTGGTGCGTGGTGAAGGCCCTGCCCTGCTGGTCATGGATGAATATCAAATGATCGGTGACAGCCAGCGTGGTTCGCACTACGAGGCCGCCATTGCCTTAGCTCCGCAAGAGACTCGGCTGCTTTTGCTGAGCGGTTCGGTGGCAAATCCTGAAGATGTGGTGGCCTGGATGCAGCGCTTAGGACGCAGGGCCGAGGTCGTGATCACCCAAGAACGACCCGTGCCACTGGACGAGACACCGTGGGAAACTCTACCCCAGCGGATGGCGCGGCACTTCGAGAACTTTTGGCCGAAGTTTGCTGCGGCCGTCATGTTGGCAGATCTGGCCCCCTTGCTTATCTTTTCCCCACGACGCAAGGAAGCCGAAAACATCGCCCGCCGTCTGGCAAACGATTTGCCCGCAGGTGATCCTCTCGAACTGACACCCGAGCAACGCGCAGTGTGCGGCAAGGACCTCGCCAATCTGCTGGAAAAGCGCATCGCTTACCACCACAGCGGGCTGAGTTATGCAGCCCGTGCAGGCGTCATTGAGCCCTTGGCGAAAGCGGGCCAGCTTCGTGTCATTGCTGCCACCATGGGTCTTGCGGCAGGGATCAATTTCTCCGTCCGTAGCGTGCATGTGGCTGCCACGACTTTTCACGATGGCAAAAGCGAGCACAAGCTCGCGCCTGATGAACTGCTTCAAATGTATGGCAGAGCCGGAAGACGTGGGCTGGATGAACGTGGCTATGTGGTCACGACGCGACAAAGCCCGTCGCTTTTTGATGCGCGCCCCGCGCGCCTCCATCGCAGCAATCTGCTCGCTTGGCCCATCTTTTTGCGTGTCATGAAATACGCAGCACAGACCTCGCAGAATCCTTTTGAAGAAGCAGAGCGCTTTGCCCAACGATTGTTTGCCAAAACAGCACCACTGTTAGGACTCGAAGCGGAAGCTCCCGAGGGCGCTTTGCAAAATGCCATGCAAGAGGCCAAAGCCCTGTTTGGGCTTGAGGCTACAGAACGGCAAATGCTCAACTCACGCGGGGAATGGCAACGCAAGCCTAGCACTGCCCCCGAATGGATAGCGCTAGGCCAGGCATGGATCGCTAACCTCGACAAGATCGCCCCCGCGCTGAGCGTGCCAGGGCTCGTCTCGCAGTTCGCTCATGGCATTGGGCGTGTCGGCAAGCTAGAAAAGGAGCACTACGGTCTCGAGATCCCCCTGGGCACGCGTATCGAAGACAAGCCCGGCCAAGTGCGCCCCACGAAAAGCCTGCGCCGTATCCTGAAGCTTTCCAAAAAGTTGGATAGCCTATCCATCGAAGAACTCGAAGTGCTGCACAGTCAGCAGATTGCAGAGGCCCTCTGCCAATCCTACGAGACCTTCATGGAGATCGGCAGCCAAGGCTTGCCCGCCTGGCAACGCACCGTGGAAAAGGAGTCCCTCGTGTTTGCCATCTTCGACCTTTCGGAGATCACGGTGCCCGTGCATCGGGACAACCACAACGTGCCGCTGTTTCGCGCACTGGAGAGGATGCAGGTCGTGCGACATGACACTGCGATTCATGAAGCCTCTGGACTGAGTCCAAGCATCTGCCCAGCGGACCGTCAGCCGCGCTCCGGCTCCCCGATTCATGCCTGGCGCTCGCTGGGTCTCATTGATGAAAAGGGAGCCCCAACACGGCGCGGTGAGATTTTCTCGTTCTTTCAGGGCGGCGAGGGACTGTCCATCGCTGCTGCCCTGGAAGACGAAGGATACCCCATCGACGACTTGGTGCGTCATCTCGCCAACTTGCGCGGTGGCACCAAGTTCGATCTACCCATGACCTGCGACAGCGAGCGACTCGGTGCCGTTTCCAGAAACACCTTTGGGTTCATCAATCACCATGGCTATCTGGAAAACGGACTGCCGCCTGACTACGGAGATGGCACCTGCGAGCTTCTCGATGCCATGCTGCATCCCGAAAAGACCCTCGAGCGTGATCTGCGCGCTACAGAGGTGGCAGAGGGTGATATCTCACGGGCCTACATCGAGTGGCTGAGCCTGCTGCGCCACATCATTCACGCACCGCAGCATCCCTGGCGGCGTTGGCAGGCTCTCCAGGAAGAATGCACCCGTGTCCTGAAGCATCATGGCAAAGCCGTGCGGCATCTCTTCTACCTCGACCTGCCGCCACTGACGAACAAACAAAGGCACGGGAAAACCAAGCACCATCTGCTGATCCGCTGAACTGTCTCTCGGACAAAAGGTAAGCTCAGGTGCTTCGCTGTCGAGTTGCTCAATCAGCTTCCCAAATCAATGCATGCTTTTTGAACCGTCCTTGGCCTTCTTCGTCGCGCTAGCCAAGAAAGGCGTGAACTTCGATTCAAAGCGCTTCGAGATGACGCACTGAATGTCCGCCACGCCACGCTCATAATCCTCAGACAGCACCTTCCCCTGCTCGTGCAGAAAGGCGACCAGATCCATCCGACTCAGCGGCACCGTCAGATCGAGACGCACGACCCGATCGATCAACATGTCATGCAGGCGATGAAAGAGGTCGTCCATGCCTTGGCCCGTGTGCACGGAGATCATGACCGCTTCTGGAAACAGCCGCTTCAGTTCGAGCAGGCGCGCATCATCCACCAGGTCCACCTTGTTCAGCGCCAGCAGCACGCGCTTCTCTCCAGCCCCCAGCTCACTTAGCACCTGCGTTGTGGTTTGATAAAACTCATGGGCTTGAGAGGCGCTCGCATCCACCACGTGGATGAGGAAGTCCGCCAACACGGCTTCTTCCAGCGTGGCGCGGAAGCTCTGCACCAGGTCGTGAGGCAGATTGCGGATGAAGCCCACCGTATCCGTGAGTAGCAAAGCCTGACCATCGGGCAGCTCTAGCCGCCGTGTGGTGGTGTCGAGCGTGGCAAAGAGCTTGTCCTCTGCCAGCACATTCGCCGCGGTCAGGCGGTTCAGCAGGCTGGATTTGCCCGCGTTGGTGTAGCCGACGATGGAGGCATGGGGCAGCGGCACGCGGCTGCGTTCCTTGCGCATCGTATCGCGCTGGCGCTTCACCTCCTCCAGCTCCGCCTTCACCCGATCCAGCCGCTTGTAGGCCAGACGGCGATCCACCTCCAGCTGCGTTTCCCCTTCCCCACGCGCCGCGCCAGCCCCCCCCATGCCACCGCCCGCACCGCCCCCTTGACGGTCCAAGTGCGCCCACATCCGCGTCAGTCTCGGGATGGAGTATTCCAATCGAGCCAGTTCCACCTGCAAACGTGCCTCACGCGTCTGGGCACGCATGTTGAAGATGTCCAAAATCACCTCATGACGATCGATCACACAGAGGCTCGCATCCCCCTCCCAGGCGCGCTGCTGCGCCGGGGACAGTTCATTGTCAAAAACGATGCACTCTGCCTCCAGCTCCTTCGCCTTCTCGATCAGCTCTGCCGTCTTGCCCTTGCCAATCAGGTGCCGGGGCGTGATCTCGCGGGCAAAGACCAACTCCGTGGCCACCACCTGGATGCCCAGCGTCTCCACCAGCTCCTTCAGCTCGATCAGCAGCTCCCGCGCCTCGTCCGCCTTGCGACGGTCAAAGTAGGCACCAATGAGAAAGGCCTTCTCGACCTGCTGGGGTTTTTCCCGGATATCAAACATGCGCACGCTTAGCGCGGCATCCCCTGCTTGCCAACCCCGCATAGCAAGCCGGGGCACGGAGGCCCCCATCCACCAGCGATGGCAGCAAACCCTGCCGGTAAGCCATGCCCCATCCATCCTTCATGCAGGTCAAAGCACCCGGTCCTGCGACTCAAAGAGGGCCGGGATGCAGCCCTCATCGTGGGCCGTTTCAGCCTGAACTGTGGGGTGTTTGGCCTGCAAAAGCCCGTTCATTGAGCCCACATCGACCCTTCTTTGGGAAAGAAAACAGGGCACGTGACCTCAAACCATTCATTCTTGGCCCTCAAGGAATGATCTGCATGGCCGCAACCATGGGCAATGAAGGCTCGAACCACTCCCTCTTCGCCTTCAAAAAACGACCGTGCCCAATGATGTACGGCTCATGGAACCAACTCCGCCACATCTGAGTGCTCTTGGGCCAGACTGGCATCAAGCGTGGCGAGTTTGCCTCCGCGTTTTCGCGCCAGTTCGGCGAGCCAAGCGTCCGTCACCTGCCGGTGCCCTCGGATGCCTTTTGGCTTCACTTCCTCATAGCTGAACCCCTCATCCCAAAACTCATGTCCGGCCATTTGGCGCAGCAGGGCCAAGGTGCTCCAAGCCGCAGCCGAGGAACCATCCTTGGCTGACATCATGTGCATCCGCAGGAGGGTTCCCTCCGTCACAGATCAGGTGGCAAAACGGCGCGGCATCTGCTGAAACCATGCCAAGGCCCTCGTGTGATGGATGTGCGAGCTGATCGAGAGAGCCGTGAGCAAGTTGTCATCGATAAGCCAGATCATCGAAGGATGCGGGTGAGATTAAGCCTCGTCTTCCAGACGGGCCACATCCTCGCTGCGAATAGGCTTGGCTCCCTGGACGAGCGGAAACTGGATATCGGCACGAGGAACAGGTGTTCCTTCTACGGGCCGGGCTTTCACCAGAGCCAGCGCATCACGAACGAGCCGTTCCAGTCGCGAAGCCGTCGCGGCATCCAGTTGCTGCAAGGTTTGATCGATTTCCAAGGCCAAAGCGCTCATGCCCTGAATCTGATGCACTCCCACGTTCTCTGCATCCACAAAATGGATGCCCGTCACCGCCTACGGACAAACAGCAGCCTATGGGTCGCCACGCCGCCCCATTCACAGGCTGGACGATTTCGGGGGAGTCGCCTACACTGGCGGTATGAACACCTTGGAAACCGATGTCGAAGTCAGCGCCGATGGCAGCCTAAAGCTGCTTTCGCCGCTGCCAGAATGGCTGAAGCCGGGACGTGTGCATGTCGTGCTTTCGGTGCCGAATGGCACGTCGCCCAAGCCCAAGCGCGTGATCCCCACCGCCACCCCGGAGATGCTGGCGAAGCGGGCGGCGGCTTTTGAGGCAGTGCGGAAACTGAATCCGTATCGTGACATCACTGATCCCGTCGCGTGGCAGCGGGAAATCCGCGAGGATGTGGTGTTACCGGGCCGGGAACCCTGATTCACCGCGCTCATGCTGCTGGACACGAACATCATCATTTATGCCTGCAAGCCCGAGGGCCATGAGCTGGCAGTATTGACGAGCCACCCGAACGCTGCGGTGGCGAGTGTGATCTGGATTGAGTCGTTGGGTTACAAAAGCATTCAACCCGAAGAGGAGCATGCCATACGAGGCGTCCTTTCCGCCATCATGACCTATCCCTTGGACGAAGAAATCATCCAGCGGGCCATTCAACTGCGTCAGCAGAAAAGCATGAAGCTGGGGGATGCCATCATCGCCGCCACCGCGCTGGAGTATGCCGTTCCGCTGGTCACTCGGAACGAGGGCGACTTCAAACACATCGCAGGGCTTCAGATCATCAATCCGTTTCCGCCACGGGTTTCTTGAATTTAGTCAAGCAACGCTGTCTCCATGAATGCCTTGTTTTCTAAACCTGATGCTACAGCTTTGCCACATGTGGTGATATTGGGCGCTGGAGCTAGCCGCGCCGCATTGCCAAATGGAGACAAAAATGGCAAACCGATACCACTCATGGATGACCTTCCGAATGTGCTGGGGACATATGGACAAAGCTGGTGAAAAAAGCCGATATTCCAACAGGCAGCTTTGAAGCACAGTTTTCTTGGCTGCGGCGTTGCGGCGGTTATGAAGTAGAGCTTGCTGAAGTCGAGCAACTGATCACTGAATTCTTCAGGACATTGGAGTTGCCAGATCACCCCACTATTTACGACTACCTCGTTTTGGGCCTTCGGAAGCAAGACATTATCGCGACGTTCAATTGGGATCCGTTTCTTATGCAGGCCCTTCGCCGCAACAGAGATACTGCGAGCATGCCAGACATTCGGTTTCTACACGGATGTGTCTTATACGCAACCTGCACAGAACACGAAGTACTGGGGATTCCGACGGAAGAATGCCCCTTCTGTGCTGAATCGTTGATTCAAGGAAAGTTAATCTATCCAGATGACACCAAAGACTATGCGTCAGACACGATAATTCACCGAGATTGGATGGTGGTAACGGAAAGACTCAAGCAAGCGATCCATTTCACCATATTCGGGTATTCTGGGCCTGCTACTGACTTTAACGCAAAACAGCTTTTGTTGACCGAGTGGAAAAAGAATCCGTTCCTCAGCATCAACCATGTTGAGATTATTGACATTGCTGATTCGGACGAACTCAGGCGGCGTTGGTCAGAGTATATCCCGTATCAGCATGAAATCTTTATTTCCAACTTCTGGGAGTCGTCGATAGCCAAATTCCCCAGACGCACCAGTGAATGGAAAATTGCTGCTTCAATGTATGGCATCCCAACTGAGGCTATCGGGCCATATCGCACCGATGATCTCTCGGAGTTACAAGGCTGGTATTCAAAACTGGTGCGAGAAGAAATCAGTACATCGGCTTATCTTGGGAAATAGCCCTCACCCCTACCTTCTCCACCAGGATCGCCTCAAAGCCGAGTTTGAAGGCGGGTGATTCAGGCCTGAGGCGGAAGTCATCCTTCTGCCAATCGACGAAGATCGGATCGGCGATGAGGCTTTGTGGGGCCCAGCCTTCGGCTTGCCAGGAGGTCCATTCGTCGAGGGGCAGGCTGTTCTTCATGCTCCCTGGTTCACGCGGACGAGCTGGCCTTGCAGGGAGAGCATGGTCTCCAACTGCGCATGAATCTTCGCGGCGAGGGCTGCGAAATCGGGATTGTCGGTGCAGACGATGATTCCGGCGTGGTCGGGGTTTTGGCGATGGAGGGTGATGAAGTCCTGGCGGTTGTGCGTTAGCACGGCCCGGCCGTCCTCGATGGCAAATCGGAGGACTTCATCGTCTGGGATACCTGCGTTGGACTTGCCGGAGTCGTGCTTGGTCAAGACATCATGCCCGAGCTATCGCAGGGTTTGGACGACGGGCAGCGGGAAGCTGTCATTCGAGCAGAGGCGGGCCTTCATGACTCGTCGTCGTTCGCGGGAATTTCCCGGCCCATTTCCTCGTGGTGAGAGTGGGCCTAGTGGCTGGCATGGGCGAGGTCTTCGACATTCAGCGGGGAATGGTCGGTCAAGGCGCGGGTTCTTGTGCTGAGCGGGATGAAGACGGTGCTGCCTTTGAAAGCTGGATGGGTGCGTCTCCGCCAGCAGCGATCATGTCGGGGTAAATGGAATCCCACCAGGACTGGTAGGCAGGCAGGAGCTTTTGTACAATGGGCTGGCGCAGGGGAGCAAGGTCCACCTGACAGCCTGGATCGCGCCTCACATCATAGAGTGCCCAGCCATCGCCATGAGTAATGCCCCAGTGAAAGAGGGCATTGCGCGTGTAGATGTCTTTGTTCAGCCCATTCATGACTCGACGCAGGCCATTGCAGCGATTTTGTTTGTCATTCCGGCAGACGCCTGTGGGATCAGCACAGGGTCGATTGCGAACGAACAGGTAATGCCCCCAGCGCACAGCCGCCTGGGTGTCACGATGCTGAGCAGCGGTGCCACCTGGCCAACGGGTGACGTGCTGAAAAAGCATGCGCCCCTGAAACCACGGATCGTCTCCACGCTCCAGCAGTGAAGTCAGGCGATGTCCTTCGAGCTTGGCAGCCACCGTCGGCTCCAGCTGGATTCCGGCCACATCTATCAGCGTGGGCACGACATCCAAATGAGCGGTGAGGGCATCGACTTGCTTCGGTGGCCAATGCCCTGGCCAGCGCCAGAAAGAGATGGCGCGTGTGCCACCAGGCCAGACCGTACATTTGCAGCCACGCATGTCGGCATTGTGGAGGTCGATGCCATAGGTGCCTCCATTGTCGCTCATGAAGATGACGATCGTGTCTTTTTCCAAGTCCTGCTGCTTCAGGAAGTCCAACAAGCGCCCCACGTTCCAATCCAGGTTCGCCACCATGCCAGCATAGCTTGCGTGCTGGGCGCTGAGAGCTTGGCGGTAGGGGGCGATGTAAGACTCAGGAGCCGCCAGTGGGCTGTGGGGGGAATAGCTGGCCAGGTAGAGAAAGTAGGGCTTTCGGGGTTGGATCTGTGGTTCTGTTCGGCGCTCGCGAATGAACTGAATCGCTTCATCAAAATAGACATCTTCACGATAGCCCTTTCGCTGCTTGGGTGGGCCGCCATTGCGAACGATGGATGGATCGAAAGGCACCGTGCCGCCCTGACGAGAGGTGATGCTGAGATCAAAACCGCGCTGATGGGCACTGTAGCCCTCGCCATCCCCGAGGTGCCATTTGCCGATGAAGCAGCTTTCGTATCGTGCCTTTTTCAAAAGCTGCGGCAGCAGAATGGCGGATTGATTCAAGTGCTCACGTGGCGGCAGCGTGTGGGTCACCCCCTGACGCAAAGGATCACGACCCGTCAGCAAAGCAGCACGTGTCGGCGAACAAGAGGGGGACACGGCAAAGTCGGTGAAGCGCACGCTTTCGTCATGAAGTGCATCCAATCGAGGCGTCTTGAGGACTGGATTGCCATGCTTGCCGAGATCCCCGTAGCCCATGTCATCCGCTAGAATGAGAATGATGTCTGGCGTTGCCGCAAGTGCCTGCGTGAGGCAGCAGAAAAGCAGGAACAGTCGGGCGAGCATGGGCGAGAAAGGAGAAGCGAGACAACGCAGGGAAGGAGGCACTCTTGTCTCAAACTAGCTAGGCATCGCCTCTGCTAGGCTGTCGAGCAGTCGCCACTCTCCGGGTGCCAATCCATCAAGGGTGTGCGTGCCAAAGCGAGTGCGATGTAGCGCTTCGACATGCCACCCCTGGCTGGCAAACATGCGGCGTACTTGGTGATAGCGCCCCTCTTGCAGGGTCAGGTCGGCTTGGAAGGGGCTTTTGATTTCGAGTCGAGCCGGCAGACAGGGACGATCTTCGCCACGCAGCATGAGCTGCCCTGAGGCGAACACGGCCATCAGCGCGTCATCCAACGGGCGATCCACGGTGACTTCATAGACCTTTTCCACCTGCGCGCGTGGCGAGGTGTAGCGCTGAACGATGTGACCGACATCGGTGATCAGCAGCAAGCCACTCGTATCCTTGTCGAGCCTCCCCACACTCGTCACGGGTGGATTGCGGGCCAACCATCGGGCGGGCAGCCATTCGTAGATCGTGTCTCCTTCCCCATCGGCATGCGTGCAGACGTATCCCAGCGGTTTGTGAAACACGGCCAGCAAACCCTCAGGCGCTTCCAGCGGCTGCTGATCCAGCAGTACTTGAGCGGGGTCCACCCGCACATCGGCACGTTTTGCCACGGCACCTGCGACTTGCACCCGCCCCGCACGCACGACAGCCTCAGCCTCGCGGCGTGAGCAGTAGCCAAGAGAAGACAGCAATTGATCAAGACGGCGCGGGCGAGGCATGGCAGGAGGGATGAGGCAGCTTCACGGACTCGCGGGAAGAAAGCCCAATTTCACGGTAGGTTCATTGGCATCCGCCAGCGGCGGTTCGGTGATGTGGCCCTCTTCTCGCAGACCATTCAGTCCCACGGAGTAGAGCAGATCTCTCAGAGGATCGTATTCCAGAGGTCTGCCGGAAAAAGGATCCAAAGGTTCCTGCGCCAAATAATCAGGACGTAGATTCGGCAGGCCGGAGGGTGGCTGTCGATAGTCCAGCGCGTAGCGCCGAATGGCCGCCATGACTTGCACGAGCATCTGCCGGGCCTTGGCGAGTCGATGCAGGTCGAGCATGGGACGATAAATGGCCCAACGGTCGAGGAAATAGCCCTCTCCTGCCCCATTGGGACGCAGGCCACTCAGGAAAAAGCGTGCGGGCCAAGCAGCTTCGTTCATGCCAGCTGCCATGGGAGAGGCGATGGCATCTCTCGCTCCACGAAAGGCCGTGGCGAAGGCACCGAGCGTCTCCTGCGTCTTGAAAAACAGACGACCTGCTCGCGGCTTCAACACACCTGCAGGCATGGTGTCCAAGGGCTCTCCACTGCGCTCGCCGAGCAGGCGCTTTTTTTCATGAAGGTAAAAGGCACTGAATGCCTCCTGCATGTCTCGATCCAGCGGCTCAATCGTGCTGAGGCTTTCTTGAAAGGTACGCAAACCCACGCGATCCAGGTTCGAATCTCGCAGAAGACGAGCCGCAGACTGGAGGCAGATGACATGCAGCTCCTGCCCACGCTGCATGAAGGAAGGCCAAGACCTCAGCGCCTGGAGCTGGCGTGCCAAACGCCCGATGTCCACGACGGCTTTCGCTGCCGCCGCATCATCCACGCCTTTCTGCAAGGCCACACGCGCTTGCAGCAAGATGCCTACCTCACGCCAAGAGGCATGAGAACCGAGGTCTTCCCGATGCCAAGCCGAATGATTCGAATGCCAGTCATAGTCAGCCAAAAGGTCACGCAGAGTGTCCCAGGCCGCTCCATTCGCAGCCACGACTTGATGCACTGTCGCGGGATCCCAGCGCCAGGGCGGGGTGCTCTTGAGTTCGGGTTTTTCAACCGCTAGGATGGCATCTAGAAACGTGCGCAGCAGCGAAGGTGCCCCGATTTTAGGCATGATGTCAGGCGGCAGCTTGAGGCGCAAATCCTCATCCACAGGCTTTGGCACATCTTCCAAATAAATCTGGGCCAGCATGAGCAAGCCAGCGACTCCGAGCAGCAAGGTGAGCAAGCGCAACAAGGCCCCCAAAGCACGGAGAGCCCTGGACGGCGGTGCCACCGCACGTTCACGCGCCGCAGGCCTTGGGGCGACTCGACGCTGCGTGGGGGGTTCCTGAGTCTCCGCCAGTGTGTCGAATCGAAGCTCATCAGGCACGGACGCTGACATCGGGCGCTTGCTGGCGGCTAGGTCTGTTCTGGATTCCTGGCGCGGGGCCAGGGACTCGACTCGTCGCTCTTGCGGACGACCTGTGATTTCCGGCGCTGGATTGCTTTTGGCAAAAACGCGTGCAGGGGCAGCGGCCGCAGCCTTTTCACGCGGCTTCTCGATTGCCTCCTGTGGGACTGCACTCTCTTCCGGGAGAGGCTCACTTTGCCACTCGGCCTGAAAGCTCCAGGGAGACACCCACTCGGGCGCACGGCGCACCTGGGTGGGTGAAGTCTCGCTTTTCTCGTTCATGAAGAGTGAAGCTGCTTCCGTGAAATCAGTCGCTTGGCATCTCGAGCTCAATGCTGAAAAAGTCCACAAACACTGCTCGATAAACAGACCTTTTGAACTTGGGAACCCAATTCATCTGAAACTCTGCAGGCTGAATCCATCGCCATTGACCAAACTCCTGATGTGTCGCCGCTAGGTTGATGTCTTCATCCCGGCCCAGGTAACGGCAGCGAAAGTAGGTCTGCTCTTGGCCCCCATAGATCCCATACTTCAGGCGGCCTTTCGCGAAGGCATAACGATAGCCACCACGCTTTTCCAAGACCTGAAGATGATCCCGAGTGACGCCGATTTCCTCCGCTAGCTCACGAAACAAGGCGGTTTCATCGTCCTCACCTTCATCAATGCCGCCCTGTGGAAACTGCCACGCACCTTTGATGTTAAGTCGTTCGGCCACAAAGATGCAGCCATCTTGACGCTCAAGGATCGCAGCGACGTTGGGACGATAAACAATAGGAGTGACGGCAGGGGGGACGGCCATGGGCAAGCATCAATGTCACATTCATCTCGGTTGTCACGTCCGGGTGAAGGCTTCACCCGGACGATAACCGCCCTGATCACTCCAGCGTGATCCCATGCCAGTAGGCGAACTCCCAGGTCCAGCCGTTGGCATGGGCTTCGAGGCGGACGGTGATGTCCTGGCCCTTCCACTTCGCCAAATCGACCTCCACGGTTTTCCAACGCGGCTTTTCATGGTCCACCGTCACTGCCTTGACCTCTTGACCGTTGACCAAGGCCTTCACAATCCAATCACCACGATCATCGGCAGCCACGCTGAACTTCAGCTTCGTCTTCTCGACCTTCATCTGGCGTTCCAGGCTCGCAGGAGTCTTCTTGTCCGTGAACGGGTGCATGAGCAGCACGTTCGTTTTGCCGTGGTATTCGGCGAGTTTGACTGGTGTGCGCTCGAAATCGGGCGCGTTGACCTTCCAATCGGGATTCCACAGGCTGACGCTTTCCCAGTCGATGGCACGCCAGTTGGTCTTTTTCGGCTGTGAGGCCGTTTCGGGCAGTTCGACGCCCTGGATGAGCAGTTTCTTCTTTTCGGGCGTGAGCGGGCCTTCTTCCGGTGGAGCCAAAATATACCAAATGAGATCGCGGAAGGCCGCATCGGGCAAATTGCCGAATCCCATCGGCATGAGGCTCTGCTTCGTGTTCGTGAGCGTGGCGATTTGATCGCGCGACACGATTTGAGCCGCGCCACCGGCTCCGAGCAGCTTTACATGCCCCGGCGTGTCCTCGACGATGCGTCCGGCGAGCGTGCGGCCGTCCTTGGTGCTCACGCTGATGTTTTCGTAGCCGTTGCCGATGATCTGATTGGGGTCGATCACGTTCGCGAGCAGCGCATCGAGATTGCTGCGTCCGCTGCCGATCAAATCCGGCCCCACCTTCTGGCCACCGCCGTGGAACTCATGACAGATCATGCACGTCGCCGTGAACATGAGTTTGCCGTTCGCGAGGTCCGGCTCGCCCGTGAGACAGGCCTGCTTCTTCTGCGCGATGAGTGATTTCACATCGTCAGACGAGTCCTGCCACGCGCCGAGCACCTTGAAGGCGAGATCGCGGATGCCCTTGTCCTTGCTCGTCGCCAACGCCCGACGCACCGGAGCCGGGAAGCCGCTCGCGGGCACTTTTTTCTCCGCGATGGCATTGAGCAGGGCTTTGGTCCAAGTCTCGCGGCTCGCGAGTGCTTCGATGGCGGCAGTGTGGTGCAGTCCTCTGGACTGCGGATCGGAACGCAGGCCGGAGGCCTGCACCACATTCAGCAGCGGCTCGATGAATTCATCGCCACCCAGCTCCGAAGCCGCGCGAATCGCCACCACAGCGACTTCCGGCCCATGCGTCCCGAGGCCATCGCGGAGCAGTTGAAGCAGCGACTGACGATAAACCGGCGTTTTCACGCCGCGCAGCCGTTGCAGCGCCTCGATCACTTCCTTGCTCGGAGCCTTCGCCGTCGTCAAAACCGCCGCGAGGCTGGCAATCGCCTCCTCATCGCCCCACAGCACCGCGAGCGTGAACGCCTGCTTGCGAACGTCCGCGTTCGACGACGCACGCCACTTCGCGAGGCTGGCAGAGACATCCTTCGTTGGTTTGATCACGCCACCTTCCTGGCCTTTGACGAGACCATTGAGCGCGTTGGCGAGCAGGACATCGTGCTCGGCGATCTTGTCGCAGAACTCGACAGCGAGATCGAGGTTCTCAGCCTTCCGCGTGTCGCAGAGCCTGCGCATGGCTTTGTGGGAGAGGACGCGGGAGAGGGGTTGGGCGCGAACGGCGCCCAAGGCAATTTCATCCAGGAAAGCATTTCGCGATTCACCCAAGCTGCTAGGTCTGAACCCATCTGCCACAGGCTCAATGAGCATCCAAAGTGCGTGTGAAAGCACCCTGTCTGCATCTATCGAGTTTTTTATGAGCGCCATCCGTGCTGCTTCCAAAATATCACCGTGATCTTGGATATGTGATTTGCGCCGATAATTGGTTGTCAGGGAACCTGCTGTGTATTGCCGTAGAGCAATTGCGGCAGAATGCCGGACGATTGGGTTAGAATGAGCAGCTAGCGTAACAAGCAAACGAGGAGCGTTTGCCTCGTGTTCTCCGATTGCCCGAGCAGCCCACGCATTCAGAGTATCATTTAAGGTTGCTGTTGCTCGATTGATCAACTGCGTGTCGATGGTGTCACTCGCGAGTGCAGCCCAAAAGGCTTCGATCGAGTGTAAGTTGGATGCGCTGACAACGGCATTTTCTAGCAACGGCCTGAGTTGATCTTGCTGAGTATGAGCTCTCTCCACCAGCATCCGCCTCGCCATGCGGCGCATCCAGTTGTTGGGATGCTCCAGCGTTTTGACGAGGTCGGCGGTGGAGAGTTTTTTGAGGTCGAGGTCGGCTTGGTCGCGGGTGGGTGTAGCACGAACTTCCAAGTTCGTGGCGTTGGGAACGAACTTGGAAGTTCGTTCTACGGTCACCACACGCCAGATGCGGCCGTATTGGCGGTCCACGCCTTCGGGGTTGGCTTTGGCGTTTTGGTAGCAGGGATACTTGTCGCACCAGTCCATGATCCAGAGGAAGCCATCGGGGCCGGTCTGGGTGCTGACGGGGCGGAACCAGCCGTCGTTGGCGCGGAGGAAATCACGACGCGGCTCGCATTTGAAGGTGGCACCGACGGGCGTGAGGACTTCCTCGTGGATGGCGTTGTCGTGGATGTTGCCGATAAAGGCGTGGCCGTGCGTGTCGGCGGGATAGCGGCCGCCTTGATAAATCTGCACGCCGGCATAGGCGGCGCGGAAGTGCTTGTGCTTCACGATGCTGGGAAGCTGCTCGTAGGCATAAGGATTCTCCGGCGCACCGCCCTGGCGGACGTAGATGCCGCCGGGGGCCATGTGGAAAAAGTGATCGATGACGCAGGCGCTGACGAAGAAATTCCCCGCAGCGTCGTAATCGCAGCCCCAGGGATTGCTGGTGCCATCGGCGAAGACTTCGAATTCCCAGGGTGGGGCGGTATCCGGGCCATTCTTGGCCCGTTCCGATTCGCGGGGCAGGAATGCCCCGGATACGGGCCTCGCGCGCCCAATCCCCGCATCAAATTTGAAGCCTTCGCTCTCCGGCTGACCGGGGCGGCGGACTTTGCTGTTCGTGAAGACGCCGTGGGTCATGTAGAGCCAGCCATCGGGGCCCCAGGTGAAGCTATTGACGAGCTCGTGCGTGTCTTCGCGACCGAAGCCAGTCAGCACGACACGCCACGCGTCCGGTTGGTCGTCGCCATCGGCATCGCGGAAGTGGATCAAATGCGGCTGCTGGCCGATGTAGATGCCGTCATCGCCGCAGAGGATGGCGGAGGCGAGATTGAGGCCCTGGACAAAAACGGTGCGCTTGTCGGCCGTGCCGTCGTTGTCGGTGTCTTCCAGGATGATGACGCGGTCGCGGGGCAGGTTCTTGGTTCCTGGTTCTTCGTTCTTGGTTGGGAGGCAGATCGCAGGAACCGGGTGGTATTGATCATCCTTGGCCTCACCGCCGAAGGGCGCGGGATGTTTGGAGCCATTCGGGTATTCGTAGGCCTCCACGACCCACAAACGGCCGCGATGATCCCAGGTCATGGCGACGGGATTTTGCACCATCGGCTCATGCGCGAAGCAGCGGACCTCGTAACCCTCCGGCACGGTCATTTTCTTCCGCGCTTCCTCGGGCGAGGGACATTCGTTCGTCGTGGGCAGGTAGGTGCCGGTGAGTTCTTTGGCTGAGGAAGACATGCAGTGCATGGCCACCAGCAGGGCAGGAAAAAGCAGAGCTTTCATGAAGCCTTAAGCTGCACGATGCTAGGCGAAGAGTTGCATGACAAAAATTGGGCTGGATCAGCCAAAAAAAACCCCGGCCATTAGAGGCCGGGGATGAAATGCAGAAGCGGTGAACTGACGCCCAGGATGAATTACTGCGGTGGCACACGGAAAAGCTTGCCCGTGTAAGGGCATTTCACTTCCATTCCGGTGGGCAGGCCGGTGACATCGACCAGCTGATGTTTCGCTGCATACGGGCTGTTCACGAATCCAGGGCGACCCGGAATGGTGCTGCCGTAGGGTAGATCAGGAGCGGGCGCCGTCGCCTGAATTGGGGGAGCATTGGTCGGTGGAGTGGTCGAAGGCGCAGGCTCCACCTTGGGCTCTGGAGTGGGTTGCGTCATGGCAGCCACGTTCGTGTTCGGCTTGGGCTGAACCTTAGGTGCTTGAGGAGCCGACGGTGTGGTCGTGACTTTCGGGGTAGGAGGTGTCGAAGCCACACTCGAAGAACTGCTCATGCCACCTGGCACGATGAAAGGCTTTTGCGTGTAAGGGCAAACGACTTTGGAGCCAGCACTCATGCCGCGAACATCGACCAAGCGTCCAGGTGTGGTGTAAGGAGTGCGAACGTAGCCCGGTAGCTCGCTCACAGCACGAGCGACGGGAAGATCTCCTGAGAGCTGAGAAGGGGGCGGAGTGTCCACCCGTGGAGTGGCAGGAGCCGTGGGCTGGGAAGGCACATAGACAGAAGTGCCGGAAGCGAGCGTCTGCTTGTTAGCGCCGCTGTTGAGAGGTGCGCCAGAAGGTTTTCCCAAATAATAAGTGATCAATCCCTTGCTCTGAATCTGGTTCCAAGCATCGCGCGGAGGCGCAGAACAGGAACTAACAGCCAAGGCGGCGACGCCGAAGAGAGGCAGACGAATGAGCGCGGGAGGAATGTTCATGGCGTGCAATTTTTTTGAAACGGCTTCTCAAGCCTAATGAAGTTTTTTGTTTTTGCAACAACAATGACTTCGATGTTCAGCAATAACTGATTGATTGGTTGTTTTTACAATAATTTCCACAAATGGACTTTGTCTTCGGTTCTGTCATGAATTAACGATGCATTGGAAACTGATCACGGTGGGAAAACCCGCACTTCCCTGGGCTCGTGCCGCTATGGAGGATTACCTTACACGTCTCAAACGAAGCATCAAAGTGGAGCACCTTGTGATCAAAGAAGGACCGCGAGATGTGGTCGAGCAGGCCCTGCTCCAGGCCAGCAGCGATAGCTTGAGGATTGTGCTGGATGAACGAGGGAAAGCGCTGCGAAGCCTGGAATTAGCAGCCTGGGTGAAGGATCAGCAGCTTCGTGGCACGAAGCGTGCAGCCTTGATCATCGGTGGTGCTGATGGACACTCACCCCAGTTCCGCAGTCAGGCCGATTTGTGCCTGAGTTTGTCCAGCTTCACGCTCCAGCATGAGATCGCTCTGGTGGTGATGGCTGAGCAACTTTACCGCGCCTACAGCATCCTCCGGAAGGAGCCTTATCATCGAGAATAACCCTGACGAAAACCCACCCAAGACGTTCATCTTTGTGACTCACTTTTGACCTGTTTTCTCCTTGTTGATTGGCTAATCTTGCTTGATATTTTAAAATTAGTAAAGTTTCCCCTCCAGGCTGTTCATGTCGTCTTCTGTGCTCCGCAATGTGATCCAACCCCGCTCGCCAAGCGTGGCGGGAACGGACTACGGCAGCAAGGCAAGCGAATCTGAGACGACCCCGGGCAATCCTGACATGGAGCAAGTGATGGCGGTGCTGGTGGAAAATGCACCTGTGGCCATGGCGATGTTCGATCAGCAAATGCGCTATGTGCTGGCCAACCGGGCCTGGATTGAGGAATTCGGCCTGAAAAACGTCAAACCTCTGCTTGGCCGCAGCCAGTATGAGGTTTTTCCTAGCCTGCACCCAGGTTGGAGACAGGTGTATGAAAAGGCCCTCCAAGGCCACATCATCCGAAGTGAGCATGATGCTCTGGCCGGCGATGCTGAGAGTCGTGTCATTTATCGTTGGGAAGTGCGGCCCTGGCGGCGTCAGTCGGATGCCAGTGTCGGCGGTCTCATGATCACTTGTGAGCGGTTTGTGCAGCCGAATGCAGGGGCCAGTGAGCCCAAGGCAGCCACAGAAGCCACCGGTGCGTCCACGCCCGAGCTGATTCAGACGGCCAAGCCACAGCTGGCGGTGCCTCAGGTCTTGCTGGACGATCAGGGCACCGTCCTGCAGGCCAACCCTGCCGCCGTCAGGCTCTCTTTGGCCCATGGGCTGATGGAGGGCAAAACCGCGTTTTGGCAGGCCTTTGCCCAGGCAGGAGCCGACGTGGCCTTGCTGAAGCGCGAACTCCTGGACAGCTTCGCGCGGCTGAATGAGCCGGAAGGGCCGGAGTCAGTCCTTTTGACACCCAAGCCGGGGGAGGAACCCAGTTCGCCCTGGGCATCGGCACCCGCCAGTCTGTCAGTCCACTCGACCCCATGGCTCATCACGAAGCTAGAAGGTAGCCAGATTTACACCGCACTGGCCCTACCCGCAGAGGCCATGCCTTCTGCTCGTGGCGCAGGCCCTCCGCCGAACCTTTCTGCGATTGCCAGCGCTGTAGCCTCCATCGCACAGCTACCCGTCGTGGCACCCGCTGAATCGGCGAATCAGGCCAGTCTGACTTTGGAAAATCGTCGGCTGCAAGACGACCTCGCGCGCACGCGGCAAGAATTGAAAGCCCTCCAGGAAGCGGAACGAGGCAAACCAACGCAGGACCACCGATATCAGGCCTATGTCGATGCCCTGCCCTGCGGGGTGCTGGTGCTGGATGACATGGGCAGTGTGCTTTTCCAAAATCAGCCCTTGGCCAGGCTTTTGGGCCGATCGCTGCAACCGCAGCAAAGCGTGGAAGACTGGTTGGCCGCAGCCTGCCCTGGGCAATCGCATCGAAACCAAGTGACGAGTGTCTGGCGGGACGATGTCTGGCGTCGTCAGCTTACGCGTTGCTTTTCCTTGGCCACGGCGGACGGACTGCTGAAAGAGCTGGAATTTCAGCCCGTGGGGCTGCCTGGCGGAGGAGTGCTGGTTTGCATCCAAGATGCGACGGAAAAATGCCGCCACGAGGAACTGCTGCGCGGCACCGAGGCCAAATTCCGTGCCATCCTGCAGGAATCGCCAACAGCCATCGTGCTGCTGGACAAAGCAGGCTCTGTCTTTGAGGTCAACCATGCCGCCGAGCACCTCTTTGGCCAACCCAAGAGCGAGCTGCGCAGGCACCCGATCCAGAAATGGCTAGACATTCCCAGCGCGGCCGCTGTTTCCACAGCCATTCAGTCCATGCGTGGCCATGGCACGCCAACGGTGGATGACTTGGTAATTCATCGCGCAGGGACCCAGGACAGCGTGCCCGTCAGCCTCTTGCTCGCTCCTGTGATGGACCTCGAAGGCCAGCCACATCACACGCTCTGTTTTTTCCAAAGCAAGACCTCAGCGGCGACACACCCGACCACGCCAGCCAACGCATCCGTCGGCACAGGACCGAGCGCGGAGGTCTTGCTATTGAAAACGAATGTTCACGGTCGCATCAAGGAATGTACTCCGAGAGGACTGCAATTGCTCGGCCTGTCGGAGGAAGATGCTGCCGGACGCGGCTTGCACCTGCACTTTCGTCCCAGCGATGCCACTGGCTTTTACGAAGAGCTACGCCGCATCGCATCGCTGCCAGAAGGTCGCTCCCAACAACTCACGTGTTACTCAGCTCAGGGCAAACGCCAACCAATCCGTGTCAAAGCCTACGCGCAGGGAGCGGGCAGCTATGATTTTGCCCTCACCGAAGTGGTGAACACCCCCCAGCACGCCGAAAGCCCAGCCGCATCCGCGAGCCCCGAACAGCCTGCCAAGGATGAATGGTATCCGGTGCTCATGTCCCCCGGCAAAGGGCTTCTGCCGAAGGTTGATCTGGCTAGGGAGCGCCTCGTTCTCACTGAGACGCATCATCGGATCAAAAACCACCTGCAGATCATCTCCAGCCTGCTGAATCTGGAATCCAACACGATCAGCGACCCCACAGCGCGTGGAGCCCTGAGATCTAGCCAAAACCGTGTGCGGGCGATCGCAGACCTTCACCAGCATCTGTATCAGGCTGCGCTAGGCTCAGAGGAGAGCTTCATCGTCTTCGCGCGCGGACTGCTGGATCGACTCCGGCAGTGCTACGATGTGCCAGCCTCGCGCGTCAATGTGCAGTTTGATGTCGAATCAGGCACGATCCAGCAGGAGTGGCTCATGCCGCTGGCCCTGACGCTGAACGAAACGCTTTCCAACTGCTTCGAGCACGCCTTTCCGGAGGACCGCTCCGGTCTGGTGCACGTCGCTCTGCGATTCCGCAAAGAGAGAGGCGAGCTCAACATCACCGATGACGGAGTCGGGATGCCAACGGATCGCAATGCCAGTGGACTCGGCCTGAAGATCCTGGCCGTTTTCGCTGAGCAAATGCGTGGTCAACTCTTGCTCGGCCGCCCTGCAACAGGAGGCACGGAGGTGCTGCTCCGCTTTCCGATTGGCAATCAGGCTTGAGGCTGAATTTGCCCATTTGCCACCTGCGTTCTCTGGGAGATCCAGACTTGTGAGGACGTAGTAGCTGGCCATAGAAACCGGCCAACCCAACCTACCATGCGACTTCAAGACCAAGTCATCCTCATCACCGGCAGCACCACAGGCATCGGCGAACACATGGCGCGCCGTTTCATCGAAGAGGGGGCCAAAGTCATCCTGCACGGTCGTGACGCCGCGCGCGGTCAGGCCTTGAGAAAAGAGCTCGGTGAAGACAAGGCCGCGTTTTGTCAGGGCAGTCTGGAAGATGCCACTTACCCCGAAAAACTTGCTGCCGAGGCCATCGCAGCCTTTGGCAAAGTCGATGCGCTGGTGAACAACGCCGCGCTTACCATCCGCGGCCGCATTGACACGACGGACGCGGCCTTTTTCGACCGCATGATGGCCGTGAATGCGCGCGCGCCGATGCTGCTGATCCGCGCACTGCTGCCCGAATTGAAGAAAAACACCGGCGTCGTGCTGAACATCGGCTCCGTGCTCGCTCATTGCGGCCAGGCGAACATGCTCGCCTACTCCATGTCCAAAGGCGCACTCATGACCATGACGCGCAATCTGGCTGACTCGCTCGGCATGGACCGCGTGCGTGTGAATCAGCTGAATGTCGGCTGGACACTGACTGACAACGAATACCAGGTCAAACTCGGTGATGGACTCGGCGAAGGCTGGCCCGAACGCCTTCCAGCCTCGGTCGTGCCGATGGGCCGCCTTTTGATGCCGAACGACATCGCTGCCGCTGCCATCTATTGGGTCAGCCGCGAAAGCTACCCCGTCACCGGTACCGTCGCCGAGCTGGAGCAATATCCAATCATCGGCCGCTACGCGAATGCGGAAGGCGACGAGAAGAAATGACTCTCTGAAACAAAGAACCACGAACAAGGAACCCAGAACAACCGCATGAAACTGATCCGCTTTGGAAACCCCGGAGAAGAAAAACCCGGCCTACAGCTTGAAGACGGCCGCCGCATCGACGCGAGCGCCTTTGGCAGCGACTACGATGAAAAATTCTTCGGGGGTGATGGCTTGGAGCGTCTCGCCGCCTGGGCGAAGGCCAACGCCGCCGCCGCGCCCACCGTGGATGCCAGCGTGCGCCTCGGCCCCTGCATCGCACGTCCGAGCAAGATCATCTGCATCGGCTTGAACTACGTCGATCACGCCAAAGAGAGCGGCATGCCCATTCCGGCGGAGCCGATCGTGTTTTTCAAAGCCACCAGCGCCCTCTGCGGCCCGAATGACAACGTCATCATCCCGAAGAACTCCAAAAAGACTGACTGGGAAGTCGAGCTGGCCTTCGTCATTGGAAAAAAAGCCAACTACGTCAGCGAAGACGAAGCCATGAGCCATGTGGCCGGTTACTGCGTGCACAACGACTACAGCGAACGCGAATGGCAGCTCGAGCGTGGCGGCCAGTGGGTGAAAGGCAAGAGCTGCGACACCTTCGCGCCCATCGGGCCATTTTTGGCCACCAGCGATGAAATCGCCGATCCCCAGAACCTGAAGCTCTGGCTCAAATTGAACGGCAAGACCATCCAAAACAGCAGCACCGCGCAGATGATCTTCGGCGTGAAGAAACTCGTGAGCTACCTGAGCCAGTTCATGAGCCTCCTGCCCGGCGATCTCATCACCACCGGCACACCTCCCGGTGTCGGCCTCGGCTTCAAGCCAGATCCTGTCTTCATGAAGCCCGGCGACGTCATCGAACTCGGCGTCGAAGGCCTGGGCGAACAAGGCCAGACGGCAGTCGCATGGTCGTGAACGTCTTCAGCATCTTGCAGCCCGACTTTGATAAGCCCGCGTTTTCATTCATCATCAAACGATGAATGAGTTCGATCACCAGATGAGGCGATTCGCATCGACGAGAGCATTCTTTTGGAGCAGTTCTCGCGTGAACTTTGGCTAACTATAAGTTGGGCCGCACGACAAGCGTGCGGCCCAGGCAATCATCAACCTAGAGGTTGGCTAGCATCAGCCCTGGCGTGAACCGTCAGGCAGAGATTCATTGAACTGCTGCTGGGTGTAGTCTGGCGTGCGTCCGTAGGAGTCGCTGACGCCGACGAGCGTGGCACGCTCGCCAGAGGCATAGATTTTGAAGTAAAGGATGTAGCGGCCGTAGTAAGTCTTGTCGGCTCCAGGATAGAGAGGCGTGGTGGTGGTGAATCGACCGATGGCGGTGTTCCGCTGGCCGAATCCAAAGGCCACGATGCGCTCATTGGCACGGAGGCCGCCGGGGGCAAATTTGTTGCGCAGGTAGGCACCCGTGACTTCCGCCACAATCGGAGAGGCGATGAGGGCAGCACCTGTCGGGCTGATGCTGGCGTCGATGGCAATGAGCCCACGCGCGGTGGTGTTGGACTCATTGGAATTGACGACGGCGATGTCGTGGTCATACACCCAGTCGAAACCAGCCCGTGTGAGGGAGCGCAGGTACTCGGCACCGGTCGCATTGGTCAAGGTCGTTGGAGTCAGCTGAGCCTGGAGTCGGGTGCCATCTGCACCTGAGTAAGGAAGACCGCGGGTCTGGGTATCACCACTGGTGGTATCAGCGGCATAAACAGCACCCGTGGTATCCAAGAGAGAGTCGAGGCCTTGTGGATAGCGCTTCTGCGTCACAAAAAACAGGCTAGCCTGATTGGCGATATCTGCCTGACTTTTGGCACTAACGGCCATGTCAGAGGAGCGCCCAAACATGCCGATGTTTGGGACGATGAGCGCGGCGAGGGCAGCGACGATAACGAGGACGACGAGCAACTCGATCAATGTGAAGCCATGTGAGCGAAGCTGAGGACGGGGTTTAGGGATGTTCATGTTGGGAATAGGGAGGAGGGGTGATGAGGCCCATTCACCCAATGTAGCGTCTTAGCGAAGCGGAAGGTTCACTTCTTTTGCCAAAAAAATTTCTTCCTCGGTTCTGGCGAGGAGGCAGCAGGTCGCCAATCGGGGATGACCTTGCCCTCATCCTCCTCAACCGGAATGGCATGCGGCGCAAGAAAACCAGCTTCCTCCAACCGAGCGCGGGCGGGATCGGAGAGATCCTTGAGCAGGTCTTCACTGATCTTTTTGCCGTCATTCGGTGTGCTCAGGATGTGCGGACGAATGATGACGATCATTTCGCTTTTGCCTTTGTTGGTGGCCTGTCGGCGGAAAAGGAGGCCGACGAGGGGGATCTTACTGACACCTGGCACGCCTGCGCGCTCATCGTCATCCTGATCCTCAATGAGCCCACCGACGACAACGGCCATGCCATCCTTGGCGGCAAAGGTGCCGCTGACGGAGCGGGATGAAACGGTATCCACCGGGACATTGGTGACATTGCTGTTGGTGTTGATGATGCCGCCGCCGTTGTTGTTGGTGACGACGGGGATGCTGGCCGCATTGCGATTGATGGCGGAGTTTTCCTGGAGCAGCCGCAGGGTGACGGTGCGATCCGAGTTGATGTTTGGCGTGATCAGCAGCGTGGTGCCGACAGAACGAAACTCGATCTGGGTGTTGGGTGTCGAGGCAGCATTGTTGTCCGTCAGGATGGTCTGGCTGCTGATGTTGCGCACGAGCGGGCGTTCTTCACCGAGGAAGAGGCGGGAGACCTCATTGTGCGCGGTCAGCAGCGTGGGTGAGGCGACCGTGTTGATCCGATTTTTGCTCTCCAAAAGCTGAAGGCGGGCGCGGACGGAGTTGCCGAGATACTGGAAGATAAGATTGCCCTCTCTGAGCCCCGTGCTGCCTACGCCAGGCGTGGAAACCACGCCCGTGGGCAGGTTTGTGATGGGGTCGTATTGCACGCTGGGATTGATGGCTCCCGTGGTGAAAGTGCCGCCCAGTCGGCCGTCCATGAAAGAGTAGTCAAAAGCGGAGGTGAAGCCATTCCCAAGAGTGACCCTCAAGACTTTGACCTCCAGCAAGACGAGCGGTGTGGGCACGTCCATGCGCTTCACCAAGGCACGGATGTCTTCCATGATTTTGGAGTCTGCGGTGCGCACGACGATCATGTTGTTCCGGCGACTGGCGGTGACGAAGATGCTGGGCGCTTTGGAGCTCAGGGAACTGAGGTCCGTGGTGGGCGTCATGCCAGTCTGGAGCCGGTCGATCGCTTCCTGCACGCGCTGGGCCTGATCTGGAGTGAGGTTGGAAAAACGCTCTTCATCCGTCTGCGGGCTGCCATCGGGGTTTTGCCTGGACCGGCTGCGGTTGCGGTAGCGCTCGGCCGTGCTGTTGGTGGTTCCACCACCGCCGAGGCCACCGCCAAAACCTCCCCCCGCAAAACCGCCGCCACCCAGACCACCACCAAAACCAAAGGACTGGCCACCATTGACGACACTAGTGCCACCGCCAACGCCACCACCGGTGGTGTTGGTGCTGCTGTTTTGAAAGGCACTCGCGATGAGGTTGCCCTGCCCGATGATGTTGAATCGGTTGAACCTCGACTGGAGGTCGTTGGCATCTTCATTCAGGTCTTCGTTGCCCAGAGATAGCTCCACTCGATCTCCGAAAAGGTCGGCAATCGCGATGGCGACGTCGATGGCGTTGGGATACAGCAAGGTGAAGACCTCCGTCTGTTCCTCGCGGAAGCCGACCAAGTCTTTTTCAAACTCCTTCACTTCCATGATGCGGGTGATGCCACTCACATCGTCCTTTTTGAACCACAAGTTGTGGCTCTTGCAGATCTCTTCCACCGCGCTGTCAGCTGACACATGGCGGAGGAAGGCACTGACCGTCACTTTGTTGGCCGTGGCGGAGGCAGAGTAGTTGTTGCCACTCTGTTCGGCGATCATGCGCAGGGCGTCCATAAGCCGTGCGTCTGCAAATTCGAGGTAGGTGATGTCAGCATCGGGGCGCGTGGAGGCACTGGCGTCCAGCGAGCCATAAATCGGCAGCAGGGCGGTTTCTTTAGCTGCGGGGTTTTCGATCTCCACGCCGTTTTCGCCGATGGACTTCACGATGAGTTGGTAGGGTGCACCTTCGACCACAAGATTGAAAGGCACGCCGGGCCGAGCGACGGCGGTCACTGAGCCGGGTGCTTCCAGCAGCACGACGCCTTTTTTGCCACGACCGACGACGATGCCCTTCACCGTGAGCGCTGGAATGGACGAGCCTTTGGCGAGCATGGCAGCTTTCATTCGGGCACTCGGCTGGGTGGGGTCGCCATCCTGGGCGGAGAGCGTGGTGGCCGCGAGTGCGATCAGGAGCAGGTAGGATTTCATGGTGCGTGGCGTGAAAAAAGCAGGCGTCAGCGGATGCCGCCGGTGGTGGAAAAGAGTGCGGTGAAGAAGGCGAGATAGACAAAGCCGACGATGCCGCCAACGACGAGGATGACGACGGGCTCGATCATCACACTGAGGCGGCGGATGACAGCGACGAGCTGGTTTTCATGATAGCGGGCAACCTCGGTGAGCACGGTGCTGAGCGATCCCGCCGACTCGCCGACGGCCACCATGCGCGGCAGCATCGGCAAAAAGCAGCTCCCGCCGCTGAGGCCGCTGGCCAGAGATTCACCTCGCAGTACGGACTGACGGGCGGAGGCTACTTTTTCACGCAGCACACGGTTGCTGATGAGGTGCTCCACGGTCATGAGACTATCCAAAAGCGTGACACCGCTCTCCAGCAGCACGCTAAGACCTCGCGCAAAGACAGCAGTGCCACTGAGCCGTAGCACGCCAGAGATCACCGGCACCTTGAGCAGCACTGCGTCGAGGAAGCGCCTGCCCGGAGGCCAGAACCAGCAAGCGATGAGCGCGATGAGCAGCGAAGCCGCACCAACACAAAGCTGCGGCAGCCAAGTTTGGACGAAATTGCTGATGTCGAGCAAAGTCTGGGTCAGCGGTGGCAGAGAGCGCCCACGACCGCTGAGGAATTTTTCAATCTTTGGGATGACGCCGAGGACGAGGAACAAGGACACGGCCACCGAAAGGAGAATGACGATCAGCGGATAAGCCAGCGCATTGACCACCGTCAGCCACATCTGCCGCAGGCGCTCCAGCTGCTCCGCACAGCGCAGCAGGGCGGTGTCGAGGTTCCCGGAGTGCTCGCCGACGCGGATGAGCTGGATGACATTCCGGCTGAAGCTGCGGTGAAACGATAGCGCATCGGAAAAGGTGGAGCCCTGCTCGATGCGGTTGCTGATGTCCTGCCAGATAGCGGCGGCGCGCGGTCGGCGCGACTGCTCCGCGACGGTGCGCAGGGCTAACAAAAGGCTCAATCCGCTGGTGATCATGGAGGCCATCTGTTGAAAGCCGATTTCCACATCGAAGCTGGTCATTGGCAGCCACGTCAGCGGGTTCATCGTCACGACCCCGCGCACCTTTTCCTCCTGTGGCTCCACTTTCAGCACCAGCAGACCGCGCGCGCGCAGATCGGCACTGAGCAGCTCGGGACTGGCAGCGGTCAGCGTGCCCTGCTGGGCCGCTCCGCTGCTGTCTCGGGCCTGGTAAAAGTAGGAGGGCATGGTCGTCAGGATTCAGTCGTGGCGTCGAGGACTTCCTTCACCGTGGTCTGGCCACCGAGGACCTTTTCGGCACCGTCGTGCAGCAGCGTGCGGAAGCCGTTTTTTTGCAAGGCAGCCAGCAGCCCAGCTTCATCTGCGCCTTTGGAGATTTGGCTGGCCAGTGCGGAGTCAAAGCTGGCGCATTCAAAGAGCCCCATGCGGCCCGAGTAACCTCGGCCCGCGCAGTAAAGGCAGCCGCCAGGCTCATACACTGTGCGTCCAGCAGCTTCAGGTCGGCCAAGCATCTGCGCCTGGGCCTCGCCGAGCACCACAGGTTTGCGGCAGTGCTGGCAGAGTTTCCTCACCAAACGCTGGGCGATGCAGAGCCGCAGCGTGGCACCGATGAGATGTGCGGGCATGCCCATATCGACCAACCGCGTGACGACGCTGACGGCGTTATTCGTATGAAGCGTGGAAAAGACGAGATGGCCCGTGAGGGAGGCCTTGATGGCGATGTCGAGCGAGTCGATGTCGCGAATCTCGCCGATGACCAGCACGTCTGGGTCATGCCGCAGCAAACTGCGCAGCGCTTTGCCAAAGCTGATCTTGTCCGCACTATCGACCTCGACTTGCGCGACGCCGGGAATCTCATATTCCACGGGATCTTCGACGCTGATGATGTTCAGCGGGGCGGAGGCCATGAGGCGGCGGATGGCGGCGTAAAGCGTGGTCGTTTTGCCACTGCCCGTGGGACCGGTCAGCAGCATGAGGCCGTGCGGCTGGCTGATCATCCACTCCAGCTTGGCGAGGTCTTCCGCCTCCATGCCGAGCTTTTCCATGGTCAGCCACTGGTCATGCGCGGCGAGCAAACGCAGCGTCAGGCGCTCGCCATGCTTCGTCGGCAGGCTAGCCACGCGCACGTCGATCTCATGCGTGCCTCCCGCCGTGCTGTAACGGTAGGTCAGCGCTCCGTCTTGTGGCGCTCGACGCTCGGCGATGTCCATGCCAGCCTGCACTTTCAAACGGCTGCATAGCGCAGGATGCAGACTGATCGGCAAGCGGCGATATTCCTCCAGCACACCATCGACACGCAGTCGGATGCGCATGTCCTCACGGGAAGGATCGATGTGGATGTCTGAGGCCTGGCGCATCACCGCAGCACGCAAAAGCTCCTCGCTCAACGCCATGGCATCATCCCCGGCGTCGTGGGTTTCCGCACGGGCACTCGTGGTGGCACGCGAGCCATCGCCAAAGACACGGGCCAGCGCTCTTTGCAAAGCTTCCCCATCCACGCGAACCGGCACGGCTTGCTGACCCGTGAAACGCGTGACGGCATCCAGCGAGGCGGTGTCCTGAGGGTCGAGGCAGGCCACATACACACGGCCCTGCATGGAGGCGAAAGGCAGCAGGCGCTTTCGCAAAGCTAGGCTGGACGGAATGCGCAGCGCCCAGGCGGGATCAATGCGCACCTGATCAAGGTCGATGCTGGTGGGGACGTCGATCATGTCGCGGGTGTCCCTCCATTGCGTTGTCCATTGCCACGGCGCAGCAAAGCCGCGCGGTCACGCATCACAGGCACATTGCGGGCCATGGCCACCGCGCTGGTTTCCGTGATGCGACCTGTGGCCCAAAGCCGCGCGAGGTCCTGCTCCAGCGTCTGCATTCCTTGAGCACTGCCTAACTCGATGCTGGAGTAAATCTGTGAGCTTTTGCTGGTGGCGATGAGATTGGAAACCGCTGGCGTCACCATGAGCACCTCCGTGGCGGCCACGCGGCTGCAACCATCTGCACCCGGCAAAAGATGCTGTGCCACCACGCCGCGCAGCACGAGGGAAAGCTGGCGGCGGATGCCCTCCTGCTCGTCCGAGGGAAAGACGGAGACGAGTCGCTCGATGGAGCCGACGCAGTCGCCTGCGTGCAAGGTAGTGAAAACGAGATGCCCAGTTTCCGCGGCGGTGATGGCCGTGCGGATGGTGTCTAGGTCACGAATTTCCCCCACTAGCACCACGTCCGGGTCTTGGCGCAGGGAAGCCACCAGCGCGTCATTGAAGCTCGGCGCGTCCAGGCCCACCTGACGCTGATTCACCACGCAGCGGATGCGTTTGTGGATGTACTCGATGGGGTCCTCGATGGTAATGATGTGGCCGGTGCGGTTGCGGTTCACATGGTCGAGCAAAGCGGCCAGCGTCGTGCTTTTCCCTGCACCTGTGGGACCGCTGATGACCACCAGGCCGTCACGGAGCTGGCAGAAGGAATACAGGCTATCCGGGATGCCGAGTTCGGCCAGCGTGCGGAAGCGATCCTCAAGGCGTCGCAGCGCGATGGCATACTCCCCCTGACGGCGGAAAATATTGAAGCGGAAGCGCGCATCGTCGCGCGAGGTCATGGCCCCATCGATGCAACCGCGCACCTGGACGGATTTTTCCAGGTCATTCTCACTGCCCGTCATGCGGCGAACCAACTCCGCCGACAGCGCACGAGTCTGGGCTGCATCCAGCGCCGGATGGCGCTCGATCTCCGTCAGCTCGCCATGCAGGCGCAGATGCGGCGGCAGGCCGGGCGTGATGTGTAAATCGGAGGCATCCTCCGCCACGCAACGGTGGAGAAGGTCATCGAGAAGAGTGTCAGCTGAGGTCGGCATCGTGGTTCAGTTTAAAGCCAGAGCGTCAGCACCCAGGACGTGGGTTCCATGGCCTCCAGGTCGGTTTTCATGCCAAGTTGCAGCGGCACAATGAAGGCTTGCGCGGTGGCGAGTGCATTCACTAGTTTCCGCACTTGGCCGTAACTGCCACGCAGGTCGATCTTCCAGGCCTCGGGAGTGGCACCCCCATTTTGCGCAGCGATCAAAGGCACCACCGACTGAAGCGCGGGCACGAGCGCCGGACCCGCCTCCTGAGCGGTGGAGATGAGGGAAAGCCCGCCCTCGGAGCAAAGGCGGGACACCTCTTTCAGCGCGGCGGCGTGGTCGAGCTTCGGCAGGGTTTTGTCGAGATCCGCGCGGGCATCTTCTAACTGCGAGTGCAGGCTACCGACCTCGTTTTGTGCAGTCTGGAGCCGGAGTTGCCAGGCACTGCGCTCACCACGCAGGTTCATTTCCTGATTCAAATCCGCCACGTTCCGCCGCAGTGGCCGCAGGACCGCCAGCTCAGCACCGACGAAGGCCACCACCGGCACCATCAGGGCCAGCATCCATTGTTCGCGGGAGGAAATTTTCATCACAAGGTGGTTTCAGGCTCAGTTGTCAGATTCGGTCGGCAAGGGCGGCGCGTTGCGGGTCGCCTGCTCCACCGGCATCACGGCGATGGTGAAATCCCAAGGGCCCCGGTTTGATTGGGCTTGGCGGGCTTTCTTTTCCAGCGGTGTCGCCACCAGACCCACAGGTTTCAGGGCTCCGCTGAGCACGATGCTCATCTCATCCACGGCCATGGCCTCCAGCGCGATGCCGCTGAGGTTCATCACCCCGCGCTCCGGTTTGATCTGACTGAAGACGATGGTCTCCGGGCAGTGCTCAGCCAGCGCCCGCAGCAGTTCCGGCACGGAGCCACGCTGCTGGATCAGGCGTTGCAGATTTTTCAGCTTCTGCTGCACTTCGCCGAGTTCCGTTTTCAGTTTGGCGGATTCCCGGTTCGTGGTCTCGATCAAGGGCTGAAGCCGGGCATACTCCTGCTGAAGATTGGTCAGCGACTGCTTTTCCCGCCCGAGCCACAGCGCCTGAGCGATGGAGGTGACGATCACCGCGGCAGTGAGCAGGATGCCGACTTGCTTGGGCAAGTGGCGCGGCGGCGCGGCGGCCTCGGCCTGGATCAGAGGGATCTCGCCGGGCATGCGGGCTAGTTTTTCAAACCAGGAGCGCAGGGTGACCTCGTCATTCAGCGACCACGCCACCTCCTCCGCCGTGAAGGGGCTGTTTTCGCGGGCGTTCAGCCGCTCCAGCGTGCCATGCGCGGGCAGGTCGCGGGGTTCGGGTGCGGAGGGCACGACCTTCACCTGCACGCTGCGGCCATCCTCACACAGCACCAGCAACCACGCGCCGTCCCAGCACTCGATGCGCCGCCAAGCCGTGCCCGAAGCCACCGCCCCGAGCGGAGCCGGGACAGCACCCGGATGGGCGATGCCCTGAAGCCGCGCGCCGCCTTCCTTCACCACGCGCAGCACAGCCTCACGCTCACCTCGCGCCAGTTGCACGATCCAAAACGAAGCCGTGCCATCCCGCGCGCCGCTGTCGCAAAAACCCAGCACACTCTCCAGGGCCGACAGACCGGAGAACGGCTCCGCCTCAAAGGCCAGCGCCTGCTCCAGCTCCGCACGCGCCAGGCCGGAAACCTGCCCGCGATGCAGGCTGAGCGTCTGCGTCCACACCTCCGTCGTCAGCACCAAGACACCCCGACCGCTGACCGGACTGCCGAGCCCCAGGGCGAGCCGCACCGACTCAGCCAGGTTCAGCCCGCCGCGCCGCGCCTGGCTCCAAACCCCGCTGATCTCACCGCGCGCGTCCACATCCGCCCGGCAGCAACGTCCGGCAGTGATGAGGATGAGGGTATTGACCGAAGGCGGCTTCATGGGCGGTAAATCGTGAGCGGGATGAAGTTGACCCCTGGGCGCAGGGTGATGTGCTTGATGGCGCTTTTCGCGATGAGCACATCGTCCGCCGGATCGCTGTTTCCCTGGTCCTGGATCACGTAAGCACGAATAACACGTGCACCGATGGTTAGGCCGGTGAGGTAGTCCCCAGCAGCGGCAGGAATCGTCACCGAAGCGGCTTGGGCGGCCTTGTCCGACACCACGAGCAGTTGCGTCACATCCATCGGGTTCGGCGTGAAGACCCGCACATACACCTGATCCGTAGGACTGATGGCTGCCGGGCTGCCATCGTTCATCAGCACCTGCACAGTGGCTTTCACACTGGCTCCAAAACGGTTCAGCAGCGGTGTCGTGGAAGCGAAAGCTATCCCGAGGTCGCGATCCACCCCCAGGTCAGCGGGACCAAACGCCCCATTCGCCCCCAGATGCCGAAGCATGCTGATCGGCTGCCCAGCGGTGATGATCGCCGCGTCGTTTTCATCTCTCAGCCGGTGATAGCCTGTGGTGGTCGGATTCGCCGGGCTGGCTTCCGGCAGCGAGCGCATGGGGTTTCCCCAGCCGTCGAAGACATTCGCCGCATCCAAGGGCAGGGTTAGGTAAGGGCCACGCCAACCCGTGGGCAGCAGCACCTCGGGATCGAGCACGTGGCTGCGCACATCCCATGGCGGCAGCAGTCCCTGCTGCCAAAGCTCCGCCAGCGTGAGTTCGCCGCCTCGCAGCACCGTCTGCGGCAGCCGCCCCATGTCCGAAACAAAACCTGCCATCTGCTCATTCCCGAGCACCGCTTGATCCAGTTCCTCTAGCAAAGCACGGCTCGACTCATAACGCTGCTGATCCTGCACCTCGTCCAAGGAACGGAAGGCCAGCGTCGTCACCGCCGCCAGGATGACGAGCACGACGAGCAGTTCGAGAAGGGTGAAGCCGGAAGGGCGATGTTTAGGGCTCCTCAACTTCATAAACATCGACTCGGTTGAGGAACAGCACCAGGTCATCGCCTCGCGCCACCAAGGTGCCATCAGACAGCCTGCCCGCGAGCCTTGCCTCGTCTCGGCGGGTTTGCAGCACCGGAATGCTGGCATCGTAGCGCGGTGTTGAAAGCACCCCATCTGGCCCGGCACTCACGAGGCGGGCATAGCGCCAGCGTTTTGTCGCCGAAGGGGTCACGAAGGCCTCCTCCGGCGGAACTTGCAGGATGATGGGATTTCCCCAGGCATCGCCGATGCTGCGCTGCACCCCGGGCAGGCCGTAGAAGCTGTTCACCGTGTCATAAAAAAAGCCGCGCTCGAAGAAGGTGGGATCATTCGCCCTGCGCCGGTCATTGGCGGCAGGAAAGAGGCCCTCATGGAGCCGGTTGGTGTTTTGCACCGCCGGGAATCGCTGCAAATAAGGCCCGCGCCAGCCTCGATTGAGGGTGATGTCGTAGAGCGGCTTCGTTGGCAGGGAGTCGCTCAGCAGGTCATGAAGACGGAACTCCAGAGGATCAAAACCCGGCACATAGCGCATGTCCGCGAAATACCCCGGAGCGCTCGCCGAGCCCGTGATCGCCTCGCGGATCGTGCTCAGATTCGCCCGCGCCACCGTCAGCTCCGCATCATCCGCCACCCGGTCCAGATTTGGCACCACCAGCGCCGCCAGCGCGGCGATGATGACCATGACCACCACTAGCTCCAGGAGGGTGTAGCCCGAGCGTCTTTTCCCGGCGATAGCACGGCACGCCCCCTTTTTGCCCGAGAAACATGAGCAAAAATTGACAGCAGACCCAAACCTTTGGGCCTGAAATGGTTCAGGAGGTGACATTGAAGATTCTTCATCTGGTAGAAGCGTCTCAGGTCAAATAAAGGTTCATCCCCGAACAAAATTATGGTCAGATTTGCCCTGCCAACCTTTGATGACTTCAGCTCCGCCTCGGTCGATTCCGTCATAGACGACCCGGATGCTGCACTCATGCTCGGGGCTCGCTCTTCCCTAGAATCTGCTTTTTCGGCCTTGTTTCGGCATCATGCGCCCTCACTCCGCCTTTTTTTTCAGCGCCAAGGGGCTCAAGAGGAGGCAGACGACCTCGTTCAAGACACCTTTCTGCGGCTATTTCATTACCGAGAGCGCTATCAAGCTTCAGGACGCTTCTCCAATTTCCTACTGACACTGGCAAGGCATGCGTGGACAGATCACTGGCGCAAGCGCACTCGTCGTGACAAGACCCTGCTAGCCTATGGCCACGAATTAACCGTTCGGGAGGCTAGCCCAGGGCAAGTCAGCCAGTCATGGCTCGACCTAGAAGAACTCATTGCTCAACTATCGGTCAAGCATCGTGAGATTGTGAGCCTGTATTTTCATGAAGGTCTGCAACTTCAAGAAATTGCAGATCGACTGAGGGTTCCTCTCGGCACTGTGAAGTCTCGCATCAATCACGCTGTGCGTGGTCTGCGGGAATTGGTGGATGCCCTTCATGATTCAGAAATGACGATGCTAAGCCACGGATCTGTTGCAAAGGTGGCGAATTAATTTGAGGCCACCTGTGGCTCGGCGCGTCGATTGAGGAACTGGCGGCTCTTCACAATCTCAAGCACAGCAGAGGAAAACTTGCCGCTGTTCGCTTTCAGCGAGGCCTGCATCTGTTGGAGCAGTTTTTTGTCGCTGGGAAGAGTTTGGCGACCGAGGGCGTAGCCGAGAAGTTTGCGGGTGAACTGGGTAAGGAACTGCGGCTCGTTCTTTTTGAGGTAATCGCGCAGGCCGGCAAGGCCTTGGAACTTGGTGCCATCCATCATTTCGCCAGTGTCGTCGATTTTGCCGCCAGCTTCATCGGTGGGACGGAAGCGGCCGATGGGATCGTAGCTCTCCAAAGCGAAGCCGAGGGGGTCGATGCGCTCGTGGCAGACGGCGCAGGCAGAGTCGTTGCGGTGCTGCATGAGGGCCTCGCGTAGGGAGGAGGGCTTGCTGGTTTCTTTGAGCTCGGGGACGTTCGGCGGCGGCGGCGGGCTGCTGAAACCGAGGACGACCTGATAAAGGTAGTCGCCACGCAGGACAGGGCTGGTGCGGTGCGGACGGGAGGTCTTCGTCAAGATAGCACCCATGCCGAGGAGGCCACCCCGATGATGCTGGCCGACTTTGACTTCGCGGAAGTCGTTCCCGACGATGCCGGGCACGCCGTAGTGCCAGCCGAGACGCTCATTCATGAAGGTGTAGTCACCGCTGATGATGTCGGAGACGTTGCGGTCATCGCGCACGAGGTGGGTGAAGAACTCCACGACCTCGCGATGCATGTCGGCGCGGAGTTCGGCGGTGAACTGTGGATACTTTTTCTCATCCACGCTGTTGTGCGCGTCAAAGCCGTTGAACTTCAACCACTGGCCCGCGAACTCTTTGGCGAGCGCGGCGGCCTTCGGATCACGCAGCATGCGCTTGGTCTGTGCGGCGAGGACTTCGGGCTTCAAGAGGCTGCCGTCATCGGCGGCCTTGCGCAGTTCCCAGTCGGGCAAAGAGGCCCAGAGGAAGTAGCTGAGGCGTGAGGCCAGTTCGTGCGCGTTCAGCGGCACCTCGGTGGTCTTCGCGTCGGCGATGGGCGGCAGTGTCTCGGCCTTGAAGAGAAAATTGGGCGAGACGAGCACACGCACGAGCACTTCACGAGCGGCGGATTCGCGGTCGAGCTCCTTGGCGCGGCTGGCGAAGTAGAGCGCGTCGAGCTTCTTCGTCTCCTCGTCGGTGATGGGTCGGCGCCAGGCTTTGCGGGCAAACTGATGCAGGTGCCAGAGCAGCGCACCATCGTATTCCTGTTGCTGTTGTTTGTTGAGGTTCGGCGTGGCGTTGTAGCTCCAGTCCTTCTTCATCGCGGCGAGGTAGTCCTTGTCCTTCTGGCCGAGGAGCTGGCCGAGCTGATCATCGCTGAAGTAATAAACCGTGTAGTTGGGCTTGCCGCCGCGGTAAAGATTGTTCGCGACCTCTTCCAGTCGGCGCTCGAACATGTCCGGGAAGGCGGTCTTCATCTTGTTGAAGTCGTTCATGGTTTCACGTGCCTTGGGCGTGCTGCGCTTCCAGATGGTAAGCACACCGGGGATGATCTTCGTCACATCGCGAGGTGTTCCGGTGGTCAGGGTCCACTGGAGGGTGGCCTCATCGACTTCGGGATTCTGCATGTCGAGGCGTGCATGAGCGAGGAGCCAGTTCGCGCCTTCAGGCAAAGGCAGAGTGACGACCTGTGGCGCGGCGAAGGCGAGCACGTTCTGCTCAATCGTGCGGCCTGGCTGCGGATGCTTGCCGTACAAAGCACGCACTTTTTCCAATTCGGTGAGGCGGGCCTTGATGGTGTCGAGATTCGGCGGTGGCGGGTTCACTGCGGCTTGCTGGCGTTTTTCAGCAAGCGCCTTGTCGAGCCAGGTCAGGTAATTGAGCTTCTGCTTGCCGATGTGGTAGTCGATCTGCGTCACGAGGGCGATGTCGCCCTTGTTGCCGTCGCCCGTGTCGCCAAAGCAGAGGTGGACCTGCGTTTTGCCATTCACCGGCCCCTGCATGACATAGGGGCGGATGCCGTCGCTGTCCTGCTGCTGGCGCTGCACGCCGCTGCCAGGCTTCTTCGGATTGTTCCAGCTCAGCAGATCAGCCTCGATGGCCTTGATGCGCTCCTGCGCGGCTTTTTCATCGGCAGGCAGCTCACGCCACGGCACGCGCACGAGGTCGAGGTAGCGGCTCTTTGGTTCGGTGGAGTTCACGAGGTTCCACCAGTTGCTCAGGAAATGGATGCTGAGCTTCATGTCTTTCGCGAGCTGGTCGAGCGGCGTTTTTGCGTGCTTGTGCTTCCAGCAGGCGAGCATGTAATCGCCCTCGCGCATCGGATCGAAGTCCTTCGGCAGATGGGGCGCGGCTTTTTGCTGATACCACACATACAGTCCCTGCTGTGCCTGCGCCTTCACCTGCTCCGGTCCGCGCAGGCCGATGCGCTGCGGATGAAACACGATGCCCGTGCCCGGCATGACGGTGGCGTGCTCAGAGAGTTTCCGCGCTGCCGCGAAATACTTGTCGATGGCTGCCGGGCTCAAAAAGAGCACATCTCCGGTGTTGGTAAAACCTTCACCGCCGCCGCCATCGGTTTGGAATTCCTTTGCGAGGGCGTAATCGCGACCTGTGAGGTCACGAATCGTGTTGTCATACTCAGCATTCGTCAGGCGGCGCATCGTGACCGCACCGGGATCGCCGGATTTGGCCTCCGCGAGGGCATCCAGGCCCTGTTGCACCCAGCCGGTGATGGCTTTTTTTTCCTCGGGGGTCAGTTGCTTCGCCTTTCGCGGCGGCATGTCGCCATTGTCGATGGTGTCCTTGACCTTGGTCCAGATTTCGAATTCGACGGCAAGCTTCGGATCTGAGGCGTGCTGCTGGAGATCCACATCGCCCTTCATTTTGTCGGCGTTGTGGCATGAGTAGCACTTGGCGGCGAGCATGGGCTCGATCGACTTCCAGTCGGGGGGATTGGCAGAAAGGACAGACGCGACGAAAAGGCCGAGTGGGATGGTTTTGCGGGGGGACAAAATCATTTTAAGCAGATGGGGAAAAAGGATACGCACCCAGGCGGGCATCTTTCATGCCGGAAGCATCCCAGAGGGCACAAAAAATCCCCCGGGGGTGCCGGGGGATCGAAGGGATCACAATTTGAGAGGACTGAAGGCCAAATCAGGCAGCTGCTCTCTCTTCGTCTTGCGCTGCATCTTGGCCGTGGCCGATGGGCTTGGCTCCACTAAGCTGCAAAGGACGTCCCATGAATTCCTTGCCATGCAGTTCACTGACGGCACGGCGGGCTTCATCCATGGAGGCCATGGTGACAAAGGCAAAACCCTTGGAGCGCTGGGTGCGGCTGTTCACCACGACTTCGGCATTGCGGACGCTGCCGACGCCGTTGAAGAGCTCAAACAGATCGCTCTCCGTGGCATCGTAGGAGAGGTTGCCGACATAGAGGCGCTCGGTGGTGATTTCAGCCGGGTTTGGTGCGCTAGGCTCGCGGCGCTGGCGGGGTTCACGAGGGGGGCGGGGTGAACCGCTCTTGGGACCTTGCGGCGTGGGAGCGGAGGAGCGGGCGTGGACTTTGGGAAGTGCCTCAGGCTTGCCGAGAAGACCGAACGAGATGGCGCTCAAGAACTTCTGGAAGCCCGTCTGCTTGACCTGACCTCCACGCGGTGTGGAGACATGAGGCGGGCCTCCTCCGTTGCCTCTGGGGCGACGGCGGCGGCGTGAACCTTGCTTGGTGGGTGAGTCTGACATGGTAGTGTTGGGGTGCGTTGGGGGTGTGTTGGCGTTCAGCACCGTTGCAGGATGGGTCATGGCGGCATGTGCCCGACCTGAGTCGGATGGCGATGCCGTGGAACCGCCCTCGCGGCTCCAGGTATTCCTGTTCGGTGCGACAACCCTCCTGGTGACGTGCGCTGGCGGGGGCTGGCATTGACAAAACGCCTGCCGGACACCTGCTGCCGGGCGAATGATTCGCCAATCCCTTTGGTGCTCTGGGCGCGGTCAGATTACTCGAGAGGCGCATGGTGCATTGATGGAGGCGGTCGGTGTGCGTGCCGGGCACGTGCCCGGATGGATTGCAGTCCAGAGGCTAAGCTTCCGCCATGTCATGGTCAACTTGGAATTACCATTCCACTCAAGTCGCTGATGGTCAGAGATTTACAAACCCCTAACGCGCCACTCCACCGGCCAACACTTCACCGACGATTCGATGCCCCTCGGCGTTGAAGTGTGTGTCGTAGATCGGGTTGAAGGTCAGCACGCCCTGGGCCGTGGCTTGGCGCAGGGCAGGCGTGGCGTCCAGGTAGCGGATGCCACGGCGCTGGCATTCAGCCGCGACGTGCTGCGGCAGGTCGCCTGGCTCCCAATTGGGCTCAGGGTAATCCTGCCCCTGGCGCAGGTGGCCGTGCAGCACGCGGCGCTTGCAGGGCAGATACAGCAGGCACGGCTCCATGCCGTGCTTTTGCGCTGCGGCGAGGTAGCGATCCAGCGCGCTAGCTAGGGCCTTGCGCTCTTCTAGCGTCAGTTGGGTCATGCGAGGTGGCGCATCGGCGATGGTGACCGGAATTTCCTGACTGCCTGCCTGGAACCAGGCATTGGCGTAACTGCGCTCGCTGAGCCGGAGCTTCTTGAAGTCGCGCAGTAGATTCCACACGGCTCTGAGCAGAGAGGGCTGCACGGGGATGTCATGGCTAGGACGTTCACCGACACGCTGGTAGAGATCGAGTGCCTCAGCCTCGTGGACGTTGTCGGAAAGATCATTGCCCTCAAAGAAGGCGAGCACTGCCGTTTTGCAGGAGGGCGCGGCACCATAGGTCTCCAGGTAGTGGACGTGGGCAAAATTTCCTGTGTCGGTGATGCCGAGGTTTTTCACAGGCTTCCCCAACTTCGCAGCAGCGATGCCAGTAAAGATTTGATCTTCAGGCAGATAGCCAGACTCCGTGAACGAATCCCCGACGACAGCAACCTGCCAATCCGTGAGCGAGTCGGGATTGCGAAAGCCTTCTTGGGAATAGCGCAGGGTCAGCTCCTTTTCGTCGGTGTAGGTGACATCGGTGCTGCGGTGATTTTTCAGCAACGTCTGCAGCGGCTTCCCCGTCCAGGTAGCACCCGGCGTGCGGGTGAAAAAGACCTCGCCGCTCGGGTGCGTGGGCAAGCGGAAGTAAATCGGGAAGGCTTCATTCGCCTTCCGTGCGCCGAGCAACTCATTGAAATCCAGCTTCATGGCTCGGCAGGCCAGCTCTGCCAGCCCAAAGGTTATGCTGGTGGTGAGCCCCAAACGCACCGCGCCACTGACCAGCGCCTGCAGCCAGCCTCCCCGGCGAGCGGCGATGAAGCTCAGGAAGGCAAAACCAGCAAGGCACTGCGCAGGCATGGCCCACTGATCTGCACCTAGAGTGACAAGGCGATGCCAGAGCACGGCAGAACCGGTGAGCCCACCAAGGGCACCAAGGTAGCAAAGGCGCTGGTTCGCAGGGCTGGTCACCATGCCGTCAAAACAAAGTGTAGATGAAAGGGGCGAGGGCGGACCCTTTGGCCACGACAAGGATCAAGCCGAGCACCAGCAGCAGCAGCACGATGGGAAAGAGCCACCATTTTCCCGAACGGAAGAGGTAGGTGAAGAACTGGCCGAGGATGCGGAGCTTCATGGAATGGCAAAGGTCGAGGATTCGCGGGATTTCAAAACATGTCCTGGTGATGCTTAGCCGTGCGCGCGGGATGATCTACCCAATAAGTCTGCCGAGCGGGAGTGCGGCGGATCTGGACGAAAGGCAAGCTCAACAGCCGACCCAAGAGGGCGACAGGAACCATCGCCAGCACGAAGACCAAGGTCAAAATCAGCCGCGACATGCACCAGCCGAGGGCGAGAGCGAAGGTCATCCAGGCGCGGTGAAAAAGGGGCAGCCACTGCGGGAAGAGGGCTCCATTCAGCAGCAGAAAGGCACCCGCTAGGCCTGAGATGGCGCAGACTGCCTGCGGCCACTGCTTGTAGACGCCAAACATGCTGATGCTGAAAAACACGGCCCCGACTGTGAGGCCAAACTTGCGCATGGCTTTCGGCGAGGTGTCGAGGGCCTGGAGTTCGTGGATGACGTCGGCGCGGAGTCCCATGGGCGTAGCGAAAGGTTAGTCGAGGGTGTGTTCAGCGCGCCAGTCATGCGCCTCTTTCCAGTCGGGCTGCTGGGATTTCAGCAGCAGGTGACGGCCGAGCACGAGAACATCCAACTCCGTGCGCATGAAGCAGGTGTAGGCCTGCTCTGGGCTCTCGACGATGGGCTCGCCACGCACGTTGAAGGAGGTGTTCACCACGACTGGGCAGCCGGTGAGGCGATCGAACTCGCTAATGAGGCGGTGGAAGACTGGGTTTGTGTCGCGATGCACGGTCTGGAGCCGGGCGGAGAAGTCCACGTGCGTCACGGCGGGGATGCAGGAGCGCGGCACGTTCAGTTTGTCGATGCCCCAGAGCTTGTCATCGGCCTCGGAGAGCTGGCGGCGATGCTTTTCCAGCACGTCCGCCACGATGAGCATGTAGGGGCTGGAACGATCGTGATCGAACCATTCGCCCACCTTTTCCGCCAGCACGGCGGGGGCAAAGGGGCGGAAGCTTTCGCGGAACTTGATCTTCAGGTTCATGATCTTCTGCATCTCTGGGCTGCGGGCATCGCCGATGATCGACCGCGCGCCAAGCGCCCGCGGGCCGAACTCCATGCGGCCCTGGAACCAGCCGACGACCTTGCCCTCGGTCATGAGACGCGCCACCTCGCGGCAGAGGCTTTCGTCATCCGCCTGCAGCTGGCTCACGGCACCGAAAGCCGTGAGGCGGGCGGTGATTTCCGCATCGGAATACTCCGGGCCGAGGTAGCTGCCGTGTTGCCAATCTGCGCCTGTGACCGCTGGACGTGGCTTTTCATGATAGTGGTGGTAGGCCGCCAGGGCCGCGCCCAAGGCACCCCCCGCATCGCCCGCCGCAGGCTGGATGTAGATGTCATCAAAAATGCCCGCGCGCAGCAGCTTGCCATTGGCCACGCAATTCAGCGCCACACCGCCGGCCAGGCAGAGATGGCGCTCCCCGGTTTCCTTCCGAATGTGGCGGGCCATGCGCAGCATGACTTCCTCCGTCACGGCCTGCACGGAGGCTGCGAGGTCCATCTCACGCTGGGTCAGCTTTGACTCCGGCTTGCGCGGCGGTCCGCCGAAGAGCGGCTCCATCTTCGGCCCCGTCATTTTCAGGCCCGCGCTGTAGTCGAAGTAGTCCTGGTTCATCGCGAAGGAGCCGTCCTCCTTCAGGTCGATCAGGTGATCTAGGATGGCCTGCGCATACTTCGGCTGGCCGTAAGGGGCCAGGCCCATCACCTTGTACTCGCCGGAGTTCACCTTGAAGCCGGTGAAGTAGGTGAAGGCGGAGTAAAGCAGCCCCAGCGAGTGCGGGAAATGCATCTCCTTCAGCATCTGCACGCGGTTTTCCCGGCCCACGCCCCAGGACGTGGTGGCCCACTCGCCCACGCCGTCCACCGTCAGCACGGCGGCGCTTTCAAACGGGCTGGGAAAAAAGGCGGAGGCGGCATGGGACTCGTGGTGTTCAGCAAACAGCAGCGGGATGCCCTGGCCGACCTCTTTTTCGATCACCGAGGGCATCCAGAGCTTCTCCGCCAGCCAGACCGGCACAGCCATCATGAAGCTCTTCAGCCCGCGCGGAGCCCAGGCCAGGTGCGTTTCCAAGATGCGGTCAAATTTGAGCAGCGGCTTGTCGTAAAAAGCGATGCCGTCTAGCTGCGCCGCCGTGATGCCGCCCTGGCGCAGACAAAACTCAACCGCGCGGCAGGGAAAAGCAGCGTCATGCCGGCGGCGCGTGAAGCGCTCCTCCTGCGCCGCCGCCACGACCTGGCCGTCCTGGAGAAGGCAGGCAGCAGAGTCGTGGTAAAAGGCGGAGATGCCGAGCAGACGCATGGAATGGAAAGCTACCCCTGGTCTCAAAATCAACAAATATAAATATTACCATAATCAAACACGTCGGGTCTGGGTTGGTTGAGGCCTGTTGAGCGCCATGGCCTCAGCCAGAGAAATGACGCGAGGTATCCCAGCGGGTTGTGTTTCCCGTGGGCAGAAGCTGCCCTGCATCCCTAGATTTGCCCGGCGATGGCCAGTGGCATGGCCCCGTGCAGATGGAACTTGAGCAGATTTACGGATTTTTTGGAAGACTCTTGTCATGAGCGGGCAGCGCTGCGTATGTTTTCCGCTTCGAGCCCTGCCCTATGCGCAAACGCCTTCTTTTCCCCCTTCTGGCCCTGGTTTCCGGGGCGGTTCCTCCCCTCCTCCCGGCTCAAGAGTCCTCCGGGGCTAGCCAAGTCATCGACATGACTTCCGGAGAGTGGGATGGCATCGTCAACATCGACGTCTCCGTGCTCTTCCCAGACTACCGCGAGCCCTGGAACGCTGGCCAGCCCAGCGGCGGCAGCGGCACGGGATTTCTGATCGGCAAAAACCGCTTCCTCACCAATGCTCACGTGGTTAGCAATGCGACGAAGATCGTCATCCGCACCACGAATGACCCACGCCCCCACCCCGCGCGGATTGTTCATGTGGCCCACGATTGCGACCTGGCGATCATCGAAGCTGAAGACGGGACTCCATTTGAAAAAACCCGCCAGCTCAGCTTCGGTGGTATTCCCAAGCTGAACACGGAAGTCATCGCCGTGGGGTATCCCATCGGCGGCGACCGCATCTCGGTCACTCGCGGTGTGGTGTCGCGCATCGACTTCCGCACGTTCAGCCACAGTGGCGTGGATCAGCATTTGGCCATCCAAGTCGATGCCGCCATCAACCCAGGCAACTCGGGTGGTCCCGTGCTGCAAGCTGGCAAGGTCGTCGGCGTCGCTTTCCAGGGCTACAGCGGCAGCGTGGCGCAGAACGTCGGCTACATCATTCCAGTGCCCGTCATTCAGCGCTTCCTGAAAGATGTGGAAGACGGCAAGTATGATTACTACGTGGACCTAGCAGTGACGGATTTCCCCGTGGAGAACATCGCTCAGCGCAAAGCCCTGAAGCTCGGCGATGACGGCGTGGGCGTGATGATCGTCGATGCTGAACCCGCTGGCAGCGCCGGTGGCACGCTGGAGCGCGGCGATGTGCTTTTGGCCATGGATGGCAATCCCGTGTTGAACAATGGCCTCATTCGCTTCGAGGGCGAACTGATGGACATGAACGAAGTCGTCGAGCGCAAATTCGCTGGGGACACGCTGAAGATCCGCCTGCTGCGCGATGGCAAGACGCTGGAGAAAGAAGTGAAGCTGAAGCGCTTCGACCCCTACGTGAGGCTTGGTTCCCAATACAACCAGCGCCCGCGCTACCTCGTCTATGCAGGGCTGGTGTTTCAGCCCTTGGATCGCAACCTCGTCGATGCCCATCAAGTGCGTGACCCCGTGGCGAACTACATTTTTGACAACTACCTGAACGACAAAATCTACGTGGAACGGCCCGAACCCGTCATGCTCACTACCGTGCTGACGGATGAAGTGAACACGCACCTCGCGGTCTATGCCCAGAGCGTGGTCGATGAAATCAATGGCATGAAAATCCGCAGCCTGCAGGACGTGGCAGAAGCGCTGAAAAAACAAGACGCCAAGAAGGATTTCATCGTGGTGAAACTCATCGAAAAAGGCCGCCCGCTCGTGCTGAAGCGTGATCTCGCCGAGACTGCGCATCCCCGCATCATGCAGACCTATGGCATCGCCGAGGACTCCTACTTGGGCAACGAATGACCCAGCGGTATCCCCTGAAACGAATCTGATCGACTTTATCCCATGAAGCCTTTTTTCATCTTTGGTTTGGCCGTAATCTCCACCAGCCTGCTGGCACAAGTGAAGCCACCTGAGCCTGGGCAGCTAGCTCCCGGAGTCTCCACGCCTACGGCACCCAAGACCGAGGGCAAACCCATCGGCGCCATCCAACGTCGTTTGCTGACTCCGCCGCTGAAGGAACCCACAGCTGTCATCAATCCCAACTCGCTGCTGAAGGTCAATGTGACCTACCAGACCTACAACATGCAGATCCCCTGGCAGAAAGAGAGCGCTGGGGGCAGGCGTGGCTTGGGCGTGGTCTTGCCCGGCAACCGCGTGCTCGTCACCGCCCAGATGGTGGCTGACGCAACCTACATCGAGCTCGAGCTGCCTGAAGGTAGCCAAAAGCTAGCCGCGAAGGTTCAAGCTGTGGATTATGAGGCTAATCTGGCCCTGCTGGCACCCAACTCCGGCACGAAAGAAAAAGAGTTCTTCGCCAGTCTGAAAGGTGTTCAGGTGGATGGCTCCGCCCGCATCGGTGATTCCCTCTCCGTCTGGCAGTCGGGTCGCATTGGTGATCTCATCGTCACTCCGCTGCGGATCAGCAAGGTGATGACGCAGGGTTACGTCGTCGATAATGCGGCCTTCCTTGTCTATGAAGCCACCGGCATCATCCGCAGTGAATCGAACAGCTTCACGCTTCCGGTGATGAAGGGGGGCAAACTCGCTGCCCTGCTGTTGCGCTATGACTCGAAGAATCAAGTCGCCACGCTGCTGCCCGCGCCGATCATTCAGCACTTCCTCCAGGATGTGGCTGACGGCAAATACGATGGCTTTCCCTCCCTTGGCATCGAGTTCCAGGTGACACAGGATGAGCAGTTCCGCGAATACCTGGGGCTGAAACTCGGAGCACCTGGCGTGTACATCAGCAAAGTCATGAAGGGGGGCAGCGCCGACCAAGCGGGCATGAAACCTGGCGACATCATGATGGCCATCAATGGCAGCAAGATCGACTCGCGTGGCGACTACCAAGATGACCAATTTGGTGCCGTCAGCGCCAGTCATCTCATCCGTGGCAAAGGCTTCGTCGGAGAGCAGGTCGAGATCCTCGTGATGCGGGATGGCCAAGAGACCCTGCTGAAAGGCCGGCTCACCCGCAAACAGCCAGATGACTACCTGGTGCCACCTTACCTTTTCGACAAAGGACCCAAGTATGTGCTGAGCGGTGGAGTGCTCTTTCAAGAACTGACCTCGTCTTACCTGAACTCCTTCGGGCGTGAGCAGCGCGGTGCCTTGCTGCGTCTGCAACGCATTGCCACAAACCCGGAAGAACTGGAGAAGGACGGCCGGAAAAAGGTCGTCTTCATCGGAGCGATCCTGCCAACCGCTAGCACGCAGGGATACGAGCGCATGAGTGGCCAGATCGTGCTGGAAGTGAACGGCCAAAAAATCACCGATATCGCTGACGTGGCAGCAGCACTGAAAGCACCCAAGGATGGTCTGCATGTGCTGAAGCTGAAGGAATTCCCCTACCTGCTGCACCTGGACGCACTGCGGGTGGAGCGAGACAACCTGCAGCTGCTGAACGGAGCCTTTCGCGTCAGCGAGCTCTCGCGTCTGGACTGATCAGGGGGCGGCCTCAGGCATCCGCGTGAGGTGCAGATGCCTAACCAGCAGCGTGCTCACCTCAGGATCTCCGACCGTGAGGGACAGCTCCGCGCCCTCGACGGACTTTTCGAGCGTGAGCTGCCCTAGGCGGAGCAAGCGGAACTGGCGTGAAGGCGCGCCGCCTGCTTCTGGAGATACCGAGGCCGTCAGACGCTGCCCCGCGAAGTCCAGCACCAACTCCGTTGGTGAGACCAGAGACGGCAGCCGGGCAAAGTGCAGCACCACTTGATACTTGCCTGCGGCAAGAGAATCCATGCGCCAAGACATGCGGCCCACCGCCGCAGAGATCGGACTGGCGCTGCCATCTGGCACAGGCGTAATGCTGCGCGCAAAGGCAGGCGTCAGCGAGATCAGCTTCGGGCTATCTTTGCCCTCCAGCACCGTCGAGCTAGCTGGAGCCGAGGCTGCGAGCCCTGGGCCAGCGGACAATTCCTGCGCAGCCGCCACGACATCGACCGTGCCACCTGCCGCGATCCACTGCTGCACGCGGATGATCTCTGCACGATAGGGCGCGGGGTTTTTGGCACGCGCCGCCTGCTGCTGCAGCTCGGTCAGATACTTCGAAAGCAGGGGCACATGCAGCGTGCGCAGCTGCTGTTGGTAGATGACGTCCAGCTGTTCCAGACGTGTCGGTTCTGACCCCGCGGGGGGCTCTTGCGCCGGCAGCATCCCTGCCAGGCCCAGCAGAGGACTGAGAAGCCACCAAGAGGAGCGAAGTCGAGACGGCTGAGGCATCATTTCTTTTCCTCCATGCTCATGGCCCATGCGCCATTCCTGAGGCGCTGCGCTCGCTTTTGGCTCATTTCCAGAGAGGCGTAGAAGCCCTCCTCCAGCCCGGCAGCAGAGCTGCGATCCCGTGGCTGCACAAAGGCGAGGCCCTGCTCGACGAGCACATTTTGATAAAGCCCAACGCCAGGGATCAGTACAAGCGCAACATGACTGCCATCCGGTCCAGGTGAAGGCCGCATCATGACTCGAAAGCTGCGCCCCTGGAGATAAGCGACCGTGAAATCACGCGAAGTGTTGGCCAGCGGTGTCAGGACAGCAGCATCTAGCTTCAACCGCTCTGCCAGGGAACGTGCTTTGCCGCCGTTATCGGCGGGTGGGATACCTTCGATCCACATCAGGCGCACGCTTTGGGTGCGATCTCCATGCTGGATGAGGAAGCGGTCTCCTTCCGCTTTTTCCGGCTGCGTGAGCGTGGCATTTTCCACATCGACCCAGCCTTGAAGGTTTCCTGTTTGCTTCGATACCCTGGCGAGCATTTTTTCCACACCCTTTTCCTTCAGCAGCGCTGCTAGCTCGGTCGTGCGTGGATCGGGCGGCAGTTCTTGCTGCTTCCGCTGCTCGTCATGGCTGCGCAAAACCTCACTCAAACTGCGAGCCAAGGTCTTTTCCAAAGCTGCACGCGACTCTTGCAAAGCATCCGTCTGCGGAAAGTCTGCTGCCTGAATCACGGCGGGCTTGCTCGGCACCAGACGGAGATGCCGAAAGGACACTCGATTCGCAGGATAACCCGTCTGCGGCATCAGTCGCAGCGCGACTTGCCGGCGCTCGAGACGCAGGGGTCCGAGGCGCACATTCTGCCAGATGCCCTCCTTCTTGCTGCTCGGCACCACGAAGCGACTCTGATTCATCTCAGCTCCTGGAAGCGGAGAAATTTCCGCCAGAGTGAACTCGACTTGATCCTTGGGTGCCGAACGCAATCCCGGCGCAGGCATCTCATGCACGCTCGCTTCCAGATCGAGGAAGTATTCCCCCGGTGGCACACGGATCGCTGGCCACTCTGCCATGGCTGAAGAGGAGCGCCAGCCCGTGAGCTCATCTCCGCGAACCTCGGCTGACCCGCTCGTTTTCACCTGATCCAGACCCAGCACGACCGCACCCGGCGGCAGAGCTCCGCCACGATAGACCGCCAAGATTGCATCGCGCCGCTGCTTCACTTTCAGCGCGGTCTCGTAATCTCCTGCGGCGGCCAATTCCGTCTCCAGCTTCGCCAAGGCGCGCTCGTACTGCTCCACCAGCGTTTGGGATTGACCGATGACTTCCTGGAGAAAGCTTTGACGCATCGACTCCAGTGTGTCTTGGCCCATGGCAGCCGCCGCTAGGCTGAGCGAAGCCACCCGCAGAAGGCCGACAAGCCTCCTTCGGCGGGCTAACCCAGGATCTTGGCAGAGACGTTTCATCGTGTGGTCATGCATCCATGTCGAGTTGACTGCAAGACCTCAAGTGCAGCACGGGCAGGGCTGCACCCAGTGACCGGGAGCGACCTCACGCAGCGTCAAATCCTGACCCACGCTCTCCTGCCATTTCGGGTGCTTCATCCGATGACCAAAGGCACATCCCGCTGGTGGATTGATGGGCGAGGGCACATCTCCCTGCAAAAGCTGACGCTTGCGTCGCTTCGCCGGATCTGGCACGGGAATCGCATCCAGGAGCGCTCGGGTGTAAGCATGGCGTGGGTTCCGGTAAAGCTCCTCCGAAGGGGCCATCTCGACGATTTTGCCCAAGTACATGACCGCCACGCGGTCACTCATGTGCTTCACCACACTCAGCCCGTGAGCAATGAACAGGTAGCTCAGCCCCATCTCACGCTGTAGCTCCAGCAAAAGATTCAGCACCTGACTCTGCACGGACACGTCCAAGGCAGAAACCGGCTCATCACAGACGATTAGCTTCGGCTTCAGCGCGATGGATCGTGCAATGCCGATGCGTTGACGCTGACCGCCACTGAACTCGAAGGGGAAACGATCTGTCGCGCTGGCGGGCAGGCCGACTTTGTCGAGCAGATCCAGCACCCACTTCCGACGCTCTTCCTTGCTGCCCAGCTTTTGCACAATGAAGGGTTCTTCTAAAATATCGCGCACGGTGTGACGAGGATTCAGAGACTCGGCCGGGTCTTGGAAGATCATCTGGATGTGCCGTCGCAGCGGTCGAATCGCTCTCGCGGAGGCCTGAGTGATGTCATGGCCATCGAACTGAATGCTGCCCCCGGTGGGCTTCAGCAGGCGCACGATCGCCTTGCCAAGGGTCGTTTTGCCGCAGCCAGACTCACCGACGAGCCCGAGCGTCTCTCCCTGCCGGAGCGTGAAGCTGACACCGTCCACGGCCTTGCAAGAGGCCACCGCACGATGAAACACCCCGCCACGAACCGGAAAGTGCTGTTGGAGATTCTGGACGGTGAGAAGGCTCATGCGACGCAAATGGGGCACTGCTCGACAAAGTGCCCAGGTGAGATTTCAGTGAAAGGTGGGCGTGTGGTGAGATGAGCCTGCGTGTGAACGCGGCCTGAGCGCTCTGCAAAACGGCAGCCGGGCTTGAATTCAGCGATGCCTGGCACATTGCCCGGAATGGCTTTCAGCAGACTCTTCGGCGTGCTGTCCAGACGAGGGATGCTTTGCAACAGACCCTGCGTGTAAGCATGACGTGGATTCGCGAAGAGACCGCGCACCTCTGCCTTTTCGATGACACGACCTGCATACATCACCGCGACCTCATCGCAGACTTCAGCGATGACTCCCAGGTCATGCGTGATCAGGATCACACTCATGCCCATCTCCTTTTGCAGATCAGCGATGAGCTCCAAAATCTGCGCCTGCACGGTCACATCCAGCGCTGTGGTCGGCTCATCCGCGATGAGCAACTTGGGCTTGTTGATCAGCGCCATGGCGATCATCACGCGCTGCCTCATGCCGCCACTGAGCTGATGCGGGTATTCGTTCAGCCGCTGTTCGGGCGCTGGGATGCGCACCTTTTTCATCATGTCGATGCTGCGTGCCAAGACCTCGGCCTTGGGGCAGTCTTCATGCAGCAAAATCGCTTCCGCCAGCTGTCGTCCCACGGTCTGCACCGGATTCAGCGCGGTCATCGGCTCCTGGAAGATCATGCTGATCTCACTGCCGCGAATCTTCTGCATCTCCTCCAGCGGCAGCGACACGAGGTCACGCCCTTCAAAGCGAATGCTGCCCCCGAGAATCTTCCCGTGTGGTTGTGGCAAGAGTCGAGTGATGGAAAAGGCCGTGACGCTCTTGCCGCAGCCTGATTCTCCCACGATACCCAACGTCGTGCCGCGCGGCACGTCAAAGCACACGCCATCCACCGCCGTCATGCGCCCGGCGTCCGTATCGAATGCGGTGACGAGGTCGCGGATCTCAAGAATAGCGCTGGTGGAGGAGAGGCTCATTTTGCTTTGTAGGCATCGAAGACGCGGAGGGTTTCGCCAAAGTCACGTCCGGTGCGCATGGCTTCCTTGGTCTCCCGCTTCAGGTCTTCATCAATCCAGAACAGGTGTGCATCCAGCGGTTCGCGGCTTTTGCGGGCATTGCCATTCTTTGGCCACTGCACCCAGCGCCAGGTCATGTAGCGGTAGAAGGGCGATTCCCACGCGGGGATGGTACAGGCACGTTCCTCGATCAGCTTGGCGAGCTTCCAGGATAGCTCGCGGACTTCCTCTTCCGTTTTGGCTTTGCGATGCTGATCAATGATCGGGTCTAGCGCTGGGTCAGCGGTTTGAGTGATGTTGTTCGTGTCCGTTACCACTTCACGCTTGCCGTCCTTCCCCATTTTGAAGGCATTGTCACTGTGGTAGTCATCCCAAAAGCGTGGATACGGCGGCTGGGCACCAAAGCCGGCGAAGCCCATCTCGTGATTCTTTTGATCCAACTTTTTGTACATCTGCGTCGGATCGAGGCCTTCGATGTTCATCTCCAGCCCTGCCTTCTTGGCCTCTTCCTTCAGACGTAGCATGATCGGCGTGATGGTGCCGGAGTTAAAGGTCGTCAGCGTGAAAGACAGCCGCTTGCCTTCTGCATTCACGAGGATGCCATCCTGCCCTGCTTTGACAAAGCCTGCCTTGGCAAAGTGCTCGCGTGCTTTCACGGGATCAAAGGGACGTGCCCTCAGCTCGGGATTGGTGAACTTGCCGAATCCAGAGAAGGTGCTGTTCATCCGCGTCTTGTCTCCACGGAAGTCCACATCAATGACCTTCTGGAAGTTCATCGCATGGCTGATGCCGGTGCGGATGTCGAGGTTGTCGAGCAGAGGTTTGCTCTCGTTGATGCGGATGGCCCAGGTGACTTGCGGGTATTCGTTGTAGAACATGTGCCGCTCGATGTAGCCGCGGTAGATCTCAGGGATCTCCGCCTTGTCATACCAGTAGCGCGGCAGACCCGCCAGGAAGTACTCAAACTGCCCTTGGCGGAACATCTCAAAGGCCTTGTCCTGGCTGGCGATGATCTTGTACTCCAGGAAGTCACAGTTGAAGACATACCGGTAGTGCTTGAGCCCTCCAGCCCACCAGTCCTGCACGCGGCGCAGGGTGATCGAGCGGCCGCGTTTCATCAATGAAGGATCGATGACATACGCTCCCGTTACGGGACAGATGCGCCACTGGTAGCGGGCCGGGAAGTCGGGGCCAAATTCACGATAAAAATGACGCGGGCTGGGTGGCACCATCGCATACCAGATCGGGTCCGGCTTCGGTTCCGGGATGGTCACGGAGAAGGTGCGGTCGTCGAACTTGGTGATCGCCGCATACTCCTTGGTGTACCAGTCATTGTACCAAGGGTCCTTGATGTGAGGGCTGGTCATGACAAAGAAGGTCATGAAGAAGTCCTCCACCTCCACCGGCACGCCGTCGGAGAACGTCACCTTGTCCTGGAGGCGGAAATAGACTGTCCTGCGGTCCTCGGAAACAGCCCACTCCTTGGCCAAACCAGGAATCCAGACGTCTTCATCCGGATGACGCGTGATCAGGCTGATCTCGATGTGGTCATGGTGCTGGCCGCGGAAGGTGTTGTTCGCATCCGGGCCGACTTTACGAAAGGTGGGCGGGAAGGTGGGATGCCAGTCGTGGAAGGTGCCGCCTTTCTTGGCGCGAGGATCGCCGAACTCTGGCACATCTGCTGCATTTTCCCATTTCAGGTCAGCCGGCAGGTCCGCGGCTGTCTTCCATTGGAAGAAGTCCGGCTTTGACTTCCAGTAAGCCTTCACTTCCTCCGTATTGTCATAGGGCGGAAAGCGAGTGTCCTCGCTGTCCGAGCAGGAGTTGAGGAACATGGCACCCAGCACAAACACGATGCCAGCCTTCCGCTTGGAGCCGCACGCGCTACCAGCAGCAGAGTGCATCGGACAGAGCCGGGAACTGAAAACGGAAAACAGGGAACGCATCAGCGGTAGGTCGTGAATTTCTTGGGATCAAAGGCCTCGCGCACCGCCTCGCCGACGAAAGTGACGAGCACGAGCACCGTCGTCATGGCGACAAAAGCACTGCTGACGATCCAGGGGTAATTGAAGTCCTCGGTGCCCTCACGCAGCAAGCGGCCCCAACTAGGCTCCTCTGGCGGCAGGCCAAAACCAAGGTAATCCAAGGCAGCCAGCGAGGTGATGATGGCTGACACCTCAAAGGGCGCGAGCGTGACCAGGATGGCGATGCTGTTCGGCAAGATGTGGCGGAAGATGATGCGTCCCGTGCTCGCCCCGAGGAGCCGAGCAGAGGCCACGTAATCGCGGGCTTTTTCCTTCATCGCTGCCGTGCGGATGTAGATCGTGGTGCCCATCCAACTGAAAAGTGAGATGATGACCACAAGCAGGAAGAGGTTCGGGCTGATGATCGAGCTCACGATCATCACAATGAACAAAAAGGGCAGCACGGACCAGATCTCGATCAACCTCATGCCGATCAGATCGAGCGCACCACCGAAGTAACCCAGTGTGCCCCCCACCGCGACGCCCATCACAAAGACAAAAGTCACGAACAGCAGCGCCGCCATGATGGCCTGCTGCCAACCGCCGTAGAGAATCGCCAGCACATCACCGCCCATGGACGTGGTGCCGAGGAAATGGTGATGCCCCCAGGAAGGCGGGGAGGGGGGATAGACTACGGTGAAGAGCTGGTCACTGGCCTGTGTCTCCAACGCAGCTGCCCTGCCTTCGGTAAAGTCGGTGTAGGCCGTGCGCTTGCCTTCAGCATAGGCCGCTTTTTCCACCAGCTCGTTGTTGGCATCCCAGCCCTGCATCTCACCCTGCTTCTGACCGTGGCGAAAGACCCATTCCTGCCGCTTCTGTCCGGGCTTGTCTTTGAAAACGGTGTAAGCGCGGCCATCGAAGGGCTTGGATTCACTCGCGCGATAGGCCACGCCCTCGCGGAGCTGCACCTCCTCGATCACTTCCGGTGTGTCGAGCTTCGGATCATACGGCACCAGCGGCATCAGCACCCAGTTCGCCGAGCTAGCCTCCTGAAACTGCTTTTTCAGGACACGATAATCGGTTTCTGCCTCATCCTGGAGGCCAAAGGTCGTCGCCGGAATGACGCCAGTGACAAAGGGGAAGTAGAACCGGCCTTCGTAGCGGACCACCAGCGCGCGCTTGCCCACGATCAGGTTGTCCAGCGAGGCCACGCCCACCAAACCCAGCAGCAGCAGGAAAGAAACATAGCCGCGCTTGATCTCACGGAATCGACGGAATTGCTTCCGCGTCAGTGGGCTCCACTGCCACTGCTTTGGCCCCGCGAAGAGCAGCCATGCACCCGCCAGCGCGATCAGGGCTAGCAGCGCCCAGCCAAGCCCGGCACCACCCAGGAAGGGCACCTTGAACACGGGCACCGTCAGCGACAGTCCGCGAAACAGCGCGCCGAGCACGGCATAAAGGAGAAGGCTGAGGCCAGTGGTTCGGGGAGACATGCGTTATTCAAACCGGATGCGCGGGTCGGTCAGCGCCACAAAGAAGTCCGACAGGATGTTGCCCACCATGAGCAGTACCACCTGGATGACGAGGATGCCCATCACCAGTGGGTAATCGCGGTCCAACACGCTGTAGTAGCCGAGCAGGCCGAAGCCGTTGATTTCAAAGATCAACTCGATCAGCGTCGAGCCAGCCACGAAAATCGACACCACGTGCCCTAGCGTCGTCGCGAGTGGGATCAGCGAGTTCCGCAGCGCATGGCCCAGCACCGCGCGCTTGAAACCCGCGCCCTTTGCCACCGCCGTGCGCACATAGTCGGCGGCCAAGTTGTCCATCAGGTTGTTCTTCACCAGCATCGTCATGAAGGCAAAGCTGCCGACCATGTAGCAAATCAAAGGTAGCACCGCGTGGTGAATCACGTCCCAGCCTTTGCCAGCCAGAGTGAAGGAGGCAAAGTCCTCGCTGACAAAACCGCCCGTGGGAAACCAGCCCAGCCGAGCCGCCAGGTACACCACCAGCACGCTCGCCAGCACAAAGCCTGGGATCGCGTAACCCACGAAAATCAGGATCGAACTCGCGTTGTCGATGACCGTGCGATGCTTGATGGCCTTCAAAATGCCAAGCGGGATGCACACGAGGTAGCTGATGATGAAAGTCACGAGCCCGTAAAAGATCGAAACCGGCATCCGCTCGCGGATCATGCCCCACACGGATTCATTGTAGCGCGTGGAGATGCCCAGGTTGCCCTGCAGCAGACCGTCGTACTGCGGGCGAAAGACCTGCACCCGGTCCTTTTCCCTCTCGACCCGAGTTTGCCAGGCTGCGAGACCCTCCGGCTTGTCTTCGGCAGAAAGCTTTCCCTCCCGGCTGACCTGCGCCTGGGTGATGCGGTAGGCGTTGTTCGGCTTCCACTGGTCCTTCGGCAGCAGCTCCTGCAGCGTCACGGGTGCCTGATCCTTGCCCTTCTCGAACTTGATGAACTGCTTGTCGCTCTCCTTGGGCAGCAGGCCTAGCCACGACAGGTAGGCAGGGAGAAAGGGGCGATCGAAGCCGTAGTAGGCGGCCATTTCCTCCTTTTGCTCCTCGCTCAACGAGGCACCGGCGTCCTTCATGCCACGCTCTCCCTGCTGGGCGGCTGCCTGCCGCAACGCCGCCTCCAGCGGGCCTCCGGGCGTCACACGAGTGATGAAAAACACCACCATCGTCGCCCCGATCAGGGTCGGGAGAATCAGCAAGAAACGGCGGAGGAAGTAGTCGCGCATGAGGCGGTCGGCAGAATTCCAGAACACTCCGACATACGGCCGAAGGAGACAAGGATTTGTCGGCTTTTTCGAGAAGGCAACAGGGCGCAGCCAAACAGGCACTCAGTTGAATCCCGATACCGACATTCATCCCGGTAGAAATGCTCCAGATGCCATGAACATAGATGTCCGGGTTGAACACCCGTGCTTGGAAAAGCGGCCCTCCCCAGCCAATCGGCGGGCCAGGTAAGAAGATTGTCATGGAGAGCATGATCCATTGATTTTATAATTTTTAGACGAATCTTTGCGCACATTCTCAAAAACGATATGCGCTCATCCGACTGCCGCCGCTCCCGTTTGCCCTTGTTGGCAATTCTGATTCTCGGCGTTGCGGTCTTTCTCAAAAATGCAGAAGCCGCGCCGCAGACTCGCCTTTTGGTCGATCTTTCGGCCAAACCAGCTCCGCAGGGGCTGAGCACCTTTGACCTTTGCGTGCTGCGGGTGGATGCCGATGTCGATCTGGAGGCGGCTCATGCGCTGGGGAATGTCTGCCTAGCCCGGGTGCCCCTGTTTGACATCGCTGCGACTTCGGGGGCAGCCATCCTGGCTCGTGACTTGGGCGTGCCTCTGCTGCCCAGCCGGGACAAAGGCGTGCTGCATTTGGATGCGACGCATCCCGGCTGGCCACAGGTGGTGGTGCATGAGCTGGTAGAAACGGCAGCGGAGCGTGGCTTCGACGGCGTGGTGCTCTGCCAGATGGAGCAAATCAGCCAAGATGCCGTGCGCGAGGCTGTGCTGAAGGCCCTGGCGCTGGTGAAACAAGCCTACCCGGACAAGCGCCTGTTCATTGAGGGCGGCTATGACCTCGTCTCCGAGGCACGCCTGAGCCTGGATGGGATCTTGTTCATGGACTCTCTCGACCGCGATGAAGACGACGATCTGCGGCTGGCGCGCCGGCTGCGCGAGTGCCGGCGCCTGGGCGTGCAGCCCTACGTGACAGCCTTTGCCGACCCCGAAAAGCTGACCGAGGTGCCTCCGCGCGCGGCCTGGATTCGGGAGCAGGGCGCAGTGCCCTTTTTCACCACACCGGAGCTAGAGGGCGTGAATCTCGGCCCTCTGGAAGAGTTGAGCCGACGTGTGCTGGTGCTGCACTCAGGCCCTGCACAGGACTGCCCCACCGCACGCGTGCTGCAGGGTGCGCTGGAGTGGCTGGGCTGGCAGGTGATCTATCAAGACCCCGCCGCTGAAGCGTCCGAAGGCAGCGATGCCCTGCCACACCATGGCAGCATTCAGGCCGTGATCTTCGATGCCACGCTGCAGCTGAATGCGGAACGGCAGCACGCTTTGGCCCAGATGGCCGTGAGTCTGGCCCGTCAGGGCGTGCCGCTGCTGCTGACGGGGCAGCCCTGGGAACGTGAGGCGGACTGGGCCACCGTTTGCACGGCGCTAGGCATCGCAGGCAGTGGCAAGCCCGTGACTCTGACGGAACCGCCGAGCCTGCGCCAGGTCGAGAGCAGCCTGCTGGCACGTCCAGGTGGCACTGCCCCGCGCATCACCGGGCTGCGCGATGTGCGCTGCGCCGCCGCCGACTCCCAGGTGCTGCTTTCCCTGCGGGCGAAGGACGCCAGTGCGGAGGATTTTGATCAAGTGTGGATCGCCCCCTGGGGCGGAGTGTGGCTCGACCCTCTGGCTGTCGAGATCGGGCCCCAACTCGATCCGCTCGGCTTTTTGGAAAAATGGCTGGCCCGGCAGCCCCTCATGCCGGTGGTGGACATGACCAGCCTGGATGGCCGCCGCCTGCTGGTCACCCAGGTGCTGGCAGATGGCTTCGGAAATACAGCGGAGCAGCCAGGCCTGCCAACGGCGGGTGAGGTGATGCTGGAGCAAGTGCTGCGCCGCTACTCTCTGCCCATGAGCGTTTCATTGAATGAGGCTGACGTGCGCGGCTGGTCCCCAGGGGCCGATGTCCAGCAAAGTGAGCGCCTGCTGGAGACCAGCCGAGCCATCTTTAGCCTCAGTCATGTCGAGCCGATGTCCGCCGGCCTGAGCCGCCCCACGAGCTGGAAGGGAGCCACCCCCATCGGTGCCACACTGGGCAGCAGTGCACCGCCCGTGTCGATCAATCTAGCACGCGAGGTCGCGGGTTCCCTGGCCTTTCTGCATCGGGAATGCCTGCCCCAGGGCCGGGCGATGACCGCCTTCACCTGGGCAGCGGATAGCCTGCCCAGTGCCGAAGCCATCGCCTACGCACGTCGGATGGGGGTGGAAAGCCTGATGACAGGGGCACCCGCGAGCGCTCCCTGGGCACAGCCGAGCGGGTTGCAGATCACACCACGCAGCTGGACCGTGGGCCGGGAACGCTGTGCCCTACTGCCTGCTGCAGCGCGCCCAGGTGCCTGGAGACACGCCGAGGCAGACATCGCCCGCATCCAGGAGACCGGCCGGCAGCGCTGGCTAGCCCCGGCGATGGTGTGCTTTTCTTTTCGTGATGCCGTCCGCGCCCGAGACATCACCGAGATCAGTCACCTGCTCGACTGGTGCGCCTCCCAGCCCTTTCACGCCATCAGCGGCAGTCAGTATGCCCGGCTGCTGCGGGATGCGCATGACACCCGCATCTACCAGACAGGAGCCGGGCGCTGGATCATCGTGAATGAAGGGCATGCCCGCACCCTGCGCCTGCCTGCCTCCGTGGGCGTGCCAGACCTGAATCGCAGCACGGGCGTGACCGGTTACGCACATCAGGGAGATCAGCTCTACATTCACACGCTGGGCCTGCGCCGCACAGAGCTGGTGCTGCGTGCGGAGCCAGAGGGCAGCTACCTGCGTCTGGCCAGCGCCACGGCCAGCGTGCGCTACCTACAGGCAGGCAGCAGCCGTGCCTACTTCCAGGTCACGCACCCACGCCCGGTGGAACTCGCCTTTGAGGGCATCCCGCCCGGCACGGTCTGCCAGGTGCTGGCCAATGGCACGCCCGACTACCACATCGCCGACACCCAGGGCCGGGTGGAATTCACCGTGCCCAGCCAAGCCACCGTGCAGCTGCATCTGCTGCCCGGACAGACTGCTGCCATGCGCTGACCCGAATCGCTGAAGCACCTCCCCTGACGGATTCCCTTTTCTCCCTCCATGAAGGCACGCCTCCTCCTCGTCGTCGGACTTTACGCCACGCTCGCCTACCTGTGGCACGAGCGCCTGAAGCCACAGCCGACTTCCGCCGATACCTTGATGGCCCAGCGAAAGCCACGCCTGGAGCGGCTGACGCACTTTTTGACCAAAGCACCGTCTGAGACGGTGCAGCCTATCTTGATGAGCGTTGCCCTGCTGTCTGATGAGAAGCTGGAAAAGGTCGATGCCTGGCTGCGCCGTCCGCCCCTGGATCAGCTGCGTGAACTCACCGTGCAAGACACGGCCATGCTGGCAAATTCAGGCCAACTCCGTGATGCGCTGCTGCTCGGCTGGCTAGGGCAGGACCACCCCTACGCCATCCTGGAGGCGCACCTCATGCTCTGCGCAGCAGGAGATCGATTGGGCGAAGACCTGCGCCTGCACGCCATCCAGTGCCTCGCCGAGCGTGCCCGCCTGGCTGGAGATCGGCGCACCGCGCTCACCTTGCTGGAGCGGGCCATCGCCTTTCCAATGGCCGACTGGGCTTTGGTGCAAAAGTATCTCGAAGCGGCTAAAGTCACCGCCCCAGCCTCCGCGACCGTTTCTGTCTTGGAAACTTGGCTGCGGCGCCATCCTGAAGCTCCTGCCGCTGAGCGAGAAGCCGCGAAAAACAGCCTGAATGACCTGCTGATCCGCGCTGGCATGGCCGCCGAGGCATTGCTGGCCGAACAAGAAGCGTTGAAAGCCCTGCCGCCGGAGGCTCCCCTGCCTGAGGCGAGTCTGCAACGCGCTCTGACCGCTGCCCGCGCCACCGGCGTCTGCGTCTCTCTCATGCCATGGTTGCAGCGTCACCTCGCCTCGTTTCCAGAGCACCAGCTAGCGCCACAGTCCCTGCTGGAGAACAACAGCGAAGTCAGCCCCAGCTATCGCCACTGGCTGCACGAGGCGGCCCGCATCGCCGATCGGGAACTACCCACCCCGCAGGCCTATGAGCTGTGCAAACGTCTCGCCGCACTCGGGGAGCCCAGCGCCCTGGCCCGCGTCTGCCAGCTCGCCTCCAGCACCCAGCAACTGGAGGATGGCCTGAGCTTCCTGCACTTGGCCCTGACAGACATTTCCCTGCGCCCAGCCCTGCTCGCCCTGAGCAGCGCCGATAGCCTCGCGCGGCGTGTCGTCCACCAGGCCCTGCACGATCAGCCAGAGAACCGTGACCTGCACTACGCGGCCACTTTGGCCGAAAGCGCAGCGGAGCCCCGACGCGCCCCGACACTCTGGCAGACCTACCTGCGCCGTTTCCCCCAAGACCACGCCGCCCGTCGTCGGCTGGTGCAGGCGCACCTAGCCGCCCAGCAGCCCGCGCTCGCACTCCGTGTGCTGGATGGCATGGAGGCCTCTGCCTTGACGGAGGAAGATCGCCACCAGCAGCAAATGCTGCGGCAGATGTGAGTCGAGGGCACTGTCCGATTTCACCCTTTTTTCGTCGCAGAGCACGTAGGGATGCAGCTTGACGCTGCAAAGCCAAACGGCTCCAATGCGCCCCCCAACGAAAAAATTCCATGAACGAAGCCTTTCCTGACATCCCCAAAATCCAGTTCGAAGGACCCAAATCCAAAAACCCGCTGGCCTTCAAACACTACAATGCCGACGAGGTCGTCGCTGGAAAGAAGATGAAGGATCATCTGCGCTTTGGGGTGGCCTACTGGCACGCCATGCGCAACAGCTTGGCCGATCCCTTCGGCGTCGGCACGGCTCAGCGCCCCTGGGACGACGGGACCGACAGCATCGCGAATGCGCAGCGCCGCGTCTGGGCCTGCTTTGAGTTCATGGACAAGCTGGGCGTGGACTACTACTGCTTCCACGACCGCGACGTGGCCCCCGAAGGCAAGACCCTGGCCGAGAGCAACAAAAACCTCGACGCCGTCGCCGACGAGCTGGAGAAGGCCCAGAAGGCCACAGGCAAAAAGCTGCTCTGGGGCACGGCCTGCTTGTTCGTGCATCCCCGCTACAACCAGGGTGCCGCCACCAGCCCAAACGCCAACGTCTATGCCTACGCCGCCGCGCAGGTGAAGAAGGCCATCGAAGTCACCCACCGCCTGGGCGGAGAGGGCTACACCTTCTGGGGCGGCCGTGAAGGCTACGCCAGCCTCTGGAACACCGACATCAAGCGCGAGGTCGATCACTTGGCCGCCTTCCTGCACATGGCCGTCGAGTACAAAAAGAAGATCGGCTTCAAAGGCCCCTTCTACATCGAGCCTAAGCCGCGTGAGCCTTCTACCCACCAGTATGACAGCGATGCCGCTGCCTGCTTGAACTTCCTGCGTGAGCATGGGCTGATGGAGCACTTCAAGCTGAACCTGGAGACCAACCACGCCACCCTGGCCGGTCACAGCATGTGGCATGAAATGGAAGTCGCTGTGGCCGCCGGAGCCCTCGGTTCTGTCGATGCCAACACGGGCGATGAACTCATCGGCTGGGACACCGACCAGTTCCCCACCGACATCTACCTGACCACCCAGATGATGCTGCCGATCCTGAAGATGGGCGGCTTCACCACCGGCGGTCTGAACTTTGACGCCAAGCCCCGCCGCGAATCCTTCGAGCCTGTCGATCTCTTCCACGCCCACATCGGCGGCATGGACGCCTTTGCCCGTGGCCTGAAGATCGCTGCCGCGATTCTGGAAGACGGCCGCTGGGAAGCTTTCCGCAAGCAGCGCTACTCCACCTTCGACACTGGCATCGGTGCCAAGATCGAAGCTGGCACCACGAGCTTCGAGGAGCTGGAAGCCTACACCCTGGAAAATGGAGAGCCACTCATCGCCTCCGGCCGCCAAGAAATGCTGGAAAACCTGATCAACGAGTTCATCTGATCCAGCAGGCACTTACCCTGTCCCCAACCACCCAGGCAGGCCGGAAACGGCCTGCCTTTTTCATGCATGAAGCCGGGTGCCGAAGTTCAGCGGGGCAAGAATGCCACAGAGAACTTCAGCATCCGGGATGAAATCAGGTGCGCGGAATGGCTGTTCGCCACGGCCTGTTTTGCCCTCAATCAGCCCGCTCCAGCACGTAAAGCCGCGCGTGCTCCGGCAGGCGAAAGCTCGGCCCCTGAAAACCGCAGCGAACCAGTTCTCGCCGCAGATAAATCATCGTGCCCGCGTGGGAGACGACCAGCACATCCTGCGCCTGGGATTCGATCCGATCCACGACACGGCGCACCCGTGAGAGAAAGTCATCGCGCAAAGAACGCTGAGACATCCAGCCCGTGGCCCAAGCCAGACGGTAGGCGAGCCGCCACACCCGAAATGGCAACCGCAGCGGTCCGGTGGCAAAAGCGGCCGTCTCCGCCTCGCGCAGCTCATGGAGCTGTTGGATTTCCCCCCGAAACATCGCCTGCGCAGTCAGCTGAGCGCGCTTCAGATCGCTGCTCCAGCAGCAAGGCCAGTTCATGGTCAGATCCGCCACAGGCTGGGGCTGCACCTCGGCAGCATCATAGCGCGCCCGCCAGGCCTGGAGCTCTGCCGAGGTCGGCCAGCCACGCGGCCAGGGCTCGCGCACCGGGAAGTGACGGACCAGACCCACCCGCATGGTCAGATCTGAGAAAACGGAGCTGGGACGAGCAGCAGGTTCGTGATGCGAGAGACGATCTCCTTGTCGGTGAAGCCCGGCGTGGTCTTCAGCTTGGCCCACTCCGGATCAGCGCGGAAGGTGTTCCAGGCAGCGTCCTTCGCTGCGGTGTCGGCAAAGGCCAGCAGGTAGGTCAGGTTTGGCATCAGCGGTCCGACCAGCGTCTCCCCAAAGAACACCGCATTCAGCCCGCAGCGGGCAAAGATGGCCAATTCACCAACGGTGAACATCTCCAGCTTTTTGCGCGCGGCTTTTTCGCTGTGACTTTCATAGATGCGCAGTTGGTAGAGGCGGCTACCCTTGGGTGCCGATTGCAGCGTCGCGAGACCGTCGATGCCACGGGTGAGCCAGCTTTCGATGCGCTCCACGACAGGCTCCACAGCTTTCACATCGAGATAAGCCGCGCCCGCCTGCTGCACAGCCGCATCGCTCAGCAGATCAGCGCTTTGGGCCAGCGTCTCCAGGCGGGCATGACGCAGCACCACGTAAACCACAGGCGTGGCCTCGGCTTGTTCAGGAAAGAAGACGCCCACGTGGCTGACGCCGATGCGATTCAGCGCCGGGATGGCCGCCTCACGAAGATAAGTTTCCAACACGGCCTGCTTGTCAGCGCTCTTCAGCAGGTACTTGCGGATCTCGATGTAATCGCGCGCCGCAGCGGGTTCAGCGGCAGAGGCAGCGGCGCTGAGGCCAGTGGCGGCGAGGGTGCTTTTTAGAAAAGTGCTGCGGGTCATGCAGGTGATGCTGGCAGGTGGCTCCGAGCGGGTCAATGCGCATTCTCCAAAGCAGGTGCGTCCGCCTTGTCAGGCAAAAGCCGTGGACAGGCCTGCTCTGCCTGCCATGTCTGGGCAGATGTCTCGACCACCGCGTCACCTGCTGTCCCTTGGCCTGCCGCTCGTCAGCGGTGGCCTGCTGACCTGCGCCTTTCCGCTGTGGAACCAGGAGTGGGCCGTGTGGCTGGGGCTAGTGCCGCTGCTGGCCGTGCTTTGGGGGGAAAAGACGCGCCTGTCAGGCTTCGTCGCGGGTTTCCTGGCAGGGCTGGCCTTTTTCATCCCGAACCTGACCTGGGTCCGGCACTCCTCCCGCGTGCTGGCCGGCGCAGTGGATGAGCGCTGGGTCGGGCTGAGTGCTGAGCTGATGGGAGCCAGTGCTGTGCTGGGGCTCGGCAGCTACTGCGCGCTTTACTTTGCGCTCTGGGGTTGGTTTGTCCGCCGTTACGCCAGGCCGGACCCGCAGCGGCTGCTTCATGGGACCTGGCAGGTCAGCACGCTGGAGAGCCTGCGCTGCAGCCTGCTAGCCGCCGCCGCCTGGGTGGCCTGCGAGTGGCTGCGCAGCACGACCGTGGTGACAGGCTTTGGCTGGAATGGCCTGGGCGTGGGCCTGCATCAGAATCGCGTGCTCATCCAGGTGGCTGACCTCGTGGGGGTGATGGGCCTGTCCTTCCTGCCCGTGCTCGTCGCCTGCACCGGCTGGAATACCCTGCGCCGTCAGGTGGCGATCTACCAGGGTACGGGCACCTGCCGGACTCGGCTCGACTTCACCCTAGCCCTGGTACTGCTGCTGGTAGCGGCGGGCTATGGCATGAACCGCCTGACCCAGAGCCCGCCCGATGTGCTGACCGTGCGCACGCTGCTGGTGCAGCCCAATGTGCCGCAGGTGGAGGCCTGGGAGCACCGCCCCAAACCCCACCTGTACGAGCGACTGGCCCGACTGACCCGGCTGTATGCCGAAGCCCGTGAAGGCCGCCCCTCCGACATCGATCTGGTCGTGTGGCCCGAAAGCGCACTGCCGGTGCACCTCTACGGCCTGCCAGATCACGAACCTTTTTTTGATCAATTGCTCTCACTCGGCAGCTTCAGCCTGCTCACCGGCACTGAGATTTATCGGGAAAACGAGCCTGCGGGTCACGTCTCCGCCGTGCTCTTTCAGGGCAGTTACGCGAACCGGCAGGAACATCACAAGGTGCATCTGGTGCCCTTTGGGGAATACCTACCGCTAGGAGATTACCCGCCCTTTTCCTGGCTGCGCGGTGTGATCCCGGGCGACTTCACCCCTGGCACCCGCACCGAACCTCTACGGCTGGAGAAACCTCAGGTCGGTCTCATTCCACTCATCTGCTTCGAAGACACCGTCGGCAGGCTGGCACGGCGTTTTGTCCGACCTGAAGCTCAGATGATCGTGAATCTGACCAACGACGGCTGGTTCCTGAACAGCCGCGCCATGGAGGTCCACACGGCCAATGCCAAGTTCCGCGCCATCGAGCTGCGCCGTCCCATGGTGCGCGCGACCAACACGGGCGTGACCTGCTTCATCGACCCCCTGGGCACCGTGACCCATCGCCTCAACGACCCCCAGACTGGCAGCACGCTGGTGGAAGGCTGCCTGCCCGGCGAGGTGCGCGTGCCCACGACCGGTGAGATGACGCTCTATGCCCGCCATGGTGACTGGTTCGCTCTGCTCTGCCTCAGCCTAGGCGTGTGGATCGCCCTGCTGCAGCGCTTTTTCCCACGCCCATGCCCGCCGCCCCATTGACCCATTACACGAAACCGCTCACGCCTGAGCAGGCCACGCGTCTCCGCACCCTGCTTAGCCAGCAGGGCTGGGAATTCATGGAAAAGCCCTACTGCCTCTATGCCGCCGCGCGGGGAAAGGTGAATGTGCTGGTCTATGAAAAAGGCCCGAAGGTGGTCATTCAGGGCAAAGAGACGGAGGACTTCATCAAGCTCGTGCTGGAACCACAAGTCCTGGGCGTGGCCGAGCTGGGCTATGAGGAAGTGAACCAGCCCGAAATGTTTCAGCCGCACCTCGGCGTCGATGAGAGTGGCAAGGGCGACCTCTTCGGACCGCTGGTCATCGCTGGCGTCTATGTGGACCGGAACGCCGTGCTGGCGCTGCGTGAGCTGGGCGCAGTGGACAGCAAGCGCATCAGCAGCGACGACAAGATCCTCCGCCTCGCCTCCCAAATCCGCAGCGTGCCGGGGCTGCGCTTTGAGGTCATCCAGATCAACCCTGCACGCTACAACGAGCTGTATGCCAAGTTCGGCAACCTGAACCGCCTGCTCGCCTGGGGTCATGCCAAAGTCATTGAGCTGCTGCTGGAAAAAGTGCCCGACTGCCCACGCGCCATCTCTGACCAATTCGCGAATCCAGCAGTGCTTCAGCGTGCTCTCCAGACGCGCGGGCGCGGCATCGAGCTCGTGCAGCGCACGAAGGCAGAAAGTGACCCCGCCGTGGCGGCGGCCTCCATCCTGGCACGAGAGGGCTTTGTCCGCTGGCTGGATCAAGCGGCGCAAACCGCCGGAGCGCCCCTGCCCAAAGGCGTGTCGGCTGCCGTGAAAAACAGTGCCCGCCTCCTGGTGGAAAAATCTGGGCCAGAAGTGCTGCAAAACTATGCAAAAATGCACTTCAAAACCGCGGCGGAAGTGCTGGGAATCCCACCCGCTACCGGCGATGCTGGCGTTGATTGATTTTCAACGGTCCAGGAACGGCTTGCGCAAAGCCAGGAAGAGGCGGATGCTAGCTCCTTCCACCCCCCCGGAAACTATGGCAAGTATCACTAAACGCGAAATCGTGTCCGAGCTCAGCGAACAAACAGGTGTCATCCAGGCAACTGTCGCTGATCTGGTGGACGCCTTCATTGATCTGGTCGGCAAGAAACTTGCCGAAGGCAACGACGTCACCTTCCGCACCTTCGGAACCTTCGAAGTGCGGGTCTCCAAATCCAAAATCGGGCGCAACCCCAATGTGCCTGGCTCCCAAGTCCGCATCCCGGACCGCTGCACGGTGAAATTCAAGCCTGGCCGCGAGCTGAAACAAGCCGTGGCCGCGCTGCCCCCCGAAAAAATCACCACTCCAGCGTGATCAGCGCGGTGCCTGGCTGCTTGCAGCTGAGCCAATCTGAGCGAAGCAGGGTGACCGATCATGGACACCCTTTCGGCCACCCTGCTTTTGCTCACCATCATGGATCCCCTGGGCAATGTGGCGACCTTTGTCGCGAGCCTGCGAGGCGTGCCGCCTGAGCGTCGGCTGCGCGTCATCGCCCGTGAGCTGGTGGTGGCACTGATCATCCTGCTGACCTTCCTTTTTACTGGACCCTGGCTGCTGGGCCTGTTGCACCTGAAGCAGGAGGCACTCTTCATCAGCGGTGGCATTGTGCTCTTCCTGATCGCGCTGAAGATGATCTTCCCCCCGCGGCAGGGAGACGAAGAGATCACGGCAGAGCCCTTCATCGTGCCCTTGGCCACGCCCATGATCGCTGGCCCGTCGGTGCTGGCCACGCTGCTGGTGCTGGTGAGCACCTACCCTGACCAAACGAGCCGCTGGCTGACAGCGCTGCTGATCGCCTGGGGCATCACCGCTGCTGTGCTGCTGTGCGCACCAGCCATCGCCCGCGTGTTACGCGAGCGTGGTGCGATGGCGGTGGAGCGGCTGATGGGCATGCTGCTGGTCATGGTGGCCGTGCAGATGCTGCTGAATGGGATTGAGCATTACCTGAAGCACTGACCCGCCGCTTGGCAGAGGCCGAAACTAGCGTCGGCGAAGCCAGACAATGCGGGTGGAGCCGTAGTCACGCTCGCGGATCACCTCCCACGCTTCGGAAAAGGTGGCCTGGTGGCGGATGGCGAGACTTTCCAAAACCACACTGGCTCCGCGCGGGACGAGCTTTTGAAAAGCCTCATCCGCCGCGAGCTTTGCACCCAGGTCCACGTCGCCCGGCTTGTGAGCGTAGGGAGGATCGGCAAAAACGAGATCGAAGGGGCTGTCCGTGCTGGCAGCGAGCTGCGCTACGACCTTGAAGACATCTCCCTGGCGAATCGTAGCGCCTTCGAGCCGGGTTTTGGTGAGGTTCTTTTTCATCACCTCACAGGCTCCACGATCCTGATCCACGAGCAGAGCGCTGGCAGCCCCACGGCTCAGGCATTCCAACCCCAAAGCACCCGAACCAGCGAAGAGATCCAGCACACGGGCGCCGGGCACAAGATCCCCCAGCATGTTAAAGACAGCCTGGCGGACACGATCCTGCGTGGGTCGTGTGACGGACTTCGGAACTTCCAGCGGGAGGCCCCCCGCGCTGCCAGAAATGAGGCGCATGGCCCATGGCTACGGGGCAGTGCCACGCGGGTCAATGCTGGACAGGCCCCGCACGGTGGATCGGGCTAGCGCGGAGCCTTTTTCCCGCCACTGAATGCCATGCCCCCGTGGATCGAATACCTCGCCGTCGCTGTCTGTGCCATCTCTGCTGTGCTGGCGGCAGAGGGCAAACGCATGGACCTCTTCGGTGTGCTGGTGTTGGCGCTGGTCTCCTCCGTCGGCGGCGGCACGATCCGTGACCTGTGCCTGGGTGCCCAGCCTGTATTCTGGATCAAAGAGCCGCAGCAAGTGTGGACGGTGCTGGGCGCAGCCGTGGCCACCTTTGTTCTGGTGCGTTTCACCTGCCTGCCCTCACGCGTGCTGGACATCGCCGATGCCTTTGGGCTGGCACTGTTCGGCATCATGGGCACGGAAAAGGCCCTGGCCTACGGGGCACCCGGCATCGTGGCGGTGATGCTGGGCGTGGTAACGGGCGTGGCGGGGGGCATCCTGCGGGATGTGCTGCGGCGGGAGATCCCCTGGGTCTTCCAGGCAGGGGTGAACCTGTATGCCACGGCCGCTAGCGCAGGTGCTCTGGTCTATGTGCTGCTGCGCACCTGGCTGCCGCCTTCGGAAAGCCATCGCTACATCGGCATGGCCGTCATCCTGTTGCTGCGCTTGGCAGCGATGCGCTGGCAGTTGCGTCTGCCGGCCTTTCGCACGAAGCGGCAGAGCTGATTTTCACCGGGAACGTAGGTTGCCAGCCCTGGGGGCAGCGCTTTAATCCACAGCATGAATCGCGAAGTCATCGAAGCCCAAGTCCGTGCGGTGCTACCCCTGGAGGGTAGCTTCGCCGTGTTCCTGGGAAATGAAGAAAAAACCTTTGTCATCTACGTCGATGAGTCCGTGGGCTCTGCGATCTCGATGTTCATGCGTGGGGTGTCCAAAGAGCGGCCGCTGACGCATGACCTACTGGCCTCCGTGCTGCTAGCCTTTGGTGGCAAAGTGGACCGAGTGATCATCAACCGCGTGCAGGGCAGTGTCTTCTTTGCCCGCATCATCGTCTCTGCGGAAAACGAATTGCACGCACGCAAGGTCATCGAACTCGACGCTCGCCCCAGCGATAGCCTGGCGCTGGCGCTGCAGCAGAGTGCGCCGATCTTTGTCGCAAAAGCGGTATGGGACAGCGTGGAGGATGTGTCCGCGACACTGGCGGAAATCGAGAAGCGCAGTGCTGAACAAGCCGACAAGGAACAGGCCACTCAAGCCGCTGCGGGTGCGTCCGGCATCGCCGAGAACGACGTGGAAGAAATCGATCCTGAAGACCTAGACCTCGACGCCCTTCAAGAGCTGGATCTGGATGACCTCGACGATGAGGAGGAGGACGACGACGACGATGAAGAGGACGATGAAGCCAAAGGCTACGACGATGGCTACAGCAGCATGGATGACGATGACGACGAGGGCGAAGAGTGGAAAAAAGACAAGTGATCTCCACCTGCCCAGCACGGCAATCGTGCCCTGCCGGACTTCTTGCCAGCCTGCTCATCTGCGCTTCTTTCCCCCATGACCATCACCCTGAACGGCACCCAGCGCGATTTCCCGACCCCGCTGACTCTCACCACCCTGCTTGAGACGCTGGGGCTGGCAGGAAAACCGGTCGTGGTGGAGCAAAATCGCGTGGCCCTGCTGCCCAAGGAAATCTCGAGCGCCCAAGTGGCTGACGGCGATGTGATCGAGATCGTGCAAATCACCGCTGGAGGCTGATGCGATGGTGAAAAATGCCATCCTCCTGCTGCTGGCCTCCGCCGTGGTCGCGCTGCTGCTGCGCCCATCTCAACCCCTGCCTGTGAAGCACGAGGCCGTGACCGCACCAGCAACGGCTGAGCTGCCACCTCCTCTGCTGCAGCTCCTGCGGTCCGCAGCCCAAAAACCGGGGCTGGAGGCGGCTGCCATTGGCTTTTGCCTGCTGGATGAGCAGGGCCAAGTCATGCTGGAGCACGCCGCGCGCACCGCTTTCATCCCAGCATCGAGCCTGAAGACACTGACGACGGCCACAGCGCTGGAACGCTGGGGACCGGAGCACCGGATCGAAACGCACCTGCTCTCGACCACACCCATCGCAGCAGGTCAGATCGCTGGCGATGTCATCCTGCGCGGTGGGGGTGATCCGATGCTCTCCCTGACCGACCTGCAGAGCTGGGCTCAGACCCTCAAGCGCCAAGGCCTCCAGCACATCGGCGGGCAGATCATCGGCGATGGCAGGCACTTCCGCGGCAGCATCTTCGCCGATTTTTGGGGCTGGGGAGACATTGGCAATGGCTATGGCAGCCCCGTGTGTGGCCTGAATCTGGAGCACAATCGCTACACGGCAGGCCTGCTTCCTGGCAGTGCTCTGGGCGCACGCACGCGACTGCTCGGCACTGACCCCGAGGTGCCCGGTGTGCGCTGGATCAATGAAACCCTCACCGACAAGCCAGAGAGCGGCGATGGCGTGGTCATTCATGCGGGGGAGCAGAGTGGCGTCATTTTCCTGCGCGGCACCGTGCCGATGGGAAGCGAAGCCTTTGAGGTGATGGGTGCCGTGCCCGACCCACCTCTCTTTGCGGCCCATCATTTTCGCCAAATTCTGATCGCCGCTGGGATCACCGTGGCAGGCCAAGCAGTTGCCGCGGTGCCCGACCTGCCGATTCCCGACACCAGTCTGCTTTTCACCCACCGATCTCCACCGCTCAAGGAAATCGTCACGAGCATCCACGCCACCTCCGACAATCACGAAACGGAGTGTCTTTACCGCCTGCTCGGCGCTGAAAAAGGCGAAAGCCCTGAGCAAACCATCCGCCAGCACTGGCAGTCCCGCGGGCTCACCTTTCAGGGCCTGCGTTTGGAGGACGGCTGCGGGCTAGCCAGGGCAGATTTCATCACGCCGCATGACCTTGCGAAGCTCCAGCATCTGGCATCAAGCGGCGTTCAGGGTCGGGTTTACCTTGAGTCACTGCTGAGCCGGGAGGGCCTGCGCTGGAAAGGCGGTGCCATGTCCGGCGTGCGCTCCACCACTGGTCAGATCACGACACGCACAGGCCGGAAGCTGTGCTTCGCCCTCATCATCAATCATTTCACGGACAGCCGCGCCGCCCAAGCTCTGCGTGATGAGATCCTGCAAGGAATGGCTGACCTCTGACCCGACCATGCCCGAAAGCCAACTCACCACCGATGCTAACTGGATGCGCCTCGCTCTCGCGCAGGCACGGCAGGGCATCGGCCTGACTAGCCCGAACCCGGCGGTGGGGGCAGTGATTGTCAAAGCGGACCGATTGATCGGCCAAGGCTGGCACCGCAAGGCAGGTGGACCACACGCTGAGGTCGAGGCCATCCGCGATGCCCAAGCTCATCATGCCGACGAACTGCCCGGATCAACGATCTACGTGACCCTAGAGCCCTGCTCCACCCACGGACGCACGGGCCCGTGCACAGAAGCGGTGCGGGCAGCAGGCATCCAACGCGTGGTCTGGGGCGCGCAGGATCCCAACCCCGACCACCGAGGCCGTGCGCAAGAAGTCCTAAGCGCGGCTGGCATCGACACTGCATCCGGTGTCTGTGAGCCAGAATGTCAGGAACTGATCCGGCCCTTTGCCAAATGGATCACCACGCGCCTGCCCTACGTCATCGCCAAAGCAGGGCAGAGCCTGGATGGCAAAATCACCCGCCCCGCAGGCGAAGGTCCCTGGCTCACGAGTGAGCAAGCCCGCGCCCACAGCCGCCGTCTGCGCGCCCGTGTGGATGCCATCATTGTCGGAGCTGGCACCGTGCGCGCAGACAACCCGCAGCTGACACTGCGCGAAGCCGCCATGCCTGGCAAAGAGCAGCCCTGGCGCGTCGTGCTGACCCGCAGCGGCAGCCTGCCGCCTGAGGCCCACTTATTCACCGATGCCTTCCGCGAACGCACCCTCGTCCTTCGCGATCTGGATCTGCCCGAAGCTCTTCATGAGCTTGGCCAACGCGGTGTGGTCAGTGTCTTGATCGAAGGCGGAGCACAGCTGCTGGAGCGCGCCTTTGCCCTGCGTCTGGTGGATGAAGTCGTCTGGTATGTGGCCCCACGACTTTGCGGTGCCGCCGGGCTACCCGTGCTAGGTCAGCAGCCCTGGCCCGCCTCCATCGGTCTGAAAGAAGTGCAGATCGAAGCGCTCGGTGACAACGTCTGCCTCACCGGTCGTCCCGATTGGCCTAAACCGACTCCCTTTCCCTGCCCATGAGCCGACCTGCTGTGATCTTCGACCGTGATGGTGTCGTGAACCTGACGCCCGGCCCTGGCTATGTCTTGCGCTGGGAGGAGTTTCACTTTTCACCCGGCATCATCCAGGCATTGGCGCTTTGCCGCACTCGTGGTTATGCCACGATCCTGGCCACCAGCCAGCAGGGGGTGGGGAAACAACTGATGTCACAGGCCGCTCTGGACCACATCCACGAGCAGATGCAGGCTCATCTGGAGCAGCACAACGCTCAATTCGATGGCATCTACGCCTGCACCTGCCTGAAAACCGACCCTGGCTGCACCTGCCGGAAACCGAGCGCCGAGATGCTGCTCCGCGCTGCCGCCGAACACGGGCTGGATTTGAGCCGGAGCCTGCTCGTCGGTGATGCCGATCGCGACATCGAGATGGGCATGAATGCTGGCGTGCCCGTGACCATCCGCATCGAGAGTGAAAACCCGCACCGCACCGCTGCCACGCACACTTTGCCCGACACGACCGGACTTGCCGCCCTCTTGGAAAAGCTGCTGGATCGATCTGAATTGACCGTTGACGATGCCTGAACCCATCGTCCACATTCCCATCGTGTCTCGCCGTCCCTCCACCTGCTTCATGGCTTTAGCACTACTCGCGCTTGGCTGGGCGCAAGTGTTTGGACTGACCCGAGGCTACTGGTGCGATTGCTCCGGCATCGGACACGTGAGCGCCTTCGATCACTGCCATGGCGACCATGGCCACGATTGCCATCACGATGAATCGCCACTGCATTCGCATGAAGATCACGACGATGACAAAGGCGAAACACACGAGCACGCCCCTGTCAAAGAAGCCCTGAATGCGCAGCCGCACGTTTCTCTTTTTGCGCCTGCCTGCGCAGCCACCTGCCTGGAAATTCTCCCGCTGTTCCAGCTAAATTTGGAATCTGCGTGGCAATTGGCACCTGCACTGCGGCCCCCACCGCGACACGACGTGCTCCGCCCGTGGCCCGACGTTCTGGCCCACACCATCGCTCTGCGGATTTGAGCTTCACGACGGCTTTTCTGATGCCCCCACGACGGTGGCATTTCCCAGCACGTCTGATCCTCATTTTCCTTCCTTCATGCATTGGTCCCTTTTTGGCCTTCTGGCCCTTGCCACCTCCGTGCAGGCTTTGAGCCTCGACTTCACGGACATCGCCACCCGCGTCCGCTCCCATCACCCAACCCTACGAGCCGCCCGACTCGCCATTGAAGAAGCTCGCGCCCGCCAGCTCGGCGCAGGCCGCCTATCCAATCCTTCTTTTGAAACCAGCTTTCAGAACGAAAGTCGTGTCAGCCCTCGCACCACGACCTTTGCCCTGGACCAGTCCTTTCCCGTAACCCAGCGACTGCGATTGGAAAAAAAGCTCTCCGCACAGCTAGTCCAAGCCGCAGAGCTGGAGGTGAAAGATGTCGAACGACGAACCCTGGCTGAAGCACGCAGCCTCGCGGTCAGGTTGCTCACCCTGGATCAGCATCTTTCGCTGCATCGTCAGCAAATGGATCTGGCGCGCAAGCTTTCCACCTTTGCCAAAGAGCGCGCCACTGCAGGCGAAGTCTCTCCCTTGGATGCCACTCAAGCTCAGCTTGACCTGCAGCGCTTGCTTTTGGAAACACGAAAGATGGAAACCGAAAGGCTCGGCCTTGCCGGAAGTCTGAAACCCATGCTGGGCCTGGCGGCAGGAGAGTCCCTGGAACTGACTGGCAACCTGACGCCCCTTTTGCCATCCACTCGCGCTTGGCAGAACCGCCCCGACTACCAACTGGCGCGAACCAAAAGCGAAGCTGCCCAAACCGAAGCCCAGCTGGCCAAAGCAAAACGATGGCAGGACCTCAGCGCAGGTTTCTTCGCTTCTCGTGAGCAACAAGACGTGTCACCGCGACACACCGAGCGCACCGGCTTCATCGGGTTTTTCATCCGTGTCCCGCTCCCACTCTGGAATCGCAACCAGAGCGAGATCGCCGAAAAAACAATCCATGCTGAGCGAGCACGTCTGGAGCAGCTAGCCCTCGCTCATCAAATCACCAACGAGGCAGAAACTGCCCATCAGGAAATGCAGGCCAACGCAGCGCTGCTACGCGAAACACGAGATCAACTTTTGCCCCTCGTGCTAGAGCAAACGCGCAAGCTCGAAAAAGCCTACGAGGCCGGTCAGACCGATCTGCTGACACTGCTACGCGCGCGAGATCAAAGGCTCGAACTCGAATCCGGCGCTCTCGACGCAGCCTGCCACTTTCATCTTGCCCGCATCCGCTACGAAGCTGCCACGTCCCCATAACCACCACTCACCCGCCATGACCTACTACCTGATCAAACTCTTCCTCTCCGCCGGAGTCATCGTCGCCGTCACGGAGATCGCGAAGCGGAACAACGCCGCCGCTAGCATCATCCACTCGCTACCGCTGACCTCGCTGCTGGCCTTCATCTGGCTTTACAGTGAGACCAAAGACTCCGCCCTCATCGGCAGACATGCTTTTGGCACCTTCTGGTTCGTTCTGCCCACGTTGCCTATGTTTTTGATCATGCCCTGGCTCATCAAAAAGCTTGGCGGCTTCTGGCCGGCACTCGGCGCAGGCATCGTGATCACCGTTTTGCTCTACTTCCTCACCATGACGCTGCTGAAACGGGCAGGCGTCGAACTCTGACCTTCATGCGCACACTCTTTTTTATCACTCTCACCGCCGCTCTTCAGGCTGCAGACCCTGAGCGCGTCATCCTGGATGCCGTCAGCGTGAAAAATCTCGGCGTTGAGACGGTCGAGGCTCAGGAAGCCACGTTTGAGAGCACGATCTTCGCTCTCGGCAGCCTCGAAGTGCTGCCGGGCAAACGAGCGATCCTCAGCAGCCGCATCCCTGGTCGGGCCTTCTCCGTGCTCGCTCTGCCACATCAGCAAGTGGAGCAGGGAGATGAACTCATGTGGGTGGAAAGCCGTCAGCCCGGTGATCCACCGCCGACCATCATGCTGCCTGCGCCCATGACAGGGCTGATTGCAAAAGTGGACATCTCTCCGGGGCAGCCGGTGCACCCAGATCAGGCGCTGATGGAGATCGTCGATCTCACCGTCATTGAGGCGGCCGCGCACGTCCCGCAGCATCTCGCTGGAAAGCTCGCCGTCGGGCAAAAGGCACGCATCCGCGTCGCCACGCAGCCGGACAAAGTAATCGAGGCCAAGCTCGCGCACCTGGGGGTCTATGCCGAGGGCCAGTCCGGCACCGTGGAGGCTGCGTTTCACCTACCGAATGATGACCTCACGCTGCGCCCAGGGCTGCGTGCCGAGTTTTCCATCATCACCAGCGTGCGTGAGGGCGTGACCACCGTGCCCAAAGCCGCGCTTCAGGGAGATCCCACCTCACGCTTTCTCTTCGTGAAGGACTTCGAGCTGGAAAATGCCTTCACCAAGGTGCCCGTGCAGACCGGTGAGCAAAATGACCGCGAGATCGAAATCTTGAACGGCCTCCTGCCCGGCGATGAAGTCGTCACCCGCGGTGCCTACGCCCTTGGTTTTGCTGGCAAAGGCAGCGTCAGCCTCAAAGAAGCCCTCGATGCCGCGCATGGCCACCCACACAACGAAGACGGCACTGAGATGAGCAAGGAACAAGCGGCAGCGCACGAGGACCACCACGATCACGACCACGAAGCCACCGGCTGGACCCAGCTCACCACCTTCTTTGCCGCGACTAGCGGGTTGCTGCTTGTGCTGCTCATCGTCGCCACGCTTAAACGCAAGGAGGTGGCCGCATGAAAAATGCCTCACTCCCAAGGGTTGATAACTGCCACGCCCGAATCCGCAAAATCTGCAGTGTTACGCGTAACGATCTTGAGTCCGTGCTCCAGCGCCGTTGCGGCCAGATAACCATCAATTGCAGGCCGGGGTCTTCTCGCCATGAGCACACCCCAACGCTCCGCAATGTCCTCGGTAATGTCCAGCACCTGCCCGCTGAACTCCGACTTGATGTTTGCGAGCCAGCGTTCAAAAGCAGGGCATTGCTGCGGAGACTTGAGGCGCAGTATCTCGATGCCCTTTCGAATCTCCCCGATCGTGATCGCGCTGATGCAATGGCGGTGCGAGGCATGCATGCGTGCCCACTTGCGCACCTTGTCATCGGCTTTGAGGCCTTTGCGGAGCTCGGAGAGCACGTTTGTGTCGAGCAGAAAAGCCATCAGAGGACTATTTCGCGGTGGGTTTCAATGTCACGGCTCCGAGAGAGGTCGAGTTCAACCTCTGGATGGACGGCAGCATCGTCAGAGAGCAGAAAATCCATCAGTGTTCTTTTTTTGGTCCGTTGCGCTGAAAGCGTTTCTTTGAGGATGCGGCGGTGCTCCTCCTCCGCCGACACTCCATGCAGGAGTGCCCGGCGTTTGAGCTTTCGGACAAGAGACTCGTTTACATTTCGGACCAAGAGTTGCGGCATTAAGCACAATGCTATCAGTGATAGCACAAGTCAACGCTCAATTCCCGTGGAGGTGCTGCCATGCTAAACGCACTCATCCGTTTCTCGCTGCATCACCGACCGCTCATTCTCATGGCGGCGCTGCTGGTGCTTCTCTTCGGCTATCAAACGCTCACGCAACTTCCTGTCGAGGTGCTGCCGGACATGACCAAGCCCACCGTCACCATCTTGACGGAGGCCCCCGGACTCGCGCCGGAGGAGGTGGAGACGCTCGTCACGCAGCCGCTCGAAAGCGCGGTGCAGGGCGTCGGCGGGCTCGAACGCTTGCGCTCGAACTCCGATGTCGGTCTCTCGCTCATCTTTGCGGAGTTCGCGTGGGGCACGGACATCTACCGCGCCCGCCAGCTCGTGCAGGAGCGCATGCAGAGCGTGCTGTCATCGCTGCCCAAAGATGTCACACCCGGCATGACGCCCGTTTCATCGCTCATGGGCGAGATCTTGCTCGTCGGTCTGCGTTGCGAGAAAAAGCCCGGCGAGGATGGCTACATCGCGCCGATGGACCTGCGCACGATGGCGGATTGGACGTTGCGTCGGCGATTGCAGAGCATCAGCGGCATCGCCGAGGTGCTCACCATCGGCGGCGGGGTGAAACAAATCCAGGTGGAGGCCAATCCGCATCGCCTGGCCGCGTTTGGCATCACGTTTGCTGAAGTGCAAGCCGCCGTGAGCCTTGCGGCGGGCAATGCGACGAGCGGTTATCTGCAAGCCGGCCCGCGCGAGATCATGGTGAGGAATCTCGGCATGACCACCAGCCTCGATGACCTTGCGAAAACCGTCATCAAGACCGTCGGCAGCCGCCCGGTGCTCATCAGCGATGTCGCCGAGGTGCGCCACGCCGTGCAGACGATGCGCGGCGATGCCAGCGTGAACGGCACCATGGGCGTCATCCTCAGCATCGACAAAGCGCCCGGCTTTGACACGCTGAAGCTCAGCGCCCAAATCGAGGCCGCGCTCGAAGAGCTCCGCCCCACGCTGCCGGAAGGCGTCACCGTTGAGATCATGTTCCGCCAAGGCGACTTCATCGAGCACGCCATCAGCAATCTCAAAGAAGCCATTCGCGACGGCGCGATCATGGTCACGATCATCCTGTTTCTCTTCCTGCTCAGCCTGCGCACCACCGCCATCACGCTCATGGCCATGCCGTTGTCCTTCGCGGTCACGATTTTGACCTTCAAAGCCTTCGGCGTCAGCGTGAACAGCATGACCCTCGGCGGTCTCGCCGTCGCCATCGGCATGGTCGTCGATGATGCCATCGTCGATGTGGAGAATGTGTGGAGACGTCTGAGAGAAAGTGATGCGGGCACTCTTGCCCGCAAAGAAAGCTCTCATCGCGGACAGGAGTGTCCGCGTCACCTCGAAATCATCGCCAGCGCCTCCAGCGAGGTGCGAAATTCGATCCTCTACGCCACCGTGCTCATCATTTTGGTCTTCATGCCGCTCTTTGGCCTCGAAGGCCTTGAAGGCTGCCTCTTCCGCCCCATCGCCATCGCCACGATCACCAGCATGGCCGCGTCGTTCGTCGTCTCGCTGACCGTGATTCCCGTCTTGTGCTCTCTTTTGCTCAAAACCGGCGGAAAAGCCCACGGCGACGGTTTCATCGTCAAAGCCATGAAATGGATCGTCGAGCGCACCTTCCTCAAAATCGCCCTGGGAGCGCCCACCATCGTCCTTTTGATCGCTGGCGTGCTTCTCATCGCCGCGCTCATGCTTTACCCGATGATGGGCAAAGAGTTCCTGCCCACCTTCAATGAAGGCAGCGCCACCATCTCGCTCGCCAGCGCTCCCGGCACCTCCTTGGCGCAATCCAACGAGATCGGTGATGTCGGCACACGCCTGCTGCAAAGCATCTCTGAGGTGAAGAGCGTCGGCAGACGTGCAGGCCGTGCGGAGAAGGACGACCACGTCATGCCTGTCAGCGTGAATGAGTTCGATGTGGAGTTCAAAGAGGGCGGCAGACATCGCGAAGTAGTCTTTGAAGAAATCCGCCAAAAGCTCTCCGCCATCCCCGGCACCTTCTTGAATGTCGGCCAGCCCATCGGGCATCGGCTCTCGCACATGCTCAGCGGCGCGTATTGGAAGATCGCCGTGAAAATTTTCGGCCCCGACCTCAATGTGCTGCGCGAGAAAGGCGCGCAGGTGAGCGAGATCGGCAAAACCATCCCCGGCCTCACCGATGTCGGCGTCGAGGCGCAGGTGCCCATCGCGCAGATCAAGATCGAGGTGAACCGCGAGCGAGCCCTCGCCTACGGCGTGCAGCCCGGCCAGATCAATGAACAAGTCTCCTCCATGCTCGGCGGCGAAACCATGACCGAACTCCGTGAAGGCCAGCGCACCGTCGATCTCGTGCTGCGCCTTCCCGAAAGCTGGCGTGACTCACCAGAGAAACTCGGCTCGCTGCTTATCGAGACCGACCAAGGCCAGCGCATCCCCTTGAACCTCGTCGCTGACATCCGCGAAGGCAAAGGCCCCAACGTCATCAACCGCGAAAACACCCAGCGCCGCATTGTCATCGGCGCCAACACAAGCCAGCGCGACCTCGAAAGCCTCGTCACCCGCTGGGAAGCCAAGGTGAAGGAAAAAGTAAAACTGCCCGAAGGCTACTTCCTCCGCTTCGAGGGCGAATTCCAAGCCCAGCAAGCCGCCGCGAAGCGCATCGCCTTCTACTTCGGCCTCGTGCTCATCGCCGTCACCATTTTGCTCTTCGGCTACTTCCGCAGCCTCTCGCTGGCCTTGCAGGTCATGCTGAACATCCCGCTCGCTCTCATGGGCGGCCTCGCGCTCACCTTTGTGCTCATCAATAACATCAGCATCGCCACCATCGTCGGCTTCATCGCCGTCGGCGGTGTCGCCGCGCGGAATGGCATCATGATGATCAGCCACTACCTGCACCTCATGGAGCACGAGGGCGAGAAATTCACCCGCCAGATGATCGTGCGTGGCACCCTGGAGCGACTCGTCCCCGTTTTGATGACCGCCCTCAGCGCCGGCATCGCCTTGATCCCGCTGCTGCTCGCCGCGCACGAGCCCGGCAAAGAAATCCTCTACCCCGTCGCCGTCGTCATCGTCGGCGGCCTCGTCAGCAGCACCTTCCTCGACCTCATGGTCACCCCCGCCGTGTTTTACCTTTTCGGAAGAAAGGCTGCTCAACGAGCCATGCATTCTTTTGCCACCTGAATTTTTTAACTTTCGCCTAACTACACCCATGAAAAACCAACTCATCCTACTCGTCACCCTACTGACCCACCTCGCCTTTGCCCACGAAGGTGTCGAACTGGGACCCAATGGCGGCCGCATCCTTGAATTCAGTGAAAATGAAACCATGCACGGCGAGATCACCGTGAAGGGTGATCAGTTTCACATCACTCTTTTCGACAAGGACATGAAACCCATCGCCGTGGACAAACAATCCCTCAGCGCCACCACGGGCGACCGTTCTCAGCCTGTGAAATTGGCCGTCATGAAAGGACCCAATGGGTTTGTCTTGCCCATCGTGAAGCCTGGAGACTGGCTCATCCTTCGTTTCAAAGACCATCAGGACGCCAAAGCCATCACCGCACGTCTGGAATACAACACCGCTACGTGTGAAGAATGCCAGTCCGCTGAATGGCTCTGCCGTTGCCAGCCTAACTCGGGCGGCCCAAAACCCTAAGGCCTTGGCAGAAAAAAGGTTCCCAGGGTGTGCTGCATCCGCTGCGGTTGTTCAAAACCCGGTGGATTAGGATTGACCCACCCTGCTGATTTTGAGTAGCTTATCGCAAATTTTGCGGACTCCCAACCCGTCACGAGCCACGCAGAAAGTTACTGGAACATTCTTTGACCATGCTCCGCACATCTGTCATTTCGCTCTTTTTGTTGGGAATCTCCATGGTCTTTTCAGGATCTGCCTGGGCCCTTGTGGATGCCTATTCCTCAGGTCCTGGCGTCGGTAGCGCCGATCTTTTGGATGACGTCTGGCAATCCACTTACCATGCCTGGGGCATGGACCCGAATGGAGATGATGACCAAGACGGCTGCACCAATCTCCAAGAATCTACCTTGGGCACGGATCCTCGAAATCCTAGCGATTGTCTCAAGATGGGAAAAATCGACGCTGAGGGCGAGAGCATCACGCTCCGATTCATGGCGAAGCAGGGGAAAAAATACCAGATCTGGGAATCGGATAGCCCTGGAGGTCCTGGCCCCGGAGAAGAAGGAAGCACCTGGGTCGCCAAAGTAGGGGCCTTCAAGATCGCTGACCTGGATGGTCCAGACAGTCTGGTTTTCACGAGACCGACGAGTGGTGCCAAGTTCTATCGAATGCAAGTAACGGACCAGGATGGCGACCAGGATGGAGTGAGCGACTGGGCCGAAAACCAGATGGGAACAGATCCCCAACAAGCTTTCAGCGCTAGCAATGCCTCTGGAGGAGTCGCGAATGACCTGGAGACCTTGAGATCGCTCATGACACTGCAAGTCAGCGCAGGTGCAGCAGAAGCCTATGAAAAAGAGGGAGCGCCCGCGACCATTCAGCTGCGCCGCAGCTATGGCACCATGCCCCTGACCGTCGAGCTGGCAGGCCTGCCGGGAGCGACCCAACCCACCAAAGCGAGCGCTGAGCCTAACGATTATCTTTTTCAAAACATGGCAGGTCAGCCCTCTGAGCAAGTGACACTGCCTGGTGGGCAGGGCACGAGCATGCCATTTGCAGTAGCTCGCGTCATGCCGACGGCGGACACTAGCGTCGAAGTTCCTGAGGCCCTGAAGGTGACCGCCGTCTTGCCCGGAGCAACCGTGGGTGAAGCACTGCCATCCGCGACCATTCAAATCAAAGATGCAAACCCTGCCTTGGCTGCAAACCGAGTGCTTTACGTGGCTTTTCTGGGACGTGAAGCCGGAATCACGAGTACTGCTTCTGGTTATGCAACGGCTCTGGTGGAAGGTGATAACACACGCGCCAGCATCTCTGTGGTGTTTAACAACCTCTCCTCGGATCAAAACACTGCCTATGTGCGTGTTGGCCCCGATCTGGAAGTTCAAGTGTTGCCTTTGGGCCAAGTGAGCGGAGCCAACTGGAACATTCGCGCGGCACAGACAGAACTGACGGATCAACGAATGCTCGATGCCTTGAGAGACGGAAGGCTTTATGTTGCCATCACGACCGTGAATTACCCTGAAAAGGAGATTTACGGATACTTCAACCTCGCGAGTGGCACTGAGCTGTTCGATGAGGACAGACCTGAGTTGCAGGCACCGGCATTAGGCTCCGCGCAGTGGCCCAACCCCCAAAATGAAGCCTTGGAACGTGAAATCTGGCGCTTCATGAATCAGGCTACGTTTGGAGGCACCACCGCGCTTTATCAGGAAATACGGGCCGAAGTGGATGCAGCCATCGCCGGAGGTGGGACTTACCTGAATGGCCTATCCAACTGGATGGATAAACAGATGAATCCAAGCCTAACTCCTCAGCTAAATTACCGCCAGCTCGTCATGGCAGCAGACATGGAGGAATTCGCGCTTCGTGGCAACAAACCGATCACCCACAATGGTGACCCTCAACAAAACGGAGGCACGCTAGGAGTCACTTTTGTGAATGGAATGCCCATGGTGAATTACGGAAATCCAGACACCAACAGCCCCGGCAACAATCACCCGAACAACAATGGAGGCGCACCGAATCGGCGTCGTGAGTGGTGGGCGATGATCACCCAAAGCCGAGATCAGCTACGACAAAGAGTCACCCAAGCGCTAAGTGAGATCTGTGTGATTTCCGAACGTGATGCAGGAGTCATGACCTGGCACTATGGAGCCGCGCACTGGTGGGACATGCTCGCCTCTGGCGCATTCGGCAAATACCGAACCTTGCTGGAGCAAGTGTCCCTTAACCCGATGATGGGCATTTACCTGACCAGCATCGCGAATCGTGCTGAATACGTGTCCGGCGGGATCACGATTTTTCCCGATGAAAACTACGCGCGAGAAATCATGCAGCTGTTCTCCATCGGCCTCGTGTTGAGACACCCAGATGGTTCCCTGAAGCTGAGTGCAGAAGGTCTGCCCATAGCAACTTATGACAACAATGACATCACCGAACTAGCGCGTGTGTTCACTGGCTTCTCGCATAGCGTTCGTCATGGGGTGGTGCGTGCAGGCATTCAGCAAGGCTATGGGGGGCTAGGGACCACCGAGCAGCGAATCTCCCCCACGCTTTACTCGAATGGGAGTGCCAACAACGTGTGGTTTGGTCGCCAGGATGGACATCCCTATTGGCAGGCTCCTTGGATCCATCCCATGATTGTCATCGGACGCCAAGGTTCTGTCGTCTATCATGACTTTGGTGCCAAGACACTTCTGTCAGGTAAGCATAGTCAATTGGTGCTAAACGCCACAAACATCACGGGCATGACAGATGCCCAGACCCATGCGGCAGCTGCACTGGAGGTTTCTCGGGCTCATGACAGTCTCGCAGGCTCAGCCTCTGCCACGGTTTATGGTGACGGTAGTCCGGGAAATCCTGGCCATGGCAACACTCCTGTAAACCTATCACGCTGGCTCATTCAGCGCTTGGTGACGTCAAATCCATCGGCAGGCTACATCTACCGAGTGCAAAAAGCTTATCGCGATAGCAATGGCACTCTTGGCCAAGTCGTGAAAGCAATCCTGCTCGATCATGAGGCGAGAAGTCTCACGCTTGCTGACAACTCGATTTCACACGGAAAGGTCAAAGAGCCCCTGATTCACTTTGCCCACATCCTACGGTTGTTTCGGGCTTATTCAGGCGCTCCCGTTCGAGTGCTGAGTGACATGGAAACTTCGTTTTCAGACACCGATGCGCCGATGTCAAAGTATCCCGCCACCGAACTAGCGAAGTTTGATTCATCCAACGTCAATCCACCCTCCATGCCAACGGGTTGGTCGCAAGGACCATTCCGTTACCGGCTAGATAGTCTCCGCAGCACCTTGGGCCAATCTCCGCTTGATGCTCCCAGCGTCTTCAACTGGTTTTATCCCGATTTCACACTACCAGGACGCCTATCCCAGATGGGGCTTTTTGCGCCAGAAATGCAGACCATCAACGAAGGAGCGGAGATCGCGAAGATCAATTTTCTATACTCCTACATGTGGATGAACCTGAGCCACATGGTCACCCAACCCGGCGTTGGGGTCGCGGATTTCATCATCCGAAATGGCTGGGCGACACCTGCCCTCCGCTTTTCCACAAACGGCGGCAGCACCTTGCTGAATTGGCCTGCCTCTGTTGTGCTCAACGAAAGCAACTGGCAATCGGGAGTCACGCTAACCTTAGTGGGTGTGAATGATCGGCAAATGAGCCCAATTGCGGGCAACCAAATCCGATACGCCCTCAGTGGAGCGACTGGGTTCAGTGGTGTGGCGACACTGCCCACTGAACTCACACTTGTTGATAATGAAGTGGCCAACGAGCGACTCATCATCAATCCCACGGGAGGAGGCACCTGGGTCGTCGAGGGAGGAGCCAACGACGCGCTTTCCATCCGTCTCAGTGCTCCACCTGCGATGGGTGCGGTGGTGACGGTGACGCCAGCTTCAACACTAGGTCAGGTTTCAGTTTTGCCGAACCAACTGAATTTTGATCACAGCAACTGGGCAACTTACCAAACGCTGACCTTAACCGCCGTCCAAGACACGATACCTGAGGGACGTGGCACGGCAGATGATGCTCTTGCCTTTGTCGTCACAAGTGCAGGATCAGCCAACTACAACAACCTACAGGTGCCAACGACAGCGGTGTCTGTTTTGGATGATGATGGAGGTGCAGGCGTGGTGATCACGGAAAGCGCTAACGGCACGCTAGTGACAGAGAATGGCAACACCGATACCTACACGGTCCAACTGACCTCGAATCCAAGCGGCAACGTCACGGTGAGAGTGAGCTGTGCTAGCCAAATGCAAGTCAACACGACCGGCACAACCTACGGCAGTACACGAGACTTGGTGTTTGTGCCCTCCAGCAGCAGCCCAACTGGCACCCAAACGCGCTGGAATGTGCCGCAAACGGTGATTTTGCGCGCCAACAACGATGCAACAGGAGAGGGAGATCACAGCAGCACTGTCAGCCATTCTATCGTCACCACTGTTGGTGACTACACATCGAGTCTGCCCATTGAAACGCTAACGACGCAAATTGCCGACGATGACAATCCCATCATGATCAACACTGGGGATGGAGAATTGCTGGTGTTGGAAGGAACGGATCCTTTGGTCAACGATAGCTTGTCGGTTAGGCTTCGGTCAAATCCCAGCGCTTCCGTCAGCGTCACCCTCAGTGCCCCACAGTTGCGATTCAGCCCTTCAACCCTGATTTTTGAACCTACAGGCTCCACCAGCAATCTATGGAGCACCGAACAAACAGTCACAGTGTCAGCCTTGGATGACTTCCTGCAAGAAGGCCTGCATTCAGCCAACTTGATCGCTTACTCACAAAGCGCAGGCAGTAACTACAACGGCAGCACCTCAGGGAATAGCATCCCTGTCACGCTCTTGGACAATGACGACGCTAGATTGATGGTCAGACAAACTCTGGGCTCCACCCAAGTCGGTGAAGCAGATCAACCTGACACCTACACACTCTCACTCGGACGCAAGCCGGCAGCTGGCACGGAAGTAACAGTGACTCTCAGTGGCTTCAGCGGCATCACGGTCAGTCCTGCGGGGCCCTTCGTCTTTGATGAATCGAACTGGAACACACCCATGACCCTTACCGTTCGTGGCTCGAATGATTCGAGCTTCGAATTGCCCTCGTCTGTGACCACGATCACCCACACTGTGACGAGCACTGACCCCGTCTATCATCATTCGAGTAGCCCAACACTAACGGTCACGATTCTTGACAATGAAACGCCACTCACGGTCAACCAAACCAACCTTTATACTCAGGTCTGGGAAGGTGGAACCTTGGGCACGGGCGGCACACCCAATGTCTCTGATACCTTCACGATTGCGCCTGCAAGAACTCCAGCAGCAGGCAGTCCTTTGACGGTCACCTTGACTACAGATGGGCAAACGACGGTCTCACCGACGACACTCACCTTTACCAACAACACGGCACAGACAGTCACCGTCACGGCCGTGAATGACACGAATGCTGAGCTCAGCCAGCACCCCTCATGGATCAATTTCAACCTGCGCAGTGCAGACCCTTACTTCAATGGGACTAACGTAGCCCCTGTCATCGCCTACGTGCATGACAATGATGCACCTGGTATTTTGGTCATGGAAAGCGGAGGCACCACGGCTACCTCCGAGGGAAGCACTTCAGCAGACACATTCACTGTTGCTCTGACTCAGGCTCCGTCGGCAAATGTCAGCGTTTTGGTCAACGCAGGCTCGCAAAGTCTCGTGAGCCCTAGCGGAACACCCAATGCTTCCAGCATCACACTCACCTTCACGCCATCCAACTGGGCAGCTCAAAACGTGAATGTTCTGGCTTTCAATGACACACAGCCCGAACTCAGGCATCTCGCTGACATCACTTTCAGCCTTCATGCATCGAGCGCTGCGGAGTATGCTGCTTTGTCAGCCGAAGTTCTGCCAAAAATTACCCACATCATTACCGATGACGATGGCTCATCAGCCCTCGCACGTGTTCGCATCAGCGAGAGTGGCGGCAACACAGGTGTCACTGAGTCAGGCGCAACCGTGAACGGCATTACCTCAAGCAGCGACACCGTCACTGTTGTGCTCAGTCAGCAGCCGACTTCCCCTGTCACGCTTGCGTTCACGACAGATGGTCAGGTAACCGTCAGCCCATCGGTTCTTACCTTTATTCCTGGCACAAGCGGACCAGGAACCTTCAACGTGGCACAAACCTTAACCCTTCAGGCGGTGGATGATGTGTCGATGGAACCGCTTCTTCATTGGGGAAAAGTCTCCACAAGCGTGACCAGCACCGATGCTTTCTTCTCAGGTGCCGCCGTGCCAACCATCACGAGTAGCGTGTATGACAATGATGGACCTTCGATCCGCCTTTCTCACTCACAAGGAACCACGATTCTCACCGAAGCTGGACGCACGGATACCTACACCATCGCCCTTAGCCATGCGCCCACATCGAACGTCACGGTGAATTTGACGCCTGACACCCAGGTGACGACAGACACCGCAGCAGTGGTGTTTACACCCACCGATTGGGCAACCCCCAAGATCGTGACTCTAACAGCCACGAATGACACTTTGGTCGAGAGCACAACTCACAGCGGCACCGTGTCTCATAGCGTGACCAGTCAAGACGTGACTTATCAGGGCATCAGCGCCGCAAGTTTGTTCGCTCAAATCTGGGACAACGACAGTCCAGGTCTCGATGTGTCACATGCGGGCACAGATCCGACGAGCACTGTCGTGACGGAAGGGGGAACGAATGACTCCATTGTGCTTCGACTGACTCAGGCTCCGCCAGCAGGAGGCAGCGTCACGGTTTCACTTTTCCCTCCCGCCTTTTATGTGCCTCCGCCTCAGCACGGCAAAGTCGCTGGCTACTTTGCCAATGATCAAGGCACCAACAACAATCGTGACAACATCGTCATTGATTATACCGAGAGCATCATCAAATACCGGCAAGTCTTCTACGACACGCTTCGATCTCAAAATGGAGGCGTTATTCCTACCTCTCCCGCAAACGTTCAGATCCAAAATGCTCACTGGCAGGCGAGCAAAGCCGTCGTCGATCAGATGGATCTTTGGTTCAACGGTGGGTCGATGAAAGCACGAAATCCTGTGCTGATAGAACCCAATCAACCTGCACCGAGTCCGCTTCCCCAGGCCAATGCGCGACAGGCCATCATCGAAGCCGTCTATGCACACAGCGGGGGCAGCAGCCTTCCTTCGACCACCCGCTACGAGGCAGAGACAGCCTTCAATCCCAAAAATCCGCCCACGAGCACCTTTGCCAATGAAGTTCGCGATCGCATTCGCTGGGCGGGTTACTTGATGTCAGTCGGTGCCCCAGGTCTCATCTCACACTAATCATTTATGAACCTCTTCCTTCGTAAAACCGAAGACCGCTCCAAACCCAATCGGCGCGACTTTTTGCTGCAATCCAGCTGCGCTTCGCTTGGCATCACTAGCATCGTCAACACGATCGCACAGCTCAAGCTGGTCGGTGCGGCGGCTGCTAGCCAAGCGGATGACTACAAAGCACTGGTTTGTATTTTCCTGAATGGAGGGTGTGATTCCAACAACATGCTGATTCCTTCGGGAGGCAGCTCAAGCGCACGAAACGATTATGCCGCAGGGCGTGGGGTACTGAATATCCCCGACAGTCAGTTCGATTACACTCCTGCCGCTAACAACGGATACTGGGATGGCTCCACGAACAATAACACCTCGCAGGTCACCACTCGCATCTCTCCTCTGAATGGGAGCATCACGAGCAGCCCATTTGATCCGCTGAACCGAACCAACTACACGCAAAACCAATTTGCCCTTCATCCGGGAGCTTACCCTCTGAAAACACTTTTTGATTCAGGCGACTTGAGCTTCATCGCCAACGTTGGGACTCTCGTCGGGACTCAACAGATCACACGCGCAAATTTCAATTCCCTGCCTGCCAGCACGAAACCTCCTCAGCTTTTCTCACACAGCGATCAGCAAGTGCAGTGGCAGTCTTCCCTGCCAGACCGGCCATTCACCCAAGGCTGGGGAGGTCGTATCGCTGATCTTGTGGCCGGCTTGAACTCAGGCGACCTCGGCGTTTCTGTTTCGATTGCGGGAGCGAATAGTTTTCAAATCGGAGCAACGGAGCAGCCCTACTTCATGAACACCAGTGGAGCGGTGACTTCCTTGAGCGGCTTTTCCGGAGGTTCACCCAACACAGCGTATGGCTCAGCGCTGAGAAACACCGCGCTGAATCCCGATTATGCCAACCCAACCCCTTTAGGGGCGAACAAGTACAATCCACTGGCATCGCGACAATCACTCACCTCTGCCGTCGATCCTCTCACAGGGACCAATTACCAAAACACTTCGGCAGGGTGGCGTTTGCGAGCCTTGGAACAAATCTTAGCTGCAAGCCATGAAAGTCTTTTCACGGAAAGTTATGTCGGTGTGCCAAGAAGCGCCCGTTATACCGAGGGGCTGATCGGTGCGGCCCTGGCACAAACGACAAGCCCAAACCCAAGCCTAGAAGCGCATTGGACCAATTGGTTTCCGGGAGGCTACGGTCAGACAGATCTGAGCAATCAGCTGAAGGTCGTGGCCCGGATGATCGCTGGACGTAGCGTGCTCTCGAACAAACGCCAAATCTTCTTCGTTCAAATTGGCGGCTGGGACACGCATACCTCACAGATCCCAAACGCGACGGCTCAAAACCAGGGTTACTACAACCTGATCAACAACTTATCACGGTCCATCAAAGCCTTCTCCGATGCCATGAAAGCCATCGGCATGTGGGACAAAGTGATGATGTTTACCGCTTCCGACTTCAACCGCACCTTCACGCCCAACAAGAGCGATGCCACCGGAGGCTCCGATCATGCATGGGGTGGCACGAGCATCCTTGCAGGCGGTGCCGTTAGAGGCGGCAATATCTTTGGCACCTTCCCCGACTTGACGGTGAATGGTGGAATTGATTGCAGCGGCAATCGGGGTCGGTGGATTCCAAGCACCTCGGTTGATCAAAAAGCAGCTCTCCTTGCGAAGTGGTTTGGTCTCACGGATACCCAAGTGGCGCAGGTTTTTCCCAATCTAACGCGCTTCCAACCAGACCTTAGCCCTGCAACGCTACAGGCCCGCAATCTGGACATGATCGACTTTACCGTCTAGCAGCTCTTGTGGCATTGACGCTCATAAAGTCACGACGTAGCATCCCGCATGTTGCAGATCGTCTTTAATGAAATCAGTGCTGCTGAGCTATCTCGGTTGCCGACCCAGATTCAGTTTCAATTGCTGGAAGCACTGAACATCCAACCCGCAGACCTGGACGACGCCGTGCTGACCAAGCGGTTTGGAGCGATTGATCGCTCCGCAGGGCGCAAGCTGCATCGTTGCCGGGCGGGTGATCACCGCATTTACTTTGCGGTGAAAGATGGGCACATCGTGGTGCATCGTGTGTTGCACAAAAATACTCTGGCGGACTTTTTGTATCGCAGCAATCTGCCAGGCGGTGGTGAAGACGAGGCCCTGAGCCAATCCAAAAACTTTTGGCAGCTCATCGACGAAGGAGCCAAGACGCTGAAGATGGCTTGATGTGCGGATTCTAGCTGCCGAGTTGCGCGCTTTTCTCTGTGGCTTTTCTCACGGCCTGAATCAGTGCGTGACGCAGACCCGCAGCTTCGAGCTGTTCGAGACCCGTGATGGTGGTTCCACCAGGGCTAGTCACTTCATCTCGTAAAGCGGCAGGATGCTTGCCGGTTTCGAGAACCATCGCAGCTGCACCTGCCACGGTTTGGGCAGCCAGATTGATCGCCGTGGCTCGCGGCAATCCCATCAAAACGCCGCCATCGGCTAGCGCTTCGATGATGGTGTAAATGTAAGCAGGACCACTGCCACTGAGTCCTGTCACAGCATCCATCAACTTTTCAGGCACTTCATCCGCAGTTCCGACAGCACTTAGGATTTGCTTCGCCATGGCGGCATCTTCAGGCCGAACATGGCTGCTGCAGGCAAAAGCTGCCGCGCCACATCCCACCAAAGCTGGCGTGTTGGGCATGGCTCTGGCAATGCGTTGTTTGGCACCTAGCCAAGTTTCGAGAGCACTGATTTTGATGCCTGCGGCAATGCTCAGGTAAAGGCGAGAACCTTTCACCTTAGCCAAGCTGCTGCAAACGCCCTGCATATCACCAGGCTTCACAGCCAGGATGATGACTTCTGAAGCTGCAGCCACTTGCGCCGGAGAACCCACGATCGACGGAGAAGAAAGGCTTTTGGCCAAATCTTCAGCAGCCTTGCCAACCACATCACTGAGGGCCACGGACAAAGCCTTCTTGCCAAGCGATTGGTCCAAACCCCTGAGCAAGGCACCGCCCATCTTGCCACAGCCGATCAATCCAATTTTCAAAGTCATGCCGTGAGGCTGAATGCAGGGCAGCGAAGCTGCAAGCTCAAGTTACACTGGGAACAGGTGAAGATGGACCTCCAAAGGCTCTAGATCTTCATGCCTTCTTGGCGAAGGAAATTCTCAACCCAAGTGATGTCGTAGTTTCCGTTTTGGAAGTCACTGGTGGTCAGAATTTTCCCCTGCAATGGAATCGTGGTCTTGATGCCTTCGACGACAAACTCACTTAGCGCACGTCTCATGCGTCGAATCGCGATCTCGCGCGTGGCTCCAGTGACGATGAGCTTGGCAATCATCGAATCGTAGTATGGAGGCACTTCATAGCCGGAGTAAACGTGTGTGTCCACGCGCACCCCTCTGCCGCCTGAGGTATACCACAGATTGATCTTGCCAGGGCTGGGTGCAAAGTTCCGAGCAGGGTCTTCGGCATTGATTCGGCACTCAATGCTATGGCCACGGGCACCGGCATTCAGCACATGCTCACTCAAAGGTAAGCCTGCTGCGATGCGGATCTGTTCCTTGATCAGGTCGCATCCATACACCTCTTCTGTAATGGGGTGCTCAACCTGAATGCGCGTGTTCATTTCCATGAAGTAGAAATCACGCCGGTTGTTATCGACGAGGTATTCGATGGTTCCGCAGTTTTCGTAACCGATCTCTTTGCAGAGCTTCACCGTGGCATCGCCCATTTTTTTGCGCAGCTCGTCACTGATCTTGGGGCTGGGGCATTCTTCGATGATCTTCTGATTCCTGCGCTGCATGGAGCAATCGCGCTCACCCAGATGGACGACATTTCCATGAGAGTCTGCCACGACCTGAAATTCGATGTGGTGAGGCTTTTCCACCAGCTTTTCCATGTACATTGAGCCATCTCCAAAGCACTTCAGTGCTTCTAGGCTGGCCGCTTGAAAGCTAGAGATCAGCGTCGCTTCATTCAGCACAGGTCTCATGCCACGACCTCCACCACCAGCAGTGGCTTTGATGATGACGGGATAACCAATCTTTCGAGCCCACTCGATGGCCTGCTCTTCGTTTTCGATGATGCCGTCAGAACCTGGAGTCACGGGAACACCCGCAGCGCGTGCGGTGGCACGAGCGGTGTTTTTGTCTCCCATCATGGAAATCACCTTCGAGCTAGGCCCGATGAACTTGATTTTGCACTGCTCGCAGATGTCAGCGAACTCCTCTTTCTCTGAGAGGAATCCGTAGCCAGGGTGGATGGCATCGACGTTGGCGATTTCTGCAGCACTGATGATGCGGCTGATCTTGAGGTAGCTTTCGGTGCTCGGCCCTGGGCCAATGCAGATGGCTTCATCGGCCAGATGAACGTGCATTGAGTCCACATCGGCCTCCGAGTAAACAGCCACGGTTTTGACATCCAGTTCTTTGCAGGCACGGATGATGCGGACGGCGATCTCACCACGGTTGGCGACGAGGACTTTGCGGAACATGAGAGGGCTAGAAACGAAGGTATGGGGTCAAAAGGTGGCGCTCAATGGCTGCACGTGGCGCCTTGAGATGGCTCCAGCGGGAAGGCTAGAGCGGAGTGGTGGCGTTAGGCTTTGAGCTCGAAGAGAGGCTGACCGTATTGCACGGGTTTGCCATCCTCGACCAAGACACGAGCGACGGTGCCACGAATCTCCGCTTTGATTTCATTCATCACCTTCATGGCCTCAATGATGCAAACCGTGGTGTTTTCATCCACAGCGTCACCGATGTTCACAAAGGCTTTTTCCCCTGGGGCTGAAGAACGGTAGAAGGTGCCCACCATGGGGCTGTTGATGGTAGGTCCGGCTGGAGCTGAGGCGACCGGAGCAGCTGCGGGAGCTGCGCTAGGGGCTGCTGCAGGTGCCGCGACAGGCGCGGGCGCTGCCGAAAGGGTCATCGGGGCAGCGGCTGGAGAGGGGAAGTGCTTCAACAGATCTTTGGCGGCTTCAAAATCCGCACCTCGGCGGAGTTCGAGCTTCGAGCCTTGGTCCTCGAAGTGAAAAAGGGTCAGGTCGTTTTCAGCCATCAGGCTGACAATCTCGCGAATGTGTGCCAGATCGAAATTGGAGGAAGCATCGGTGGAAACAGCCTTGGCAGCGGGTTTGGTAACCTTAGCAGACTTCTTGGCGGTCGATTTGCGTTTTTCCATTGAGAATGAGAGGAGATGATGCGGGGGGATTGAGCGAGACTAGCCTCACAACCGGGGGTGGCAAGACTAAAATGGCCACCAATAGAAGTGGTATCGCCTTCATCAGGAAGAGGTGTGCCAATTTCGACTTTGCTTTGAGAAAAGGCACAAAATCGTGGCAGCCGGGATTGGCTGTGAGTGCCGAATCTCGCCCTGATCCCTGTCGCCGAATTTCTCATTCGACAAAGACCGTTAGGGTAGCAGTCTGCCCTGGATTTTTTGATGACCATGATCAGCCTCGACCAGCTTTGTGTCTTTTTGGGGGAAGACAAACTTCGCGCCATGACGGCGGCGTTTTACCGCCGAGTTCGCGTCGATGATATCCTGGGACCGTTATACCCACACGATGACTGGGAAGGTGCCGAAAAAAGATTGGCTGATTTTTTGGTGTATCGCTTCGGTGGAGCGCAGACCTATTTGCAAGAAAGAGGGCACCCACGCCTGCGGATGCGCCATATGCCCTTTTCGATTGGGCTGGCTGAGCGTGATCGCTGGCTGAAGCTGATGACCGAAGCGATGCACGAGACGGAGCAGCCTGCAGAAGCCATGCAGACCATGGTGCCATTCTTTGAGCAAGTCGCTGACATGATGCGCAACCGCCAGGAAGGAGACTAAAACGACTGGCGTGCGGTCTTGCCGCGGCGGCAGGCATCGCTGCAATGCTGCACATGATCCCAATTGCGCTCCCATTTCTTCCGCCAGGCAAAGGGGCGTCCGCAAGTCACGCAGGTCTTTTGAGGCAAATGCTGTTTTTTGACGCCATGCATGTGCCGCGTTACGAGGCAGCGCTTTCCTGGGGTGCCGTGATCTTTTCTGAATGAATTCTACACTCGGGCTGTCATAGGCTAGGTCATGCGCTTGTCTTGTTTTGCCTGTCTGCTTTTCCTAGTGGCAGCTCCTGCCCACGCGGAGCAGTGTTTGGTGATCGGAGACAGCTTGTCCAAGGAGTATGAGATCGAGTTTCCCGCGCTGTTTCCACGAAATCCGGCTTCCTGGAGCAATCGGAACTGGGCGGAAATCCTGCACGAGCGACGCACGCCCTGGTTTGATTTGGGCAGGTGGAATGCGTTTGCGGATCCTCGCCTGGTGGGCCATGCGCACAACTGGGCCTTTCCTGGAGCTACAACAGCACAGATCCGCGCGCAGCTTTCTGCCCCCTGGAATTTCTGGTGGACGCGTGAACTGCAAGGTCAGATCCGCAGCACTGTTGAGCGGGTCGTGATCTTCGCGGGGGGAAATGATGTGGATAGCTGGTATTCTGCCGTTTACCATGGTGCCTCGGCGACGCGATTCACCACACCCCTGCGCAGCAACCTTCAGTGGATCGTGGATTATGTGCGCAGGGTCCGGGGCAGCATCCCGATTGCCTTGGTGTCCGTGCCTCATGTCGGCTGCACGCCTGACATCCAGCGCGCGCATCCAATCGATCGCGTGAAAACAGGCCGTGTGACAGCAGCCCTGGATGCTCTGAATGCGCAGCTTGCTCTGTTCGCCCGTCAGCGTGGCATTGCCTTTGTGCCCGGTGTTTATGAAATGACACGGGCCATGATCTCACAGCCGCTGGTCATTGGGGGGAGAACCCTCATTTCGGCAGCCGATGCCAATGCAAGAGCCGAGTTCGTTTTCTCAGGAGATGGCTTCCACCCCACGACCGGTCCGCAGGCAAAGATCGCACAGATGATCGTGGATGCATTCCGTGCCCGCTATCCACGACCTGCGATCACGCCACTGCCAGACAGCGAGATTTTGACGGATATTCTCAGGCTAAGTGCAGCGCCTTGATCAGGCCATGGGCGTCTCGATTTCCAATCTAGGGAAGAGTGGCTGCGGACTGCCGAGCTGATGACCGTCGGCCAGCAAGCCCCAGGACAAATCGGAAAAATGGAAGCCGGCCGGCATCTCCCAGCCAAGCTGATCCCGCGCCTTGGCCATCGCCTCAGGCATGATGGGGCTGAGCAAGACCGCCACATGTGTGAGTGCCTCAGCAAGGTGATACAACACGCTATCCAGACGGGCTGACTGAGCGGGATCTTTGGCCAGGGAGAAGGGCTTCGTGCTGTCCACAAAAGCATTGGCATGAGTCACGATCTTCCAGGCAGCGGCGATGCCGTCGTGGATGGCCCAGCCATTCATGGCGGAAATGTAAGCAGGCAGCGCCTCTGCCACCGTCTGACGCAGCGCTGCGTTTTCGGCATCATCATAACCAGTGGCCGCCAGTGTACCACCACGATACTTGTGCGCCATGTTGAGGCTACGATTTAGCAGATTGCCCAGCCCCCCAGCGAGCTCTTTGTTGTAGCTCATGATCAGGCGCTCATCGCTGAAATCGCTATCCTGTCCGGTGGCAATGTCGCGCATCAGGTAATAGCGCAACCCATCGGGCGTGAAGGTATCCGCCAGCGCGTCTGGATTGATGACATTGCCCAGGCTTTTGCTCATCTTGGCCCCTTTCACATTCCACCAGCCATGCACGACGAGCTGCGGAATCTGCGCATCCGTGAAACCCAAGGCATGCAGCATGATCGGCCAATAGACGGCATGAGGGGGGACCAAGATGTCCTTGCCGATCACATGGGCATCCGCAGGCCAGATCCTGGAAAACTCTGGCATCAGATCATTGCCGCAGTCCTCGGCCAAGTAACCTGCAAAGCTGATGTAATTCGTCAGCGCATCAAACCACACGTAATTCACAAAGCGTGGATCAAAGGGCAACGGGATGCCCCAGCTGAGTCGCTCGATCGGTCGTGAAATGCACAGATCCTGACCTGAACCTTCCAGCGCGTTCAACACATCCTTCGCACGATTGGCGGGGAAGATAAAACTGGGGTGCGACTGGATGAACGCTTTCAGCCAATCCACGTGATCGCTGAGTCGGAAGTACCAGTTTTCCTCCTCCAGTTCCACGACTTCGCCCCACTCTTCAGCAAAGGTGCCATCCGGCCCGCGCTCCTTGTCCGTCAAAAACTGCTCCTGCCGGACTGAATAAAAGCCCTTGTGGCTTTTTTTGTAAAGCTGCCCAGCATCATGCAGGCGCTGCAAGATCGCCTGGACCACCCGCTTGTGACGATCATCCGTTGTCGCTGCCCAACCATCGTAGCGAACATTCAGCTTCTCCCAAAGCGCTGTGAAATGTTCCGTGATGCCATCCACAAACTCTTGAGGGCTGAGTCCTGCTTTTTCCGCACTCTTTTGCACCTTTTGGCCGTGCTGATCCACCCCCGTCAGGAAATACACCTCACGTCCGTTTTTGCGCTGAAACCGCGCCATGACATCGGCGAGCACCTTCTCGTAGGCGTGGCCGATGTGCGGTGCCGCGTTCGTGTAGTCGATGGCAGTGGTGATGTAATAAGGCTTCACGGGGGGAAAGGGCTGACTTGAACCCACCCAGCAGCGGTGGGGCGCGGAGGATGCACGCATTTCCGGTTGTTGCCTGTGAAAAAAATCACCGTCCAGTGCCAGAAGCCCTTCTCGACGACTGCCCGCGCAGTTTTTTTGAAAAAAACCGACTTCTTTCTTGCCAGGGTCGCCGCCGATTGGATAAATCTCACTTACCCGAATGAAAAATCGCGTTCTCCTCCTTCTCCTTTCCGCTCTCACCCTTGGCGGTGTGGCCATGGCTGACATCCAGTCCCCTCCTGGTCACCACTACAATTGGAGCCGCAAGCTGAGCCGTGGCGTCGGCAACCTTCTCTACGGAGGCTTGGAGCCCTTCAGCGTCTGGCAGCGCACCAATGCTTCTGAAGGTTCTGTCGCCGCCGCTTCCGATTTCTTCGTGGAAGGCATCAAGCGCATGGTCGTCCGCGCGGGCTACGGCGTTTATGAAGTCGCCACCTTCCCCGTGCCATCTTGGAAGCTGACTTATCGCCCCATGTATTACCGCAAAGAGAGAATCGATCCATGGTGGGGCTACACCGACTTCGCTCCTCAGATGGGCGCTCTTGCTGAAGCTAGCTACAATCGCAGCCAAGGCTGGTAATTCTCAGATTCATCTCTTCTCCAAGCGCAGGCCGAAACGCCTGCGCTTTTTTGTGTCTAGATGGCGGAATCCTAACGCGTGAGTCGCTGCGAAGGAGTTCACTGGATGTGAAAACTTTCGTAGCCTGCTGAACCACCTACCGTTTGCGGCTCAGCCATCAGCCCAGGCCCACCGCATCACGCACGCGGGAAAGCGTCTTGCGGGCCACGCTACGGGCTTTTTCTGCTCCTTCAGCCAACACACGATCGACGTATCTCGGATTCGCCACGATCTCGGCACGCCGCTCGCGGAAAGGGGCAAAGGAGTCCGTCATGGCCTGGAGTAGCCGCTTTTTGAAGTCACCATAGCCCACCCCGCCACGCTCATGGTCCGCCACCATGGCTTGGTAGTCCGCCTCGGAGGCCACGAGTTTGTAAAGCGCCAGGATGCTACTGCCCTCCGTGGGCTTGGGTGATTCGACCGGAGTGGAGTCCGTCTTGATGCCCATGATCTTTTTCTTCAGCGCGGGCAGCTCCTCAAAGAGCTGGATCGTGTTGTCGTAGCTCTTGCTCATCTTTTGCCCATCCAGGCCGGGCACCACCGCCGTCTCCTCGCGGATGCGCGGTTGGGGCAGCTTTAGCAGGCCCTGACCAAAGGTCTCGTTCATCTTGATGGCGATGTCGCGCGTGACTTCCACGTGCTGCTTCTGATCACGGCCCACCGGCACCACGTCGCTGTCATAGATCAGGATATCTGCCGCCATCAGCACTGGGTAGGCGAAAAGGCCGTGGGAGGCGGTGATGCCACGTGCCACCTTGTCCTTGTAGCTATGGCAGCGCTCCAGCAGGCCCATCGGCGTGACCGTGCTCAGGATCCAAGCCAACTCCGTGTGCTCCGGCACGTCACTCTGGCGGAAAAAGACGCACTTGTCCGGGTCCAGCCCGCAGGCCAGGAAGTCGATGGCTAGGTTCCGCACGTGATCGCGCAGCAGCTTGCCATCATGCACCGTGGTCAGGGAGTGGTAGTCGGCGATGAAGTAATACGCATCGCCCTCATGCTGTAGCCTCAGCGCGGCCTCCATCATGCCAAAGTAGTTGCCAATGTGGAGTCGCCCGCTGGGTTGAAGACCGGATAGGATGCGCATAGGGGCGCTAGAGATGGCGGCGATCCTTTCCGGATCAAGCCTGCCTTTCATCGGTTGCCAAAACGGCACGCTAGGGCCAACCTCGCCGTTCCACTCTTATGTCCACGTTCAAACTCCTCGTCACCGGATGCAAAGGCCGCATGGGCCAGGCCGTGCTTGCCGCCGCCCAAAACCAGGGCGTCGAAGTCGGCGCTGCCATTGATCTCGGCGACAGCTTTCCTGACGCGCTGGCGAAGGCTGACTGTGTCATCGACTTCACCTCCCACCACTTCACGACCGAGCTGATCACCGAAGCGTTGAAGCAGAAAAAGAGCCTCGTCATCGGCACCACCGGCCACACCAACGAGGAACTCGCTGTCATCCAAGAAGCCGCCAAGACCATCCCGATCGTTTTTGCCTCGAACTTCAGCGTCGGCGTGAACACGCTGTTCTGGCTGACCCGCAAGGCAGCGGAGCTGCTCGGGCCTGACTTTGACCTCGAGGTCGTGGAGATGCATCACCGGCTGAAAAAAGACAGCCCCAGCGGCACCGCCCGCACGCTGGTGGAGATCCTGGCCGATGTCCGCGAACTCCAGTATGACAGCGATTGTCGCCACGGCCGCTTTGGCGATGTCGGCGCGCGCACGAAGGCTGAGATCGGCGTCCATGCCGTGCGTGGTGGTGATGTCGTCGGCGACCACACCGTCATCTTTGCCAATGTCGGCGAGCGCGTGGAACTGACCCACAAGGCCAGCAGCCGCGACACCTTCGCCAACGGCGCGGTGCGTGCCGCCCGCTGGCTGGACGGCAAAGCCGCCGGCCTCTACGACATGCAGGACGTGCTCGGGCTGAAGTAGGCCAGGTCCGCCAGATGTTGCGGAATCCTGAAATCACCACTCCCCCACCCATGCCCACTGTCTTCGGCATCGCCCTCGGCTCGAATCTCGGGGATCGGCCCGCCCATCTGCGGCGTGGGCGGGATCAGATCGTCGAGCGTCTGCGGCCCGCGTCCATCCATGCTGGAGGCATCTACGAAACCGAGCCCGTGGACTGTGCCCCTGGCACGCAGTCCTTTCTGAACACTGTCCTCGAGGTCGAGGCTGACCTGACTCCCGCACAGGTCCACGCCCATCTCCAGGCCATCGAGCAGGCCATGGGCAGGCCCGCCGTCCGGGAGAAAAACGCCCCCCGCACGCTGGATCTGGACCTGCTGTATGCAGGGGATTTTGTCAGTGCTGACCCTGTGCTGACCCTGCCGCATCCCCGGCTGCACTTGCGCCGGTTTGTCCTCCAGCCCCTGGCGGACATCCGCCCTGATCTGGTGCTGCCTGGGCATGAACAGACCATCTCCGGGCATCTGGCCGCACTGCGGGACGACCCTGCTGAGGTCAGGATGGTGAGTCGCTTCTGGTAGCGTGCCGGGCGGCCATGGCTGGAGGGTGGCAGCGCTGCATGAGCGGCGTTCAGGGGGCCACCTTCCTGACCTCGATGCGCGTCACTTGCCGCACCCAGCGGAAGTGGCGGCGCTCTTTGGGCAGGACGAGGCGCAGGGGGCCAGTCCCGGCGGGCAGCGGCGTGCCGTTCATGGTGTCACAGAGCAGCACGGGGTCGTCGGTGCAGCGTGGGTCCAGTTCGGGCAGGGCAAGGACCACGCGGTAACCATCACTAGAGGTGACGAGCACGTATTGCGCCAGCGCTGGGCCACGCAGGCTGTCGCCAAAGCTGAGCCCGGCGTGCTGCAGGATTTGGTAGAGGGGCACGCCACTCCATTCCGCCTCCTTGCCGCCATGATCCGCAGCTTTGACCGTCTGGTGGGGCAGCAACTCCAGGTCGGCCGAGGTGAATGGGCGCGGCTTTTCCTCACCAAGGCACACGGTGAGGTCCGCCGCGCGTGCACCCAGGTGCAGGCAAAAAAGGCCCAGCAGGCAGAGCAAGGGTTTCATGAGTTTAGAATTTGTATTGGACATTCACGAAGAAGTTTCTGCCAGCCTCCGGGAAGCCCTCGGCCAGCTCATAATTGCGGTCGAGCAGGTTGTTTACCCCGGCGCTCATGGTCACTTCCTTGGGCAGGTGCAGGGAGAGCTTCAGATTCGCCACGGCCCAGGCTCCGGCCTCCATGCCGTAGGTGGTGGAGTAGCGGGAGCCGTTGTATTCCACGCTCGGAATCAGGCTCAGCCATTTCACCGGGCGGATATCGGCGTAGGTCAGCAGGCTGTGGCACGGCGTGTCGATCAGACGGACATCCGGCTGGCTTTCATTCTTGCGGTCGAGGTAGGCGTAGCTGGTGTTGAGCTGGAATTCAGCGCACGGCTTCCAGTCAAAGCCCAGCTCCGTGCCCAGATGTCGGCTGCGTCCGACATTTTGCAGTTGGAAGCGGCCAGGCAGCACGTTGTCCACGCGCTGGATCGTGTCGTCGATTTCTGCGGCGAAGACATTCGCGCGCAGGGTCAGGTGATCGCTGGGCGTGCCTTCATATCCCAGCTCGAAGTGCAGCGCGCTTTCCGGCTCCAAATCGGGGTTCGGGATGGCCTGACCCAGGCGGTAGGAGTAGCGGTCCTTGATCGTGGGGAAGCGGCTCTTGCGGGCCACCGTGGCGTACAGGCGCTGGGTGTCGTCCAGCTTGTAAAAGAGGCCGAGCTGTGGATTCAGCGCATCAAAGGTCTCTCCGCCGAGACTTGCGCCAGTGTTTGTGTCCACGGCCTCCAGCACCTGGCGTCGGTCATAGCTGAGACCCAGCACAGCACTCAGCCTGCTTGTGAACTCGTGCGTGCCCTCCAGCGCCAAGGACCAAGTAGTGTCCTCAAAGACGTATGCGGGTCCCAGCCGGGCCAGAGTGGGGTGCTCAGGGCGGGCGAAGTTCTGCTCGCGGTGATGATCCAGCTTGCCGTGCAGAGCGGCCTTCAGCGTGTTGTTTTCCCCCAGGCGGAAGGCCAGCTCAAGGGAGCCGCCAAAGGTCCAGTCATCGTAAAAGCTCTGAAAGGCAGAGCCATTGCGCTGGGTGGTGTAGTCACGCGTGTCGTAAGCGAAGAGGCTGTTTTCAAACTGGTCATAGTAGAAGCGAGTCTTCAAGGTGAGCTTGTCGGCCACCTGTGTGTTCGTGATGAGATAGACGGTCTGTTTATCCCAACTTGGCCACTGCCAGTAGCGCACTCGGTTCAGCGGGTCGGTGCCAGAGTAGGTGGGATTGCCTTTGGAACCGCGCTGGATCACGTAGCCGATGGCGTATTCGTCCGTATCGTTCGGCGTGTAGCCGAGCTTGGCACTCAACCGCCAGTCTTCCCGCCAGGCATTGTCACGACGCCCCCCGTTTTCGCGGCTGTTGGCAACATAGTCATCCGACAGCGGGTAGGAGTCGGCATTCAGGTAGCTGCCGCCGAGTTGCAGGTACCAGTCCTCATGCCTCATGCCAAGGTTCAGCGCGCTCTGCCAGCCGCCAGATTCAAACCAGCCGCCGAGCAGGTCACCCTCGAAAGGGCGGTCTGGCCTGCGGGTGACGATGTTGATGGCCCCACCGAGGGTGTTCGGGCCGTAAAGCGCGGAGGAGAAGCCCTTGCTCACGCGGATCTCCGCCACATCCGCCGTGGTGAAGCGCCGCAGATCCACATAGCCGTCGTAGGGCACATAGACGGGCACGCCATCGATGAAAAGCGGCACCTGCCGGAGGTCAAAGCCGCGCACATACACGCCTGCTTCGTTGCGCGGCCCGGTGTTGTTCATCGTCACTCCGGGGGAAAGCCGCAGCGCCTCCGCCAAGTCCGTGCGCTCCAGTTGGCGAATCGTCGCGGCATTGATCGTGTCCGCGATGGCATCCGCCGCCTTTTCATCCGCCTCCGCGCTGACAATGATGGTGCCAAGCTCAAAAGGCCGGGGTTCGGCAATCTGGCCGGATGCCAAGATGGGCAGGAGAAAAGCGGTGGTGAGAAGTCGATGAAGCATGGTCCAGGAGGTGCTAAACTCGCATGACAGGAAAATGTCATAAGCAGACAGGATCATGTCACCAGCAAAAAGAACTCCTTTTCTCGAATCCACCCCCTCATGAGCACGCCCGCGAAAAGCCCGAACGCCGTCGCCCAGCGCCGGACCCTCATGAACTGGACGCAGGGCGACCTAGCCGCGCGCGCCGGGCTGCCCCGGACCTCCGTCAGTGCCATTGAGGGCGGCAGGCTCACGCCTTCTGTCACCGCCGCGCTGGCACTGGCCCAAGCGCTAGGATGCAGCGTGGAGGAGCTATTTGCCAGCAGCCAGCCAGCTGCGACCTCACGCCACACGGTGGAATGGGCTTGGGTGCCGGTGGCGGAGCCCGCCCGTTACTGGGAGGCCGTTGTCGGCTCACGGCCGCTGCGCTTCCCTGTGGAGTCCATGGCGCTAAACCCGGTGCCGCATGACGGCGTGTGGAGCGGCGGGGCAGGCGGCGAGGCCGCGCCCGGGCTAGCGGAGGGCACGCTGGTCCTGGCCTGCTGCGATCCTGCCGCCGGGCTGCTTGCGGCGGAGTACGCGCGCGCCAGCGGCTTCCGCATGATCGTGCTGAATCGGGGCGGCGGAGCGGCACTGGAGCTGCTGAAGCAGGGTCTCGTGCATGTGGCGGGGCTGCACCGTTCCACCCCACAGAAGCCGGGCCGCAATGGGGAAGCCGTCCGCGCCAGCCTGGGCAGCGGCTACCGACTGCTGCGGCTGGCGGAGTGGGAGGAGGGGCTGGTGGCAGGCGCTGACATCCGCGCACGCTCCGTCATGAATTTGGTGAAAAACTGCCCTCTCTGGGCGCTGCGCGAGCCGGGCTCTGCCGCGCGCGAGTGCCTGGACGATCTGCTGGCCTGCCGCAGGCCAGAGGGCAGGATCGTGGCAGGCCACTTAGCCGTGGCAGAAGCTGTGCGCGCCGGTTGGGCGCAATCCGGCGTCTGCACTCGGCTCGCGGCAGAAGAGGCAGGTCTGAAATTCCTCCCTGTGCGCACTGAGTCACTGGACCTTTGCTTCCCCGCCAGCCAGCAGCACGATCCCCGGGTGCTGGCACTCATCAGCCTGCTGCGCAGCCGCAGCCATAGGCGGCTCATCGGCGACCTGCCTGGCTACGATGCCCGTTACACGGGCGAGATTGAGGCGATCTAGAGGTCAATCCCTGTTGGAGAGGGAGGGTCTCACGAGGGGGGCGCGCGCTGACGGTGCCCCCAGTGAGCATCAGCGTGGCTGCACGATGACTTTTCCGCCTTCACCTAGCCCGTTACGCACTCGGGGGTTGACCGTCATGAAGTGGCCGTAGGCACCGGAGTTCGCGCCTTTTTGCAGGATGATGCTGGTGTAGGCAGGCCGGGTGAGGTCCGAATGCGTGAAGGTGCCGCTGAGGATGCCCGTGGTTTTGACAAGAGTGGCGGTGAAGCTGGTGTCCGTCGTGGGCGCGCGGGTGATGACCTGGGTGCTGGAGATATTCACGCCTTTCACAACCGGGCTGGTGAGCAGGCCATCACTGAACGTCATGGCCAGATGGCCGGTCGCCGCATTCGCCGGGGTCGTGCCGGCGATGAGGGCTGCGGCAGTGGGCACGGTGAATTTGGTGCCGACGAGGTTGACCTCCAGCCCCTCCGGCCAGCCATCGCGGTACCACTGCACAAGAGGCTGCTGGGGCCGTGTCCAGATGACGTACTGTCCACTGAGGTCGCTATTGGCAGGGGCGGTATCGAGCTGGATGAGGCTGGCAAAACAGCCCATGTTTGTGTAAAGCGGGGCGTACAGAGGGAAGGCAAGATTTTGCCAGAGGGGGCCGGAGGCGGTGATGGAGGTGCCATCTGCCAGGATGCCCGTGCAGGTGACATCTCCAGCGGCGGTCAGCGTCAGGGAACAGGTGCTGTAACCCTGGGGGTATTTGTTCAGAGCCAGCGTGGGATTTGCCGCTGCATCAGGCACGGTGATGAAGTGATACCTCTGAGAAACCGTGCCTGCGTAGCCTGCGGGCACCTTGTTGGTGGAGCTGAAATGATCCCTGCCAAGGATGCCGGAGGAGGTTTCCCCCTCCTGGACGACCGTGGCGGTCATGCGCCGAGGGCTATCGGCGAAGTTCATGGAGATCGAGACTTCTAGCACCGGCAGATTTCTGCGGGTGATGATCAGCGATGAAGCCCGCGTGGTGCCAAAACGGGCATCTCCAGTCGTCGAGAGCAGGCCATTCACAGAGTGGGTGCCCCCGCCCTGGCGCAGCGTTCCGGTGAAGCTGCCAGTCGTGGTGAGATTCAGGCTGAGGTGACCTGTCGTCTGGTGTTCCACCGTGTCTTCAGGCTCCAAAATGCCATGATAAACTGCCGCCAAAGGGGGGAAAGGCGTGGGGATGAAGTTCGCCTGAAGGGTCAGCCCCTCCACCATGGTGAAGTTAAGAACCGCCAGCTCCCTGCGGGTGCCGCTGATGCCCGCGTTTTCCAGATTCTGGCCTGTCCAGCCGGAGAAAACGAAGCCCGGCCTAGCGGTGGCGGTGATGGTGTAAGCCACGCCAGATTTCCGCTGGCTGGTGGGCACAAATCCGGCGGACACGCTGCCGCTATTGCTTGGCCCGCTGACGCTGACCGCCAGCGGACGCACCACATCGTAGGTGAAGGATCGCGTCAAGACCGTGGAGACGTTGCCGTTTTGATCGATGGCCGTGACTTCAAACCTGTTCACTCCCGGCAGGAGCGTGACCGTGCTGCTCCAGGCGATGTTTTTGAAGACATTGCTGAAGGTCTCGGTGACGGGGAAGGACTGATCCACGGGGCTGACGCGCCGCACCTCCACACGATCCAGGCCGATGGCATCAACGGCGGTGCCGGTGAGCACGATCGTGCTGCCTGCGGCCTCGGCATAGATGCGGTTTGCGGCCGGAGCAGTGATCGTGGCGGTGGGTTTCGTCACATCGTTGGAGTCCAGGATGTAGAAAAGCGCGGTCGATTGTGCGGTGGTGACGGCTCCGGCGGCCAGTTGCAGATTCACCGTTTCCTGCTGCTCACGCAGGCTGTCCCTATTGAGAGAGATGGGAAAGCTGGCGGTGGTCTGGCCGTGGGCGAGAGTCACCGTCTCTCCATTCAGCGCGGTGTAGTCGGTGCCAGCGGTCGCCGTGCCGGTCAGGCCATTGAGCAGCACACTGACGCTGCCACGGAGCCCACCGGTGCGGACGAAGGTAAGCTCAGCCGTGCCCGAGGACTCTCTGCCGGTAAAGACGGCCTTTTCAAAGCCAATGGTGCCCGGGTTGTTTTCCGCGAGGCTCGGCGCCTCCGTCGCGCCGATGTCAGACTCCGCACCAGCGACGCTGTCACCATTCTGCGCACGCGGATTCCCGCGCTGATCCAGGTTGTAATCGCGGGCGACGGGGATCTTGTCGATGGCAGGTGAGCCAGGCAATGGAGGGCGGGTATTGAAAGGGCCGCCGTAGTTGCCAAGCGCTGCCAGTTGGGCATCGGTGATGCCTGTGGTGTCCCCCGTGCCATTGATGTTGGCAGCTCCCGCACCTGATCCGACGAGGTTGTAACCCAGGCTGCTGAAGCTGTTGGTCGTGTTCACCGCCAGAGTGAGGTCGGAGCCGTTGTTTTCACAGACGATGCTGTCACGCAGCCTCGTCTGGGTGCCTGCATCCCCATAGCTGGAAATGCCACCTCCAGTGCTGTTGACAGAGCGGTTGCCGGTGATCGTGCAGCCGATCACCTCCGTCAGACCGTCGAAGTTATAAAGGGCACCGCCGTTCTGGGAGGCTGTGTTTCCATGCAGCGTGCATTGGATGAGGCGGGTGACGTTTCCAGTCAGATTCGTGCGCGAGTACACTGCACCACCAGCAGCGGTCGTGGAGTTGTTAAAGAAAGTGCACGAATCCAGGACACAGAGGGGGCCGCGGGTGAAAATCGCGCCGCCACGTTGGAAAGATGCGTCCGCCCGGTTGCCAAAGAAGCCGCAGTACTCGACCGTCAGGCTGCCCTCATTGAAGATGGCACCACCACTGCCATCGTCTGCACCGCCGCGTCCGCCGCCGCCCGAAAAGCTGAGATGCCGCAGCGTCACCGTCGCGCCCGAGGTGATGCGCAGATGGCGGGCTATGCCATCCATGAAGAAGCCGACTGGATTGGGCAGATCCGTCGCATCCACCGTGACAGAGCGTGAGATGACGACCTCCGAATTTCCCAGGTCGAAGACGAGACCGCTGAAGTCACTGTTAAAGTCCACCGTAAAGCCCGCGGGCAGACCGCGCAGGATACCACGAAACGAAAGCGGCGCTGCATTGAAGCCTCGGCTCACCCGCGTGTGGGTTTCGACTGAGCCGATGTCCACCGTATGGCCAGGGCGCAGTGGGCCTTCGGTCATTCTCGGGTAAAAGCGCTGATCGGTGGTGAAGGTCGAAGACGTGGCACCGCCCACGGGATTGATGGCCGGAGATCCAGGCAGCGGTGGGCAGGTGCGTGTCTGTCCACCGTAGTCACCCAGAGGAGCCAGCATGGGGTCCACATCCAGCACTGCTGGTCCTGTCCCAACTGCGGCATCTACCTGCCGCACGATATTCTGCCCGCTGCGCGTGTAGGTGGCTGCCGTGCTAGTCTTGAGATCGCCACCCGACGGGGCGGTATTTCCGGCGATGATGCTGCCCATGAGCGTCAAATTCACCTCTCCGGCATTCAGTCCGCCGCCGTTGTTGACAGCGCTGTTGCCCGTGATGGTGCAGTGGGTGATCTCCACGTTGCCGCTGGCGCAATTCACCGCACCGCCGGCATGAGAGGCTGTGTTTCCCTGAAACGTGCAGTGCCGCAGCACGAGAGAGCTGCCGAAAGAACTGACCGCCCCCCCAAAGCTGCCCTGATTGCCGTAAAACGAGCATCGCGTGGCCGTGAGGATGCCGCTGGATTCCACCGCTCCTGCGCCACTGGTATCCAGACCCCGCGTCAGGTTCACGCCAAACAAGTTCAGCGTGGCCCCAGCCGCGACACCGAAGTGGCGAACGCTCAAATTGGCATCCAGCACCATGCCGACGTTGTTGGTCTCACCGTTGATGGTGATTGTGCGATTGCTGACATTGAGAAGAGACGTGACCTGGATCGTCTGCCCGGCGATGGCTGACGCAAAAGTGATGGTGTCATCCTCACTGTTGGCATTCGCATCGCTCACTGCCTGCGCGAGAGAGCCTGGACCGCTGCTGGCGGTGGTATTGACGGTGTAGGTCGCGGCGTGGCTGGTCACTGCCAGGGCCACAAAGGCCAAGAGGAGTCGTGAAGTCTTTTCCATAGATCAAGGTGGAGGAAACATGGCATTTGTCGGCATGAAGCCGCCCATTCCTGGCATTTGCTCATTTGACGGAGCGACACCAGTCCTAGCCTCGGAGACACGGATGTCACCCAGTTTCGACACATGGGCATCTCCCAGTCGTGCCGGGCCTGGGTAAAATTCGTTTGACCATCGGCTTGCCTGAAAAAGGCTGGACGAAGGTGAAGGGAGCGCCGTTTTCTCCCGGCCATGTTCCGCTGTCTGACCGCTGCTTTTCTTTTTCTGCCCATTTTTGCCGCTGCTGCGCCTCGTGCAGGGCATGTCTTTGTGATCAGCTTTGACGGCGGAAACCCGGAGGTCATGAAGCAGGCGGACATGCCGAACTTTCAGCGGCTGGTGGCGGAAGGCGCACACACTTTCACCGCGAGCACCATCGTTCCCTCCAAGACGCTGCCCTCCCACACCGCCATGCTCACGGGCGTGGACATCGCCAAGCATGGCGTGGACTGGAACGACTACCTGCCGATCCGCGGCCCGGTGCGCGTACCGACCATCTTTGATCTGGTCAAGCAGGCTGACCCTTCCCTCTCCACGGCGCTCTTCTGCGGCAAGATCAAGTTCCGCCACCTGTGGAAGCCTGGCAGCATCGACGTCTTTGACTGCGGCGGCGTCTATGATGAAAAGCCAGTGCCGGCCAGCGAGGAAAAGAAGCTGGTGCCTTCCCTGCAAGTGGCTGCCCGCGCGGTGCTCTACATTTTGGAAAAGAAGCCCCGGCTCTGCTTCATCCATCTGCCGGATGGCGACACCCTCGGCCACAAGATCGGCTGGGGCACGCCAGAGCAGCTGGCCGCCTTCAAAGACTGCGACAACGCCCTGGGCCAGATCCTAGTAGCCATTGATCAAGCCGGCCTGCGTGACAGCAGCACGATCATCTTGAGCGCAGATCATGGCGGCAAGGAACGCAACCACTTCAACCCCATTCCTGAGGACATCCACATCCCCTGGGTGGCCTGGGGCAAGGGCGTGGTGAAAGGCCACGCCATCGCCAAGAAAAGCATCATGACCTACGACACCGCCGCCACGGTGCTGTGGCTGCTTGGCATCGATCTGCCTGCGCATCTGGATGGCGAACCGGTGCGCGAGGCCTTCGCGGAGTGAGGCTTCTCACTCGTGACCGACTCGACCGCTCTCTTTGTGCGGATCGCCATGGATGTCGGGTTGACGCCGGGCGGCCCTGTGTCTTCTTTTCTTCACGGCATCTCCCGGATGCGCGCCGCAAAGCTCAAGACTCTGACTCATGGCAAACTACGGGCAGTATCACCAAAAGCCCACCGCTGCCGGCGGCGGATGGCAGGCCGTCGTCGAACTCTGCGGTCTTGCCGCCACGGGCCTGACCTTTTGGTCGAGGAGGCGTTTCGCGATCGGCACGGAGCTCGTCATCCGTGTGAGGCGGGATTTGCTCCCCCCTGAGGCTAGGCTGCTCTGTGATGATGAAGAAGGGCCATGGGCCAGCCTGCACGGTTATGTGGTCGATTGCCGGCATGAACGGCGCGAGGATGGCAGTCAGGCCTATCGCGTAGCGCTGCTGCTGGAAGCAGCTGGCCCTATTCCTGAGCCACTGCCACGCATGGATAGCCGCTTGCCAGGCCTGATGAAGCCTGGGCTGAATTGATCACGCCCAAGGGGCAGTCGCTGACCTCGGCATCAAAGACCCGGAGGCTTCTCCGAGACACGCCTGCCCCCCACCTTTTTCTGCGTGGGCTCTGGCTTGGAAGGATCAAAGTACTGCCCGCCCTGGATGACGATGTCCCCCTTGCCCGTCTGCGCCAGGTAGGGCCTGCCGCCTTCATCCATGTAGTAGGATAGCTTTTTTAGCTGTCCCTCAGGCGTCACCATGGCATGAGCAAAAAGATGCGGCTGGGCCATGAAGAGAACGTGCAGATGATTCGAAGGATCCATGGTGATCTGCGGATCATGCACCATGTTCAGCGGCCCAAGGCGGAAGGTCTCCAGCCGCTCGCCCGTCTTGTCATTCACCAGACGAAAGTAGAGTGACGTACTGTCAAAGTCGCGGAAGATGTGGATGGCGTAACGTCGCGGCTGACCCGCATCCTTAAAGCCCTCCGGCACACCGAAGCTGCGCTCCCACATTGGCTTGCTGTCCACGATGCTGAAGCGCACGCGATTGCTCTCGTAGTAGTCGCCAGACGCGGGGTGAAAGACACGCGCCTTCAGTGCATAGTTGCCCATGTCAGCGGGCGCGTAGCCTTGGCTCACCTTGATTTTCTGCTGCACCACTCCACCCGGCGGCACCTGCAGGAGCTGCGAGCCATCCACCTCCATCTGCGCCAGCGACTGACCGTCACTCGTCAGGACTTCAAAGGACAGCCAATTGTCCCGCCCTGGCCCGCCCAACACTGCCACCGCGCCCGTGCGATTCACCAGCGACACTGTGGCCGTGATGGCCTCTTGCGACATGAAGTTCGCCCGTGGCAGCTTCAGGGAAAGCTCATACTGAGCACGGGCAGACAGCGCACCCAGGCAGAGGGTGCAAAGCAGAACAAAACGCAAACAACGGGGGGACATAAACGCAAGGAACCAGAAAAGCAGCCGCAAGGGAACATCAAAATGAAACCTGCTCAAGCGCGGCAGGCATCCGAAGTGAGGCGGCTCCTTGCCAGCGGGGTCGTTTGGGTTCACACATGCCGCCCATGCCCGCCCCCAAAAAAACCGCCGCTAGCAGCAGTCAGCACCATGCCATCATCGGCACGGATGAGGGCCGGGTGAAGGAAGTGGCCATGCGCCTCGTGCAGCAGCTAGCCCCGGTGGACTCAGGAGACTTCGGCACCGAGATCGTCGAAGGTCAGGCCGACAACGCCGAACACGCGGGCCGCATCTGCGCCGATGTCGTCATGGCTCTGCAAACCCTGCCCTTCTTTGGCGGTGGAAAAATCGTCTGGCTGAAAGGGGCGAACTTCCTCGGCGATAGTCAGACCGGGCGCGCCCAAGACGCGGTGGAAGGCTTCGAGCGCATCCTGGATGTCCTCGAATCAGGCCTCCCGCCCGACATCCGTCTAGTCATCAGCGCCAGCGCCATCGACAAGCGCCGCACCGCCTACAAGCGCCTGTCGAAGCTCGCCGCCATCGACATACACGACAAACCCGACACCAGCAAAACCGGCTGGGAAGGTGCCGTCATCGGTCAGATCCAGGGCCGCGTGCGTGAACTCGGGCTCATCTTTGAAAGCGGGGCGCTAGAGCTGCTCGTGCAGCTCTGCGGGGATGACACCCGACAGCTGGCCAATGAACTGGACAAAATCGATCTCTACCTGGGCGAACGACGCCGCTGCGGTCTCGCCACCGTGCGCGGCATGGTGTCCATGAGTCGGGCCGGCGTGCTGTGGGAGATCGGCAATGCCATCGGGGCTCGTGATCTGCCACGGGCGCTGGATCTGCTGGGCACGCTGCTTTACCAGGGAGAGACCGCCATCGGCCTGCTGCTCGCCGCCATCGTGCCCAAGGTTCGCAATCTCCTCGTGGTCAAAGAACTGACCTCGAAAAATCCGGTCAATACCGCCAGCTACGACAGCTTCAGCCGCAGCCTGGAGGCACTGCCGCCCCACGTCACCGCCCACCTGCCGCGCAAAAAAGACGGCAGCGGCTTCAACGTCTATCCCCTCTTCCTTTCCATGGGCGAGGCGCGGAAATTCACCCTAGAAGAGCTGCACGAAGGCCTCGCCGCCTGCTTGAACGCGAACGAAAAACTCGTCACCACACAGCTCGATGCCAAGGTCGTGCTGGAGCGTCTGCTCGTCGGCCTGCTCGCCCCACGACCCGTGCGCAAAACTCCTGCCCGTCCTGCCGCCCGCGCTGCGTGATGCAAGCTCATCCGCCCAGCCCCCCCGCCATGAAGGCTGACGCTGCCACCAGCCCCGTGCAGGTGCGACGGGTCAGCCTGCCAGACTTGGGGATCGATACGCCCGATGTCGTCGCGCGGGAAGAGCCGCTGGAGATTCGCGTGGAAGGGCGCAGCGTGGCTGTGGTGATGCGCACGCCTGGGCATGATGAAGAGCTGGCCGCCGGCTTCCTGGTCACGGAAGGCGTGGTGCGCAGCGCGCGGGAGATTTTGGAAATCAGCCAATGCCCATCCACGGGGAACACGCATGGCAATGTGGTCGATGTGCTACTCGCCGGTGGGGCCGTGGTGGATTGGCAAAACCTAACGCGGCACGTCTTCAGCACCTCCAGCTGTGGCATCTGCGGCAAAACAAGCATCGACAGTGTCTTTCAGCGCTTCCCCTCCGTTCCAGCGCACGACTCGGCCGAGGCCCTGAAGGTGCCGCTGCATCGACTGACCAGCTTGCCAGACGCTTTGCGCGCCGCACAAGAGGCCTTTGCCCAAACCGGTGGACTGCACGCCAGCGCCATTTTTGACACCCAGGGCACCTTGCTGGTGATCCGAGAGGACGTGGGCCGCCACAATGCGCTAGACAAGGTCATCGGCTGGGCGCTGCGTCAGGGGCGGCTGCCTTTTCATCAGCAGATCCTGCTGGTCAGTGGCCGCGTGTCTTTTGAAATCATGCAGAAAGCCCTCGCCGCAGGGCTACCCATCGTAGCAGCCATTTCTGCGCCGAGCAGCCTGGCTGTGGATTTCGCCGCAGAGTCAGGTCAGACACTGGTCGGCTTTCTGCGCGGACGAGGCATGAATGTTTACACGCATCCCTGGCGACTCACGGCAGACTGAGGCACCGATCATCTCATTCAAAGCGATAGCCCGCGCCATGCACGGTGCGAATGATGCGTGGACTGGTGGGGTCTTTCTCAATGCGCTTGCGCAACTGCGAGATGTGCTGATCCAGCGCACGACTTTCGGGGAAGTAATCCATGCCCCAGACCTCATCGGCGAGTTGATTCCGATCCACCACCTTGCCGCGCTTTTCATACAGCAGCTTCAGCACCTTCAGGTCACGAGGGCTGAGGTGAATGTCTGCCGTGCCACGATAGGCACGCAGCTCCGAGGGCACGATGCGCAGGTCATCCATCATGAATTGATCATCACCGCTTTCCTTCTTCGCGCTGCGAGCAGCCGTGCGGCGGGTGATGGCGCGGATGCGGGCAATGATCTCTTTGACCCCGAAGGGCTTGGTCATGTAGTCATCGGCCCCGAGTTCCAGACCGAGCACGGCATCAATCTCTTCCGCCTTGGCCGTGAGAAAGAGGATGGGCACCTGCTCGTCCATGCGGCGGATTTGCTTGCAAGCCTCGTAGCCATTTTGGCCCGGCATCATGACATCCAGGCAGACAAAGTCAGGCTTCATGGCACGGAAAAAATCCACGGCTTGCAGGCCATCGCTGGCCGTCAGGACTTCAAAGCCTTCCATGCTCAGCACTTCACGTAGCGCTTCGCGGGTGTGTTCGTCGTCTTCAGCGATGAGGATTTTCATGGCAGATGCTAGTTGGGGCGGGCAGAAAGTCAGCGGGTCTCAGGGGGTGGCGGATCAAAGGGCAGAGTGACGATGAAGCGAGCACCCTCCCGGTAATTTGGGCAGACTTCCAAACGACCGCCGTGCAGTTCAGCGAGTTCTCGTGAAATGGTCAAGCCGATGCCGGTGCCAGTGACACCTTCGTTCAAGTCCGAGCGCAGCCGCTCAAACGGCTCGAAGACGACTCGGCGCTTGCTCTGCGGGATGCCGGGACCTCGATCTTCGACGATGATGCGTGCGACGCGTTTTTCCAAATCCTGCTCGGTGGCGACGTGGATGTACTTCCCGTAGCTGGCGTATTTGTCCACGTTCGAAATGAGGTTCCCGAGGATCTGCTCGATGGCGTCTGGGTCTGCCTTCATCTCACTGGGACCGACGAGCCGCGTGCGCACGTCAAAGCCCTTCCGCTCCAGCAAAAGCCGCCAATGCGTGACCGCGCGCTGCACGACATGATCCAGAGAGATCGGACGCGGCTGCACGGCCAGCTTATCCCGCTGCTGGCGGGCGTAGTTCAGCACGTTTTGGATCAGTCGGTCCAAGCGTGCCACCTCTGTCTCAACCACACCCAGATGACGGCGGCTGATGGAATCCCCCGAATGCTCCATGCGGCTGGAAGCCATCTCGGCATAAAGGCGGATGTTGGTCAGCGGCGTTTTCAGCTCATGCGAGATCTGGTTCACGAAGCTGACTCGCTGCTGCGCCACGCGAATCTCGCGGGCATTTTCGCGGAAGAAGGTCCACGCCAGGGCCACGACCAGCAGGCAGCCTGAACCGACCCCGAGCAAGATGGGGAAAAGGTACGGCTTCGGGAACTCATGGCTGGCAGGGGTGTAGGCCAGCTGCCACTGCGACAGCGGCACAAAGCAGCTGATGCCAGCGACGGGATTGCCGTCCGAACCAGCGCGCGCATGACCCCAGGTGTGCAAAGGAATGCCGGTGACCGTGGTCAGCGTCATCCGGCCTGGATAGTCCTGCATGCCTGGGATGGGCAGACGGGCAAAGAGTGCCTGCCGGAGCACGGAGCTATCCAGGCGCGCGCAGAGCAATTGCTCGCCCAGCAGTCTCCAGTAAATGAAATCTCCATCGCTGATGTGCCAGCCGCTCAGGAAAGCTGGGGCAGACTCAGTCCCCTCGGTGCGCAGGTGATAGCTGGGCTGTTTCACGGCCGTCTGCCACACGGGTTTTCGGGACTGAGGAGCGCGCTCGCTCAAAATGCCGAGCTGGATGAAGGGTTGCTCATGCGCAGAACTCGGTAGCCCCGCCATCAGACCGGCGGACTCCAGTTGCTTCCAGAGAGCAGCGCTGCGCGGCGCGGCCATGGCATCGGCGCTGGGCTGGAAGCGCTTCTTGTCGATTTCCGTTTGGATCTGACCACTCGCCTCTGCTGACCAAACCTCTGCGACCCAGGGATGACGTGCGAGGTCCTGACCCGCACTCTGCACCGCAGTGCCCGCCGCTTTGCCAAAAGCATCCAGGTCATCCGTGAGCTGGCGCAGATCATCCACCAGCTGGTGAGCTGCCACAAAGAGCCTTTCTTTCAAAATGGCCTCACGCGCATTGTCCGTAGTGCGGGCCGCATCGCGGATCAGGTAGGTGCCCAGCCATGCCAGCAAGGCCACTGGCATGATGACCAGCAGCGTGAGGGTAATTGAGGTGCGGCGAGGCTGAAGAGACATGAGGAAAAGACCAGCAGCGGAAAAAGTAAGGGCATCCTGATATTTGGCATTATGAATTTTATAAAATTCCCGTCAGGGCTTCTTCACCTCATCGTCTTTCGATCCAACGCCGCAAAAATCCTGCCCCGCTGCCGATGCGCAGGCTTGTCGCCGCTGGGCTTTCGTGGCTTCCTCTCTCCAAAAACCATGATTTCCCTGCCCCGACTGCTTTCTCCGGTGCTCCTGATGGCCCTGACCTTGATCATGCCGAGCTGCAAACGCGAAAGCGCAAGCTCCCAGGCCAGCCCGACGCAGGTCGTGCTACTGACGGCAAACGCCCGACGTCCCTACGAGGCCGCACAGCTCCAGATCTTCCAGAGACTAGTGGCCAACCGCCCTGGGCTGCAATTTTCCACCCAAGATGCTGCTGGAAATGCGGACCAGCAGGCACGCCAACTCGAACAGGTGCTGGCGGAAAAACCCCTGGCGGTCGTCTTCACTCCGGTTCAGGCCGATCGACTGGCCCCTGCGATTGCCCAAGCGCTCCAGCAAGGCAGCCTGATGCTAATCGGCCTAGGTGCCGAATCGGCAAAACTGCCCGGCGTGACCTCCCTTCAGGTGGATCAACAAGGACTCGGCCGCATGGCCGGAGAGCTAGTCGTGCAGGCGCTGCAGCGCAAAGCGCAGGCCGAAGGACAAAGCGAGCCCGCTGGGCGTGTGGTGGAGCTGCGTGGCGATGAAGAGGCGGATTCCGACAGCGGGCAGCGACACGCGGGCTTCCTGGAGGTGCTCAGGAAACAGCCCGGCATCGTGCTCGTGCATGAGGCAGCTGGGCAGTGGTCCAGAAAAGGAGGTCAAGAGCGCACGGGCGAGGCACTGAGGCTACAGTCACGCTTCGACGTCATCTACGCGCACAACGACGCCATGGCCCTGGGAGCCTCTGCTGCACTGGGTCAGAACCGCCAAGACGTCATGATCATCGGCACCGATGGCTACCGCGGGCAAGAAGGCGGCTACTCGCTGGTCAATCAGGGCGATATCGATGCGAGCATCTACCAGCCCATCTTGGTGGATCTAGCGCTGAAAATCATCCAGCGGCGCACGGAAGATCCCACCTTCATCGCCAAACCCACCTATCGCGTGGCCCCAGCGGTGATCAGCCCGAAAACCGTCGATGAAATCCGGCTAAAGGGCTTTCCTCCCCTGCCCGACCTGTGATGCAGAAAGTCGGTGGCGAACGTGCCTAGCGCCTTGCCTTCCCTCCCTTAAGGGGCATACATCGGACGCATGAGCCGTCTGCTGATCCCCGCGTGCTTGGCCCTGATCTTCTCCGCGAGTCTTTCCGCGCGGGAATGGAAAAGCGCCGACGGTAGCCGCAGCCTCCAAGCAGACTTCGTCGCCATGAAGGACACTCAGGTACTCCTGCGCCTGCCGGATGGCAAAACCACCGTGCTTAGCCTCAGCGCGCTGTCTGGCGATGACGCCGAATTTGCCCGTCTCGCCCAGGCTAGCCTGACCGATGCCGAAACGCTTGGGCCTCAGACCCTGGAGATACAAATTGTACTGGCCCAGGGTGCCATCGCCCGACTCGGCAGCAAGGCTCCCAGCCCAGACAGCCCGTGGATCTTTGCCGGAGAGACCCTCTACCTCCTACCCGGCGAGGAACCTTTTGAAAAAGGCATGCGACTGGAGGCACGCCTGCTTTTCCCCGCCGGTCAGCGCACCTTTGTGCCCCTAGATGCCGATCCGGTCGTCATCCGCGCCTGTGCCCTCACCCTAGACCAGGCTGCGGCCTCTGCCTTAGCGCTAAGACAAGCCGCAGGTGGCGACTCCACACGGCTCGCGCCACAGATCGCTGAACCCTTGGTGCAAATCATCACCACGCGCGGGCTCGCCATTCCGCTGGGAAAAGGTTACTACTTGGCAGAAAGCCGCCTGCTGAAAGGTGCTGCTAGCACCGTGCTGCATGAAAATGCCAAGGACTACCCCGTGAAGGTCATCAAGGAAGACCCTGGGCTCGGCCTCAGCCTGCTCCAGAGTGACTATCAGATGGAACCGGTGCGCCTGCTACCCCGCGAGCCAGCACAGATCGGCCAAAGCATCTTTGCCCTGTCCATCGGGCTCACCAGCACACGCAAAAACCTCGCGCCACCCTCACTTTCACGCGGCATTGTCAGTCAGGCTGGATCAGGCAGCCGATTTCAGCACGACGCTGCGATCGATCCCGATTGCGTCGGCGGCTACCTGATGAATGACCGCTGGGAAGTGCTCGGCATCTTCTTCAGGCCCGAATCCCGGGTCGAAGTCCTCGGTTCCAGCTCAAAAACCAGCGCCAAGACGGTCGAAGCGAGCTCCGAACGCGTCGAGGTGCTGCACAGCCGCTCCATGGATCAAATGCTCTACGAAGGAGAAAAAGGAGCCCAGCGTCGGCTTTCAGGCATTCCCGCCCCCCGATCCGGCAGTCTCGGGAACACGCCCAAGGAAGTCATCGAACGTCTGCGAGACAGCACTGCGCTCCTCATCTCCAGCCGAGAGGAAAAACGCGATCCCCCTGCGCGCAAAACGGCTGCCACCAGCGGCTCCACCCGCACCGATGACTCGGCCCCTGCCTTTAGCCTCAGTGGCTCCGGCATCCGGCACAATCGCAACTGCCGCTACTACAACGCGGCGAAAGCCTGCCAAGCCAGTGACGGCAAGCCCTGCAAACTCTGCGGCGGCTGATTTGAGCGACTTCAGCAGCAGGCGCGCCTCACTTGGGCGCAGGATTTTCGCCCACGCGGGCGTTCCCTGCTAGCTTCAGCAACGATTTTGGCCCGCACTCGTGTCTTGCATCCTGCAGTCAACTCGCCAAAATGCGTGCCCTTTTTGCACTAAAATGACCACCTCAGGACTTCCCCAAAACGGTCTCCCGCCCGCTCAGGGCCTTTATGATCCGCGCCACGAGCACGATGCGTGTGGCGTGGGCTTTGTCTGCCACCTGAAGGGGAAAAAATCCCACAAGATCGTCTCCGACGCGCTTCAGATCCTGGAAAACCTGGATCACCGGGGAGCCTGCGTGGAAGAAAACACTGGAGACGGTGCCGGTATCCTGCTGCAGCTGCCGCACAGTTTCCTCACCAAAGCCGCCCAAGCTGCGGGGTTCGACCTGCCTGCCGAAGGTCACTACGGTGCTTCGAACCTTTTCGTCTCCAAGGACGCCCAGGTGCGCCAGCAGGTGAAGGGCATTTTTGAAAAGATCTGCCAGGAAGAGGGCTGCCCCGTCATCGGCTGGCGCGACATTCCCACCGACAACGCCACGCTCGGCAAGTCCGCGAAGGCCAGTGAGCCCTTCAACCTTCAGGTCTTCATCCAGCGCGGCGAAAAACTGGCTGACGAGGCCGCCTTTGAGCGCAAGCTCTACGTCATCCGCAAGCTGGCCCATACCCAGATCCGGGCCACCAAGATCGACCCTTGCTGGTATGCCCCCAGCATGAGCTGCCGCACGCTGGTTTACAAAGGCATGCTCACCCCCCATCAAGTGGGCGCTTACTTCCTGGACCTGCGCGATGAGGACATGACCTCCGCCCTCGGCCTGGTGCATTCCCGCTTCTCCACGAACACCTTCCCGAGCTGGGAGCGCTCGCACCCTTACCGCTACATCGCCCACAATGGCGAGATCAACACGCTGCGTGGCAACATCAACTGGATGCACGCACGCCAGTCGCTGTTCGCCTCCGAACTCTTCGGCGAGGACATCCACAAGATCAAACCCGTCATCAACATCGACGGCTCCGACTCGACCATCTTTGACAACACGCTGGAGTTGATGGTGCTCGCGGGCCGCAGTCTGCCTCATGCGATGATGATGATGATTCCCGAACCGTGGAGCGGCCACGAGTCGATGAGCGAGTCGAAGAAGGCCTTTTACGAATACCACAGCTGCCTCATGGAGCCTTGGGACGGCCCTGCGTCCGTCGCTTTCACCGATGGCACGATGATGGGCGCGACGCTGGACCGTAACGGCCTGCGCCCTTCCCGTTACTACGTGACGCACGATGACTTTGTGATCATGGGCTCCGAAGCCGGCGTGCTTCCCGTCGATCCCGCCAATGTGAAGCTCAAAGGCCGCCTACAGCCAGGCAAGATGTTCATCGTGAACATGAAGGAAGGCCGCATTGTGCCCGATGAGGAGATCAAGGAGCAGATCGCCTCAGAAAAACCTTACCGTGAGTGGCTCGACAAGAATCTGGTCAAACTGGCTGACATCGCTGATGGCGAGCCCTGCCCGCTGCCGGATCACAAAACCATGCTCCAGCGCCAGCAGGCCTTTGGTTACACCTGGGAAGACCTGCGCATGCTCATGGTGCCGATGGCACGTGATGGCGTGGAGGCTGTGGGCTCGATGGGCACGGACATCCCGATCGCGGTGCTCTCAAACAAGGCGAAACTCCTTTACGACTACTTCAAGCAGCTCTTCGCGCAGGTGACGAACCCGCCGATTGACTGCATCCGCGAAGAAATCGTCACGTCGCCCATCACGACCATCGGTCGCGAGGGCAACCTGCTCGATCCGAAGCCGGAAAGCTGCCATTTGATCGAGCTGAAGACGCCGATCCTCAGCAACGAGGAGCTCGCGAAGCTCAAAGGCATCGCTAGCGGCGAATTTGCCTCCGCGACGCTCGACATCACCTTTGACCCGAAAAAGGGCGCGAAGGGCCTCGAAGCCGCGATGGACGCACTTTGCGCCCAGGCGGACGATTTGATCAAACAAGGCCGCAACATCCTCATTTTGACGGATCGCGGCGTTTCGGCCGAGAAGGCTCCGATCCCGGCTTTGCTGGCCGTAGGCGGTCTGCACCATCATTTGATCCGCAAGGGCACCCGCACGCAGTGCGACATCGTGCTCGAGTCCGGTGAACCGCGCGAAGTGCATCACTTCTGCACGCTGATCGGTTTCGGCTGCGGCGCGATCAATCCTTACCTCGCCTTTGAAACGCTCGACGACATGATCCGCCAGGGTCTGCTCGTGAACGTGGACCATAAGAAGGCGGTTTATAACTTCATCAAGGCCGCCACGAAGGGCGTGATCAAGGTGGCGTCGAAAATCGGCATCTCCACGATGCAGAGCTACCGCGGTGCGCAGATCTTTGAAGCCGTCGGCCTCAGCAAGAGCGTGGTGGACAAGTATTTCACCTGGACCGCGACTCGCGTGGAAGGCAGCGACATCAATGTGATCGCCGAAGAAGCCATTCAGCGTCACATGCGCGGCTTCCCGGATCGCGATTCGCAGGTGCATGCGCTCGACGTGGGCGGTGACTACCAGTGGCGCAAAGAAGGTGAGGCTCACCTTTTCAATCCGCTGACCATCCACACGCTGCAAAAGGCGGTGCGCACGGGCAATTACGACACCTTCAAGCAATACACCGCGCTGGTGAACACGCAGGTGAAGCAGTTCTACACGCTGCGCGGCCTGCTCGACTTCAAGTCGCAGACTCCGGTGCCGATCGAAGAGGTCGAGAGCGTCGATAGCATCATGAAGCGCTTCAAAACGGGCGCGATGAGCTACGGCTCGATCTCCAGCGAAGCGCATGAAGCTCTCGCCATCGCCATGAACCGCGTGGGCGGCAAATCGAACACCGGTGAAGGTGGCGAAGACCCTGCCCGCTACACGTGGACGAATGAAAAAGGCGATTCGAAGAACAGCGCCATCAAGCAGGTCGCATCGGGCCGCTTTGGTGTGACGAGCCTTTATTTGAGCCAGGCCCGCGAAATCCAGATCAAGATGGCCCAGGGCGCGAAGCCCGGTGAAGGCGGCCAGCTTCCTGGATCGAAGGTGTATCCCTGGATCGCGAAGGTGCGCGGCTCCACGCCGGGCGTCGGCCTCATCTCGCCACCTCCGCATCACGACATCTACTCCATCGAGGACCTTGCCCAGCTCATCCACGACCTGAAAAACGCGAACCGCGCCGCACGCATCAGCGTGAAGCTCGTTTCGGAAGTCGGTGTCGGCACCATCGCCGCCGGTGTGGCGAAGGCGCACAGCGATGTGGTGCTCATCTCCGGTTACGATGGCGGCACGGGTGCCTCGCCGCAGACCAGCGTGAAGCACGCGGGCCTGCCGTGGGAACTCGGTCTCGCTGAAACGCATCAGACTTTGCTCCTGAACAACCTGCGCTCGAAGATCGTCGTCGAGGCCGATGGCCAGATGAAGACCGGTCGCGATGTCGTCATCGCCGCGCTGCTCGGTGCGGAGGAGTTTGGCTTTGCCACCGCTCCGCTTGTGACGCTGGGCTGCATCATGATGCGCGTCTGCCATCTGAATACCTGCCCCGTCGGTGTCGCCACGCAGAACCCGGAACTCCGCGCGAAATTCAACGGCGATCCCGAATACGCCGCCAACTTCATGCGCTTCATCGCTCAAGAAGTCCGCGAACTCATGGCGCAGCTCGGTTTCCGCAAGCTGGAGGAAATGGTCGGCCGCGTCGATGTGCTCGAACCCCGTCAAGCCGTCGATCATTGGAAAGCTCGCGGCATTGACCTCAGCAACCTGCTTTACCGTCCGAACGTCGGCCCCGAAGTCGGCACTTTCTGCACGGAAGCGCAGGATCACGGCATCGACCGCAGCCTCGACATCACCACACTGCTGCCGCTTTGCCAACCGGCCATCGAGAAGGGCGAAAAAGTCACCGCCACGCTGCCGATCCGCAACGTCAACCGCACCGTCGGCACCATCCTCGGCAACGAGATCACCAAGAAGCACTGGCACGGCCTGCCGGACGACACTGTGCATCTCAAGTTCAACGGCAGCGCGGGTCAGAGCTTCGGCGCCTTCATTCCGAAGGGCGTCACGCTCGAAATCTCCGGCGATGCGAACGACTACGTCGGCAAGGGCATGAGCGGCGGACGCATCATCGTCTATCCGCCGGAAGGCAGCACCTTTGCCGCCGAGGAAAACATCATCGCGGGCAATACCGCGCTGTATGGTGCCACGGCCGGCCAGCTCTTCCTGCGCGGTGTCGCTGGTGAGCGCTTCGCGGTGCGAAACAGCGGCGTCGATGCCGTCGTCGAAGGCGTGGGCGACCACGGCTGCGAATACATGACCGGCGGACGCGTCGTCGTGCTCGGCACCACGGGCCGCAACTTCGCCGCGGGCATGTCCGGCGGTATCGCCTACGTGCTCGATGAGAAGGGCGACTTCGCCACCCGATGCAACACCAGCATGAGCGACCTCTTTGCCCTCGAAGACCAGGCCGAGATCGACAGCCTCTACGAGCTGATCAAGCAGCACGCCGAGGCCACGAAGAGCCAGAAGGCCTTCAAAGTGCTCGCCCTCTGGGAGCAGAGCGTGAAGCAGTTCGTCAAAGTCCTGCCGCGCGACTACGCCCGCGTGCTCAAAGCCCTCGACAAAGCCAAAGCCGACGGCCTCACCGGCGACGACGCCCTCATCGCCGCCTTTGAAAGCAATTCGAAGGACGCCTCCCGCGTCGGTGGAGGTTAAAAATTGGTCTTTTGAGATTCTTTTCCGTCCATTAAACTGTCATCATGATCACAAGCTACATCACTGCTGCGATGCATGAGGCTCAGTACGAGCTCATGGAAGACGGTCGTTTTTTTGGCAGCATCCCATCCTGCAAAGGTTGCTGGGCGGATGGAGACACCTTGGAGGCTTGCCGTGATGAACTGGCAAGTGTGCTTGAGGACTGGCTTCTGCTTGGAATTCAAATGGGCCACCGAATCCCTGTGCTTGCGGGAATTGACCTCAACCCTCAACCCGTCAATGCCGAAGCCTATTAGCCGCCGAGAGCTGATTCGACGGCTCCAGATGTTGGGGTGGGAGGGACCTAGGCCGCGTGGCTCTCACATGTCGATGGTCAAAGGAGAAGAACGCCTTTTCATTCCCAACCCACACGGTAAAGACATCGACTGGACCCTCACCAAACGCATCCTCAAACAAGCCGGTATTGATCCCAACGAGTGGGACAAACTCGCCTGAAGCATCACTCCTCACGCTCCACCTTTCACTGCAAGACACAACAGACATGGGAAAACCAACCGGCTTCATCGAATTCGAACGCGAACTTCCTTCTGACCGCGATCCGCTTGAGCGCATCAAGGACTGGAAGGAGTTTCATCTCCATCTGCCTGAAGACCGCCTGAAGAAGCAGGGCGCCCGCTGCATGGACTGCGGCATCCCCTTCTGCCACAGCGGCACGCTCATCAGCGGCATGGCCTCCGGCTGCCCGATCAACAACCTCATCCCCGAGTGGAATGACCTGATCTTCCGCGGCCTTTGGAAAGAAGCGCTCGACCGTCTGCACAAGACGAACAACTTCCCCGAATTCACCGGCCGCGTCTGCCCTGCCCCGTGCGAAGGCTCCTGCGTGCTCGGCATCAACAACCCGCCCGTCACGATCAAGAACATCGAAGTCTCGATCATCGACAAAGGCTGGGAAGAAGGCTGGGTGAAGCCCGAGCCGCCTGAAAAGCGCACCGGCAAAAAAGTTGCCGTCATTGGCTCCGGCCCTGCCGGCCTCAGCGCCGCCGCGCAGCTCAACAAAGCCGGCCACACCGTCACCGTTTTCGAGCGTGCCGACCGTCCCGGCGGCCTCCTCATGTATGGCATCCCCAACATGAAGCTCGACAAGAAGGAAGTCGTCCTCCGCCGCGTGAAGCTGCTCGAAGACGAAGGCGTCACCTTCAAATGCAACGTCAACGTTGGCACCGACATCACCGCCGAGCAGCTCCGCAAAGACTTCGACGCCATCATCGTCGCCACCGGAGCTACCAAACCGCGTGATTTGCCGATTCCCGGCCGCGAATTGAAGGGCATCCACTTCGCCATGGACTTCCTCACCGCGAACACCAAGGCCGTGCTCGATCCTTCTGGCAAATACATCACCGCCGACGGCAAGGACGTCGTCATCATCGGCGGTGGCGACACCGGCACCGACTGCGTCGGCACCAGCCTGCGTCACGGCTGCAAAACCGTCACGCAACTCGAAATCATGGCCAAACCGCCCATGACCCGCGCCGCGAACAATCCGTGGCCCGAATGGCCCAAGACCTACAAGATGGACTACGGCCAGGAAGAAGCCGCCGCCAAGTTCGGCGATGATCCCCGCGTCTATCTCACCACCGCCACCCACTTCGAAGGCGATGCCGATGGCAACGTGAAGGCCGTCCATGTCGTCGATGTCGAGTGGAAGAAAGATGAAAAAGGCAACTTCGGCCCGCAGAAGGTCGCCGGCACCGAAAAAGTCCTCCCCGCGCAGCTCGTCCTTCTCGCCATGGGCTTCCTCGGCCCCGAGCAGCCCCTCGTCGAGGCCCTCAAGCTCGAAACCGATCCCCGCAGCAACATCAAAGCCGAGCACGAGAAATACACCACCAGCATCCCCGGCGTCTTCGCCGCCGGCGACTGCCGCCGTGGCCAATCCCTCGTCGTCTGGGCCTTTAACGAAGGCCGCGGCGCCGCGAGAGAGTGCGACCGCTTCCTCATGGGCGCGACGAGTTTGCCGTGATGCTGTGTTTGGATGCATGGACGAGAAAGGGGTAAATGAGCGTCTGGCTCTTCTTTATGAGGCAGAGTTAAGGCGTTGTATCGATACGTTAGACCATGTTCCTGACAGTGCTCATGGTGGACCTGCTCATCCTATGTTGATCCATGTTCCCGAGGGATACGTGGAGTCAAAGATGCGTGTTATGGTGTTCGGCCAGGAAACCAATGGGTGGGAAGAGACCTTATCAGGCAAAAAGGACGTGACGTTTCTGCAAGCCATCTATCATGGCTTTCTGGAAAAAGGATTGAGGCATCGTGGCCCATATCTCAATGCCGTGAAGTCATTCCAACGACTGCTTTGTGAGTTGGAGCCAAGCTGCCAAATCGTCCTTAACAATGTCATTAAAATTGGCAAGGCGTGGAACAAGGGGCGTCCTCCAGATAGCGTGATTGAATGGCAAAGCCGCTGGTTTACACACGTCATCAAAGAAGAGTTGGAGTTACTTAAACCGCATTTGGTAATCTTTCTGTGCGGCCCAAATTATGACCCGTTTATCAGGCGTGTCTTTCCTCAGGAGGTGACTTTCCAACCGCTGAACACGAGGGAGGTCAGGCAACTGGCAAGGGTAGTCGCGCCAGGGCATCTTCCATTGAACTCGTTTCGGACATATCACCCCAACTATGGCTACCGGCATGGTTTCACGAAGATTCAGGCTGAAATTGTGAGCGAAGTGTGTGGCTCGCCTGCTTGAATTTTCATCGCCTGATCGAGCTGAACCGCCTTGAGGTGTTTGAAGAAAACTTTCCATTTTGCCCCAGAGACGAATGTGATAGCCTTCGTCCGTGACCCTGACCCTCCCAGATGAGCCAGCCCTCGCCGCGTTTCGCGAGGATCAACTGCGGCTGGAGCTTGCCTGTGCGCTTTATTCGACCCGCGGCATCTCACGAGGTCTGGCGGCCAAACTAGCGGGCTTGGATTCGGAGGCCTTTGAAGCCGAATTGCATGCCCGAAGCATCTCCAACGGCACCCAACCGTCCGATTTGGATGCCGATCTTGCTGCTTTGGACCAACTGCTGAAAGCGTGATCGTTGTCGCTGACACCTCAGTGCTTTTGAACTTGGCGTTTTTTGGCCAGGAGAGCCTGCTGAGCAGCTTGTTCGGGGTCGTTCATGTTCCGGTCATGGTGGCTCAGGAGTTCTCCCGAATGGCGGCCAGTTCGGGCCGGTTTGCCGGCTTGAGTTTGCCAGCTTTTTGCCGAATCACGGCGATAAAACACATCCCTGCCGCCATCGCATCCGAACCACGGCTGGATCTTGGGGAAAGCGAGGCGCTGGCTCTCGCCCTGTCGATCAAGGCTGACGCCGTACTTTTGGATGAAGCAGCAGGCAGAGAGTGCGCCGCCTCCTTGGGGATGGTCGCGATTGGCACCTTGGGATTGCTTGTTCGGGCCAAAAACGACGGTCATTTAGCACGGGTCGCACCACTGCTCCGCTCGTTGCTCGTCGAAGGGCGTTTCCGTGTTTCTCCGGCACTCGTTCGAGCCACCTTGGAACGAGCGGGCGAACTAGCATGAAGTAAATGCAGGATATGCAGCGCCGCCCGAGAATACGGCCTCTTCCAGATGGGCGCGGTGAAGTTGCCGTGATCGGCTGAAAAGCTTCCCGCGCCCAACAGAGCCGAATGCTCTAGTTAGCACATTGTCACTCATCGTCCGTGGCAGGATCGTCTGCATTTTTGGTATTTGGCTTAAAATGCCAAAACGAGACCCCCTGCTCGTCAAACTCGGGCTTAGCCTGAAACGCCATCGTGAATCCGCCGGACACTCGCAAGAACATCTTGCCGAGCTCGCGGACATTGACCGCACCTACGTCAGTGACATTGAACGCGGGAACCGTAACCCCGGAATCAAGAACATCGCCCGTCTCGCGAAGGCACTGGGCATCAAGACCTCGGAACTCTGCGAGGGCGTGGACCTATGAGCGCGGAGCCAGACAAGCCCACCTTTATCGATCTCTTCTGCGGCTGCGGAGGGTTCAGCCTTGGCATGGAAAGAGCGGGCTTCGAATGCCTCGCCGCTCTGGATTTCTACCCCGAGGCCATCCAGGTCTTCAAGGCCAACTTCTCCCAGGTGCCGCAGGTCTTGGAAAAAGACCTCACCCAGTTCTCGCCAGCCGATTTGCAGGCATTGATCGGTCACCGGAGCGTGGACGTTATTGTTGGCGGACCTCCTTGCCAGGGTTTCTCGCGTGCGCGTCAGGTGGATGGCTCCAACCACGGTGAGCGCATGATTGATGACCCGCGTCGCCACCTTTATCAGCGATTCCTCGCCTTTGTTCAGCACTTCCAGCCGAAGGTTTTTGTCATGGAGAATGTGCTCGGCATCCGCACCGCTGGTGGAGGAGAGTACTTTACCCGCGTGCAGGCAGAGGCACGGGCGCTCGGCTACCGTGTTGTGCCACGGGAAGAAGATGCTACCCAGCTCGGCGTGCCCCAGATGCGCCGCAGGCAGCTCTTCATTGGCCTTCGCATGGATGTTCCTGGCTTCCTGGCAGGCTCCCTCCGGCCAGCGCCAAGGGCCGCTCCCTTCGTCGGTGTCACCCTGGGCCAAGCCATCATGGACCTCCCCGCCATCGTCTCAAACGACGGAGCGCAGGAAATGGACTACGACAAAGACCTCCGCCACCGACACACAGGCGGCAACAACCACCACTACATCCACCGCGTCCTCCAGGTGAAGCGTGCGGGCAAGCTCACCGCTCACGAATCCCGCCCACACAGCGAGCGTGATCTGCGCGACTTCGCCAAGCTCACCGAGGGGGACAACAGCCGCGCCGCCATGCGCCGTGGAGTCGAGTTCGAGTTCCCCTATGACAAGGAGAACTTCAAAGACCGCTACACCCGCCAGCATCGTGACCGCCCCTGCAGCACCATCGTAGCCCACATGAGTAAGGATGGGCTCATGTTCATCCACCCCACCCAGCCCCGCAGCCTCACCCCGCGTGAGGCGGCCCGCGTGCAATCCTTTCCAGATTGGTTCCTGTTCCCCGTCAGCCGCACCCATCAGTTTCGTGTCATAGGAAATGCCGTCCCGCCTCTTGTTGGGGAAGCTGTCGGTCATGCCGTCGCCGATTTTCTGCACAGTGCTTCCCGCATCAGTGGCAAGATCATTCCCTTCCATCGCCAGATTCAAAAGCCATCCTCTCTGCCAGACACACCTGCCCAGGCACTGGAAAGACTGGCTGTATTGGCCGCACCGACCCGCCAGCAGCTTCGCAAATTGGATGATGCCACCTTCCTGCATGGCTGGCATGCCCTGCTCTACCTCTACCCAGACCTGCACCCGGACAATGCCATCGACCATGGCGAAGACACCGAACGTGCAGACACCTACCACCACGACCAGCTCGACCTCAGCGAGCGCTACGCCCGCAGCGGCTGGCCCGTCAGCCTGGAGTTGATCGGCCACGAGGCATGGCGGCGGTATGAAGCCGGAAGCATCTGCGAAAGCGATTTCTACTGCGTCGAGGCCCAGCGGGCAGGGTTTGCCTGTCACGAGGCCCGGCGCATGGCTGGCTGAATGATTAGCCCTTCAAATACTTATCGATGAAGCCTTCCGGGCTGATTGGCTGGGGCTTCTAGCCTGCGTTCCGCAGAGTGCGGTAGTCACTGTCATCCGTGAGCACAAAATCCGCATGAGCGGCGATGGCACAGTCGGCAAAAGCATTGTCATCAGGATCAGCGGGGATGGTCTGAAACCGGAAGGCGGGATTGACTCGAATGATCGTGCCATGAGCGGCAGACACGACCGTGAAAAGTTTTTGCAGTTTCTGCCAATGGCCCGGGCTTTTCATCTCCAAGCATACTTCTTCGGTACTCCAGCCAGACGGCGGGTGAGACCGCTACCGGATTTCCCCATAGCTGATCGCTTGCACAAGCCTCTGAAGCCGACTCTGTCGGCCAAACATGCGGATCACCACATTTGTGTCTAGCACCACAGTCACGGCTGGGTGTCTTGATGACGTTCGCGCACCGTGCGGATGATCTCGGGCAGCTTTGCCATCATGCCATTTGCCCGTAGGTCGTCGCTCAAGCCATCCAGCTCCGCCACGGTGCGGTTGATCTCGAGCTGCAAAAGCACACGCTCCACCACGGCCAAGTCCTCCGCAGAAAGACTCTGCAAGCTGCTGACGACATCAGGCAGTTGGATCGTTGCGTTCATATTTATAGGCTGTCTCAAATGCCTTGCAGAAGCAAGACCTCCTTCTCTCCTGCTTCTGCCAATGTCACTTATCGTCCGTGGTCGTCAGCGTGCCGTCTCGGCATCCTACCTAGAGAATGCCGCCCACGACCTCCGAAGACATCCCTCCCCGTGCCTCTGTGCTCGCGGAGTCCTTGCGGGCCTTCGGCTATGATCTCGGCACGGCCATCGCTGATCTAGTGGACAATAGCATCTCTGCTAGTGCCAACCATGTCTGGGTGGATTTCATCTGGGCGGGAAGGGACTCCTGCATCGCCATTACGGATGACGGGTGCGGCATGTCGGAGGCTCGCTTGCGGGATGCCATGCGGCTTGGCAGCCGTCATCCGGGGGAAAAGCGAGCTGCGGATGATCTGGGGCGCTTTGGCCTTGGCATGAAGACCGCCTCATTTTCTCAGTGCCGCTGCGTTACCGTCATCACGAAGGAACTGGGGCACAGAGCGGTGCTTCGCCGCTGGGACTTGGATCATCTCGCCCGCGCGGATGCCTGGCAGGTCTTGCTGGAGGCAAGGCAGGACTCCGCACGGCACTTCCAGCGGCTCCATGAGCTACCCAGCGGCACCTGCGTCCTCTGGCAGCACATGGACCGTGTCATGCGCGGTCTGGAGGCAGGTTCGGAGAAGGATCGGGATGCCTTCATCTCTCGCTGTGAGGAAGTGGAGCGGCATCTGGCTCTCGTCTTCCACCGACTTCTGGAGTCGCCACGCCTCCAGCTTTTCGTGAACGGCCATTCCGTCCGGCCTTTCGATCCATTCTTCATCAGCGAGGCCACGCAGGAACTGCCTATGAACCACCTTCCCAGCCCCGGCGGCACGGTTGTTGTGGAGCCGTTTGTCATGCCGCATGAGTCGAAGCTGCTTGATGAGGAGGAACGCCGCCTCGCGGGCGATCCGAAGGACTGGACTGCCCGCCAAGGCTTTTACATCTACCGACAGGACCGCCTCCTCGTTCCTGGTTCCTGGCTTGGCTATCGCGACTGGCGGAAGGACGAGCACCATAAGCTCGCCCGCATTCGCATCTCCCTCCCCAACACCTCCGATGAAGACTGGCAGATCGACGTCACCAAGAGCAAGGCCCGCCCACCGCTAGCCCTCCGGGAGGAACTCCGCCGCATCGGCTCAAACACCCGCGCCCGCGCACGAAAGGTCTATAGTTTTCGTGGTGAGCGCATCGCCGCTCCCGGCAGCACGGGCGTCCGCTATGTCTGGGATCAGGTGATTCGGCATGGCCGCACTTCCTACCTCATTAACCGCGACCACCCTGCCATTGCTGCGCTGTTGGTCGATCCAGCGCGGAAAGCAGCCGCCGAAGCTGCTCTGCAAGTGATCGAGCAAAGCATCCCTACCGCTCTCATCACCTACCAGAGCCGTGAAGAGGCGGAGGCCCCATCACCAGAGACCCAGGAAACCAGCATCCAGGCGCTTCGCGATCCCATGATCCAAACCTGGCAGGCACTCCGCAAGGCGGGGAAAACGGAATCCGACGCGCTGGCCCTGCTCGCCATGTGGGAACCCTACAACCAATACCCGGAGCTTCTTCAAGAGCTGCGGGAAAGCCCGCCTTCCGTGTTATGATCGACCTCAACGAAGCTGAAAAGCAGGCCCTCGACTTTGCCAGTCGCGCCCTCCAGGGGGAATCTCCTTCCGCCCGCACCACGGCCAAGATTCGCCAGTTGGTGGAAGCCGCGGTCATCATGGCTGGAGTTTCTAAGCCGGGCCTGCCCATCCGTGCCGAGGCATTGATTGCGGAACTGGAGCATGCGACCTCGGTCGTCACAGAGCGCCCCGCGGTGCTCACCGATGGCCGGGTTCTGCCATGGTGGATCGAGAGGAAGGGGCAGCTTGAGCCTCTTCGCTTCTGGCGGCGCTACCGGCGCTACTTGGAGCAAGAGAAGAACTTGCGGGACAAGGACTTGGATGCCGTGGACGAGCAGAGTGATGCCATCATTGATCGCATTCAAGATCCTGCGCTCGAAGGGGCTTGGGATGTGCGTGGAATGGTTGTGGGCAGCGTCCAGTCAGGTAAAACCGCCAACTATGTCGGAGTCACCACCAAGGCACTCGACGCCGGATACAAGGTAGTCATTATCATGGCGGGAATTCACAATAACCTCCGCGCTCAAACTCAGGAACGTGTAGATGAAGGGATTCTGGGCTTTGACAGCCAGCGCCGACTAGACCCTGATCGCGAGGATTACCGAATTGGCGTCGGGAAGCTGTTAAACACTTCCGATCTAGGCCCTCCGACTTCGATCACTCCGCTAACGAATAGTGCGGACAACGGCGATTTCACTACTGGCGCACAAAAAGTGAACGTCAGCCTCGCTGGCGGCCCAATCATTCTGGTGGTGAAAAAGAATGTCACGCCGTTGAAACATATCCTGAAGTGGCTTGAGGTAGCTGGAGGTCAGTTGGGCAGTCAGAATGCGGCAGGCCGCATCTCGGCAATCCCTCTGCTGATGATCGACGATGAGGCTGACAATGCCTCGATCAACACGAAAGATCGCCCAGGCGCTCATGACGACGAGACTAACATTACCAAGATCAACAAGCTAATCCGACTCATCCTCAATCGTTTCGAGCAAAGCAGTTACATTGGTTACACGGCTACACCGTTCGCGAACATCTTCATCAACCCCGAGGCAGAACGTGATGACGAAGGTAAAGACCTCTTTCCGAGGGATTTCATCGTCAACGTCCGGCCAAGCACACGCTACGTCGGCCCCGCCAAAGTGTTTGGATACTCAAGAGATTTGGAAGCTGGGATAGATGCGGTGCGCCCACTTCCGATTGTTCGGGAGGTGGATGACCATGAAGCCTATTTCCCACCAAAACATAAGCAGGAGTGGCGTCCCGACGCCCTTCCTGAATCATTGAAGAAGGCAGTCTTGGCTTTTCTGCTCAGTTCTGCCGCTAGGCGAGTGAGGGGGCAGCGGACAGTCCACAACTCAATGCTGATTCATGTCACTCGGTTCATTTCCGTTCAGAAACATGTGAAGGAGTTGGTTGAGGAAGAGTTCCGCCGGGTCAAAAGAGCTGTCACTTATGACCAGCAGGATCACCCGGTTTGGGTGCGCTTGCGTCAGCTTTGGGAAGAAGACTTTTTGCCTTGCTCTCAATCCGTTCGAACGATTGAAAACGATAATCGGCTCACACCGATCACCTGGGGCGATGTGAAGCTCGAACTAGCTGTCACTGTTGATAAAGTCGTGGTGAAAGAGATTCACGGAGCAAGCAAGGAAGCACTGGACTACAGCCGACAGAAGGAAGGGGTTTGCGTGATTGCTGTGGGCGGCAATAAGCTGTCACGCGGACTGACGTTGGAGGGATTGAGCGTGAGCTACTTCCTGCGCTCGACACGGATGTATGACACTCTGATGCAAATGGGCAGATGGTTTGGCTACCGAGATGGCTACCTAGATCTGTGCCGCCTTTACACCACAGACGAGCTTCGTGACTGGTTCAGCCATGTCGCTTTGGCTGAAGAGGAGCTAAAGCGGGAGTTTGATCACATGGTCGATGCCCGGCTGACCCCGGCAGATTATGGACTGCGTGTCCGTCAGCATCCAGATGGCATGATGGTCACAGCGCTCAATAAAATGGCGTATGGGCAAAGCAGGGAAGTCACGTTTGCGGGACAACTTGTTCAGACAGCTTTTTTTGAGCGCAAGATTCAGAGACAGGAGAAGAATGTCGAGACGGTTGAGCGATGGCTCAGCGGATTGTCATCGTTTCGCAAACTTAACGACGGCCATCTTCGGTGGACTGCGAGCAGGGAAGAAGTGGCTTCATTTTTGAATGAGCTACTTTCTCCAGGCTTCATTCATGAGAAGTGCAGCCGCTTTGGCCCTGAGCTGCGGATGTTCGTTCAAGCACAGGAAGAAAATGGAGGTCTCCAGGAATGGACTGTCATTGTCCCGAAAGGAGGAGGCAAGGAGCAGAATGTAGCTGGTCACCCAATTAGCCTGACAGGACGCTCTGATGTGTCGAAAGGGCATCCTTACTACAGCCTCAGCAAAGCAAACGTCCAGGAACCGAAGCACGAGATGCTTGATCTGGATGAAATAGAACTCACCGATAACCTAGCAAAAGAGCTGCTAGCAAAGCTCGAAGTGCGTGATGCGGGCGCAGGTGCATTGCCACTGATCCTCCCTGGCGCGGAAGCGGATGCCGTCCTGTCATGTGTTGGCCAGAAAGTCTCGAAAGCAGTTTTTGCCCTAGCGGCAGTGCGTGGCAAGACGGCGGTAGGGGCCATGCGCGACGAAATGCGGCAGCTCCGTCCAGCAGCCAAAGGACTTCTCATCATTTATCCTTTGGATTCGACCAAGGTCGAAGGTCTGGAGGCGGTGCGGCATATTCCTGCCTTCGCACTTAGCTTCCCAGCTACAGACAAGGCACGGCGTGTTCACTACCGTGTGAACTCAGTTTGGATTCAAAAGCAGCTCGCACGTTTCAACCTGGAGGACACATTGAATGAAGACGATTGGTGAGCTGTGGAAAGAAATCGAGTCTGACATGGAGTCACAAAAGGGATCGATGAGCAGTCCTGCGTTGTTGACTCGTTTGGCGACCTCTGAAGTGGGGCAGCGTTTGCGTGTAGGAGTTGAGTGGCCCTCCAAAGCCCGTGTTCTTATCTTTTCGGCTCCGGTTGGGGCTCTGCCTCCAAAGACTTCTTGGCCTGAATGCAAGGGGCTTGAGCTTCTGCTGGAATCCAAAGCCGTCGAATCTTGTCTCATAGTGAGGTTGCGTGACCTTCGAGGTCAGGATGTCTTCACGGTGCTAGCCGAAGACTTAGCGAAACGTGCCGTAGGCGGTTCCGAAGCTGAAGCAGCCCGGAAGGTGCTCGCGGCATTAGGCCGCTGGCAACGGTTTCTCGCCGCCGCTGGCCGTTCGCTCTCAGACGAAGCTCGGCGGGGGCTCTGGGGTGAGCTTTGGGCACTTGAGCATCTGATGATGCCTGTCGTCGGGATTGAGGCAGCGGTGGCAGCATGGCGTGGGCCTGAGGGTGCTCCCCAGGACTTCCAGCACCAAGGCACGGCCATGGAGATCAAGACGCGGGCGGCACGCTCGCCAGCCATCGTGAGAATCTCAGGAGAGCAGCAACTCCATGACGCTCCTTGGCGAAACTTGTTTCTCACTCATGTGGCCGTGGATGAGCAGGATGGCTCGGGTGAAACCCTGCCTGAGCGAATAGCCTCTGTGCGGGCGCTGGCTGCAAACTCATCGGCTGCTGAATGGCTGGAGGATGCGCTGACGGATGCCGGATGGCTGGAAGCAGAAGCGGAAAAGCATCAAACACGCGGTTTCATCCTCCGTGAGATGGATGTCTTCCTTGTTCGGGATGAGTTCCCGAGGCTGACACCGCCCGGATTGCCCGCAGGCATTGGCGGACTGGCCTACGACCTGAGTCTGGATGCTGCCCGCCCCTTTACCAGCACTCGCGAAGACCTGCGGGCTGCCCTCACCCCTGAAAACTGATCCTCAAAGAAATCATAAACATGGACCTGACTGAACTGGCAAACTACCTGGATGGCGAAGTGAGTGCGAAACAGCATGCTGACGGAGCTGAGCAGGCATTCACCGAGGTGATGCTGACCTATCTTTCCAACGGAAACGAGGTGGATGGCTACGAGCTGGACTTCGCCCAGCGAAGCGGGAGAAAAAACGCCCCGGCTTACAAGTTCAATGCCTGGAACCTGCATGAGCAGACGGGCGATCAGGAAGGAAGCGCCCCATTGGTGGATTTGTTCGTCAGCCTCTACAAACCGGGTGCCACCGGTGAATCCGTGCCCAAAAGCGAGGTGGCGCATCACTTCGAGCTGGCGCGGAACTTTCTCTCCCAAGCTCTCGCCGCCAATAGCAAGTGGCTGGCGCAAATGGAGGAGAGCGCCCCGCCCTTTGAGGCGGCGACGACCATCCTCAAGCATCGCGATGATCTGGACACTGCCCGTATCTTCCTCCTCACCAATGGCGTGGTGAAGCAAGCGGATGAGAAGGACACGGAGATCGCCGGAGTGGATGTTAAACACTATCTCTGGGACCTTGAAAAACTGCGCCGTCTTCTGAGCAGCGGGCAGGACAGGGAAACGATCCAGATCGACCTCGCCAAAGACTATGGCGGCGCGGTGGACTGCCTGGCGCAGCAGGACGGCACCGGCGAATACACGGCTTACCTGGCCTTCTTTCCCGCCACACTCCTCGCTAAAATCTACGGCGATTACGGCCCCCGGCTGCTGGAGAAGAACGTGCGCTCTTACCTCCAGGCCAAAGGCAAGGTCAACAAAGGCATCCAGGCGACCATCCGCGAGACGCCTCACCGTTTCCTGGCCTACAACAACGGCATCTCCGGCACGGCTGAGGCGGTGACTGTATCGCGCAGCAAGGATGGGCTTTGCCGACTGGAGAGCCTGCGTGACTTCCAAATCGTGAACGGCGGCCAAACGACTGCGAGCATCTACCACGCCGTCAAAAAAGAGAAGGCTGATGTCTCCCATGTCACTGTGCAGGTGAAGCTAACGGTGGTGAACGAGGCTGCGAAGGTGGCGGAGTTCGTGCCGAAGATTTCTCTCTACGCGAACAGCCAGAACAAGGTCAACACGGCTGACTTCAGCGCCAATGACGAGTGGCACCAAAAGCTGGAAAGCCTTTCCCGCACCATCTGGGCACCCGCCGCCTCCGGCACCAGTAAACCGACACGCTGGTATTACGAGCGTGCCCGTGGCTCCCACCTGGATGACAAGATGCGTGCAGGGACGCCTGCCAAGCAGAAGGAATGGGAGGCTCAGAACCCCGTGGCTCAGAAATTCACGAAGACGGACGTCGCGAAGTATGAGCACACTTGGAAGCAAATGCCTCATCTCGTTAGTAAAGGAGCTGAGAAGAACTTCATTGACTGGACGATGAATCGTTCCCGCTCCGCCCTTCCGGAGCGTTCTGACTTTGAGCGACTAGTGGCGAAGGCTATTCTGTTCCGTGCTACGGAGAAAATTGTCTCCCGTCTGGACCTCGGAGGCTACCGCGCGAATGTCGTCACCTACACGCTGGCATGGCTTTCCCATGAGACTTCTGAAAGGCTAGATTTGGACGCCATTTGGCGGAAGCAGGGTATCGGCAACCATGTGGCTCAGGCAGTGGAGGTCATTGCACGTGCCGCATTTGATCATCTAACAGAAACCGCAGGCAGCCGTAACGTCACCGAATGGGCCAAGAAACCTGAATGCTGGGATGCCTTCAAAAGCACCGACATACAAATTCCTGATTTGTCAGCTTCGTTGATCAAGCAAGAGCAGCGAGGCCAGAGTTCAGAAGCCGCAGCAGCACAACAGTCAACAGCCGCGAAGACTCTCTCGGAGATTCAAGAAGTGGTTCAACGACACAAACTAAGTCTTTGGGATGACCTAGCGAAATGGGCGCTGAATAGCGGGCATCTCAAACCTTGGCAGGCAACCTTGTGTGGAAACTTTCACAGGAAATTGGAACGCGGGAAAAAGCCAACATACGCCGAATGCAAAGCTGCGTTGGACATGCTGGAAGCGGCACGCAGCAAAGGCTTTGACCAATGATCACGGGCTGACATGAAAGATTGGATGTATCACAGTGCCCGGCAGTGGAACTCACTTCGAGCATTGGCCCGGAAAAAGCGCTGGCCCCATCATCCCAACATGACGGTGGCTGCATGTGCGCATTCTTGCAGCATGGAATGGTATGAGACTCGTGCATCGGACACCGTCACAGGCTTTCTTGCGATGGATGGTATCACACTCATCCGCTATCCGACTTTTGGACGTGTGAAGGTCAGAAGACTGATTGAAATCGTGAGCTCCGCACTTGGCGTGCAATGTGATGCTGACCACTTGCTCAATGAGACCGAGCTGGATAACGAGATTAGCAGCAGCAATTCAGCATCCAATGTGGTAGTCGCCCCGACTGTCCGCCCGGCAAAAGAAAGTCTCGAGATTCTGGAGATTCCCGCTGATCTACCGTTGGAACTGGTGCGCTTGCCAGTTCGCATCCTACACTACTGCAAGGACCATCATATTCGCACTTTGGGCGAGTTCTTGGACACCTGGGAGAGCCTCGGTGAGAGCTATTTCATCAGCGTTCCTAATCTCGGCAGAAAGTCGGTCGGAGAAGGCCAATCGCTCTGGATAGCGATCTGTCAGGGTGACATTGAAGGCGTCAAGAGGTGGCTGCCGGTAGATCGTAGCGGTAGAGGTCTCAGTCTAGTTGAAGGACTTCTAGATGCCGTCCAGAGCCTACCTTCGCACCACCGAATTCTTCTGGAAAACAGACTGGTGCATGGACAAACGCTAGAAGATTCCTCAACGGAGTTTGGCATCACCCGTGAGCGCACGCGACAGGTGGAGTCACAGTTGCTGGAACAAGTCGCCAACTTGCTAGATTGGTTCCCAAGAATTCGAGATGATGTTCAGGCACGGTGGATGAAGGGTGAAACCTTCATGGATCGTTTGGGTGGAGAAGTTTCAGCAGCCGACCATGACCTCATTGAGGCATCTATCCGCAGAGTTTTCACTGACAGGCCCGAAGGTGCAGCGAGGGAACTTGAATTGGAGTCGCTGATGGAGCGCTGGCACGAAAAGCTAAAGAAACACCCAGACCTGCTGGTGGAAGGCGTCGATCTGGAAGACTTCATGCAGGCAGAAGTACCGCCGGAACATCGTGAAACATTTTGCCTATCCCTGGATGGCAAGGGACGCATTCGGCTGGATCACACGACGGGCCGGGTGGTGCATACCGGACCTCGTCTGAGGGAAGTGGTGAAGGCCATTTTAGCGCGAGAGGACGACCCCATCCCGCTAACTTGGCTGCATGAACTCGTCCGCCAGACGCCCACTCACGCACACGTTGAGAGGGAGCAGATTTACCGTTACCGCATCCAGTGGAAGTCTGATGATCCAGACTTCCCCCGCGACAAGGTGCTGTGGCTACAGTAATGGAAAAATTTCATGGATCAGAATGCCTCCAAAGTTTTTCCCAAAACAAAGGCATCAAGCAGCACGTCACTCGTCACATCATCTGAATCTCCAAGTTCGGGTTTTCAATAACCGATGTTAGTATCTTTTCTAAAAAATTGTAGGCAAATAACAGCTCAGATTTATGAAGTATATGGCACTATTCTTAGCGTTTTTTTAGAATAACTATCATGCTAGTGACGCTTAGGTCTAAAAATTTAAGATATTTTCTTACATATAAATTGTGGGATAGCGATGCGGGCCGTGGCATGTTTTTGATTGAGTTTGGTGCTGTTTTCGGGCAGCGATGCACCTTGTGATACTTGTATTGACGGCTGGTTTTGGCGATGGGCACAACACGGCTGCCGCTTCGGTGGCAGACGCTCTCCGCCGCATGTCTCCAGGGGAAGAGATTGTGGTCTCGGATCTGATCTCGGAGGTTCAGCCGAAGGTATCGTCGATCCTAAAAAGCCTGTACCAGGTGGCGATCACTCACCTGCCCTCGAGCTGGAAGGCGGTGTATCGCTGGCTAGGGCAGATGGACCTGGGCACGGAGCAGAATGCCCTGCTGAAGCCTCTGATCACGGCGCTGCAACGACGCCTAGAGGCCCAACAGCCGCGCGTGATCGTGAGCACTTACCCGCTCTACGCGGGGCTGCTTCATGCGCTGCGGAAGGAGCAGTCTGTGCCGCCTTTGGTGACTGTCATCACGGACTCGACGAGCATTCACAAAATCTGGCTGATGGCACCTAGCGATCTTTACTGCGTGGCAGATGTGGAGTCGGACGATGTGCTGATCGGCATGGGCGTGCAGCCGGCAAAAACGAGAGTCACGGGCTTTCCGGTGAGTTTGCAATTCACGGAAAAGCCACCGGCGCCGCGATCCGTGCCGACGATTCTTTACCTGCCCTCCACTCCGGCCAGGCATGTGGCGGAGACGCTGGAGGCGCTGCGGCCTCATCTTTTGAAGGGTGTGAAGCTCACGCTGCCGGTGGGCAAGCACGCCTCTCGACTCTATCATGTGCTCAGGCGGTTCACGGACTCTTTGCCCAACGATGCGGTGGAGATCATTGGGTGGACGCGGCAAATCCCAGACTTTTTGCGCAGCCATGATGCGGTGATCTGCAAGGCAGGCGGTGCCATCCTGCATGAGGTGATGGCTGCGCGCATCCCGGCGGTGATCGACTACGTGGTGCCGGGGCAGGAGGAAGGAAACGCCGACTACTTGCTGTCTCGCCACTGTGCTCTGCGCAGTCACACGCCGGCGCAGACGGGCGCTGCAGTGGCTAGGCTGCTGGCCGAGGGCGGAAAGCTGGCCCGGCAGATGCGGGAAAACATGCTGCCGATCAGCCTGCCCGATGCAGCGATGCGCGTCGCGCATGAGGTGATCGCCATGGCCGAGGGCAGGCCGACATCAGGACGCTAGTCTTTCTGGAAGAGGCGCTTGAAAAAGTTTTTCTTGGGCTGTTGCGCGGCGGGAGGGACGACCGGGGCCACTTCTTTCAGCCCGGTGGCTGCGGCGTCACCGGCAGGAAGCTGCACGGGATCAAAGCGGGAGCTGCCCTGCGCATTAGCTGCGCCCGCTGGGGCACCTTCGCTCGACTTGGTGAAATCAATCGGGGCTGGCTTCAGGGTCGGAGCCCCAGCGGCGAGGTTGATGATCTTGGGCTTTTGCGCCTTCCCCGTGGCATCGTACTCGTGCAGCACTTGCTGGAAAACTTCACCCTTGATGTTGACCATGCGGTCTTCTTTGCGCCGCCCAAGCTCATCGTAGATGCACTGGCAGCGAGCCACGAGCCCCCCCCGTCCATCGTAGATGTTTCCCTGCAGCGGGTCGCCTTTTTCATTCAACATGAAGACCTTTTTCATGATCACGGCGTTTTCGGCGCTGTAGGTCACTTCGGTCAGCTCTCGGGTCTCGGGGTTGGTGGTGGACTCGGTGCGGGATTTGTCAGGGTGATACACGGTGCGGGCGACCGTTCGCAAAGTCGCGTAAGCCGGGGAGAACGCATCGGCAAGGAGAAGCCAGGAAAGCCCAAGAATGGCGGCGCGGTTTTTCATGGTGAGTTGAGGATTCGCTGCCAGAGTAGCCCGACGATACTCAGCCCACAATTCTGATTTCTAACCCCATGTCGCCAAAGTCCGATTCCACTCACGCCGCTCCCGAATCTGAATGGGATGACTTTCTCCAGTCGGTGATCCATGAATTCCACTGCACCACGGGCACGCTGCACCGGCTGGACCCAGCGGACAAGCATCTGAAACTTGTCGCCGCACAGGCAATCCCCGCGCCATTGATCCCGATCATTCAGTCGATCCCCCTGGGAAAGGGAATCGCTGGATGTGCTGCGGAGCGCCAAGAGCCGGTCGAGCTGTGCAACCTACAGACCGACACGAGCGGAGTTGCCAAACCTGGAGCGCGGCAAACTCAGGTGCAAGGCAGTCTGGCCGTGCCGGTGATGGATGGTTCACGTCTCTGCGGCACACTAGGCATCGGCAAAATGGAGCCGTATGAGTTCACGACCGAAGAGAAGCAAAAGCTGCTGGAAATCGCCCGCACGGCTGCGGCTAAGCTGCTACCCGCAGGCTGAAGCGCGAGCTCTGCTAGCTCAGTGCCAATCAGGCAGCTTTTTTGGCCTTCTTGGCCGGTGCTTTTTTGGCCTTCACAGGTTCGGCGGCTGGTTTTGCCTTCTTTTCCGCAACGGGCTTCTTCTCCGCTGGTGCAGAGGCAGGAAGGAGACTGCTGGCCCAGTCTTCCACGTGCAGCCAGTCTTCCGTGCCTTCCGCACGCACGTAATCGGTCTCCTTGAGAATGCCCCGTTTGTAAAAGGAGCTGAGTTCTTCAGTCGCAAAGGGACCGAATTCGACGAATGCGCGGCTAAGGTAAAGCATCATAAGAATGAACGGCAGAGGTTTGACGTGGCAGGGACTTAGACCCGGCCCAGCAAGTGCCAAGCAACTTCCTTGCCACATTCCAACCGTGGCCCAAAGCCCACCCTGGCGCGACCCTAGCCTTCCTCCATGATCGGCGTGTCACTCCGAACGCGAGTGGCTCCACTTCATGCCCATCAGCGCCAGGACTATTGGACGGTGGACGGAGGTTCGACGCTGAGTTGCACGATGGCCTCGCGCACACGCGTGGCCTGCTCGGGGCTCATGATGAGGAAGCGGTGCTTGCCCTCGCCTTTCTTCACGGGGCGGAACAGCGTCGCGGAGTCGTCATCCACCTTGATGTTGCCGGGTGGCGAGAGATCGAAGTAACCGCGGTCCGGGTAGATGGCATACAGCACCGCGGTGGGGTCCCAGGTGGGGCGGTCATGCGGCGGCGGGTTGTAGAGGTAGTAGGCGTCTTTGAGCGGATGATTCGGCATGTAATCGAGATCCTGCTCGATCACGACATGCGGAAAAGCCGCCGCGACGCCGATCTCGAAGCCGCTCCACACCATCGGCGTCGGCCATTCCTTCGCGAGCTTTTGCGCGGCGGGCACATCGAGCTTCACATTGTATTCGAGGTGCCGCGTATCGAAGTTCACCGTCTGAAACGCACCCGCCATGATGCTGAGCATCTTCACCTTCTTCGCGATGAGCGCCTTCGCCTCCGCATCGTCCATGAGACGGGCCAGATTGGTGAAAAAGCCCACCTGCGCGATCACCACGCTGCCATCCGGCTGCTTGGCGAGGATGTCTTTGATCAAACCGCCCGCTTCAGGCGCATCCGCGCCGCTTTTGAGATCGTGCGGATACTTGTCGGCGAGCAAATTGAACTTCCCCGCCTCCTTCGCCGCGCCATTGCGCACCACGCCGATTGGCGTGTCCGGGTAACCGTAGAGCGTGTTCACCGCATCGACGAAAGCCGCGGCCTGCGGATGATCCTTCGTCACCGTAACCGCGAGCAACTCACACGCGCCGCGCTTTTGCAGATTGTGAATCATGCACAGTGCCATGAGGTCATCGACATCGTTGCCCATGTCGGTGTCGAAGATCAGCTTCACAGGTGCCGCGTGGGATAAACCACAGAGCGCACAGAGGAGAAGGACAAGAGGGAGTTTCATGGATATGCAAGGGTGACGGAATGTATGCGATGGAGGCGGTCTTAGGTTTGATCCAATCGAACGAAGAGTGTGATTAATTGAATTCAACAGAACGGTTTGAAGCGTGAAAAATGTGGTCGGTTCCCGCAACGGGAATCCAACACACATCCCCCATCATGAGCCATACCCCCAACGATACAACTCCCCACGTCATCACTCTCGCCCCCGGCGACGGAATCGGGCCGGAGATCACCCGGGCCGTCTGCTCGATCCTCGACGCGGCACAGTGCCCCATCCGTTACGAAGAGGTGGAGGTCGGCGAAAAAGCCTACCTGGCAGGTCACAGCAGCGGCATCACGCCCGAGGCATGGACAGTGCTTCGCAAGAATCCGGTGCTGCTGAAGGGACCCATCACCACACCCCAAGGTTCAGGCTACAAAAGCCTGAATGTGACGCTGCGAAAGACGCTGGGCCTTTTCGCCAATGTGCGCCCCTGCCGCACCTACCATCCGTTTGTCGCCACGAGGCATCCGGGAATGGATGTGGTGGTGATCCGTGAGAACGAGGAGGATCTCTATGCGGGGATCGAGCACCGCCAGACGGTGGACACCTTTCAATGCTTGAAGCTGGTCACGCTGCCGGGCACTGAGAAGATCGTGCGCTATGCCTTTGACTACGCCAGCGCAAACGGACGGCGCAAGGTGACCTGTCTGGTGAAGGACAACATCATGAAGCTGACCGACGGCTTGTTTGCGGACACCTTCCGGCGCATCGGAGCCGAGTATCCGGACCTCGTGAAAGAGGTGCAAATCATCGACATCGGCACTGCGAGGGTGGCGGTGCAGCCCGAGCGCTATGATGTCATCGTGACGCTCAACCTTTACGGTGACATCATCAGCGATGTGACCGCTGAGCTGACGGGCAGCGTCGGTCTGGCCGGCAGCGCCAACATCGGCGAGCGCATCAGCATGTTCGAGGCCATCCACGGCAGCGCACCAGACATCGCAGGCCACGACAAGGCGAACCCCACCGCCATGCTACAATCCGCCGTCATGATGCTGGTCCATCTGGGACTGGCCAAACATGCGGAGCTGGTGCAGAACGCCCTGCTCTGCACGCTGGAAGACGGCATCCACACGGTGGATATCTACCGCGAAGGCGTCAGCACCCAGCTCGTCGGCACGCAGGCCTTTGCCAAGGCGGTGATCGAGCGCCTGGGACGCCAGCCTGGGAAGCTGCCCACGGCGGCTTTTCAAAGCGCCGCCGCGAAACCCTATGTCTATGAGCGTCCTGCGGTGCGCAGAGAGCTCTGCGGCGTGGATTTCTTTGTCTGCTGTGCCGACAAATCACCGGATGCTCTCGCCGCAGCCCTCCAGGAGGCCACGAACGGCGTGCTGCAACTGAAGCTGGTAACCAACCGCGGCGTCAAGGTCTGGCCAGAAGGGTTCCCCGAGACCTTCTGCACCGACCATTGGCGCTGCCGTTTTGTCAGCCCGGCGATGAATCCCGCTGGAGAACCGCTGGCTTATCCGGCGATCGACGCCGCCCGCATCCCGGAAGCCCTGGCACGCCTGCACGCGGCCGGCATCGAGGTCGTAAAAACCGAGAACCTCTACCTCTTCGATGGCAAACGAGGCTTTTCGCTCGGTCAGGGCGAGTGAGCTGGCACACCCTATCACCGCTCAGGAGCATGCTCCTGAGCGGTTTTCGCCTTTCCGACCCTTCGCAGGGCTCACTTAACCCGCGGCGGCTGGATCGTCAGATGCACAATCGCTTCCAAGGCGCGACTTTGCTGCACCGAGCTCATCGTGAGAAAACGATCACGCTGACTGCCTTTGCCGTTTTTGACCGGCACAAAGCGCGTGAAGCCATCATCGAGCACTTTCACCCGTCCGGGCTCGGAGAGGCCGAAGAAGCCGCGCTCGGGATACACGGCCCACAGCACGCTGCTTTCGTCCCAGCACGGGCGATCGTGCTCCGGACCGCTGTGCAGCAAATACGCCTCTTTGACGAGGTGATGCGACAGGTAGCCGAGATCGCGCTGGATCACGACACGCGGAAAAGGCAGCGCCTCGCCGATCTCATAGCCGCTCCACACGATGGGCACCTCCTCGGGCCACTGATCGGCCACCGTTTGCATGTAGCCGATGCCGTTGATGACGTTGGCTTCGAGGTGGTAGTTCGTGCGGTTACAAAACGCGAACGCACCCGCCATGATCGACAGCGCTTTGACCTTCCGCTTCACCAAATCGACTCCGCCGGGCGATTTCAGCAGATTCGCCATGTTCGACGCGATCCCGACGCTGATGATCGTCACGCTGTGATCCGGCTGCGCGTTCAAAAGCTCGCGAATCAGCTCCACCGCATCCTTCGCGTCCTCATTGCGCTTCAAATCATGCGGGTAGTCGGGCGAATCGGCCAGCTTGAGGTATTTGCTCTCACGCTGCTGCGCCTTTGCATCCTGCGTGACTCCCACCGGCAGGTCAGGGCGGCCGTGGAAGGTGTTTTGCGCATCGACGAAGCTCGCGGTGAGCGGATTGTTCTTCGACACCGTCACACCGAGCAATTCGCAAGCCCCACGATCTGCCAGCGTGTGGCACATGGCGAGCGCCAGCACGTCATCGACATCGCCCGTGATGTCCGTGTCGAAGAGGATGCGCGGCTTTTCGGCGAAGAGCGGAGAGCTGAGGGCGAAGAGAAAGAAGGCGAGGTGTTTCATGATTTTCTTCTCCAGGTATCCGCGAGCACGGCGGCGATGATGACCGCACCGGTGACGATGCGTTTGTCCGGATCGGAGGCACCGAGTTGGACGAGGCCGGCCTCCAGAGTGGCGATGATGAGCACGCCGAGAAAACTTTTCACCACGCTGCCGCGTCCGCCCATCAAACTGGTGCCGCCGACGACCACAGCGGCGATGGCGCTGAGTTCAAAGCCGACTCCGGCATTCGGATCGGCGCTGCCGAGGCGCGAGCAGTGAAACACGGCCGCCAGACCAGTCAGCGCGCCAAGCAAGGCATGCGCGAGGATGCGCGGACGATCCACCGGCACGCCGGAGACGAGCGCGGCCTCGCGATTCGCGCCGATGGCAATGAAATGCCTCCCCAACGCCGTGTTCGAGAGCAAAACCTGCCCCGCGATGACCACGAGCACGCTCACGACGAACGCGGGCGAGATCACCAGCCCGCCAAACGGCGCGCCAAGCGGCTCGATGGCCGCGCCGATGTATTTCGTCTTGGATTCGGTGAGCTTGTAGGCCAGACCGCGCACCATTTCGAGCATGCCGAGCGACACGATGAACGAAGGCAGCCTAAACTTCACGCTGACGAATCCCGTGCCACCGCCGAGCACACCACCGAGCGCCAAACTGAGCAGCAACGCGGTGAAAAGACCGAGCTGCAGGTCCACCATCGCCACCCCGACGACCGCACCGCAAAAGCCGAGCAACGAACCGACCGACAAGTCGATCCCGCCCGTGATCATGACCAACGTCATGCCCGTCGCGACGAGCGCGAGCGCCGGAATGCGGTTCGCGATGTTGCCGAGCGTCGCAAAGCTCCAAAACGTGTCCCGCAGCAGCCCAAACAGCAAAACCATCGCCACCAGCACGGCGAGGAGGATGAGGTAGTCGGTGAAGCGGCGGAGCATTTGGCGGCAAAATTAGAGTAGGTAAAGTTTGAGCGATTTAAACTGTCAGTTTAAATCGCTCAAAGTGTAGCCGAGGCAGAAAATCAGGAATGAAGCTCGCTGGCAAGGTCTTTCCATGAGCAGACTTCCACGCCTTCGGCGATCGCGTGCGATGAGGAGGCCGCGCGGGCGGGGCGGTGGACGAGGAGGCTGCGCACGGGGCGTTTGTCGCCGAAGTGGGCTTTCCACGAGGTGGTAAGTTTGCGCATGGGCAGCGTCATGTCAGGTTTGGCGGTGCGCGCGGCCTTCGCCTCGATGAGCGTCATCGCGCCGTTCTTGCCGGGGATGACGAAATCGACCTCGAGGCCTTGTTGATCGCGGAAGTAGTAAACCTCGCGGCGCAGACCGGCATTGACCTGCGCTTTGACGATCTCCGCAGCGACAAAACCCTCGAAGATGGCTCCGAGGAAGGGTGATTTTTCCAACTCAGCCTCGCTGTCGATGCCGAGGAGGTGACAGGCCATGCCGGGATCGGCGATGTAGATGCGCGGGCTGCGGATGATGCGTTTGCCGAGGCTTTCAAAGAAGGGCGGCACGACAAAAATCTGCGCCGTGGTCTCGAGGATGTCGAGCCACTTGCCCACACCGGGCACGCTCATGCCGAGCGGGCCTGCGAGGTCAGTTTTGTTGAGGATGGAGCCATGCCGCGCAGCCAGCAGCGACATGAAGCGGCGGAAGGCGCCTAGGTCCTGCACTGCGGTGACGGCGCGGACATCGCGCTCGAGGTAGGTTTGCAAATAGGAGCTGAACCACAGCCGCGCGGCCTTGGGACGCGCGAGCACCTCCGGGTGGCCGCCGTGCAAAAGAGAGACCTTCGGTGATTCACTCAGGCTCAAGGGCAACAGGTGCAGCACGGCGGCACGGCCGGCCATGGATTCCGTCACGTTGCGCATGAGGCCGGCTTCTTGCGAGCCGGTAAGGAACCATTGCCCGGTCTTGCGCGGATTGGCGTCGATGCGGCTGCGGACGTAGTTAAAGACCTCCGGCAGGTTTTGGATTTCATCGAAGATCACCGGCGGCTTCACGCCATCGAGAAAGCCCTGCGGGTCATGACGAAAGCGGGAAATGATGTCCGGGTCCTCGAAGAGATAGTACTCGGCCTTGGGGAAGAGATGACGCAGCAAATAGGTCTTCCCGGAGCGTCGCGGACCCGTGATGACGACCGATGGAAAGCTCTTCGCCGCCAGCAAAAGATGCTTTTTGATGTCTCGCTCGATGGTCTTCATGTTTTGAGCAATTTAAACTGGCAGTTTAAATTGCTCAAACAGTCATTTCGGCGAAAACGGGTCGATCGGCGGATCAGACGGATCATTTCGTGACCACGTCCACCGGTGTTTGCACGTCGGAAGGCACGGTTTTGTCCTTGAGGGCTTTGAGGGCGGCTTCGATGCCGAAGACGGCGAGTTGGTCGCCGTGCTGGTCAGCGGTGGCGAGGACGCGGCCGTCGGCGAGGAGCGGTTTGAGGGCGCTGATGTTGTCGAAACCGACGATTTGGACCTGCGCGGTCTTTTGGGCACTTTGCACAGCAGCGGCGGCACCAAGGGCCATGTTGTCGTTGGCGCACAAGAGAGCCTTGAGTCCCGGATTCGCGGTTAGAAGGCCTGCGGCGACGGTGCTGGCCTTTTCCATCTCCCACTCGCCGCTTTGCACGCTGACGATTTTCATGCCGGCGGCCCTCATGGCGTCTTCAAAGCCGGATTTGCGCTGCTGGCTGTTGAAGGCGGTGGTGACGCCTTCAAGGATGGCCACTTCATCGCCGCTTTGGAGCTTTTTGGCCAAAACTTCGCCCACACGCTTCGCGCCATCGCGGTTGTCCGGGCCGACGAAGGGGATTTGCAGGCCTGCTTGCTTCAAAGTGTCGGCATCGAGTTTGTTGTCGATGTTGATGACGAGCACGCCGCTATCCTTGGCGCGTTTGAGCACGGTGATGAGCGCCTTCGAGTCCGCAGGCGCGATGACGAGCGCCTGCACGCCCTGCGCGATCATTTGATCGACCAACGCGACCTGCTCGGCGAGATCGGTTTCGTTTTTGATGCCGTTCACGATGAGTTCGTAGTCGGCGGCGTGCGCGGTCTGATGCTTCTTCGCGCCCTCGGCCATCGTTTGGAAGAATTCATTCGCCAGCGACTTCATCACGAGGGCGACCTTAGGCTTGTCGTAACCCGATTGAACATCCGTAACTGGCCTGCATGAACTCATCAAAAGAGGCGCGAGCAGAGCAAATAGGCGAAAACTCATATAGCTGAATGGTTTTGAACGAATGGCCCACTAACCGAATTCCAAGCATCATTCTCTCTTCAAAAATTGCTTGAAGCTTCAAACTGAGCCAAAGCACCCAGCAGTTGCATTTAAGAATAAAAATTAAATCGGGTCACAGAAATGCCTCTGGGGCTTGGCTTCCTGGAGAAGCTACTTGCTAAAGAGTGACGAGTCCCCATATTGCCGCCCCCTTATGTTGGACATCGTTATTGGTATTCTCACAGTGGTTGAAGTCATTGTTTGCCTTCTCCTCATCCTTCTTGTGCTCATGCAGCGCCCGCGGCAGGAGGGCCTCGGTGCTTCATTTGGAGATGCTGCGATGACCCAACTGGTTGGTGCTCAAACAACCAACGTTCTTCAAAAAGGAACCGTTTACTTGGCTGTCATTCTGTTCGTTTTGACGCTTAGCCTTGCTGTTTTGACCACACGTAAGCAGGCTGGCATTCAGGGAAAAAAAGTATTTGAGGAGCAAGCCGCAACACCTGCTCCTGCAACAACGACGCCAGCTCCTGCAGCACCAGCGGACGCTGCGAAGACGACACCAGCACCACAGAAAGAAGCGGAGAGCAGCACAGCTAAAGTCGAGAAGACAGAGGCCCCCAAAGCTCCAGAAAAAGCGAACACGCCTGCTCCTGTTGAAGCCAAACCCGCTCCTGCACCCGAAACAAAGCCGACTGAATCTGCACCTGCTACTCCTGCGATGAAAGAGCCGGCCACCGAGAAGCCGAAAACTTCAGCAGAAACAGCTCCTGCAGCCAAGGCTGAAACCCCGGCACCAAAACCCTCTGCAGAGGGTGATAAGAAGCCATAACCCTCACGGCTTCCGATTCCATTTTCGTCGATTCCAGCTTACCCGTGATTGCCATGCGAAACATCATGTGTGGCAGGTTAGATTTCAGCCGATCAAGAGCCGTTTTTCTTCAGCTCTTCTTGGCATTTGTTGTGGGGGGCTTCACAGCCGGACGCCTCGAAGCTGCTGGATTCATCCGCTGCCAGCTGGCCGATGGTTTTGACTTTCCGGTCGGCAAGCCCAATGGCGATGGCTATTACAAATCCCGTGGTTACTGGCCTAACGGGCACTTGGGTGAAGATTGGAATGGCCGCGGTGGTGGCAATAGCGATTTGGGAGCCCCCATCTATTCCACTGCACGTGGAGTCGTCATTATTTCTGAAAATGTCGGAGTGGGATGGGGAAATTGTGTGATCGTCCGCCATGCCTATCGAGATCAGACTGGCAAGATCAGCATGGTCGATAGCCTTTACGCACACCTCTACCAGCGAACCGTCAAAGTAGGGCAAATCGTGGAAAAAGGCCAGTTAGTGGGCACCATGGGCAGCAACAACGGCATGTATTTTGTGCATTTGCATTTCGAGATTCGAAAGAATCTGCGCATTGGCATGAACCGCAGTCAGTTTGCTAGAGACAACTCGAACTACTACAGCCCGACCGATTTCATCAACAAGAACCGCGTTTTGACCACCAGCTTCAGCAAGTATCCCATCCCCATGGGACTGTTTGCTCCCTATGGTAGATCGCTCGCAGATGCACGCAGCGACTCAGGCGCAGCACTTCAAGTTCCTTCACTGCCCAAAAGTGACAGCAGTTCATCGCTGCCAGACACCGGCCCCTCAGATGATGATGAAGACTTTTGGGCGAAGTTGCGAGGACGCCTGAAACAAGGCAAACTGACTCCAGGTGCCACACCAGGAGCTCCGTAATCTTCCCAACCGCCTGCTGGAAGAAACGAAAGATTGTCACTCGATGACCCGTGACATGAGTTCCATGCTAAACACTTTTGTCAGAGTCTTTGTCCTTTGCAGCGTAGGCTTCGTTTACGCCGACGTCGCTACTCAGCCACTTTATTGGCCTGACAAAAACGGGCCAACAAGGGATGGTGTCGTTCCTGGCTCGGAAGCAGCCCGTGTGCCACTCACCTGGAATGCGGAAAAAGGCGAAAACATTGCCTGGAGCACGCCCCTGGAAGGTGACGGCCACAGCACACCCGTCATCGGCGGAGACCTCATCTGGTTCACCTCAGCAACCCCAGATGGCAAAAAACAGTTTGTTCATGCCATCAATCGAAACACCGGAAAAGTCATTCATCATCAACTTCTCTTTGAGAATCCGAGCCCCGAGGAACTCGGCAACCCATTGAACAACTACGCAGCTCCATCACCGGTGTTGGATGAATCAGGAGTTTATGTGCATTTTGGCACTTATGGCACAGCACGCCTGGATGCCAAAACAGGTCAAGTCATCTGGCAGCGACGTGACATCAACGCCCGTCATTACCGCGGCCCTGGGTCATCGCCAATTCTTCACGGGAATCTTCTCATCCTAACCTTTGATGGAATCGATCAACAATTCGTGACGGCTCTCGATAAACAAACAGGCACTACCGTGTGGAAAACAAACCGCACCACAGACTACGGAGACCTGGATGCCGAAGGTAAACCCACACGTGATGGAGACATGCGCAAGGCATACCATACTCCCAGCGTATTCAGCTTGGCAGGGGTGAACACCTTGGTCTCTGTAGGTTCTCGCGCTGCCTTCGGCTATGACGTCAGCAATGGCAAAGAACTCTGGACGATTCGACACGGTGGTTTCAATGCAGCGATCCGCCCGCTTGTTCACAAAAACATTCTGATCATCAACACTGGATCTGAAAGAGCGCATACCCTCGGGATAAAAATCGATGACCAAATGAAGGGTGACATCACCTCGACTCATGTCTTGTGGGATCGTGAAAAAAGAAATGCCAGTGAAGCCTGTTCTGTCATCTACGGCGATCACCTTTTCCAAATCACACGAGGAGGCATTGTGACGTGCATGAACATCACAACGGGCCAAGATGTTTGGGAAGATCGGATTCCTGGTCAGCATCTACCGTCCCCCATCCTTGTGGGCGACCGTCTTTACTTCAGCAACGATCGTGGTGATACCCATGTCATCAAAGCAGGCCCCCGTTTTGAAATCTTGGCGAAGAACCAGCTTCCAGATGCCATGACCGCATCTCCTGCTGTCGCTGACGGAGCTCTATTCATCAGGACCAAGAAGCATCTTTTCAAATTGGCCGCACCACAGCATTGATCCGCGAATGCCATGTCAATACATGGCGAAACAAGGCATCTCTCTGTCAACTTCGAACTCTAGCCTTTTCTGACACGCCTTTGGATAAGCCTAGAAAAATCAGATCAACATCACAAAAGTTTAGCCAAACCTCGCTTGTTGTGTTATCATCCTTTCTCTATGGCTACGACTCCGACCCGTAAAACTCGTTTCTCCCGCCGTGTTCCTGATCATGTGACTGACGAGCTGGTAAACGTCCTCGGCAACGGGGATACACTTGAGTTCAACCAGCTCTTCAAGCTTGTTTATGACAACCTGAAGCTGAAGAACGCCGTTAGCGGAGGTGAAGAAATGCTCCGCCTTCGATCCTATGAAAAACTTCAAGGTCTCGTCAGCCGCGGATTGTGCGCGAAAGCTGGTAAAACCTACCGTGGATTGCCTGGTCTTCGTGAATCTCATCAAGCAACAATCGCTGCACGCACCGCAGCGGTTGCTGCACGCTGATCACATTCTTCCTTCTAAAATTTAATTTCTACAGGCTGCCTCGAGAGGCAGCCTGTTTTTTTTGATGGCATCATCTGCTCTAAGGGTTCGAGAATTCATACATCCAAAGAGAAAAACCGCGTCTGGTTCTGTGGGTTTGTGTGGATAAAGAAAAGCTAGTATGACCTCTCGCGAAACACGAGCCGCCCAAACTTTCCTCAGCTATCACGACTTCGTGAAAGCCATGGCGCTAAAATATGCCCCCTGGCCCGGTCTTACCGAAGACATCTCTCAACAGGTCTTCTTGGAATTCATCGCCAAAGAAGAGCGCTGGGATCTCGAAAGAGATTTGCGGCCACTTTTGGCGACGATGACTCGATTTATTGCCATGCGCCTTTGGCGTGAACGGACTCGTGAAAAGCCAGAAATGGTGCAAAAGCTGGCGGAACACATTCGGCAGCTATCCGAAGGACACGAGGCCGAACCACGTTACGAACAAGAGTTAGGCGTGCTCAACGAATGTCTCAACAAGCTGCCCGAACGAAGTCGAGAGTTAGTGCAGCTGTATTATTACCACGAGATCAGCACACCCGAAATCGCAGAGCAGTTGAGCATGAAATCAGACACCGTGTGTCGCGCTCTCTCACGCGTTCGTGAAAAATTAAGGGTGTGCATACAACGACGCCTCCAAGCCACCGCTTCCAGTTATGCCTGATCCAGCAATTGATTCAGAAACTCTTCTGCAGCGTTTTGTTGAAGATCGCCTCAGCTCTGAGGACGCCTCAGCCATGATGGAATTTTTGTCCCGCGATCCCAACTGGATCCAAGACATCACGGCCCAGTTGCACATGGATGCGATGCTGCGCGAAACCTCCAAATTTTCATCTCAAACGCAGACTTTCCATCCAACGATTCCACGCAGGGTTCCTTCGTGGAAGATTTCTCTCTCCCTTCTGGCCGCTGCTGCTTCGATTGTTCTAGCTTTGACATTAGTCGATCCTTCTGATGTCGAGACCGAACTCACGAGTGATGCTGTGGCTGTGCTCATGGGTGAGGTGAATGCGACGTGGGATGGTTTTTCACCCAAGCAAGGAATGCCATTGGCTCCAAGAATCTTGAACCTAACTCATGGTTTAGCACAGATCGAATTTTATCAGGGGGCACGTGTCACTCTCGAAGGTCCTGCCAAATTCGAGCTACTCTCCACCAATGCTGCCCGATGCACTCAAGGCAAACTGAGTGCTCATGTGCCACCCCAAGCAAAAGGCTTTCGCGTTGAAACACCCAAAGGCACCATTGTTGATTTGGGAACTGACTTTGGACTCGACATGAAGTCACCATCTCCTGAGATTCATGTATTCAAAGGCGAGGTTGAGCTCCACCGGGAAAGCACCCCTATGCTGCCCATCAAAGGAGGGGAAGCGATGATTCTGGGCCTGGAATCAGCTAAGTTGAATGCAGATCACGTCGCCTTTGAATCTCTCTCCACTCTTGATCAACGAACGGCTGAATCACAGCGCATCGCTTTCCAGAACTGGCTGACATCTTCATCAAAGTGGAACCAGGATAGCTCCTTGCTAATCCATCTCGATTTTCAAGATGCGAAGCACACACGCAGCCTACAGAATCATGGGCTTCATACGGAGAGTATCCCAGATGCCAGCATTGTTGGTTGCCAATGGACTCAAGGCCGTTGGCCAGGAAAACAAGCGCTTGAGTTTCGCAACGTCAGTGATCGCGTCAGACTCAGTCTTCCCGGTGAACACTCCGCTTTGAGTCTATGTGCCTGGGTCAGGGTGGACAGTCTAGATCGTGTCTTTAACTCGCTCTTTATGGTCCAAGGTTATGAAAATGGAGCAGTACATTGGCAAATCACCCGAGATGGGAAACTGCGCCTTGGCTTGGCTGGACGCTCTGGAGATCTAGCCCGCGATTATGACACGCCTTCTATCATCACCCCAGAACGCTTTGGCCGCTGGATTCATTTGGCCACAGTCGTGGACTCCATTTCACGCGAAGTGCGTCACTACCTGAATGGAGAACTCATCTCTCGTCTTTCTCGCAAACACAGCTTCAAGCTTCAGATGCCACTTGCTGAATTGGGCAATTGGAACAATGGAGGTCGAACTGGAGCCTCGGCTATTCGACACTTCAGCGGACTGATGGATGAATTCATGCTTTTCTCTCGAGCCCTTTCTGACCAAGAGATTGAGCACAACGCACGATGATCCTTCATGAACCCGGCTTTTTGGGAACCACTGGGTAACGGCTCGGCTCTTTTTCATAAAGGCTCATGCAGTCCACGCAGCAGAAGGCGACGTTGCCTTTCTCCGTGAAAATTCGATAGATGATGCGCACTGCATTTCCATCGACAGGGCATTTATCGTTGATGGCAGGACCGCCTTTGGCGAACACCGAAGTGATGGCGACGATTGCCAGCAACAAGCATGGGAGGAGTGTTTTCATAAGAATCTGATGGGTTGCTCAACTCCATTCGTAGAGTTGGATCATTCCCAAACGACGTCTCAGATAAACCTCTTGGCCTGGAAGCAAGTCAGGCGCTTCCTTGCACAAAATCCGCGCACTCACTCACCCTTCTCAGAATGGGATATCATCGCCCTCCAAACCATCCGTGATGGGGCCCTCACCGAAATCATCGTTCTTTTCTTGGATAGGAGGTGCTGGACGTGCAGGAGGTCTCTGTGGCATCGGGCCGCGTTGCGCATAAGAGTTGCCCCCTCCTGAACTCGCTGCAGGCCTTCTAGCTGCCGGAGCGGGCGCATTGTATCCGCCTGACTCCATACCCCCATCATCAGCGTAGCCCTGGCCACCTCCACCAGCTGCTGGAGCACCGAGCAGCTGCATGTTTTCACAGACCACTTTGATTTTATTCCTTTTCTGACCGGTCGCCTTGTCCTCCCAGGTATCCATTTGGAGCCTACCCTCAATAAAAACTGGTTTTCCTTTGTGAAGCCATTGTCCTGCTACTTCGGCCTGACGTCCCCAAAGTGTTATGTCAAGATAAGTGACCTCTTCTTGTCTCTCACCTGTCGCTTCGTTGATGAATCGGCGATTCACTGCCAAGCCAATGTCGCAAACAGCAGTGCCTTTGGGCGTGTAACGAACCTCTGGATCGCGCGTGAGGTTGCCGATGAGCATGACTTTATTCAAACTGGCCATAGGTCGCTACCATAGCCACCCGCTCGCCATTCCAGCAACACTTTTGTCATTGGCAAAAACACTCCATTCCATGAGTTTTACCGACCCCTATGAAATGGTTTATCTCCCCCATTGCTATTCTTTTGTCACTAACTGCTTGCAAACCAGCAGACGACTCAACCTCCAGCAAAGCTCCCCAGACATCTCAGGGAAAGCCCCAGGTCTATGTGGCGAACTACCCGCTGAAATACTTCGCCGAGCGCATCGGCGGAGATGCCATCGAGGTGCAATTTCCAGCACCTAGCGATGAAGATCCCGTCTTCTGGCAGCCTGACGATGCTGCCGTGTCTGGTTTCCAAAGCGCCGACCTCATCCTCATGAACGGTGCCACCTACTCGAAGTGGGCGGAGAAGGTCACGCTGCCGCAATCGAAGCTTGTCGATACCTCTGCTGGCTTCAAAGCACAGTTCATCGAGATCAAAGCTGACACCACGCATAGCCACGGCCCTAGCGGCGAGCACAGCCACAGCGGCACGGCTTTCACGACCTGGATCGACTTCCAGCAAGCCATCCAACAGGCCGAAGCTATTGCCAAATCACTAACGAAATATGCTTCAGAAGCAGAGAAGAACTTTTCGATATTGAAAGCTGAACTCGAAGCTCTTGATGCACGCTTGCTCGCCGTCGGCAAACGTCTCGCCAATGTCCCACTCGTAGCCTCGCATCCTGTGTATCATTACTTTGCCCGACGATATAAACTCAATGTTAGGCCAGTGCTCTGGGAGCCTGATGTTGTGCCTGATGACAAGGCGATGGAAGAACTCAAAGGTATCCTCACCACGCATCCGGCGAAGTGGATGATCTGGGAAGGCGATCCCGCCAAAGACAGCGTCGCCAAGCTGGAAACCATCGGCGTGAAAAGCGTCACCTTTGATCCTTGTGGCAACGTCCCGGACAGTGGCGATTTCATGGCTGTGATGAAGGCCAATGTGGAGGCGTTTGAGAAGGCCTTTCCGTGACCCCTAGGGAAGGGTGATTTTGAGTTCAATTTTGTGTCACCCAGATAAAAGAAATTCTGAAAATGTATTTGACGGTTTAAAGCTCTGTGGCAGACTCCGCCACCTTCAACTCAATCCATGAACTACCATCGGACATCACTATCGATCTTCAAAGCGCTCTCCGAGCGTCGCGGGATTGCTCTGTGTGGCCAGTTTGGAAGAATGGTCATGACCCAGGCCTTGAAAGGCCTTGATTGGAGCAACCCGAGCCCGGAGGCACGCGAGCAGAGGCAGCTATGAGCTGCATGGCACATTAAGCCAGCTTTTCCCAGAGAAAGCCCTGCTCGCCCGAAATGGCAGCAGGGCTTTTTCTTGGCCGCATTCGTCCCCAACACCCTTTTCTTTCCCGACCCATTGATCTCTTTCCCAACCTAGACGGTTGAATCCCCAGCACAAAAAACCCCGGCACCTGTTTGCAGCAGATGCCGGGGCGGTAACCAGCCTTGGCAGACTCCCGGAGGAGCCGATTTGAATGACCGAAGCGTGACCTGATGACAGGCTCGCACCACCCTCCCAGATGTCAAGAATGACGACCCACCAAATGCGCATAGTTCCTAAGCCAAGGCTTTGGAATCAGGGGGATTATTGTCTCGATTTTCACATCACGAAACGGCTTCCCGGAAGGTGTGCCATAAACACCGAAACATCCGCCGTGAAACAACCTGCGGGTGCGACGCCAGCGATGAGCTAAACCTCATCCCGTGCGTGGCAGCGGTGTTCGTTCTTTGATGGTTGGTCATCACAGTATGACCAACCATGAAAGGGCACAGAGCGCAGGTGGAGATGAATAGGTTGCGTGGGTTCGGGGGAATCCGCTGACGGTGGCATGACCGCCTCTGTGTCCTTTCATGGTTGGACAGCAATCCATCAACCAACACGGCGGTGGGAGACAAGCAATGCATGGGTCTCCAAAACCCGCAGATGTGGGGGCAATATTGCGCTTCGCGCCATGCAGAGAGGCTGCGCATCGATATTGCCGCTCACGCGGCATGGCATTCACCCGCCGTGCCATTTTCCAAAGAGTGTGGTGCAGCCGTCTCGGCTGCCATCACCAAAGAACGCGGCGCTAGCCCGCTAAAGAGGCGGTTCGGACTGTAACCCCGAAGGCCCTCAAGGCCCCGCACGGAGCATTACCGTGGCACCGCACCACTTTCATGGAGCACATGCCGCATGCCCGGCACGACAGAGGATCACCGCGCCACAGGTTAGGCGCAGTAGGTCGTGTCAGCGCATGTGCTCCATGGCTCATTTTCAAAAGGCAGGGAGAGCCAGTGCTCTGTCAGGTTTCATATGCCCGACTTGGTTGGTGCGACTCCAACCCCTGCAACCATTTCAAGGTCCGTTAGCTCAATCAGCCAGAGCACTCGCCTGTCGAGCGAAAGGTAGCGGGAGCATAACCCGCACGGACCGGCATTTTCAAAGGGCTCGTAGTGATAGAAGGCAGCACGGCTGTTTTGCACACAGCAGGCGACGGAGCGTTACCGTCCGAGTCCACCATTTCAGAATCCTCGGTGATCTAACAGTAGGATGCCGCTCTGTTAAAGCGGCCGCGTTGGTGCGAACCCAACCCGGGGAGCCATTTCAAGAGTGTGGTGCAGTCCTCTGGACTGCTTCTTCAAGCTCAGCCGAGACGGCTGAACCACATTCTTTTCAACCCTCCGTAGCTCAACAGCAGAGCACCCGCCCGATAAGCGGGAGACCGTGGAGCATCACCACGCCGAGGGACCATTTTCCAAAGTAGCTTGGGCTTCAGCCCAATCCGGTGCGGCTAAAGCCGCCGCTGCCTTCTTTTACGCTGGATGGTTCAGACAGAAGAGCAGCGGGTTGAAGCCCCGATCAGGTTGGCGGGTTGCCAACTCCAGCGACCCTTTTCAACGCGGCATTGATGTAACAGTAACACGCAAGTCTTCCAAACAGATCGTGTCGGCGCAGTTGCCTTCGGCTATGCCAAATGGCTTCGCCTTGAGTATTGCGCTATCGCGCATGGCGTTCCGACACGCCGCAACATTTTTTAAAGCTCTCAAAGTGTAAGAGTCATGCACACCGCCGTGCGAGCCGAGCGTAGCGAGACAGAAAGCACAAAGTGCTGCCCGTAGGGTGGCGAAGCCATCAACGTGGAAGCTCGAGGTGCAAGTCCTCGTGAGAGCACCAGTTTCTCAGTGTGGTGCAGTCGTCCCGACTGCTTCTCTGAGAGCCCGCAGCCGAGACGGCAGCACCACATTCAACCATGTCTTCGTGGCCAATCGAGAAAGGCACCTGTCTTGTAAACAGGAACATGTGGGCACGAATCCCACCGAAGGCCCCATTTCAAACACCCTGCATATTGTAACAGTCCGCATTCCTCGCTGTGATCGAGGCGGTGCCGGTGCAACTCCGGCTGTGGGAACCATTTCATCATCGTGCGCAAGGCAAAGAGCCGAGCCAGCGGTCTGCAACACCGCATTACCCAGTGCGAGCCTGGGGCGCACGTCCACTTTTCATCGGATACGAGAGAGCCAGCGAACTCACTTGGTTTGGGACCAAGACGCGCCCGGGGCAGCACCGGGGTATCCGACCACTTTCAAATTGGTCTGTAGCTTAACAGTCAGAGCGTCGGGCTCATAACCCGGAAGATGCAGGTGCAAGTTGGCCGCTTCGCAGCCTACGCAGTTAGGCTTCGCTTTAGGTCGTGCGCTATCGCGCATGGCGTTCAGCCGGACCGACCAATCACGATAGCCCTGTAGCTCAATCAGCAGAGCACGCGCCTTTGAAGCGGGGAGTTGATGGTGCAAATCCATCCAGGGCCGCCATTTCAATGCCCATGTAGTCCAATGCAGAGACAACCGCCTCAGAAGCGGTCCAGCGCGGGTGCGAGTCCTGCCATGGGCACCCTTTCATGCTCCCGTAGCTCAAGGTATAGAGCGCCGCGCGTCGAACGGAGAGGCTGGAGGCGAAAGTCCTTCCGGGAGCGCCTATCTATGTAAAACGAGCTTCCAAGCTCGTGGCTGAACGAACTTGGAAGTTCGTTTTACATAAGGAACGCCCACCGGGCCAGCGTGCCCGAACTCGTTGCTTACGAGATTGTGGCAACATCAAGCGGCGTGAGGAGCACACCCTCGGCGTTCAGCCATTTTCCAAAGACCCTGTCGTCTAACTGGCCAAGACCTCCGACTTTCTATCGGATCACTGCGGGTTCGAATCCCGCCAGGGTTGCCATTTTTCATGCTCATGCAGTCCAACAGCAGAGACACGACGTCGAGAACGTCGCCAGTGCGGGTGCAGCGCCAAAGCGCGATAGCGCGTCGTCATGAGGCGCGGAGCAGACTTGGCACAGCGGCGGGAGCCGCAACTCCCGCTGTGAGCACCCTTTTCGGTCCAAAGCTTAGACATCGAAGCAGCCGGCTTTTAACCGGCATAGCAGGGTGCATGTCCCTGTAGGCCCACCACTCAATTAACGAGGTCCGCACAGTCCTCTCTGCGGCTCGAACGTCACTCAACTCCAAACCCGCACAGAGGACTGTGCGGACCACATTCCCGCCTATTGGTGAAACAGCATCACGTCTGGCTTACGGGGGCGCAAATCCTCCACGGGCGACCCAAATCTTTCGCGGCAGTGAAGACAGGATTTCTTCGCTCCAAAACCAAACTGAAGTGCGGTTGCCCTGAGTGGGGATCGGCGAAAGCCGGTTCCGGGTTCGATTCCCGGCAATCTCAGTTAGAGCCTGTCTGCTATTCTCCGCGATTCTTTTCATCCGCAGCGCCCATCAGCGCTTCGGCTTCATTTTGGGGCAGTGAGATCAGGGATTCTTCGACTCATAATCGGTTGGTCGCAGGTTCGAGTCCTGCCGGGCATCATTTGATGCTTGTTGCTCAGTGGTAGAGCAGTTGAACGCTCACGCGTTCGTTTCCAGGTCACTATTCTCCCCAATTTCTTCCTTGGACTGCGGCAGCAGGGCTGCCATCCACCCCAAAGCGGCAGCAGGCTGCCGCACTCCACACATTCATGAAATTCAACTTCCTCAAGAAACGACCACGCGCTGACACGCTCAACCTCGCGGGTGGCGAGGCGTTCACGGAGACGCCAAAGCTCGAACTCGCATCCATCATGCTCACGTCGATGCTGAAGGACGAGTTCTACCGCAGCGGCGATGCCACGGCGCAACGCCTGCGACAGCTCATCGCCGCGCAGGCGGACAAGCGCTTCGTCGCCAAGGCGGCGCTGTATGCCCGCAAGCAGGCCGGCATGCGCAGCGTCAGCCACCTCACGGCGGCGGAGCTGGCGAAAAGCGTGAAGGGCGAGGCCTGGACGGCGCGGTTTTACGACCGTGTCGTGCACCGCCCGGACGACGCCATCGAGATCCTCGCGTGCTACCGCGGTGCGCATGGTAAGGTGATCCCGAACTCGCTCAAAAAGGGCCTCGGCCGCGCACTCGCGCGTTTCGACGAGTATCAGCTCGCGAAATACCGCAAGGACCGCGCCGAGCTCTCGCTGGTCGATGTCGTGAACCTCGTCCACCCACCTGCCACCGAGGCGCTTGGAAAGCTCGTCAAAGGCACGCTCGCTCCGGCGGAAACGTGGGAAACCAGGCTCACGCAGGCCGGTGTGGCCGCGCAGAATGACGACGATCTCGCCTCGCTGAAACGCGAGGCCTGGTCGGAACTCATCCGCACGCGGAAGATCGGCTACTTCGCCCTGCTGCGAAACCTGCGAAACGTGCTCGAGTCCGCTCCAGAGGCCGTCGATGCCGCGCTGGCGATGCTGCGCGATGAAAAACTCGTCCGCCAATCGCTCGTGCTGCCCTTCCGCTTCCAGACGGCGCTCGATGCCGTGCAGGCCTCCGCGCTGCCACGTGCCGCCGATGCGCTCGCGGCCCTCAGCGACGCCGTGGACCTCTCGCTCGTGAACGTGCCATCCTTCCCAGGCCGCACGCTCATCGCGCTCGATGGTTCCGGCTCCATGGTGGGCCGTCCGCTGCAGATCGGCTCGCTGTTTGCCGCCACGCTGCTCAAGGCCAACGACGCCGATGTGCTGCTCTTCAGCAACGACGCCCAATACGTCACGCTGAACAAGCGGGACAGCACGCTCAGCCTCGCGAAGTGGCTGCAAGGCCAGGCGCAGGCCGCAGGCACTGACTTCCACTCCATCTTCCAGCGCGCAGGCCGCGCGTATGACCGTGTGATCATCCTCTCTGATATGCAGGGCTGGATGGGGCACCATGCGCCGGTGGACACGTTCCGCCGCTGGAAGGAGCGCCACCGCTGCGATCCGAAAGTGTTCAGCTTTGACCTGAACGGTTACGGTTCCCTGCAGTTCCCGGAGCGCCAGGTTTGCTGCCTGGCCGGTTTCAGCGACAAAACGCTCGAAACCCTGAAACTGCTCGATACCGACCCAGGCGCGCTGATCCGCGTGATCGAGGCCGTGGAGTTGTGAGGTGAGGCGGCTGTGGAGTGGTGGAGCATGGGAGTGATGGGCTTCGGCCTTTCATTCCATGCTTCATTGCTTCCTTCTCAATTCGCGAGTTCGGCAGGGACGGTCCAAGCACCACCGAGAGAAAACAAGAAATCACTGACTATTCCGAAACTAGGTGGGCGCTGCATCACAAGCAGTATGAGCATGTAGCTGAGGTAGAAGCCAGCCATGAGACAGCTCAACACCCACGCCATCCCACCCATCCAAGTGAGACCAGCATCCAGCGAAGTACCTCGAAGGAGGTGTCTGGCCATTGAAACAAGCGCCACACCTTTTGCGAATCGCCCCCATAGCCGAAACGTTGGTGTATAGCTCAAGTTCAAGGCCGAACGTGTGGTGAGCTCGCGACGAATCGCCCACAAGGTCCAGACAAGCCAAAGCACATATGCCGCGCCACCAAAGCAAAGCGCGGGAAGCACTGCTTTGTCCCCAGAATCATTCCCGCCGAAGCAGCCGCTAACATATCCAAGCATTAGACCCAAAACTGCTGCTAGGGGCAGGTTGAAGAGCAGGCGCAGATACAACACGACCGCCATTTCATCAGCAGCTAGCTTTTGTAAGTCTTTACGAGTCATTGAAACCACCATGCCAAAGATTGAAACATGGTGCGCATTTTTCCAAGAACGAACACCGCTGCCGGGCACCTCGTGCCCGTTCCCCGTCCTCCACGACTCCATCACTCCATTCCTCCATCTCTCCACCCACTCACCACCATGAAACCGAACGACCTCATCCGACTCGGCGTGCCTCAGGGCGCGGCGATCCAGTCTGGGATGGACTTCATCGCGAAGTTCATGGCGCAGGGTGGGGACTCGGCGCGGCTCGAAGAGGAGCTGGGCGCGATCATTGCGAAGCCGGAGGCCTTTCTCGGCGATCCGCTGCGCGAGGTCTTCGCGCGGGATCTGTATGCGCCGGCTTACAAGCAGCGTGATGTGCTCGCGCCGTGGGCGCAGTGGGGCTCCGGCCTCGAGGCGCAGGCGGTGCAGCAGATGGCGAATGCGTGTGCGCTTCCGGTGGCGGTCGCGGGTGCGTTGATGCCGGATGCGCATGTGGGCTATGGGCTGCCGATTGGTAGCGTGTTGGCCACGGAGGGCTGCGTGATCCCGTATGCGGTCGGTGTGGACATCGCGTGTCGCATGAGGCTCTCGGTTTATGATCGCAAGGCGGGCACCATCGCGGGTCAGAAGGACCGGCTGGCGAACATCCTCGAAAGCGAGACCTGCTTCGGCATGGGCGGCGCGTTCAAGGTGAAGCGTCAGCACGAGGTCATGGACGATGACTGGGATGTCTCGCCGATCACGAGACGCTTCAAGGACAAGGCCTGGGCGCAGCTCGGTTCGAGCGGCTCCGGGAACCACTTTGTCGAGTTCGGTGCCTTTGACGTGAATGCGGAGCAGTCCGCCGCGCTGAAGGAGAGCGGTTTTGACATCCCACCGGGCGAATACCTCGCGCTGCTGAGCCACAGCGGCTCGCGCGGCACGGGGGCGCAGGTTTGCCAGCACTACAGCCGCATCGCGATGGATCGTCGCTACGATCTGCCGAAGGAGCTGAAGCACCTCGCGTGGCTGACCTTTGAGGAAGAGGCAGGCCAGGAATACTGGGCTGCGATGAACCTCATGGGCCGCTACGCCGCAGCGAATCACGCGCTCATTCACAAGCACATCGCGAAAAAGGTCGGCGCCCATGTCGTGCTCGACATCGAGAACCATCACAACTTTGCCTGGAAGGAAACGCACGTCGTCAACGGCGCGGAGCGCGAGGTCATCGTGCACCGCAAAGGGGCGACACCGGCCGGCGAAGGCGTGCTCGGGGTCATTCCCGGCTCGATGGCGACGCCCGGCTACGTGGTGCGCGGCAAGGGGAAACCCGAGTCGCTCCACAGCGCCTCGCACGGCGCAGGCCGCGTGATGAGCCGCTCCGCCGCGAAGCAGAGCTTCACCTGGAGCACCGTGAAAAAGCAGCTCGCCGCCGCCGGCGTCGAACTCCTCAGCGCCGGCATCGACGAGGTGCCCGGCGTGTACAAAGACATCCACGGCGTCATGGCCGCGCAGACGGACCTCGTGGAGGTGCTGGGGGAGTTTCGGCCGCGCATCGTGAAGATGTGCCCGGAAGGACCGGCGGAGGATTAAAGTGGTCCGCACAGTCCTCTGTGCGGCTTTACGCAGGCTCTAGATTTCCATTTTCAAACAACGCTTCGCACGAGTTTCGTCTCTTTGAATGAGTGAAGCTTCAAGTGATAGCGAAGCGCCGCACAGAGGACTGTGCGGACCACTATTTTCCCATGAACGACATCCTCAACAAAAGCACCGTCCTCGTGCTCAACCGCAACTGGCAGGCCATTGGCGTGAAAACGCCGATGGAGGCCTTCAGCATGATCGCGGGCGGTGCGGCGACAGCGCTGGACATCGAAACGGGCGGGCACATCCGCCCGGTGACATGGAAGGAATGGCTCACGCTGCCGGTGCGCGAGGGCGACAACGTCATCGGCACGGTCAAAGGGCCGGTGCGTGTGCCTGCGGTGCTCGTGCTGGCGAAGTTCGACAAGGTGCCGAAGAAGCGTCCGAAATTCGGCGTGCGCGGCATCTGGGAACGCGATGGCGGTGTGTGCCAATACACTGGTCGCAAGCTGCGTCCGCACGAAGGCAACATCGACCACGTCGTGCCGCTTTCTCGTGGTGGACCGACTTCGTGGGAAAACTGTGTGCTCGCCGACAAGCGCGTCAATAGCCGCAAAGGGGCGAAACTGCCTGCAGAGGCCGGTTTGAAGCTGCTGCGTGCTCCCAGCGTGCCGCGTGAGGTGCCGGTGACGCTGCTGATCAAGAACACGCATCGGGTGAGGGAGTGGGAGATGTTTCTTCCACAAGTGAGCTTACAAGATCCCTAATGCCAAGAGCGTGATGGGTTTTCAGTCAAACAGGTGCGTAGGACTTCTAGGCTCACATTGCCTCCACTCAAAACGCAAGCGACTCGTGCCCCCTGCCACTGATGTGCTTGCTTTTTAAAGGCAGCCCAAGCCAGAGCTCCCGAGCCCTCTGGCAAATGATGAGTCGCTTGGATGATCTCGCGCATGGATTCAAGCGCTTGTGAATCACTGACGGTAACCACATCATGAGCATGACGCAGAACTAAAGAGAGCGCCGCCTCATCGGGCTTGCGGCAAGCGACACCTTCCGCAACGCGAGTCGTGCTAGGGTGCTCAACCATCCTTTGGTTAAGCCAGGACTCATGGTAAGCCGGAGCCTGTGCAGAAACCACCCCCACCAGAGCCACATCAAGCCCAAGAGCTTGGCGAGCCGCAGCTAACCCACAAAATCCAGAACCCAAACCAATCGGAACAAACACGACATCTAAGTTTGGAACGGCGCGAAAAAGCTCCATCCCATAAGTAGCAACGCCACAGACTAGCAGTGGGTGAAAAGAAGGCACAAAGTGCAAACTTTCACGAGAGGATAACTCGTGAGCGTGATCCAGCGCATCCTGGAATTCATCACCATGCTCCACGAGCTCAGCGCCGAGAGCTCGCATAGCAGCATTTTTCTCGGCGTTGTTACCCCGAGGAACCACAATGACGGCTTTCAGACCCAAAAGCTTTGCAGCAAAACTGATTGACTGACCGTGGTTGCCCGTGCTCGCCGCGATGACACCTTTGAGGTTAGGCTGCTGACGAAGCAAATGCTCCAAATAGACGAGACCTCCCCTGATTTTGAAAGCACCCACGGGCGTCAAATTTTCATGCTTCAACCAAACCTCGGCACTCGAGATCTGATTCAGGAGAGGCCAAGACCGCGTGGGCGTTTCAGGAACATGCGAGCGAATGAGTAGCGCCGCAGATTCGATCTCGGAAAGAGTAGGCAATTGGGGGTCAAAGTCCCGCATGAGGATGTTTGCCATGCGTGAAATCTTTGACCCCGTCAAGCCGCGACAAATCAACGACCAGCCCACCATCACCCCGAAAGTCGCATTGAATCCGGGCTCATTGGAGCTAGAACCAGCGTAGCAATAGGTTCGATCTGCTGATTTTTTCCAAGGCTAGGTTGATGCCGAATCGGAGTCTGACTTCCCATCCCCTGCGGACGGCCAGCATGAAGAAGCCAGGATTTCCACCCGCTGGGATTCTTGTGTTGTCGAGACGGTCTGAAGCGATGATGCGCTCATAATCAGACTGCACTACAGCAACGAATTCAGATCAGAGACGACAGTCTGGAGTCTTTCAGCGCAGGACTGCACGCCACAGGATTGGCACCAAACATGAGGCGGGCTCATCCACCATTCTGCCAGAAGCGCCGACGATTTGTGAAACAGTGCCTTCGGTCCAGGTGACATGACCAAACACAGACCAGGATGGGGTAAATCTCAAGTCAGCAGCGACTTCAAGGCCATGAATAATCCATCCCATCATTCGTTTGAAAACACGGTATAGCCACGCATGCCCTCACGGATTCGCTAACGAACGATTATGTTATCGATCTTGGTGTAAAAATAGCTCAAGCTTCTGCTAAAACGCTCTGTATCGACTTTGACACTGAACTTGGAGTTGATGAATTTCTCAGGATCTAAGTTTGTTTTCATTCACGCATCGCGGCGGCCTGTGCCGTCACGATTATCTTAACGTCGTGCGTCCGCACTGGCATCAGTGTAGAACCGCCCAAGAACCCATGAAGGCGATCTCGCAAAGTGCTTTCATCCATGATGGTAATCACCCAACAGGTGATAGGGGGCAACGCCAACCCCAGGACCTTGAATGCCATTCGAGACAAGCGTTCCAGCCAGTCGATAGCGCTGACTACCACTCGCTACCCAATCCCGAGATAGTCCGGGCCTGAGCATTGTCAGAATGTTATTCTGACGATTTTCACTCGCATGCCGGATTTGATGTTCGACTTCTTCATGCCATTGAAATCAAGAGGTGAGGCTAGCGCTATCCATGATCACGTTCAGATTTTCACAGCAAGGCGTACGCAGAAAAGTGGGCACAAAGCCTGTGGAGGCGTGCAGTTTTGACGTTCCAGAAGCTTGTCTGCACCCAAAACACGAACCTTACTTAGCACCTCTGCCAGTGATTCCTGATCGCGGGTGACTCTCATGATGACTGGCGGCTGTTCTTCTTTTTTGATTATACCCAAGGATTTTTTGTTCTGCTTGAACTTGAAGTTCGATAGAAAGACGCATGACAGCAGCAGGATGGCCTTAGTTTGAGAGGATCAACAAATGGGTGATAAGCACCCGAAATGCCAAGCTATGTCCTCCAAGGACTCCGCCTAGGTTTGCGCATGAGAGCGACTCGCTCGCTTCAGCGCAACAACAGTCCACTTTTTGATCTTCTTCAGCGACGCACAGGAAGCAAGCGGCCTGTGACGGGGTCATAAACGGCAGAGGTTCCGCGAGGCACAAAGCCACCTTGATAGGGCGACGGGGTGTAGGGCACTTGGCCAGGGATTCCTGGCAGGGCTGTGTTTCCAACATGAACTTCTTCGACGAGTCCACCCTGCGTTTGATAAAGACTCGTCTGGCTAGATCTACCCCAGAGACCGGATTGTTCTTGGTGATCAAGATATTGCGAGGTTGGAATCGCTTCTCGCTGCTGCCTAGCCTGTCTCAAGCGATAGGCCGATGATGTTTCGCCAGGTTGGATGGGCGCAGGGGAACTCTGAGGGTTAGCGGTTCGTTGCTTTGCCATCTGCTTGGAGGGGTATCGGTCACTGTTACTTCCGAGCACTCCTCCTGGTGGCGGAGCCACACAGGAACTGAGGCCATTAACCACTAGTGAGATCATGATGAGTCGTTTCATGCTGTTATCTTTTCATGGTTGATCTGGAAAAGGAAGCCTGGATTTCTGACGAATCGGCTTCCAAGACTCTGCGTCAGATCGAGCTCAGGCTGGCTTCGTTGTTTTGGGCTGCTTATGGTTGGGGAAAAGAAGCTTATTCATGATTTCAACTCCACGAAGACCTCAGCGCAGCGCACTGCTGCTGTGGATTTTGCTGTTCATGAGCATTCTTTGTTCAGTCCGTAGCTTTGCTCATCCTGCGGATATTCAATACTTACGGATTCAACTTTCGCATGACCACGCCAAGCTGCGTTTCACGTTCAATTTGTTGACTCTCTCGCGTTTTATTCCCGAGCTGGATGGCAATCGCGATGGCCAGCTCCAAGACTGCGAATGGGAGGCAGCCAAGCCTAAACTACTTCATTATCTCGGGCTGCATGTTCATCTTTCTCTGAACGAGAAACCGACCCTGTTGCCGACTTCGGTCGAATTTCAACGGCTGTGGCCTGACGCTGAATCTGCGGTGGCTGCGGCTGACTTCCCCGCTCGTCATGTGGATGTCTCTTTCCAATGCGAAGCGAACCCTGTCTTGGACAGCCTCGGGCTCCATTTTTCTTTTTGGAAAGAAGCGGGCCCACAAGCCACACTTGAGGCGACTTTTGAACAGGAGAATTTGCGAACAAAGGTCCCATTCAGCATGACAGAGCCGGACTATCTGTATCACACCGGTTACAGCGTCGATGGGTTGTTTCAGGAACCTAGCATGAAGCCAATGGATGACTCCAAAAGAATTCCTGCTGAGATGCCCTGGGTCATGATTCTTGTGGTAGCAGGCGTGGCGATGATCATCCTGCAAAGAGGTTCAAAAAAGCCATCGTAATGTTCCAATTCACATGTCGCCTGTTCTCCAAACTCTCGCAGACTTGGTTCGCATCAATAGCGTAAATACGGCCTACGCGGGTGGACCCGGCGAGGCGATGATCGGTGATTACGTGATGCAGTTTTGTAGATCTCACGGCATCGAATGCTGGAAGCAGCCTGTGTGGCCAGATCGTCACAATGTGGTGGCTCGTCTGCCTGGCAAGAATGCGCAGCAGCGTGTGGTGCTTGAGGCCCATCTGGATACCGTTTCAGTCCAAGGCATGACGATAGATCCTTTCGAACCACGGCTTTCGGCTGGTAAACTTTATGGACGTGGTGCCTGCGACACCAAGGCAGGTTTGGCAGGCATGATGCAGGCATTGGTCTCGCTCAAGCAGGAGGGATTCACTCCACCTTGTGAGGTGCTGCTGGCTGCAACCGTGGACGAAGAATACTCTTACCGTGGTGTAGTCAGATTGTGTGAAGGGCTACAGGCGCAAGCGGCCATCGTCGCCGAACCCACCGAACTCAAGCTCGTGGTGGCAACCAAAGGTGTGCTGCGCTGTCGAATTCACGTAAGAGGTCGCAGCGCGCATAGCTCGAAACCACACCTGGGCATCAACGCCATCTCCCACATGGCACGCGTGATTGCCGCGTTAGAAGCAGACCAGTCTGCACTGGCTAAGCAACAGCACCCACTGGTGGGTGGCAGCACTTGCAACATCGGCGTCATTTCGGGGGGCGTTCAGGTGAATTTTGTGCCAGATCACTGCTCGATCGAAATTGATCGCCGACTTTTGCCTGGAGAGCGAGCCGAAGATGCGTTGGCGCATTATCGAGCGCTTCTGCATCGCTTGAAAGGGATCGACGCGGAAATCGAAGAGCCACTGCTCTTGGTGGATGAAGCTCTGGATACTCCGCTGGATTCTTCTGTGGTCAAAATCGCTTCTGAGACCTTGACGTCATTGGGAATGGAGTCCACGCCCTTAGGAGTCCCCTTTGGTTGTGATGCGAGCAAGCTTTCGCGGGCAGGCATCCCCTCCGTCGTCTTTGGGCCGGGCAGCATTGATCAGGCACACACTGCCGATGAATTTGTCGAAGTCGATCAAGTGGAAGCTGCCTTTGAATTTTATCGACACTTTCTCCGCAACTTCATGCACTGACACTGACCCTCACCCTTATTCCTCTTCGAAGTTGCGTGGACGACTGCTGCCGGTTCCTTTTGCACTCTGCAAAACTTGCCTGAATGCTGCGCTCAAGGCTTGGTTCAGATGATCCAAGGTGCTTTGTTCGAGTTCCGAAGGCAGCTCTGGAATGGGTTGAGCAGGGATCTTTTTGAAGTTGTGGTTGATGCCTGGAGTCTTTCCCGAAGCGACCTCTGGAGCAGCCTCGAACAGCGACCAGGGCTTGTCAGGATTCTCCAGGGAAGTCGCCTCTTTGGCTTCGCCTACCGAAATCCCACCCAGTTTCTTGAGCTGATCGTCGATCCGCAGACATGTGTCCTCCAACGAGCGCATGAGCGCCTTGAGCTGATTTAGCTCAAAGCCGGGGGGCGACGAGGGTGGGAGTGGAGCGGCCATTCTATGACGAAATGAGATAATTTTAGAAATTATAGCCAAACATGTCAGAAGTTCAAAAAATTAGAGCTTCTCATCGCTGCAAAACTTTTCATCTGACCCAAAAATTCAATTCTCTATTTTGCCTACAGACAATAAGATTATTTTACCGCCAAAGACTTGCTTTCGTTCTCAAGCTTGGCATTAGTCACCCTCACTCCTTATCTCATGTCCAAAGCCTCCGTTGAAGAAATCAAGCTCGCCTCCGCCGGTCTTCGTGGTCAGCTCGCCGAGCTGTTTGCTGACACCAGCACCCCTAACATTCCGGAGGACAGTAACATTCTTCTGAAGCATCACGGCTCTTACCAGCAAGATGACCGCGATCGCCGCGCTCAATTGACAAAAGAGAAAAAAGACAAGGCCTGGAGCTTCATGATCCGCAGCAAGATGCCAGGCGGGCGCATCACCGCGAAGCAGTGGATGATCCACGATGATCTTTGTACGAAAGCCTTTGGCAACATGCGCCTGACCAACCGCCAAGGCATCCAGCTTCACGGAGTGCTCAAAGGTGGACTCAAAGAAGTCATCCATAATGTTTGCCACAGTGGCCTCAGTACCATGGGTGCCTGCGGTGACGTGGTGCGTAACACCATGGGACCAGCGGCCCCCATCAAGGACAAGGTCCACGCAGACACCCAAAAACTGACCGAAGAAATCAGCCAGCGGTTCCTGTGGAGGTCCTCCGCCTACGCTGACATCTGGCTGGATGGTGAAAAAGTAGAACCAAACTGGATCAAAGATCCCGAAGTCAACCCTGCGGTGCGTCAAGTGACCCAGGCCCCTGAAGGTGAAGATCCCATCTATGGCAAAATTTACCTGCCACGAAAATTCAAGATTGGTGTGGCCATTCAGCCCTGCAACGACGTCGATCTTTTTTCCCAAGATGTCGGCTTTGTGCCTCATGTTGTCGATGGAGAGGTCGAAGGTTACACCATTACGGTAGGCGGCGGCTTTGGCATGAGCCATGGCCAATTGACCACCCGGCCCTTCCTGGCTCAGCCACTGCTTTATGTGAAGCGTGCCCATGTGGTGGACGCCTGCGAGGCCATCGTGACTACCCAGCGCGATCACGGCAACCGCACAGAGCGCAAAAACGCTCGCTTGAAATACACCGTTCAAAGCATGGGCATCGATGGCTTCCGTGAGGAAGTGGTTCGTCGCCTTCCTGGCATCGAAACCTTCCCTGCTAAGCCCCTGCACTTTGATTCCGTCGAAGACACTTTGGGCTGGCATGAGCAGGGAGATGGCAACCTCTACTGCTGCGTTTACGTCAGCATGGGGCGCATCGTCGATGTGGTCGGCGGTCCACAGTATCGCAGTGCTTTTGCCGAGATCGCCACGAAGTTGGACCTGCCCTACGTCGTCACGCCAAACACCAATCTCATCATCGCTGACGTGACTCCCGCGCAGAAAGATTTGGTGAATCAAATCCTCGCCAAGCATGGTGTCGTGCATGCAGATGACGTTGGCTTTACTCGTGCCCGCAAAGTGGCTCATGCTTGCGTGGCCTTGCCAACCTGCGGTTTGGCCCTAAGCGAATCCGAGCGTGCTCTGCCTGGCCTCATGGACAAAATTGACCCTGTGCTGGAAGAACTCGGACTGGCTAACGAACCGATCCTTTTCCGCATGACTGGATGCCCGAATGGTTGCGGACGCCCCTACAACGCTGATTTTGGCTTTGTCGGTCGTGCTCCAAACAAGTGGGCCATGTTCGTCGGTGGCAGCATCCGCGGCGACCGACTGGCCGGGCTGGAATACAAAGCGGTCACGGGTGACGAAATCCCTGCCCGTGTTCGCTCCATTCTGGAAGCCTACAAAGCAGAGCGACAGCCTGGAGAAATCTTTGCCGATTGGTTTGGTCGCACTCGTGTAAAAGGCGAAGAGCCAAGCCCTGAGCAATTCCACGTGGAACTCGCTGAACGGGCAGCCAAGCTGGCTGGAGAAAAAATCGCCGAAGCCGGTTGATCCGCCTCACGCCACCAGATCCTGGATCACGTGCCCGTGAACATCCGTGAGGCGGCGGTCGATGCCGTTATGCCTCACGGTCAGCTTCTCGTGATCAATGCCGAGCAAGTGAAGCATCGTGGTGTGGATGTCGTAGCAGGTCGTGGGGTTCGCGCGGTCGAGCGGTTTGTAGCCCCACTGATCGCTTTCACCGGACGTGACGCCGCCTTTGATGCCGCCGCCGCAGAGCCAGTTCGTGAAGACATACGGATTGTGGTCGCGGCCCTTGCCTCCTTGTGTGCTCGGCATGCGGCCAAACTCCGTCGTCCAAAGAATGATTGTCTCATCGAGCAGGCCGCGCTGCTTCAAATCGAGAATCAGCGCCGAAACGGCCTTCGCCATGCCCCAGGCCAGCGGACCGTGGTCACGCTCCACATCTTCGTGCGAGTCCCAATTGCGACGCGGGAAGCCATTGTCATTGCCGCTCCAGATTTGCACAAAGCGCACGCCGCGTTCGAGCAAGCGACGCGCCGCGAGACATTTGCGCCCCATGTAATCGGCCTCTTCCTCGGGATTGATCTCCGTGGGCCACACTTTGCGATGCTCCTGGATGCCATACATGGCTTTCATCGCGGCGGATTCCTTCGAGATGTCGAGCGCCTCCGGCGCGGCAAGCTGCATCTTCGCGGCGAGTTCGTAACTTTGAATGCGGCTTTCGAGTCGCGAATCCTCCTCACGCAGGGCCGCGTGTTTGCGGTTCAACTGCTCCAAAAGCTCAAAACCACCGCGATCCGACCTCGCGCTGATGTAGCGGCCGTTTTTGTGCGGAAACAGGTCCGCGATCGGAACCTCCGCGCCGGGATAAATGATCGTTCCGGCATGCTGCGAGGGCAAAAAGGCCGAATCCCAGTTCTTTGGTCCATTCGAGGCAAAACCGCGATGATCCGGCAGCACGACAAAAGTGGGCAAATTGTCGCTGATCGAACCCAGCGCATAACTCACCCAGCAGCCCATGCCGGGAAAGCCGGGCAGATTGAAACCCGTGGCTTGAAGCAGCGTGCCCTGCGAATGCACGCCTGTTTTGCCAACCATGTTATGCACGAAGGCCATGTCATCCGCACACGCCCCGAGCGGTGCCACGGCCTCGCTGAGCATCTTGCCGCTCTGTCCGTATGGTTTGAAGTCCCACACGGGCTTCTTCCACGGCCCGAGGCCGTTTTGAAAAGCCTCCACCGTCTCGCCGAAGTTCGACTCCTCGCCGTGATGCTTGATGAGCGCGGGCTTGAAATCGAAAAGGTCGATGTGGCTCGCCGCGCCACCCATGAAGAGCTGCACCACACGTTTCGCCTTCGGCGCGAAAACCTGCGAACGATGCGATGTCTCCGCCGCCTGCATCGAGGCAAAGGCGAGCGCACCGAAACCTTGTCCGGTGGTCTGCAAAAGCTGTCGGCGGGTGACCATGCTGATCATACGTGGATCTTGGAGCCTTACTTCAGAATCATCCACGGTAGCCCTTAGGCCTGCGCCATCACCAGCAGGCCTCTGAAGAGAGCCAGTGCCGCGAAAGGCGCCCGCACATGCCAGAACGCCAGCAACCCCAACAGCACCACCACCGGCAACGCCGCCACGAGCGACGAGAAGATCAGATTGCCGAGAGGATCATAGTTTTGAGACCAAGTCATGGCTCTAAAGCGTCCACATGGTCGCAAACTTGCAACCACTGATCCTGCTGTCGATTTGGTGCTCCCTTTTTCCGCCGACTTGAGAGCACGTAAACGACAATGTGTCGATTTGGTGCTCTCTTTTTCCATCCAATAAGGAGCACCGAATTGACGAAATGTCGATTTGGTGCTCCCTTTGTCAGCATGCCTATCCTGTCTCCTTTCCATGGTCGTCAGTTCTTCGCAGACCAGTTTGAGCGTCTGTTTCGCAAGCCAAAGGCCTCCCTCGTCGTCGTGCAGGGACGGCGGCGTATCGGCAAGAGCGCCTTCGTAAAGCACTGCGGACTCACCTTTGCGGATCACTTCATCAAGCTCGAAGGCCTCGGCCCGCGTGAGGGCATCAGCGCGGTGGAGCAGCTTGCTGCCTTCGCGGAGCAGCTCGCTGCGCAGACGAAGGTGCCGCGTGTCACCCTCGAAAGTTGGCCGCAGGCCTTTCAGATGCTCGCTCAGGCTCTCCCGACCAAAGGAAAGGTCGTGCTGCTGCTCGATGAGATTTCATGGATGGCCACAGGCTCGACGGATTTCGCCGGGCATCTCAAAGTGGCGTGGGACAACCTTTTCAGCGTGCGCAACCACCTCATCGTCGTGCTCTGCGGCTCCGTCTCCTCGTGGATCGAAGCGAACCTGCTCAAAAGTGCCGGATTCGTCGGTCGCACGAGTTGGGTCTTCACCATGCCGCCCATGCCACTGCCGGAGTGTATTCCGTTTTGGCGTGCCAAAGCCCCGCGCATTCCCGTGCTGGAGAAAATCAAGACGCTCGCCGTCACCGGCGGTGTGCCGCGTTATCTGGAGGAGATCGATCCGGCGCAGACCGCGGAGCAAAACATCCACCGGCTGTGCTTTGATCCCGGTGGGCTGCTCTTCCGTGAGTTCGAGGATCTTTTCAGCAGCGTCTTCAACCGCCGTGCAGATCGCTACCGCGACATCTGCCGCGTTTTGAGCGGCCCTGCCCGCACCATGACCGAGATCACGAAGGAACTGCAAATCGGCCGCGGCGGCATTGTCACCGAAGCGCTCGCCGAGCTGGAAAGCGCGGGCTTCATCACCTGTGACCTGCCTTTTTCACCTCTCGGCGGCACCGAGAAGCGCACGGCAAAGTATCGCCTCAGTGATAACTACACCCGCTTCTATCTGCGCTACATCGAGCCGGAGAAAAAGCGCATCGAAAAAGGTCTCTACCGCACGCGTCCGCTCGAAACGCTGCCGCAGTGGGACACGCTGATGGGATTGCAGTTTGAAAACCTCGTCCTCGGCAACCGCGATCCACTCCTGCGCCACATCGACCTCGCCAATACGCCCATCCTCAACGCGGGCCCGTATTTTCAGGCCAAAACCCTGCGCACCGAGGCCTGTCAGATCGACATGCTGCTGCGCACGAAGAAGTCGCTCTACGTCATTGAGATCAAGCTGCGCGAAAAAATCACCAGCGACTGCATCACCGACGTGCAGGAAAAAATCCGCCGCCTGAAGCTTCCCAAAGGCACGCCCTGCCGCCCCGTCCTCGTCTATCAAGGTCAGCTCGATCCCAGCATTCCCGACGAGGACTTCTTCGACTACCTCGTGCCGTTTGAGCGATTGTTTGAAGCGTGAGCGGATACCGCTTCAATCCACAAAGGTGAACTCATTCAGATTCAAAATCACGCGGCAGGCGTTTTCGAGGCCTTCACGTTTCGCGTAGTCTTCCAGGGCGGCGAGTTCGTCGGGCTTGGGCTCGCGGGCGAGGGCGAGCTGGAAGGCGCGTCTCACGCTGCCGGCATGTGCGGCAAAGTGTTTGGCCATGCTAACGGTTAGGCCATTGTTCATCATGGCGAGCGCTTGCAGCGGGCTGAGGGATTCGTTTCGCTTGTCCACCCGCATGGAGGGATCGGCGCAGTCGAGCACGGTCATGAAGGGCTGCTGCTGGCTGCGCACGATGAAGCGGTAGATGCTGCGGCGATGGCTCTTCGGGTCTTCGGGATCGTGCAGATGGTATTCGTAGTGCGGCGAGTGCTGCGGCTTGTCGATGACGAAGTCCTGGAAGCTCGGCCCGCCCATCGTGAGGTCGAGTTTGCCGCTGACGGCGAGGATGGAATCGCGAATGGCCTCCGCGTCGAGCTTGCGGCGGGTTTGGTGCGCGTAGAACGAACTTCCAAGTTCGTTCGAGGGCTCGTTTTCGCCAAGAGATGAACGAACTTGGAAGTTCGTTCTACGATACGTCTCGCTCATCACGATGAGCTTGTGCAGCTTCTTCAAGCTGCCGCCCATGTCATCGCGGAAGGTCACTGCCAGCCAGTCGAGCAGCTCAGGATGCGTTGGCTTCGCGCCCATGCGGCCGAAGTCGTTGGCGGTTTCGACGAGGCCGCGGCCGAAGTGATGCTGCCACACGCGGTTCACGATGCTGCGCCAGGTGAGTGCGTTGTTCTTGCTCGTGATCCATTTCGCCAAAGCGGCACGGCGGGTGGCTTCGCTATTGCCGCTGACTTGGAAAGGCAGATCAAACAAACGACCAAGCGTGCTGACAGCACCTGGACTCACCTCTTGAGCCGGTTGTTTCACATCGCCACGTTTCAGCACTTGGATCGTTCGCGGCACACCATGCGTGCCTTTGAAAGCGCCGCTGCCGTAGTGGACGGCTCCGGCATACACTTTCTGCGGTGCGGGCAGTTGTGGCAGGGCATCGCGTTGCTGGCGGGCTTCACGCAGTTTCGTTTTTGTGGCCTCATCGGCCTGGGCGAGCATGAGGGCATCGCGCTCGCGGATGAGCTTTAGTTTGTCCTCCTCGCTGCGGCTTTCGGGGGCGATGCCGTCGGTGAGATTGGCTTTCCGCCAGCGCGGCGGGGCCTCGATGCTGTCGAGCGAGGTCACGGGACGGCCTGCGGCCAGATTGGGGCCCGTTTTGCTGTCATAGACCTCCATCTCGGCGAGAGCGAAGATGTAGTCGTTGCTCCGTTTGGCGAGTTTCACCGCAGTGACACGCACAAAGCGACCCGTGACGCCGTCATCGCCCGCGGTGCCGCTTTCGAATGGCTTCAGGCCTGGATTGGCGAAATCATTCATGAAGGTGGCGTCGTGCTTCCGCCACACGAGCGTGACGCCGGTTTGGAAGGTGGGATCATCGCTCACCTCGATTTTGAAGCGCACCGGGAAGCCGAAACCACCGCCGATCTTGCCAAAGTCGTCGTAACAGGGTTTCAGCACGATGCGCTCGACCTGCACGTTCTTGCCGAGATCGACCTGCACCCACTTCACGGCATCCTGCGTTGGCGAGATAGCGCTGTGATAGCCGAAATCAGGTTTCGCATTCGGATTCGCGCCGTTCTCGGCCGCGCCGTCGATGCGCTTGCTGAGCGCGGTGTAGGCTGCACCGGCTTTTTTCTTCAAAGGCTCTTCCAACGCGGCGATGGTGTCCGTGATCTGCTTCTTCTGCTTTTGCAGAGCGGCGAACTTCTGCATCGACACGTCATCCGGGTAGTAATCGACCTCCGTGCGGTCGATGCCGGCGAAGACGGCATGGAGCGAATAGTAGTCCTCTTGCGAAATGGGATCGAATTTGTGATTGTGGCACTGCGCGCACTGGATGGTGAGACTGCACACGGTGCCGATGGCGTTTTGCACCATGTCATCGCGATCGAGATGACGCGCGATCTTGCCGTCGAGCTTCGTCTCCGGCACCTCCGCATGCCCGATGTAGTCCCAAGGCCCTGCGGCGATGAATCCGAGCGCTGTGATGCCATCCACCGTGCCCGGATAGAGCGCGTCTCCGGCGATCTGCTCCTCGATGAAGCGGGCGTAGGGTTTGTCGTTGTTCAGGGCACGGATGACGTAATCCCGATACGGCCAGGCGTTCAGGCGTGGCTTGTCTTTGTCGTAGCCGTGGGTTTCGCCGTAATGCACGGCATCCAGCCAGTGCCGCGCCCAGCGCTCGCCATAGCGTGGGCTGGCGAGAAGATGATCGACGAGCTTTTCGTAGCGTTCGTCCGACAGGTCGGACCAGTCTGACAAGTCCGACGGTGTGGGCGGCAGGCCGGTGAGATCGTAGTAGAGCCGCCGAATGAGTGTGCGGCTATCAGCACGCTGAGCAGGAGTTAGGCCCTCCTTTTTGAGCTTCTCGTGGATGAAACCATCCACATCTCCGCCCGGAGGTTTGGAAAGCGGCTTAAAGGCCCACCAGTCCGTTTTGTCCTCCAGTTTCGCCACATCCACGCCATCCGGCCAGTTCGCGCCTTCATCGATCCAGCGTTTCAGCGTTTCGATCTCCGCAGAGCTCAGTTTCGACTTCGGCGGCATGGGCGTGTCTTTTTCCAAACCGCTGACGAACCGGAAAAGCTGGCTTTCCGCGCTCTTTCGCGGCGTGACGTGCTTCAAAGCCACCGCCTTGATGTCGAGGCGGTAATCGTTCTTCTGTTTTTCAGCGCCGTGGCACTCGTAGCAGTGCTTTTCAAAGATAGGCCGCACCTCACGCACGAAATCCAGCGCGAGGGCGGAAGGCGTGGTGAAGAGGACGAGGCAGAGCAAGCGCATGGAATTTCATACGTGAGCAAACCGGTTCTTTCATGCCGCGCGTGTGAGAGACAGGCATCACACCAGCGCTTCTCATCCATTAGACGGAGCTAGGCAGCCACGATGCGCACGCTGGGCGTGAGCCTGTCCACCATTTCCTTTTTTCCATGACCGACCCGCCACGTTGGAGTCACTCTGACTGGAGTTGTTTTGTCCAGGCAGGCACTCTAGGTTAGTGTCATGCCTGCCATGAACCGTCTGCTTCGTCCCTTCCTTCTGGGCATGGCCTTGCTTGTGGCAGTGCTCCTCGGGTTGATGCTTGGCAAAGGTGGCGGATTAACAGGGCTCTGGGAAGATGTGCGCAGCCTGTGGGCCGAAAAGACGCCAGGGATTGATCCGAATGATCCGGTTTGGAAGGCTACGCTGCCTCAGCCCGATCCTCTGGCTGGATTGCCCGAAGGCCCGCTGAATGAACTTTTGAAACCTGGGCTGACTCCCCAACAGCAAACCGAGGTCGTGGGCCGGATGTTGATCGATTACTGGACCAGCGTTCGCAGCCTGCCGAATGGCAGTTGGGATGAAATCCGCGAACAGCTGGCGGGGCGAAACCGCAAAGAACTCAATCTTGTACCCAAGGAGCACCCAGCGTTGGCAACAGGTGCTTTTCGTTCCAGTCCAGAGCAGCCGGGAATTCATCTACACATCATTTCCAGCAGTGGCTGTGCCTTTCAGCTCATCCATGAGGGCCCAGATAAACAGCCCTACACGGATGATGATTTGATTCGCAATTTTCCTCCTGACCTGAAGTTCTGAAACAGATCAATACACGTCGCGGCGGTAGCGCTTGGCTTCTTTCAGCGCAGCCATGTAGGCCACCGCTTCTTCGGCTGATTTGCGACCTTCCTTTTCAATGATGGTGTGCAGGGCCTTGTCCACATCGACCGCCATGCGTGCGGCATCACCGCAGACATAGACGATGGCGCCCTGTTCCAGCCAAGCGAAGATCTCAGCGCTGTTTTCCAGCATCTTATGCTGCACGTAGATCTTCTCCGCCTGATCACGGCTCCAGGCAGTCGTGAGTTTGGCGAGGGTTCCGTTGGCCAGCCAGCGCTCGAATTCCTCTTTGTAGAAGAAGCAGGTCTTTTCGCTCACTTCGCCGAAAAACATCCAAGCCTTGCCCTTCGCGCCAGTCGCTTCGCGCTCTTCCAAAAAGGCGCGGAAGGGAGCGATGCCGGTGCCAGGACCGATGAAGATCACAGGAATGTCTTCGCTAGGCTCGGGAAGGCGGAACCCTTTGCCATGATTCACAAAGACGGGGATCACGGTCTCGCCGATGGCGATGCGCTCGGCGAGGAAGGTCGAAGCAACGCCTCCACGTTCGCGACCATGGCTGGTGTATTTCACAGTGGCCACGGTCAGGTGGACCTCTTTCGGATGGGCACGCTGACTGCTGCTGATGGAATAGAGGCGAATGTTTAGCTTCTTCTGCGTCGCCATGAATTCCTGCGGCTCAAATTTGGCGGTAGGATTCTCGAGCAGCAAGTCGATGACAAAGCGACCCCAGAGGTAGTTCTTCAGGTCTTCCTTGCGGTCAGGCTCGAGCAAGCCATTCAGCGGTGTGTTGCCCCCGGTTTTCTCGATGATGGCTTTGATGAGCTTGTTGTCGATCTCCGTCAGTAAAGTCGCTTCGAACAAAGCCTGCCGGATCGGCACCTCGGCGCTGGTCTTGGGGTGCTTCACGATCTCGTCGCCCGTGAAGCCGAGTGCCTTCAGCGTGTCTTCCACAAGCGCAGGGTCATTGGTGGGCTGCACCGCCAAGGAGTCGCCAGGGAGGTACTCGAGCTCTCCACCTTCCAGGTCGATTTCATAATGACGAGTGTTCTTCGGCGCGCCGGCACAGGAGAGGTCGTAGGCTTTCTTCACCTTCGCGAGGAAGGGGTTTTTGACATTGTACACGGGTTTTCCGGCGGCGGCTTCGGTGCTCATTGGTGGGTTGGAATCGGGGGAAAAAAGGCCGCGCAGGCTAGGGCGCGGCCGGGGGTTGTCAATGCGAGGGGCGGTCAGGAAGAAAAGCAACTCCCATGCCGCCCCGGCGGGTCTGTTTGAAGGATTTACGCCTTGGGTGCCTCAATAGTTGAAGCGCACGCCGACATAAAAGTTCCTGCCGTAGGCGGGGTCCACACCTGCTCCACGGATGCGGCTGTAGTAGTCCTGGTCGAAGAGATTGTTGATGCCTGCGAGCACGGTGACGTTTTCCTTCCAGACCTTCGCTTCGGCGATCAGGTCGGTGACGTTGTAGGCGGGGATGTTGAAGTTGGCGGAGTTCGTGTCGTCGCCGAAATGCTGGCCCACATAGGTGTGCAGCAGGGAGATCTTGAAGCGGTCGCGCCAGCGGTAGGTGAGGCCAAAGCGGAGCATGTTCTCGGGTGCATACTGGGGTTCTTTGCCCGCCAGAGGGCCATCGACGAATTCGGCGTTCAGCCACTCGTAGGCGACATGGAAGGCGAGGTTGCCAAAGCGTTTCGTGGCGGACTCGGGGTCGCCGCCGGAGAGCTTCGCCGCCGCGGCGATGAGGTCTAGCTCACCTGCGACATCGATGCCCCAGTTTTGTGAATGGCCGACGTTCTCCACGGTGGTCACGCCTCCACTGGTCGTGGTGCCGAATCGGTCCTGATAGTCGATGAAGAAGCCGCTGACGTCCCAGTTCAGGAAGGGTGAGGGCTGGCCGCGATAGCCCAGCTCGTAAGTGAGGGTGTGGCCGGGGTTCAGGTCGGTGTTGGCGACGTTGTTGTTGATCGGCAGGGTGTCGGCATAGGCCGGGGGCTTGTAGCCCTGAGCGAGGTTGAAATAGAGATTGCTGGTGTCCGTCAGCTCATAGGACAGGCCGAGCGCGCCCAGGGGGACATGCTGTGCGTCTGCGCGGTGGCGTTCTTCCAGCGGAGTGAGGTTGTTGCTGTTCAGACGAATGCTGTCATCAATGGTCTGCCAGACGTTCTCGACACGGATGGCGGGGACGATGCTGAGGCGGCCAAATTTGAACTGGTTCTCTGCGAAGAAGGAGATGTAGGCGGAGCGGCGGGTGATGTCGTTGTAAACTGCGCCGCTGGTGGCGTTTGGCGTGAATCCCAGAGAGTTCTCGATGGGCGCGTAGGTGTAGGTGGAGGTCATGCCCGCCGTGAGGTGGTGCTCATTTCCCCAGGCCATCCAGGCGTGGCTGAAGCGTAAGTCGGTGCCGAGGGTGTAGTAGCGGTGCTCGGAGATGGTGCTGCGGCTGGCGTTCGGGCCGCTGGGCGCAGTGCCAAAGCTGGCACCGCGCTGCCTTTGGCTGGTGCGGTTGGAATAGCCGCCGAAGACCTTCCAGACCATCTGGGTGGCCTCGCTAAAATCGTGCTCCAGAGCCAGGGAGGCGAACTGGCGCTCCACCAGCAGGCGGTCAAAGCGGGTCTGGGCCTGCTCGCGGTTCTGGTTGTAGTTCAGGTTGTTTCCACCTGTCAGGAAGTTCAGCCCGCCTGGCTCACCGGCATTGGATTTGTAAAGGTCTAGGGTGAGCAGCCAGCGCGTGTTGGTGTTCAGATCCAGGCCGAGCATGATGGTGCCGCCATTCAGCTCGTAGTCGCTGTTGCGGTCGCGGAAGCTTTCGCCGCTGCGGTGGTTGTAATTGATGAGGTAACTCAGCCGCCCGATCGTGCCGTCCACGGAGGTGTAGTTGGAATAGAAGTCGTTGGAGCCGACGAGATTTTGGGTGCTGAACTCGAACTCTTTATCCAGGCTGGGGCGGTGGGAGATGTAGTTCAGGGAGCCTGCTGGCTGCGGCCCGTAGAGCAGGGAGGAGCCCCCGCGCACGAACTCCATGCGGTCCATCGACTCCAGGGGCGGGGCGTAATAGACCGTGGAGTAGCCGAACATGTCCATGACGAAGGGGATGCCGTCTTTCAGCACCATGATGTCCTGGGACTCATGCGGATCGCCAATGCCGCGGCTGCCGAGGGAGAGAATGGCGTTGTTGGAAAGCTCACTGGTCAGCAGACCGGGTGTTTTCGAGAAGGCCTGGCGGTAATTGTCCGTCTGGACCTGCGGCAGGGCGTCGAAATCAATGACGGAGGTTTTTTTGCCAGCGAAGATTTTTCCATCGAGGACATCCGGCAGGAACGGTCCCTGGACGACGGGCTTGGCCTGGGTCTCGGCGGTGATGACCAGCGTGTCGAGCGTCGTGGTGGATGAAGCAGCGGGCGGATTCGTCTGCGCGGGGCTTTGCTGCGAAAAGGCAGGCACGCAGCCAAAAGCGAGGAGGAAAGAGAGCAGGTTGGGTTTCATCAGATTGAGAGAGGTTCTCAGCAAGGCGCGCTCCTTGCTACAAATGAGATTCATATTCAAATAAAATGTGACTCGATCTCAAATATTTCACGCCTCACGGTCTCCCGTTTACCCGATACTCAGAGGTTCTAGAGCTTCCTTTTTGAAAAACAGGGGGCCGGGATGGCTTGGTGTCTCAAATTGGACTGGCCTAGGACAGCGGCTTTCCGGCTTGCGCCTGGGGCGGCTCGCTGGTTCATGACAGACATGGCTCAGGACTTCATCCGCGTGCGTGGCGCGCGGCAGCACAACCTCAAGAATGTCGATGTGGACATCCCGCGTCAGCAGCTGGTGGTGCTGACCGGGGTCAGCGGCAGTGGCAAGTCCTCGCTGGCGTTTGACACCCTCTACGCCGAGGGGCAGCGCCGCTATGTGCAGAGCCTTTCCGCCTATGCGCGGCAGTTTTTGGACCAGCTGGAAAAGCCCGACGTGGACTTCATTGAGGGGCTTTCCCCAGCCGTGGCCATCGAGCAGGTCCACAGCACACCCAACCCACGCAGCACCATCGCCACCGTCACGGAAATCTACGATTACCTGCGCGTCCTTTATGCCGTGGCCGGACGACCTCACGATCCCGAGACAGGTGAGGCCCTGGTGAAAAGCACCCCAGCGGAGATCGGTGCACGCTTGCTGGAGATGGGCGAAGGCACGCGCTGCGTGGTGCTGGCCCCTTTGCCCCAGCAGGAGGCAGACCTGCTGAAGGCCACTTTGGAAAAACTGAAGCGACAGGGCTTCGTACGCATCCGCCTGGATGGTCAGGTGGTGGAGCTGGACGACACGCTGAAGCCAGAGCGGGGCGTGGAGCACCAGATCGAGGTCGTGGTGGATCGGCTCGTCATCCGGGAGGGCGTGCGCCAGCGGCTGATGGAGAGCATCGAAGCCGCACTGAAGTGGAGCGAGCATGAGGTGCAGTTCCTCATCGGTCGTGAGGGCGCGGAGGAGGTCATGACCTTCACCACCGCCTACGCAAACCCGCGCACCGGTTACTTGATGGAAAAGCTGACGCCGCAGCATTTCTCCTTCAACACGCACTGGGGAGCCTGCCCGACCTGCGAAGGCGTGGGCTCACTCATGGCTCCTGATCCAGGTCTGATCGTGCCAGATCCGTCGCTCTCACTGAGTGAGGGGGCCGTGAAGAGCTGGTGGGCGCGGAATCCAAAACTGAAAGCCCTGCATGAGCGTGGCCTTGAGGCTTTGGCGAAGCATTTCGGGGTGTCCTGGGAGGCACCTTTCAAGACGCTACCCGCCGCCTTTCAGCAGGCGCTTTTCCATGGCACTGGCGATGAAGCGATTGCCACCGGCTGGAGCACGACGAGCAACAAGCGCAGCCTCGCGAAGCCCTACGAGGGGCTTTTGCACGAGGCGAAACGCCTGCATGACCATGCCGAGAGCGATGCCCTGCGCGCGCAGTTGAGTCGCTTCATGAATCCCCTGCCCTGCCCGGACTGCGGGGGAAAACGGCTGCGGCCAGAGTCGCTGGCGGTGAAGCTGAGTTCTTCGTTCTTGATTCCTGATTCGGCGTTGCCTGCCCGCCAGAACGGGGAACCGGGAACCAGTCGTGGGCTAAACCTCCACGACTTCACCGCCCTGCCGATCCGGGAGGCCTTGGCCTGGATGCAGGGGCTGGAAATGACGGCGCAGCAGCAGGCCTATGTCGGTGAGCTGCAAAAAGAAGTGCTGAAGCGGCTGGAATTCCTGGAGCAGGTGGGCCTGGGCTACCTCGGCCTGAACCGAGAGAGCGGCACCCTTTCCGGCGGGGAAATGCAGCGCATCCGCCTAGCCACGCAGATCGGCGCGGGCTTGGCAGGCGTGCTTTACGTTCTGGATGAGCCCAGCATCGGCCTGCATCCCGCTGATACCGAAAAGCTGATCCAAACCCTGCTACGCCTGCGGGACCTGGGGAATACGGTGCTCGTCGTGGAGCATGACGAGGCGATGATGCGCGCGGCGGATCACGTGATCGAGCTCGGCCCTGCTGCTGGCGAGCACGGTGGGAAAATCATCGCTCAGGGCACTCCAGCTGAGGTCATGGCCCAGCGCGAAAGCCTGACCGGCGCTTATTTGAACCATAGCCTGAAGATCAAAGCGCCCTCCGACCGTAGGCGCATTCGCCAAAAGGCAGGCGATTTCATGCTCGATGCCGACCTTCACGCTCTGTCGAGCACGCCCACAACCCTGACGATTCACAAAGCCACCGAACACAACCTGCGCGAAGTGAGCGCCAGCTTCCCAGTCGGTTGCCTGACCTGCGTGACGGGACCTTCCGGCAGTGGCAAATCGACGCTGGTGAACCGGGTGCTGATGCGCGCGCTGCAGCGGCACTTTTACGGAGCGAAGGACGAGCCAGGCCGCCACGAGGCCATCACAGGACTGGAGGCTTTTGACAAAGTCGTGGTCATCGACCAGTCGCCCATCGGCCGCAGTCCACGCAGCAATCCCGCGACCTACACGGGCGCTTTTTCAGCCATCCGCGAGCTCTTTTCCCAACTGCCACTGGCCCGCGTGCGCGGCTACGATGCAGGCCGATTCAGCTTCAACACGCCGGGGGGACGCTGCGAAAAATGCCAGGGAGATGGGCAGATCAAAATCGACATGCACTTCCTGGCCGATGTTTACGTGACCTGCGATCAATGCCAGGGCAGACGCTACAACGCCGAAACGCTGGAGATCACCTTCAAGGGGCAAAACATCGCCGATGTGCTGGAGATGACCGTGAGTGAGGCCGCGCGCTTTTTTGGCAAAGCCAGCGCCATCGCCGCGAAGCTCATCACGCTAGAGGAATGCGGCCTGGGCTACGTCCGCCTCGGTCAGGCCGGCAACACCCTCAGCGGCGGTGAGGCCCAGCGCATCAAGCTAGCCGCAGAGCTGGCGCGCCGTGCTACCGGACGCACGCTGTATGTGCTGGATGAGCCCACCACGGGCCTGCACTTTGCCGACATCCAGACCCTGCTCGGCGTGCTGTTCAGGCTGAGAGATGCGGGGAACACCCTGATCGTCATCGAGCATCATGTGGATGTCATCCGCTGCGCGGACTGGATCATCGACCTCGGCCCCGGTGGCGGCAAAGAAGGTGGGCGGCTGGTCGCCGCAGGCACGCCCGAAGACCTTGCCCGAGTGGCCGAAAGCTCGACAGGGCGGTTTTTGCGGAACTGAGTCGTTCCGACGCACTCGGCCTTAGACAGGCAAGACTTCAGCAACGGCAAACCTGGCACGACCTGACTCGAGGCCAGGTTTGGAAATCTCAAAAAAAGCACACGCGCTAGAAGACGAGTGTCCAAAAAAGTCCACAGCGAGCCTCGTATGCTCACTCCACGCCATGTTTGCTCGCCCTTCGCGTCTCATCTTCCCCTGCCTGCTTCTCGCCGGTGCAGCCCAGGCCGCACCTTCGGCGGAGGGACTGAAATTCTTCGAATCAAAGATCCGCCCGATCTTGGTCGAAAGCTGCCAGGAATGCCACGGAGACAAGAAGCACAAAGGCGAGCTGCGCCTCGATAACCTCACCTACATCCTGCAGGGTGGAGAGAGCGGCCCCGCCCTGGTGCCGCATCAGCCCGACCAATCCCTGCTGATCAAGGTGGTCAGCTACGAAGACCCAGACATGGAAATGCCGCCGGACGGCAAGCTGCCTGAAGATCAAATCGCCGCGCTGAAGCAATGGATCGCCATGGGTGCGCCCTGGCCCGAACAAGAAGTCGCAGCTGCCAAACCTGCCCGCCGGCCTGGCGAATTCACGGCGGAAGACCGAGCTTGGTGGGCCTTTCAACCCGTCAAAGAACCGACAGTGCCAACCCTGAAGCACGCGGGCAACGCGATTGATGCCTTCCTAGAAGCCAAGCGCGCCAGTGCCGGACTGAAAGCCAGCCCTGAGGCTGCGCCTGAGGAACTGATCCGCCGAGTGTCCTTTGATCTCACGGGCCTGCCCCCCACACCCGAAGAGGTGAAGCAGTTCGTCGAAGCCTGCTCCACGGGCTCTGACCAAGCCGAACACGCCTACGAAAGCCTCGTGGATCGCCTACTGGCCTCCCCCCGCTTTGGTGAGCGCATGGCACAGCACTGGCTAGACCTCGTGCGCTACGCGGAATCCGAAGGTTATCGTCTCGACGCCTATCGCCCCAATGTCTGGCCTTACCGGGATTACGTCATCGAATCCTTCAACCATGACAAACCCTTCCATCAGTTCGTGAAAGAGCAGCTGGCTGGAGATGAAATCGCTCCCGGTGACCCCAAGAGCGAGATCGCTACGGCCTTCCTCCGCCACACGGTGTATGAATACAATCAGCGCGATGTCGAAGGGCAATGGCGGACGATCCTGAATGAAGTGACCGATGTCACGGCAGACGTCTTTCTGGGCATGAGCGTGCAGTGCGCGCAGTGCCACGACCACAAGTTCGACCCTATTTTGCAAAAGGACTACTATCGGCTGCAATCCTTCCTGGCGAACATCACCTGGCCCGAAGACAAAATCTACGCCACCCAGGAAGAAATCGCCGCCCATCAGCAGCAGCATCAGGCCTGGTTGGAAGCCACCCAGGAACCCCGCGCGGTGATTGAGGCCATCATCGAACCCCGCATCCAAAACGCCCAAAAAAGCGCCATGGAAAAGTTCCCCGAGGAGATCGTGGCCATGTGGCAAAAACCACGCGCGCAGCGCACGCCCTACGAAGAGCAGATCGTCCAACTGGCTTGGCGTCAGGCTGAGTATGAGCGCTATCGCTTCAAGCCCGACAAAATCAAAGAACCCGAGGCCAGCCAGCTGCGGGAGGCCCAGGCCAAGCTGGCCAGCTTTGACCCCTTGAAGCCCAAGCCTCTCCTGACCGCCTACGCCATTGGCGAGACAGGGCCCATCGCACGAGACGCGAAGTTCAAAACGCGCCGCAGTGGTGAAGTCGAGGCCAAACCCGGATTCCTCACCATCCTCGACCCGAACGATGCTGTCCTTCCATCCGTGAAAGCAGAGGCCAAGACCAGCGGACGACGCAGCGTCCTGGCCGATTGGTTTACCCGAGCAGACAATCCCCTGTCCACCCGCGTCATCGTGAACCGCCTGTGGTCCTGGCACTTCGGACGTGGCATCGCCGGCACCCCGAGCGACTTTGGCCGACTTGGCGAGGCCCCAACGCATCCTGAGCTGCTCGACTGGCTGACCGTGCAGTTCCTGAAGGGGGACTGGAAGATGAAGCCCATCCACAAGATGATCGTCATGAGCGCGGCCTACCGCCAAAGTGCCCTGCTGCAGGACAAGGCAGCCCTTCAATCCGATCCAGAGAACAAGCTGCTCTGGCGCTTCCCTCCGCGTCGTCTGGATGCTGAACAGGCGCGTGATGCCGCACTGTTTGCCAGCGGTGAACTCGACCTAACCATGGGTGGCGAAGGGGTGGAAGCCAGCAAACCGCGCCGCAGCATCTACACGCGCAAAATCCGCAACACGCAGGATGAATTCCTGCAAAGCCTGGATGCTCCGCCCGGCTTCTCCAGCCTGCCCACGCGCGATGCCACGACCACTGCCACGCAAAGCCTGCTGATGATCAATGGCGAATGGCCGCTCGAGCGGGCGCGCCACATGGCAGCACGGCTGGCACAGGACAAAGCTCTCCGTGATGCAGAAGTGATCCGCCACGCCTATGAACTCGCACTCGGTCGCGAGCCCAGCGCCAGCGAAGCCAAAGAAGCCCTCAGCTTCCTCACCAGCCAGCGGGCACGTTTGAAAAAATCCCTGCCTCCGCCACCGGCTGAGCTGCCTGCAATCGCCGATGCAAAACCGTACTTTGGCCCACCTGCCCCGACCAAGACGAGCCAGACGCTATGGATGGAACCTGGCAGCAAGCATGAAAAGCTGCGCGTCAATGCTACCCAAGCGCTGGAAGGCAATGACTTCGCGATTGAGGGCGTGGTGAATCTAAAAAGCCTCTATCCGAATGGCTCTGTGCGCACGATTGCAGCGCGTTGGGACAATGACAAAGCCACTCCTGGCTGGGCCTTTGGCGTCACCAGTGAAAAGTCCGCTTACAAGCCGAACAACCTCATCATGCAACTCGTGGGCGAGGACTTCCAAGGCAGCCTTGCCTATGAAGTCGTGGCCAGCGGGCTGCGCATTCCTTTGAACAAGCCACACTACGTGGCTGCCGTGCTGCACAATGAGCCCGGCGAAGGGCAAACCTTTGGTGGCACCATCACCTTCTATGCGCGCGACCTCAGCGATCCAGCCGCGCCCCTGCAAACCGTGACCGTGTCCCACCCGATCTGCGGCGGCTACGTCAGCCATGAGCGTGCACTTTACATCGGCGGACGAGAAAAAGACAAAGCCAGCCTCTGGCATGGAGCGATCTCCCGCGTGGCGCTGCGTCAGGGCAGCTTGGAGGCCGGTCAACTGATGGCCTGGGTGGGCATGAATGACCCAACCTGCCTCGTGGATGTGAATGCCGATCTAGCGACGGAGCAGCTCAAAACCGCCTGGAAATGGGAGTCCAGCGCGCCTGCGGGAACCCCCAAAGGGAGCGCCGATCCCCACCGCGAAGCTCTGGCCGACCTCTGCCATGTGCTGCTGAACTCGAACGAATTTTTCTACCTGCACTGAGACCAACAAATTCCTGATCCCTCACCCTCCTCGGCTGGAAATGCACGGTCTTTGACAGAAGCATTGACATCGGATTCACGGATTTTACACTCCGCTCGTTTTTACCCTGAATCATCCAGCATCAAGGAACGTGGAGGCCATCACCGCATGAGGAACGACGACTACGAAGAGCAGCCCAGACGCGGCAATCCGCCGCTGCACTCAGAGAAGATCATGACTGAGCGGAAGATTTTCTTCCTTGATCTCAAAGAAAATGAACGCGGTCGTGTCATCAAAATCACCGAAGATGTCCGTGGTCGCCGTGACACGATCATGCTGCCCCTCGAAGCTGCGGATGAATTCCTGGACGCGCTGCAGCGCATCCTCGAAATCGAGCGTGACCTGCCACCAGTGGCCACAGCCGCTGAGTGAAGGCCGCCCGCCGTGGCAGGAAGCATTGGACAGCGCCGGGCCGGTAGGGCAATCATTCGCCTTCTTTCTGAGACACACTTTTGCCTCTGTTGATCGCAATGCCCCCCTGCGCCCTCTTTTCCCCACGATCTGTCTTTCTGCTGCTCGCCGCCCTGCTGACCTCCTGCGTCGGCACTAGCTCTCGGGATCGCGGACAGACTCAGTATTTAGAAGCCTTTGACCCAAACTCGGTGCCGCACTCGGCATTGTACAATCAGGATCAGGACTCCTACTGGGATGGTGATGGAATGACGGGCGCGCCCAACATCGTCATCGACCTGAGCGATCAAAAAGCCTACTTCTACAAAGGCGGCGCGCTGGCCGGGGTGTCCGCTCTTTCCACCGGAGATGAAAAGCACCCGACGCAGACCGGGAACTTCAAGATCATCCAAAAGGACCAATGGCATAAATCCAACCTCTACGGTGACTTCGTCGATGCCTATGGCCAGGTCGTCGTGGCGAACATCGACATCACGAAGGACAAGCCACCGCCCGGAACCCGCTTTGAAGGCTCGAAGATGCACCACTTCATGCGCTTCGTGGGTGGCACAGGGATGCACGAAGGCTTCCTGCCTGGCTACCCTGCGAGCCATGGCTGCGTGCGTATGCCAGGCCACATGGCCGCGATCTTTTACAACAACGTCTCTGTGGGCACCCCAGTGACCGTGCGCCCCTGATCCCTGCTGTCCTCATGAGCTTCGAAGATTTGCCGCTGGAAATTAGTGTCGATGATGTGGTTTACTTGCAGGGCATCCCCGAGCAAAAGCCACGCATCATCGACTGTCGCGAATCTGACGAGTGGGCCATCTGCCATCTGGAAGGTGCAGAACTGGTGCCGCTCTCGCAGTTTGGTGAGCTAGCACCCCAGCGCTTCCAAGACACGCAGCAGCATGTGGTGATCTACTGCCACCACGGCATGAGAAGCCAGCGTGCGGCGGCATGGCTGCGCCAGCATGGGTTTCGCAAAGCGCAGTCGATGCGCGGCGGCATTGATGCCTGGTCGGAAATGGTCGATCCCACCCTCCCGCGCTATTGAGCGAAATCTCTCGCCATTGCCAAAGCGGCGAAATGTCTGCTTGGCTTCCTGCAAACCCCCTGGGAAAGTTGGCCTCAGTCCTGCTTTGAACTTTATCACGGCGGTGAAACGCCCAGCCAACCCCAACCACCATGCTTTTTGATCAGTATCAGCCGGAGGACTTCTTCGATGAAATGTTCACCCACGGCCACGGCGTGCGACCGCACTACCAAGCCGTCAGCGAGGCCCTGAATGCCGTTTCTGCTGAGGAATTTCGCAGCCGTCAGACAGCCGTCGAGGCAGCTTTCATGCGCGGTGGGGTGACCTTCACGGTCTATTCAGATTCTCAGGGTACGGAGCGCATCTTCCCTTTCGACTGCGTGCCGCGCGTGATCTCTGCGGAGGAGTGGGATGTGGTGGAAAAAGGACTCATCCAGCGGCTGACCGCCCTGAACCTCTTCCTGCATGACATTTATCACGAGCAGAAGATCATCAAAGATCGTGTGATCCCACCGCAATACCTGTTGAGTGCCAAACACTTCCGTCGTGAGTTCATGCACTTTGAGGTGCCGAAAAACGTCTATGTACACATCTGCGGCACAGACCTCATCCGCGACAAAGACGGTCGTTACCTAGTTCTGGAAGACAACCTACGCTGCCCCTCAGGTGCGAGCTACATGCTGGAAAACCGCAGCGCGCTGAAGCGAACCTTCCCTGAACTCTTCCAGTCCGCCGGTGTCCGGCCCGTGGATCAATACCCTGCGGAGCTTCTCAAGGTGCTGCAATACTGCGCACCCGCGAACTTCCGTGGCAGTGATGCTCCAAATGCGGTGCTTCTGACTCCTGGTGTGTACAACAGCGCCTACTTTGAGCACGCCTTCCTGGCACGCCAGATGGGTATCCCCATCGTCGAGGGTCGTGATTTGTTGGTTCGTGACCACAAGGTCTTCATGCGCACGACCGCCGGCCTCGTGCAGGTGGATGTGATCTACCGACGCATCGATGACGACTTCCTCGACCCCTCCGTGTTCCGCGCCGACTCTCTGCTGGGTGTGCCTGGCTTGGTGAATGCCTACCGCTCTGGCAATGTCAGCCTAGCCAACAGCATCGGCACCGGTGTCGCCGATGACAAGGTGGTCTATTACTTCGTGCCGAAGATGATCAAATACTACCTCGGTGAAGACCCGATCTTGCCGAACGTGGACACTTACCTCGCGTCCGAGCCCCAAGACTGCGCCTACATCTTGGACAACCTCGCCAAGCTCGTCGTGAAGTCTGCCAACGAAGCGGGCGGCTACGGCATGTTGATGGGCCCCTGGGCGGCCAAGGAAGAAATCGAAACCTTCCGCAAGATGATCGAGGAGAACCCTCGCAACTTCATCGCTCAGCATCCCATCTCCCTCAGCCGTCACCCCACGTGGTGCGGCGACCACTTCGAGGGTCGCCACATCGACCTGCGCCCCTACATCCTTTGCGGGGAAAAGATCGTCGTCACACCGGGCGGACTGACCCGTGTCGCACTGCGGAAAGGTAGCCTCGTCGTGAATAGCTCCCAAGGAGGGGGCTCCAAAGACACGTGGGTTTTGAAAGCCTAACTGGGTTCCGCCTCACGATCACACCTCCTCAGCCCCTTCCTCCTTCACCTTTACCCTAGGCCTCTGCCACCCCTCGCCATGCCTCCCTCTCCCCTTGCCCGTGAAGAATACGCACGCCACAAGCAGGCCAACGTCATGCTCGCCCGTGTGGCTGGCAGCTTGTATTGGATGAGCCGCTATCTCGAGCGTGCTGAAAACCAAGCTCGTTTGATTGATGTGAATCTCCAGCTCCTGCTGGATTTTGGCCACGTGACAGATGAGCAGCTCAAAGCTCACTGGTTGCCCATCGTCCGTTCATCTGGAGATGAAGAGCAGTTTTTCCAGCTCTACACCACGGCGGATAGCGAGAGTGTCATGGAGTTCATGACCTTCCGTCTGGAAAATCCAAACTCTCTCATGTCCTGCATCTCCCATGCACGTGAGAATGCACGTCAGGTGCGGGATCAAATCTCCAGTGAGATGTGGGAAGTCCTGAATGATGCCTATCACTACATCCAGGGGCCGAGTGCCAAGAAGGTCTGGCACGAAGGAGCCAGCGCCTTCTACGATGAGATCAAGCGTTTCTCCCACCTGTTTCAGGGCATCACGGTCAGCACATTCTCCCGGAGCGAGGGGTTTGAGTTCATCCAGTTCGGCAAGTATCTGGAGCGCGCAGACCAGATCACCCGCCTGCTCGACATCAAGTATCACATCCTGCTGCCCAATGCGGCCGATGTGGGGGGTGCCGTGGACACTGCTCAGTGGCACGCCGTGCTACGCAGTGCCAGTGCGCTAGAGGCCTACCGCCGCTACTACGTGGCAGATGTATTTTACAAGAAGGTGGTCGAGTTCTTGATCTTCGACGACAGCTTCCCACGCACGCTACGGTTCTGTGCGGAGGAGATGAATCACTTCATCGAGCTCATCACGAAAACGGCTTCTGAAAAGGAAGAAATCGCCCCCGCGCTGGAGCGTTTTGAGGCCTTCCTGGGCCGTCTTTCCACCCTCCATGTGGAAGACGTCTTCAGCCAGGGCCTGCATGAGTTTCTGGATGAAGCCCAAGTCGAGATCGGCAACATCGGCGGCCATCTCTACAGCACCTACATGTACTTCCCGCCCGTGGACCTTCAGGCAGAAATCCGCTTTCACCAACAGCAGGAGCAGCAGCAGCAAAGACAGGCGGCTTAAGGCAAGCCGCTGTCTGTCAGCCTAGCACCGCTCTGCCTTGGATCGGCAGCCAGGGATGCTGTCATGGCCTCAGATCACAGGTCCCGCAGTGTCTTTCCATTTCTCGTGAAATTCACGGTAGATGATCGGGCTGATCTCACTCGGTTTGATCTCGCTGCGCCCGCCCCAGAACACGTTGGTGTATTCGAGTGGGATGCCAATGTCGGCCAGGTGCTTGTCGATCGCGGCCTTGTGCGCCAGCACGGTTTCTTTGTCCGTGCCATGGATCACGCCCATGATGTTCACGTTGGCAAAACGCTCTCCGCCTTCCCGCCAGTAGCAGTGCGTCATGATCGGATGGCGGCCAACTTCCCCGCCCGCACGCTCTTCCATGCCCTTGGGCACCTTCCAGTGGAACAAGGCATTGAAACGTGTCACACGCACCCCCGCAGCGCTGGGCTTCACATGCTCGAGAAAAGTGGAAAAGCGGCCAATCACGCCCTTTTTGTCCAGGCGTTGGGAGACCTCACAAAACTTCTCCAGGCTGACTCCCGCATCGCGGGCACGTCCCGCCCATGGCTCAGGCCCGATTTCTTCAGGCTTCAGATCGCCTTTCAAGTGCAGCAGCACATTCCACTCCTCCGCATCGAGATCGGCGATGTTCGTGGTCATCATCTTCGCAGGTTCATCGGCTTTTTCCCCCGGCTCCATGGTTTTGCGACGCACATGACCGACACCGAGGGCAAAGATGCCGTGTGCCTGCATGGTGTAGTAGTCCTGCGCGCCGATCAGGCGCTTCAGCACATCGCAGTGCTCGTGAATGTTGCGATCCTGCGGCACCTTCAATGTGGTCCACAGGCGAAAGTCACTGCCGCTGACCTCACGATCCGTGCTGCGCATGACCACGTGACCGCTGAAGGGGTCTTGTTTGAAAAGAAAATCAAAGGCGGCTTCGAGCTTCTCCTGCGGCAATTTCCAGGCGACGAGGGCACCTTCCGCCAATTTATTGGCCAGCAAGGTCTGCCGCACGCGCCGGATGACGCCCGCCTTGAGCATGGCCTGGATGCGAAGCACGACCGTGTCGAAATCGACGCCGCTCTCCTTCGCAATGAACTGAAACGGATGCTCGTGGAAGCCCTTCACCCGATCCTCACTGACCGCTAAAATGCGGGCGTTGATTTCATCGGTATGCTCAGTGGGGATTGTGACTTCAGGGCTCATGTGGAGGAAGGGGTCGGAAAGCATGGCAAACAGGTGACGCCATGCGGGGGGCGACTCTTAGCGCCTACGCCTGAAATGACAAGGCGGGGCTGGCTTTGCACAAACCTCGCGACCTTCCCCTGGCAGGCTACCGCCCTGGCAGCACAAGACCGACACAAAGGCCGCCAATCCTGGCCAGCAATACCTCCCGGCCCGATCACGTAGTTCCCCACCCTTTGTTCATGCACGATCGTCTTCTGCTGGCCCTCTTCGCCACCCTGATCTCACTGCCCGCTAGCGCGGATGAGGACTATGAACTGGCACCGATCCACTACTCCAGCACCCCACCCAAGGACGCCGCCCAAGCATTGGGGCAGCGCTGGCAGCGGGGTGAGGTCAGCATCGACCGTAGCAGCGGCTGGACGGTGCTCCGCGCAGTGCTCAAGCAGCTCAACATCCCGCTCGAATCTCAGGTCATGGTCTTTTCGAAAACGAGCAAGCAGAATGACCTGATTGGCCCGCATCACCCTCGCGTCATTTATTTCTCTGACGACGCCTACGTCGGCTACTCCGTCGGTGGGTCGCTGGAGGTCTCCGCGATTGATCCACGCCTGGGGCCGATTTTTTACCTGCTGGACCCGCAGGTCGAAGCCAGCCAAGCCCTCTCCTTTCAGCGCGACGAAAGCTGCCTGAACTGCCACGGCGGCTCCTTGACCTCTGGGGTGCCTGGGCTGCTCGTTCGCTCTGTGTTTCCTGGCCCAGAAGGTCACCCCATCCTCAGTCAAGGCAGCACCCTCGTGGACACCACCACGCCCGTTTCGCACCGCTGGGGTGGCTGGTATGTCACCGGCTCGCATGGCAAAGAACTGCACCGGGGCAATGTCACCGCCATCGAGCGCCCTGATCAATCCTGTGAAATGCCTTTTGAAAAAGGAGCCAACGTCAGGGATCTGCGCGCCTTCTTTGACACCACCCCTTATCCGCGAAGCCAGAGCGATATCGTCGCCCTCATGGTGCTAGAGCACCAGACCTCCATGCAAAACGTGCTCACTCGCGCCCACCAGACCGCCCTGCGAGCCGTGTTCATGCAGACCAGCCTGCAAAAAGAACTCGGCGAACCTAGGGATGCTCAACCCAGGGGTAGCACGCGGCGCATCATCGACCACTGCGCCGAAGATGTGCTGCAAGCGCTGCTGTTTCACCATGAAGCAGCCCTGCCCTCAGGGGGCATCGAAGGTGCTGAAGACTTTCAGCAGGCCTTCACCGCCAGCGCCCATCGTTCCTCCGAGGGGCGCTCCCTCAAAGACTTTCAGCTTCGCAAGCGCCTCTTCAAGCATCGGTGCAGCTACCTGATTCATGGCATCACCTTTCGGCATCTCGAGCCCCACTTGAAGCAAACCGTTCTCTCCCGACTGGAATGCATCCTGACGGACCACGAGACTGCGCCCACCTATGCTTACCTCGGGAAAGCCGAGCGTGGTCACATCCTGCGCATTCTCCGAGACACCGGCCTTTTGCCCCAACGCTGAAACCTCGCCCCGTGAAGGCATTCACCGCTCACGGCATTTCACGCTTTCTAGCTGGAGGTCTAGCGCCCTGCCCGACAACTGGACCTCTACCCAAGACAGCGAAAGGGACCCAAACATAAGCAGCAAGCTGGCGACAAACGCGGCCTGGCCACCCTTTTGCCAATCCAGGAAGATCAAGGTCATGCTCACCACGCACGACATCATGCTCAGCACGCCCAGGGATTGCATGTGCTTGATGATGCGGATCCGCCGCCTCAGGCTTTGGATCTGCGCCAGCAGCACCGGCTCTTGCGAGGCCGCCCAATCCGCCTGCAGCTTGCGCACCAAGGTCGCCAAGCCCAGAAAACGATTGGTGTAAGCCAGCATCAGCAGGGAAAGCGCCGGGAAAAGCAGCGAAGGCGTGGAAAGCGGAATCTCAGTCAACGACATGCCATCCTTGTCGCCCGAAATCCCCATTCGTCACCCTAATTTCTGGATAGCGAAAAGACGTAAGTCGCAGCTGCATCGCGGAGGAGATGATCACGAGTGATGCAATCCTGTTCAGCCACACTCATCTTTTTCATTCTTTGCTGCTGACACGCCGCATCGGCATCAAGATGGCGGCGACACCCACGCTGGCAAACAGCACGCCGAACCCTACTACGATCAAACTCGCGGATTGAATCCCCGGCTCAAGCACAGCCACCGATGGGTCTGAAGTGGAGTAATGAACTTTCACCACAGCATCCACAGGATAGCGTTCCACAAGTTGTGTTGGAAAAGCAGGGTTTCCTGTATTGAGACTTCCAAACCGAATGCGCTCAGAGCTGAAGCTTTCGCCATTAACAGCATAGGCATAACTGACTTTGGCGCTGTAAACAAGCCCTCCACTTTTGCCAGGCTCCGATTTGACCTGAGAAGACAAAACCCTTCCCTCAACCATTGGCCAATATGAGCTAGAGATGCCTCTGTAAAGGCTGCGACCTCCAAAAAACAAAAAGACAAACCCAACTGCGATGAAAAGGTTGGCTGCGAGTGGCCTCATGTCATGTGGACTCAAGAGAGATGCCAAATCTGCCAGAAAGGCACCATCAAGGGAGTTTGTGGAGTTTGATCATGCCTAGATGCGTGACAGGGGATAGCTTTCTCCAGCTTCGTGCTAAATCACCCGGTCATTCCCGCCATCCACCGGAATCTGCGCCCCGGTGACCTTCGCGAACAACGGGCTCGCCATGGCGGCGACCATGTTGCCGATGTCTTTGGAGCGGATCTCGACCTTCATGAGGTTCTTGGTCTTGTATTCCTCGACGGTCATGTTGTAGCGGGCGGCGCTTTTGGCGAGGGCTTCGGGGGTCCAGAGCTTGGTGTCGAAGACGGCGTCGGGGTGCACGATGTTGACGCGGATCTTCCACGGGGCGAGCTCAAGGGCGGCGACGCGGCAGAGTTGTGTCAAAGCGGCCTTGGAGCAGGAGTAGGCGCTTGCGCCGGGGCCAGGAGCTTTGAAATTGCGGCTGCCGACGAAGATGATGCTGCCATCGGGGCTGTGCTTCACGAAGGGGATGACCTTGTTCATCAGCTTTTGATGGCTGGTGAGGTTGATCATGAGCGTGCGGTCCCAATCGGGCTGCGCCATGACGTCGAGGGCGTCATTTTTCGGGAAGATGCCGGCGTTGCTGACGACGATGTCGATGCCGCCGAACTCGCGCACGGTGAAGTCGATGGCGTCTTGCACGGGCTGGTCCTCGGTGAGGTTCACGACGATGCCGATGGCACCGATCTTCGCCATGATCTGCGGGATTTCTTTGTCGATGTCGAGACCGACGACCTGCGCGCCCTGCTCGGCCAAGGATTCAGCGATGGCGAAGCCGATGCCGGCGGCGCAGCCGGTGACGAGGGCGATCTTGCCCTGATGAACCTTGCGGGCGGGGCCTTTGCGGAGTTTGGCCTGTTCGAGGTCCCAGTATTCGATGTCGAAGATGTCTTTTTCGCTGAGCGGTGCCCAGCCGCCGGTGCGCTCGCCGAGGGCGACGGTGGCGGCGGTGCTTTCGGCGATGTCGGCGACGATTTTGGCGTCTTTCAAGGTATCGCCAAAGCTGACGATGCCGTTTCCGGGCCACACGGCGAAGCGCGGGGCGGCGTCGAGCATGGTCTGGCCGTTGGCGTGGGCTTTGAAGTAGCTTTCGTAGTTCGCGGCGAAGGTTTGGATGCTGGCGGCGTGGTCATCACCAAGCACGGCAGGGATGCGCTTCGTGCGGATGCTGTGATCGGGCGTCAAAGGCCCGCGTGTGGCGCAATCGGCGATGTTTGGAAGCGCGGCGTAGGTCAAAGCGGCCTCGCTGGTGCTGAGGCGGGCGATTTGCGGGAAACCGCGGGTCTTGGAGACGAGCTGGCGGAGCTGCGCGAGCTGTAACAGGGGCATTCCTGCCCCTGCGGGCACGGACGGGCCAGGAATGGCCCGATTGCTCAGAAACTGCTCCGCTTTGGTGACGAGCTCGATGTGCTTTTCGTAGCTGGCCTTGGCGTCGTCGGCGAAGGTGAAGAGGCCGTGTTTCATGAGGACGATGCCTTCGATGCCTTCTTGGCGCAGATCGGTCTTCTGGAGCACTTCGAAGACCTGTTTGGCCAGAACGAAGCCGGGCATCACATAAGGCAGGACGAGCACTTTGGAGCCGAAAAGCTCCTTCGTGCGAGCTTCGCCGTCTTTCGCGCAGGTGAGGGCAGAGATGGCGTTCGCGTGGCTGTGATCGACGAACTTGAAGGGCAGGATGGCGTGCAGGATGGCCTCGATGCTGGCGGCGGGCGCGTTGGGATTCGTCATCGCGGCGCGTTGCTGCAGGACCATGTCCTCATCGGTCATGGTGGGCAGTTTGGCCATCTTCAGCAGCGCCTGCATGCGCACGGGGGCGAAGCCTTCACGCTCGATGGTGGCGAGATCCCAGCCGGAGCCTTTGACGTAGCAGATTTCGACGCTGTCACCGAAGTAGTCCTTCTCAGTCACTTTGACGGAGGTATTGCCACCGCCATGCAGCACGAGTTCAGGATTCCGCCCGAGCAAGCGAGAGGTGTAAACGCGCTGTCCGAGGGCGTCGGTTCCGAAAGTGGCGGCTTCAGTGTCGTTCCAGAGGCTTTGCATGGTCAGGGAAAGTCGGCAGACTTGCGGGAGGCCTAGACAGAAGTCAAGAACCCACACCACCTTGGGCTACCTGAACGCCAAGAGACCCAACCCCTCGTCTTTTCCCTAGCTGAGTCAGCAAATGCCAAGGGCCTTGGCCACGACGACATCTGCGGTAGGCAGCTGGATGGCCTCTAGAGGCGGGCTGTAGATGGCAGGTGCGTCGAGGCTGCACACGCGCTGCACAGGGGCGTCGAGCTCATCAAAAATGCGCTCCTGAATCATGTAAGCGATCTGGGCTCCAATGCCGCAGTAAGGCTTGTTTTCCTCGACATAAACCGCGCGGTGAGTCTTGGCCACAGAGTTCAGAATCGTCTCCTCATCCAGCGGACGGATGCTGCGCAGGTCCACCACCTCGGCGCTGATGCCGTGCTCCTCTTCAAGAATGCGCGCTGCTTCCAGGCAGGTGATCACGGCCTTGCCGTGGGCGATGAGGGAAATGTCAGCCCCTTCGCGCTTCACGTCAGCTACCCCGAGCGGGATGAACAGCTCACCATTCGGCAGCTCATCGTTGGAGGGCACGTCCCATTCCTCGCCATAGAGCTTCGTACTCTCCATGAACATGACGGGGTCATTGTCACGGATCGCAGCCTTCATCAGGCCCTTGGCATCGTAGGCATTGCTAGGGCACACGCACTTCATGCCGGGAAAGTTTGCCATGATGTTCTCCGGTGTGTGGGAGTGGGTCGCACCCACGCTAGTGCCGCCATTCGCAGGCCCACGGATGACGATCGGGCAGTTGATCTTGCCGCCGGACATGTAGCGCACCATGGCCCCATTGTTCACGATCTGGTCCCAGGCCACAGTGTAAAAGCTCCAGAACATCAGCTCCATCACCGGGCGCACGCCTAGCATGGAGGCACCGATGCCCATGCCGATGAAGCCGGCCTCGCTGATGGGGGTGTCCACGAGGCGCTTGTCCCCCCATTTTTCCCATAGCCCCTGCGTGACCTTGTAGGCTCCATTGTATTGGGCCACTTCCTCGCCCATCACCACGACCATGGGATCGCGGGCGATCTCTTCATCGAGGGCTTCACGGACGGCGTCGCGGTAGGTGATTCGGCGTGGCATCGGAGTTCGTTTGGGGGAAAGAAAACAGTCCGTTTCATCGACGGCGCAGGCCTCAGAGTCAAGAGCAGGAAAGTCCCCCTGCGGCAGCTTCTGCGTCCGCTTGGGCCCTTACCCAGCCCATTCACCAAGGGTAAACCGATACTTTTCGGCCCAGAGCCGGTGCATTGGCAGCCCAAAAGAAAGGTTGCAGACTATCACGCGTTCTTGCTAGCCTCTTTCTTCCGGTAGGCTTTTGTTTGCAGAGTCTGCCCCATCTTTCCCAGCAAAATCTCACCCTGCATGAACACCACCCCCACCTCCCGCCGCACCTTTCTGCGCGGAACCGTCGCCGGCGCTGCCGGTCTCGCCACCCTGCCGACCTGGGCCGCACCCATCGGAGCCAATGAAGACGTCCGCGTCGCCGTCATCGGTTTCAAGGCCCGTGGCGCAGGCCACATCGCCAGCCTTTTGAAGATCAAAGGCGTCCGCTTGGTCGCCTTGTGCGATGTGGACAGCGCTGTGCTGGACAAGCACGTCGCTGAACTGGCCAAAAAGAACATCAAGGTCAAGGCCTACAAAGACTACCGCGAGTGCTGCGCCGACCCCGAGATCGACGCCATCACCATCGCCACCCCCAACCACACACACACCCTGATCGCCCTGACCGGCATCGCCAACGGCAAGCATGTGTATGTGGAAAAGCCTGTCTCTCACAACATCATGGAAGGGCGCAAACTGATCGAGGCCTCCCTCGTCGCCGCCAAGAAAGGCCTTGTCGTTCAGCACGGCATGCAGCGCCGCTCCGACCTCGGCTGGGCCGCCGCCATGGAATACGTGAAGAGCGGCAAGCTGGGCAAAGTGACCCTCAGCCGTGGCATCAATTACAAAGCCCGCAAAAGCATCGGCAAAATCGCCGCCCCGCTCTCCCCCGATGCCAATGGCCAATTCCAGCCCGGCACCGTCACCGATGCCACCGGCAAGCCGCTCACAGGCACCATTGATTACAAACTCTGGAGCGGACCCCGCGGCATCCTGCCCGTGCAGCGCACCCAGTTCCACTACGACTGGCACTGGCAGTGGGCCTATGGCAATGGCGACATCGGCAACCAAGGCCCTCACCAGCTTGATGTAGCCCGCTGGGCGCTCGGCAATCCTGACATGCTGCCAAAGCGCGTCATGAGCTTCGGCGGACGCTGGGGTTATGATGACGACGGCGAAACCGCCAACAACCAGATGGCCTTCTACGAATTCGCCGAAGGAGCACCCTTGTTGTTCGACAACCGCGGCCTGCCCATGAAGGACATGAATTGGACCAAAGGTTACGAGCCTGTCTTCCGCATCAACGGCAAAGTCGCCGGCCCCCGCATCGGCAACGTCATCCACTGCGAAGGCGGCTTCATCGCAGAGTCCAAAGCCTACGACAACGACGGCAAAGCCATCGAGAAGTTCGACAACTTCCAAGACGGCCCTGACCACATGAAAAACTTCATCGAATCCGTCCGCGCCGGCAAAATCATCAAAGACGTCCTGAACGTCGCTCACGGTCACCACGCCGCTGCCCTGGCCCACATGGCCAACGTCAGCTACCGCTTGGGCAAAAAGATCAGCAACGAAGAGATCAAAGAACGTCTCAGCGGCAACAAAGCCGCGCAGGAAACCTTCGACCACTTCGTGCAAAACCTCGTGGACAACAAGATCGACGTGAAGGCCGAACTCGCCTCCTGCGGTCCGATGCTCGAATTCGATCCAGTGACCGAGAAATTCATCGGCGAGTTCGCTGATGAAGCCAACAAGCTCGCCACCGACACCTACGTGTCGGAGTTTGAGCTACCCAAGATCAGCTAATTCCATTTCCTCGGAATCCAGGCCCGTGCCGCTAATCCAGCGGCACGGGCTTTTTTTTGGCAAAACAGAAGCCGACTTCACCACGGTGCAGCATGCTATGACACGATCGCTGCCAGTGAAGCGTTTGCCCCTTCATGCACACCTTTTTTCTCAGCCAGCCGTAGTCTGCCCCGACTCCCTGGCCTTAAGGATTCGTGAGCCAAAGATCGAGTGACGCCATCGAGCTGAATCCGAAAAAGCGGAGAAAGAGTATTGATAATCAAGGGTTTGGGCTAATGTAAATGCACTGTTTGCCTGGCAACTTTTTTATGGCAACTTTTTTCAAAAGGGTGTGGGGAAAGTGAGGCAGAAAGCAGGTGGAGAGAGCCATGCGAGTTGAACCCCGAACCTGACACGGCGTTGTACCCACAAGGCAAATTTGACGACAAAGGCACGTCCCCCCTTGGCGATCCCAAAACGGCCTCAAAATCAACGATGACCGGCCTTATCCGAGTGCCATTCAGGCCAGGCATCTTTTTTGTAATATGAAACCTCCCCGCCTGTGGTTGGCAGACGGGAAGGGTCATACATGAGTTTAAGCACGTCCAGACCACGCTTTGCGGGCAAAGATGGCGGCAGTCACCGACATCGCCACACAAGCAAACAGCTTGGGGTGATAAATCGGCAGAGTGCTAATGGCAGGTTTTGTAAATAAACAAAACAGCACTATGCCCATTAGATAGGCACTGGCTAACCATAAAGCCAAGCTGCGAGATTTCTGGTGGAAGTTAAACTCGACTCTCCAAGAATAAACTGCCATCAACAAGGCTAGGCACCCACAAATGAGCGCCAATAAACTCACCCAACTGGAATGCAGCCACTGCCACAAATAAACGGCCACACTGATAAGGGATAAACCCGCAAACCCTGTGAGGGCGGCAAGTACTCTGAGAAACCGTTTTTGTTCAATGAGATGGGGTTCGGAAGTGGTTTTCATGGTAGTGGGTCTGGGGTGTTTGCTGCTTGATTTGCAGCTTCGCCGATCAAGGCACCAAGGCCACCAAATACGGCTGAGGCTCCTGTCAATGCAAGCGCGATGGGAGTTCCTACTCCAGTTGCTGCTGCAATAACAGCTAGGCCAGCCAGAGCCGCAGATATACCATAGCAGATATTGGATAGAGTGCTGAGACCACTCGCATCAGACTCAGTGTATGAACCGCCAGTTTCTACCAGACCAGTATTGTCATCTGAAGCTTCATCTTCATAAGTTAAAGTTAGTTCGCTATCCACTTCTTCATCTTCCGGAGTCTCATCGGGCACGTTGGGATCGGTCCCATTGTGGTACTCTTCGCTGTTTGTGAAGTTATCTTCATCGGGGTCATCAGTGGCGTTGTTCGCGTCATTGGAATCCAGTTCATGGGTGACTTCCCAGACATCCGTCATGCCATCGCCGTCATTGTCATATGATTCGGTGATGCCTGAGTCAGGACTGTTGCCCTCACTATACTCCTCCGCATTTGTCTCACCATCACCGTCGAGATCGCCGCTCACGTCGTCAGTGGCGTCTTGAGGGTTCATGCCGAGGTAGGTTTCGATGCGGTCGGGGATACCGCCAGAGTCGCTATCAGTGGTATCCACCATGTACCAGTCGGTGTATTGAGTGCTGCGGCTGTAGGCATTGTTGGGGTCGGTGTGATAGACGTTGGTTTCTTCGCCGTCAGTGAGGCCGTCGCCATCGCTATCGACACTGGTGGGGTCGGTGCCTTCGGTGGTCTCGGTCATGTCGGGCACGCCGTCGCTATCGGTGTCGGGATTCACCACGGGGTAGTAGTGGTCATCGTAGTCGCTGCGGCCATTACCATCGCTGTCCGCAATGGCGGGGTCGGTAGCAGAGGTGGTGGTTTCGTAGTCGTCGGTGAGACCATCGGCATCGGTGTCCGCCGGTGGTGCTTGCTCTGTGGTGGTGGAGGCTTCTTCGGGGGTGGTGCCAGGGTTTTCTACCGGTGGGTGGGCGCTATAGAAATCGGCGAGGTCGCTCTGACCGTTGCCATCGCTATCCCAGTTCATGGGATCGGTCTGGGTGGTGGCGACCTCGTCCCCATCGTTGATGCCGTCATAGTCTGAATCATAGAGAACGGGGTCCGTGCCGAGCCAGGTCTCATACCAAGCGGGCAGGCCGTCGGTATCAAAGTCGCTGATGTCGGGGCCGCTTTCGGGGGCTTCCTCGGTGGACTGCCAGACTGGCTGGAGGCTGGTGTCTGGGATGTATTTGGCTTGCAAGGCCTGCCCGCCGATGAGGCAGGTGAGGGCCGCGAGCTGAAGGGTTCGGCCTTTCTTTAACCATGTTCTCCTGAATTGACGTAGGTGCATCGTTTCGAGTGTTTAGTGGTTGATTTAATCGGAATTATATCCGGAGGCCTACTTCATAGCAATACACGGGGGATGGGGGGCAAGATAAAAATTTTGGCAGCCTGTCGCAGTGTCTCATTAAAAAAAGATGCCAGGCAAGAATGGCACTCGGATAAGGCTGGTCATCGTTGATTTTGAGGCCGTTTTGGGATCGCCAAGGGGGGACGTGCCTTTGTCGTCAAATTTGCCTTGTGGGTACAACGCCGCGAGTGCCATTCTTGCCTGGCAACTTTTTCTATGGACGCAGTCCAGACTGATCGACCAAAGGAGCGCGGACACTCCTGTCCGCTTGGCTGAATGCTTCGCGGCTTCGCTGCTTTGTTGAAGGTGGCCGACAAGAGGGGCCGCGCTGCCCTGGGCTGGGATGCGCAGC
>JAIXSY010000019.1 GCA_027484445.1 Verrucomicrobiaceae bacterium
CGCGCCCGCCATCGTCACCCTGACGACCGCGCTGAAAACAAACTGGGCCGCCGTGTATGCCGCCAGCGAAAGCTCCACCGGCAGCAAAACCACCACGCAGGAAGGCAAAAAGCAGGCGCGCGAAGATTTGCAGCTCATGCTCTTCCTGAACCTCCTCAAGCTCATGGAGATGTTCCCCCGCCATCCGGAGAAACTCAGCCTCTACATGCAGCAGCACCTCCTGGAGAATCCCGGCAGCAGCGAGGAGCCCGAGCCACCCACGCCACCCACGCCGTGATGTCTGCCTCCTGTGTCATCCAACACGCTCCAACATCCGAATGCCGCATGTTATCCGACCTTATTGTTGCCCCATTCCGCCATGTGCGGCTAAATCCAGAGCATGAAAAACGCTGGCCTTATTTTCTCCGCGTTTTTGTTGCCTGTAAAGGTGCTCGAAAAACAACAAAAGTTTTTGCCATCTGAATTGTTCGCCAAAAAAAGGTCCCATCTCTATGCACCCAAACGTCTTTCGACCTGCCGAGCGATCCTATCGACCAACCATTGTAGCTTCGGAACATATCCATCACCTTTCTCTATCGCCACCATCATCTTGAGAGGCTTATCGGCAGCGAGGGTGTCGTTAGGCTGCATTAGAGCCGCTTCTCGCCACAGGTCTTTCATCGACTCCCTCACATCGATCCACTTCACTCGCCATTCGTTTGCTCTTCGACCTACAGTTTCCCAGTTTGCCACAGGTTTTACAATGACCTCAATCACAGCAGCAACGAATGATAGCCACGCCAGCCAGAGTTGGTGCTGGGATTCTGCGATGACCGCAGCAAGGCTCCCGATGGCCGCCAGAATGAGAAGGAGTTTTGCAGTGGCATCTACCCATCGACAGAATGTCGAGACCCACCCAAAGTAGCGTTCATTAGTCTCTGCCTCGATCAGACCTTCCCATATTTCTCTACGATTCATCTGTTTAGCCATATGTCAAAACAACCAACACCACCGCCTCCACCGCCGCAACCACAGCCATCAAGGATTCGAGGAAATGATGGGGGTCGCGTTCGTCCCACATACTTTGCCCCCCCACCACCGCCTCCACCACCGCCTCCAAAAAAGTCCTGAACTAATCTCCAAGGGCGGTAAAGCGGATGCAGGCTACTGCTCTAGGCTATCTGTCATATCCGCCACGTCCTGGCTTCGCGGTCGCCTGATCCGAATCGTTCACCTAACTAACGATAACCATGCGCTTCCTGATCCCGCTGATTGCGGCCGTCGCCCTAGTCTGCACTGGCTCGATTCGAGCGGAGTTGCCAGACGATGAGGCGCTCTTAAAGCGAGGCGGTGCAGATGCTGTGGTGATCATTCAAAAGGCCCGGAGCATCCTTGCCTCAGTTCAGGTATTTGCATCTCGCGAGATTGGTGAGGCTGGCTCACCGACCGCTTCCTGCTGGGCGCTGACCGTCATCGTAAGACACGACTCGGAGGCGAAGGAGTTCTTCAACGACCTTTACAGGCTAGGCGAGACACCGGAGCAGCGCCTTTATGCGATTGCTGGCCTAGTTAGCGTTGACCCGATGGAGAAGAAGAGATTCACCCTCGACGACATCTCCAAGTTTACTGAGATGACAGTCCACACCCAGTTTGGCTGTATTAGCGCTCGGAGCACATTCGGTGCAGAGTTAGCGAGTTTGTTGGAGAGCAGCGCTCCATATTATTTGTTTGAGACGCTTCCCTCCATCTATCAAACGGTTGATGTAGCTCGACATCCAGAACCCACGAAATGACCGCACGCAAACAAGACGGGACGCACAAAAGGATGCAGGCAACGGCTCGAAGGCCATCTGTCGTGTCAGTAGCTTCTTGTGCTCGCTATCGCGTGATGCGTGGCGTTTGCCCAAAAACAAAATCCTCCGTCCATCATGAGATTCGATGATTATCCGTATGCGCCGTTCAGGGAGGCGTTCGGAACGGTGCTCGGCCGAGTGGGCCTCGTCATTTTGGCGGCGCTCGGGGGCTCCATGCTGGGAGGCTGGACGGCCACTCGATCCATGGGTGGCCTTTGGCTGGGAGTCGTCGGATTTCCAGATTATAGTTTGGCGTCCATCATTTACGGGGTTGGGCTTTTCGTCCTGCCCGCGTTGGTGATTTACGCCATGGTTTCGGTCCGCTGCGAGTGGCCGCTCCGCCTGACGTTGCTCTGCTCTCTGCTCATGTGGTGGAACATCCACAAGACCATCCGATGGACAGAATACGACAGCCCAGTGGCGAAGCAGCGGCAGAAGCTCCGGGCGGACCTCCAGAAGGGCATGAATGTGGTGCCTGAGAATGCAAACCCGAAGAACCGGAGATGAGCCGCCTATGAAGCACCAAAGCGAATGGAGGTGCCGGGATTGCGCTTGCCGCCCCTCCCCACCAAACGGCCTGCGGTTCCGCACCGGGCTCCTTTGGCTCTTCATGAGAGGGGCGCACACCTGCCGGGGTTGCGTGTCCCGGTAGCTGCTGGAAAAGCCGGACCGCGTTGTGAGTGCGGCATTCGTGGTTCACCTCGTTGCTTTCGTGTGCTTACATTTGAACCGTTCATTCACTGTCATGATGAAAGTCTTGATCTTTGGCAACTCGGGTTCAGGCAAGAGCTGCTTCGCCCAGCGGCTGGCGAGGGAGAAGGGGTGCCCGGTCTTGGATCTGGACACGGTGGTTTGGTCATCCACGGCGACCTTTCGTCCTGAGGCTGACATCCTGGCGGACTTGGAGCGCTTTGTGGCGGCGCATCCCTCGTGGATCATGGAGGGATGCTATGGCCGATGGATCGAGCGGATGCTGCCACATGCCACGGAAGTGGTGTTCATGAATCCGGGGGAAGCGACCTGCCTGCGCAACTGCCAGTCCCGCCCGTGGGAGCCCCACAAGTATGCCAGCCCGGAGGAGCAAGAGGCCCATCTCGCCTTTTTGTTGGATTGGGTGCGTGAATACTACGGCCGCCAAGACGACATGTCGCTGTGGGCGCACCGGCGTTTGTTTGACGCTTATGCGGGCGTGAAGCGGGAGATCACGGCGAATGAACCTGGATGCTGAAGTTTCACAGGGCAGGAATGCCCCGGTTACTTAGAACTGAGGAATCCGAGTGAAACGCTGAGGATGGAGCTACCGCTCACCTCCCCGCCCAAATCATGCGCATGGCTTCGGCGTTGGCGGTTTCGTCGAAGATGGCGCGGACGGGGATTTCGAAGCCGGCGATGACCTGGCTGCTAAGCAGGCCGTCATTCTGCGCGGGGGCGGGAGGGTAGGCGTCGCCTTCCAGACGGTGCAGCTCGACGGTCTCGGCCACGGGGTCAATGATCCAGTATTCCCTGACGCCATGGAGCGCGTAGTCGGTGAACTTGACGCCCCGGTCACGCGCTTCTGTGGAGGGGGAAAGCACTTCGACGATGAGATCGGGGATGGGGAACTTGAGGGTGTCTGGGGTGATGAGGCCCAGCTTGGCGATGCCGAAGAACATGACATCGGGCTCGTAGTCGTTGCGGGGGAAGCAGGTCATGGCCTTCTCGATGTGGACGACGCCCAATCGATGGACGCGCACATGAGCATTCATGAGGTCATAAATCGCCTTGGTCGCCAGCAGATGCCGGTGCAGCGCCGGGGAGTGCATGATGATTTCTCCCTGGATGAACTCCCATTTGTGCTCAGGTGTGATGTCGGCGTAAAATTGCTGACGTTTTTTGCGTTCGTTCGCCAGGACGAGGAGTGACTGCTCGATCAATTCAGGCAGGTTGGGGGCATCCAACAGGGTCTGAAGCATGGCAGCGCTCATGGTGCTAAATCTTGCCGCAGGCCTCGCGAACGATCAAGCGGCAGCCAAGTTGCTGTCTGAATGATTGCAGAGGGCTGGATGTGGCGTTTGAGATGGACCTACCATGACTGCTTCCTCACCCATCGTCCCTTCCTCCCGCCGTCAGTTTTTCCAACAGGCCTCGCTCATGGCAGCGGGGGCGGCGTTGTCACCTGCCCTGACGGCACGAGCGAATCCTGCGATCCCGGATGCGCTGGCGGGGCGGCTTTACAAGACGCTGAAGATCGGGATGATCAAGGGGGGCAGCCTGGTGGAGAAGTTCAAGACGGCGAAGGCGGCGGGCTTCATGGGGGTGGAGATGCAGTTTCCGGCGGGGAATGTGGAGGAGACGAAGCAGGCGATCGCGGAGTCGGGACTGGTGGTGGATGGCAGTGTGTGCTCTAGCCACTGGAAGATCCGCCACACGAGCGCGGATGCGGCGACGAGGGCGCAGGCACTGAACGATCTGAAGCAGGCACTGCGGGACACACGGGCCGTCGGTGGGCACAGTGTGCTGCTGGTGGTGGGCAAGGGGGAAGATGGGCCAGAGAATGAGATCTGGCCGCGGTCGGTGGAGAACATCGCGAAGGCAGTGCCGCTGGCGGCGGAGCTGGGCGTGCAGATCGTGATCGAGAATGTGTGGAACCAGTTTCTCTATGACCACCAAGGGGACCACACGCAGACGGCGGAGAAGTTTGTGAAGTATGTGGATGAGTTCCGCAGCCCGTGGGTGGGAATGCAGTTCGACATCGGCAACCACTGGAAATATGGCAGCATGGGGGACTGGATCCGCCAACTGGGGCACCGGGTGCTGAAGCTGGATGTGAAGGGCTTTTCCCGGGCGCAGAACAAGTTCACGCCGATTGGCGAGGGCGACATCGACTACGCGGACGTGCGCAAGGCGCTGAAGGAGATCAACTTCCACGGCTGGCTGGCAGCGGAGGTGGCCGGTGGTGACCTGGCCTATCTGACGGGCGTGGCGAAGGAGATGGACGCGGCCTTTGGGCTGTGATCGCCAAGAGGGCGTCAAACCTAGGCGGGGCTGTGTGGCCCCGCCTACGGTGATCGCCTCAGCGCTTGCCGAAGAAGTCGGCGAGCTTTTGCAGGTCTTTGGGCTGGGCGGGCTTCATGGCGCTGTCGATGACCTGCTGCTGCAGGGCGGCGAGCTCGGTGATGCCTTTGCGGCCAAGCACGAGCATCTGATCCATCTGCGCCTGGGTGAAGGTGGCCTCTTCGCCACTGCCCTGGATTTCGACGAAGTCGCCATCCTCAGTGAGGACGAGGTTGCAATCGACATCCGCCTTGGAGTCCTCCTCATAACAGAGGTCGAGCAAGGCTTCGTCTTTCCAGATGCCGGCGCTGATGGCAGCGACCTTCTTTTTCAGCGGCTGCTGGGTGATTTTGCCTTTGTCGAGCAGGCGGTTGAAGGCGATGGCGGCGGCGACGCAGGCGCCGGTGATGGAAGCGGTGCGGGTGCCGCCATCGGCCTGGAGGACATCGCAGTCGATGCAGAGGGTGCGCTGGCCGAGCTTGGTGAGGTCCACCACGGCGCGCAGGCTGCGGCCGATGAGGCGCTGGATCTCGATGCTGCGGCCATCGGGGCGGCCGCGGGAGCTGTCGCGCTCTTTGCGGTCGAGCGTGGAGTAGGGCAGCATGGAGTATTCGGCGGTGAGCCAGCCTCCGGGCACGTTTTGCACCTTCATCCAGCGGGGCACCTCATCCTGGATGGTGGCGGCGCAAATGACGCGGGTGTTGCCAAAGGCGATGAGCACGGAGGCGTTGGCGTGAGGGGCGATGTCGAGGACGAATTCGACGGGACGGAGTTGGTCGGCACTGCGGCCATCAATGCGGGGCATGGGCCTGGGATAGCGGTGAAGCCGCCAGGGGTCAAGCGCGCCAGCATCAAGGCTGAATCGACACGGAAAGACTGGGCAGGGGCGGGTCGGCGATGGTGGTCTGCCAGAGGACTTTCTCCTCCGCGTCCAGGGCGCGGAGGGTGAAGTTTTGCAGGCGTGTGGCGTACTTGCCGGTGCGATTCCAGACGATGATGTGAGTGATCTGCCTGGCCTGGCCGAGATCCAGCTGCCACCAAGGCGGGTCGGTGGCCTTGGAAGAGGTCTGGCTGAAACCACTGTCCAGGCTGCCATCGATGGCGCGTTGGGCAGGACCCCGACTGTAGGTGGTGGACTGGCTGGCTGTGCCCGTGAGCGCGATGTTTTCCGTGCCTGAAAAAACCTGGACTTCCACAAGGTTCAGCACGCCAGGCTGAGCCAGGGAAATGCGCAGGTAACGGGCCATGACGCCCCTGCCCTGTTCCGCCGCTGGCAGGGTAGGCAGGGGCGATGGGCTGCTTGATTCGGGGAGCGGCGCAGCAGCGGCAGGTGCACGCGCCGGAAGGGAAGATTCGGGCTGGAGCTGCACCCGCAGCGTGGGCAGAGACTTGAGCCAGGCTTTGAAGTCAGGCCCCCAATAAACGAGGATCGCTGCCAAAGCCGCCGCATTCAGCAGCAACGCGATGGATGACTTGAGGCAGCCATGGCTCGACTCCGCAACGGCAGGTGCCGGCGCGACAGCTTCAGGACTAGGCTTGACCGGCGGTGGTGGTGCCGGTGCCGTTGGTGTTTCAGGCGTGGGGAGAGGCTCCGTCGGTGCAGGTTCCGCTGGCAGCAGGGTGGGCCTGTCTTTTTGCAGCAGCATCGTCAGGGCAGCGAGGGCCGTGCGGACCCGATCTGGACGCTGGGCGGGATCGAGCTGCAGCAGCCAGCCGAACCACTCCACCCAGGCTGGATGCAAATCTGGCCGCACTTCCTGCAAAATGGCACGTGGGTCAAACTGCTGCCAGTCCGCGCGGATCTGATCGAGATCCGTGGACTGCGTGGCTAGGGCTCCGGTCGCCCAAAAGAGCAAGGTGGCCCCTGCGGTGAAAAGTTCGCTCGCTGGGGTGGCCTCACCGCCATGAAGACGTTCCGGTGCCCGAAAAGCGAGGGTTTCGAGCGCGGGCAGGCTGCGTGTCTGATCGAGCGCCCAGTCCTGGATTTGGAGAAAAAGACCGCCGGCTGGGTGATCCGCCACGATGAGGTTGGAGGGCTTCAAGTCCCCATGAGGCGCGCGCCAGTGCTCGCCTGCGAGCATGGCTTGCAGGAGTTGTGTGGACAGAGCACCGAGGTCAAGTTGGCTCAGTTTGCGCTCGTGTGGCAATCTTTGCCCACTGAGACCGGGCAAGTATTCATAGACGAGCGCGAACTCATCCTCCGTCGGCAGCATGGTGATCAGACCCGCTGCCTGGGGATGCCGGATCTGCATCAGCAAAGGGGCAAGGAGCTGGATCTTTTCGCGATCGAGAGGGTTCGTGGCCTCATGATCAGCCAGCAGGACCTTCATCAGCACCTTGCGTCCTGTGGCTACTTCGACGGCACGATACACTTTCGCCGCTGGGCCGACAGCGAGGAGTGTTTCGGGAGAGTAGGCATCCGAATGCATCTGAAACGAGCACAGCGAGTGAAACGATGGTCTGCAAGATGTATTCCTGCCGGGCTCCCCAAAACAAGCGAAGCCCCAACGCAGCCAAGCGCCCTGCGATCAAGCACGTGAGTAACGGCCTAGGCGAGGGCCTGTCATCCAGCGCCACGCATGCTCAATGTGGCTGCGTGGGTCCTTGTACTGGGCTTCCCAGCCGAGCACGGCCTTGGCTTTAGCAGGATCGCAGATCAGCTCGGGTGGATCACCGGCACGACGGGGGCCGTAGCTGACCGGAATCTGGCGGCCTGTGACCGCAGCTGCGGTTTCCAGGATCTCTTTCACACTGAAGCCGCGGCCTGTTCCGAGATTCACCGGCGTGGTCTCACCTCCCTGACGCAGATAATCCAGTGCCTTCGCATGAGCCGTGGCTAGATCGCAGACATGAATGTAGTCCCGAATGCAGGTGCCATCCGGCGTGGGGTAATCGGTGCCAAAGACGCTGATCTCTGGAATCTCTCCAGCAGCTGCCATGAGGATGCGCGGGATGAGATGGGTTTCAGGGTCGTGATCCTCACCGATCTCGCCCGAGGGATCGCAGCCGCTGGCATTGAAGTAGCGCAGGAAAACGCACTTCAGACCCCAGGCATGGTCGCAATCCTTCAACACACGTTCGAGCATCCATTTGGACGCCCCGTAAGGATTCACGGGAGACTGAGGATGCTCTTCATTCATCGGCACCTTCACCGGATTTCCATAAGTGGCGCAGGTGGAGGAAAAGATGAACCGCTGGCAGCCATGGCGCTGCATGGTTTCGAGCAGCACCAAAGGAGCCGCGAGGTTGTTGCGGTAATACTTGAGTGGATCTGTCACCGACTCACCCACATAAGCAAAGGCAGCGAAATGCAGCACTGCCTCTGGTTGGTGCTCAACAAACAATGCTTCCAGCAGCGCTGCATCGCTCATGTCTCCCTGAATCAAGCTCACTCGGTTCGCGGGCAGAGCTTCAGGGTGACCGAAAACCAAGTTATCCAGCACGACAATCTTTTCTCCCAGCTCCAGGAGATGTCGGACCGTGTGAGAACCAATGTAGCCGGCGCCGCCGGTGACGAGGAGTGTGCCTTTTTCAGCCATTCCATACGCTAAACGCGATGGATGGCTTTTGGCAAAGAGAGATATCGGGATGGACGTGGCTGCTCACAGACCGATCTGGTCGAGCACCAGTATCCGTCGATCAGCTCCAGCCGCTCATCTTCGGAGAACAACCCACTGGCCATCATCGCGTGATACCGTTCACAGGTTAGGCGAGCGAGCGGCAGCAGCCCTGGGGACGAAATGGCCTCGGCACTCATGAGCAGAGCATGTTACGGCACGAGTATCGGTGCAATCACGCACACTGCGCGCGCTGACGCAGAAAATGATCGACCAAGATCAAATGAACCATGGCTTCGACCATCGGCACTGCACGAGGCAGCACACAAGGATCGTGGCGACCACGAGCCGCCAGAGTCGTGTCCTGGCCGTCATTCGTTACGGTTTTTTGTCCACGGAGAACCGTGGCCGTAGGCTTGAAGGCGACGCGGAAGACGATCTCTTCGCCATTGCTGATCCCGCCCTGAATGCCACCGCTGCGATTGGTGCGCGTTCGGACTTGGCCATCATCCATGTAGAACTCGTCGTTGTGTTCCAATCCCGTCATCAAGGTTCCTGCGAAGCCGCTGCCGATCTCAAAACCCTTAGTCGCCGGTAGGCTCAGCATGGCCTTGGCGAGATCCGCCTCCAGCTTGTCAAAAACGGGCTCACCCAGGCCTGGAGGCACCCCTTTCACCACACACTCCACGATCCCGCCAACGCTGTTGCCTTCGCTGCGCGTTTTTTCGATCAGTTCAATCATGCGCTCAGCCGCTTCGGAGTCACAGGTCCTGACGATGTTCGATTCGATCCCTTCGGCAGTCAGGACTTCAGGCACCTTGGCTTCGATGTCTTTCACTGTTTTCACGTAAGCGAGGCATTCATAGCCTGCCCAATGCTGCGCAAGAACCCGGCGTGCAACGGCCCCTGCAGCCACTCGACCAATCGTCTCCCGTGCACTGCTGCGTCCACCCCCCGAAACGGCACGGATGCCATACTTCGCGTCATAAGTGTAGTCCGCATGGCTAGGTCGATAGGCCTGCTGCATCTCCGTGTAGGCCGAGGGACGCTGATCCGTGTTGCGAACAAAGATACCAATTGGCGTGCCAAGGGTCTTGCCCTCCAGCACCCCAGAGAGAATTTCAGCGACATCGTCTTCCTTTCGGGGTGTCACGATCTTGCTCTGACCGGGACGACGACGATCCAGTTCCCTTTGAATGTCCTGCGCGGACAAAGCGACACGCGGAGGGCAGCCATCAATGACCACGCCCACTCCGGGTCCGTGGGATTCACCCCAAGTGCTGATGCGGAAAAGAGTGCCAAGGCTGCTAGACATAGAACCGCGACTTTGGCGGAAGCAGGCAAGATGTGCAAACGCCCTCTTCAGGCAGAGCGCATCCTCTAGCAGATTCCAAGGAATGGAGGCTTTCTGAAGCCGACTATTCACTTGTGCCCAATCCTTATGATTGGAGATGAATTCGTGAGCCCAATCTTCTCAGTCATATAAGCTGGGGATAAGTCGAACAACCGTGTTCCATCCCGCCAAATGAAGCGTTCCACGGGGAGATAAGCTGCGCACAAAAATGCTCACAAGCTGTGTGCAGTCAGGAACAAGTCGCACTTCTGCACGCTATTCTCAGAGTTGAGTAGACTTGTGCTCAGACTTCTCACAAAGCTTTGTGGAGTTTCTAATGGCTGTATAATACGCTTCATCTTTCCTTAGCGCAGCCCGCGCGGCCTCGACTTCAGCCTCTTTCTTGCTGCGTCCCAGACCTCGACCGATTTCCTGCCCTTCCCAACAGACGATCGAGACAAATGACTTCGCATGATCAGGGCCGCTCTCTTCGACGATGCGGTAATGCGGTGCCTGTGCGCTGATGGCCTGCAGCATTTCCTGAAGCTGACCTTTTGGATTGCAATCGGAGGGGGTATCTCCCAATCGCTGGATTTCAGGAAGAAAGAGCCGTTTTGCCAGTCGGCGTGCTGCTTCCATGCCGCCATCCAAGTAGGTCGCACCCACAACGGCCTCCATCGCATCGGCCAAAGAGGAATCTCGCTCTCTGCCGCCATGTGTTTCTTCGCCACGGCCCATCAACAAGTAGCCGCCGAGCTGGATCTGACGCGCGACGTGAGCCAGCGCCTTCGTGGAGACGAGCTGAGATCGCACCTTGGTCAATTGACCCTCATCTGCTTCATCAAACTTCTCGAAGAGCAGTTCCGACAGCAGCAGTTGAATGACAGCATCTCCAAGAAACTCGAGACGCTGATTGTCGGGAAGTGCCCTTTGGGTCTCATAGCCCAGGCTGGCATGGGTCAAAGCCTGAGTGAGTAGAGACGGATTTTGAAAGGAATGGCCTAGCGCAGATTCGAGCTTTTCCATGAAGCCACATCGTTAAGCTGAATTCCTCGATCGTCAGTCTCTTCTTCTAGCAAACCTCAGTGTGGGCTTGGCTTGAGTCAGGTTCAGACCACTTTTTTGAAGAGGAAAGTGGGGTGATCGACGGGGCTCGAACCCGCAACAACCAGAATCACAATCTGGGGCTCTACCATTGAGCTACGACCACCATTTCGGGCCGACATAGTAGTCGATCATTCCCTGCGCGCTAGTGGTTTTTTTGGTTGTAATCTCGCCGCAGTCCAGCACTCTCGCTTCTTCATGAGTTCACCTCCCCGCCGCACTTCCAATAGCCATGCCGGTTTCACCCGGATCGTCCCAGCCACGAGACCTCCGGCTGCGGGCAACAACGCGGGGAATGCAGGCACGAGTGGCAATGCAAGCACAGGCCAGCAGCGCACGAGCACGGGCGGCAATGCCGGCGGTGGCCAACGCACGGGAGGAGGACCTCCTCGCCCAAGCGGCAGTGGGCCCGCACGTTCCGGAGGCGGACATCGCCCTGGTGGTAGCTCAGGCCCGAATCGCTCAGGCGGGGGCCCTTCACGCGGAGGTCCCCAACGAAATTCAGGACCTTCCCAGCGTCGCCCTGAACCTCCGAAAGAAGAGGTCAAGGAGAAGGAAGAAGCCATTGAGCTTGAAGGTGTGATCACGGCCGTGCTCGCAGGCACCATGTTCCGTGTGAAACTGAAAAACGGCCACCAAGTGCTGGCTCACATCTCGGGCAAGATGCGCAAGAAGTTCATCCGTCTCGTGATCGGTGACGAAGTGAAACTGGAAATGTCTCCCTACGACATGGACAAAGCCCGTATCGTTTATCGCCTCTGAGCAGCGAAGGACTGGCCCCGATGGCAAAAGACATCGTTTATTTCGACCTCGAAACTCGTCGCACGGCCAATGACGTGGGCGGCTGGGGAAACAAGCACATGATGGGCATCTCCATCGCAGTGACCTACAGCACAAGATTGCAGGAATACCTCATCTATGAGGAGGAAGAAGCCAATGATCTGATCAACCAATTGGTTCGTGCCGATTTGGTCGTGGGCTTCAACCACATCAGCTTCGACTACGATGTCCTGATGGGTCACACCATCTTTGACTTCCGTGATCAAGTTCGAAGCTTTGATCTTTTGGTCGATCTCGACAAACGGCTCGGCCACCGCATTCGCCTCGAAGATGTGGCTGCAGCGACACTCGGCTGTGGCAAAACGGCCGATGGACTGCAAGCCCTGCGCTGGTGGCAACAAGGCAAGTTACTCGAGATCGCGGAATACTGCGCTTATGACGTGAAGGTCACGAAATGCGTGCATGAATACGGTGCTCGTCATGGCCACGTGAAGTACCATGATCGCAATGGACGCCTGCAAACGGTAGCCGTCGATTGGACACTGGAGTGAAATGGATCAGGTTTTTTTGTCTGATACCCAAGATAGGTATCCCCGGTGAAGGTGCTGGATGTGCATGAAGCCAAGTTGCTTGAGCTTTTCGACCGCTTTTCGGCTTCGATAACCTCCTGCGCAATACACCAACACGGGCTTCGACCTATCCAAAGCCATCACCTTTGGTTCAAAGGCTTCATCGCCTATCGAAATATGAATCGCATGAGGAAGAGCTCCCTGCGAAAACTCATTGGCAGACCGCACATCCAAAACCTGAGCCTCAGGATGACTTTTGAGCCAATGGCTAGCCTCTGAAGCCTTTAGATTCTGGCAAACGCATCCAGCTTTGTTGTCGAAAAGCCGTCGATCCCAGCTCGCTTCGTAAACATACCAAGCGCTAACCATCAAGATGACCAAGATCACGACTCCAAGCATTCGATAGATTCCTTTCCTGATGGAGGTCATGAATCACGATCCGGCGAGTTTCTTTACCTGCTGCGAAAAGCGCTGGAGAAGATTGCTGCACACGCTGCTACAGAGTTCAGTAACACTAGGGTCGGCGATAAAACAGATCACATTCAGCCCTTCCCTGCGTCGGCCGACCATGCCTGTCTCCACCAAGATTTGCACATGACGCGAGACGTTCGCCTGCGTGAGCCCGGTGGCCTCCACGAGCTCGCTGATGTTCAGCTCGCCCTGCTCTTTCAAAGCACGCAGGATTTTGAGTCGGCTTGGTTCAGCGAGAGTTCGGAACCAAGAGGCAATTAGCGTTAGAGCTTCATCCGTCACGGCAGGCATGGCTTTTTTTCGACTGGTGGGCATAAGGAAAAGAGATTGCTATTCTTTACTGCATGAGTATATGCGCATACAGTTTAATACTGAAACATGAATAACTCCAGTTCGTCCACTGAAACCTTCAACAGAACACGCAACAGATTCAGAGACGCATTGGAACTCCACCACCCTCAAAACCATGAAACTCGAAAACGCCATCCGTGCCCTCGCGGGCACCATGATCCTCACCAGCCTCGCGTTGGCACACTACGTGAGTCCGAACTGGCTATGGCTCACCGCCTTTGTCGGCGCGAACCTGCTGCAATCTGCTTTCACGGGCTTTTGTCCGGCGGAGACGGTACTCAAAAGACTCGGCGTCGGTTGTGATGCAGGCACTCCTACCTGCAAGGCATAGTCTGCGGGCATGAGTGCCCGCATCCCTTTCTCCAGCCCATGAAACTCCTCTCACGCCTCCTCCCCGTCCTCGTGCTGGCCGCTTGCGGAAGGCATGAGCAAACCCACGCTCCAACTCCTGCCTTGCCCAACGTGACCGTGAAGGCCGAGGCGGCGAAATGGAGCCCCCACACGGCGGTGGAGGAGGTCGTGGGCACGGTGCGTTCCAAAAAGCGAGCCATGGTCGAGGCGAAGGTCAGCGGTCGCGTGCTCGACTACACCGCCACGCCGGGTGCGATGGTGAAGGCGGGCGATTTGCTCGCACGGCTCGATGTGCAGGAGATCCAGGCCAAGGTTGATCAGGCCCGTGCGATGCTCGATCAGGCGAAACGCGACTTTGATCGTCAAAAGCAGCTCATCGCCAGCAATGCGACCACGCGGCAGGAATTCGATGCGGCGGATGCTCGCGTGAAAATCGGCACCGGAGCGGTCAGCGAGGCCGAAACGATGCTCAGCTATGCCAAAGTCACCGCGCCCTTCGATGGCGTGGTCACACGCAAGCTGGCGGATGTGGGCGATCTCGCCATGCCGGGCAAGCCGTTGCTTGAAATCGAAGCGCCGACCTCGCTTCGCTTTGAAGCCGATCTGCCGGAGGCGATTTTGGATCGCGTGAAGCTCGGCGAAAAAATGCCGGTGCGTCTCGCGAAGGTCATCGAGGGCACGGTGAGCGAAATCTCGCCCGTGGCTGATCCGGTGAGCCGCACGTTTTTGGTGAAGCTCGATCTTCCTGCGATGGAAGGCCTGCGCACCGGGCAGTTTGGTCGCGTGTCCGTGCCGGTGGCGGAGACGAAGCTGCTGCTGGTGCCGCAAAGCGCCGTTTTGAAGCGTGGGCAGATGGAGATCGTGTTTGTGGCAAAGGATGGAAAAGCCGCGCTGCGGCTCGTGAAGACCGGCAAGGTGCTCGACGGCCGTGTCGAGGTGCTTTCCGGCATCGAGGAAGGTGAACAGGTCATCGTGAGCGACATCGTGCGTCTCGCCGACGCCCAACCCGTGACCTTGCAGCCATGAGCGAAGCCCAAAACCATTCTCTCGGCATTGCGGGCCGCATCGCGGCGGCGTTCATCGATTCGAAGCTGACGCCGCTGGTGGTCATCGCGTCCGTTTTGCTCGGTGCGGCGGCGATTGTGCTGTTGCCGCGTGAGGAGGAGCCGCAGATCAAGGTGCCGATGATCGATGTGATGGTCGCCATGCCAGGATCGACCGCGAAGGAGATCGAGGAGCGTGCCACACGACCGATGGAGAAGCTGCTGTGGGAGGTGCCCGGCGTGGAGTACCTCTACAGCACCTCGCGCGACAGCGAGAGCCTCGTCATCGTGCGCTTCAAAGTGGGCGAAGATCCCGAGCGCAGCCTGGTGAAGATCACCGAGAAGCTGCGCTCGAACTTTGACCGCATGCCGATGGGCGTCACGATGCCAATCATCAAGCCGAAGAGCATCGACGACGTGCCCATCCTCGCGCTCACCTTTCACAGTGCACGCTACGATCACCTCACGCTGCGCCGATTGGCCGCGCAGGTGGATGAATCGATCAAACAGGTGCCGCTGGTGGCCGAAACGACCTTGCTCGGCGGATCGCGTCGCGCGGTGCGTGTGATGCTCGATCCCGTGAAGCTCGCTTCGCGCAATCTCAGCCCCGCGGGCCTCGTGCCGATGCTGCAGCAGTCGAATCGGCAATTTCGCGCGGGTGGACTCACCACGGGCAATGACGAGGTGCTCGTCGAAACCGGTGCCTTCCTCAAAACCGCCGAAGAGGTCGGAAATGTCGTCATCGGTGTTTTCAGCGGTCGTCCGGTGTATCTGCGCGAGGTCGCCGAGATCGTCGATGGCGGCGAGGAACCGACGCAGTATGTGTTTCACGGCTTCGGGAAGAGTGGTGCAGCCGTCCCGGCTGCGAAAGAAGCAGGCGGGACGCCTGCACCACACTCTGAAGAGCCTGCAGTGACGCTCAGCATCGCCAAGCGTCCCGGTGCGAACGCGATCAGCGTGGCGGATGACGTGCTGCACAAGGTCGAGCTGCTCAAAGGCAGCGTCATTCCGGCGGATGTGGCTGTGAGCATCACGCGCAACTACGGCGAGACCGCGGCGGAGAAGTCGAACGAGTTGCTGCTGCACATGGGCATCGCGGTGTTCAGCGTGGCGATTCTCATTTGGCTCACGCTCGGTTGGCGGGAGAGCGGCATCGTCGCGGTGGCCATCCCGGCCACGCTGGCGCTCACGTTGCTCATTTTCTACCTCTATGGCTTCACGCTGAACCGCATCACGCTCTTCGCGCTCATCTTCAGCATCGGCATTCTCGTCGATGACGCCATCGTGGTCGTGGAGAACATCGTGCGACACTTTCATCTGCCGCAAAACAAGGGCCGCAGTTGGAGCGCCATCGCCGTCGAGGCCGTGGGTGAAGTCGGCAATCCCACCATCCTCGCCACCTTCGCCGTCATCGCCGCCGTGCTGCCGATGGCCTTCGTCGGCGGCCTCATGGGCCCCTACATGCGCCCGATCCCGATCGGTGCGAGTGCGGCGATGTTTTGGTCGTTGTTGATCGCGTTCATTGTGACGCCATGGGCTTCGATTCGCATTCTGGGGTGGGGGAAGAAGTATCGTAGCCCGAATCTCCAGATTCGGGATGACTCGGAGAATCTCGAATGTGGACATTCGAGCTACGAGCACCCCGAGGATGTCTTCACGAAACTCTACCGCAAGATGATGGGGCCGCTCATTCATCACACGGGCTGGCGCTGGGGCTTCCTCATCGGCATCACGGCACTGCTGCTGGCCAGCATGGGCACCGTCGGCATCGGCTGGGTGAAGGTGAAGATGCTGCCCTTCGACAACAAGAGCGAGTTCCAGGTCATCCTGAACATGCCGGAAGGCTCTTCTTTGGAAAAAACAGCTGCGGTGGCCCGCGAGATGGCCGCGGCGATCCGCACCGAGCCGGAGGTCACGGATTATCAGGTCTATGCTGGCGTCGCCTCGCCCTACAACTTCAACGGGCTCGTGCGGCACTACTTCATGCGTCGCGGCGCGAACGTGGCGGACATTCAGGTCAATCTCGTGAACAAACACGAGCGCAAAGCGCAGAGCCACGACATCGCCAAACGCGTGCGTCCGGCCGTGTCGGCCATCGCGGAGCGTTACGGTGCCCGCGTGGCCATCGCGGAGGTGCCGCCAGGGCCGCCGGTGCTGCAAACGCTCGTCGCGGAGATTTACGGTCCCGATGACGAGTCTCGTCTGAAGCTCGCCGAGAAGGTCAAGACGATCTTCAAATCCACGCCGGGCGTCGTCGATGTCGATTGGTATATCGAGGCCGATCAGAAGAAGGCCCGCTTCATCATCGACAAGGAAAAAGCCGCGCTGCACGGCATCAGCGCTGCCACGATCTCGCAGACGCTCAAGATCGCCGTGGATGGTGAAAGCGTCGATTTGCTGCATCAACCCGCCGAGAAAGAAGACGTCAACATCCGCCTCGAACTGCCCCGCAGTGCAAAAACCACACCCGAGGAGCTTTTGGCCCTCCGCGTGCGCTCTGGCGATGCCAATGCACTGCCAGAGCCCGGTGCCAGTGGCTCGCCACTCGTGCCGCTGCGTGAGCTGGTGAAGGTCGAGCACGTCACCGTCGAAAAAAGCCGCTATCACAAGAACCTCATGCCCGTGACCTACGTCATCGGCGATGTCGCCGGCGTGGTCGAAAGCCCCGTGTATGCCATTTTCCAGATGAACGAGGCGCTCAAGAAGCTCGACACGCGCGAGTTCGGCGGCAGCGGCGCGGAATTGAAGATCCTCAACGCCTCGATGCCCTTCAGCGACCACGAGCCTGCGATGAAGTGGGACGGCGAGTGGCACATCACCATTGAGGTCTTCCGTGACCTCGGCGCGGCCTTCGGCGCGTGTTTGATCCTCATTTACGTGCTCATGGTCGGCTGGTTCCGCAGCTTCATCACGCCAGCAATCGTGATGATCGCCATCCCGTTCTCGCTGGTGGGCATTTTGCCCGCGCACGGGCTGCTCGATGCCTTCTTCACCGCCACAAGCATGATCGGCTTCATGGCTGGCGGTGGCATTGTGGTGCGAAACTCGATCATCCTCGTCGATTTCATCGAACTGCGTATCCGCGAGGGCATGCCGCTGAGCGAAGCCGTGATCGACGCCGGAGCCGTGCGCTTCCGCCCGATGCTGCTCACCGCCATGGCTGTCGTCGTCGGAGCTGCTGTCATCCTCGCTGATCCGATCTTCCAAGGTCTCGCTATCGCACTCATGGCCGGTGAAATCGCAAGCCTGTTCATCAGCCGCATGGCCGTGCCGGTGTTGTATTTCATGGCTCACCGTGGAGCTACACCTTCATAAAACAGCACCGTTTTCTTGAGTCACTTCGATTCATCGACGGGATGCAAGCACTCATGAATGACTTTCAGGAGAAGTTCCGTGGAGCAAGGCTTCGGCAGGAAATGTTGGATGGCTGCGTCGCTAGCTTTGGAGATCATCTGAGAAGCATTGAGTCCGCTCAGGGCAATGATGCGAACCTTTGGATTGAGGCGTCGTAGGCTCTCGATGATGGAGGCACCGTCCATCAGTGGCAGCATCATGTCGGTCAAAATCAGGCCGATGCGCTTTCCTTGCGCTGCATAAAGGGCCAAGGCCTCAACGCCATCTGATGCCAAAAGAACCTGGTAGCCGTAGGCTTCCAGCGTGCGTGCGATGCTTTCGCGCACACAGGCTTCGTCGTCGATGAGCAAGATGGTTTCTCCATGACCATGAGGCAAGAGGGGAGTGGGTGCGCTCATCTTTGGGCAGGCGACTTGACCTGCAGGAAAATAAAGCGTGAAGCAGGTGCCCTGGCCGGGTTCACTTTCGACGTCCAGAAATCCGCCGTGGCTTTTGAGGATGGCGAGGCTTGTGGAGAGACCTAGACCTGTGCCCTGGCCGACAGCCTTGGTGGTGTAAAAGGGCTCAAAGATATGCTCAAGCACCTCAGGAGTCATGCCGCTGCCCGTGTCGCGGATTTGTAGCTGCAAAAAGGAACCAGGGCGAGCTCCCACCAGCTCCTGCGTCGCCGTTTCATCCAGGACGACGTTCTTTGCCGAGAGATAAAGCGTGCCACCGTTGGGCATCGCATCGCGTGCATTCACGCAGAGATTCAGCAACACTTGATGAAGCTGCGTTTCATCACCTTGAATCGTCCAGAGTCCTTCAGGGCTTTCCCGCACGATATCGATGGCTTTGAGGAAAGTGTCATTGGCAATTTTTTCGATGTCTTCCAGCAGGCGCGCTGCATCCACTGGCTGGTGGCTACCCTCGACGCCTCTGGCAAAGGAAAGAACCTGACGAACCATCTCAGCACCGCGTTTGGCGCTGGCTTCCATCGTGCCAAGAATTCTCTGCCGCTGAGCGTCTTTTTCCTGAGCACTCAGCAATTCGATCGACATCAAAATCGGGGCCAAGACATTGTTCAAATCATGCGCGATACCGCCTGCCAGTCGGCCTATGCTATCCAGACGTTGGGCACGCAGAATGTGCTGCTCTAGCTTTTTGCGCTGCGTGATGTCGGTGTTGATCGAGAGGATGCAGCGTGGTTGGCCGTCATCATGGCAAACCAGCGTCCAGTGGCCCTCAATGATCAAGGTCTCACCCTTACGATTGATTTGCTGCAGCTCTCCAACCCATTCGCCTTTGTCAAAGACGACCTGCAGAGCTTTCTCCATCTCACTGGCATCTTGATAGAGCATCTCGCGTGTGGTTCGACCCAGGGCTTCTTCTGCGGTCCAGCCGTAGAGTCGCTCAGCGCTCTTGTTCCAGTAGAGGACACGCTGATCTAGATCACGCACCAAAATGGCGTCTTGAGCTTTGTCGAGTAGCGTGGCCTGCTCTCGCAGCTTTTCTTCGGCTCGTTTGCGTTGGGTGATGTCACTGGAGATGCCGATGACACCGATGATTTGGCCATGGCTATCCAAGTAAGGCGCTTTCCTGGCCAAGTAGGTGCGTGTGATGCCGGAAGCGGTCAGCACTTCTTCCTGGGTCATGGCACACCCGGTCGTGATGACTTTGCGATCGTGTTCCATCACGAGGGCAGCATCTTTCGGAACAAAGAGACTGGTGTCGTCTTTTCCCAGCACCTCGTGCACGGGCTTGCCCACGAGCTTGGCGGCACCTTGGTTGAACAAAAGATACCGCCCTTCCCGATCTTTGACAAACACGGCATCGGGAAGGCCATCTGCCACGGCATGGAGTAGGTTGCTCGTGCGTTGAAGATCCTGCTGCGCCAGGATACGCTCGGTCACGTCTTGCACCGCACCGATGGATTTCACAGGCGTGTCATGATCATCTGCAAAGACCTGCCAGCGCTCGATAACGTAGCGCACTTCACCATCCGCACGGATGATGCGATGCGTCAGTTCCTGAGCTGTTCGTTGACTGCGTGAGCAGGCGACGGCGAGGTCAAAGCTCTCGCGATCGTCGGGATGAATCTGCCCGCGCAACCATTCAAGCGTCGGTCGAAAGGTGGCAGCGTCGGTGCCAAAGATGCGATGGGTTTGTTCAGACCAGGAAAGGGTTCCCGTGCGGATGTCGGTCTCCCAACTGCCCATGTTGGCGACCGCCTGCGCGGTGAGGAAGCGTGAATGCTCGAGCTCTAGCCGCTGCGTGAGCAGACGCTGCTCCAAAAAAGCCCGCAGCATCTCCGCGACGGAGTCCAGGAGCGCGCGTTCCTCTGCGAGAAAGAGATCCTCATCTGACGTTGGTGGATCTCGATAGATGACTTCGAGTTGATTCATCACGCCATCGCTGGTCTGAAATGTCACGAGCAGTGATGGCTTGACCGAATGAAAACCAGGGGTGCTGGCGGTGGTGTTGCCGAGCTGCACCCGTGCCTGGGCCTGTTCGGTCAGCATCATGCCTTCTGGCAGCAGGGTCGCTAGCTCAGCGGCCATGCTTGCCAAGCTCAAGCTTTGGTTGCGCAGTAGGTTGGAGACCTTGAAGAGCAGGCGCAGCTCTTTCATGCGTTCAGTGAGCTCGTCGTTGAGCTTTTTGTTTTCGAGCCTTGCCTGCTCGCTGACGCGAATTTCTTCTTCCAGTTTGCGGATCAGAGCCCGGCTGTAGCCCGCGAATCGCTGCTGTTCCTGGTCTGCCTCCATGCTGGGCAAAGACGGACCCGGCGTGCGGCTGTGCTGCAGCACGGCCTCGATCTTTGCCATGAATGCTTCAGGGGCACAGGGCTTCTGGATGAAGGCATCTGCGCCCATCGTCAGTGCGAGTTCTTCGTCCGCAGCCTCAGCGTAGGTGGTGGTGTAAACCACAAACGGGATGCGGCAGAGCGCTGCATCAGCCTTCCAGTGCCGCATCAGGGTGTAGCCATCCATGACAGGCATCAGCAGGTCTGAAATCGCGATGAGAGGTGGGTTTTGGCTTGCCTTGGTCAGCGCTTCGGCTCCATGGCGTGCAGTCTCGACCTGCCAGCCATGACCCTCCAAAAGCGCGGTCAGGTCATGCCGGTCTTCCTCCTTATCATGGATGATCAAGGCGCTGTGTCTCATGGTGAATCTGGCGGGTTCAGGCGAGTGCGGGCGTGGGCCTCGATTTCCGAGACAAGAGTGTCGGCGTTGACCGGCTTCGAACTAGCCGGTGATGCAAGAGGTGTTTTGGTCAAGACAGGAACTCGCTTTCCTCCACGAGGGGGAAGTCGAGCACGAATTCGGTGTAGCGGCCGGGCTCGCTCGACACCTTCACTTGGGCACCATGCTCGGAGAGGATGGTGTGGCAGATGGAAAGGCCTAGACCCAGGCCTTTGCCGACTTCTTTGGTGGTGTAAAAGGGCTCGAAGATGTGCGCGCAGACCTCAGGTTCCATGCCGATGCCATTGTCGCGAATGACGAGCCGAGCGCACTTTTCCACAGCGAGGCTGGTCAGGGTCAACTGTGGGCGTTCCGGGTCAGGGAAGGATTTCACGCTCAGCGCATCAAGGGCATTTTTGACCAGATTCACCATCACCTGCACCATCTGGTGCTTATCCGCCAGGATGTGCAGCGTCTCATCCACGCGAACCTCGGGCTCGCAGAGGGTGTCCCAGACGTGAGACAGGTGCTTCACCGCCAGATGCACCACGGAGGCAAGACGGGTCGGCTGGTAAGAGACGCGTGTCGGGCTGCGGGCGAAGCCTCTGAGATCATTGACGATCCTGGCCACACGCCCGATGCCTTCTTCAATGTCACCCACGACTTCGGCGAATTCGGCCTGCATCTCGACAGGCAGCTGAGGGATGGACTGCCGCAGCAGGCTCAGGCCCTGCATGGAGTAGTTCAGTGGGTTATTGATCTCATGGATCAGGCCTGCACTCATGCGGCCTAGCGCCGCCAGCCGCTCCTGTCGGGCTAGCATTTCATCCTTTTGCTTCACCTCTTGCAGTGCCTGCTCCAGTCGCTCGGTCTTCTGGGTCAGTTCCTGCTGCTGCAGGTGCAGACGGCTGAGGTTCCGTGCGCGCAGCAGCAGTTCTGCGCCTGAGCAGGGTTTGGAGAGGAAGTCCGTGGCCCCTGCAGCTAGGCAGTTCAGCTTCATCGTCTGATCATCCGTTGCGGTCAGCATCACCACGGGAATGTCTCGCGTCAGGTCATCGGCTCGCAGGTCTTGGCAGAGCTCCAGGCCGTTGCGCAGCGGCATGCGGATGTCACTCAGGATCAGGTCGGGCAGGTGCTCCCGGGCCATCGCCAGTCCTTCCTGCCCGTCATGGGCAGAGAGCACCTCGAAATCACTTTCCAGATGCATGGACAGGATGTCCCGGATCGCAGCCTCATCATCCACCAGCAGCACCCGGGGCTTGGTTCGGGCGTGGGCTGGCTGGGGCGGGGCTGGTTTTGGCGTGGGCTCGGCTATTTCGAGCACTTGCTCACGCATTTGCAGGTAGAGCGTGCTGCCAGCATCGCTGAGGTTCGAGGCCCGGGGTGCGACTGGACTTGCAGTCATGTCCAGCATCATGATCCAGAGCACGCCCGCCTCGCTATCGCTGTCAAAGAGACGCATCGAGAGCTGCACCGTCGCGGATTCATCCCCGCTCAGGCGTGTCTGCAAACGCACCAGCGGGCTGCCTGCCTGCACACTTGAGAGGTGCATGAGGTTCAGGCAGTGTGCGTGCAGATCGGGCTCCACCTGCAGCAGCTCCCCAAGCGCACGTCCGACCCAGTGTGTGGTGTTCTGGCCCGTTAGCTTTTCTGACGTCGCATTCGCGTAAAGGATGCGTGCGGCGGCGTCCACCACCAGCACAGGACCAGGCAGCACTTCCAGGAATTTCGTGTGGCGTCTGCTCAGGATCTGCGCGGCTTGGCTCGTTTTTTCGGCCGTCTGGTCTTCGATCCGCCAGGCCAGCAGCTCCATCTCACTCGGCTGGATTTTCCAGCACAGCAGCTTCGCCCAAAAGCGCGTGCCCTTTTCCTCCTCCAGCACGGTCAGGACGGAGGCCCGACGACCCGCGAGTGCTTCACGGATGAGCTCTTGGGCAGGCTGCAGCAGTGCGGCAGGCACGACCAAGTTCGGCATCTTCGTTTCGCTAGGGTGCGTTCGCAGAGCTTCGCGCAGTTCCCACCTTGGCTCTGACCAGCGGGGAATGGTTCCATCCAACTCGGTCAGGAGATGTGCATCAGTAGGCATGAGAAAATCGCAGCGATACGAGAGGGAGACTTCGGACATTTAGCAGTGGGCCAGCTATCAAAAAAGCCCCAGCATGTTATGTGAATGCAGAAAAAGACCAAGAAAGAAGTTTAAGGCACCGATGGAATAATCTTGCGACTTTTTTCTCCAATCCTCGGGTCTGGGTCGTGGGTGCAGCGGCAGCGGCTAGAGCATCGTTTCCACCTGGGCCAGCACATCAGCAAAGGGCATCCGCTCCAGCAGGCCAAAGGTATCGAGCTGAGTCAGGCGTGCCCGGCTGGTCGCAGGGCTGGTCAGCCCACACAGAAAGCGAGCCAACTGCCTAGGAGCCCGTAGGGCTGGGTGACGCTCCTGAGTCAGTCGGCGGATGGCTTCTAGCTCCTGCGCATGAAAAGTCACCGTCGGCGTGCAGGGGATCTGCCGCGGAGCTTGTGCCTCCACGAGTGCGTCTTTGGCCTCCACACAGCTCGTGCAGGTGCCGCAGTCGTGGCCCAGTTCCTCGCCAAAGTAGCTCAAAAGCCAGCGCGTCAGGCAGCCGCGATGCTCGGCCAGCGCCAGCACTTCATCCAGTCGGCGGATGTCCCGCGTCTCTCGTTGGGTGAAGAGCGCCTGCATCTCCTGGCTGATGAGTTCGGGATCACGGCGCTGGCGTTCCTCGCACAATCGGTAGCGCTGGCGTGGCTTGCTCGGCTTGAGCTCGATCTCCCCCGCCTCTTCCAGCCAAGTCAGCGCCTTCAGGATGCGCTCGCGACTTTCTCCTATCGCTTCGGCGGCTTCGTCTGGGTTCAGGGTGGTCCATTTCGTGCCCTTGGCACCTGCGGCGAAAAGCTTGCGGAGAAAGGCCTGTCTCTCGGGCTTGTGACCGGCCAGCACGCGTGCCTCCGGCTCCAGCAGGCGGAACTGGTAGCTGGCGTAAAAGGTGCCGAGCGGTCTGAGTACGCCGCGCAGTTCCAGTTGGGTCAGCACAGTCTCGATGACCAGGGGTCGGATGTCTGTGGCCTGGGACAGCTCGTAGAGAGAAAAGTCAAACTCCTGCCCCTGGCGCAGCAGGTGATCCACCAGCTGGCGCAGGGCCAGTGGCGTGGGCGTGTCGCCGTAGGTGAAGTTTTCCAGCACGATCCGGTCATCCCCACAGGCCAGCATTTCACAGAGCGCAGGCTGACCGTCACGCCCCGCACGGCCTGCCTCCTGGAGATAATTTTCCAGCGTCTTGGGCAGGTTGTAGTGATAGACCGCGCGGATGTCTGCCTTGTCGATGCCCATCCCAAACGCGATCGTGGCCACGATGACCTTCGTCTGCCCGCTCATGAAGGCATCTTGCGCAGCGTGGCGGTACTCATCCGGCAGGCCGGCGTGGTAAGCGAGCGCGTCGATGCCCTGCTGCTGGAGGTAGGTCGCCACCTCCTCTGCCGTGTGCTGCAGCGTCACATACACAATGGCCGCCTCAGACCGCGCCTTCAGCAGACGGCTCAGCACCCGCTTCCGCTCAGCGGCAGGGCAGGGCGTGATGCGGAAATGCAGGTTCGGTCGGTGAAAAGACGTCTGCACGTGATCTCCTGGCGCGATGCCAAAAGCGCGACGGATGTCCTGCGCCACCTCAGGCGTGGCCGTGGCGGTCAGCGCCAGCACCGGGCGGATGCCCAGCTCCTCAGCGACCTTGGCGAGGCGCAGGTACTCCGGGCGGAAATTGTGCCCCCACTCGGAAATGCAGTGCGCCTCATCCACGGCCATCAGACTGACTTTCAGCCGCCGCAGCCGCTCGATGAAGGCCTCGTTCATCAGTCGCTCCGGGGCGATGTAGAGCAGCTTTAGCTGGCCCTGCTGAAGAGCATCAAAGACTTCCTGAACCTCGCTAGCACTCAGGGAAGAGTCCAGTCGTGCCGCCGCGATGCCGCGATGCCGCAGCGATTGCACCTGGTCCTTCATCAGCGCGATGAGGGGGGAGATCACCAGCGTCACGCCCTCCCTCAGCAGCGCTGGCAACTGGTAGCACAGGCTTTTCCCTGCACTGGTGGGAAAGAGCGCCAGCGTGCTGCGGCCTGCCAAAAGCCCACGCATCACCTGCTCCTGCCCAGGGCGAAAGCCCGCATGGCCAAAGGTTTGCCTTAGCGTCGTCAGCAGCGCGTCATCCATCGCGATTCCATGGCATCCTTTGGGCGCGAAAGCACTCACTTTTCCCAGCCCTGGTTCTCTGCCTCTGCTCTTGCCCTGCGCCGGGGTTTCGCGGATGGTCGATGCACACCATGAGCGACAGCGCCCCACCCGAACCGCCCCAGCCGCCGCAAAAACCCCTCCCTGCCCCTGAGGAGATCACGCGGAAGCTGGAGGACTTCATCAAAAACAGCCTCGGAGGGCAGGTCATCTTCTCCCGCATCGAACCGCATGACCTCGGCACCCGCGCCCCTGAATCCAGCGGGTCAGATGCGCCACCGGAGGAGCCAGAGCAGGACAGCCGGGCCATCTTTGAATTCCACCACAAGCCAGCAGACATCAAAGCCCACCTGGACCGCTACGTGATCCGCCAGGACGAGGCCAAGAAGGTCCTGGCCACGGCCGTCTGTGACCACTACAACCATGCCCGGATGATCCGGGAAAATGAGGAGCGCGAAGGCGCGGAGCCGCTCGAGTTCTCCAAGCAAAACGTCATCATCTCAGGTCCTACCGGCGTCGGGAAAACCTACCTCGTCAAGCACATCGCCGATCTCGTCGGTGTGCCTTTTGTCAAAGCAGACGCCACCAAATTCAGCGAGACCGGCTATGTCGGTGCAGATGTCGATGACCTCGTGCGCGACCTCGTCGCCAAGGCGAATGGCAATGTCGAGCTGGCCGAGCACGGCATCATTTATCTGGATGAGATCGACAAGCTCGCCACTGGCGGCGAGGGCCGCATCGGACGGGATGTCAGTGGCCGTGGCGTGCAGACGGCGCTGCTGAAGCTGATGGAGGAGACGGAAGTGCCGCTCTATGCCCAAAACGACTTTCGCAGTCAGATGAAGATGATGTTCGACATGCGCCAAGGCCGCAGCAGCGGGCGTGAGGTGGTGAACACGCGGAACATTCTCTTCATCGTTAGCGGTGCCTTCTCGGGCATCGAAAAGATCATCGAAAAGCGCCAGGCACGCGCCACCATCGGCTTCGGAGCCACGCTGGCAGAAAAGCCCACCCCCGAAGACCTGCTTCGCCAGGCCACGACACGGGACTTCATCGACTACGGCTTCGAGGTAGAATTCATCGGCCGCCTCCCGGTGCGTGTGTTCTGCGATCCGCTGAAGGCGGAGGACCTCTTCCAGATCATGAAGAACAGCGCAGGCAGCCTGATCCGTCAGTATGAGCGTGAATTCCATGCCTACGGCGTGCGTGCCCTCTTTCAGGACGATGCTCTGCGCCTCGTCGCAGCCCGGGCTGCGGAGGAAAAAACGGGCGCGCGTGGGCTTGTCACCGCATGGGAAAAAGTACTCCGCGACTTCAAGTTCGAGCTACCCAGCCTCGGCCTGCCAGAGATCAACATTGACGCCGCCCTCATCACCGATCCACAGGCCGCGCTGGAGCGCTGCCGTGTGGAAGCAGAGAAGCTGAAGATCGACGTTCGGGGTGAGGAGGTGCGCTCTTTTGCTGCCCAGTTCGCTCTGCAGACCGGCTTCAGTCTCGACTTCGAGCCTGGAGCCATTGCCGCCCTTGTCCAGCGGGCTCAGCGTGAGGGCAATGCCATCGAGACCCTGTGCAGCCGCCTTTTCAAGGACTTCGCCTTCGGCCTCCAGCTCATCTCCCGGAACACTGGGCAGACGCGCTTTCAGCTCGACCAAGCTGCGGTCGAATCTCCCGAGCGTTACCTGAGTGACCTTGTCGTCAGCTCCTATCGCCTGCCCGAGCCCCCAGCCCCAGCCTTCCCAGACGACCATGCATCGTAACCGCGCCGCCATCTTGTTCATCGGAGTCCTCGTCAGCGTGCCGCTTCTGGCGCTGTATCAGTTTGGCGTCTTTCCCGAGGCCGCGCGCTGGCTCGCGGGTCGCCTGCCCAGCCTGCTCGTCTTGCCTGGCTCTGGGACACTGCGCCAGTCCCTGCCCCTCCAGTATGCGTTTTACACCTGCTTGGCTTTTGCCTGCGCATGGCTGGGCATGACGCTGGAGGCTGCGTGGAAAAAGTATCTCTTCCTGCTAGCGCTGAGTTTCCTGGTGCTGCTGCTCACGCCCGCGCTGGCTCTGAATGGCCTGCTCTTTGAACCCTTTTCCGGAATCCTTGCCGCTGCCTTTGCCATGCTCATTGGTGTCATGGCGGCAGATCGTCGGGACTCGGTCTGACCTGCGCCGTCCCTGCCCGGCTCTTGCTCAGGAAAAAAAGAGCCGTTTGCGTGTGAGGCGTCCCGTGCTCCTGTAGCGCCGTTTATCCCCCAGAACACTCCTCATGTCTGCTCACTCCACCCACGCCTCTGAAAGTCAAGGTTCCATCTGGAGCTTCCTGAATGTCTTGATCGCCCTCGCCATCGGGGGTTTTGCCTTCTTCTGGGCTTCCGCCTTCTTCATCGGGGGTTTTGCCGAAAGCGCAGGCCTGCGCGATGAAGCCGCTGCGGAGAAAGCCGCCGCCCCTGCGCCTGCGGCTGCTGAAGCAGCCCCTGCGGCCAGCACCTCTGCCGCCGCACCCGCCGCAGCGGCAGCGACGCCTGCGGCCGCCCCTGCCCCTGCCGCTGTCGCCGAAATCACCATCAAGCCTGACACGGCCAACCCGCTGGCCTACGACACCAAGGAATTCAAAGTGAAGGCTGGTCAGAAAGTGAAGCTCACCTTCAACAACGTGCATCCTGCCGTTCCACAGCCGCACAACATCGTCATCGGTGCCGCAGGCGCGAAGGACAAGCTCATGAGCCTAGCCATGCAAGCCGCCATGGCTCCCGATGGCATGGCCAAGGGATTCATCCCCGAAGCCCCTGAGGTGCTCTTTCACACCAAACTGCTCCAGGCAGGTCAGAGCGAGACCATTGAGTTCACCGCTCCTGCCGCAGGCGATTACCCTTACCTCTGCACCTTCCCTGGCCATGGTGCGATCATGAATGGCGTCATGAAGGTGGAGTAAGCCTTGGTTCCCGTCTCTTTCATCAGGCCGCCGGTGTTCCCTGCGGCCTTTTTGTTGTCCAGAACGGTAGGGTCTCAAGGCGTTCTTGCCCCCAAAGAGATTGGGCCTTTGGGCTCACGCGTGGCGGGCAATCCTCAGGCCACGCGCAGGTACTCCAGCAGCCCCTGCGGTCCACCTTCCCTGCCGAAGCCAGATTGCTTGTAGCCGCCAAAGGGGCTGGCTGGGTCGAACTTGTTGTAGGTGTTCGCCCAGACCACACCTGCGCGCAGCTGGCTGCTCATCTTCAAGATCAGGCTGCCTTTGTCCGTCCAGACGCCAGCGCTCAGTCCGTAGGCGGTGTTGTTTGCCTTTTCCACGGCCTCCTCCGGCGTGCGGAAGGTCAGGATGCTGAGCACCGGACCGAAGATCTCTTCTTGGGCGATGCGGTGGCTCATGCTCACGCCACTGAAGACCGTGGGTCTGAAAAAATAACCGTGAGCAGGCAGGCGGCAGCTGCTCTGGTGCATCTCTGCTCCTTGGGCCACACCGCTTTTCACCAGCTCCTCGATCTTTGTCAGTTGCTCACGGCTGTTGATGGCACCGATGTCGGTGTTTTTGTCCAGAGGATCGCCCACACGCAGCACGGCCATGCGGCGCTTCAGACGTGCCAGCACTTCAGAGGCGATGCTTTCCTGCACCAGCAGGCGCGATCCCGCGCAGCAGACATGGCCTTGGTTGAAAAAGATGCCGTTCACGATGCCCTCCACCGCTTGATCCAGCGGCGCATCTTCGAAGATGAGGTTCGCGGCCTTGCCGCCTAGCTCCAGCGTCACTTTCTTTTCTGTGCTGGCCAGGCTGCGCAGGATGCTTCGCCCGACCTCGGTGCTGCCGGTGAAGGCCACCTTGGCCGTGAGCGGATGGTTCACGAGAGCCGCGCCGGTCTCGCTACCGCCGGTGACGAGATTCACCACGCCTGCGGGCAGTTCAGCCTGCTGGCAGATTTCGGCGAACTTCAGGGCTGTGACGCTCGTGGTCTCCGCCGGTTTCAAGACCACACAGTTCCCTGCCGCCAGTGCAGGGGCGATTTTCCAGGCCAGCATCAGCAGCGGGAAATTCCACGGGATGACCTGCCCCACGACGCCATAGGGCGCCACCGTGCGCCCAGGGGCCAGGTGCTCCAGCTTGTCGGCCCAGCCAGCGTGGTAAAAAAAGTGCGCCGCCGCCATCGGCACGTCAAAGTCACGCGCTTCCTTGATCGGCTTGCCGCCATCCATCGTTTCCGCCACGGCGAATTCACGGGAGCGATCCTGAAGCAGTCGTGCGATGCGGTAAAGATACTTCCCGCGCTCTTGGCCGGACATTTTCCCCCACACGCGCTGCTGAGCCCGCTGAGCAGCGCGGCAGGCGGTGTCCACATCGGCCGCCGTGCCTAGAGCCACATCGCACAGCTTCTTTTCCGTGGCGGGATTGATGCTGGGAAAGGACTTGCCGCCCGCAGCTGGCACGAACTTCCCATCGATGAACAGATCGTAGCTCGACCGGATCTGCGGGTCTGCGGTTTCAGGCGCGGGATCGTATTCCCAAAGGTCGCCAAAGACGAGTTCGCGGGCAGGCTGGCGGCGGGCAGATGGTTTCGAGGCAGCAGGCATGACGGCCCAGAGTGTGTGGGCAGGCCGGTGCTTTGCCAAGCAATGACTTCACGTCTGCATGCCTTGCTGGCTTTTGCACAGGCGCGCTTGCCGTGCGTGGCAGTGCCTTCTAGGCTGGCGGATGTCCCCCGACTTGACTTCATTCTCCGACATTGGCCGCCGGTTGGCAGGACCCAGTGGCATCCAGGAACTCATGGACGACTGCGGCGAGGCGCTCACCCTTTATCCTGACATGCGCATGCTAGGCGGTGGCCAGCCTGCAGCGATCCCTGAGGTTCAGGCGCTCTGGCGCCAACGCATGGCCGAGATGCTGGCGGAGGGCACGAGTCTGGACAAAACGCTGCTGAACTACGACCCGCCAGCGGGCAATCCCGCTTTTCGTGAGGCCATGGCGGGCTTCCTGAAGCGCGAGTGTGGCTGGCAGGTCACACGTGAAAACATCGCCGTCGTGCCTAGCAGTCAGACGGGCTTTTTTCTGCTCTTCAATCTCCTGGCTGGACCTAGCGCTGGCCGCCGCCGTCGCCTTCTTTTCCCCCTGCTGCCGGAATACATCGGCTACGCCAATCAAGCCCTGAGTGAAGGGCAATTCACCGCTGTGCCGGCGCGCATCGAGTCGCGTGGGGAGCATGAGATCAAGTATCACATCGACTTTGACCGCCTGCGCATCACGCCAGACATCGCTGCGCTGTGCGTCTCCTGCCCGACGAATCCGACCGGCAATGTCCTCACGCCGGAGGAATTTCAGCGCCTGCATGACATGGCCCAGCAGCATCACATCCCGCTGATGCTCGACAACGCCTACGGCCATCCCTTTCCCGGCGTGCTGCATGGCGACTGGCGGCCCCATTGGCAGCCCGGCATGATCTTCAGCATCAGCCTGAGCAAAGTCGGCCTGCCTGGCGTGCGCACCGCAGTCATCGTCGCAGACCCCGGCATCGTGAAGGCCCTGTCAAACATGAACGCCATCGTCTCCCTGGCGAATGGCAATCTCGGCCAAGCCCTGCTCACCCCGCTGCTGGCGGATGATCGTCTGCTGCGGCTGAGCAGCGAGGTCATCCGCCCCTTTTATCGTGAGCGCTCCGACTTTGCCAAAGGCGTGCTGGCCAGCGCGCTCGGGCCCCATGTCCCGTGGGCGCTGCATGTGCAGGAGGGCGCGTTTTTCCTGTGGCTGTGGTTGAAAAACCTGCCCATCCCAGCGGCGCAACTTTACCAGCGGCTGAAGGCGCGGAAAGTGCTTGTCATCCCAGGGCATTACTTCTCCTACGGCCTGGAGCAGCCCTGGCAGCACCCGCAGGAATGTCTGCGCCTCACTTATTCGCAGCCGCTGCCCATCGTGCAGGAGGGCCTCGAAATCTTGGCTGAGGAAGTGCGTGCCCTGAAGGCGTAAAGCGCCGTTGCTTCTCCCGCATGACTCCATCACGATGGCGGTCCCATGAAACTCGGATTCGTCACCGCCGCCTTGCCTGAACTGCCCTTGGAAAATGTGCTTGCCTTTGCCAGGCACGAGGGCTTTTCCACGATCGAGGTCTGCTGCTGGCCCGTCGGCAAAGCCGAGCGCAAGTATGCCGGCGTCACTCATATCGACGTCACCACCCTGACTCGAACGAAAGCCGAAGAGGTGCGCGCCCTCTGCCAAGACCATGGCGTGGAGATCAGCTCGCTCGGCTATTACCCGAACATGCTAGACCCGAACCCGCAGACGGCGCGTGCCGCCGTAGCCCATTTCAAGAAAGTCATCGTCGCATCACAGTTGCTTGGCTTGAACTTGGCCACAGGCTTCGTGGGGCGTGATTGCCAAAAGACCGTGGATGAGAACTGGCCGCGCTTCTTGAAGACCTGGAAGCCACTCATCGCCTTCGCGGAAGATCATGGTGTTCGGGTGGGCATTGAGAATTGTCCCATGTCCTTCACCCGTGATGAATGGCCTGGCGGCAAGAACCTGATGACCACACCGGCGGTCTGGCGTCGTGCCTTTCATGATATCGACTCGCCTAACTTTGGGCTGAACTACGATCCTTCGCACTTCATCCTTCAAGACATGGACCCGATCAGCCCACTGGCAGAGTTCAAGGAGCGGCTCTTCCACCTGCACGCCAAGGACGTTCACATCGACCGCAAGGCGCTCAATGAAGTCGGTCGCTTCGATTATCCGCTGCGTTGGCATCAGCCCCGCATTCCAGGTTATGGAGACATCGACTGGGCCAAGTTCATGGCCGAAGTCATGCGCATGGGCTACACCGGACCTGTCTGCATTGAGGTCGAAGACGATACTTTTGGCAAGACGCTGGAAGGCCGCATGAAGGCGCTGAAGGTCGCCCGCAATGTGCTCTCGCCCTTCTTTGGTTAAGGTGGCTTTTTGCGCTTGAGTCTCATCGGCATAGCTTCCTTGTATGATGATTTGGTAATCCAGTTGATCCGTTGTAGCATTTCTTGCTGAGCGTGCGTTGGTAAGACTCCACTTCATGCGGCAACGCTCCACCCATCGACTCATCGCAGCCTTCGTGCTCATGGCCTACGCCGTGGTCGGCACCTCCGCGCTGCCTGCGGTCTTGGCCTTTGCAGCCGCTTGGGATAGCAGTCATCTGCTCGTCGTGCGTGAGTCCAACCATGGCATGGAGATCACGCTGCATCACCAGGCTGGTCGAGTCACACCGCAGGTTCGCGATCATACTAGCGAGATTGCTCGACTCTTGGTGAGCCTGTCCAAGCCAACGCAGCAGGGTGATCATCTGGTGGTTTGCTCTGAGGCCATCATTGCCACCGCCGGTCACGAATCCTTGTTGAAGGCACGAGTGCTGAAAAGCTCGACGCTGGAAAATCTTTCCGCCACGCTGGAGCAAGCCTTCCAGCATCGCTTGGCACTGCGGCAGCTGCTTCAGCCACGGAGGCAAGCCACGCTCAACCTTCAGGAAACGAACGAGCTGCCAGCACAAGCTGGCTTCAGGATGTTGATATGAGGCAGCTGCACCGGAGCACGATCTCCGGTTCGCCCTGGCTCTGCTGAGACCGGCGCTGAGCGTCGTGTCGGCTGAGCTCTAACCCCGCTCCAGGCATGTCCATGCCTGCGCTCAACCCCCCTGATTTTATGAAACTAGGTTCTTTCTTTTACACCTCTGCTTGGATCATTCTCACCGTGCCCGCGTTAAAGGCCGCGACACCTCTCACTAGCAACGACCTCGTGGCCGAGGCGCTGCATCGAAACCCCGAAGTCCGCTTTTACGAATCTGAAATCTCAGCTGCGCGTGGGGGTCGCCAGACCGCAGGTCAGCGTCCCAATCCCGAACTCAGCACCTCCATGGGTGGCATGGGCATCGTCTCGCAGGTCGATGGCATTGCCTGGAGTGCGACGATCTCGCAGGTCTTCGATTTCCCAGGACGCATGTCCTTGCGGAAAGCCATCGCCGACTGTGACATCGAACTCGCTGAACTCGGGTTGCGTCAGTTCAAAGCCCAACTCGCCAATGAAGTCCGAGCACGAGCAGGGGATGTCATGCTGCTGCGTCGCAAGGAAGCAGCGGCCCGCAGTGTGCGCGAGCGATTGGAGGCCTTGGTCAGTGTTTTGGTTCAGCGGGACTCGGGCTCGGTCAGCGCACTGCTAGAGCGTCGCATCCTGGAGGCCACGCTTTTGACCAGTGATCGCACGCTCACGGATGCCTCCAAAGCCGTGCGTGAAGCTACCGCTTCCCTGGCGGTCCTCTGCGGTCGTGCACCAAGCGATCCAATCTCCATTCAGGCCGTGTCTTCCAGCTTCCCTGAGGCACCTGAGTTAGGAGTGCTGAAGCAGCAGGCGGCGCAAACCAACTTTGATCTTCAGCAAAAGCGGCTGAATGTAGCGAAGCAAGGGCTGAAGGTGGACCTGACAAAGTCCGAGCGCTGGGGAAACATCACCTTTGGCCCCTACATGGGTGGGCAAACGGCGGGCAATACGCAGATCGAGGCAGGCTTTGTCTTCTCCATTCCACTGCCGCTTTGGAACAAGAACAAAGGCAACCTAGAGGCTGAAAAAGCCCGCACTCAGCAGGCGGAAGCTTTGCTCGGGGCTACCTTGCGTGACCTCGAGCGTGACCTAGCCGTGGCGCGTTCCGCTTACCTTGCGGAGCTGGATGCCCTCTCCCGCTGGCGACCCGAGAGCGAGAACCAGTTCGCCGATGCAGCCCAGCAAGCGGATGAGCACTTCCGCCTCGGCGCTGTACCAGCCGCCACCTATGTCGAAATGCAGCGTGGCTACTTGGACGCCATCGACAGCCTCATCGAGTCCCGCCGCAATGCCTGGAAGCACCGCATGGAGATCGAGCGCCTCACCGGCACAGCCCTCACCGGCGAATCCATCACCCCCAAACTCACCCATCGCTGATTTATGAAACGCATCCTGCTCCTCCTGATCAGCCTCGTGGCCTTGCTCGCCGGTCAAGCCGCCCGCGCCAGCATCGCCTACGGCAGCATCAACAACTTCGACACGGTGAACGACACCGGGCACACCTGCCACGGCTTCGAAATCGAGATCGAGGACTGCCGCACGACGGACATCACCTACACTTACAACTACAACCACTACGGCGTGCCGCGCTTCGAGCAGGATGACACGGACCCGCTGCATCCGAAGTGCCGCATCCGCTGGGAGAGCAAAAAGAACCCGGACGGCTCCTGGGCCGCCTACACGGCGATCCCGAGCGGTCCCATCGCGCCGACGAACGGCCACATGTTCACGAATCCGAGCGTGAACTTCGGCGGCGAGCACTTTGGCGTCGGTTACAGCAAGGCGGTGGGCCTCATCAAATACAACTGGCTCATCGACAATGGCAGCGGCGCTCTCGTTTACGGTGGCGCAGTGCAGGTCTCGACGCCGACCTTCACCTACTTCCCGCCCGTGGCCGCTGCGCCCGCGCAAGTGCAGGCCGTAATCGTGCCGCCGGTGCCGCCCGTGCCGCCGGTGAAGGAATTCGGCAAGGCCGTGTGGGTGAAGGAAATCAAGACGACGACGCACAACAACAAGGAGATCAAGCTCCGCGAGCTGGTGAGCGATGATCCCGCCGATCTCGACGACAAAAACTGGGCGAATGGCGAGCCGGATGAGGTGGAGATCGAGTGGCGCATCTTGCAGAAGCGCAACATCGCGGGTGGTGGCGCCAATGATGAGCTGGTCGCCGCGCCGGAGGATCTGCCGAATGGCGATGAGGTGGTGACACGCCGCTACGAATTCTACAAGTACACCGGCCCGCTGGATGGTGAGAGCGGTGAGGCCATGGCAGACACGGTCGATCCCGATGGCGTGCACGGCGAGGGCATGCGCACCTACAATCATCACATGGTCGGCGGTGAATGGGTGACGGTGACGGAGGACATGGCGACGTATGAGGTCGTGGGCGATTTCACGGGATCGCAAATGGCCGCGGTGGATGTCGAGGCACCGGTGGGGCTCATCGATCACGTGAGCGAGGGTAAGATCAACACCGCCTACGCCGCCCGCACGGTGGTGGTGGAGGGTGCGCTGCCTTTCACGGCCGTGCAGGAGGGCGCACTGCCTCCTGGCATGACTTTTGACGAGGTCACAGGCGTGCTCGACGGCACACCGACAGCCAGCGGCAGCTTCCAGTTCACGGTGACCGCGAGTGATGGCGTGAATCCCGATGTGTCGAAGAACTACACGCTCACCGTGGCCGCCGCCGGTGCTCCTGCGCCTCCCGCGAGCCTGCTCGACACTACCGTGCTGCCAGTGGGTGCCGGCACGACGACGGGCGATGGCTCGTATGCCATCGGCGCGAACGCCACGGCCACCGCGACGCCGAATGCGGGCTTCGCCTTCCTCAATTGGACCGACAACGGCACCATCGTGAGCACCAACAGCAGCTACACGCTGGCGATGGATGTGAATCACTCGCTCGTGGCGAATTTCGTGCCCGTTTTCACCGTGACGACGAGCGCCGCGCCCATCGCAGGCGGCACGACGACCGGTGATGGCAGCTACAACGGCGGCGCGAATGTCACCGTCGTGGCCACCCCGAATGCAGGCTACGCTTTCACGAACTGGACCGAAGGCGGCCTCGTCGTGAGCAGCAGCGCGACTTTCACCTTCGCCGCCGCGTCGGATCGCGACCTCGTGGCGAATTTCACGCTCGGCACGAGCTACACGATCACCACCGCCTCCGCGCCGGTGGCCGGTGGCAGCACGACGGGTGGTGCCAGCTATGCCAGCGGCTCGAGCGTGACCGTGACGGCCACGCCCAACGCGGGCTACAACTTCGTGAACTGGACCGAAAGCGGCACGCAGGTGAGCGCGAATGCGAGCTACACCTTCAATGCGACCGCGAATCGCACGCTCGCGGCAAACTTCGCCGTCATCGGCGGCACCACGCGCACGATTTCCACCGTCGCATCGCCTCTGCTGGGCGGCACGACGAGCGGCGGCGGCGTCGTGGCCGATGGATCGAGCGTCACCGTCGTGGCGACGGCGAATCCGGGCTACATCTTCTCCAAGTGGAAGCAGGGCGGCACGAATGTTAGCAGCAGCGCGAGCTACACCTTCACCGCCACGGCGGACCGCACGCTCACGGCGACCTTTGTGAAAGTGTATTACGTCAACACCACTTCTGCACCCGCCGCGGGCGGCACCACGGAGATGGACAGCAGCAGCTACAAGCTAAATGAAAACGCCCGGGCCGATGCCTTCCCGAACGCGGGCTATCAATTCGTGAACTGGACGGAAAACGGCACCGTGGTGAGCACCGCGAATCCTTATAACTTCAATGTGACGGGCGATCGCGATCTCGTGGCAAACTTCTCGCTCATTGGTGCGCTCACCATCAATGCCAGCGCGGCTCCAGCGGCCGGCGGCAGCGTCACCGGCGGCGGCAGTGTGGCGAATGGAACGAACGTCACTCTCACAGCCACGCCGAATGCGGGCTACAGCTTCATTAACTGGACCGACGCCGGTGCTCCCGTGAGCAACAACGCGGCTTACAGCTTCACCGCGACGGCGAATCGCACGCTCGTCGCCAACTTTGCAGCAGGCTACACGATCACCGCCTCCGCGCTTCCTTCCATCGGCGGCAGCGTCAGCGGCGATGGGTTCGTCGCCACCGGCACGAGCGTCACGCTCATCGCCACACCAGCTCTCGGCTACAACTTCATCAACTGGACCGACGCCGTGGGCACTGAGGTGAGCGCCACCGCTAGCTACACCTTCACGCCTACCTCGAACGGCATCTTCACCGCGAATTTTGAAGCGCCACCGCTCGGTGTTCACTTCGACTTCGATACCTCCACGCCTGTGCCTGCACTCAATGCACCGCTGCCGCTCGATCAGCTCAGCGTCGGCTACACGGCCAGCTTTAGCTCGCCGGTGGCCGATGGCTTCAAAGTGACCACCGAAGCCGCCAGCGGCCGCGTTTTGTCCAAATTCAGCGGGAACTACCTCGAACCGCTCGCCGACGGCTCAACGCTCGTCATTCAGCTCGATCAAGCTGTCACCGGTGTGAGCATCGACTTCGCCACCGTGGAGGCGATCAACGTCCCCGTGGCCTCGAACGTGCAAATCACCGCCTTCGACAACTCCAGCGGCGTGCCCGTCCAGGTCGGCACCGGCATCGCCCATGGCACCGTCACCGCTGGCGACACGCTGCCAGTCGGCACGATCAATTTCAACAGCGCTACACCCTTTGATCAAATCACGCTGCAACTGCCCGACGCACCCATCGGTGCGGTTCGCTTGCTCGTGGATAACATCACCGTCAGCCCCGCCTCCAGCACCGGCGGCTCCATGCAGCTCACGAATCCGAACTGGAACATCACGCTCACCGATTTCGGCTACTCCGACTTCCTGCTCGATAACACACCCGGCTTTGAAGGCCGCGAATACCTCAGCGGCGAATGGGGCAGCGCGGTGGCCTACACACGCGGCAATGGCAATCACGTCGCTCCGACCTGGATGGAGCCGAACTTCATGTTCCCCGATTGGAAGACGAACTCCGACTTCCACGTCGTGCAGGGCATCCACATCGTCGGCAGCAACCTCGACGGCCTGCCCATCGCGCAATCCGTCATCTCCAATGGTGAGCTGGAGGTCACCTTGCGCTTTGAGATGGTCGATACCGTCACCGGCACACCCATGGGCGTGAAACCGGCCAGCACCGCCGGCGCAGGCCTCTCCGTGAACAGCAACCGCTACGTCATGAACCAGACTTTCACGGTCAAAAACGTCAGCGGGGCTCAAATCACCAATGTACAGCTCTTCCACCTGCTGCACGGCTTCATCTCGCAGCGCGGTCAATACGACAACCGCAGCTACCCCGGCAAACTGCCGCAGTATCAATACGACATGACCATGAGCGGCGTCGATGCCGGTGCCGCAGGCACGCAGAGCTCCAGCATCGGCCTGGAAGACCTCATCGGCTTCCATTCCAAGGTCGCACCGAGCGCCTTCGAGATCGGCCACTACGGCATCGAGGGCAATGGCATCGACGATCACTCGTCAGGCAAGCCCAGCGACGGCGTGCATCTCTCCATCGAGGACAACTGGGAAAATGCGCCCTACCTCGCCCGCAAAAATCGCGACAGCTTTGCTCCCGCCAATCGCTGGATCTCCGGAGCTCAGCGTTGGGAGCTCGGCAGCATCGCCGCAGGCCAGAGCGTGAGCTTCGACATCGTCCTCAGCCTTCTCACCGGCACCAAAGTGGTCATCGAAGGCGGCGGTGGTAACACCAGCGGCGGCGGAAGCTGCAACGGCGGCTCCACACACTCCGGCGGCGTCGATTTCGAATTCGAGGACATCGATCAAGAAGGCACCTTCTTCGGCGAATACAGCGAAGCCGATGACGACGAAATGCTGGAGCGCGAAGTCGAAGGCGAATTCAGCCTGCCCAGCTTTGAAACGCCCAACGGCACCCGCAAACAGCGCTGGAACCTCAAATACAGCGGTGCCCACACCGGCAACATCAAATTGAAGTTCGCCTACAACCCCGCGCTGCTCCCCGCCGGCTACGATGAGAACCAACTCTCCATCTACCACTTCAACAACGGCGTCTGGGAAAAGCTTCCCTGCAAAGTCGATCCCGCCACCAACACCATCGAAGCCATCACCCCCAGCCTCAGCCCCTTCATGCTCGGCGTGAACGATGTCGTCGTGAAGCCGGATGTGGCGGTCTCCGTGACCACACCGGGCTCGCTGGACGTGACCTGGCCTGACAGCTTCCTCGGCTGGCAGCTTCAAGAGAGCACGAACCTCAGCACTTGGACGAACTCCACCCGTCCTGTCGTGAATGAGAACGGCGTCAGCCATGTCTCCTTCCCCTCCAATGGTGGCAGCTTCTTTTTCCGACTCATCCGCCCATGATCTCGTCCATCATCGACTTTTCGCTGAAGAACCGCTTCCTCGTCATCATGGGGTCGCTGCTCTTGCTCGCGGCTGGGATCTTCTCCGCCATGCACCTGCCTGTGGACGCGGTGCCTGACATCACGAACACGCAGGTTCAAATCAACACCGCAGTGCCAGGGCTGGCCCCCGAGGAGACAGAGAAGCTTGTCACCTACCCGCTGGAACTCGCGCTCGCGGGCATTCAAGGCGTGGAGGAATTCCGCTCACTTACGAAGTCCGGCCTCTCGCAGGTCACGCTCGTGTTTCGTGATGGCTCGGACCTTTTCCGCGCGCGCCAACTTGTAAGCGAACGTCTCGTGCAGGTGGAACTTCCCGCCGGCCTCAGCCCGCAGATGTCACCCATTAGCACCGGCCTTGGCGAGATCGTCTATTACACGCTCGACTACAAAAAGGACGCTCCACAGCGCAAGCAAACCCGCGAGCGCCAACTCATGGATCTGCGCGAAGCCCACGACTACATCGTGAAGCCATTCCTGCGCACTGTGCCCGGTGTGGCCGAGATCAACAGCAGCGGCGGTTATGAGCGCCAGCTCGTCATTTTGCCAAAACCAGAGTCGCTCACGAATGCGGGCATGACCTTCAGCGAACTCGCGGAGATCATCGGCCAGAACGTGGACAACGCAGGCGGTGGTGTCATCGAGCGTGGCACGGATCGCGTGCTGATCCGTGGCGTGAGCAAAGTGGCCAGTGCGGAGGACATCGCGAACCTGCCCGTGAAGTTTGCCGCAGGCATCGAGCCTCTGCGCGTGAAGGATCTCGCCGAAGTCAGCATCGGCAGCAATGTCCGCACCGGATGCGCGGTCGAGAATGGCGAAGAAGCCGTACTCGGCACCGTGATGATGCTCGTCGGTGAAAACAGCCGCATCATCAGCAAGCGTGTTGAAGAGAAACTTAGCGAGCTGGGCAAGAAGCTGCCCGCTGATCTAGAAATCCGCATCCAGTATGCCCGCAGCGAGGTCGTGGACCGCACCATCGACACCGTGAAGCACAACCTCTTCGAAGGGGCTGTGCTGGTCGTGGTGGTTCTACTCTTGCTGTTAGGCAACTGGCGAGCGGCGCTCATCGTGGCGCTGGCCATTCCGCTTTCGTTCCTCTTCGCGCTCATCGGCATGACCTTCGGCGGTGTGTCAGGAAACCTCATGTCCCTCGGCGCGGTGGACTTCGGACTCATCATTGATGGTGCCGTCGTGATGGTGGAAAACATCGTCCGCGTGCTCGGCGAGCGTCAGCATGAACTCGGCCGCAAACTCAACGCGAAAGAGCGACTCCAGGCCGTCCATGAAGCCGGTGAACAAGTCGGCAGTCCCATGTTCTTTGGCGTGCTCATCATCACCCTCGTGTATCTGCCCATCCTCGCGCTCACAGGCATCGAGGGGAAAATGTTCCACCCGATGGCGATCACCGTCATGCTGGCGCTCGGCGGCGCGCTGGTGCTCGCGCTCACGCTCATGCCCGCGCTTTGCTCACTGCTGCTGACTGGTAACATCAGCGAGAAAGACAATTTCCTCATGCGCTGGTCGAAGGCCGCTTATGCCCCATCACTGCGCATCGCATGGACGTCACGCTGGGGCGTGGTCGGTGGAGTCGTGGCGCTGCTGGTGGTCACCGTGATTGTGTTCACGAATCTCAAGCAGGAATTCGTGCCCACCCTCAACGAAGGCTCCTGGACGGCCATGGTGTATCAACCGGCCAACACCAGTCTGAAGACCTCGCTCGACCGCTGCATCAAGACGCAGAAGTATCTCATCGAAAAAGTGCCAGAAGTGACCCGCACCTTTGCCCGTGTCGGCACCAGCGAGGTGGCGACCGATCCCATGTCTCCTGGCGAATACGACCTCTACGTTTTCTACAAACCGCAGTCCGAGTGGCGCAAAGAAAACGGCAAACCGGTCAGTCGTGATCGTCTCGCCGAACTCGTCCGCGACGAACTGGCCAAGGAAGTGCCCGAGCAGGATTATGACTTCGCCCAGCCGATCCAGATGCGCTTTAACGAGATGCTCGAAGGCTCCCGTGCCGACCTCGCCGTGCGCATCTTTGGCGATGACTACGACACGATGGAAAAGGTGGCAGGTGAAGTGAAGGAGATTCTCGAAGGCATCGCCGGAACGGACAACGCCGAGTTTGAAAGCCAAGGCCGCGTGCCCGTGCTGGAGATCCGCGTGGATCGCGCCGCCATGCTCAAATTCAACGTCGAAGCCTCCGAAGTGAACGCCGCCATCACCACCGCGATGGCTGGACACACCGCGGGCATGTTGGTCGAGAACAATTGCCGCCGCGCCATCGTCGTGCGTTTGCCCGAAAACCTGCGCAACAACCCTGAGGTCATGAAAGCCCTGCCCGTGCGCACGCAGGATGGCGGGCTCATCACCCTCGGTCGCTTGGCCGACTTCGTCGAAGTTCCGCAAGTCGATGCGATTGGTCGCGAAGACGGGCATCGTCGTGTGGGTCTCAACGTCGATCTCGCGGGTGGCACGGACTCCGAGGCTTACGTCACCGAGGCTCGCACGAAGATCGCATCGAGCGTGAAATTGCCAGATGGCTATCGCGTCGATTTCGGAGGGCAGTTCGAGCATCTGCAAGAAGCCCGAGCCCGACTCATGGTCGTCGTGCCGCTGGCTCTGGTGCTCATCTTTGTGCTCATCCACGCTACCTTCAAAAGTGTCACGCAGACGCTCATCATCTACACTGGCATCCCGCTCGCCATCACCGGCGGCGTGCTCGCTCTCTGGATGCGCGGCCTGCCGTTCAGCATCAGCGCTGCCATCGGCTTCATCGCCCTCTGTGGTGTGGCCGTGCTAAACGGTGTGGTGCTCATCAGTTGCTTCAACCAACTGCGCAATGAAGGCCGCAATGCTGAGGAAGCCGTGACCGAAGGCAGTTTGCAACGTCTGCGCCCCGTGCTCATGACCGCCCTCGTCGCCAGCCTCGGTTTCATCCCCATGGCGATGAGCGAAGGAGCCGGTGCCGAAGTCCAGCGCCCGCTCGCTACGGTTGTCATCGGCGGGATCATCAGCAGCACGTTTTTGACCCTTTTCTTGCTCCCCTTGCTTTACCGCTGGCTGCTGGGTGGGCGTGTCGTGCTTGAGTCCAAAGTGTCGCCGTTGGAACTCTCGACATCTCCCTCGCTTTCCGCTTAAAACATGATTGTTCATGCCTCTCCGCCCTTCCATCGACGCTCCTACCCAGATCCTGCTCAGGACGTCTGGAATGCATCCGGCCAGCGTTCTGACGCCATTGCTGATTCCGGCAGCGGCCCTGCATGCGGCGGAGCAGTTCCGCTTCGATACCAGTTATCAGGTTTATGATGAGTCCGCCGGGCGCATGTTCATCGAGTCCTACTATTACCGAGGGGAGATGTATTTCTCGGAGGACACCAGCTTTCGCTTTCAGATCTTGCGCGATGCGATCAGTGGCTCGACACCGCTCGGGGCTCTTCCTGGCGGCACCCAGCCCTTTCTTGCGGAGCTGGAAGATGTGCGCAACGGCGTCTTGGCAGCCCTTTCCCAGCAGATCGGAGATCATCGTGTGGAACTGGAGCTCTCCCACAGCCGTGAAAGCGATTACCTTTCCCAGGGCATTTCGCTGAGCGACAAGTGGGAGCTGAACCAAAAGAACACGACGCTCAGTTTTGGCCTCAACTACCTCAACGACACCATCGTCGTTCGAGGCACGGATGATCAGAACAAACGGAGCTACGATCTCTTCTTGGGCTTTTCCCAGGTGCTGGATCGCAAGACGGTGCTGACGGCCAATCTGACCTTGGGTTATGCCGAAGGCTACCTGAACGATCAGTACAAGACCATCCAACGCACCGAGCAGGTGCCCATTCCTGGTGGCAGCATCACGATTGATCGACTTTACCGTGAGAACCGGCCCTCCACTCGGTTGCGTGGCGTTTTGCAGCTCCAGGGCACCCACTTCTTCGATCAAGCTAACGCGGCGCTGGATGCTGTGGCGCGCTTCACACAGGATGACTACGGCGTCTCCTCTCAAAGCATCCAGTTGGAGTGGCGGCAGGGCCTCTTTCGAAAACTGGAGATCACCCCCTTCTTCCGCTACTACCAGCAGACGGCGGCGGACTTTTTCTACAACTCGCTGGACGGGCTCAACATCGGCAAGCCACAGACATACCCCGATGGCAGTGGGCTGAACTACTCTTCCGATTATCGCTTGTCCTCGCTGGCGACCATGAGCTTGGGCCTGAAAACACGCTGGCGATTCACGGAAAACATGGCGGCTTCCATGACTTACGAGCACTACGACATGAGTGGCATCGGTGGTGATCAAGCGCCTGCTGCCGCCTATGTGACGGCCAGTATGTGGACCTTCGGTCTGAACTTCACCTTCTGAAGAAAGTGCCCACGATGTCGAAGCCCGTTTCCCAGATCTCCATCGATCCCGATGCGCGCGGCGTGCGCAGCGTCGCGTTTCGGGCATTGGGCACGAACTGCGCCATCCAGTTTCGTCTGGCGGATCCAAAGCAGGCGCTTCAGTTCGTGGCGGAGGCTCTGGGCTGGCTGGGTGCGTTTGAAGCGAAGTTTTCTCGGTTCAAACCGGACTCTCTCGTCTCCCGCATCAATCAAGCGGCTGGCAAGGAATGGGTGCCCGTGGATGCCGAGATGGAGACGATGCTGGACCTTGCGGATGCCATGCACCGGCTGACCAACGGCGTGCTGGATGCCGCCATGCTGCCTCTGATCCAGGTTTGGGATTGGAAAGTCGTGCATGAGCGCCTGCCCGATGAGGCGGAGATCCGGAAAGCCATGTCATTATCCCAATGGGGAGATGTGCAGAGAAAGCGTGGCAAGGTCTTCCTGACGCACGCAGGCATGGGCCTGGACTTTGGCGGCTTTGGCAAAGAATACGCGGTGGACCAAGTGATCGTCATCGCGAAGAAACATGGCATAACCGATGCGCTGGTCGATCTCGGGCGGGACATCTTCGCCATCGGAGGGAATGGTGTGCATCCCTTTTGGCATGTGGGCATCCAGGATGGCATCCAGACAGAGAAATGCGTGGGCGGACTGGCCGTCAGCGGTTTTGCCGTGTGTGCCTCGGGCGACTATGCACGGCGCTTTGAGCACCAAGGTGTGCGCTACGGGCACATCCTGGACCGGCGCACGGGCTGGCCGGTGCGGCATGGGCTGCGTGCCGTGACGGTTCTGGCACCGAGCTGCCTGATGGCGGGCGTTTATTCCACCGCCGTCTTTGTCATGGGCCTCTCTGAAGGTCTGCGCTTCGCCGACAACGCTCCTGGGGTCGAAGCCTGCCTGCAGGATGACCGCGGCGTGCATGTCACACGAGAGTTCCGTCGCTTCCAAGTCCAGGCCGCCTGAGTCACCGTTTCCCAAACCAACACAAGTCCTCCTCATGAAACCCATCCTCATCCTCGCAGGCATGTCAGCGCTGCTGCTGAGCAGTTGCTCCCAGCAGCTCACGCGTGTGAAACCTTACCAACGTGGCTTTCTGGCGAACCCGCTCATGGACGCCGGACGTGACCCTCTGCTCATGGCCATGACCCAGCACGCCTACTTCTCCCGCGAGGCTGCCTTTGGTGGCGGCGGCGTAGGCGGAGGCGGCTGCGGCTGCAATTGAGCCCCTTTCATTTTCAACAAACCGTGAACCCAGACCACCCCATGATCGCCATGAAATCCTCCGCGCTCTTTTTGAAGCTCAAGCACCTGCTGAAACGCGCCAGCTCGCTTCTCATGCTCTTCCAGCGCACACCGGCTGCCCAGCTTTTGGTGCCTGCTGAGCTGAATCTCGCAGGCTCCATCGCTGCCATGCAGCCCGCGCAGTTCGCCATCGCCACGGTTGTGGGCTTGGGTGCCTTTGATGGCATCGCAGGCGCGACGACGCTCAGCCAAATTTCACCGACGGCTGGCAGCACCACGGTGTCCATCACGGCTGGCACCGAACTGACAGGGCCGAATGCGGTTACGTTCTTCGTCAGTGGTAGCCCGACTCCGCCGGAATCGTGGACCGTTAGCAGTGGCACGCTGCCTGCAGGCCTCAGCCTGCCGGATGTGCCAGGGGATACAAATTCGCTGACGGGAACAACAACCCAGACAGGCAGCCGAAGTGTCACGATTCGAGCTTGGCGCTTCGCCAATGCCAGCGGAGACTGGGTGCAGCGCACGTTCAACTTTGTCGTCACGGCACCCGCTGCGCCAGCCATCACAAACCAGCCCCAATCCATCACGATCAACAGTGGGCAGACCGCCACCCTGAGTGTCACTGCGACAGGGGGCGCGCCGCTGACTTACCAGTGGTATCAAGGAGCCAGTGGAAACACCAGCACGCCAGTGGGAACTAATTCGGCGTCTTTCACCACCGCTGCGCTTACGGCAACCACGAACTACTGGGTGAGAGTAACCAACAGTGTGAATCCTAGCGGAATTGACTCGAACACGGCTATCGTGACGGTCAGGCAACCTGCGGGCATCGCCACGCAACCTGTTTCCACCTCCATCGTCACCGGGCAAACGGCGCAGCTTTCGGTGGTTGCCTCAGGCACATCCCCTTTCACCTACCAGTGGTATCAGGGCACCAGTGGTCAGACGGCCACACCGGTGGGCACCAATTCCCCCACTTTCACGACCCCGCAGCTCACGACCACGACTAGCTACTGGGTCAAAATCACAAATGCCGCGAACAGTGTCGGCGTGAACTCCAACACTGCCACGGTGACGGTGACGGAACCGACAGATCCGACCATCTTCACGCTTTCCCCGCTACCCACGGCACGGACGAATGTCGCCTACACCACCACACTCACCGCTTTCGGAGGTAGGCAGCCTTACACCTGGACCGTCTCGGATGGAAACCTGCCCGACGGCCTCACCTTGAGCGAGGCCGGCGTCATCTCAGGAACGAGCGGCGCCACCGGCACAGGCAGCTTCACCGTGCAGGTCATGGATCAGGACATGAAAATAGACACGCGCGTGTATGAACTGCTCGTCAGTGATCTCGGCATCGCGACCACTACCCTGCCGACGGCGGTGCGGGGCACGGCTTACACCGCCACGCTGGCAGCCACTGGGGGCAGCCAGCCCTACACTTGGTCGCTGCAGGCTGGCACACTGCCCGCTGGCATCACGCTGAGCAGCGCAGGGGTGCTTTCCGGCACACCGACGGCGGCTGGAGATGCCGCCATCGTCGTGCGCGTCACCGATGATAGCACCTTCTCTCTGACCAAGGCCCTTCTGCTGCCTGTGTCTGCTACCTTCATCCGGCCAGTCTTGAATCCCATCGCCTTCCCTGTCGTCACGGTGGGTTCGGCCTTTCGCTACACAGTGACCGCACAGAACTACCCAAAGACCTTCACTGTCACTGGCCTGCCCAGAGGTCTAAAAATCACACCCACGACAGGCGTGATCAGCGGCAACCCGGAAGTGACCGGCACCTTCAATGTGCAGGTGAGAGCCACCAACAGCGCGGGTGCTAGCAAACTCGTGACCTCCAGACTCACCGTCAGAGCCTTGCCCAAAAACCTCGTGGGCACCTTTGGCGGCACCCTCGCGCGGCACAGCAGCAATCGCAGCCTGGGCGGCCAGTTTAGCCTAACCATCACATCCGTCGGCACCTGGACGCTCAGGATCGCCGGAGCACTGCCTAGCACTGCCCTCGCGCAGGGGGCCGCAGCCAGCAGCTCAGTCGTCAGCACTGCCACGAATCGCATCTCGGTCGCATCGCCGACCATCACCACCACGGTCGCTGGAGCCGCGGTTAGCCTAATCATTGATGAGATGAATGGAAACGTCTCGGGCACGATCGGCGGAGCCTCGGTGACGGGCCACCGTGCGGTTTGGAATGCCACCACCAACCCGGCGGAAACCCTCGCGGGTTACTACAGCATGGCGCTGGATCTCGCCGACTCGGGGGATGATGGTGTAGTGACCATCCCCCAGGGCAGTGGCTACGTGACCTTCACCGTCGGTCTGGGCGGCAGCCTGACCCTCGCAGGAAGAACGGCCGATGGAGAGAGCATCACCACCTCTACTTTCCTGAGTTCGGCAGGTCGTTTCTGGGTCTTTTCACCTCTCTACAGAGGCGCAGGCAGCCTGCATGGCCCGCTTCAGCTCACCGAGGATGCCTTGGCTCAGTTCACCGGCAATACCATCAGTGGAACCCCCACTTGGTTAAAGCCCACCACCGCCACCCGCACCTACGCTGCATCGTTTGGTCCTATCAATCTGAAGGCGAGCGGAGGCTACCTTTCCACCGCTGCCACGGGCACCATCATCCTCGGCCTGCCTGAAGAAGGCACCGTCCTGCTCCGCTTCACCGATGGCGGCCTCGCAGATGCCGACATGGACCCCGATGTCGATGTCACTTACACCGATGACAACAGGCTTACGGTGCCAAGCTCTCGCACCAAGACGACCCTCACGCTCAATGCCAACACAGGCGTGATGGCAGGCCGGTTCACGTTGGTGGAAAACGGCACCAACTTCACGCGATCCAACATCGCCTTCCAAGGTCAGGTGGTGCGTCAGACCAATGGCGCTTTGAAGGCCGTCGGCTACTTCCTGCTTCCCCAGATTCCCATCGGCACTCAAAAACCCACCGATACACCGATTCTTTCTGGTGGAGTCTCCTTGCAGCAGTTAACACCCTGATCGGGCCATGTGTCCTTCTGCATCTTCCTAGTCCAAGGCGCTGCTTCACCAGCTTTGGGCTGGCTCATGAAGGTCAACTTTAGCGGGCATGTGCAGCTCATGCCTCTGTTGATCTTACGGGAAAGATCACGGTCCCCATCTTTGCCGGAATGTCGTCCCACGGCCATCGTTTCACGAAAACCATGCGCCGCCTGCTTTTACTCTTCGCTCTCTGCCCTCTGCTCTCCGCTTTCGCGGCGAAGCCTAACATCATCGTCTTCTACACCGACGACCACGGTTTCGCGGATCTCGGCATCCATGGCCTTGAGAAAGATGTGCGCACGCCGCATCTCGATGCGCTGGCGCGCAGTGGCGTGATCGCGAAGCATGGCTACAGCACCGCGCCGCAGTGCGTGCCATCGCGCGGCGGGCTCATGACAGGGCGCTTTCAGGGCCGCTTTGATCTCGATAACAACGGCTCCTCGCTCGATGGCTTCAACCAGCAGACCACGATCGCCACGCGACTGCAAAACGCGGGCTATGTCACCGCGCAGTTCGGCAAATGGCACCTCGGGCCGCTCACCGAGATCCCGCGGCATGGCTTCCGCCACGTGTATGCTCAGCACGGGCAGCAGACTTTCTCCGCGAACATCACCGTGGACGGCAAAGACCGCCCGATGGGCGATCACGCGCCCAATGTGTATCACCTTGATGGCTGCTCGCAGGCCGCTGCGTCGATCATTGAGCGCTATAAGGACGATCCGTTCTTCCTCTACGTCGCCTTTCGTGCGCCGCACACGCCGCTCGATGCGCCCGCGAGCTACATGAAGCGCTTCCCTGGCCCCATGCCGGAGCGCCGACGCGCCGCGCTCGCCATGCTCAGCGCCGTGGACGACGGCGTGGGCCGCATCACCGGCATGTTGAAAAAGCACGGCCTCACCGAGAAGACGCTCATCTTCTTCATCGGCGACAATGGCGCTCCGCTGAAAATCCACAAGACCGACTCGCCACTCAAAGGCGATCCCGGTGGTTGGGACGGCAGTCTGAACACGCCGCTGAATGGCGAAAAAGGCATGCTCGCCGAGGGCGGCATGCACATCCCGTTTCTCATCGCCTGGCCCGGCACCATTCCCGGCGGGCAGGTGTATGAGCATCCCGTCAGTGCGCTTGATGTCGCCGCGACGGCGGTCAAAGTGGCTGGAGCTTTAGCTCCAGAAGATGCGGCTAAAGCCGCAACGACTTTCGATGGCGTGAACCTCCTCCCCTACCTCACCGGCGAGAAAAAAGACGCGCCGCATGAGTTCCTCGCGTGGCGCTGGATGGCCCAGAGCGCGATTCGCGAAGGAAACTGGAAACTCCTGCGCGGTGGCGATCGCGAATACCTCTACGACCTCGGCAGCGATCTCGAAGAGAAGCACAACCTCGCCTCACAGCACCCCGAGATCGCCACACGCCTCCGTGCAAAGCTCACCGCGTGGTGCGCCGAGCTCACGCCGCCCGGTCTCGCACTCGGCCCCATGGCTCCGACTTGGAACGACTACTTCGACTTCTACCTCGAAGGCAAGCCCGCGCCCAAACTCGCCGCCAAAACCGAGCCCGACACCGCCAAAACACGCGGCTGGATGGCCCGCGGTGGCAGCTTGATCGAAAAAGACGGCCTCCTCGTCCTCACGCCAGACAAAGCGGCCAAAGGCTGCTTCATCACCAACAGCCAGCTCAAAGGGCGACCTCCCGCCGCGCTGCAACTCACCCTCAAAACCACCGCCCAAGGCCCCGCCGCCATCGCCTGGCGTGCCGATGGTGACAAAGACTTCCTCCCCGCCAACCGCATCCCCTTCGAGCTCCAAGCCACGCCCGACTGGCAAACCCACACCCTCCCCATCCCCGCCACCGCCCGCATCATCCACCTCCGCGTCCACCTGCCCGGCGCCGCGGAGATCCGGAAGATTGATGTGCGGGCGAAGAAGCGGTAAGAGTCGCTTGTTCCCAACTTATCTAATTTTTCCTGTCTATGGCTGTTAATATTTTCCAACGGCTGCTGTTACGATTTAAGTGCTTCAATTCATCTGCTGCGCCAAACGCTTCACTGCGTGGATTGAATCGTAAAGATGGACTGTCGAAGGTAGAACAATACCGTCAGGAACTACTTGGCAGCTATGTAAAGGGAGAAATATCAGGGTTTCAGTGCCGGGTTCTGCTGAATGATTACATTCGAGATTCGATTCACATTTTGGACGAGGTTGATTTAATCGAGCGGTACCAAGACGACATCACCGAATCAACCTTCCGGCGACAAGCGGCACCAGAAGACTCTGAAGTAGAGAAGTGCATGATAAGCCTCACTCATCAGTTTCGAGCTGGGAGAATTACAACGGCTTGGTTTCACGGTAGTTTTGAACGTCTTACTGAAAAGATGCCGTTGGATAGGAGATGCCACTGGAGGCAACAGTTTAGACAGCGTTGCTTCGCACTCAGGCTGCCTATTCCTGACATCGACGAAGATTGCTAATCACCCTTCGCTCGCACCCAGCCGCTGCCTCCAAATCTCCATCAGCGGTCTCCAATCCGATTCATCTGCGGCTTCGAGGGCTGAAAAGTAGGTTTGCCGATCAGTGGAGGATTCGGCCGCCAGCACCACGGAAGGCAAATCGAGCCGGCGCAGCAACTCCACGAGGAACAGGCGAATGGTGCGGCCATTGAAGTCGCGGAACGGATGAATCGTCAGGAACCTGCCTTCGGCGAAGGCCAGCAACTCAAGTAGCAGATCATCAGGGCTTGCGGTGGTGTTGGACCATCGCGCCTGCAAATCGAGCGCGAAGTTTCGCATCAGCACAGGCAGTTGAAAGGGAGCAGGAGGCTCCAGGCGGCCTACATGCACCTCAATGTCCCGCCACTTTCCGGCCCAGTCAGGCACAAGGTCGGCACAGATGCCCCGATGCAGGTCCAGCAGCAGCCATTCTTCCAACGGCCTGTCAGCGTAGTCACCTCTCAGGATCGCCGCCTCCACCATCGCCACACGATCCGCCAGCAGCGGAGCCAGTTCCGTGTAGCTCAGGACACCTTGCGTGGTTTCAACAAAGCGGGTGGCTCGATCCGGGCGAGTGTCGCGCGAATCCTCTCCACCGGCACCGGTTCGCCCTCGAAGGCCATGCTCTGCGCCACATCCAGCGGGATCGACTCCCACTTGCGGCGCAGTTTCTCCTCCGGAGTCAGATGACGCCATTGGCTGATGTTTTCCTTCCAGGTCATGTGGCATAGGTAACGGCAGTTTGCCCGCCCGGCAAGAATGCTTTCGTCCGGACGAAACGCCACTGCCACTTCCAAATCCGACACACTCTTTGCCGGAATGTCGGGTCAGCGCATGCGTTTCATCAGCCTCATGCGCTTTCTCGCTGCCCTTCTCTTTTCGGCATTTGTCATTCCTCATTCGTCATTTTCGGCGGAGCCGAACGTCATCGTCATTCTCGCAGATGACCTCGGCTGGAGTGACACGACGCTTTACGGCACGACGACGTTTTACCAGACGCCGAATGTGGAGCGACTGGCGAAGCGGGGGATGACCTTCACGCGGGCGTATTCGGCGAGTCCGCTGTGCTCGCCGACGCGGTCGGCGTTGCTCACGGGGCAGAGTCCGGCTCGCACGGGCATCACGGTGCCGAACTGTCATGAGCCACGCGTCGTGCTGGAGACGACGATGCCGAAAACGGCGGCGGCAAACATGAAAGCCATCCAGCCGAGCCCGCCGACGCGATTGAAGACGGAGTATCGCACGCTGGCGGAGACGCTGAAGGACGCGGGCTATGCCACGGCGCACTTTGGGAAGTGGCACCTCGGGCCGGAGCCGTATTCGCCGCTGCAGCAGGGATTCGATGTCGATCTGCCGCATCATCCGGGGCCGAGCCCGGCGGGCAGTTTTGTGGCGCCGTGGAAGTTTGCGAACTTCAAAGAGAAGTCGCCGGGCGAGCACATTGAGGACCGCATGGCGGCGGAGGCCGTGGCGTGGATGGAGCAGCAGCAAGGGAAGCCGTTTTACCTCAACTACTGGATGTTCAGCGTGCATGCGCCCTTCGATGCGAAGAAAGCGAACATCGAGACGCATCGCAGCCGCGTCGATCCCAAGGACGCGCAACGCAGCCCCACCTACGCCGCGATGATCCAGAGCATGGACGACGCCATCGGCACGCTGCTGGATGGGCTCGACCGGCTGAAGCTGGCGGACAACACGATCATCATCTTCACCGCTGACAACGGTGGGAACATGTATAACGAAGTGGATGGCACCACGCCCACCAGCAACCGCCCGCTGCGTGGCGGCAAGGCGACAATGTTTGAAGGCGGCACACGGGTTCCCGGTGTCGTCGTGTGGCCGGGCATCGCGAAACCGGGCAGCCGCAGTGATGCGATTATTCAAAGCGAGGATTATTACCCCACGCTTCTGGAAGCGCTCGCACTCAAAGCAGCCAAAGGTCAGCGATTCGACGGCCACAGCATCCTCCCTGCGCTGAAAGGCGACGCACTCGCTGGCAAAGCGGTCTTCCAATACTTCCCACACAATCCCGGCGTGCCGGACTGGCTGCCGCCGGCCGTTTCGGTGCATCGCGATGACTGGAAGCTCATCCGCCTCTTCCACGGCGGCGAAAAGGGTGCTCATCGTCATCTGCTTTTCAATCTGCGTGACGATCTCGGCGAAAAGAACAACCTCGCCGCCGCCAAGCCGGAACTCGTGGCCGAACTCGATGCTTTGATCGAAGGCTTCCTCACCGACACGAAAGCGGTCGTGCCCGTGCCGAACCCGAAATTCGATCCCGCGCAGTATCATCCCGAGCTCGAAGGCAAATCGCAGCCCAAGGGCAAAGCCAAAGGGCCGACGAAAGACGTCGCTGATCCCGCGCTGCAAGGCTGGAAGGCCCGCGATTGCACCGCGAAGGTCCAGAACGGTGTTTTGAAGCTCACGAAGCTCGGTGATGCTGCGTTCCTCGGTTTCGCCGCTGGAAAGCACCATGGCCCAACGACGCTCAAAGCGCGAATCAAGGCCCAAGCCGGCACTTCACACGTCGATTGGCTCCCGCAAGGCGCGGAAGGCCAAGCGAAGCGATCCGACTTCACGCTGAAAGGCAGCGGCTGGGAAGAAATCAACGTCGAACTGTCCGCCGAAGGCCCCCTGGGCATTGTGCGCCTGTATTTGCCGATGCAGGAGAACCCCGTCGAAATCGACTGGATCGAACTCACATCGAAGGAGGGTGGCAGAGGAATGCGGAGCAGCTTTTAACCGAAGGCGGGAAGCGCATGTGATTTGTTGGTTATGCAGGAACGCGTCTCAATAGCATTTCATCTTGGCGAAAAAAGCATTGAGCGGAGTGCATTCATGCCTGTCACAGAAGGCTCACGTTTGTCATTCTTTCCCGAAGTGCACTGGACTCGATTGCTGCTTTTACTTCTGCTCTTCATCGCCACGAGCACCGAGGCGATGACTTTGGGTGTGGGGTTGTGGCAAGAAGAGAAGGATCAAGTTCATGAGTGTGTGGACATGAGCGACACGTCTGAGGAGCGAGAGGCTACCGAGACTCGTGGAGCAGGTGATGATGCAGTGCAGGAAAGAGCAGACTTGGATCGAGTGAAAGGGGGTGTGTGGCAAGAGAGGCATCCTGCTTGGCAGGGTCCGCTCGGAGCAAGGCCTTGTGGGAAATTGCGTCGGCATCGTTGGGCCAATGTGGATCTGAACTGAGGCGACTTCTGGCCCAGCAAATGCGGCACGTTAGCCGTGCAAGACCCACTGGAATCAGTCGCCAGTCAGGTCGTGTCCTCCGACTGTCTTCTGTTTCACGTTTTTCTTTATGCTTAGTTCTCGTTTTGATTTTTCGTCTTGGATGCCTCTTGGGCAGCGGTTGTTCTTCTTGTTTTTGCTAACCACTTCGCTTCAGGCTGATCCTACACAGGTTTGGTCGGGCAAAGCGAACATCGCTTTTGAGGGCACTTCTACGCTGCATGACTGGCGGGGCACGGTGGAAGCACGGCCTTTCGAAACTTCCGTCACACTGGATGCAGCGGGTCAGCCCGAGCGCGTTCAGGCAGAAGTTATCGTTGATGCGGTGAAGATGGACACCGCAGAACCCAAGCGCGATGAGAACATGCGAAAGGCGATGAAGGTCAGCGATTATCCTCTCCTCAAAGCGGAACTGGATGTGCCAGCGAATGCCATCGCGCCCGATTTAAAGACACCCACGCAACTGCCCCTGAAGCTGACCTTGCTGGGCAAGACTCAGTCGATCGTGGGCACCATTCGGCGTTTTCAGCAGACAAAGGGCAAGGTCAGCTTTGACCTTGACTTTCCCGTCTCGATGAAGGCCAGCGGGATTAGCGTCCCTTCGGTGCTGTTTTTCATCCGCGTAGGCGATGGTGTGAAGGTTCGTGCCACGGTTACTCTTGTTCAACTCTGATGCCATCAACGTTCATGCCAGCTTACCTCCATCACATCGCTACGACCACACCGCCCTACACTTATGCGCAAAGTTACACGCGCGACCGGCTGAAAGACTGGGCGCGTGATCCGAAAACCAAACGACTGATTCATGCCATTTACAATCGCAGTGGCATTGAGACACGCCACAGCGTGAGTGGTGACTTCGTTGTGGGCACTGAGGCCACATTGTTCCGCAGCGATGCAGCAGGGGCACTCATCTCCCCTTCCACGGAGGAACGAAATCGCGTTTACACGCATTGGGCCAAGGAACTGTCCGTGAGTCTTGCTCGTCGGGCGATTGCAGATGCGCCTGGGTTTGCCAAGGAGGACATCACGCATGTGATCTACACCTCTTGCACGGGTTTTGCCAATCCGGGGCCGGACTATCACATCATCAAAGAACTGGGACTGCGTTCCAATGTGGAGCGCTACACGATTGGCTTCATGGGCTGCTACGCGGCTTTTCCGTCTCTGCGCATGGCGGCCCAGTTTTGTCAGGCGAATCCTGATGCTGTCGTGCTCGTGGTTTGCCTGGAATTGTGCACGCTGCACATGCAGGTGAATGATCAGCCCGATAGCATTTTGGCCAACTCTTTGTTCGCCGATGGTGCAGCGGCGGCGATCGTGAGTGCTCGTGAACCCCAATTGGGTCGCCCGGCCTACCGACTGGATGGATTCGAAAGTGCGCTTGTGCCTTCCAGTGAAGCAGAAATGGCCTGGGAGATTGGCAACGAGGGTTTCAACATTGTGCTCTCTAGCTATGTGCCAGACATCATCGGTGGCAACATTCGCCAACTGCTGAATGGCGTGCTAAAGCGCCATGACCTGCAGGTGGATGATGTCCACGAGTGGGCAGTGCATCCGGGTGGGCGGGCCATTCTCGATAAGGTGCAGGAAAGCCTTCATCTGGCAGAGAACAGCCTGGAGGCCAGTCGGACCATCTTGCGCGATTACGGAAACATGAGCAGCGCCACGATTCTCTTCGTGCTGAAAGAGATGCTCGACAGTGCCGAAACCGAATCAGCCACGCTCTGTGCGATGGCCTTTGGTCCAGGATTGACGGTCGAAACTGCAGTGATGCAGCGGGTGGGCTGCCCAGCCATGTCTGTCGGTGAGCGTGCCACAGCCCTTCAGGCCTCATGAATGCGAGCACGACTGCCTTTTATACACCCGCGCAGCGCTACACGGCGCTGGCTTATGGGCTGGTGAGCCATGCCTTGTTTCTCGCCTCGGTAGTGGTGATGTTTTGCAGCCTTTACAATGGCCTGCATTTAAGCCTTCTGCATGTCCATGGCGGCACGGCGGCGCTGGTGGACGTGCTACTGCTCTTGCAGTTTGGAGTAGGCCACACGTTGTTGCTTTCCGCGCGTGGTCGTCGGTTCATGGCGCGCCTCGCTCCGCTAGGCCTTGGGTCTGTTTTATCCACCACGATCTTTGCCGGTTTGGCATCGGTGCAGTTGCTGCTGACGTTTTTGCTTTGGTCTTCCAGTGACACCGTGTGGTGGGCTCCTCATGGGCTGGCGAAAGGAGTGCTCAGTGTGCTGTATGGTGTCTCGTGGATCATGCTGGCGAAGTCGATGAGCGATGCGGGCTTGGACACACAGATTGGCATTCTGGGTTGGCGCTCCGTCTGGCGTGGTGAAAAGCCGAGCTATCAGCCCTTCACGCGCACAGGCATGTTCCGCTACAGCCGACAGCCGATCTATGCCTCGTTCACGCTCATCTTGTGGACTGCGCCCGTTTGGACGCCGGACCATCTGGTCATCGCGATGCTTTGGACGGCCTACTGTGTGTGGGCTCCGCTGGTGAAAGAAAAGCGCTACCGCCAGTGGTATGGCATGGCTTTTGAGCGCTATCAGCGTCGTGTGCCGTATTGGTTTCCAGCCAAAGCACGCTCCACTCTTCTTATGAGTCATCCATCCACGGATCACGACATCGCCATCATTGGCGCGGGCCCGGTGGGTTTGATGTTGGGCTGTTTCTTGGGTGAAAAGGGCCTGCGCGTGCTCCTTGTGGACAAGCGCACGGAACCGCTGCAGCACTCACAAGCCATCGGCATCACGCCACCGTCCTTGGAGATCTTGGCGCGGCTCGGGCTGGATGAGGCCTTTGTGCGGCAGGGGGTGAAAATCCGTGACTGTCAGGTGCATGGTCACGCAGGTCATTTGGGCTGTGCCTCATTTCGAGAGATCCCTGGTCCGCATCGCTACATCTTGTCCCTGCCACAGCAGCAGACGATTCAGCTCTTGGAGTCACGACTCGCGACCCTGCCCAACGTGCAATTGCTGCGTGGCATTGAAGTCACCGATATCGAGCAAGATGCAGCCAGCGTCACGCTGGTCGGCGATGGTTTGCATCGCACCGCCCAGTGGCTCGTCGGTTGCGATGGAAGCCGCAGTCGAGTGCGTGAGCTTTTGAAAATGCGCACCTCGGGTGCCTCGTACGGCTGTCACTTTCTCATGGGGGATTTCATCGACCGCACGAGCTTGAAGGAAGAAGCGCACCTTTGGTTCACGCGCGACGGTGCGGTCGAATCCTTTCCTCTACCTGACGGTCGGCGGCGCTGGATCGTGCAGACCCCAGAGTCCATCACGCACGGTCAGCATGGATTCATCAGTCAATCGGTGCGTGAACGTGCGGGCCTGGAGCTACCTGTGGCGGATCAGCTCAACCAGAGTCCCTTTTCTCCACGCTGGATGCAGGCTGAGCAGTATCACGATGGCAGGGTCATTTTGTGTGGGGATGCGGCCCATCTCATGAGCCCCATTGGTGGCCAGGGCATGAACACAGGTTGGGCCGATGCCGAGTTTCTCGCAGAGGTCTTTATCGCCATCCTGCTGCGCAGCCAAGCGCCCCTGCCGCTGCTGGAGGCCTACGATCGCTGTCGCCACCGAGCCTCCCACACGGCCACGATCCGTGCGGCGCGTGGCATGTGGCTAGGCACGCGCACTGGCGTCATGGCCTCCTGGTTGCGGGATGTTTTCATGCGCGAGTGCTTGTTCCGCGGGCCTTTGGCGAAACACATTGGGCCTTACTTCGCCATGCAGACCATTCCTTACAACACCCTGAAAGCCGTGCCAAAAAAGGTCTGGGCATGAGTAGCTTTGTCATTCCCAGGCTTGCTGCGATAGGCTGGTCCGGCCTAGAGAGCAGTGTGCGAATCCGCGATGTTCAGCCTGAGCTTCTCGAAACCTTCCCGAGCGACCACCCGGCCGCCGTGAAAGGTAGGGAAGACTTGCTGCTGGTGAATGCCGTCATGGGAAACCATCGTTGGATGGAAAGCATGCTGCGGCATTTGCACCAGCCTGGATGGCGCATCACTGAAATCGGTGCGGGCGATGGCGAACTCTCGCTGCGTTTTCACGAGGCTGGGCTTTGCGATGCTCGCGATTTGCATGGTCTGGACTTGGCTCCGCGTCCTGCTCGCTGGCCTGCGGAGGCGGCTTGGTCGCAAGGAGACTTGTTTCAGCAATCGCTGCCAGATAGCGAGATTCTCATCGCGAATCTCATTCTGCATCATTTTCGCGATGAACAGCTCCGTGATCTCGGACGTCGCCTCTCACCGCGCACGCGCTTCATCCTGGCGGCTGAGCCAGAGCGACGGCGCATCCATACCTTCATGGGGCACTTCTTTTCTTGGCTAGCTGAGCTGCACCCGATTACCCGCTATGACATGCAGGTGAGCATTCGAGCAGGCTTCCGTGGGGATGAACTGCGGCAGTCCTTGGGCTTGGGTGCGGAATGGAAGGCGCAGGTGCGCACCACGCTCTTGGGTGGCTATCGGGTGATCTTGTCCAGGGCGGAAGGGCCGCTCCAGGAAGCCGAGGCAGGAGCCGCAGAGGCTAAGCCTGATGCCGCCCTTTTGCCTGCGGAGGTCTCATGCCTCTTGGCCGATGATATGGCAGTTCCGGGCTGACCTCGCACATGTTCGTCAAACAGACTGAAAAGGTCACATCAACCCGGATGCCAAAGTTCAGCGTGGCAAGAATGCCACGCTTACCGAGAATTTCTGAATCTGAGTCAACGCTGCAGCGACCAGTTCACCGCATTCATCAGCAATCGACGCACATCTGCGATGCGCATGTCCTCCGGCGCGCCGAGGCTCGTGTAGAAGATGCGGGCTTTGTGAGGGCCGTAGGTGCGGGTCCAGGCGACAGGTTGTGGCGGTGTGGACGCTCCCGCGCCTGCGGTGCCGATGAGGATGGGCATGGCATCGGTGGCGAGCGGCAGCACTTTGTAGAGCGATTGATGACCGTGGATGTTCGCGGACTTCACCCCTTCGAGCAGAGGTGTCTTGATCCCGACAGGCACGCTGACGGTGTAAGGCAGTCCTTGGGTCTCGTAGCCTGCATTTTCACCGCCGAGCACGTCATGCGTGAACTCCGGCCAGGTGGTCAAGCCTGCATCGACGATGTCTTTCGAACGCGGAATGAAGGCATGATTCGCGGTGCGGATGCCGAGCAGCGGTTTGCCTGCGTGCAGGTGACCACGCACGGCATCCATCTGCTGCTTGGGTAGAAAGCGACGGCGCGAGAACAGGATGAGCAGGTCGGCTTGCTTCAGTGCAGCGATGAGGCCTTCAAAGTGATGCTTCACCGGCTTGTCGCCGACTACGACGGTCACTTGATGGCCTTGCGGCCGCAGCTCGTTCGTGGCGAAGGCGTTCATCGAGTTCACGGCGTCGTAATTGTCCGGCTCTTCGACGGCCATGATGACGATGTTGGCCGCGGATGAGGTCATGGCGAAGGCAAGAGCGAGGAAAAAGGCTTTCATGAGCGGGCGAGATTACGAGCAAATGGCGATGGATCTTCTTCGCCACGCACCCTTGCTTCTTCGATGAGCCCGCAGCATTCCTTAGCGTCATGCGCCTGCTTTTTGCCCTGTTCGTCGTTTTGTCTGCTCAAGCCAAAAAAAGGGCGTCATCGAGAAGGATTTCGACATGACGAAGTTCTGGCAGAACAACGACATCCTCTGGCATCACGGCCTCAAGGAGATGCACCTCGTGCTGAAAGACGACAAAAACCTCCACGCGCACAAGCGCCCCGATCCGGAGAAGTTCTTCCCCACAAAGGTGCGCATGACACTCATTCAAGTTGCCAAAGGCTCGACCTATGACCCAAAGCGGATGCCGGAACGGGTGAAGTAGTCTGCCGGGCGTCTCGGGCATCCAGATTTGGAAACGCATTGGCCAGAAGGAAGGGCTGCGCGAGTCAGCAGCGGTGAGCGTCAAACAGAAAGCTCACCAGTGCGCATGATTTGTTTCCGACTTCGGTCTTGAAACACGCGCACAGCCCCCCATTTGAGACGCCTAGCATGAGCGGATTCACTGGCACTCTCAACCCCCAGCAGCGACAGGCGGCCACCCACATTCATGGGCCGCTTTTGATCCTGGCTGGCGCAGGCACGGGGAAGACGCGCGTGGTCACGGCACGCATCGCTTACATGATCAATGAAGGCGTCAAGCCGGAGCAGATCCTGGCCGTCACCTTCACCAACAAAGCTGCGACCGAGATGCGAGAGCGCGTGAAGGACATGTGCCGGGGCAACGATGGCAAAAAAGTCGTGCTGGGCACCTTTCACGCCTTTTGTGCACGGCTGTTGCGCGAGTTCGCGCCGAAGGTGGGCTACAAGCAAAACTTCGTCATCTATTCTCAAGGCGAACAGATCAGCCTGATGAAGCGGGCGATGAAGGATTTGCTGATCAAGGAAGAGACGCTCGACCCGCAGGCGGTGCTCAGTCGCATGAGCAAGGCGAAGAACTACGGCGAGAGCTTGGGCGATCCCAAGGAAGATCTCTATGCCGCCGTGGCCGAAAAATACGCGAACGAGATGCGCGCGTTGAATGCCATGGACTTTGATGACCTGCTCTGCCTAGGCGTGCAGCTTTTGGAGAATCACGAGGACGTGCGTTCCGTGCTGCATCGCAGACATCGCTTTGTCATGGTGGATGAGTTTCAGGACACGAACTCCCTGCAAATGCGTCTGCTGCGTGCGCTGGTGCCTGCGCCCTACAATGTCTGCGTGGTGGGGGATGACGATCAGTCCATCTATGGATGGCGTGGTGCGGAGATCACGAACATCACGCAGTTTGAAGACTTCTTTCCCAATCCCACGGTGGTGAAGCTGGAAGAGAACTACCGCTCCACCACGCCCATCCTGCACACGGCGAATAGTCTGATCAAAAACAACGCGGGTCGTCGCCCGAAGAGCCTCTGGAGCCGCAACGCGGGCAGCGCACCCGTGCGCCTGATCGTCGTGCAGGACGACAAGGAAGAGGCGGACATGATCGCCAAGGAGATCGAGCGTAGCTTTTACGCAGACAAGGAGCCTTACGACAACTTTGCCGTGCTCTTCCGAACGAACGATCAAAGCCGCGTGCTGGAGCAGGCCTTCCGTCAGCGCAAAATTCCGTATCGAGTCATCGGTGCCCGCAGCTTTTTTGATCGTCGTGAGGTGAAGGACATCGTGGCCTATCTAACGGTGCTGCACAATCCACACGATGACATCGCCCTTTTGCGCGTGCTGAACACTCCCACGCGTGGCATTGGCAATGCGACGGCGGAGCTGGCACGGGATCGTTCGATGGAAAAGCACCACAGCGTGTGGGTGGCGCTTTGCGATGAGGACTTTCTGCGGCAGATCCCTGAAAAAGCCCGCACAGCCATCCGTGGTTTCACTGCGCTCATCACCAAGTATTCCGCTGCTGCCCAGAGCGAGGGCGTGATGCTGGCGGAGTTGACGGAGCATTTGATTCTCGAAATCGGCTACCGTGAGTATTTGCAAAAACTGGCCAAAACGCCGGAGGACTACAATGCCTGGGACAATGGGCTGAAGGAACTGGTGAATCAGATCACGAACCATGCTGAGCGAAATCGCAAGGAGGGCTTGGCTGGCTTTCTGGATGAGATCACGCTGAATGATGAGCGTGAGGAGAAGGACGACATTGAGAAGAAAAAAGGCGTCTGCCTGATCACCATGCATGCCAGCAAGGGGCTGGAGTTCCCCGTGGTGTATCTTCCGGGGCTGGAGCAGGGCATCCTCCCGCACAAGCGCAGCTACGAGGAAGGGCGCGTGGATGAGGAACGCCGTCTTTTTTACGTGGGCATCACGCGGGCGCGGCAAAAGCTGACCATCAGCTACGTGCGCACACGGGTGAAGTGGGGCAAGCCACAGACAGAACTGCCTAGCCCTTTTCTCAAGGAGCTGGACCGCACGCATGTCCATGAGATCGACTACAGTCGCCACATGAATGAACTCGTGGGGCAGGAGGAGACGACGAACTTCTTTGCTGGGCTGAAGGCCATGCTGAACCAGGGCTGAGCCCAGCGTGGATCAGGGCACTAGGGCCAGATCCGTCGCCGCGCGCAGTGAGATCTGAAGCTTCTCGGCATACTTGCTGATGGTGCCTGTGATCTGCACGGACTTTCCTTCCAGTCCATCCAGCTTCAGCCCAGGGCTTTGTTCGAGCGTGCCTTTGGGTACAAAGACCTCAAACTCGCTGTTTTCAAAGTAGAGCTTCTTGTGTCCAGTGGAGCCTAGGCTAGCCACTGATTTCAACACACCGATGATCACGGTCTTCAGGCCGAGTTTGCTCGCGATGAGGTTCACATCTGTCGCGTCGATGGCTCCTGGGTCGCGGGTTTGGGTTGGCAAGGAGGCGGGTGCAGGTGCTGGCGAGGCTGCGGTCATCGCAGAGGCTGGAGCTGCCGCGCTCAGGCCGATGATCTCGGCGATGCGTCTTTTGCTTTCCTCATGCAGCTGAGACACAGGCACGCGCTGGTCACTGCCGTTTTTGACCGTGAACAAAATGATGCCCGGCATCGCGCCCCGAAAGCTGCCCTGCAGGGTCGTGCCATCGGCCAGAGTCCAGGTCTCTTCGGCTGCGAGAGGCAGGTAAGCCGAGGCAAAGGTCAGAGCGATGAGGAGGGGTCTTTTCATGGGATGGTGAAAATGGGGATGGGCTTCAGCCTCGTGCGTCTCCCGCACGGCTGGGCGGAGCAAAGATTGGCGCAGGCAGTGGCCCCATGCCAGCATCACCTGCGAGTCTTTGCTCCCGCAGAGCACGGGCGATGGCCGTGGCCAGTCGATCCCGGTAAGTGTTGGTGGCCAGCAGCGCGGCGTCTTTTCGGCTAGTCAGGTAGCCGCACTCCAGGAGCACGCAGGGGATGTGTGGATTGCGTGTCAGGCGCAGCCGTCGCCGCACCAGTCCGGCATGGCCGTGCTCGTGCGGGCAGGCTGCCGTGAGGTGGCGCTGCAGGCGCTGGGCCAGGGAGTAGCTATCCACCCGCCACCAGTAGGTTTCTGGGCCTGAGCGCCAGCGCCGCCCATGGTTCAGGTGGATGCTGACCAGCACCGCATCGGGGTATCGATTGGCGATCACGACACGCTGATCGAGCTCCACGAAGCGATCATCGCTGCGAGTCAAGATGACGCGAAAGTCTGGCTCTAGCTCTGCCTTCAGGTGTTTGGCGATGTCTAGTGCCAGCGTCTTTTCCGTCTGCCGATTCGCTCGCGCTCCGCTATCTCGTCCGCCATGCCCCGCATCCACCACCACGGTGCGAAAGCCGCGTGGTCCAGGTTGATTTCCATACTCACTGGCATGGCCTCGTCCGCCAGGAACGAGGTTCGTTTGGCATGAACATAAGCCCAGGAGCAAGAGAGCACTCAGCGCTAGAGGTGAGCGAAGCATGGGCTGGCACCAAGCATCTTCCGCGCCCTGAGATCGAGAGAAATTGCACATCGCTGCGGAATCCCCACCTGCGCTGGGAAAAGCGAAGCAGCTTCGTCAAGACAGTAAATTTTTCGCCATGAAACTCTTCGTCTTGCTGCCCTTCGGCAGGACCGCTAACTCAACACTTCCACACCAAGCGCTCCGCGCCCTTTCCCCTTTTTCCAACCATGTCTGATGCCGCTGAACTGAACATCAATATCTCCCATGTCGAACGGGTCGCCCGTGAGATGGGCATCAAAGCCGTGCAGGTCGGTGCTACGGCCAAGCTGCTCGCTGATGGTGCCACCGTGCCTTTCATCTCTCGCTACCGCAAAGAGGCCACGGGAATGCTCGATGAAGTGCAGATCCAGGGCGTGAAGGACCGCATGGAACAGCTCGTGGCTCTCGATGACCGCCGCGCGGCCATCGTGAAGTCCCTCGAAGAGCGCAAGCTCATGACGGACGTGCTGCGGGTGAAGATCGAGAAGGCGGAGACGATGAACGTGCTGGAGGACATCTTTGCTCCTTTCCGTCCGAAGCGCCGCACCCGCGCCACCATCGCCAAAGAAAAAGGGCTGGAGCCCCTCGCCGATTTCATCGAGGCCAATCTGCTCACCACCGGTGTCGATCTCACCAGCGAGGCTGCCAAGTTCATCAACCCCGATCACGAAAACGAAGAACTGCGTGTCAAAGATGCCAACGATGCCCTCGCCGGTGCGCGTGACATCATCGCTGAACGCATCAGCGATCATGCCGAGGCCCGTGCTGCCTTGCGCAAGCTCTTCGCAGACCAGGGCACCGTCGTTTCGAAGGTCATGTATGGCAAAGACAAGGACGAAGAGGCGCAGAAATTCCGCGACTACTTCGACTGGACCGAGCCGCTGAAGTCCATCCCCAGCCACCGCATGCTGGCCATCCGCCGCGGTGAAAAAGAGGGCTTCCTGCTCATGCGCATCCAGCCACCGGAAGAGACAGCCGTGCAGATCGTCACTCAAATGTTTGTCAAAGGTGCCAATGCCTGCAGCGACCAGATGAAGCAGGCCTGTGCCGATAGCTACAAGCGCCTGCTCAGCTCCAGCATGGAGACAGAGTTCCGCCTGGAATCGAAGAAGAAAGCCGACGCCGAGGCGGTGAAGGTCTTTGCCGATAACTTGCGCGAACTGCTCATGGCCGCCCCGCTCGGTCAAAAGCGTTTGTTAGGCATTGACCCCGGTTTCCGCACTGGCTGCAAAACCGTCGTGCTCGATGCGCAGGGGCAACTTCTCTTCAATGACGTCATCTACCTGCTCGGTGAAGGCAACAGCCTCATGCACGCCAAGACACTCGTGCTGAATTTGATCGAGCGTTTTAAGATCGAAGCCATCGCCATCGGCAACGGCACCGCCAGCCGCGAGACAGAAGCCTTCATCAACAAAATCGGCGTGCCAAAGCACATCCCTGTCATCATGGTGAATGAGAGCGGTGCCTCCATCTACAGCGCTAGCGAAGTCGCCCGCGAGGAGTTCCCGAACCACGATGTCACCGTGCGCGGTGCCGTCTCCATCGGACGTCGTCTCATGGACCCACTGGCGGAGCTGGTGAAGATCGACCCGAAGTCCATCGGGGTCGGGCAGTATCAGCACGATGTCGATCAAAAGCAGCTCAAGGACGGCCTCGACAACATCGTCATCAGCTGCGTGAACAACGTCGGTGTGGAGGTGAACACCGCTTCCAAGCAGTTGCTCAGTTACGTTTCCGGCCTGAACAGCACGCACGCGGCGAACATCGTCGCCTTCCGCAACGAAAACGGACCCTTCAAGTCACGCAAAGATCTGCTCAAGGTGCCACGGCTCGGCGACAAAGCTTTTGAGCAGGCTGCGGGCTTCCTGCGCATCCGCGATGCCGTGCACCCGCTCGACTCCAGCGCCGTCCACCCTGAGCGCTATCCACTGGTGGAAAAGATGGCCGCTGACCTCGGCTGTACTGTCGCCGATCTCATGGCGAAGCCCGAGCTGCGCCAGAAGATCGACTTGAAAAAATACGTCAGCGCTGATGTCGGTCTGCCTACGCTTCAGGACATCATGAGCGAGCTGGCCAAGCCCGGCCGCGACCCGCGCAAGCAGTTTGAAGTCTTCAAGTTCCAGGAAGGCGTCAACGAAATGAAGGACCTCCAGGTCGGCATGAAACTACCCGGCGTCGTCACCAACGTCACCGCCTTCGGCGCCTTCATCGACATCGGCGTCCACCAGGACGGCCTCGCCCACGTCAGTCAGCTCAGCGACAGCTTCGTGCGCGATGCTGCGGAGGCTGTCAAAGTCGGTCAGCGTGTCATGGCCACCGTCATGGAGGTGGACATCCCGCGGAAACGCATCTCTCTCAGCCTCAAGTCCAAGCCCGACTTTGAGCGCAAGCCCGGTGGTGGTGGGGGGGCACCTCGCCCTGCGGGTCAGGCGGGTGGCCAAGGCCGTCCCGGAGGTTTCGGCGGCGCTGGTGGCAATCGCTCGGGTGGAGGCGGCTTCAACAACAACCCCTTTGGCAATCTTGGTGGCGGCGGTAGTTCCAGCAGCGGCAACGACTGGTTCAGCCAAGCCTCCAAAGGCAGGAAGTGAGAACCCATGGCGCAACCCGCTGAAGTCCTGCCCTCCGAGTCACTGGGTTTGGTGAATTTGGACCGGAGATCTTGGCAACAGAGTGAAGACAGCAGAATGCCCTTCTTCGGTTGCCCATTTCACCAATCCTGAGGAAGTGAAGCGTCAACCCTGAACCTGAGGCACTTGCCTGCGGGCGCTGTGGGGCAGGTGGAAGTGGCCTCACAGATTCAGCCCCTCGAGCTCCAGGTAGCCGGGCAGCATGGGAGAGGTCTGCCACGTGGTGGGGGGCGTGGCGGCAGGTTCTGGCGGGCTGGACATCTGAAACATGCCGAAACCGCTGCTGCCGAGGCCTTCAGGTTGGAGAATGAAGCCGCGAAAGTGAATGGGAGGCTGTCCGGTGCGGGCTCCGGTCAGGGGATGGAGCACCTCGAACCGCCCGGAGAAGAAGCCGGTGGGAGCATAAAAGTCGAGCCGCAGGCCCGTGAGGAATCCGCTGCGCCTGGGGAAGAGAGCCTGGTGGCGGGTGGTGAGGGTGAAGGGTTGATCGGCGAGGACGCCGCCTTTCAGCGTGAGCTGGGCATTGCCTGGGGTGCGCGGGGCACCGGAGAGGAGCAGTGCTCCCTGAGCAGGGGGGACGTAGCTATGGCCCGTGACGCTGAAGGCGATGTCCATGCCGGGAAAGAGGGTGCGTGAGCCGGGACGCTGAACAATGTACCAGCGCAGTTGCCCACTGGAGGAGCTGCGGAAGGAGGGCTCCTGCCAGCGGCTGATCTCGATTTCGCCGACAAGGTTGCCGTAGAGGCCATCATCGTAGCCGATGAGGAGGCCCGGACGGGTGCCCCCGAAGCGCACGAGGGGGGAGGAGGTGATGAAACCGGTCTCGTCCGGCAGGGTGCCGATGAGCAGGGCCTCCAGCCCTGGCGTGACGACTAGGGAGGCGATGCCTTGATAGACGTTGTCGGAGAGGGCGAGGTTATGCCGAGTCCGCAGCATCCTTCGTTCGTCCTCCGTGGGCACGAGGCGCGGCAGCAGCTCCATGCGCTCCGTGGCGGAGGAGTCGATCTCGATGACGGTTGTGAGGCGGCGAACGAAGCCGGGCTTGGCCTCTTGGGTGAGCTTCAGGGTCAGGCTAGGCACGCCGCCCTGGCGTTGGGGAAAGCGGTGGGTCCAGTGCCTCTCGGTCTCATCCTCAGGATCGAGCTGGAGCCTGCCGGCGTAGCGCTGGCGCTGGCCGAGAAGGGTAAGGCTGCCCGAGAAGGCACCGGTAGGCGTGACCTCGATGTCTAGGCGGACAGCGCGCAGATGGCGGGGATGCCGCGCCCACTCGGCCACCTGCACGATGCCCATGAAGCTGCCGCCGGGGCCGAAGTCGGGCTGCGGCTCATCGACGACCTGCACGACCCAGACAGCAGGGGCCGAGGTGAGCTGGGAGTCAGTGATGCGGAGGCTGACACGGTAAAGGCCGCTGCGTGTGGGAGTGCCGATGATGGTGCGGTCTGGCGAAAAGCTCAGCCCCGGCGGTAGGCCGGTGGCCTTCACCGTGAAGCTGTCCGTGAGGTATCCGTACTCCGGCCAGATGGGTTCAGCGCGGGTCTCGACATCGACACCGCGGACGAGGATGGCAGGAAGGAAGTCCGTGCTGACACGGGGAAAGTTATCCTGAGCCTGGAGGCTGCCGATGAAAAGCCCGATCGAGAGAAGGGGCAGCCAGAGGGTGGAATAGGCACACATCAGCCACACTTTGAGTCCAGCGCGGATTTTTAGACAGCTTTTTTCCAAAAGGGGAAAAGAGATGGCTGAGAGGCAATTTCAGGCATGGCCTCGGAGACCTTGGCTGAGGTGGCTAGGGCGCAAAAGCCTGCCAGAATCAGACGGCGGAGGTTGAAGAGAGTTCATCGCAAAAGGCGATGGCCGGAGGATGCATACGCGCCCTTGGATTAGGACTTTGGCGGAAAAAGGTGTGACTGAATTCTGAGAAGGAAAGAAGCCAGGACGAAGCGCAGCCGAGAACCAAGCTTCGTTCAGCCCGAATTCCGCAGTTCACGGGGCAGGAATGCCCCGGTTACTGAGAACTGCGGAATCCGGGTTCAGAAATCGGCTGCCTGCGCTCTAGCGCTGGCGTTTGACACAAAGAACGATGTCCGGTGCATCGGCTCGTTTTCCTAAACTTGCACCTGCGCCAAAATCCTTTGCTTCCTTCGATCTCATCATGTTAGAAGCAATCATGCGTTCGCGGTTGATCTTTGCTTTTCCGATTTGTTTTGGCCTTGTTTTCCAAGCGCAGACCTTGCTGGCTGGCACTCCGGTTGAGCGGGTTCCTGTTTCACCCAAGGCCGTTTTGCCACCCATCGTCACGCCTGAGGACAACCCGTGGCGATTGTCGGCTGGGTTGATGTGGCGGCAGATGGACGGCCTCTCCATCCACCAGAACATCGAGACTGACTCCGGGCGCTTTTTTGCCGACTTGTCTTCGGATCTGGAGGGCTGGGGTCCTTTTGTCATGCTGGAAAGTCCGGCGCTTTTTCGGCGAGGGCCGTCGGCCTTGCATCTTTCGCTCATGTATTCCTGGGCAGGCATGAATGACGTGACCCTGCGGCGTGAGTTTCCTGGGCGCACGGTGTGGCAGGACTTTTCCCTGAACTTGCACACGCTCTCGATGGGGCCACGCTGGGTTTTTGAGGTGCCGCGTGTGCGATTCAGCACAGGTGCCGGTCTGGCGCTGAACTGGGCTCGCTGGGAGGCGGTCACGCGCATGACCTCCATCCCACCGGGGAACATCTTGACGACGGCAACCCGTGGGAATGCGGAGCCTCTGCCTGGCTTTTACTGGGATGTGGCTGCCCAGGTGCGGCTGACGCCGCGTTGGTCCTTGTTGGTGATGGGTCGCTACGATTGGGCAAACTCGTTCCAGACTCAGCATCAGTTCTTCAACAGTGCCGTGAATTTTCGTTCCAGCATCAATGGCTGGTCGGTGCTGACCGGACTGACCTTTCGGTTTTAGTCAGCGGCCTCGCCGGAATGCAGCCCAACCTGGGTGACTCTCGCCGCGTCATCTTGCCTTTCGGCATTGCTTTGCCCTGCAACATGCGCTTCGGGCAGGCGTTTGCTTCCTGCCTTTTTTCTCCATGCATCGTTTTTTCTGCACCCTCTCCGCCCTTCTGGCCCTGGCTCTTCCACTTTCAGCCGCACCGCAGGATGATCAGTATGTCCTGGGCCCGGATTCCCAAGAGCAACCCGGCGTGCCGAAGGGGCAGGTGATCCAGATGCCGCCTTGGAAGGACTCGAAAATCTATCCTGGCACCACGCGCGACTGGTGGATCTATGTGCCGGCGCAGTATCAAAAGGGCACCCCAGCCGCCGTCATGGTGTTCTGCGATGGCGGTGGTTTTGTGAAGCGGGATGGCCAGTTCCGCGTGCCGACGGTCTTTGATAACTTGATCGCCAAAGGTCAGATGCCGGTGACGATCGGCATCTTTATCCAGCCGGGCGTGTTTCCGAACGAGGACCCGAAGGTGAAAGCGCGCAGCAACCGCAGCTTCGAGTATGACTCGCTCGGCGACCTGCACGCGCGCTTTTTGCTGGAGGAGATCCTGCCCGCCGTGGCAAAGGACTACACCCTGACAACGGACCCTGAGCAGCGCGCCATCTGCGGAAACAGCAGCGGCGGCATCTGCGCCTTCACCGTCGCCTGGGAGCGGCCTGATGCGTTCCGCAAGGTCGTCAGCCACATCGGCAGCTTCACGAACATCCGGGGCGGTTACGTCTATCCTGCGCTGATCCGCAAGACGGACAAGAAGCCGCTGCGGGTGTTTCTGCAGGATGGCAAAAACGACCTCGACAACCAGTTCGGCAACTGGCCGCTGGCGAATGAAGACATGGCGGCCGCGCTGAAATTCGCCGGGTATGACTACCAGTTTGTGATGGGCGAAGGAACCCACAACGGCAAGCACGGCGCCGCCCTGCTGCCCGACACGCTGCGCTGGCTGTGGCGGAAGTGAGGTCTTGAAAGTCCACAGGTCGTCCCGTAATTTGAGGATGTCATGAGCACGGTCCTTGAGATTGAAAAAGCCATCGAAGCGCTGCCGACGAAGGAGTTCTGGCAGATTGCGGAGTGGATGGAGCAAAAGCGCATCGAAGCCGAGGAAGCTCAAGACCTGGCACGAGCGGAAGCCATCCTTGCGGAGGGGGAAGATTTTGTTCCCTGGGAGGATGTTCAACGCCGGTGCGGCCTGCTGCCATGAGCTACCGGGTGGAATTCACGAAATCGGCAGAAAAAGCGTTCTCCAAGCTGCCGAAACAGGTTCAGAGGCAGCTCCAGGCCGACATCAACCAACTGGCCGAGCTACCCCGCCCGCCCGGCTGCCTGAAAATGAAAGGACGCCAGGATCTCTGGCGTGTCAGATCCGGGGATTACCGCATCATTTACCAAGTCCGGGACAATGTCCTGGTCGTGGTCATCGTTGATATTGGCCATCGCAGCTCCATCTAAACTGACCATGCCTCGCCTCCGCCCCACGACTGCTCTTTTTGCCTCCGCACTTTTGCTCTCCTGCTCCCTGGCCGCGCAGGACACTTCGCTGCATGAATACCTGATCGACGGCGAGCCCTGGAAGGAGGCGGCTGCGGGTTATGCCTTCACGGACGGGCTTTGCGTGGATGCGGCGGGGAATCTCTTTTTCACGGACGTGAAGAGCGGCAAGGGCATCTACAAGCTGGATGCGGCGAGCGGGAAGGTGGACCTTTTCCTGGACAACCTGCCCGGCATCAGCGGCCTGCAGATCGGGCCAGACGGGCGCTTTTACGCCTGCCACAACCGCGAGCAACGGGTGATCGCCATCAGCATGAAGGGCGAGGTGGAGGTGCTGCTGACGGGGGTGAAGTGCAATGACCTCGTCGTGAGCAAGGCGGGCCATGTCTATTTCACGGAAACGCCAACGCTGAGCGTGCATCTGATCACGAAGGACAAAAAGCACCTCGTGGCTGATGCAGGCCGTGTGCAGAAGCCGAACGGCATCACGATCTCCACCGATGAACGCACGCTGGTGGTGTCTGAGCATGGCGGCAAGCACGTGTGGGCCTGGCGCATCGAGGCGGATGGCAGCCTTTCCGCTGGCGCGCCTTACATGACGATGTGGCTGCCGGTGGGCAAGGAGACGGCGTCCGGCGATGGCGCGACAACGGAATCCAAAGGCCGCTACTTTGTCACCACGGAGCTGGGCATCCAGGTCTTTGACCCCACGGGCCGGCTGTCGGGCATCATCGCCAAGCCGGTGGCGGATGGGAAAGTGGTGAGCTGTGAGTTTGCCGGCAAGGACCACGATCTTTTGTATGTGGCAGCTGGCGACAAGATCTTCAGCCGCAAGCTGAAGGTCACCGGTTACTTTCGCTGAACAACGCGGACGCACCTCCGGCATCAGTGGCTTTCTGCCAGGAAGCGCAGACCTTGAAGTTGTGCCACAGGGCAGGAATGCCCCGCCTACTGGAACGGTGGCACGATCGTCAAAGAGACGTCGTCTGGCCGATGCGCAGGCTGTCCATCACGGCAAAGGTCAGCGCCATGCTCTGGCGTGCCTCGGCGTAGGGCAGGGGATGCGGCTGGCCTTGCTGCAAGAAACTCAGCCAAGCCGCCATTTCCTCGGCGTGGCCTTTGCTGCTGTGCTTGCTGACGCGCCGTTTGCGCTGGCGGTGGATGGCCAGCTCCTGGAAGTTCACGCATTCGGCCACCAGTCCGCTGGCAAAGACGCGGAAGCTTTCCTTCGGGAAGGCAAAGTCGCCCTCGGCGGAATACACGATTTGAGCGGAGGAGCCGTCGGCAAACTCGATCTGCGCGGTGATGGAGTCGGCAAAGGCAGGCCGCCCCAGGGTCTGTGCCGTGACCTTCACGGGCCTGCCCAGCAGGTGGCAGGCGAAGTCGAAGAAGTGGCAGGCCTCCCCCAGCACACGGCCGCCGCTTTGCTCCAGATTCGCATACCAGTGGTCGGGGGCCAGGGGGCCGGCGAAGACGTGGTAGGCCAGGGTTTTCGGCCCGGAGATGGCGCTGAGCAGCTTTTTCAGCTCGAGGGTGGCCGGGGCAAAGCGGCGGTTGAAGCCCACCATCACGCTGCCCTGACTGTTGGCTATGGCGCTGTCGATCTGGGACAATTCCTCGCGCGTGAGGCAGAGGGGTTTTTCCACAAAGACATGGCTGTCTGCGGCGAGCGCCTGAAGCGTCAGCGGCGCATGCAGATGATGACGCGTGCCGATCATGACCGCGCTGCCTTGGGTCTCAAAGACTTTGGCCGCTTCGGTCTCGGCGTGGGCAAAGCCGAATTTTTCCTTCACATGCCGCGCGCTCAGGCCGGTGGCATTGACGATGGTGCCCAGCGGGATGCGGCCTTTGACGTTCGGCAGCAGCATGGTGCGGGCGAAATTGCCCGCGCCGATGACGTGCAGCACAGGCGAGCCGTTTGGAGCCAGGTTGGGCGTGGTTTGAGCCAGCGCTGCGGGCGGCGTTGGAGGCAGCGCAGTCGGCGCGCATTCGTGAGCGGCGGAGTAGTCGATGACCACGCCGAGTTCTTTTTCCAGCTGGTCATAAACGCTGATCACGTCAGGAAAGGCGACGCGGCGTGTGGTCACCGGGCGCAGGTCGAGCGCGCCCGATTGCATGAGGTGCAGGCAGGCCTCAAAGTTGCGGTTCTCCGTCCAGCGCACATGGCCGATGGGGTAGTCCTGCCCGCCCCATTCATACTGCGGATCGTAGCGCCCGGGGCCGTAACTGCGGCTGTAACGCACCTGGATGTCCTTCATGTAGGCGGTCTTCCAGCTCAGTTCCGCGTCATAGATGCCGACGATGACCATCACGCCACGGTCGCGCAGGCAAGCGATGGCGGTGTCTGCCGCGGCGGGGCCTTTTCCCCCCACGCAGAGCAGCACGGCGTCCACGCCCTGGCCCTGGGTCCAGGCCCGCACCTCGTCTTCCACGCGCGACTGTCCAGGGTTCACGACACGTTCGGCCCCCATCGCGCGGGCGGTTTCGAGACGGCTGGGCACAAAGTCTGCCGCCATCACGCGTGCGCCGCTGGCCCGGAGCAAAGCCGTGGCCAGCAGGCCGACGAGGCCCTGGCCGAGGACCAGCACGCGCTCCCCCAGCCGCGCGCCAGACTGCCGCACGCCCTCCATGGAGATGGAGGCCAGCGTGGTGTAGGCGGCCTGCCAGTCTTCGACACCTTCGGGGACCGGCGTGGCCAGCAGGTCGGGCACGGCGATCATCTCCGCATGAAAGGCGCATTCGGCGCCGCCGCAGGCCACGCGGTCGCCGATGCGGAAGCGCGTGTTCAGCTCATCCACCGCGACGACGACTCCCGCGGCGGAGTAGCCGAGCGGCGTGGGCGATTCCAGGCGGTTGCGCACCTTTTCCAGGGCAGATTTCCAGCCCAGCGTGCGTGCGGTGTCGATGACCTTTTTCACCTGATCCGGCCGGGCGCGCGCCTTTTCCAGCAGGGACATGCGCGCCTGCTCCACCTTCATTTTTTCCGTGCCGGGGGAGATCACCGAGCAGGTGGTGCGCACCAAAATGCCCCCCGGCGGCGGCACGGGCGCAGGCACGTCCTGGAGTTCGAGACGGCCATCCTGATATTGGGCGAGCTGGAGCATGGGGGGAGTTAGCGGATTGTTTCGAGGATGGCATCAAACCGGTCCTGCCAGGTGCGGACAGCGGTTTCTTGCAGGAGCCAGGCGCGGCCCTGGGTGCCGAGCTGCTGGCGCTGTTGCGTGGGCATGGATTCAAGGGTGAGCACGTCTTGGACGATGCCGGAAATGTCGCCGGGTGGGTGAAGCAGGCCGGTTTGGCCGTGTTGGACCGTTTCCGCCAAGCCTCCGCTGCGGGCGGCGAGCGCGGGTTTGGCGTGGTCGTAGGCCTCGTAGATGATGAGGCCGAGCGGCTCCCACCAGAGGGAAGGGGCGATGAGGGCGCGGCAGCGGCGCAGGGCGTCGTGCTTGGCCGCGCCATGGATGTGGCCTAACGGCTGAATGCTGGGATTGTCCACAGCGGCCTGCTTCACGGCGTCAGCCAGGGGGCCATCGCCTGCGATATGGAGCGCGGGTGTTTTTTCTCCCAGCTGCCGGCGCAGCTCATGCCAGGCGGCGATCATTTCATGGATGCCTTTTTCAGGGATCAAACGGCCGAGGTAGAGGTAGTAGCCATCGTCTTCATGAGCGGGCGGCTCGGGCATGGCATCCCAACTGTGGAGCAGGACGTGCAGCCGTTCTCGCGGCACGCAGCCATGCTGGGCCAGGCAGTCGGCCATGAACTGAGAGATGCAGACCCAGGCTTTCACGCTTTCCAGCCAGCCGCTGCGGTGCAGCCGACGCAGCATCAGGGCGCAGAGGGCGCTCTTCAGCCTGCCCTGCCAGGCTCCCGCGCGGATTTCACCAAGGTAGTCGCCATGCAGCGGGGCGGTCTGCACCTTGCCATCATAAAACAGGGAGCCACCGACGGAAAAGGGCCGGTAATTGTGCAGGTATTGGATGACGGGCAGGCGCTGCCTGAGCGCGCTGTGATACAAGGAGGGCGAGCCGACGGGGTAGATGTTGTGAAACAGCGCCGCACTGGCCCCGGTCTCCTGCACACGCGCCTCAAACTGCCGGGCGGACTCTGCGTTATAAAAAAAGCGCCGTGTCTGGGCGAGCCGATGGGGAGCCTCCGGGCCGGTCCAAGAGGCGCTTTCAAAAAAGCAGCGCGGCACCTCATGGCGCAGGGCGATGTGGCGCTGGATGCGGTCCACGGAGGCTTCCTCTCCGCCAGCCTGGAGGTAGCGGTTGAAGACCTGAAGAATGGTCTGGGGGACATTCATGCGGCGCGCTGTTTTTGCGCCCAAGCCTCCAGCACATACATGACCCACACGCGCTGGCTGAGCTGCCAGCCGCGCTTGGTTTCGACACTGCTCTGGAAGTAATCGCGGCAAAGGCGCTCTGCCTCCCGGCGCACCAGCCAGCCGCGCTGGCGGCAGGTGCTGGAGAAGAGGGTGTCCTCGATGCGCTGCCGCCAGCGGGGCGTGCGCATCCATTTCATCAGCGGCAGGGTGAAGGTCTTTTTCTGCCGGTCCGCGTAGATGTGCGGGGGCAGCAGATCGCGGCAGGCCTCGCGCAGGATGATTTTGCCCAGGTGGGTGCTCATTTTTGCCTCAGGCGGCAGACGGGCGGCCAGCTCAAAAATGCGCCGGTCCACCAGCGGCACGCGCAGCTCCAGGGAGTGGGCCATGCTGACGGCGTCGTTGTCACGCAGCAGCATGTCCGCCAAGTAGGTCTGGGTCTCGGTGAAGAGCAGCTCGTGCAGCCAGCTCTCGGGCGCGGTGAGGGGGGCCTCGCGCCGCCGCCGCGCCTGCTCGCCATTTTCCACCCAGGGTCGGCCGGTCAGGCGGGCGACTTCATCAGGACTGAAAAGGGCACGCGAGGAGCGCTGAAGGTCCACTGGGCGGCTGCCATGACCGCCAAGGGTGAAAAAGGCTGTCCGCCACACCGGGTGGCTGCGCCATTCCTGCGGTAGCGCGGACTGCAAGCCCCGTGCCAGCGAGCCCAGGTGGCGTAGCGGGCTGCGTAGGGTGAGAGAGGCAAGACGATGCAGGGAGTAGCCAGCCCACCATTCATCCGCGCCGAGACCGCTGAGCACCACTTTCACCTCGCGTGCGGCGAGTCGGGAGACCAGCCAAGTGTTCAGGGCGTCGCCAGTCGGCTGGTCGAGGCTCGCCAGGTAGTCATCGAGCAGAGATTCTGCGACTTCACTGGAGATCTTTTCGACCTGATAGTCGCAGCCCAGGTGCTGGGCGGTCAGGGTCGCCGCGTCCGTTTCATCCGGCACGCCTGCGCCTTCATCGTAGCCTAGGGAGAAGGCCCGGATGCGTGTCTGCCCCAGGTGCCGCATGGCACCCGCCATCAGAGAAGAGTCCAGCCCGCCGCTCAAAAACACACCCACGGGCACATCGGCCACCAGGTGGGCGCGAACGCTATCTAGCACCGCTTCGCGCACGCGTTGGCGCTGCTCCTCAGGGTCGCGGATCCATTCCCGCGCGGGTTGCCAGACGGGCATGAACCAGCGCTCCAGTTCGACCTCGCCCTCACGCCAGAGCAGCCGGTGCCCTGGCGGTAGGCAGCGGATGCCATCATCGACCGTATCCGGTGCCTGGAGACAGCCCCAGCGCAGGTAACCTGCGAGTGCCTGCGGAGACAGCGCGCCTTTGTCCCGCCCCAGCAGGGCACGCAGGGTGCGCAGCTCTGAGGCGTAGCGCAGCGTGCCTTGGGCATCCAGGTGGTAGTAGAGCGGCTTGATGCCAAAGGGATCGCGCGCCAGACAGAGGGTGCGTCTGGCCTCATCCCGCCAGGCAAAGGCAAACATGCCGCGCAGCATCGGCAGCACGCGGCCGACGCGGTTCCTGGACAGCAACGCGCCGAGCACAGCAGTATCACCAGTGGAGGGCAGTGGCACGCCGCGCAGGTGGCCGTCGCGCAGCTCGCGGTAGTTGTAGATTTCACCGTTGAAGGTCAGCGTTTGGCTGCCCTGCTCAAACATCATGGGCTGATGTCCGTGCTGGCTCAGGTCCAGGATGGAGAGGCGGCGAAAGCCCATCCACCAGGTGTGGCCGCGCTCTTCCCCGCCGTCATCCGGGCCGCGATGCCTCAGGGCGGTCAGGGCAGATTTTTGGCGTCGGCGCGCGTCTTCGGGCCAGGCTATGCCTGGTGTCTGAAACCATCCTGCGAATCCACACATGCGCGTTGGGGGTCAATCGGCTTTTTCCACCCAGGGCACGAGCCAGCGATGCTTGCCCGCGCGGGTTTTTTCTAGCTCAGCCATGGGGTTCAGGGTCAGGGAAAAGTCATCCCCCAGCTTGCGCAGCAGCCCGGCGCGGAGTGACTGCAACCGGTCCGGCTGCCATTGCGGCCCCGGCTGGTAACGGAACTCGACCCGCCCGGCGGCACCTTGGGCGAACTGCACGGCCAGCAGACCGTCGAAAATCCGGTCGTGCATGTTGATCGCCGTGAGCGAGATCTGACGCCCGCTGGCGCTGAGCAGGAACTCGTAATCCCGCCCCACGACGGAGTCGATCTCCACGAGGCCGGGCAGTTCACCGCTGCGCGCCGCAGGGAAGCGTACGTAGTCGCCCGTGCGGTAGCGGATCAGCGGCATGACATGATTGTGAAAGGAGGTGCCGATGATCTCGCGGTGTCCGTTTTCATCCGCAGGGCCGAATTCGACATAGCCGTAGCCTGGCCAGAAAAACAGGTGGTCGGACTCGCAGCCTTGACCGGCCAGTACCACCCGCTCGCTGTGACCATACCAGTGAAAGACCCGGCAGCCGAAGAAGCCCTCGAGCTCGCGTTGTGATTCGCGCTCCAGCTTTTCAGAACCACAGAGCAGCGAGGTCAGTGGAAAGGCCAGCTTGAGCCCCAGCTGCTGAAGGCCACGTGCTAGCATAAGCGCCGCGCTCGGGTAGGCGTGCAGGTGCTGGGGACGAAATCGGTTCAGCGCGGCGACATACTCGGGCAGCCGCTCCAGGGTCAGGTGGTAGGAGGAGAGAATCAGCCACCCGCGTGTTGCATCGTAGCTCTGGATGCTGCCCTGCGCTCGGCTGGACGTCACGCCGCCGCGGATCACGGCCACGCGGTCGCCGTGTCGGTAGCCGCGCCGCGCCCACTGGGTCTCCAGGTAGGCCTGCTCCTTTGGGCGGGAGATGCCTTTGTGCAGGTAAAAGCCCACGGGCACGCCGCTGGACCCGCCGGTGGTCAGGTAAAGGCGCTCATGAGCTGGGATGGTAGGATTCACCAGTGCTTCCCGATGCTCCAGCAGGTCCTGTTTCGTGAGGAGCGGGTAGGCTTGCAGCTGCTCCAGCGTTTCAAAGTCCGCCGCCCGCACCCCTGCTTCAGCGAACCGACGGGCATACAGCGGTGCCTTTTCTGCCGCCAGCAGGCTGTCTCGCAGCGCCTGCACTTGATAGCGCCGCAGGGTCTGCGCATCCCAAGTCGTCGAGTCGGCGGCTTCTTGTTGAAAGCGCGCGTAGGCCCGCCCTTGGCGCCAGCGGGTGGGGAGCAGCCGATAAGCTCGGCCCGCCAGGCTTTTCACCGGCTGCGGCGCGGTTTCATAGAGCCGGAGCAGTGGGTAGAGAGTGTCTTCGAGAGACATGGGCCAAGAGGAGCCCTGAATTCAGGGGGGGCCACACCGCAATCACCCAGCCGTCAACCTATGCTACATCAAGCCAAGCGACGGAAGCGGCGCAGCATGACGGCGAGGCCAGTGCAGGCGATGAGCAGGGCACCGCTGGGCTCGGGAACAGGAACGAAGTCGTAGATGATCAGGGCATCTTGCCAGTTGTCTGGATCGGTTTCGGAGAACAGCGTGTTGGCGATCATGTAGCCGCGTTGTGCGGTGTAGGTGTCAAAGAAGTTGGTGCTCGCCTTGCCTTCCACATCACTCAGGATGGTCGCGAAGAGCGTGTTGCGGGAGAGAATGGAGGCCGGATCGGTAGCATTGCCCGCGAAGAACGTGTAATCCGCCATGTTGGTGAAGTCTGTCTTGTTGGTCTTCCCATAAGTCTCCGACAGGAAGTTCTGCACGGTGAAGAAGGCATTGTAGAAATCGGTGTTGCTGCCATACAGGGCGGGGTCCGCATCTTGTTCCGCAAAGCGACCGGATGGGCCAGCTAGGGTGGTCCAGGGCAGGTAGGTGTCCAACACATACTCCATCACGCGCACCTGAGTGGCCAGGGCTAGGTACAATCCAGGATTGTTGGTGTAATTCGTCAGGCGTTCGGTGTTCATCTGGTCCCAACCCTCTGCGAAGGAGATGGAATCTGCGATGAATCCGCCTTCCACAGGACCGGCTGAGCGAGAGCCATTGGGCTCGATGCACATCCACCAGTAGCGGCCACCATCGAAGGCGACGCCTGAACTTTCGTCGATCTCATAAACGCCGCCGAAACCATCCCGATTGACCGCATTGATGCTGATCGTGCCGGTTTGGGCGAAGCAGGCTTGGGAAAGACCAAGAAGTGCGAAAAGGGCGAATACTTTTGAACGCATATGACTAATAAATATGAAATTTATGCGCAAACAAGGCTAATTTTAAAATTACTCGTAGTTTCAGGGCCTGCCATCTCTCGAATTTGATAATTCTAAAAATTTAGACATGTAAACTTCTAACCCCAGCGCGACCCAGAGTGCCTCGGCCGCTCCGCGATGGCTGGCGCTGGTTCCAGGAGCACGCAGCTGAGTCCAAAGCCGGTCCACTTCTCCCCCATGCAGGACACCGCGTCGCTTTAGGGCGGGCAGCCATTCCTCCTCCACCCGCGCGCGGACGGTGTTTTGGCGGAAAAAGGCTGCCAGGGGCACATCGAAGCCGCGCTTGCGCCGGTAAGCAAAGGCGTGGCCGAACTCGGCGGCTGCCATCTGCTTGATCAGCCGTTTCGTGCCGCGCATGCGGGCATTCGGGCCATAGGTGGGGCTGGCCAGGGCTTCTGCGGGAAGGGCGCGTGCGGCTTTGGCCACGCCGAGGTCCAGGAAGGGAACTCGGCACTCGACGCCGTGGGCCATGGTCATTTTGTCCTGCCGCAGCAGCAGGTCTGGCAGGTAGGTTTCGACCTCGTAGCGGATCTGCTTGGCTAGGCCGGTGCCGGGCAGAGCGGCTAGGTGATCGAGCCGCTGGCTGAGCGTATCCTCGATCTTCACGCCGGGCAGCAGTTGGGTCACGAGGGCAGCGGCTCCGTAAGCAGAGCCGGTGATGGTTTGCCGCTCCTGGCTCTGCCCTGCCTGACTGAGCAGCCGCCAGAGCCGGCCACCGGAGGTGCCTGCCAGCTTAGCCCCGAGCTGAAAAAGCTGCGGATGCTGCTGCTGGAGGGCGCTGTAGTAGAAGCGATTGTAGCCGGCGAAGAGTTCATCGCAGCCTTCGCCGGTGAGCATCACTTTCACCGTGGAGCTTGCCTCCCGCGCCAGCAGGTCGATGGCGAGGGTGTTCGGGTTTCCTGGCGGACCGTCGAGGTGCCAGGTCACACGAGCGAAGTCTTCGGCAAAGTTTTGCGGACGAAACAGGTAGCGATGGCTGTGAACGCCTGCGTGTCGTGCGGCTTGGGTAATCCAGGGGTCTTCGCTGAAGGCAGCGTCCTCGAAGACAATGGAAAAGCTATGCCGTGTGTCAGAGCTTTCCTTTGCGGCCTCTAGGGTGATGAGCGAGCTATCGATGCCGCCGCTGAGCTGGGTGCCCAGCGGCACATCGCTGACGAGCTGACTTTTCACCGCATGACGCAGGGCGGCCCGCACGCTGGCCACGGTCTCCTGGCCCACGCTAGCGTCGGGCAGCGACCACCAGCGGTGCCGAGAAAGCTGCCCGTCTGTGGCCTGCCAGCGCAGCTCATGCCCGGGGGGCAATTGCTGCACGCCGCGCAGCAGGGTGCGGTCCCAAGCGGTGTAGCGAAACATCAGCTGCTCACCCAGATGTTCCGTGGCCAGTTCTGCGCAGAAGTCCGGATGCGCAAGGAAGGCCTTCATCTCCGAAGCGATGAGCAGCGTGCCATCCGCCAACCGGGTGTGGTAGAGCGGCTTGATGCCAAAAGGATCGCGCGCCACGCGCAGGGAGCCGGCTTTGAGATCGGCGATGGCTAGGGCGAACATGCCCTCAATGCGGGTCAGCATGGCCTGCCAGCCCTGGCGCTCATACAGGCGCAGGATCACCTCCGTGTCGGAGTGGCCGCGGAAGTCCACGCCCTGGGCGCACAACTCCTCACGCAGCAGGGCCGCGTTGTAGATTTCTCCATTGAAGACGAGCACCGTGGCACCATCGCGGCTGCTCATGGGCTGATGGCCAGCCTGGGATAGATCCTGGATGCTCAGCCGCGCGAAGCCAAGGGCCGCATCGGTGCCCACGGGCAGCAGAGAGCCGGCTCGATGCACCTGAGCACGATTTTGGCCAAAGGAGAGCGCATGAAAGCCCTCATCGTCCGGTCCGCGATGGCGAATGCTGCGCAGCATCGCCTCCAGCGTGCCGTCTGGGGGCAAAGGCCGCCCAGCGGGAGCAAACATGCCGATGAAACCACACATACCGCCGATGAATTTGAAACCCAGCTGCTAGCTCGCCGAAACTTTCATGAGCAGATGCCTGCGCCACGCCATGAAAGAAGTCTCCAGCCTGGGGCCGATGGCAGCGAGAAGCACCAAGACAAGAACAAACTCCGTGCCCGCATGAACCAGTGGCCGCCTCGTGATGCTCGTGGGAGCGATGCGATCTACCCCGTGGTTGATGAGGAGCAAGAGCTGCAAATGCAGGATGTAGCAGGGATAGCTCAGCCTCCCCAGCCAGCGGCAGAAAGGCACGACGGCAGGCAGAGACGAAAGCCGCAAGTGTCGTGCGCCGGAGAGTAGAAACATCAACCCTGGGATCGCGCTCCAGCCAGCCAGTTGAATGGCCCAGCCGGGATACTGACGGAATTTCAGCGTGGCCAGCAGCAGTTCAGAGCAAAGGCAGAGTGCGAACGAAACTAGCCAAAAATGCCGTGAAACCGCCAACCGGCCTTGCTGCCAATGGGCAGCCATCCATGCGCCACAGATCCAAACGGGAAACAAAACCCCCGTGGTCCAGATGCCATCGACAAGACTGCTCGTTTCCAGGCGATGAAAAACCTTCCAAACGATCAAAATGACGGTCGTGCCCAGCAAAGAACCCAAAATGCCCCCCAAAGCTGCCCGCGAAGTATTCCCAGCGAACCCGAACCAAAGGATGGGCCATGCCAGGTAATAAATCAGCTCGCAGCTCAGGCTCCATGAGGTCTCAAAGCCAGGGAAGGAGGCCGTCAGAATATGCAGGCCGGCCAAACTGGCCAGGAACTGCTTCCAAGGCAGGTCGGCCCCAGGGGAGCCCCCAAAATCATCGTGAAGAAGCCAAGTGACGATCGCCAGCAGCAGCCCGAGGAAAAACAGCGGGTAGATTCGAGTCACTCGTGCCAAGCCATAGCGCCACCAGGAGAAGCTACCCTCGCGAAATTGCCCCAAGATGGATCGGTGGATGCAGATGCCGGAGATCATGAAAAATGCCCACACCCAGAAGCCACCGTGACCGAGTGTCGCGCGCAGCATTCGCCACCCGGTAGGAGACTGGGCGTAATCCCAGCCAAACTTCTCCGCGATCGCGAGGTCCAGGCAGTGGGAGAAAAGCACCATCACAGCAGCGATCCCGCGCAGCCCATCGATCAGAAGCTCCGAGTCTGGGTCCAGCCTTTCGCTCATGACCAAGCTCCCCTTTCTGAAGAAAGAAAGTCGGGAAGGCTATGGCGTAAAGTGAAGAACATGAACTCAAAAGGACGAATCCCAAGGCTATTTCTCGCGAAAGTCTTTCTGAAAATGCGGCACGACGGCGCGCAGGATTTCTTCCGCTAGACGTACGGTGGCGGCGTCATCACGCTGGCGCTGGCCGGAGGCCTGGGGATCCAGCGTGTCTGTGACCCAAAGGGTAATGCCTGCGTAGGCCCAGCGATGGTTCACATTGCGGGCGATGTTGTCCCAGGTGCTGAGCCAGACGCGCACGGCATTGCTCGGCGTGCTAACATCCGTGCCGATGAACCAATACACGTAGTGCGCGCGCAGGGTTTTTTTTCCTCCGGCAGGGTCCGGCACCTGCCGCTCCACGAGCAGATCACGCACCCGCAGCACTCGCCCCGGAGCGATCTCCACGGGGAGCACCCGCGAGCCGATCAGGCTCCAGCCCTGGCCATCCAGGCAGACCTCGGGGCGGTGGATGCTGCGGCGCTCTGCCCCGGCTAGCACCAGTGTCACCTGCGCTAGATCACGGAGTTCAGGTGGCCCAGGGGAGCGGTATTGGCTTTTCACGATCTGAGTGTCCTCCGGCAGCAGCGTTTTTTCGGCTTGGTCAGGCGGCAAAGGCTCCCCAAGGAAGCGTCCGGCCGCGCTGGGTAGCTCCAGGATCACCCCTGCGGACTCGCCCGCGCGCACCTCAGGAGACAGGCGGCAGGCCGTGAGGGCGGCCAGCACAGCCAGCGCACACACGGTCAGCGGCAGGGTGGGTTTTTTGAGCGGCTGGGCCGGCTGGATGGCTTGGGCCGGCTGGATGGCTTGGGCCGGTCCGGTGCCCATGAGGCGGCAGATTCCCTGAAGCCCAGCCAAGGCCACGAGATACACGGCAATGCCCGACAGAAAGTGAAAGGTGCTCACTTCCTTGTCTTGATCTCCGACGGCAAAGTCCTGACCCAAGACCATCGTGCCCGCGATGAGGATCAGCAGCCGCGCCATGTTCGCCAGAATGGCCAGGGGAAAGCCGCAGAGGAAAAGAAACAGTCGGCGTGGCAGCGATGCCTGGCGGAAGTAACCGAACAGAGCGGAAACCATGAGCAGGGCAAAGAGCGACCTCATGCCACTGCACGGCCCATCCACCTTCAGGCTAAAGCGTTCTCCCGCAGCATGGCTGTCCGTGGCGGCAGAGATCAGCGCGGTGCCTTCGCGCAGGGTCTCTAGCCCTAGGCCATTCAGCAGCCAGGTTGTCGTTTCCACCATCAGCACCCGCAAGCGAAAGGAGACCGAATCCTCCAGAAACACCAAGGGCCACAGGAAACCCAGCATGAGCCAGGGAAAAATCAGTCGCCGTGCGTGTGCCCAGCCCAGTCCAGCGAGGGTCGCGCCAGCCAGAAACAGCATCACTGCGAATGCGCCGAGGTAATAGTTGTTCGCCTTGTATCCACCAAAGTAGGCCACCATTGCGAAAAGGACCACGCCTAGGCCCGCAAGACTGCCCTGAATGGGCAGAGCGGCCAGTTCGGCACGGCGCTTCCAGACCAACCAGCCTGCGATGAAGGGAGCCAGGACGCCATGCTGCCAGGTCGGGTCTTTCCAGCGCATCAGCAGCTCCTCCAGCAGCGTCAGGCGAAAGGCTCCGTAACCTGCCGCATAGGGTTGCAGCGCCACGAGCGCTGTCGTGCAAACCGCTACAACGATGACGAAGACAGAACGCGAAGTCAGAGCCATGATTTACGGGAATTCACGTTGCTTAAGAGCGGAGCAACGTGGGACATTTCAAGACATGCGGCTGCTGATTTTCAAAGTGAACCAACTCGGGGACAACGTCGTGTTCCTGCCCGTGGTGCAGCAGATCGCTCGGCTGCACCCCGACTGGCAGATCACCGTCTGCACCAGCCCGATCGCCGCCCCGCTCTATCACACGGCCTGTCCTAGTGTCCGCGTGCTGGAGTTCGCCACCAAGCCTTTCAACGATGCCTGGAAGCATCCACTGACCCTGGCGCGCCTGGTCGCGCAGTTCAGCCAACTGCGGCACGACGCCTGCCTGCTGAGCAATGACCAGAGCAACGTCGCCCATCTGCTGGCGCGGGTTTGCGGTGCGCGTCAGACCGTCGGTCCGCTGATCCAGGACCGTCACCTGGGCGGTCTGTTGCATCACCGGGTGCCGGTGGATTTTACCCTGCCCGATGCCTGGCAGAACTGGCAGATCGCCCGTCATTTGGTGACGGAGCTGCCTGCCCGTGTGCCGCCTCCTGACCTTAGCGCTTTTGGCCGCAGCAAGCATGGCGGCATCTTCATCCATGCCGGGGCCAGTCGGGATTACAAAAAGTGGCCGCTGGAGCACTACGTGGACCTGGCCACACGCCTCAGCGCCCACGTTCCTATCGTCTGGATGGATCAGGGCCTGCCTGAGGAGCAGGCGCTGCCAGCGAAAGTGCAGCGGGTGAAAGCTAGCACCTTGGGGGAACTCATCCGCCAGATCGCTGGCTCGCGGTTTTTCATTGGCAACAACTCCGGCCCCATGAACCTGGCCTCTGCGCTTGGCATTCCCGGCCTCATCTTCAACGGTCCCTCCACCGCTGCCTGGGACCCCTACTGGCACCGCGCGCGCTTTGACCTGCTGCGCGATCCCGACCTGCCCTGCCAGCCCTGCGACCTGCCAACGCGGCCTGTCAATGCCTGCCAAAATCAGACGGAGCCGATGGCCTGCATGAAGCGCTGGACGGTGGAGCGGGTGCATGAGCGGGTTTTGCAAAAGTGGGCGGAATCAGGCCTCCTGCCTGCGCCACCACAGGGAGCGTGAGCTGAGCTGAAATAGGGTGAATCCAGCCTCAAAGAGCACTTGGCTCATCAGTGCCGTTTCCTCTGGACCGTGGGTCTCGGTGACGACGTAGCGCGTGCGTTTCAGCACCTCACGCGCGCCCAGCAGGGCTTGGCCACCATAGCCCTCAATGTCGCATTTCAGCAGCAGAACTTCCGGTGCATCCACCTGGCTGTCTAGGCAGCGCACCGGCACCTGGCGCCGTTGTCCTCCCGTGGATTTCATCGCGCTCGTGGTGCCCTCCAGAGGATCGGCAAAGTGGATCTCCATCGGCTCAGCGTCTCTAGCTGCGGCCGCGCAGCAGACAGGTCGCCACTCAGCCCCAGGATGGCAGAGGGCTAGCCGCTGTGTCGTGTAGTCGAGCGCTTCCTGCATCATCTCCACCCCCGTGACATGTGCCTTTGCGTTCAGGTGAAACCACCAGCGGATGCTCATGCCCAGGTTTACCCCCAGGTCGATCACGGCCGGCGCGGGATGCGCGCGCAGGGCCTGCTCCACCTCAGCGCAGCGCAGCTCTCCCAGGCAGAAGTTGTCCATCAGGCTGCGCGCCTCATTCCGCCGGATCAGTGGGCCAAAACCAGGCACAGACACTGGGACCGGCAGATGGGTGAAGACAAGATCACACCAAGCCAGCCAAGCGCCGCGCCAGCCAAAGTGCTTCCAGCCTTTGATCCAATGAAGTGGCAGGGAGACGAGAATCTCGCGGCCATAGATGAGCAGTTGTCGCAGCATGAAAAGTTAGGCCTTTTGGGCAGTGGCGAGCAGGTCAGGCCGGGCGGTGTGCAGGTCCACGCCGTCCAGACTTCCACCCTTGCCGTGGCGGAGCGCCAGGAGCAGCCTAGCGGCCTCATAGACGGCTGCGCCCAGGGCCGCGCGCAGCCGTCCAAAGGCGGAGCTGGAGCAGTAATGCCTGCCGGAAATGCACAGCCTGGTGAAACCGCAGGCACGCAGGCACTGCGCTAGGCTGGCAGGCGTGTGACCGCTTTCATGAGTGAAGTCCCCGTAGCGAGTGGCTGCAGAAAGGGGGCTCTGCGCATTGAAGGTCAGCAGCCAGAGCCTGCCACTAGGCCGCAACGCCCGATGCGCGGCGAGCAAGAAACGGATGAACTCCTCCTTCGTCATGTGCTCGATCACATCTTTCGCGTGAAGCAGATCATAGCTGCCGGGGTGCGCCTCCAGGTGGTCGATGAGGTCCGCCTGCACCCAGTGCACTCCGCTTGGATCATGACTGCGGGCGATGAAAAGGTCCGACTCGGAACCATCGACACCGGTGAGGGTGCGGAAGCCTTTGCCTGCCATCCAGGTCAGCCACTCCCCTTTGCCGCAGCCCAGGTCGGCCACCACGGCACCGCGCTCCGGCAGGTCAGGGTAGGTGGCCTCGTATTGCGCATGCTGGGCGCCTGGCGCGTAGGTCTTCTGTGCGCTGAAGGCAGCGGAGTAGTTTCGGTAGAGGATGTCGCGATGCAGGCTCATGCGGGGGCGGTTTTCAGCGCGCGGAGATGCTGGCGGCGCAGCCAGTCCGCCCGCCAGCGCAGGGTGGCTTTTTCCAGCGGCACTCCCGCCACGATCATGAGGCCCATGACGGCGGCAAGGAGCGCGCTGACGGCCTGGGGCAGGCTCAGATCCAGCCGGGCAGCCTGCGCGGCAGCCACACACAGGTCCAGCAGCGGCTGATGGAGAAGGTAGAGCGGATAGCTGAGCAGGCCCAGCCAGCGTGCAGTGGGCTCCCAGGATCTCAGCGCAGGCAGAGCAGCGCTGCCGAGGATCAACGCCAGCCAGCCTGGCACCACCAGCCAGCCCGCCAGGATCAGCATCGTCGTGGAGGCACCGCCATGAAGCAGCCAAGCCTGTGCTAGGTAACCCGCCGCGATCCAAAGCAGCCCCGCTGGAGCCATACTGCGGAGGCCTGGAGAGCTGGGAAGGCCATCCCGCGCTTTGGCAAGTGCGCTGACGGCCAGGGCATCCCATCGCTCTGCCAGCCAGGCACCGGCCAGCCAGAGGGGAAACTGCGCCGCGACCAGGGCCATGGGTAGCACCCAGGTGCCCTCCGCGCCATGCATGAGCTTTTTCCAAACCAGCATCAGCACCACAGCCACCAGCACCGTGCCGCTTCCCGCCAGCATGAGCGCACGCATTCCATGCCAGGCGCAGGCGGCCAGGCAAAGCGGCCAGACGGCGTAGTAGATCACTTCATAGGTTAGGCTCCAGGCGGGCTTGATGGCTGCCAGCGGTCCCGTGATGCCTTGCATCATCGTCAAATGCGCGGTGAAGCAGCCAATGTCAGGCCAAGGGCTGATGATGAGTGCTAGGCCCAGCGCTACGAGATACAAGGGATACAGCCGCGTGGACCGCGCCCAGAGGTAAGGCAGGGCAAAGGAGCCCGCCCTAGCTCGCTGCGCCAGGATCGCGCGATGGATGCAGAAGCCGGAGAGGACAAAGAAACCATTCACCCAAAAACTCCCATGCCCCAGCGTGATGGTCATCCACACAGACAAGGATGAACCCGCCGCCACGATCTGCCCAGACTCCAGCGCATGGGCCAGCAGCACCAGCAGCGACAGCAGCCCGCGAAGCAGGTCGATGGCGATGCCGGCGGGGCTCGTTTTCAGGCTATCGTTTTCGGGCTTCATGCAGTCATCCTTTGCTGAAGGAAATCTGCCCAGCGTTGCGCCACGGCGTCGTGGGAAAAGTGCTGCCTTGTGCGCTGCAGCTGTTGTTGGGCCAGCGCCTGGCGTGCGTTTGGGTTTTGACAAAAATGCCCCAGCGTGTGGCTCAGGCTAGACGCATCGCTGTGGCGGAAGATGGCTTCCTTCATGCCGATGACTTCCGGGATGGCACCGCTGTCGGAGCCGAGCGTGGCCACGCCGCAGGCCATCGACTCAATGAGCACGTGGCCGAACTGCTCCTCCCAACAGTTTTTCAAAGAGTGCACCGGTTGGCTGGCGAGCACGAAGAGGTCGAGGCAGCGCATGAAATCGGGGATCTCTCCGTGAGGTCGTGGTGGCAAAAGGTGCAGCCAGGGGCGTGTGGCGGCCTGCTCCTGAAGCCAGGGCTGCAGCGGCCCAGCGCCGAGCAGGGCGAGGTGGAGCGGCTGGTTTTGCCCGCTGGCCGTCACTAGCTCGTGCAGGCCCTTTTCAGGCGTGAGTCGCCCGCAGTAGCCGACGATGAGGCCTTCACAAGGCAGGGCATGAGCTTCACGGAGTCGGGCACGCTCGGCGTGAGAAACGGGTGTGTGGTGGCGGAGATCGACGCCGAGCTGGGCATCCACGTGCACGGACTCAGGTGCAGCACCGCGCTTCACGACAAGGTTCTTGGCGGCTTGGTTGCCCGCGATGATGAAGTCCGTGGTGGCCGTCATGGCGCTGTAGATGCGAGCCAGTAACCAGCCCTTCCAGCTGGGGCGTTCGACATTTTCCCAGGTGAAGATGCCAAAGCGCGCATGGCTCTGGAATCGTCCGGTGAGCAGCCGTGCCTGCCAGACGATGGCCGCCCAGGGTTCGTTTTCCACCAGCACGAGATCGAACGGCATGGAACGCAGCACTGGCCCAAGCCCCGCGTAGCGAAAGGTGGTGGTGCTGGCGCGGGTGCGGGGCAGGCGAATGAGGCGATAGCGTCGCTGCGGGGCATCGCTCTCGTTGTCGAAGTCGCTCACCGGGCGGCCAAGGATGATGCCTTTTTCCTGCGTGGAGGTGACGCAGGTCAGTTCAAAGTGGGCGGCCAGGGCCTGCACTTTTTTGCGGTTTTCCAGAGCGGCGTAAGGATGGCCGATGAGGAGCAGCCGTGGCTTAGCGGGAGACATGCGGCGAGAAGGGCTGGGAACGCGAGCCCGGTTGACTTGGGCGATGTCGCATGGGCTGGGGCAGAGGTTGTCGTGCCCAGGGAAGGGGTGCCGGCGGTGGGCTGTCTAGCGATGCGTGGACGCGCTGACGCAGCTGCTGAAGAGCGAGCGACTCCAACATGCCGAGGAAGAGGAAGGCCAGCAGGTTCAGCGGAAAGGTGCCGAAGACGCTGCCCTGCATGAGGGAGGCCACGGTGAAGCCCAGCGGTACGGCCAGCAGCAGGGCGGCGACACGATGGGTCGCCGGATCACGCAGCCGCCAGACACAGGCATGGAAGTGCCGCAGGATGAGCGCGCCTCCGACCAGCAGGATGACGAGCGCGACGACGCCGTAGCGAACGAGCAGGGCGCTGAGAGGATCGTGGTTGTAGAACTCGGGGTCATCCTGCCCGCCGCGATCGGGCCCGAAGCCGAGCAGGGTGTAGGCTCGTGGATTGGCCAGGACCTGGGAGAAGCCGACGAGACGCTCCGTGTAGGTGCCGACACGCAGCATTTGTTCGGCAAACTGGCTGCCCCCGGCCAATTCGGCCATCTGGTTCATGGCGGCAGGCATTTTTTCCAAAAGCCAGCTGGAACTGAGCACCAGTGTGATGAACCCGACGGTCATGACCAGGTAAAAGAGCCGCAGCCGCCTTGGGTGATGAAACAGGCATGTCGCCAGCAGTCCCACAGGCACGAGGACAAAGGCAGAGCGCACGGTGGAGCAGGCCAGGGAGATCAGAAAGACCGGCGTGAGCACCGCGGCGATGATCCAGGAAAAGCGAACAGGGGCGCTGCGCAGGTCGCGGTGGCCGGCCACGGTCCAGAGGGCGATCAAACAAGCCCCGGAGGCAAAGCCGAGCGCGGTGGGGGAGTTCAGGGTGGAAAAGGCACGCACTTCATTGGCGATGATCTGCTTCACCTCAATGGAAAGGCCAGTCAGCAGGTATTCCACCTCAAAGTCCTGAAAGCCCACCGCCTGCTGGATGATGCCGTAAATCGCGACAGGCGTGTAGGCGATGACGAGCAGGCGCAGTGTGCGCAGCACGGCTGTGAGGTCTGGCACGAGAAAGGGCACGAGGAAGAGCAGCAGTGAGTAGAGGCCGCTGTTGGCCACCTCTGACAGCAGTGTGGAGGGCCGCAGGCCCTTTTCCCGAGCCGCCATCAGCGCCACCAGCATCATGCCGCCGCCAGCGGCCAAGAGGCGCATCAGATCACTCTGCGTCACCCGATGTTTGCCCAGCAGTGCCCCGATGAGGATGCTGGCGCAAAGCCCGCAAAGCATCAGGGGATGCACACCCAGGATGTAATAAAGGTCGAGCTGGGTGACATTCCCCGATAGCACGGTGAGACGCTTCACCAGATCCATGTAGCCGGAGGCGATGATCCACAGGCTGAATCCCAACTTTGGAGACACGAGGCAGAGCAGAAAGCCGCCGATCATCAGCAGCAGGCAGAGCTCACTGATGGAATTCCCCTGCGTGAGCATGACCGAAAACACCCCGTAAAGGATGAGGCACAAGCCGATCAGCAGAGCGAAGATCTGTCCGCCGCGAGAGTCGTTCATGGGATCGAAGGTTGGAGCAACCTGCGGGCTAGGCTCGCAGAGCGCGCCAGTGTTTGAAAACAAGCATGCCTGTCAGGGAGGCGAGCTGCACGCGGCCCATCTGCCTGAGCGCGGGCAGCACCAGAGAACTGACCAGCCACGTGAGCAGGTAGCTGACCACGGTAGCCCATGCAGCACCGAGCGCGCCGTGCGCCGGGATCAGCCACAGATTCAGCAGCACGTTCAGCGCTAGGCCCAGGACCACACAGCGCAAGTTCCAAGCGGTCTTTTGCTCGATCACCAGCATGGCCCCACGCAGCTCGCCATGCATGAGCGGCAGGGTGGCCAGCGCGTGCACGACCAGCACGGGTCCAGCGGCGGCAAAGGCTGGCCCGTACAGCAGCGAAACGGCGTCCTGCCCCACGAGCCACCAGCCGATCAGGGCTGCATAACCCAGCAGGCTGCCCAGCCCAAACAAAGCCCGCTGCCGCTGTTGGTAGAGATGGAGATCCTGTCGATAGGCCTGGGAGAGCACGGGCATGAAGCTGGTGATCATGAGCGGTGCGGCGGCATAGACCAGTTCTGAGAGACGCGTGGCAGCGGCATAGATGCCTGCCTCAGCAGGTCCGCGTAGCTGGAAAAGCATCATTTGATCGACCTTCAGCAGCAGCAGGCTACCGATCTGGGCGACGAGCAGCGGCAGGGACTCCGCGAGCAATTGACGTGCGATTTGACGATCCCAAAGCCTGAGCTGCGACAGCCACCCCCGCCGAGCGCACCAGTGATAGGCCAAACTGATGCTGATCAGCGATTCCAAGGCGAGACTGAAGGCCAGCCAGCGGAGGCTGAGGCCCTGTGCGATCATGACCGCACGGACTGCGGCGGAAATCAGGTTTGCCACGAGCATGACCTTGGCCGTGCGCTGGGACTGCTGTGCGGCATCCCAGCGGGCAAAAACGCTCTGGTACGCATTCAACATCAGGGGCGCGTAGAGCACGAAACCGAGCTGCAGCATCTCCTGGCCACCGAAGAGCCAAGCGATGAGGCAGCCGACGAGCGTGCCCGCGACACCAGAGACCAGCATGACCCGTGCAGCACTGGCAAAGACGAGGTCGGCCTCGCTGGCGGGTCGCATGGCGAGTTCCTTCACCAGCACCTGCTTCAGGCCCATCTCGGAGGCGTGGCCCATCCAGGTGCCAATCAGCACGGCGGTGCTGAGCAAGCCGCTGGCCTGTGGGCCGAGGCTACGCGTCAGCCAGGTGCCCACCAAGAACCCGGTAGCCATGCGCACGACCTGCGAAAGGGTGAGCCAGGATAGATTGCGAATCACCATGGGGTGAAGGTTTGCCCGAGCGGCAAATGGCTTCTGTCATGGACCCGATCAGTCCTTGAAAGCCGCCTCGACATACTCGCAGAGCACGTGCCCGGCCATGAGATGGCACTCCTGGGCATAGGCGGTGATCGGCGAAGGCACACAGTAGGCGTGGTGGGCCAGAGCGGCGCAGTCGGCTCCGTTTTGTCCCGTGAAACTGACGACCACGCAGCCACGTTCACGCGCGGCTTTGAGCCCGGCGATGACGTTCTTGCTCGTGCCTGAGGTGGAAATGCCGACAACAACATCTCCCTGCTGCGCCAGGGCCTCGATCTGGCGGGCAAAGACCGTCTCGAAGCCGTAGTCGTTGCTGTGTGCCGTGAGGATCGAGGTGTCTGTGGTCAGGGCGATCGATGGCAGCGCCCGGCGGTTGATGCGGTAGCGCACCACGAGTTCGGCGGCGAGGTGCTGCGCATCTGCGGCGCTGCCCCCATTGCCAAAGAACAGGATTTTGTTCCCCGCCTTCAGTGCGCTGACCCAGGCCTCGGCGATGGCAGTCAGCACCTCATGGCATTCGTTGAGGCGGTGAATCGTGGCCAGATGACCTTCGACGTGACTCTGGAGAAGGTGGGTAAAGTCGGACATGGTCGGGAAATTCAGTCTTCGAGAGCAGCCATGAGCTCGTCCTTCATCACGCGCGCGGTGCCCAGCTTGCCGACGACGATGCCGCTGGCACGGTTGGCGATGTCGGCGGCATCTTCGGCGCTCAGCCCGGCAGCCATGGCTAGAGTCAGAAAGGCAATGGCGGTATCGCCAGCGCCGGAAACATCATAGACCTCGCGGGCACGAGTCGGGATGTGATGGGGATCGCGGTCACGCTGAAAGAGCATCATGCCCTGTTCCCCTAGCGTCACCAGCACCTTGCCCACGGCCCACTGGTCCAGCAGTTGTTCCCCCACTTCGAGCAGGCGCTTGTCCTCCAGTGGCGGGCCGGGGCTGCGATGGTCCTGGATGCCGGCTGCGGCAAAGGCTTCCAGTCGATTCGGCTTCACCAGCGTGGCACCGCGCCAGCTGAGGGGATTTCGGGGAGAAGGATCGACCGTGACTAGCTGACCTGCTGACTTCGCCAGCGTTAGCACTTGGTCCACAAAGGCTTGGGTGACGAAGCCCTTGCCGTAATCTTCAATGATCAGACCATCCAGCTCTGGCAGCATGGCCTCGACCCGGCGGGAGATTTCCTGAAGCTCGTCGGCAGAGAGTTTTTCGATCGTTTCGCGGTCCACACGAACCACGTGCTGCTGTCGCGCGATGATGCGTGTTTTGGCGATGGTGGGCAGCGTGTCGCTTTCCAGCATCGGGTCGGTGTTCACGCCTTCATCATTGAGCAGGCGCTTTAGCTCGCCTGCCGCGCTGTCTTTTCCGACGCGACCCATCAGGTAGGCATGAGGGGTGAAGGCAGAGAGGTTGCGCGCCACGTTGGCGGCACCACCAGGGAAGGTGGTTTCTTTGGTGACCTCGACGATGGGCACTGGTGCTTCTGGCGAGATGCGTCGCACGGCACCCCAGATGAAATGGTCTAGCATCACGTCGCCAATGACGAGGATGCGGCAGCTCGACATGCGCTCCATCGCTTCGCGGGCAGTGGTGGTGGTCAGCATTTGATCAACAAAAAGTTGGCAAGGACATCGAGCAGGAGACGGTCAGGCGGGGTCAAGTCATGCTCTGCCGCTCATCCCTTGGCGCGCCGGGCCTTCACCGCCGTGGCCAACTCTTCTAGCATGGCTTCCGTGGTGGTCCAGTTCACACAGGCGTCGGTGATGCTCTGGCCGTAGGTCAGTGGCTGGCCCGGCTTGGCGTCCTGGCGCCCTTCCACGAGGTGGCTTTCGATCATCACACCCGTGATGGAGCGGCTGCCGGCGCTGATCTGTTCGGACAGCGACTGCGTCACCAAGGGCTGCTTGCGGAAGTCTTTCAAGCTGTTGCCATGGCTGCAATCCACCATGACGCTGGCAGGCAGGCCTCGTGCCGTGAGCTGACTCACCACGACGTCGATGGACGCGGCATCGAAGTTCGTGCCTGCTTTGCCACCGCGCAGGATCACGTGGCAGGCGTTGTTGCCTTTCGTTTTCACGATGGCGGCCACCCCGTCTTTCGTCACGGAGAGGAAGCAGTGCTGGCCTGCGGCGGCCTGGATGGCGTCCAGCGCGACTTGCACGCCCCCATCGGTTCCGTTTTTGAAACCGACTGGCATGGAGAGGCCTGAGGCAAGCTGGCGATGCACCTGGCTTTCCGTGGTGCGCGCGCCGATGGCTCCCCAGGAGACCACATCAGCGATGTATTGCGGCGTGATGACGTCGAGAAACTCCGTGGCCGAGGGCACCGCCATGCGGGTCAGTTCAATCAAAAGACCGCGTGCCTCACGCAGGCCGGTGTTGATGTCGTAGCTCTCGTTCAGGTGTGGGTCGTTGATGAAGCCCTTCCAGCCCACCGTGGTGCGTGGTTTTTCAAAATACACGCGCATGAAGATCTCCAGATCCTTTTCATACTTCTCCCGTGCCTGGCGGATCAGCTGAGCATACTCCAGCGCACTTTTGTGATCGTGGATCGAGCAAGGTCCGACCACGACCAGCACGCGATCATTGTTTCGGTTCAGGATGGCTTCCGCTTGCTTGCGGGATGACTCGATGAATGCCGCGCCCGTTTCGTTCAGTGGCAGATCATGCATGAGGAGTGCCGGCTGGATCAGCGGCAGGATCTCCGCCACGCGAAGATCATCGGTAGGATGGGACTGGCTCACAAAACAAATGGGTAGGCGGTTTTGGCGAAAAGGGGGCGCAAGATGGGCACTTTGAGCCGCTTGGCAAGGAGGCGAATGAATCTGGACATGCTGCCGCCCCCGGTCAGGCAGCCTGGGCCGCCACCGCTCGCGCCGTGGTGCAGTCCGCTCTCGAAGGGGGAAAGAACCCTTCTCCGATGCCTGCCCCGGCCGAGCAGCTGGGGGTGATGCGGATTCTATGGATTACAGAAAATAGAGTCATTTATTTAATTTGGAAAGGTTTATATTCGAGCTGTCAAAACTTCGTCAGGTTCCACGCTCGTCTTCTTTTTCCTGAGACAAAGTGTCCGCTTTACAGGCTGTGACCCTCCTCGCTAGCCTCCGCTCCATGCGCATTCTCATCACGGGTGGTGGGGGCTTTCTTGGCTCTCAACTTTGTCAAAAAATCCTCGATCGCGGCCTGCTGACCGGGGATTCTGAGCAGCCGGAAGAGGTCGAAGAGATCGTCTTGCTCGACACCGCCTTTTCACGGCCTGTCAGCAACAGCAGCCAAGTGCGGCAAGTCGTGGGCGACTTGTCTCAGCCTTCCGTCGTCTCGGCGGCTGCCCGCGGGGTGACGTCGATCTTTCACCTAGCCTCCATGGTCAGTGGGGAGTGCGAGGAGCGCTTCGACGATGCCCTGCGTGTGAATCTGGATGGAGGTCGCCACGTGCTGGAGGCTGCCCGGGCCAATGGCCCAGCCACGCGAGTCGTCTTTGCCAGCAGCATCGCTGGCTATGGCGGCGAGGCCATGGAGGACCCGAACAGTGACCGCACCAAGCTGACCCCCCGCACGACCTACGGCATGACCAAAGTCATCCTGGAGCTGCTGGTGAACGACTATTCGCGCAAAGGCTTCCTGGATGGTCGTTCGGCGCGCTTGCCGACGGTCATCATCCGTCCAGGGAAGCCAAATGCTGCTGCCTCCAGTTGGGCCAGCGGCATGTTTCGTGAGCCGCTGGCCGGTCAGCCCTGCCTGCTTCCCATTCACCGGGATCAAGGTCACCCCATGACGGGTTACCGCACGGTGATCGACTCTTTGATCGCCCTGCATGAGGTGCCAGCATCCCGTCTGAAAGATGATCGCGCCTACGTGCTGCCCGCGCACCGTGTGACGCCGCACCTGGCTGAGCAAATCCTGCGCGAAGTGGCAGCGGAGCGCGGCATACAGCTAGGCCCCATCGTCGATGCGCCTGATGCCCGCATCCAGGGCATCGTCAGTCAGTGGCCCGTGGCTGTGGAGGGTTCTCGTGCGCTGGCGCTGGGGCTTCCGCCACCGCCAGACTTGAAAACCATCGTCTGCCAGTATCTCGAGGACTTTGCCCAGAACTGATCTGCCCATGCGCGCCTTGATTCAACGCTCCCAACAGGCCTCCGTCACCATCGCGGGGGAGATTCACGGTCAGATCTCTCACGGTCTCGTGGTGCTGCTGGGCGTGGAGCATGAAGACAGCGCCGAAGATGCCGACTGGCTTGCGGCCAAGATCGTGCAGATGCGCATCTTCAGCGATGCGGAAGGGAAGATGAACCTCGGCGTCAAGGACGTCGGCGGTGGTGTCCTGGTCGTCAGTCAGTTCACGCTGCATGCCAGCACGAAGAAGGGCAATCGACCCAGCTTCATCCGTGCTGCGCGGCCCGAACAGGCCATCCCGCTTTACGAGCACTTCCTGCGGGCGGTGGAGACACAGCTGGAAAGGCCCGTCGCTCAGGGTGTCTTTGGCGCTGACATGCAGGTCGCGCTGATCAATGACGGACCCGTGACGATCTGGATGGACTCACGCGCTCGGGAGTGAGCCTTCATGGCCGCCGCTCATGGGTTCTGCAGCCACCGTTGGCGTGGCTTCGGGCGCAGCGCTCGGGCTCTCCATGGTTTCAACAGTCGGTTCTGGTAGCTTCGCAGCCACTGCTGGTTTCGGCTCGGCAGTCGCCAACGGCGGGATGGCAGCTGGCTTGGGGGCTTGTTGAGCCAGGGCTTCCTGTGCCTCGGTCAGGCGGTATTCTAGCTCGGCGATTTTGTAGCCATCTTCGCGGGCCTTTTTGCGTGCCTCGGCCTCGACTTGTTGCACGCGGGCTTCCAGCTCGGCGATCCTGCGGGCGTCGCCATCCAGCGGGCCGCTGGGTGGATTGCTCGACTTCGGCTCAGGCAGCACGCCGACGGCACTCATGAACTCTTTTTGCACCAGCGCAGCCTTGGCCTCCGCAGCGGCGAGCTGACGCTGTAGATTCGCAATGCGCGTTTCTGCCTGTTGGCGAAAGGAGGTGTGCGTCTCCGTCATCTTGCGCATTTCTTCATCGGCATTTTCCAGCTTGGCCAAGTGCGCACGCCAATCGGCCTCCTTGCTGGCCATGGCGCTGCTGGTCTCGTTCATCAGCCGCTGTGCTTCTTCCAGTCGGGTGGCAAAGTCCTCCGCGCGTCGATTGGCGATTTCTACGGTTTGCTCCAGGGCACTCACGCGACCGCGCTCGGCAGAAAGCGCCGTTTCTAGGTCGCGGATGCGGGTCAGCGCAGGTTCCAGCTTTGCCGCTGTCTCGCGGCAGGCCGTCAGCGCCGATTCCAGGCTGGCGATCCGTTCCTCCGCAGCATCTTCACGGCGTCGAGCCGATTCGCGCAGAGTCTGGTGAGCTTCTTCCAGCGTGGCTTTGGCGATCTTGACTTCGCTCAGCTGAGCTTGCAGTGCGTTTTGTTGGGCCTCGGCGGCGGTTTGGCGGGAGCTCAGCTCGGCCGCGTGATCACGAGCTTGGGCGTCCAGTTTTGCCTGAAAAGACGCCGAAGTGCTGGCGAGTGCCTTTTTCGCCCATGCTACACCTCCGACGACTAGCAGCACGAGCACGGCGATGTGCTCGAGCGCAGGTGGCGCAAAGCCCAGGACATGGGGGAAATGGCAAGCAGCAGCAGCGATCATGGCGCGGGATCATTCTCCAATCCCGCGCCATGTCGAGCACAGAAGGTGCCATCAGCCCTCGCTGGCTTTGCTGAAGACGATCGCGTGCTGATCGTAGGTGGGTTTGGCCCGCGCCAGTCGTGCCACGTAGTCGATGGCTATCGGCAGTGGCACATCGGTGAGCATCAGGCTGATCTTGGTCGCCCCGAGGGCAGGGTCAGCCACGATGAAGTTCGGCACCACCTTGCCCTGACTGGCATTTTTGGATAGGGCACGCAGCCCATCCAGCGCCTCCTGCAGCGTCACTTCCGTGAGCTCTAGTTTTGGCAAGGTCACGCCCTGGTACTTCTTTTTCAGTGAGGTCCCATTGGCTTTCAGCTTCATTCGCACATCGGCCAGGAGGATGCGAGTCTCCTGGTGGCGTGGGTTTTGCGCTTCGACCATGCTCAGCAGCTGTTGAGCTTGCTCCAGATCCCCTTTGTAGTAGGCCGCGCGGCCCATTTGGAAGAGGTTTTCCAGTTCATCGGCTGCGCGCAGCGGCGCAGCCCCGACAGATGCGCCCACCACGAGGGTGAACGCCAAACGAACCACGAGATCACGAGGATTAAGTTTCATGGTGGGGGGGATGCTGGAGGTTGGTCCAGCGCTGCGCATTTCACCGGATTTTAGGGGTCAAAGGCAAGCTCAAAAGTACAAGCGCGCGTTCAGCCCGACTATCCAAGTTCATCGGCAAGCATGCCCTGGTGACAGAGAACTTCTGAATCCGGGTTGAGCAGAGTCTTCCCGTCCAGCGGTTGCCATGAGCTCTAGCCTGCGGAAAGTGGCAGCTCCATGCTCGCCAGCACCGATACCTTTCCTGATGAATCCATGCGCCCCACGCGGGTAGAGGTGGATCTGGGTCAACTGGGTCGCAATGTGCAGGCCATCCAGCAGCACGTGGGCTCTGCGCGCGTCATGGCGGTGGTGAAAGCCAATGCCTATGGCCACGGTCTCGTGCCCGTGGCGCATGAGATGGTGCGTGCGGGAGCTCATAGCCTCGGCGTGGCCTTGCTGGAGGAGGCTGTGCTGTTGCGTGAGGCGGGCATCACCACGCCGATCCTTGTGTTTGGGGGTATCGCAGAGACACAGATCCCGCTGTTTTTGCGCCATCAGCTCACGCTCACGGCACCTTCGGTGGAAAAGCTGAACCTCATTGATGCTGCTGCTGCGGCCATGAGCACTCCTGCGCGGGTGCATTTGAAGATCGATACCGGCATGGAGCGGCTGGGCATCCACTATTACAGCGCGGAGCGGCTGCTGGAGGCTAGCCTGAAGGCTCGGCACGTTCGGGTGGAGGGCATCTACTCACATTTCGCGAACGCAGACGCGGCGGATCTGAGTCATGCGCGGCTGCAGCTGGAGCGCTTCCAAGAGGTGCTGTCTTTTTATGAAAAACGCAGCCTGCCACCGCCGCTCAGGCACATCGCAAACAGTGGGGGTATCCTGCAGCTGCCCGAGAGTCATCTGGATCTCGTGCGGCCAGGCATCTTGCTCTACGGCGTATCGCCCAGCCGCGAGTGCCCGCTGACGCTTCCGGTACGCCCCGCGCTGACGTGGAAGAGTCATGTGGCCTACTTTAAAGTCGTGCAGCCGTGGCATCCGGTCAGCTATGGGAGCACCTGGGTCAGCGACCATGCCGTGCGCATGGTGACGGTCCCCGTCGGCTATGGCGATGGTTACTTCCGCGCGCTGTCAAACCGAGGTCAGGTACTGATCCGTGGTCAGCGCCACCCCATCGCGGGGCGGGTTTGCATGGATCAGGTCATGGTGAATCTGGAATGGGGCACCGCCTACTATCGGGATGAGGTGGTCCTGCTCGGCCATCAGGGCAGCGAGAGCATCTCCGCCGATGACCTTGCCGAATGGGCAGGCACGATCTCCTACGAAGTGCTGACGAACATCAACGCACGCGTGCCGCGTCTTTACACCCGCAGCGAGGGCCCCTGAGCCTTGCTTTCTGGGTTGCCTGCCCGCTTGCCCCCTGCTTTTTCTTCACACGTGCTAGATCAAGCCCCAGACTCCGAGACCCCGGACCCTTCCCTGGATCAGACGATCCTCTCGGATAAAATGCCCCTCGCGCCCGTCCATTTGCCTCGGGCCTTGGCGGCAGTCTCGACCCGGCCGACCCAACCGCGCCCCACCAGCCTGCTGGAGGCTCACGGCGGTTGGATCGGTGGCAAATTTCGCCTTTTGGAAAAATTGGGCGAAGGCGGCTTCGGCCTCGTCTTCAAGGCAGAACAAGTGCAGCCCATCCAGCGCCTCGTCGCCGTGAAGGTGCTGAAGGCCGGCATGGACACGCAGCAGGTCATCGCCCGCTTTGAGACTGAGCGGCAGTCCCTGGCGCGCATGGAGCACCCAAACATCGCCCGCGTGCTGGACGCTGGTGAGACGGACCGCGGACAGCCTTACTTTGTCATGGAGCTGGTGCGCGGCCGCTCCATCACCAGTTACGCACGGCATCAAAAGCTCACCCTTCCGCAGCGGATCGAGCTCTTCATCCCGGTCTGTCAGGCCGTGAATCATGCCCATCAAAAAGGGATCATCCACCGTGACCTGAAGCCTTCGAACATCATGGTGATGGAAGAGGATGGAAAGCCGGTGCCCAAGGTCATCGACTTCGGCATCGCCAAGGTGCTGGAGGAAAAAAATCTGCGCCAGACGCTGGCCACCGGCATGGATCAGCTCGTCGGCACGCCAGGCTACATCAGCCCTGAGCAGATCGAGCACGGCAGCGCCCAGGTGGACACGCGGTCTGACGTGTATGCCCTCGGCTCCATCTTGCTGGAGCTGCTGAGTGGGCGTGGCTTGGTCTCTCCGGCGGATTTGGCCAACCGGCCGCTGCATCAGATCCTGCGCGATCAGGTGGAGCTGGACCCGCCCCGGCCCTCCACGCGTGCGCCCGAGCTGAAGGGCGATCTCGACTGGATCATCCTGAAGGCACTGGAGCGCGACCCAGCACGCCGCTACGGCAATGCAGATGAATTGGCCGAGGATCTGCGCCATTACCTGCATGATGAGCCTGTGCGCGCCACGCCGCCGAGCCGCCGCTACCTGCTGCAGAAGTTCGTGAAGCGCCATCGCGCAGGTGTGACCGCTGCGGCTGCAGTGGCGTTGACCGTGCTAGCCGGGGGCATCACCAGCACCGCGCTTTACCTAGAGGCGGAAAACAATCGCCGCGCGGTGCAGCGTGCTTCTTCGATCTCAGACGGTCGCATGGCCGCGCAGGTGCAGCTTTTGGAGCCGCCTGATTTTCAAAACGCAGCCGCGCTGCTGTGCCGTGCGCTGCGCACGGATCCTGACAACCAGGCAGCGGCGGTGAACCTGCTCTCCCTGCTGGAGCACGCCCAGTTCATCCAGCCTGCGACACGGGAGCTGTCTCTGCCGGAAGGTGCCGAGGAGGCGCGCCTCGTCGGCGTGAGTCGTCAGGCAGGCCTCGTTTTGGCCGTCAGCCGTCCGAGTCGCACGGGACCGGATGTGCTCAGCTTCTGGTCGTTGGAAAAGGGCACCCGCACAGATCATCCCCTTCGGGAGGGGGCCTTGGCCACAGCCCTCCTCGTCTCTCGGGATGGCAGTCAGGCCTACGTGTCGGATGACCTGGGGCAGATTCACCGCTGGACCTTGGCCAAAGGTCACGCAGAGGCGATGGAGCCGCGCCTTCCTCCAAAGCCCGATGGCAGTCCGCAGTCGGTGCTGACGCTGACGTTTTCAGGCGATGGCATGACCCTCGCTGCAGGAGGGGATGCCGGCGCGGTGCTGGCCTGGGATCTGCGACAGCCTGCGGCCCCTGCGCTGGTGATGCAGCACCCTCCTGCAGGAAGCGTGCCGCAGCCCATCAGCCACCTCTGCCTGGACTACCTGGGGACGCTCGCCGCCACGGCTAGCAACAGCGGACTGGGAGACACCGGTGCAGCGCAGGCGGTGGTCGCTGTCTGGGATCTAGCCGCAGGGCAGCTGCTCGGGGATCTGCTTCAGCTCGACCATGGCGTGGGAGCCGTGGCGATTCATCGGGAGAAGGACCTGCTGGCAGTCGGCCAGCACAACGGTGAGGTGCATTTGGTGAATTTCCGCGCCCAGGAGCCAGGGGCACCGGACCTGCGTCACCCCTCCGCCGTCCTTTCCCTGGCCTTTAGCTCTGATGCCTCGACCCTCTGGGTGGGAGATGGAGCTGGCTACCTGCACACCTGGCTGGTCGCCGAGGGCCGACCGGCCATCCCTGCGCAGCGGCACGATGGGGAGCTGATGTCGCTGCACTCTTCGCTAGAGCGTGGGCAGCTCGTCAGCGTCTCGCGGCATGGGGAATTGCGCGTGCGTGACACGCAGACGGGTTCGGTCCACGGCCTGCGCCTCGGCCAGCCGTTGGCAGAGACGGCGATGACGCCCGATGCGGCGCTCTTGGTCACCGCCGCACGGGCCGCGCCTAGCCTGCGGGTCTGGCGGGTCTATCAGCGCAAAGCCACCCGACGCCTGCTCGCCCCCCCGGAGGAAGATCTGCTCAAGTCGCCCCCCCTGCCGAAGACGATCCCTTCTGCCCTGCGCTCGCCCTTGCCCGTGAAGGCGTGGAATCGAGCGGGCACGCGCGTAGTCCTAGCGATGCGTGAGGGCAAGGCCTGCGTCTTCGAAGCCAGCACAGGGCGTGAACTTGGCCCGGCGGTGCGTCATCCGCCTGCGATCGGTGCCGTGGCGATCAGCGAGGATGGGCAGCTTTTTGCCACCTCAGGCCGGGATCAGCAGGTGCGCTTCTGGCAAACGAGCACTGGGCAGAGCACGGGCGTCGGGCTGCGGCTGAATCGCTTCGTCAGCGCCATGGCCCTGAGTTCCCGAGGAGAGCGCCTGGTCACGCTGACCGAGGATGGTGAAGCGCGCGTCTGGGATACGCGCGATGGCCAGAGCCTGAGCCCACCCATGCAGCTCGGGCAGTCGGCCCAGCGTGTAGGTCTCTCGGCAGACGGTCGCCGACTGCTCTATCGTCTCCCGGATCAGGGCTGGTTTTCCCTGCCGATGCCACCAGTGCCTCAGCGACCTTTGCCCGACTGGTTTCTCGACCTCGCTGAGGCGATGGCAAGGCTGCGGCTGACCTCTGAAGGGCGGCTGCAAGCGCTGGATCTGGATGCCTGGCAGCGTGCGGTCAATGCGGTGCCGACAGAGCCTGATGAGGCCGAGCCTGCCGCTTGGCGCTGGGCGCAGTGGTTGCTGGCTCCGGCAGCGAAGCGCCCGCTCGCTCCTGAGGATGAAGAGTCCCTTGCAGACTATCTGCGCAGCTTGGAAAAAGGCGCATCCCCTCAAGCCGAAGAGGAGCTGCGCCGCTTCCTGCTGGAGTCTCCTGTGCGTTAGTTGGCGCCCCCGCCCTGCACACAGACGCTGGTGACGATGACGTGTTGTCCGCCAGGAAGGATGCGCACGGCAGCTTCCCCAGCGTTGGCAGCCTCGACGCAGAGAAAGCCTTGATAAGCCTCGTCAGGCAGATCGGCGAGGCGTTTGGATTTTTCGATCCAGGGGTTCCAAACGACAGTGGTGCCACTGCCCAGCTTATCCACGATGATTTGGCGTTCCCAGGCAGGGTCATTCACCACGACGCCTGCGGTGCTGTGGTATTGGCGATCGATCTCGCGGTCAAAGGTGATGTCGCCTTCCTGCTGCCGCTGTGTGGGCTCACCCACGGTGTCAAGGTAGCGTGCTTCCGCCAATCCCTGAACGGTAACGCGGTGAATATCCCCCACGCTGAGGTAGGTGTGCAGGGCTTCGGTGACCCTCAGGGGCTCGCTGCCCAGGTTTTGGGTCATGAGGGAAACCTCAAGCTTTGCGCCGAGGCTGATGCCAACATGGCAGACGAAATCATGCGGCCAAAGTTCGCGCGTTTCGGGTGTGTTTTGCAGGCGGAATAGCATCGCCACGTGGCTTTCCTGTGCATCGGCGCGCAGCAGTTCCCAGGGTTGGATGCGCGCAAGGCCGTGCATCGGCTTCGTGGCATCCGTCGGGTGCGCATTGAACCAAGGCCAGCAGATCGGGATGCCACCTCGGATGGCTTTGCCCAGGGCGAAAATGGCCTGGGGACTGAGGTAGAGCACGGGTTGCGCCTGACCCCTAGGCGTCCACTCCATGACATGGGCTCCGTGGCCTGATACCTTCGCCGTGACGGCGGGATGTTGGATGTGGTAAATCAAGTAGCCGCTGGGATCTTCCACGGCGCGGATGCAATCGGGCAAGGTCATGACGCTGCGTATCACAGCAGCTGGGCGAAGTCGCGCAGTTCTTTTGCGTGAGGATGGGGTTGCTGATTGAATGCTGGAGGTCTCCTGCCAGTCTCTGTCGCTGCATGTGGACTTTATCTCAACGATTCGTGGCTCGCGGCTGGCTGGCATCGCTCAGCCCTCTGCTGCTCTGGCTGGGGCTCACAGGCTTTGTTTTGGCCGAAGAAAGCGTGACTCGGCAGATGTGGGAGAAAAGCCTGACCTTGAAGGCTCCAGGCGCTTTTCCCCCACTCAAGCCCTGCCGAGTGAGTTATGAACTCAGCTGGAACAACCTGCTGTCTGCGGGCATGGCCCAGGTGCTGCTGCAGGAGGCGGGAGAGCACCAAGTGGCGAAGGCTCAGGCAGGCACCGCCGGTCTGGCGCGTTCACTCTGGCGCTACGACTGCACCATGGTTTCTGTGATGCAGCGCTCGGGCCTGCAAGCGGCCTACATGGAGCATTCCGAGACCGACACGCGTGAGACGGCCACTTACCAGGTGCATTTTGACCGTCATCAGATCCGAACGATTACCGAACTAAAACCTGTGGGCGGCTCGAGCCTGCGCAGCCAATCGATCTGTCCTTTGGGCGGAGTCGATGACCTACAATCGGCGATCCTGTATGTGCGCAGTCATCCTCTGTGCACAGGAGATCATTTCACCCGAGTGGTACAGCCCTTTGATCGACCGTATCTGACGACTTTCACGGTCATGGGGCGAGAAAAACGCAAGGTCCAGGGGGTGCTCTACCCGACCATCAAGCTCGATGTGAAGATCCGCCGCATGGATCGCCGCACGCTCACCTTGGGAAGTTTTAAGAAAGTGAAAACCGCCACCATTTGGGTCAGCGATGACGCCTGGCGGCTGCCTGTGGAGATGCATGCCAGCATTTACGTGGGCTTCATATCGGCCACGCTGACGAAACGGGAACCGCTGCTGGACGCGGCTGCGCAGGGGCGCCTGCCCACTGCCATGTCCCGTGGGCCTTGAGTGTCGGATCAGTTTGGCTCCGGCAGCTTGGGTGCTTCATGCAGCGCGGCATTCAGCATCGCGGGGGTCACTTCTCCTTCCCAACGGCTGATCGCTACGGCCGCCACACCATTGCCAATGAAGTTCGTGAGCGCACGACATTCGCTCATGAAGCGGTCGATGCCTACAATCAATGCCAGGGATTCCATCGGAATGCTCGGCACCACGGCCAGCGTCGCTGCTAAGGTGACAAAACCTGCCCCCGTGACACCGCTGGCCCCTTTGGAAGTAATCATGGCCACGAATAACAAACTTAGCTGCTGTCCCAGGTCCAACGGCGTGTCGGTGGCCTGAGCCAAAAACACAGCAGCCATGGTCATGTAGATGTTGGTGCCATCGAGATTGAAGCTGTAGCCTGTAGGCACCACCAAGCCGACCGTGGCAGGCGCACAGCCCAAGCCGCGCAGCTTCTGAATCAGGGAAGGAAGCGCTGTCTCCGATGAACTCGTGCCCAGGACCAGCAGCAGCTCTTCCCGGATGTAGCGCAGGTAGCGCAAGATGGAGAAACCGCACAGGCGCGCGATGCCGCCCAAAACGATGAGGACAAAGAAACCGGAGGTCAGGTAGAAGCCCAGCATGAGAGAAACCAAGCGTCCGAGCGATCCGATGCCATAGCTGGCCACGGTGTAGGCCATGGCACCCAAGGCACCCACAGGAGCAGCCTTCACCAGCAAGCCCATGATTTTGAAAAAGACTTCACCTGCTTGCTCAATAGCTACCAACGCAGGCTTTCCTCTTTCGCCCATCCCAGCTAGCGCAAAAGCGGTGACCAAAGCGATAAAAAGCACCTGCAGCAGGTCTCCACTCGTGAATGCACCCACGAAACTCCCAGGAATGATATTCAGGAGAAAATCCGGCGTGCTCAGGTGCTGCGCCTTTTCAGCAAAACCTTTCACGACTTCTGTGCCGCCTAAAGTGTCTAGGCGTGCATGAAATCCGGCCCCTGGCTGAAGTAGGTTCACCACGACCAAACCCACCAGCAAAGCGATCGTCGAGACCACTTCAAAGTACAGCAAGGTTTTGCCCCCAACGCGGCCTAGCTTTTTCAGATCGCCCATGGACGCAACTCCATGAACCACAGTGCAAAAGATGATCGGTGCGATCATCATCTTGACCAGTTTGATGAAGCCATCTCCTAGCGCTTTGAGTGCCTTTCCCTCTGCGGGAAAACACCAGCCAAGCAGGATGCCGGCGGCCACCCCAATCAGGACCTGAACGTAGAGAATGCCGTACCAGGGTGTCCTGGGAGAAGAGGAAGCCATAAGAGATCATGAAAGCCCAGCCAGACCGGCTTTGTGAACAACTTTTTAAAAAAGTTGGCTCAAAAGATAAATTTCTAGTTGCCTATTTTTCATCCTGACCCACTGTCGCGCCCCCCAGCCCCGGACTTTCCCCCAAAGTCTGGCTGAAAAGAACCTTTCGAGGTTCCTTTTGCTATCGGAGCAGTGAACCGGAAAAACACTGTGCAACTCTGAATCAGACAGAGCAGGCACATTGTCTCCCCCGTTCCAGCCCGACGAGGCCTCCCAACAAGGATCGGATTTTCTTTCACAAGACAACATGCCCACCATCAATCAGCTCGTCAGACACGGCCGCAAAGACAAGGCGGAGAAGTCGAAGTCGCCTGCGCTCGCCAAGTGCCCGCAGCGCCGCGGAGTCTGTCTTCAGGTCATGACTCGTACGCCGAAGAAGCCTAACTCGGCTCTTCGTAAAGTCGCTAAAGTGCGTCTGACCAACGGCTACGAAGTGATTGCTTACATCGGTGGTGAAGGTCACAACCTTCAAGAACACAGCATCGTTCTCGTGCGCGGCGGTCGTGTGAAAGACTTGCCGGGTGTTCGTTATCACATCGTTCGCGGTACTTTGGATTGCTTGGGCGTGGAGAAGCGCCGCCGTGGTCGCTCCAAATATGGCGCGAAGCGTCCAAAGCCAGGTGCCGCCGCTGCTCCAGCCAAAGGCAAGAAGTAATCACCTCTCAACCGCACTTTTTTAAACTCAGCTTTTCGTTCTTATGGCCCGCAGGAAACGCGTTTACGACAAGAATGTCGTCAAAGACTCCCGCTACGATAGTGAAATCGTCGCACGCCTCATTAGCCGCGTGATGGTTAGCGGCAAGAAGTCCGTTGCAGAGAGCATTGTTTACTCTGCAATCGATCTTCTGAATGAAAAAACCGAGACAGTGGATCCTTTGGAGCTCTTTCATCGTGCGATCGACAACGCCAAGCCTAAGGTTGAAGTCAAAGCTCGCCGCGTCGGTGGTGCGACTTACCAGGTGCCGCTCGAAGTGTCTCCTGCTCGCTCCGAATCTCTGGCCATGCGCTGGATCGTTGGATACGCTCGCGGTCGCAAAGGCCAGCCTATGCATCGTGCCTTGGCCAATGAACTCAAAGAAGCAGCTCAGGGTCAAGGCTCGTCCGTTCGCAAGCGCGACGACGTTCACAAGCAAGCTCAGGCAAACCGCGCTTTTGCTCACTTCCGCTTCTAATCTGCGGACCCATCTCTTTCCCACATCTCGTCAAGACCCCTTTTGTGACCATGTCTAACCCTAACTCTCCTAACCGCGAATTCCCCTTGGAGCGCACCCGGAACATCGGGATCTGTGCGCACATCGACGCGGGTAAGACGACACTGACTGAGCGAATCCTGTTCTACACCGGCATGATTCACAAGATTGGTGAGGTGCATGACGGAGCAGCGACGACGGACTGGATGGAGCAGGAGAAAGAACGTGGGATTACCATCACGTCCGCTGCTGTGACGGCCAAGTGGAAGCAACTCAAGGAAGAGGGCATCTACAAAACTCGCGAGCTGGAAGACATTCGCGTTAACATCATTGACACTCCTGGCCACGTGGACTTCACGGCCGAAGTGGAGCGTTCTCTGCGCGTTCTTGACGGCGCGATTTTTGTTCTCTGTGGCGTAGCCGGTGTTCAGCCTCAATCGGAGACTGTTTACCGCCAAGCTGAAAAGTATGGCGTGCCTCGCATTGCCTTCGTGAACAAAATGGACCGTACGGGCGCTAACTTCGAGCGTGTCGTGGCTGATGTTCGCGAGAAGCTTGGCGCTCCCGCCTTCCCCATTTTGATTCCGATTGGCGCTGAAGATCAGCTCACAGGCCAGATCGATGTGGTCAACCAAAAGGCGATCATCTACTCAGACAGTGACAAGTGGGGCTCGACTTACGTGGTGCGTGATCTGGAAGGTGACGAAGTGAAGAAGGCTAAGGCAGCCTATGATGAACTGCTTGATGCCGTTTGCAGTGCTGATGACGAACTTGGAATGATGTTCCTTGAGGAACAGCCTATCGGCCCCAAAGAGCTGAAAGCAGGTCTTCGTCGTGCGGTGATTGCCAACAAAATCATTCCGATGGCGGGTGGTTCGGCCTTCAAGAACAAAGGCGTTCAGTATCTGATTGACGCTGTTATCGACTATCTTCCTGGCCCTCTCGACATTGAGCCTCAGAAGGGCAGCGTGGTGGATGAGCCTGAAAACGTCATCGAGGCTATTCCTGATGACAATGGCAAATTCATCGCTCTCGGCTTTAAACTTTGGTCCGACAAGTTTGGACGCTTGGTGTTCTTCCGCGTCTATTCGGGCAAGGTCTCCAAAGGGGACACCATCTACAATCCCCGCACACGCAAATCTGAGCGTGTAGGCCGTTTGATCCAGATCCAAGCTGCGGTTCACAAGGACATTGAGACATGTTACTCGGGTGACATTGCGGCTCTGGTTGGCGTCAAGGACGTCAGAACCGGTGATACATTCTGTGACGAAAGCCTCGAGGTCCAGCTCGAACCACCCACCTTCCCAGAGCCAGTCATCAGCATGGCTGTCGAGCCGAAGACCAAGGGTGATCAGGAGCGCATGGCCAACGCCCTTCAGCGTCTTTCAGAAGAAGATCCGACATTCTTCGTCAAGACCGATGAAGAAACAGGTCAGACCATCATCGCTGGAATGGGTGAACTTCACCTTGAAATTCTCTGCGATCGTCTCAAGCGCGAGCACAAAGTGGAAACCAACACGGGTAAACCACAGATCGCCTACCGCGAAACTTTGACCCAAGAGGCTGATGGCGAAGGCAAGCTGGTGAAACAATCCGGTGGTCGTGGTCAATACGGTCACGTGGTGATCAAAGTTCGCCCTGGTGAGAAAGGTTCGGGTATCGTCGTGGAAAACAAGGTGGTCGGTGGAACGATTCCGAAGGAATTCATCAACCCTGCCAAGGCGGGTTGCATTGAGGCTGCACTCAATGGCATCATCGCTGGATACCCAGTGATCGATATGCACATTGACCTTGTCGATGGATCGAGCCACGAAGTGGATTCCAACGAAAATGCTTTCAAAATGGCTGGCATCTTCGCTGTGAAGGATGCACTCAAAAAAGCACGCTGTATTTTGCTCGAACCCATCATGGCAGTCGAGTGTACCACCCCAGAAGATTATCAAGGTGATATCATGGGTGACTTGAATCGTCGTCGCGGCAAGATCCAGGGAATGGACAGCCGTGGTGCTACCGCCATTCTCCGCGCGGAAGTCCCTCTGGCTGAAATGTTTGGTTATTCTACGGCCATCCGTACCCTTTCTTCGGGGCGTGCTAGCTACTCCATGCAGCCAAGTCACTTTGAACAAGTTCCTCAACAGATCGTCGATCAGATTGTTGAGCAGCGGGGCGGCAAACAGGCCTGATTCATAAATACTATCTTCATTCACGACGGACTCACGCCATGAACAATCAGAAAATTCGCATTCGTCTCCGCGCTTATGACTATCGCACTCTCGACAAGAGCACTGCTGATATTGTCGAGACAGCCAAGCGCACCGGCGCCAAAGTCGCAGGTCCAATCCCTCTCCCTACTCGCATTGAGAAGTTCACCGTGAACCGCTCTCCGCACGTGGACAAGAAGTCCATGGACCAGTTCGAGATTCGTACACACAAACGCCTGCTTGATATTGTCGATCCAACTTCCAGGACGGTAGATGAGCTCAAGAAGCTGAATCTTCCTTCAGGCGTGGACATCACGATCAAGATCTAAACAGAAACCTCAGAGAGGAAAATATTATGGCACTCGGCTTGATTGGAAAAAAACTTGGAATGACGAAAGTCTACACCGACAAAGGTGAGGCGATCGCAGTGACTGTCGTGGATGTATCTGGTAACAAGGTGATCCAAGTGAAGAACAAATCCGGCAAGGATGGCTACAGCGCCGTTCAGGTTGGCTATGGAGAGCAAAAAGAATTTCGCGTGAACAAGCCTCTTCTGGGTCATTTCAAGAAGCACAGCTCTACTCCAAAGCGCATCGTGAAAGAATTTCGTTTCACGAGTGACGAGCAGCTTCCAGCTGCTGAGAGTGAGCTCAAGGCAGATCTCTTCACCGCAGGTCAGTGGGTTGACGTCATCGGCACCACAAAGGGTAAGGGTTTCCAAGGCGTTATGAAACGCTGGAACTTTGGTGGTCAACCAGCAACTCATGGACACATGATGCATCGTCGTCCTGGTTCGATCGGCTGCCGCTTGACTCCTGGTCTTGTCTGGAAAAATCAGAAGATGCCTGGTCATGATGGCGTAGAGCGCGTCACGACACAGAACCTGAAAGTGATTCAAACTCGTCCAGAAGATGGAGTGCTGCTCATCAGCGGTTCCATCCCCGGAAACAAAGGCAGTATTGTTGTGGTTCGCCCTTCCAAGAAGAAGCCTGCACCTGCGGCCAAATAATCTAAGAAAGTTCATCCATCATGTCTGCTACTGTTCTTTCGATCGACGCCGCTAAACAGGCGAATCTCAACCTTGTGGAAGGCCACAAAGGCAAACAAGCTCTTCACGAGACTGTTGTCGCTTATCGCGCCAACCGCCGTCAGGGAAATGCCCACACCAAGAACCGCTCCGAAGTGGCAGGTTCTGGCAAAAAACTCTGGAATCAGAAGGGGACAGGGAATGCCCGTATGGGTTCCAAGCGTTCTCCAATCTGGAGTGGTGGTGGTGTCGTTTTCGGTCCACGTAACACCACTGTGTGGGCCAAGAAGACCACAAAAGCCACTCGCAAGCTTGCGTTCCGCACTGCGTTGACGGCACGCATTGCTGACGGTGCCGTGGCTACCATCTCTGGCCTTTCCGTCGCGGACGGCAAAACCAAGAGTTTTGTAGGTGCTGTGAAGGAATTGAGCACTGCTGAAAAGCTCCTTGTGATCGGTAGCTTTGACGAAACTACCTTCCGCGCAGCTCGCAACGTTCAGAGCGTGCAGCTGATCTCCGCTGAAGAAGTTAATGCTGAACAGCTTTTGAATTACCCCCAAGTGCTCGTGACCAACGAAGCTCTTTCCACACTCGCACGGAGGACTGCCTGATATGACACAAGACCCTCAATCTGTTATTCAAACCATTCGCTTGAGCGAGAAGGCAACGCGGCTCGGTGAAGTGAACAATGAGTATGTGTTCATTGTGAATCGTTCCGCCAACAAGCTCCAAATTAAATTGGCTGTTGAAAAACACTTCGGCAAAAAGGTAGCTGCTGTTAGAACTTCAACATTCGACGGCAAAGCTCGCCGTGAACGTCGTGCGGATGCAGGTCGCACGAATCATTACAAGAAGGCTATCGTGCGGTTGAAAGACGGTGAACGTCTTGACCTTGTCTAATCCATTAACCCCGGTTCTGAATTTTTAACCAGAAGGACTCACAGCCATGGCGCTGAAAACTTTCAAGCCCAATACCCCATCGAACCGTTACAAGGAGTGGAACTCCTTTGAGGAGATCACCAAGGATAAGCCTGAGCGCGCTCTGACCGTAGCTCTGCGCAAGTCAGGTGGACGCAACAACACGGGTCGCATCACATGCCGTCACATCGGAGGTGGAGCTGTTCGTCGTTATCGCCTGATTGACTTCAAGCGCGAACGTCGTGATGAAGCTGCCAAAGTGGTCGCGATCGAATACGATCCCAATCGCTCGGCTCGCATTGCTCTCATCGAATACAAAGACGGACAAAAAGCATACATTTTGGCACCCGCTGCACTGACGATTGGCGCAAGCGTGATGGCTGGTGAAAAGGCTGCTCCTGAAGTGGGCAATGCTCTTCCGCTTCGCAAGATCCCTCTGGGAACCAGCATTCACAACGTAGAACTAGTTCGCGGTCAGGGCGGCGTTGCCGCACGCGCAGCTGGGCAGGCAGCAATCCTTTCCAACCGTGAAGGAGATTATGCCTTGGTGCGTATGCCCTCTGGCGAAGTCCGCAAGGTTCACGCCGAATGCTACGCAACGGTCGGTGCTGTTGGTAACAGCGAGCACATGAACGTGGTTTCTGGAAAAGCAGGCCGCACCCGTTGGAAAGGCACACGTCCGACCGTTCGTGGTATGTGTATGAACCCAATCGACCACCCGAACGGTGGTGGTGAGGGTCGTTCCAAGTCCGGTGGTGGTCGCCAGCACCTTTTGAGCCCCTGGGGTCATGCCAAGGGTGAAAAGACTCGCAACAAAAAGAAGGCCACGGGCAAACTTATTGTTCAGACTCGCCACGCGAAGAAGTAATCTCGATTCATTTTTGATCCATGCCACGCTCTCTCAAAAAAGGTCCTTTTGTCCAGCAAGCCTTGCTCGACAAAGTTGACAAAATGAATGAATCCAAAGGAGTTAAACGCCCAATCAAAACCTGGGCTCGCTCTTCGATGATCACCCCTGATTTGGTGGGTCACACCTTTCTTGTCCACAATGGCAAAGACTTTGTCAGTGTGTATGTCACAGAAAACATGGTTGGGCATCGTTTGGGTGAGTTTGCCCTGACGCGTATCTTCAAGGGCCACGGAGCACACACCGTAAAAGCTGCTAAGTAACTTCTCGGAACTCCGCTACTATGACGTTTTCGCGTTCCATCCTCCAACTCTTCGCATGGCTGCTTGTTGCCATGTGTGGACAGGGTGGATACGCGCAAACTTCATTCGAGCTTCAAGAGTTAAACACAACGCTCCAAGTAGCAGCTCAAAAGATTCAAGCTCTTGAAGCTCAGATTGCTTCTTCAAAAGAGAAGAGTGATGCATTGGCTCAGAGTGCAGCAGTCTCCAATCAGGAAGCTCAAGAACTCAAAGATCGTTACGAGCGTCTCAGAGGCCTACTTGAAGGTCTCGGCATCGCAGCTTTGGAAAACAGCCGTGAAGAAACTCAGGATCGACTGCTTTCTGCTCTCGGTGATTTGCGTGTGAGTGAAACTTCGCGCCAAAAACTAGCCGATAGCCTCATGGAGTTGGCTGAAGCCTCCCTCGCGTTCGCCAAAAGCGTTCAAAGTCCAGATCCTGTCACGGGTGATCGCCTGCAAAAGGCACTTGTGAAGGCAGAATCGACATTGGCCCTTGCCTCCCATCGAAGTGTGCAGGACGCACAACCAAGCAATGATCTGCAAAGCATTCGGATTGTAAGTTTGAAAAATGAATTGGGGATTGCAGTCATCGCGGCTGGCTCCAGAGAAGGGGTTAAACCTGGAATGCCTTTTGACATCTATCGCGAAGACAAACCCATCGCAAAAGTCCTTGTTACGGAAGTTCGGAATTCAGTTAGCGGTGCTGTGATTCAGGAACTGGCTTCAGTCACAGATCCAGTCCGAGTCGGCGACCGCGCCAAAGTTTCCATCAATCGTTGATCCCTGCTGTTCTATGGAAGTTCGATCCACCTACAAATACGCCCGCATCTCCTCTCAGAAGGCGCGCCAAGTCACTCGCGCGATCACTGGAATGCCTGTTTCCCAGGCTCTTAGCGTGCTTGATTTCACACCGAAGAAGGCCGCCTTCTTGGTCGGCAAAGTTCTGCGTAGTGCTATCGCTAACGCCACCAACAATCATGAGCTTGATGCCGAAGAGATGATTGTTGCTAGTGCTGTTGCCACCCCAGGGCCTGCACTCAAGCGCATCATGCCACGTGCCCGTGGCTCTGCTTCTTCTATCAAAAAGCGCATGACACACATCACTGTCGTTCTCGGCAACAAACCTGAAGAAGCCGAGAAGTCTGCTTCCAAGTCGGCAGCATAATTTCACTCCTCAATTCAAGCACCTTTATGGGACAGAAAGTAAATCCGATCGGCTTTAGGCTCGCAGTTTCAAAAGACTGGCGCTCCAAGTGGTTTGCCACTGGTAAAGAATTCTCCGATTCATTGCACAGTGACATTGCGATCCGCAATTATCTCAAAGAGAAATTGAACGGAGCTGCCCTATCCAAGATCGTGATTGAGCGTGCCTGGAATCAAGTTCGCGTGACACTGCACACTGCACGCCCAGGCTTGGTCATTGGCCGCAAAGGTCAAGAGATTGAGGTGATGAGCCAGAAAATCTCTGAGATGTGCGGTGGCAAACAGGTCAAGATCGATATCTTCGAGATCAAACAGCCTGAAATTGATGCTCAACTCGTTGCTGAAGGCGTGGCTGTTCAGCTTGAGCGACGTATTTCTTTTCGGCGTGCCATGAAGCGTGCCGTCCAGACCGCTATGGATCTCGGAGCTGATGGCATTCGTATCCGCGTGGCAGGTCGCTTGGGCGGTGCTGATATCGCTCGTGCGGAGTGGTATCGTCAGGGTAAAGTGCCTCTTCAAACCCTTCGTATTCCGATTGATTACGGATTCTATGAAGCGAAAACCGTTTACGGAATCATTGGTGTTAAGGTTTGGCTAAATCGTGGCAATGCTGGTGAGAACGGCGTCACACCTCCTCGTCGTGAACGCCGTGAACGCCGTGATCGTGATGATCGTGGTGGGCCTCCACGTCGTGGTGAGCGCGCTGTTCGCGCTCCTCGTGCCGAAGCACCCGTCGAAGTGGTCGCTGAGCCCGAAGTCGTCGCTGCCGCTGAATAAGGCCGAATTTCTTCGCCGAGTTTCGACACACAACTCTCAACTTATTTCCTTTAGATCTTCATGGCTCTTCTTCCCAGTCGCGTAAAATATCGTAAGACCCAGCGCGGTAGCCGCGCGGGCAATGCTACCAGTGCCAACAAGCTCGACTTCGGCGAATTCGGTCTGCAAGTGCTCGAGCGTGGTTGGTTGAAAAACAACCAGATCGAAGCTTGCCGTGTGGCCATCACGCGTTTCTTGAAAAGAAAAGGCAAAGTTTTCATTCGTGTTTTCCCACACAAGCCTGTGACAGCTCGTCCGCCTGAAACTCGAATGGGTAAAGGCAAAGGCTCCCCAGAGTTTTGGGTTTCTGTCATCCTTCCTGGGCACATGCTCTTTGAAATCTCTGGCGTTAACGAGGCAACCGCTCGCGATGCCTGCCGTCTCGCCGCAAACAAGTTGGGTTTTAGAACTCGCTTCGTCACCCGTGCTATCTCTCACTAATTTTTATCACTGACTGTTTCCATGAAGATTAAAGAATTACGTGAGCTGTCTGTCGAAGAGCTTGGCTCTCGCAAACGTGAACTCCGCCAAGAAATGTTGAATTTGCGTGTGCAACAGCAAATCGGCCAACTCGAAAACCCATCAAGATTGCGCACCTTGCGTCGTGAAGTGGCACAGATTGAAACTCTGATCACACAGCGCAGTCAGTCAGCCTCGAAGGCAGCCTGACGTCGAAACAACCCTTTGAATTGAATCAAGAATCATGAGCGAAACAGCAACAGCACCGGCTACGGCCAAGGCTCCTGTGCAGAAGACACGCGTTGGCGTGGTTGTCTCTGCCAAAATGAACAAGACCATTGTCGTCGAGGTTGAGCGCCGTGTGCCCCACGCCCAGTTCAAGAAAATCGTCCGCAAGACTTCGAAGTTTTATGCCCACGACGAAAGCAGCCAAGCTAAAGAAGGTGACAAGGTTTTGATTTCTGAGACCAGGCCTCTAAGTAAGCTCAAGCGCTGGAATCTGGTGGAAGTGCTGAAGCACTAATTCATGCAAGATTGGAGATACTCGTTAACCCCAACATTCAGGAGGAATAATCAATGCTTCAGATGGAGTCATCAATCCCGGTAGCTGACAATACCGGTGCCCGCATGGCCGAGATGATCGGTGTGCTTGGCAAGAAAAATACCCGTTTCGCTTACGTCGGTGATATCATCACGGCTCACGTCCGTGAATCCACGCCGACCGCTAGCGTCAAGAAAGGTGAAGTGGTTCGTGCTGTTGTGGTCCGCACTGCACATCCGATCCGTCGCAACGATGGCTCAATCCTTCGCTTCGACAAGAATGCGATTGTTATCATTGATAAGGACAATAACCCCAAAGGCACCCGTATCTTCGGACCTGTTGCGCGTGAATTGCGTGACAAGAACTTCATGAAGATTGTGTCCCTCGCCCCCGAAGTTCTGTAAGCCATGAGCCGCATCAAGACCCACGTCAAAAAAGGCGACACAGTTGTCGTCATCTCTGGAGCCCACAAAGGTGCTCAGGGCACTATCAAAGAAGTGCAGCCGACCAAGAGTCGCGTCATCATCGAAGGAGTGCGCATGATCAAGAAAGCCGTCCGCCCTAGCCAACAAAATCAGGCTGGTGGCATCATCGAAAAAGAAGGACCCGTTCACATCTCAAACGTGAAGCGTGTCTGATCTAGACAGGTCATCCCTTTCGCATTTATCCCAACAACCGCCTCTGCTATGCTGAGGCGGTTTTTTATTGGCGCGACTCTGCTCGATCATGCAATGACACCTTTCTTTGTCCTCTTTTTCAAGACCTGAATGAATCGCCCTGCTTTGCTCTGTGACATCGGCAATGTTTTGGTAAGCTTTGACTTCACCGTTGCGGCTCAACGTTGTGCCGAGTTTTGCCCTCATCCACCTGGAGCTCTGTTGTCTCGTCTGGATGGGATCAAAGAGCCTTATGAAAGAGGCGAACTTTCCGACGCTGACTTCATCCATCTGGCCAGCAGGGCTCTGGAATTCAAAGGCAGTCCAGAATCACTGGTGAAGATCTGGTGCGATATCTTCGAAGAAAATCGAGCGATGAAGTCCACACTCACTCAGTTTGCAGCCTCTTCGGATCGCTTGTTTCTGCTGTCGAACACCAATGGGTTGCACAAAGATTATCTGTTCGACCAGTTTCCCATTTTTCAGCTGTTTAAAAGCGGCATTTATTCTTATTCAGCGAAGTGTGCTAAACCAGATCGGCAGATTTTTGAAATGGCGATCCAACATTGTGACTTAGAGCCTGAGCAGACGCTTTATGTCGATGATTTGGAAGCAAACCTTGTGACTGCCAGAGCGATGGGTTTTCAAACGCATCTGTACAGCCTGAAGAACCACACAGCCTTTGAACTTGTTCTCGAAGAGTGGAAGGCCTCCGTCGGTTTGTCGTCGTGAATTCATAACCCATGTCTATCGATCTCTCCTCCATTGCGTTGATTGCCGGGAATGGCATCTATCCAGAGACCTTTGTGGCTGCGGCAAGAAAAGCAGGCGTCGCGCGCTTGGTTGCAGCTGCTTTTCATCAAGAGACCAAACCAGCTTTGAGTTCGATGGTGGACTCGATTGCTTGGTTTAGAGTCGGTCAGTTGGGCAAGATGATTGCATTCCTGAAGAAGGAAGGGGTTCGTCAGGTGGTCATGGTCGGTCAGATTGCTCCGAAGAATCTCTTCGATCTGATGCCAGACTTGCGCACGCTACTGATGCTGGCCAAGCTCAAGCAGCGCAATGCCGAGACCTTGTTTGGTGCCATCGCAGAGGAGCTTTTGAAAGACGAGATCACCTTGCTGCCTGCTACCACATTTTTGGAGGATCTGATGCCCTCTGCCGGACATGTCGCTGGGCCTTCACTCAAGAAGAGGCGTTGGGAAGATGCTGAATATGGCTTTAAAATTGCCAAAGAAACCAGCCGACTCGACATCGGACAAACGGTGGTCGTCAAAAATGGAACGGTGCTCGCTGTAGAAGCCTTCGAGGGCACTAACGCAGCGGTGAAGCGTGGAGGTGAGATGGGCAAAGGAGCTGCTACCATGGTGAAAGTCTCCAAGCCAGGTCAGGACATGCGCTTTGATGTTCCGGTAGTGGGTCCTGATACGATTCGAAATGCGGCAGAATCAGGGGTTGATGTGATTGCGGTGGAGGCTGGAAAAACACTCTTGCTAGGCCGTGAGGAACTGATGAGTGAATGTCAGCGGTTGAAGATCAGCCTCGTCGCTGTGCAATGATCCTAGCCCTTTGCGGCCAGGGATTATTTTTTGAAAACTGCGGTTATGCCTTGATTTAAAAGGCGGAGTTATGAAAAAATGAGCGCTTCCCGTCGTCTGCGGGTCTTATAGTGTCCATCATAACCAACCCATATGTTACTTACTGCAATTAAAATGAAACTGGCAGCGCTAGTCGCTGTCGCCGGCATTGACACCGCCGAGATGAGCAACCCGAGTTCAGACCTCGTGTCAGCTCTGCAGAGTCTAGCCAACGATCAAGCTGCTGCCCAAAAAGCTGTTCAGGAAAAGACCGCAGGTCCCGACGTCAACAAAGCCTTCAATGATGCTCTGGTCAAAATTCGTGAGCTCGTTTCCAAGAACGACAAAGACGCCCAATACGTGCTGGCTCACTGGGGCGTGCTGAGCAACAGCAACGTCGCTGAAATTGTCGATCTCTATCGCAAAGCTGCTTCCCAGGGACAAGTGCTCGCCAAGGTCGAACTCGCCCAGGTTTTGCTTCAAGCTTTCCCGCAGGATCAAGAGAGAGTCAAAGAGGCCGTGCAACTCATCCAAGATGCTGAAGCCGCAAACAACAAGCTCGCTCGTCGTCTCCTTGCGAATCTTAGCCTCTCCGGTGCACCCAATGTCGGCATCCAGCAAGATGTCAACAAAGCACGCACGTTGCTGGAAAAAGGCAGCAGTGAAGGTGATGGGGAGGCCACTTTAGGCCTCAGTCAGCTGTATGCTGCAGGAGTTCCTGGCCTACCCAAAGATGATCAAAAGTCCTTGGATTACTTGATCAAGGCAACTGAGCAAAAAAACGCTGTCGCGATGAGCACTTATGCAGCTCGTCTTTTCAATGGCGATCCAGAAGGTGGCACCGCAAAGCCACTGGTGAAGAAAGATCCGGCCAAAGCGATGAAGATGTTTGAAGACGCCTCGACTAACGGTTTTGCAGCAGCAAGCCGTCTGTTGGGTGCCATTTATGAGCAAGGTCTGGGTGGCAACGCGCAGGACTTGAAGAAAGCAGTCGAATACTACACCAAGGCTGCCAATGGCAACGATGCTGCCGCTTTGTTCCGTCTGGGCAACTACTTCGAGAGTGGCCTTCGCAATGGAACCGATGAAAAGGCAGAAGTCATCGTCCAGCCTAACGCCAAAAGCGCACTCGACCTGTATCGCATGGCAGCCCAAAATGGTTCCGCGGAAGCCTTCTACAATGTCGGCGTTTATTACGAAAATGGCACTGTGGTGGACAAGGATCTGGAAAAAGCATTCACCTTCCTGTTGCGTGCTGCGAATTCCGGAATCACTCAGGCTCAGTTCCGTCTGGCTGGTTTGTATCAGCAGGGTGGTGGCACTCAGCAGGACAGCGTTGCTGCGATGGCTTGGTTCCAGCGCGCTGCAAACGCCAATTTTGCTCCTGCCCAGATTGCTCTTGGCCAAATGTTTGAAACCGGCACAGGTCTTGGAGGCCCCGATTATACAGCGGCTGCCAGTCAGTACGAATTGGCTGCTGAGCAGGGTGTGCCCCTGGCCATGCTGCGTTTGGCTAGCCTGAATGAGCGTGGTCTGACCAGCATCAAAGATGGCAAGCCTACGCCCAATTTGTCTCGTGCCTATGCCTATGCTCTTCTTGCGGTGGATGCTTCCAGCAATGCAGATCTTGCGGTTCGCTATCGCGACGAGCTCAAGAAAAACATGAAGTCGGATGAAATCGCTGAAGGCGACAAAATCTACGCGACCAAGAAAAAAACGTCTGAGCCTGCGGAGGACAAATCCCCCAAAGGTGCTAGCAAAAAATAAGCATCAATCCGCTTCAGTTTTTCCATAAAATAGCTTGTCAAAACAAGCTTCGACTCTAATCTCCGGCTCCCCAAAAGTGGGGAGCCGGTTTTCTTTCCGGGGCATTAGCTCAGTTGGTAGAGCGTCTCAATGGCATTGAGAAGGTCAGCGGTTCGAATCCGCTATGCTCCACCAAACGGCATCAGCGCAAAGCCAGCCTCCCTCTGAGTCTCGAAGGTAGCTTCACCGGTGAATTGCATTCACTTTTAATTTGGCTGATAGGAGTCAGGGAAAGACCCATCCTCTAGCATCAAGATCCAAGTGAGCGCCCATCGACAAACTGCACCCTCCCGCCAGCCATCATTCTTCAGCCGCCTTGTGGCAAGCCTGAAAAAAATCTTGGGTTTGTCAGCTGCACAACCGGTAGATGCGGACCAAGTCGAATCTAAGCAACGTTCAATTGCGTCAGATCGGCCTCCTTTTCGTGACAGACAGCGTCGTCGAGAGACAGAGGGTCCGATTCCGGAAGGAGCGCGTCCTCGCGGAGTACAGCGCGAGCGTTCTGGACGTCGTGATTTTCGTCGAGGTGAAGAGAGTGGTGCTACACGCAGGGAACGTGGCGGCGATCCACGGCGCGAACGGACTGCAGAAAAGCGAGCGCCGATTCAAAACTTCGAACTTCTTCCACCGCCACCTGCCCCGCCGATTCCAGAAGGTCCCTATCCAGAAGCCTTTCAAGTTCTGGGTCTTTCTGATGCAGTCTTGGCGGCTATCCGTGAGACGGGATACACCACGCCCACAGAAATTCAGCAGCGAGCCATTCCCGTGGTTTTGGAGGGTCGTGATGTCATTGGTGCTTCTCAGACAGGCACGGGTAAGACAGCAGCCTTTGCGCTGCCTTCCATCAGTCGCTTAGGCGCGCCTGCGGGTTTCCGCTGTCTTGTGCTAGAGCCCACTCGTGAGCTGGCATTGCAAGTGGTGGAGCAGTTTGAAAAATACGGCAAGCACTCTGGGCTTCGCATTTTGGCCGTGTATGGAGGAGTGGGTTATGAAAAGCAGCGCAAAGCTCTTCAGCAAGGTGTGGATGTTGTGGTGGCGACGCCAGGTCGTTTGTTAGACTTCATGCAGGATGGGACGGCGGATCTGAATGGCTTGGAAGTCCTGGTGCTCGACGAGGTGGATCGCATGCTTGACATGGGTTTCTTGCCTGACGTCCGGCGGATTGTCGAACGCACGCCGAAGACGCGGCAGACTTTATTTTTCTCTGCTACCATGCCGCCGCAGATCAAGAGCTTGGCGGACTTTGCCCTCAAAGATCCGATGAGTGTAGAGGTTGGCATTCGTTTTTCACCGGCTGAAACGGTCAGCCACTACATGTATCCAGTGGCTAGTGATCAGCGTGAAGAACTTCTGCTCGCTATCCTGAAACAGACGCACTTCAACAGCTTGATGGTCTTCACACGCACGAAGGCACAGGCGGATCAGCTTTACTCTTCTTTGAAGCAGAGCGGTGAGTACAAGGTGGCGGTGATGCATTCCGACATCAGTCAAAAAGAACGTGAGCGTGCGCTCAAAGGCTTCCGCGATGGTGAATTTGAGATGATTGTCGCGACAGATCTCGCAGCCCGTGGTTTGGACATCAGCGGCGTGACGCATGTGATCAATTACATGGTGCCAGAGAATTCCGAAGATTATGTGCACCGTATTGGACGCACGGGTCGCGCGCAAAAAGAGGGGGATGCCTACACGCTCTTTTCTGCCGAAGAATTGCCTTATGTGTCCAGCATTGAGCGCCTGATCAATCAGAAGATCGAACGCAAGAAGCTGGAAGGCTTTGCTTACAAATACACTACGGTGCTGGACGAAGAAGACAAAGCGCGCGCCATCTTGCATGGTCGCAAGAAGAAGCGCCGCTGAGTTTTCGCTGATGACTTAGAGTGGGCTTTAGAGCAGCCGCGCGGCCGCCTCGGCAAGGGGGCTGCGCTCTCCTTTGCTTAGCGGCACATGGGCAGCGAAGGGCTGTCCGCGCATCCGTTGGCGGGTGTAAACGAGGCCGTTGCTGCGACTGTCCACGTAGGGGTTGTCGATTTGGGCAGGATCGCCGACGAGTACCAGCTTTGATCCACGTGACATGCGCGTGACGACGGTCTTGGCTTCGAGTGGGGTGAGCTGCTGAGCTTCATCCAGGACAAAGAAACGATCAGGAATGCTGCGACCACGGATGTAGCATAGGGCTTCAATCTCAATGACGCCTTGCTGGATCAGTGGGTCATACGGTGCTGCGGCTTCGGCAGGAGAAGGTGTGTCTGGCAAGAACCGATTTTTCTTTCGTTGGGGGCCTTGATGATTGTCCACGGGGCGCATCAAGAGATCGAGCGCGTCATAGACCGGCTGTAGCCAAGGCCGCATTTTTTCTTGCAGCGAACCGGGTAGGAAACCGACCGTTTGCCCCATGGCAACGATGGGACGACTGACGGTCAGTCCGTTGTAGATTCTGCCGAACACTTGAGAGAGCCCTGCCGCGACGGCGAGTAAGGTTTTTCCAGTGCCAGCCTGACCATAACAGGTCACGAGACTGATCTCAGGGTCCAGCAGAGCATCCAGCAGGCAGGTTTGCCCAAGGTTCATGGGCTTCACGGCACGACCTTGGCCTACTTTGATCGACTCGGGGGTGTGCAGCAGTCGCGCCAATTCACCTTGGCTGTTGATCTTGGCAGGCATGGAGGCTTTTTCTCCAGCGGTGAGCAGTGCGTATTCGTTGACCGCGATGTCTCCGAGTCGGTGGGCAGGAAGCGTCAGTTTGCCACTGCTGGCGAAGCGTTGAAGCTCATGATTGCTGACTTCGATCCTGGCGATTTCAAAGTTGGATACTTCGCGCGGTTCGACCTTGTCGTTGAGGTAATCTTCACACTCTATGCCCACGGCTCGTGCCTTGAGCTGCATGTTGATGTCCTTGCTGACAAGAATCACGGGTGGCTGAACCAGCTCACGTAGCTGCAGAACACAGGCGATGATGCGGTGGTCGGTCTTTTCGCTGCCGGGGAAGATGCGCTCAAACTCGCGCACGGAGGCGAGGCTGCGCGCTGCTTCGGGGTCATAGGTGACCAGCTTCAAAAGACCGCCGCCATCCGTTTTGACTCCGTCCATGATGCAGGCACCTGGTGCCGAAAAGGCCTTCATGAGCGCACGATGCACTTCGCGTGCGTTGGCACCACGTTCGGTCATCTCATTTTTGAAGCGGTCCAGCTCACTGAGTACATCCACAGGGATGCACAGGGTATGCTCTGCGAATTTATGAATGCATCCTGGATCATGCAGCAGGACATTGGTGTCCAAGATGAAGGTCTTCGTGCCGACAGGCATGGCCGAGTGGCGGTGGCTAGCAGGAGCTTTGCGCCTGCTTTTCGCCGATGGTGGGCGGGGAGGAGTGGCGGGAGAGATGGAGTCGAGCTCGAGCGGGTTGATGATCGTGGGGGCGATGTTGGCGGTCTGTTCGTCTCGGTCCATGGTGGTTAAGGTTGGAGGCCTACCCGTGGGAAAGTGTTGATCTGCACCTCGGGAAGGCAATAAACCTCTTGGCGCTGATAGCGTGCCAAGAATGCCCTTCCACGTTCTAATTCTTGTGAGCGACTCACGGGTATGAGATGAGGCTGTCAAAGATTGCACCTGCCCACAAGCCATTTATTCACAAGAGGTGTTTTTTGTGAACAAGCGGTGCGCAGGGCCATCATGCACCTCGACATGCTTGTGCAGGCTGTCTTGTCTTCCTGGCAAAGTCGCCTACAGTCCAGATCCCCTCCCCATGCCCCGCGTTTACATCAAGACTTATGGCTGCCAAATGAACGAGCGCGACACTGAGCAAGTGTCGCAGATGTTCGTCGAGCGTGGCTACACCATGACCCGCACGGATGAAGATGCCGATGTGGTTTTGATCAACACCTGTTCGGTGCGCGATCAGGCAGAGCAGAAGGCTGTTGGCAAAATGGGCATGGTGCGGCGTCGGCGCATTCCTTTGGTCACTGGATTCATGGGCTGCATGGCGCAGAGTCGAGGCTCCGAGTTGGTGGATAAAGTCAGCGTCGATCTTGTGGTGGGCACGCAAAAGTATCACCGCGTGGTGGACTACGTGGATGAGATCATCCGTGCGAAAGAGCAGCGCCTGATGGATGAAGAGCGCTTTTCCATCGTGGACATTGATGAGGAAGAAGCCAGCCAGAACACGATCCGTGATCACACGCTGAAGGAGAAGCAGGGAGCTGCCTTTGTCAGCATCATGCAGGGCTGCAACATGAAGTGTACCTTTTGCATTGTGCCTTACACCCGTGGCAGCGAGAGAGGTCGCCCCATCGCAGACATCGTGGAGGAGGTTCGCCGCCTTGCTGATCGTGGTGTGAAGGAGGTGACGTTGCTCGGCCAGATTGTGAATCTCTACGGTCGCCATGAGTTCCCGATGCTGGATGGGAAGAGCCCCTTTGTGCAGCTGCTGGAGGCAGTGCATGAGGTGCCTGGGATCGAGCGCATTCGCTTCACCAGCCCGCATCCGATTGGCTACAAAAAGGACCTGATTGAGGCCTTCACCTACCTGCCCAAACTCTGCGAGCATGTGCATCTGCCGGTGCAAAGCGGCAGCGATGAGATCTTGAAAAAGATGCACCGCCCTTACAGCGCTGCGAAGTTCACCGAACTCGTGGAACGCATCCGTGCCGCGCGCCCTGGCATAGCTGTCACTACCGATGTGATCGTGGGTTTCCCCGGCGAGACGGAGAAGCATTACCTGGAGACGCGCGAGATGTTTGATCGGCTGAAGTTCGACAATGCCTTCATCTTTCGTTATTCGAAGCGCCGTGGCACACCGGCAGCCGAGATGGCGGATGAGATTCAGGTCAGCGAAAAAGAAAAGGAGCGGCGCAATCAGGATCTATTGGCCCTGGTGAATGGGCATGCCTACCCACGGTATCAGGAACTGATCGGTCAGCGGGTGGAAATCCTGTGCGAAGGGCCGAGCAAGACGAACGAGTCACGCCTGACTGGCCGCACGCGGACCAATCGCATCGTCGTCTTTGAGGGCAACCCTGAGCGCCACACAGGTGAGATCTTTGAGGTCAATGTCACCCATTGGGCGAATTTCACCCTCTTCGGTGATCCTGTGCTGTCTGGCGATTGAATGAGATTCGTTGACTCGCTTGGGCAGGTGCTCATTCGCGGGCTAGCAGATCTCGGAGCTTTCGTCTCAGGGTGGCGCGGTTCATGTTGAGCGCTGCGGCGAGCCGTGTCGGTTTGTCTTCAAAGCGGGATAGCAGTGTCTCTAGCATCTGCTTTTCCACATGAGCCAGCAGAGCATCGTAGTCGGGCCAATCGGTCTCGGGTCCGGTCAGCCGCTGATCCAGCCAGACGTTCAGCGCTCGGCTCAGGGCGACATCCAGGTGACCACCGGATTCCGTGGCGATGCTGCTGGAGACAGCTTCCGGCAGATGGCGTGGCAAAATGACCGTGCTGCTGCAGATGGCTGCTGCGTGTTGCATGGCCGTGGCGAGCTCACGAACATTTCCCGGCCAGCCATGAGCTTTGACGCAGGCGAGTGCCTCGGGCGAGAGCACGAGCTCGCGGCCTGGTGCGGCACGGCCGAGCAGGTAGGCTGCGAGAGCGGGCAGGTCTTCCACCCGCTCGTGCAGCGGCGGCAGAGTCAGCTGCAGGACACCGAGCTGATAGAACAGATCCTCACGGAAGCGACCGGCCGCGATCTCCTCGGCGAGGTTGGCTGAACTGGTGGCCAGCAGCCGCGCCTGGTTCGGCCCACCAGCGGTGCTTTGCGCTCGCATCAGCACGCCTTGCAGGGGCAGGGGCAGGGCTGCGACTTCCTCGATCAGCAGCGATCCTCCTGCCGCGCGGCTCAGGGCCTCTTGCAGTGCTTTTTCTTGCTCATCGGCAGGCCATTCGTCGGGGCGAAAGGCTGTCAGCTCACGTGTGCTGCGGGCGCTGTTGCGGTGGATGACTTGGGCGGCCAGTGTTTTTCCACTGCCACGCGGCCCGCAGAGCAGTACAGGTGCATCATTCGCGCAGGCCTGGGCCACGATGGCAAAGGCGCGCTGCATGCCGGGGGCGGCTCCGATCATGATGGCCTGCGTGGTTTCGATCGGCGCGGTTGGGGGAGCGGGCGGGGTGCCGCTGGGTGTATTGTCCGCAGTAGGACTTAGCAGACTGCGCAGGCTGGCCTGCATTTCGGCGAGGTTGAGGGGCTTGAGGAAATAATCTCGTGCTCCAAGGCGCCGTGCCTCCAGGGCATTCTCCAGTGTGCCGTGGGCAGTGATGATGAGCACCTCAGGCATCTTGGGCAGCTGTCGCATCTCGGCCAGCACCTTCAGGCCACTCATGTCGGGCAGGCCGATGTCCAGCAGCACGAGGTCAAAGCGCTGCCGTGTGGCTTTGTCTAGCCCACCCTGGCCTGAGGCGGCCACGACAGGCTCAGCCCCCAGTCGGCGGACGACCGTCGCGAGGGCGGCAGCGAGGGCGTATTCGTCTTCGATGATCAGGACGCTGGGCATGATGGAGGGGCAGAGGGCGTGCAGCTTACGAGGGGAAGGCAATCAGGGAAGCAAGGGCAGGGTGACTTCGACCCAGGCTCCGCCTTGTGGATGATTTTTGAGCATCAATCGGCCACCATGGGCAGAAACGATCTCTTGGACGACGTTCAGGCCGACGCCCATGCCGCCTTCTTTTTCAGAAAAGAACAATTCTGAACCATGTGCCAGGGCGGAGGGGGAAAAACCTGGCCCGTGATCGCGAAAGACGAGAAGGCCCTGACCGGGCTGCTTTTCGAGCGAGATTTCCAGCGTGCCGCCTTGGGCCATGGCCTGGATGGCATTCAGCATGAGGTTCCGGCAGACCTGAAGTAGTCGCGCGCGGTCGCCGCGCACAGTGGCCTGCCAAGTCTCTGCAGGTGGCTCGCAGCGCAGGGTCACAGCCGCGTGAGCAGCGGGAGCTTGCAGTGTGGACAGTGCTTCCGCCATGACTTGACCCAGCACCAGCGGCTCCATCTTCGGCGGCGTCGGCCGTGCGAGATAGAGCCACTGATTCACCAGCCCCTCGATCACTTTGCCCTCGGCCTGGACGTGACGCAGGGACTGCGCGGATTCCTCATCCAGCACGCTGGCATCGACGAGCTGGGCATGGAGCTGAATGGAGGCCAGTGGGTTTTTGATCTCATGGGCCAGCCCTGTGGCCACACGGCCGAGCAGAGCCAGTCGCTCCGATTGCGCGCGGCGCTGGCGCTCTTGCTCCAGGGCTTCGCGAGCACGCACTAGCGCTCTGGCTAGCTCACCGATCTCATCTGCTCGGCCTGTCTCCAGCGGGGGGCTCTGCGCTGGGTCAAAGAAGCCCGGTAGGGCTCCGGTGAGCCGCACCAGCGGATGCACGACCTGACGGGCGATGATCCAGGCCAGGGCACCGGAAAGCAGCCCAAAGGCCAGCAGGGCGTTGCGCGTGGCGGGGTGCCAGAGGCTGAGCGCTACCTCAGGCGCGCGGCGCAGGAAGATCATGTCATGCTGCGCATCCAGAGGCAGTCGCAGTGCTTCCCAGCCATCGCTCAGTCGGCGCACTTCGCCCTTGGGCAGAGTTTTTAGCGGAGTGGCAGCGGGGGAGTCCATCTCGGGTTCTAGCTGGCCCTGGCCATTCATGAAGTGGATCTGCATGCCCAGCAGTTGCCCCAGGTCGGATGCGAGCTTTGCGCTGCGAGGCAGGTTTTGCCGCCGCACGAACTCTACATCTGCGCCCGCCAGGGCGGCGAAGACGCGCTCTTGCTCCGTCTGCTGTTGGTGCCGCAGCCAGCCGAGCAGCAGCAGGGAGCCAACGATGACAAAAGCGGCAAAGAGCACGATGAAGCGCGTGGCCAGGGGCCGACGGGCGGCTGGACTCAGGTGGGCAGCAGGGACAGACACGGCACGCAGGGTGGAGGCGGTGCTTTTGTTCGACAAGAGCGGCCTGTGGGCTAAATCAAGCGGCCTGCCTCGGCTTCTCCGTTCCCGTTTTTGCTTCCTCCACGTGTCAGTGCCTGCCCCCAGTTCCGGTTTTTTCCTGTCGTTTGAAGGCTCAGAAGGCTGTGGCAAGTCCACGCAGATTCGGCTGCTGCACGAGCGCCTGCTTCAGTCGGGGCAAACGGTTCATGTCATGCGTGAGCCCGGCAGCACGGCGGCGGGAGAGGCAATCCGCCACCTGCTGCAACATGCCAGTGAGGGCAGCAGCCTCACGGCTGAGGCGGAGCTGTTGCTCTTTGCAGCCAGCCGCGCCCAGCTCGTGCGTGAGCGCATCCGCCCGCTGCTCAGCGCGGGGGATTTTGTCATCCTGGACCGCTTTCTCGACTCCACCTCCGTCTATCAGGGCATGGCCCGTGGCCTGCCCGAGCAGGCGGTCGCGGCAGTGAATGCGCTGGCGGTCGGCGGGACACTGCCGCAGCTGACGGTGCTGCTGGATCTGGACACCGACACTGCCTGGGCGCGCATTCATGCCACAGGGCGCGAGCTCGACCGGATGGAGAGCCAGCCGCGGGCTTTTTATGAAAAGGTCCGTCAGGGCTACCTGCGGCTCGCCCAGGAAAACCCAGATCGCATCGCCATCGTGGATGCCAGCCGCCCGCCTGAGGTGGTGCATGAGGAGATTGTGAAGCTCGTGCAAGCCAGAACCCATGCCCTACAAGCCTGACCACGCCCTGAACCTGCTGAAGCGTGCCCAGGAGCTGGGCAGGCTCGGACACGCCTACCTCATCTCCGGCCCGCGAGAGGCGCGGCTGGAGGATTTCGCCGCGCAGGTGCTCACCCTCGTCTCGGATGCCCGCCACCGTGAGCTGGATGCCTGGGCCCAGGAGGGAGCGATCCTTTTGCGCCCGCAGATGAAATCCCGCCGCATCGGCGTGGGGGACAACCCCGAGGAAGCAGGTACCATGCGCTACCTGGAGAAAATGCTGCACCGCACCAGTCAGCCGGGTCAGTACAAAATGGGCGTGTTGGTGGATGCAGAGCGGATGACCGTGCAGGCCCAGAACGCCTTCCTGAAAACGCTGGAGGAGCCTCCTGCCCGGACCTTGCTGCTCCTGCTCAGCAGCCACCCAGAGCAGCTCCTGCCCACCATCCTTTCCCGCGTCATTGAGATGCCTCTGCTGCCACCTCCAGGTCAGCGCATGTTTGATGAGCATGAGCAAAAGCTGCTGGCCGTGCTGGCGCAGACCGCAGAGCGTGCCACCACGGGCATCGGTGTCGCCATGGCCCTAAAGGCGGAGTTTCAAGAGGTGCTCGCGGGGGTGAAGGAAGGCATCGAGGAGGAGATGGAGGACGAATTTGACAAGGAAAAAGAGCACTACGGCCAGACGACCGATGGCACTTGGCTGAAGCGGCGTGAGGAAGAGGTCAGCGCCCGCGTGCAGGCTGCCTACCACCACCGCCGGGACACCCTGCTGGAGCTGCTGCTGTCGTGGATGGGCGATGTCGCCCGTCTCCAGGCAGGTGCCCAGCACCTGGATCTGCCTGAGTGGCGAGCGCAGACGGCCCAGCTCGCGACCCGCTGGAGTCCCGAGTCCGTCATGAGCCGAATGCGTGCGCTGCGCCGTCTGGAGCAGCTGATGCACACGAACGTGAATGAAAGCCTAGCGCTCGACGTAGCCTTCGTTGAGGCATTTGGCCGCTAAATGAAACCCCTTACTGCCATGAACGCCGCCCATCCTCCGCATCGGGACGCGCATCATGTGCGGCGGAATTTCGTCTGCCACGTGCTGGAAGGCGGGCTCTACATGGGGGGCACGGCTTTTTTGGCCCCAGAGAGCGTGCTGCCCAAGATGGTGCAGTCTCTCGGCGGCGCGTCCTGGGTCATCGCGGTCATGCCCGTGCTGCTGCCAGCTTCCTTTGCGCTGGTAGGTCTCTTCATCGCTCCGGTGGTGGAAAGGCTGACGCGGTTCAAGCCCTGGGTGCTCGGTTTTGGCCTGCTGCAAAGGCTGCCCTACCTGATCACCGGTCTGCTCTTGCTGATGAATGACGCCAATGACCGCTGGCTGCTGCCGCTGGTCGTGCTGACGCCTGTCGTCTCTGGCCTCCTTGGCGGTGTGACCGTCGTCGCCTGGATGGAAATGGTAACCCGCATGGTGCCAGAGCGCGTGCGTGCGGCGGGTTGGTCCGCACGCTACATCCTCCAGGCCGTGCTGGGCATCGGTGCCGGGGTGGTCATTCAGCGTGTGCTGACGCATCTGCCCGGCCACGCGGGTTATGCCTGGTTGCACCTCGCCGCCTTTGCGCTGCTTTTTCTCTCCTGGCTGGCCCAGCTACCGATGCAGGAGCACCCCGAGCACCATGCCCACCTGCCACCCCGGCCTGCACCGCAGCCCTACCTCAGCTACCTGCGCGGGCTGCCGGCGCTCTTCCTGGCGCAGCCTTACCTTGGCCGGCTAGTACTGGCCCGCTTCTTTGGCACAGGCTACCTCATGCTGGTGTCTTTCCTGACCATTCACGCCCTCCAGGTCACAGGTCGGCCAGAGGCGGATGAGGGCCACTTTGTCACCTGGCAGGCCGTGGGCACCGTGCTGGGCAGCCTGCTGGCCGGTTACGTGGGCTGGAAAAGCGGCGGTAAGCTGGTCATCCTGGCCTCTCGGTTCGTCTGCCTCGGCCTCTGCGGTTGGGTGCTGTTCAATGACACCTTCGCTGGCTTTGCTGTCGCTTACTTCATCCTTGGCTTCGGGTTGTTTCTCGACCGGGTGGGTGATCTCACCCTCGCGGCGGAGCTTTGTCCCCTAGAGCGCCGGTCCACGCTCCAGGCCATGCTTAGCTTTTGCAATGTCTTCTCTCTGCTGCTGGCCAGCCTGCTCGCCGGTCTGGTCTATCACTTGACGCAGTCCTTCACCTGCATCGCGTGGATGGCAGGCGGCTGCGCTTTGGTCTCCATCGCCATCCTCAGCCGGATCCCTGAGCCGAGAAAAGCCCAGCTCACGGCCTAAGCGGCTCAGGCTGGCCCGATTCCAGCGTCGTCAGCAAAGAAAGACCCGCTGATCGGGAAGGTGTGGAACTTCGTGCTTGTGAAATTTTTCACAAAATCGGGTTGCTGCCATCTGTCCGGGTCCGATACTCGTTTTCGATTCTGTCTTTTTCCCCTCATGCCTGCCCCCGAAGCTGCTCCCGCCCCTGCCGCAACTCCACCGCCGGCGGACCTCGTGAATGTCCAGATCGATGGCGTTTGGTACAAATTCCCCAAGGGCACCCGCATGATTGAGGCCTGCAAGCAGGTCCAGAAAGAGGTGCCGCACTACTGCTACCACCCCAAGCTCTCTAGCCCCGGCAACTGCCGCATGTGCCTCGTCGAGATGGGGATGCCGCCGCGTCCGGCTCCTGGCCAAGAGCCTGAAAAAGACGAGCATGGCATGCCGAAGATCGGCTGGATGCCGCGGCCTGTCATCGCCTGCGCCAACACCGTGGCGGAAGGCATGGGCATCCGCACCGAAAGCACGCTGACCCAAGAAGTCCGCAAGGGCGTGATGGAATTTTTGCTGATCAATCACCCGCTCGACTGCCCGATCTGTGACCAAGCGGGCGAATGCCGACTGCAAGAGTTCAGCGTCGAGCATGGCCGTGGTGAGAGCCGCTTCCGCGAAGAAAAGGTGAAGAAACCGAAGAACGTGGACATCGGCCCCCGCGTCCGTTTGGACGACGAGCGCTGCATCATGTGCAGTCGCTGCATCCGCTTCACCGCCGAGATTGCCGATGAGCCCGTGCTTGGCTTCACCGAACGCGGCAGCTACACCACGCTGACCGTGCATCCCGGCAAGCGCTTGGAGCACAACTATTCCCTGAACACGGTCGATATCTGCCCTGTGGGTGCCCTGACCAGCACCGACTTTCGCTTCCAGCAGCGCGTCTGGTTCCTCAGCGAGACGAATAGCCTCTGCACCAAGTGCGGACGCGGCTGCAACATGGAAATCGGTGCCCGTGGCGACACGATCTACCGTCAGACCCCACGCGACAACAACGACGTGAACTCCACCTGGATGTGTGACCAGGGCCGTCTCGACTTCCATTTCGTGAACAGCGAGTTCCGCCTGACTGATCCGATGGTGAAGACGGGTGGCAAGCACCAAGTCGCTTCCTGGAAAAAGGCCCTGCAAACCGTGGCCGACGCCGTTTCGGGCGTGAAGGGAGATGAGATCGCCATCATTGCCAGCGCACGCATGACGAACGAGGAGCTATTCTTCGTGAAGCAACTCGCTCGCCTGCTCGGCACGGAGAACCTGGATGTGATTCCACGCACCGGTGGTGCCGACAATTACCTGCGTGCCGACGACCTGAACCCCAACACCACCGGGGCCAGGCAGATCCTTGGCATCGAGCCAGGGGCCAAACTGGCAGGCATTGGTGAATTGATGAGCCGTGGCCGTCTGCGCGTCGTCCTGGCTTTGGGGGAAAACCTCCTCAAGGCAGGTTTTGAGCAGCGAGACCTGGAAAAAGTCGGCTGTCTGGTCTCTTTGCACATCTTGGCCAATGCCAGTGCAGAGCTCAGCCATGTCGTGCTCCCCGGCACCTCCTATGCGGAAACGCGTGGCAGCATGATCAACGTGACTGGCCGCCTCCAGCGCCTGAATAAGGCTGTGAATTCTCCTGGCAGCGCCCGTGACACGTGGGAAATCCTGCGGGATCTCATCGTCGCCTGCGGTGGCTCGAATGGCCTACACAGCATCGAAGATGTCTTCAGCCGCTTGGCTGCAGAGGTCACCTGCTTCCAGGGACTGAGCTTTGCCAAAATCGGTGACCTCGGTGTCCAAGTCGTGGAAACCGGAGAGAAGGTGCCATTGCTGGAGCGCGAAAAAGAGCGCAAGGCAAAGGGCATCATCGTCGGTTGATCCAACAAACCCGGAGAGGCAGGTTCCGAGAGTCTTTTCCCCAATCAGCAGCGCAGAAGAAATTCCGTGCCTGCTGAAGGCGAAACCCTTCGAGCCTTTTTCCTGCACCGCAGCGATCCAGGGACGCACACGTGCCCTACCCCGATCATGCTCTGATCAATCGCAAGGGAAACAGAATGGGGGCATGGATGAAGAGGGCTGCTTGGATTGGATTTTTACAGCTCACATGACCCGCATCCGCCATGGGGGAGATGCCCCAAGGACAGGGGGTTTCCCGTTGAGGCTTTCGCTGCTGCTTAGCGGATGAAGTAGCTGAGATTTTCCAGCTCCACGGCGAGGTCCACGCTATTCACCACCACTTGTTCTGGCACATCCAGGATCGTCGGGGAGAAGTTCAAAATCGCCTGAATCCCTGCTTCCACCATCTGGTTGCTCACCACTTGGGCACTGCTCGCGGGAACCGTCAGGATCGCCATCTTGACTTGATTTTTCCGAATGAACTCAGCCATCTGGTCCATGGGCAAAATGGGTGTGCTGAGACCTGCTTGAGAGCGTGGAGCTAGGTCAAAGGCAGCGGCGACCTCAAAGCCCTCTTTGCGGAATCCGCCATAGCGCAGCAGGGCCGAGCCCAGATTTCCCACGCCCACGAGGATGACGGGCTGCAGGTGATTTTGACCCAGCACTTCAGCGATGGTGCTGCTGAGTGCTTCGACATTGTAACCCAAACCTCGTGTCCCAAACTGACCGAAGTAGGTAAGGTCCTTGCGCAGCTGCGTCGGCTTCACGCCAGCGGCTTTGGCCAGTGCTTCGGACGAAACTGTGTCCACAGCGTTTTCCTTCAGTCTGCTGAGGCAACGCTGATAGATCGAAAGCCGGTAGATGGACTTGCGGGGGATATCTATTCGAGTCACTTGTGAAAATTCACCCACAAACCTCGATTGTCAATTTTGCCCTCGTCCTCCCTTTGAGGACTCAGCGAGGAGGGGCTTTGCTCAATGTCGGAACCTCCGGCAGCCGCTGAGACAAAATCCAGGCGATGATATCCCAGCGCTGTTCCGAGCTCAGCACGGCCGCGAAGCTGATCATCGGCGTGCCATTGAGTCCCGTGATCAGCACCCGCTCGATGTCCTGCGGGCGATCTCCACAGCGCAGGTGCGGCTGACGCAGGTCAGAGGGGCGTGCAGGATGGCCCCAGAGATCCTTCAGCACCGCAGCAGCAGGCCCCTGACCCTCGGCGGAGCTGCCGTGGCAGCTGGCGCAGTGTGCCTGGAAGAGCGGCGCTCCCTTCGCCGCATGTGCCGCGATTTCGGCCGGATGCCTGAGCCATGCAGGGGGTGTCGGCTGCGTCAGCGGTTCAGCATAGTTTTCGGCCTTGCGCCAGCGCCGGGAAAAGGATTTCACATAATCCATCAGCGCTGTGATTTCCTCGTCCGAAAGGTGAGAAAACATGCCCATCGCCGTGCCGGTGAGCCCATGCTTGATCGTGTGGCGCAGGTCATCGTCTGTTGGCAAAGCACCCCAGGGGGTGGTGCGGAACTTGAACTGACCTTCGCGGAAAGAGCGTGGGCGTGGCGTCAGCGTAGCTGCCATCTCCCCCTTGCCATCGCCGCGCGCCCCGTGGCAGACAAGGCAGTGGCGTTCGTAGAGATACTTGCCCTGCAAGTAGCGGTTGAAGTCCAAGGGCAGGGGTTCAGCGCCGAAAATCGACTCGGCGGCCATGAAAAGCAGGCAAAGACGGGAAAGCACAGGCTGGAGCAAGATGCAGCAACTTAAGGCGGGAGCGGTCAGTTGCAGGGCGGAATACTGCGCGGAAATTGCGCCGACCGGTGGATCGGTGAAATCAGGATAGCTTCAGGTAAGGTTAGCTCCTGCGGCGGGGCCGCCTTGGGAAGCGATCCTGCATCCGAAGGGCATGCGGCGGCACAGGCCTCGACCTTTTCAGAGAGGTTCTCTTCCATAACCCTCTTTTCTTTTTCCTCGTCCACCACGCGCTCTTCATTTTCGTCGTCGTCATCACTTCTCCCCAAAGATCTGCCGATGGGCCATTTTGTTGACGGCCTTGCCCATGAGCTTGCTGGCCTAGCTTGACGAAAGGGTGACGGTCCGTTTTACCGCATCAGGCCCGCCATCGAGAAGCGCTGGAACAGCGATCCTGCAGCGACGTAGAGGAAGCCGAACATGAACAGCGCGCGGTAGGGGACGGCTCCCCAGTCCCCGAGCTGCACCGCGAGCCAGAGCAGCCAGCCAAAGTAACCTGCCAGGACGATCTCACCCCACAGCGCTACGGATTTGCCTGCCTTGTAGCGGAAGGATTTGGCCTTCGTGACCACCTCCGCCTTGCGGGTCACGCCATACTTCGGGGTGCGGACAAATTCGGACTGGTGGCCCAGCAGCGCCTCGATCACTGCGCGGGCATTGTTCACCGTCATGCCAATGCCCAGAGCCATGTAGAGCGGGATCAGCGGCATCGCTTTCAGCCAGCCGAGCGGACGCTGCGCGCCCTGGGCCGTCAGGTAAAAGGCGATCACCGTGATGGTGGCAAAGAAGAAGAGCGGAAGGTCTAGAAACACGGCCTTTTGCCAGGAATTTTGTGGCAAGAAATCCCAGGGAAACACCAGCACCAGAGACACCAAGGTGAGCAGGTTGGCAAAGTTCGCGCCCAGGTGCGCCGTCGCCTCCAGCTTCGTGTGCAGCGGGACGGAGCTGCGCCAGACCTGCCCCAGCATTTTCAGGCAGACCTGGATGGAGCCCTTCACCCAGCGGTGCTGCTGCGACTTGTAGCCATCCATGTCGGGTGGCAGTTCCGCAGGCACTTCCACGTCGTTCAGATACACGAATTTCCAGCCCCGGAACTGCGCCCGGTAGGTCAGGTCCATGTCTTCCGTGAGCGTGTCAGAGCGCCAGCCACCAGCATCGTCGATCGTGGTCCGCCGCCAGAGCCCAGCGGTGCCATTGAAGTTGCAAAACTCCCCCCAGCGGCTGCGCGAGGTTTGCTCCAGCATCAGGTGCCCATCCAGCAGGATGGCCTGCAGGCGAGTCAGCAGGGAAAAGTCGCGGTTTCGGTGAATCCAGCGCGCCTGGACGATGCCCACCTGCGGGTCGGTGAAGTGATGGATCGTACGCCGCAGAAAATCAGGAGCCGGCGTGAAATCGGCGTCAAAGATCGCGATGAATTCGCCCTTTACCGTCGCCATGGCCTCATCCAAAGCGCCGGCCTTGTAGCCTTGGCGATTCTGCCGGTGGCGCAGTTCGACCTGGAAACCGTCCTGCTGCAACCCTGCCGCGTGGGCTTCCGCCAGCGCGGTGGTTTCATCCGTCGAATCGTCTAAAATCTGGATCTGCAGCCGCTCGCGTGGGTAGTCCAGCGCACGAATATGCTCGATCAATTGATGCAGCACGTCCGCTTCATTGTAGAGCGGTAGCTGGATCGTGATGCTGGGCAGCTCAGCGAACAGAGCTGGAGGCACCGGTGGCTTCTTTCGAAACCGCCAGTAACCATAGAGAACCTTCAGCTTGTGTGCACCAAAGGCGGACAAACCGAGGCAGAGAATGACGTAACTGGCGAGCCAGAGCAGGGTTTCCCATCGGGGCATATCGGGAGGAGCGCAGAGACGACGGCAGGAGGAAGCCGTCAAGACCAATCGCAGTCAGGCCGCCAACAAGCGCTGAGGCAGATGCCATGTTCACGCCAGCCATTGGGGCATTCTCGGCCCGCAGAACTTCGGTCGGGATTAACTCAAAAAAACGCCGCCTGGAAGTCCAGGCGGCGCTGTGGTGGGAGACGTTGCGGGTCGTTGAGAGTCGTGGCGAACCGATCAGGCTGTAGGCACTTCCGAGATCGTCTTCAGGATGCGAGAGGCGATCTGGTAGGGGTTGCCTTGGCTGTTCGGACGGCGGTCTTCCAGGTAACCTTTGTAGCCGTTGTTCACGAAGCTGTGGGGCACGCGGATCGAAGCACCACGGTCAGCCACACCCCAGGAGAATTTGTCGATGCTCTGGGTTTCGTGCAGACCGGTCAGACGCATGTGGTTGTCTGGACCATAGACAGCGATGTGTTCCATGCAGTTTTTCTCAAAGGCAGCCATGAGGGCGAGGAAGTATTCCTTGCCGCCGACTTCACGCATGTACTTCGTGGAGAAGTTGGCGTGCATGCCAGAACCATTCCAGTCGGTAGCGCCGAGGGGCTTGCAGTGGAATTCCACGTCCACGCCATACTTCTCGCACAGACGCTGCAGGAGGTAGCGGGCGACCCAGACTTGGTCAGCGGCGGTTTTGGAACCTTTGCCGAAAATCTGGAATTCCCACTGACCCTTCGCCACTTCAGCGTTGATGCCTTCGTGGTTGATGCCTGCGTCCAAGCAGATGTCGAGGTGCTCTTCCACGATCTGGCGGGCGATGTCACCGACGTTCTTGTAGCCGACGCCGGTGTAGTACGGGCCCTGAGGAGCTGGGTAGCCGAACTCGGGGAAGCCGAGAGGGCGACCATCTTGGTAGAGGAAGTATTCTTGCTCGAAGCCGAACCAAGCGCCTTCGTCGTCGAGGATGGTGGCGCGGTCGTTGGAGGCGTGGGGGGTGCCGTCAGCGTTGTAAACTTCACACATGACCAGCACGCCGTTCTTGCGGGTGGAGTCAGGGTAAACGGCGACTGGCTTCAGCACGCAGTCGGAGGAGCCGCCAGGGGCCTGCTGTGTGGAAGAACCGTCGAAGCCCCAGTTTGGAAGCTCCTCGAGCTTGGGAAAGCTGGAGTATTCCTTCAGCTGGGTCTTGCTGCGCAGGTTACGGACAGGCTCGTATCCGTCGAGCCAGATGTATTCAAGTTTGTATTTGGCCATGGTTGTGGGTGTTCGACTTGGGATTTGGTCGCGGCGCGGGTGATGAGCCTTTCGGGCGACACCTTAGCGGCGCGGAAAAGCCACAAAGCACGCATCATGCCAGCTGGGAAAGCATTTTTAAAATTTTCCAGAGTTTCCTCACCACTTCAGGTTCAGGGCTCACCGCGCAGGTCATAACAGAGCAGTCGCCGCCCTGCCTTCCTGTCCATCGATTCTTCCTGCTGGCGGATGTAGAGCAGGCCATGACTCAGGACGGGTGCGCTCCAGCTCTGTAATGCATAAAAGAGCTGGCAGCGCTGCTGCTCCACGCAGCCCTCGGGTGTCAGCCGTAGCCAGTGCAGGCTGCCGGTCTCTCCCAGGCAGAGGCATTCGCCCTCAGCCCGGATCAGGCTAGCACGCAGGATGCCGAGCCCGACCGGCTGGCTGCGGCCCAGGATGCTGGCCAGGGCGCTGTCCTGCCACTCCAGCTTTTTGGCCCATACCTCGCCGCCGGTCTCCGCGTCCACGCACACCAGCCGGGAGTTGTTCTCCCGCTCGCCGTCGATGGCATACAGGTGGCCTTTTTCATAAAGGGGCGTCATCCAGTGCACGCCCACCTTCGCAGAGCGCCAGACTTCCTTGGCTTTGAAGCTCGCATCATACTCCACCATCACCCCGCCTAGGGGACGATTCTTCGGGTAGCAGGTGGTGATGAAGGCGCGGTTTTTTTCAGGAATCACCACTGGGCTGCTGCCGGTGGCCTGGATGTACTCCTCATCCCGCCAGGGAAAGCGATCGTGCAGGGTGCCCTGAGCTGGGTCCACGCACAGCAGGCCGCCGATGGCGGGGTCGCTCTCGCCTCCGGCGTAGATCAGTACCTTTTTCTGCCCGTGCAGCGTCGCCAGCACGGGGGAGGCATAGCTCGCGCCCCATTCGTCCTCGATCTTCCAGGCCACTGCTCCTGTGCGCAGGTCAAAGGCGGCGACGCTCACTCCCTTCGTCGCTAGCTTCCGCGCCCGCTCCCGGCGGTCTTCGAAGCCATCGAAGGCCTCCGCCTTCCCCCCGACGTTCACGATTACACGGCCCTGATGGATGAGCGGTGAGGAACCCGCGCCGAAGAAATCCTGCGGCACATGATACTCCGCACGCAGGTCCCTGCGCCACAGCTCCGCCCCGGTGCGCAGGTCATGCGCGCACAGCACGGAGGTCACGCCCAGCGTCACCACCACACCGTCTGCGATCACCGGACTGCCGCGTGGTCCATTGCCAAAGCCGTAGCGATCCTGATACTCGATCGGATAGCCGCGCGACCAGTAGCGCTTTCCCGTTTCCCGCTGCAGGCACTCCACGGTCTCCTTGCCCTCTAGCGCATGGAAGATCACGCAAAAGTCCCCGCTCACTGCTGGCGAGGTGTAGCCCTCACCCATCGCCACCTCCCACAGCAGCGTCGGTCCGCCCTGCGGCCATTCCTTCAGCAGCGGCGTCTCCGGCGTGGCCATGTCATCGCCCGGCCCCAGCACCCGCGGCCAGTCCGCTGTCACGGCCCGGTCGGCGAGCGGTCGCGGTGTCGCGTGGGACTTCAGCCGATCAAAGGCCTGCGGCTCCTGCGCGCTCAGCGGGCAGGTGGCCAAACAGAAGGTCAGGAGCAAAAAGCGAATCATGAGGCGAGACCATGACGAGCCCAAACCCCCTGCGCTTGCAAACGATGCCTGCGGCCTCTCACGAACAATCCAGGCAAGCGAGGTTGTCTTTACCCAGAGTTTCGACATGGATCACCCCTTCCCGACTTTCCCCATGCTCTCCGTCCCCGAACAACTCGAAATCCTCAAGCGCGGCATCGTGACCCTTCACAGTGAGAAGGAATTGGCTGAAAAGCTCGCCCGTGGAAAGCCCCTGCGCATCAAGCTGGGCGTCGATCCCACCTCGCCCGACATCCATCTCGGCCACGCGGTCGGCCTGCGGAAGCTGCGCCAGTTCCAGGAGCTGGGGCACCAGATCGTGCTCATCATCGGCGACTTCACCGCCATGATCGGCGACCCCTCCGGCCGCAGCACCACGCGCCCCCCTTTGACCTACGAGGAAGTGCTGGCGAATGCGAAGACCTACACCGAGCAGGCCTTCCTCGTGCTCGACCGCGACAAGACCGAGGTCGTCTTCAACGGCTCCTGGTTCAAGGAGATGCCCTTCATGGAGGTCATCAAGCTCAACGCCCGCGTCACCCTCCAGCAGATGCTTCAGCGCGAGGACTTCAAAAACCGCGTGAACAACGGCACCGAGGTCCGCCTGCACGAGATCCAGTATCCCATCATGCAGGGCTGGGACAGCGTCGTCGTCCGCTCCGATGTCGAGATCGGCGGCAGCGACCAGCTCTTCAACATCCTCGTTGGCCGCGACCTTCAAAAGGAAGAAGGCATGGAGCCCCAGGTCTGCATGACCCTGCCCCTGCTGGAAGGCCTGGACGGCGTAAAAAAAATGTCCAAGAGCCTCGGCAACTACGTCGGCCTCACCGACGCGCCCAAGGACATGTTCGGCAAGCTCATGAGCATCCCCGACGAGCTCATGGCGAAGTATTACCTGCTCGTGCTCGGCGAGGTGCTGGACGCCGCCATGCACCCCATGGAGGCCAAAAAGCAGCTCGCCGCCAAGTGCGTGGCCACCTACCACAGCGAAGCTGCTGCTCGCGAATGCCGCGAGGACTGGGACACCCGCTTCAGCAAGCGAGACCTCGCCAGCGCCGAGCTGCCCGCCTACACCCTGGGCGAGCGCCGCGATGTCCTCGGCGTCGTCCAGCACGCCTACCAGACCGTCTTTGAGCACACCATCTCCGGCGGCGACGCCCGCCGCCTCATCCAGGGCGGCAGCATCCAGCTCAACGGCGAAAAACTCAGCGATCCCAAGGCCGAACCCGCTTGGGAAAGCGGTGCCGTGCTGAAGCTCGACAAAAAACGCAGCGTGCGCCTGGCCTGAGCCAGCGGCACCCCCGCCCCAAGGGGACGCATCCGTGAAAAAGGCGCGCTTTTCGCCCCCAAAACGCCGACCTTATCCGGCGCGGGGTGCTCCCTCCGCCGCGCGGGTCTGCCCCCCAGCAAAAAAGGGGAGGTGATCCAGCCCGGGCCAGTCCTCCCAAAAATCGCCGCTGGAGAGCTGTAGAAAAAGCCTGCTGCGGCTTTCCCGTGAGCAAAAGCGCACGGGCGCTATGAACCATCAGGACGTGGCATGAGGTCGGAAGGAATCCAGCCTTGTCCTTGGCCCCAGGGGTGGAGTTATCCCTGGCTTGTCTTTTCCGCCCACTGTCGGGTGCGCCAGTGGCGGTAGGTGAAGAGGGTGTGTAGGGTCAGGCGGACGCCAGTCTGCGAGAGCAGTCGGCCCCACCAGGTGGGGCGGAAGAGGTAGGTCACGCGGTCGTGCATGAGGCAGGTGCCGTCAGGCTGGGGGGCAAAATGGTGCTCGTGCACGAATTGGGCGAAGGGGCCTTCGAGCATTTCATCCACGAGCAGCGTCGGGGGCTGCACGGTTTTCCACCGGCAGCGCCAGCGCATCGGGATCAGGCCAAAGTCGATGCCCTCTAGGTAGATCAGTCCGCCTTCGCGTGCGGTTGGCTCTGCCTCCAGTCGCACGAGCTTCAGGCTGGGCGGCATGACGACGGTGATGTTTGCGGGGTTGGAGTGAAAGGCGAAGGCCGTCTCTGCCGACACGGCGAGAGGGGTGCTTTTTTGAAAAACAAAAGGCATGGTGGGTGGCATACGCGGGTGCGGGTCCCTTCGCCTCGTGACAAAATGCAAAGCGGATGCAGGGAGCGGGGCTTCTCGCGGCGTACATGTGGGTGCTTTCCTCATGCGTTTTGTTTTTCTAGTTGGAATCGGGCTGCCCGTGCTGGCTCCGGCAGCGATTGATTTTTCCCGCGAGATCCGTCCGATCTTGTCGGAGAACTGTTTTTTCTGCCATGGGCCGGATGAAAAGAAGCGCGAGGCCGGGCTGCGGCTGGATGAGGAGGCGGCGGCGAAAGCGAGCAACGATGGGGTCAGCGCTGTGGTGCCGGGTGATCCTGAGAAGAGCGCGCTGATCCAGCGCATCGTGTCCACCGATCCCGATGAGGTGATGCCTCCGCCGAAGCTGCACAAGGTGATCCCTGCGGCGCAGGTGGCCTTGCTGAAGGAGTGGATCCGGCAGGGAGCGCCCTGGGGGAAGCACTGGAGCTACGAGCGCGTGGCGCGCCCGTCGGTGCCAAAGGTGGAGCAGAAAGGAGCTCCGCTTTCGCCGATTGATGCCTTCCTGGCGGCACGGTTGGTCAAGGAGGGCTTGGCTTTTTCCGCCGAGGCGGATGCGGCGACGCTGATCCGCCGTGTGGCGCTGGATCTGACGGGCCTGCCACCGACGTTGGAGGAGCTGGCGCGCCTGTCGCACGCGCCCTACGAGGCGGTGGTGGATCATTACCTGTCGCGGCCTGCGTTTGGTGAACACTGGGCGTCGCAGTGGCTGGACCTAGCACGCTACGCGGATAGCTCCGGCTATCCGAGCGATCAGCCGCGTGAGATCTGGGCCTACCGCGATTGGGTGATCCGTGCGCTGAATGCGAACCTGCCCTTTGACCAGTTCACGCGGGAGCAGCTCGCGGGCGACCTTTTGCCGAATCCCTCGGACGATCAGCTGATCGCCACGGCGTTTCATCGAAACACGATGACGCAGAATGAAGGTGGAACGAGTGATGAGGAATTCCGCAACGCGGCCGTGATCGACCGGGTGAACACGACCTTCGCGGTCTGGATGGGCACGACGATGGCCTGCGCGCAGTGCCACACGCACAAGTATGATCCACTGACGCTGAAGGAGTACTTTCAGGCCTATGCCTTCCTGAATCAGAGCGCCGACAGTGACAAAAAAGACGAGACACCGCTGCACAGCTTCGAGACCGCAGAGCTGAAGCAGCAGCGTGCGGAGCTGCGTGCTAGCATCGCCGCGCTGGAGGCACGTTTGGCTCAACCAGAGCCCAAGTGGCTAGCTGGACTGGCAGGTTGGGACAAAAATCTGCGTCAAGAGCTGGCGTGGCAGGCTGCTGAACCGCTGTCGATGAGCACACAATCGGGGCGCAAGGCCGCGATCAGCAAGGAGGGTTGGGTGACGCTGTCGGCCAAGGCAACGAAGGACATTTACACGCTCGAGTTGCCGTTGCAGACGTCGCTCTTGACGGCCTTGAGGCTGGAGACCCAGCCGACCTCAGGTCATGGCAATTTTGTCCTGACGCAGATGAAGGCCGAGCTGCTGCCACCGCCAAACGCGATGGCACCGAAGGCGCGCTTTGCGCGCGTGGAATTGCCGGGAAAAGGCAAGATGCTGCAGCTGGCAGAGGTGCAGGTCAGCAGCGGCGGGCAAAATGTCAGCCTGCGCAAGCCTGCCAAGCAGAGCAGTACCTACGCCGGCGCGGTGGCAGGGCGGGCGGTGGATGGCCAGACGGAGGGCGACTACGCGAAGGGCAGTGTCTCCCACACCAGCGGCCAGGAGGATCATCCCTGGTGGGAGGTGGACCTGCTGCAGGAATGGCCAGTGGATCAGGTGGCGCTGTGGAATCGCACGGATGGTGGCACTGGCAAGCGGCTAGAGGGCGTGCAGGTGGTGCTGCTGGATGCCAAGCGCCAGCTTGTGTGGAAAAGCACGCCGCAACCTGCGCCAGAAAAAGAGCGCACGGTGCAGGTCAGTGGACCAGTGCCGCTGACCTTCAGCCAAGCGCTGGCTGATCATGAGCAATCGGGCTTTACCGCCGCGTCGGTTTTGCGGCCGCCGGATCGACAAAATCAAGGTTGGGCCATCGCGCCCCAGGTGGATCGGCCTCATGCGCTGACGCTGCTGGCAGCGACTCCGATCCAGGTGCCTGCAGGATCGCGTCTGCGGGTCATGTTGGAGCAAAAGTCCGTTCATTTGCATCATACGTTGGGCCGTTTTCGCCTGCTCAGCACGGATGATGCACGTGCGCGTCAGGCGGTGGCCTTGCCTGGTGATGTGCTGGCAGCGATCCATCTCGCCCCGGAAAAGCGCAGCCCGGCACAGTCGGCGCGCATCCAGGATCACTATGTGCGCCACATCGCTCCAGAGAACGCAGCGGAACGCCAGGAGCTGGCGGCACGGCAAAAACAGTTGGCCGAGCTGAAGCCAGTGACGGTGCCCATCATGAAGGACCTGACGGGGAAGGAGCGGCGCATCACGAAGGTGCAGCTGCGGGGCAACTGGCAGGCGCTGGGGGAAGTGGTGAGCGAAGGCACGCCAGCGATCTTTCCCCCGCTGCCCGCAGACGCGCCGCGCAATCGGCTGACGCTGGCGAACTGGTTGGTTAGCCGTGACAATCCGCTGACGGCGCGCGTGCAGGTGAATCGGCTGTGGGAGACGCTGTTCGGCACGGGCATCGTGCGCACGAGCGAGGAGTTTGGCAGCCAGGGTGAGCTGCCCTTTCACCCCGAGCTGCTCGACTGGCTGGCGGCAGAATTCATGGACTCGGGTTGGGATGTGAAGCACCTGGTCAAGCTCATGGTCATGAGCCGCGCCTACCGTCAGGTCAGTGCCACAACGGCGGAGCTGGCTGCGCGTGATCCTGACAATCGCCTGCTGGCGCGTGGTCCACGCTTCCGCCCCACGGGTGAGATGCTGCGCGACCAGGCGCTGGCGGTGAGCGGGCTGCTTTCGGCAAAAATGCATGGCCCTGGGGTGCGTCCCCCAGCCCCGAATCTCGGGCTGAGCACGGCCTTTGGTCGCAGCAATGACTGGACGACGAGTGAGGGTGAGGATCGCTATCGTCGCAGCGTTTACACCGAGGTGCGCCGCAATGCGCCGTATGCCAGCTTCACCACCTTTGATGCGGGCAATCGCGAGGTCTGCATGATCCGCCGCAACCGCACGAACACGCCTTTGCAGGCCTTTGTGACCCTGAATGATCCGGTTTTCATTGAGACGCATCAGGCCCTGGCGCGCCGAGTCGTGCGCGCCGCCAAGGATGACGCCAGTCGCTTCGCTCTAATGTTCAAGCTCTGCGTCTCGCGCGAGCCGACTGCTCAGGAATTGGCCACCCTGAGTCGGCTGCTAGCAGAATCGTTGGTTAGCTACCGTCAGGATCAAGAGTCCGCGAAAAAGATGGCCACAGAGCCTCTCGGCCCTGCTCCGGCTGACGCGGATCTGCCGACGCTGGCAGCCTGGACGACGGTGGCGAATGTGGTGATGAACCTGGATGAATTCGTGATGCGTCGGTGAACGGCTCAGACGAGTTACGTCTCAGGATACAGCACCTGCATGAGGTAGAGTCCGCAGGCGGGCGCGGTCTGGTTGCTTTGCAGACCTTCAGGGTGGGTCAGCAGATCGGTGAACCAAGCGAGATCGGCGCGGCCTCGGGCGATGTGGACCATGGTGCCGGTGATCATGCGCACCATTTTGTAGAGGAAGCCATCGCCCTCGAACTCCAGCTCCACGATCTCACCCAATTCGCGCACCTCGACCCGTCGAAGCGTGCGGGTGGTTTTGTCTGGCGTCGAGCGGCGCTGGGTCTCGGACATGTCACCGCGGTTGGCGGACAGGCGGACAAAGTTGTGCGTGCCGGTGATCGCTGTGGCGCAGGCCTGGAGACGCTGGAGATCCAGCGGGCCGTGGATGTGCCAGGCGCGGTCGGCCTCAAACGGTGAGAGCAGCCGAGGCCGCCAGATGCGGTAGCGGTAGATTTTGCCGATGGCATCGAAGCGCGCGTGGAAGCGCGCGTCGGCATCGCTGACCTGAACGATGCGGATGGTCAGCGGCAGGCATGCATTGATGGCATCGCGCCAGGAGTCGCCACTCATGCGCACGGTGGCAGGCACATCGCAGTGTGCGACCTGACTGTGCGCATGCACACCAGCGTCCGTGCGTCCGCTGCCGTGGATGCGGGTTTGGATGCCGGTGGCTTTGCGGATGGCGGCTTCGATCTTGTCCTGAATGCCGCCGCCCCCGTCCTGGCTCTGCCAGCCACGCCAGGGCGTGCCGCAGTAGGCCACGCTGAGGCGCAGCCGCTTCCAGCCTTCTGGGGCACCGTGGCAGAGGCCTAGGCTACTTTCGACGTCGCTTCGGGGGCTCATCCGTCCAGGGCATGTCGTAAGCGCTGTCCGGGAGCAAAAAGGCCTCCGGGCCGCGCTGGCTGTTTAGGTAATCCTGCAAAATCACCACGGCGGCGAGCTGATCGACCACCTGCTTTCTTTCCCGAGGATCGGTGATGCCCGAGCGGGAGAGGGAGGCCTCAGCCTCGACGGAGGAGAGGCGCTCATCGACAAAGGCCACCGGCACCTCGTGATCGAGCGCACGTTCCAGCTCTTGGGCGAAGCGCTCGACGCGCTCGGCAGCCTCGCCTTTGCGCCCATCCATGTGGTAGGGCATGCCGATGACGATCTTGGCGATGTGCTTTTCCCGCACGATGCGGGCGATGTTTTCCACGGGGCGATCCCGAGCTTCCAGGGTGCGCAGGGGATTCGCTACCAGCTCCATTTCATCGCTCATGGCCAGCCCGATGCGGGCGGTTCCGTGGTCGATGGCGAGGGTGCGTGGCATGAGAGGCATCTCGATCTAGGCTGGCTTTCGCGACTGGCAAGGCCGGGCTTGGGTGGCAAAGGGCAATCCAGCGGAAGGGTGGGCCGCTTGAGAGCGTTTGCAGACGGCATGAGTCGTGCCGCCCTTTTGTTCTGTTTTTTCCTGCGGGGCCTCGGCCTTTCCCTGGCCGCTGATGGCAGCGAGTGGAAGTCCATCGTCCCTGACCTGGAGGTGCCCCCCGTGCAGCGTGGCGTGGCTCCGGCGCCAGGTCAGCGTGTGGAGCAGACCACACCCGGCTGGGAGACGACGGCGGTGCATCACCTGCTGCATCTGCCGAGCGACTGGCAGCCAGGGAGGAGCTACCCGGTCATCCTTGAGTTTCCAGGCAATGGTCCCTATGCCGATGCGCGGGGCGACACTTGCGATGGTTCCGTGGAAAGCTGCCTGCTGGGCTATGGCATCTCGGGCGGGCGCGGCGTCATCTGGGCGGCCTTACCATTCATTGAAGTCCAAGAAGGCCGCACCCAGAATGCAGCACGCTGGTGGGGCGATGTCCGCCAGACACGTGACTATGTCGTGAAAACCGTGCGCCATTTGTGTCAGAGTTGGGGGGGGGATGCACAACGCGTCTTCCTGGCCGGTTTCTCACGCGGCAGCATCGCCTGCAATTTCATCGGCCTGCAGGATGACGAGATCGCAGCGCTTTGGCGTGGCTTCATCTGCCACAGTCATTACGATGGCTCGCGGGCTTGGCCTGAGTCAGGCGGGGTCGAGGCGGTGAAGCAGCGTCTGGCACGCCTGGGCACGAGACCGCAGTGGATCAGCCAAGAGCTGAGCACGGAGGCCACGGAGCGTCTCTTGCGCAGCAGTGGACTCCGAGGTCGCTGGACCTTCGTGCCTCTGCCTTTCCCCAATCACAGCGCCGCCTGGGTGCTGCGTGATCTGCCCGAGCGTCGTCGCCTGCGCGCCTGGTTTGCAGATGCTCTTGAAGAAAAATCAGCAAGCCCCGAATAAAAACCTAGTATCCCACGCGGCAGCCGTTAGCTTGCGCGCCTGTGATGAATTTTGGCTTGAGTCTCAGAAGGGCGGCACTTGCGGGGTGCCTAGCAGGTGCGTTCACCTCAGCTGGGGCTGATGGCTCCCGCGTGGTTTTGAAAAATGGTGCCGAATTGACCGGTCAGCTCCTCCGTGAACGCGATGACGCGGTCATGATGGACCTTGGCTTTACCGTGCTGAATGTGCCACGCGTGGAAATCGCCCGCCTAGACAAGATCAGCGCCGCGCCGCAGGTCGCCGCCGCGAACACCACCCGCGGGGAAGACATCTACTTTGTCGAGCCCAGCCGCGAGCCCATGCCGGTGGAAAAAAATGTCGAACGTGTGGCTGAGGCCGTGGTGCAGATCCAGACCGCCTCTGGCCTTGGCTCCGGTTTCATCATCAACAAGCTCGGCTACGTCATCACCAACCAGCACGTCATCGCCGGTGAGCGCGAGATCACCGTCGTCGTCTATCGCAAAAAGCCCGATGGCCTTGAAAAGCAGGCTTTCCCGAAGGTCAAAATCATCGCCATGAATGGCTTCCTCGACCTCGCCATTCTCCAGATCGATGATCCTGCGGTGGAGAGCCTGCCCTTTGTGCCCATCGGTGACTCCGACAGCCTCACTCAGGGTCAGGGGGTCTTTGCCATCGGCAGTCCACTGGGGCTGGAGCGCAGCGTGTCTCAGGGCATCATCAGCATCAAGGCGCGCGAAAGTGGCGGGCGCTGGTACATCCAGAGCACCACGCAGATCAATCCTGGCAACTCTGGCGGCCCACTCTTCAACAACCGCGGCGAAGTCGTGGGCGTGAACAACATGAAGGCCGCTGGCATCGGTGTGGAGGGCTTGGGCTTCTCCATTCCTGCCAATGTGATGAAGCTGTTCCTGAAAAACCGCGATGCTTTTGCTTTCGATCCACGCAATCCCAACGCAGGCTTCCGCTACCTGCCGCCACCGGCCCCCCCTGCGGCGAAGCCACCTCAGCCCAAGCAACCCTGATCCTCAGCTCGCTGGAAAAGAAGGGCAAATTTCGCCTCGCCCTCAGGCCTCCGCTTTCCTGCCTCTCATCCCTCTCTCCGTCTCTCCATGAAAACCTCCCTCATCTGTTTTGCTGCTTGGACCGGCCTCTTTCTGCCTGCGGCGCTTCACGCCGAGCAGCTCGAAACCTGGCAGAAAATTCTGCCCAAAAACACCCTTGGCTTCGTGGCCATCAAAAGTGCGCCTGAGCTTGTCGCTGATTGGGAAAAAAGCGGTTATGGACGCCTGATGGCCGATGAGGCCGTGAAGACCTGGATGGCCCCCGCCTACGCCGACGGTGAGCCTGCCTGGGATACCGCACTGAAGAAAGAAACGGGTGAGGGTCTGTATGCAAATCTGCAACGAGTCACGGGCTCGGCCATGTTTGTGATGGCCGCCGACTCGCCGAAGGAATTTGAAAATCTGCCCAAGGGATCTGCTCCCTTCATGATCCTGATCGAGGCTGGTGACCAGCAGCCGAAGATCGAAGAACTCATCGCCAAATCCCGCAAAACCAGCCTGGAGAAGCATCCGGAGTGGAAAGAAATCACCCGCGATGTCGCGGGCGTGCCGCTGAAGGTGCTCGCCAAGTCAGAAGATCCAGAGGCTGACATCGAGAGCGCCTATGCCTTTGTGAATGGCGTCTGGGTCTTTGGAGACAAGCTGGCGCTTTTTGAGCACTTCCTGCCAGCGCTAAAGACCAGCACGGCGGAAACCTCCGAGATCGTGACGAGTCACCTTTCCCGTCACACACAGATCAGCGATGGCACCTCCGATGTCTCGATTTACCTGAATGGTGAAGTGCTGATGAAGTGGGCGGAGACGGCGCTGGTCGAGGTGATGAAGGCCAAACCCAGTCCCGTGCCCGTGGACCCCAAAGCCATCTTTGCCGCCCTCGGTTTGGCTGAGGTGCAATCCCTCGGTCTTGGCATCGATTTTTCCCCCACGCAGACACGCACGGACCTCGCCATCCTTCACCCCGAGAAACCGCAGGGTCTGCTCAGTCTGCTCATGGGCACCAGTACGGAGGTGGCCCAGCCTGCCTTCTTCCCTGCGGATGCCCTTTCCGCACAGGTCATGCGTCAGAGCCTCGGTGGCGTGTGGGACAGCCTGCTCGCCATGGTGAATAAACTAGGCCCTGTTGCCATGATGGCCACCATGCAGCTCGGTCAGGTGGAACAGCAGGTCGGCTTCAGCCTCAAAGACGACCTCTTTGGCAGTCTGGAAGACGAATACATCCAGCTCAATGCCGGCACGCTCCAGGCTCCGAGTCAGGTCATGGGCTTCAAAGTGCGCGATCGTGAGCGCCTCTCGGGTGCCTTGGATAGCCTGAAGCGCTTCATCGGCCAGGGCTTTGGCGCTGCCTTTGAAGACACCGAATACCTCGGACACACCATCAGTACCTATCGGGCGAGTCAGGCGACGGCCAAGCCGGGCGCGGCCTCCAATGAGATCGCTTACTGCTTGGCCGATGGCTACCTTCTCTTCAGCACCGGCAGTCAGGAGCTTCTGAAAAAACTGCTCTCTCGCATGAAGGAGCCGACAGGACCGAGCCTCTGGGACAGCCAGCGCACGCAGGAACTCGTCGCCAGCCTACCCAAAGGTTTTGTCGGCCTCGGTGTGGCCGATGCCAGTGAGCAACTTCTGAACATCATCAACGCCATGACCACGGTGGAAAAGCAAACCTCGGGCAAAAAGAAAGGCGCTGCGAAAAAAGGCCCTGGCAAAGAGGCTCAACAGGCTGCCGACGACAAACCCAAATCCTCTGGCAAAGGCTTTTCCCAGTGGTTCGATCCTGCCGCACAGCCTACCGCAGAAGTCTTCAAGAAATACTTCGGCACCGAAGTCAGCGGCACCTACAACCATCCCCAAGCGGTTCACTTTCGCGCACTTTCGAAGCCCGTGGAGTGAGGCCCGTCCTGCCTGCCTGACCTTTTCCCGATCTGCCCATCATGCGTTTCTTCCTCGTTGCTCTGCTTTCCACTGCCACGCTCGTCGCTGCGGCTGATGGGCTTTACTTTGAGGGCCCAGAGATCGTGAAGCTCGACTGGAACACTTCCAGCCCGCGGGCAGCAGATTTCAATGGCGACGGACTCACGGACCTCGTCATCGTCAATCCTGACCGAGCTCGCCTGGAGTTCTTGCTCCAGCGCAAGGATGGTGCCCGGCCTGGGGACCCGGAGCGGACTTCCCGCGAAGACCGCTGGAATCCCATCTTGGAAATCTCCCGCTTTGACAAGCAGCCGCTGGTCATTGGCCGCACCGCCCTTTCCCTCGCCGTCGGGGATTGGAATGGTGACGCGAAGGCAGACATCGCCTACGTCACAGAGGACAAAAAACTCGTGCTCAGGACTCAAGGCAGCAAGCCAGGAGACTGGACGGCGAAGAAAGAGTGGGTCATCGACTCCGTGGCCAATGACACGGAAGTCCTAGTGCCTGCCGATCTGAATGCCGACGGACGCGCCGATCTCAGCCTGCTCACCCAGACCCGGCTGATGGTCTGGCTGCAAATGCGTGAAGGCTGGGCCGAGCCCAAGAGCTACGTGCTCGGTCAGCCTGGCAGCGGTGGCCTGCGTGCTGCTGATCTGGATGGCGATGGCCGCAGCGATCTCGCCTGCACGGCACCGGATGGCGATGCCGTCTTTGTCCGCCTGCAGCAGGAAGGTGTTTCTTTTGGAGAAGAATGGCGTTTGGAGATGGAGGCCAGCCGCTGCTGGGCACACCCAGTCCATCTGGGAGCCAAAGGCAAACCCGCAGCCCTCGCCACGTTGCAGGACAAATCCGGACTCATCAGCATCGCGAAACTCGCGGCTGGCCCTGTGGAGCCCAATGCCGATCGCGCCGCTAGCATCCGCTACGCCATGCCAGCCACCGATGCGAAAGGAGGCCCCGCTGCCTACGGCGACTTGAACGGCGATCAACTGCCCGATGTGGTGCTCTCCGAATCCAAAAATGCACGGCTCTGGTTCTTCGCCGGACAGCTCGGTGGCACCTTCCGTGAGGGTCGTGAATTTCCAGCCCTCAGCAGCATCGAGGCGATGTCCATCACCGATCTGGATGGCGATGCGAAGCCCGAGCTTGTGCTCCTCAGCCCCGGCGAAAAAGCCGTCGCCCTCTCCCGCTGGCAGAAAGACCGACTGACCTATCCAGAAGTCATCCACCAGAGCACGGATGCTCTGCTGGCGCTGACCACAGGCTCCATCGCCGAGACGGCACAAACCTCCGTGCTCACGCTCGTGGACGCGAAAGGAAAAATCAGCCTCGTCTCGCTGCGCTGGGAGGCAGCGCAGAAGAAGTTCGTCACCACCAGCGTCGAGCTCCCCAGCAGCATGGTGGGAAAACCCAGCGCCCTGCGGGTGGTGGATGCCAATCAAGATGGCCGTGGCGACCTCGCGCTCTTTTCCAATCTCTCGCCCATGCAGTTGCTCATCCGTCAGGCAGACCCCAAGGCCCCCTTCAAACGGGCCGAAGGCCTGCCCGATACCTTGGTCAACAAGCTTCAGCCCCTCGCGCTCGCCACGGCCGATGTCGATGGTGACGGCAAAGCCGAGCTCATCTTGGCCAAAGATCAATTTGCCCGCGCCATTCGTGTCGGAGCCGACGGCAAAGCCGTGACGGTGGAGCAGTTCAACGCGCCCGACCCTGCCTCCCAGCTCAGCGCCGTCATCCTCAGCGGCACAGGGGCCAAGCGCCGCATCCTGCTCGCCGATAGCGCCCAAAAAAAACTCCATGAGATGGCTGCAAGCGCAGATGGTGTCTTCCGTGTCGCGCACACGCACGCGTTATCAGCCCTTGCTGCGGATCAGCTCCACCTCAGTGGAGATCGTTTGCTGGCGATCGGCAAGACGAGCTTTGACCTCACTCCGCTGTCAGGCCGCGCGCTTCGGCTAGAGACGCTCGCGTCGCTGGATACCGAGCTGAAAGATACTCGACCCACAGATCTCATCTCCGCCGCTTTTTCTGGCCAGGAGGTGGATGACCTCGCCCTCGTCGATTCCACACGCAGTCGGGTCATCGAATTTCTCCAACCTGAAGTCGGGGTTGAGAAGAAAAGTGCACCTAGCTGGCGCAGCGCCATGTATTTCCGCGTCTTCGAGACCGACCCGCACTTCCGTGGCAAAGGTGGCCGTGAAAACGAACCGCACGACTACACCGCGCTCGACCTGAACAATGATGGCAAGCTCGACCTCGCCCTGCTCGTCCACGATCGGCTGCTGCTTTACGTGAGAAAGTAGGCCGTCTGCGCTCAGTCCATCGCTTCGAGGAAATCCAGCGCCTTGGAAAAACTCGCCTGCTGCAGGAAGTGGCTCAGCCGCCCAGGCAAAAGGGGCTTTAGCCGATGATGTTCGGCAGAAATCAGCTCGGAGACCTGCTGCAGCGCCGCTAGATGTCCGGCTGCATCTGTATCGCGGAATTCATGATCCGCAATGAGCTGAAGCCTGCGTTTCAAAAGAGCCTGAAGGGTGCCGAAGTCGGAATGCATGAGCCAATAAACAGCGAGAACTCTACCCCTGCGCAACTGCCAACTTTGCCAAGCATGACCAAGCCTTTTCCAGCGCATCCGTAGTTGGATGATCGTTGCGGAATGGCGGTGTCGCATTCCGTCTAGTCTTTGTCGTGGAGTCAGGCCGCTGATCTTCGTTATGCTTGACTCATGAAACTCTTCGCCTGCATCGCTTTTCTTGCACCAGCGCTACTTGCCGATGACACCGCCAAGCTCAGGGCACTCTTTTCCAAAGAGGGTGTCGTGACCGTTCCAGCCGGTGATTACCATCTGGATGGCACGAAGCCCATCCCGCTGCGCTCCAACACGACGGTCATGGCACATGGTGCGCGGTTCATCTTGCCCGAGAGGCTGCCGGATCAGGCTCGCCTCGTGCTTTTTGCTGGAGAAAACATCGCGCACTTTTCGTGGCATGGGGGTGAGTTCATCGGGCAGGTGTTTGATCCGGAAAAGAAGGACAACACCTGGGAGCCGAACGCGAACACCAAGGGTATCGAGATCACCACGACGAAGGAAGGCGGCACCCATGATCTGTTGTTTCGCGACGTGAAGTCAAATGGCATGGCCGCCGCCGTCATCGGCGTGCACGGGCTCTATGACAAAACAAACGAGGCGAAGGTAAAATCCTATGCAGAGCGAGTCGCCATCGAAAGCTGCACGTTGCTGCGGAGCGGGAAGTTCATGTGGGACTACGGCTACCTGTGGCAAATCGTGACCTTTCCCCAGCACTACGAGCCTTGGGAGGTGGAGCGAGCCCTGAAATACTTCCGCACCGACCTGATGCGCGACGTTTCGTTCGAGGGCGACCGAGTGCGCCTCGACAACACGAATCGACCCATCGTCGTGAGCACCTCCGATGAGCCGAAAGACGCGCTGACCTTTCTGGGAGCCGATTTGCCGAAAAACATCGTCCGCGGTCGCCAATACTTCGTGGTCGAGTCTGCACCCGACTTTATCCAAATCGCCGAAACGCAGGGAGCGGTTCCAATTCGCTTTGAAACGAACGGCAAAGGCCAACTCGCGTACAACCTTCAATCGAACTATCTCGCTGCCTATGCCCCGACGGGCAGCGGACCCGGCAAAGGAGCCTTCGACATCGTCGGCGCCCGCGAGGTGCGAGTCACCGGCTGCCAGCTCAGCGCCATTGGCGACACGATGCACATCCAGCGCTGCCAAAACATTGTCTTCGCGAACAACCACATCCTCGGCAGCCGCATGGGCGCGTTCTTTTTGGCTGAGTTCTGCCAGAACGCCACCATCACCGGCAACCTCGTCGATGGCACGAACGGCAGTCGCGTCATCAGCGTCGAGAAAAGCTGCACCGATGTCACCATGACCGGCAACACCTTCCGCGGTGGCGGTCGCGGCTCTTGGATCAACCAGCCCGTGAACTTCATCATGACCGGCAACGTCTTCATCAACAACACGACGAAGAACGACCCCGATCCTCGCCTCGGCCGCATCGCCTTCCAGACCGCGCAGCCCGGCCGCTTCCCCGAACTCTACTTCACGCTCTACGAGCCCGGAGCGACCTACGGCCCCATCATCGTGAAGGACAACCTCTTCCAACTCGGCGAGCACTGCCCCGAAGAGGCCGTCACCTTCGCCCCAAACGGCCACGATCTGATTTTCACGGGGAACACTTTCCAGCGGAACGATGAACGGCTTGGAAAACCCGTTCTACTGGTTGTCGATCCCACTTGCCTGCGTGGCGATATCTCAGGGAATCTGGGCGCGAAGAACGTCAAGAAGCCCGTCGATTTCAATCATGGGCGGCGGTGATAACACTCTTGGAAAGCCTTCATGGACAGGAGAACGCCATTGTCTCGTCACCTCCTCCTGATAAATCTGCGAGATGTCCGCCAAAGGCTTCTACGAATTCATCTCCAGCTTCGACCGCGCCTCGATTCAGCCGCAAGCAGCCCAGGCTGAACAAGAACGGCAGATCATTCTTGAAAAGTATCCCAAGCAAAATCTGGGTTCACTCACCATGGACCAGTATGCGGCAGGCGTTGGGGTTGGGGATACCCTGTGCGACTTGCTCACCCACCGAACTCCTACACTTGGAATCATTCGAGGAGTGGGCTTCAAAAACGCCGGCATCCACAAACTCAAAGGCACCGGCATCTACAAAAGCACGCTGGAAAACGCCGGAGAGGCAGAATCGGATTGGATCAGACTTAGGGCAGCATTTGTGCGATGTTGTGAACTCGCGGATGAGGGCCAGTGGCAGGAAATCGACAAAGTTTCCGTTTCAAACTGGGTTCCAGCCATCAGGACCAAACTGCTTCACATCTACTACCCAGAAGAAGTTCTGCCCATCTATGTGTCTGGTGAGCTTGCACACTTTTTGGATGCTCTCGATGTCGGATTTTCACCAGGGAACGGAAAATGGGCTGCTGCGCCCAATCGCAAGCTTCTTGAGCACCTACGTGCCATGCCAGAGCTTCGAGGATGGAGCACGTTCGAGCTGGCGGCTTTGCTTCGAGCTTGGTTTCCGCGTCCTCAAAAAGCTGTTTCGGATGTGACGCAGCCAGAGTTGGTTATTCGAGCCATGCAGGCTTTGGCTAAGGATGGTGGAGACTACGTCGTGGCATTCACTCCAGACGAAGTGGCTGAGCAAGCCAAAGCCTTATTCGATGCGGACATTGTGGATTGCACCACGGTCATGGCAGACATGGCAGCAGGCCGCCGCAAGCAATCCGACGGTAAAGCCTGGCCTCTGGAAAAAACGGGTCGCGGGCTTTACCGCCTTCTCTCCAAGGACAGCCCGAACGCTTCGCCCATACCCTCCATGAGCACCCCCTTGAACCAAATCCTCTACGGCCCTCCAGGCACCGGCAAAACCTATGAAATCATTCGTCGCGCAGCTCGGATTATCGAAGGCCGAGATTTCACGAATGCCCAAGATGCCAAGAAAGCTTATGACAAGGCCTGTGCGGAAGGACGAATTCGCCTCGCTACTTTCCACCAGTCCTTCAGTTATGAGGATTTCATGGAAGGCATTCGTCCGGTGATGACAGAAGGTGGTGCTGCGCGGTTTGAGGTGCGAAATGGATTTTTCAAGGAGGCTGCAACAGAAGCGATGTTTGCCTGTCTGGAAGCGTTGCCCGGAGAGTCATCTGCACAAGCCGGCTCGGTCATGGTTCGTCGTCCAGGGGCAGGAACAAGAACAGGACGTGTTTGGGAGATTGCGGATGAGATCCATAAGACTTCTGATGGCAGTCTGTCGATCAGAGGCAGAGTGGTTCAAGCCGCGTTGCAAGAAGGCATAAACTTTAACACTGCCACCACACAGTATAGCTTGTGGCGTCGAGGCCAACGTGGAACGTCAGCGATGGCTGCCCCAGAATCCGAGCGTCCCGAAAGTGAAGTGGTCCAGGCCTTCTTGTCCGATGGTAAGGAATCCGGTTGGCAGTTACGCGCCGATCAAAATTATCCGCCCTACGTCCTGATCATTGACGAGATCAATCGTGGCAACATCAGCCGGATTTTTGGTGAGCTGATCACGCTCATTGAGGACGACAAGCGCGAAGGGGCCGAGAACGCGTTGCATGTGACTTTGCCATCCTCGCGCGAGCTGTTCGCGGTGCCGCCGAATCTTTACATCCTCGGCACGATGAACACGGCGGACAAATCGCTGGCACTGCTGGATGTGGCGTTGAGGCGGCGGTTTGAGTTTGAGGAGCTGGCTCCGGATTTCAGCGTTTGCTTGGAGCTGCCGGAAGAGATGAGAGCCGTGCTGAATCGGCTCAACGAACGCATTGAGCTGAGAAAGGATCGCGATCACCGCATCGGCCATGCGTTCTTCATGGGCGTGAAGGACGCGGAGGGCTTCAATCGCGTGTTTCGCCGGAAGGTGGTGCCGCTGCTCCAGGAGTATTTCTTCAATGACATCGACGGCGCACGTTTCGTGCTCGGAGAAGAGGCCGGAAGGAATGAAAAAGGCTTCCTTCGGCCCCTGAAGGCCAAGGTGGAGTCCAAATACCAGCGGAACCGCTGGCGCTGGTTCACCGATGAAGAATCGGAGATGGACTGCTGGGCCGTTTTGAGCACCAACCTCGCTGAAGCGTGAATTCGGAGCTTTTCCGCCTTTGCGAGCATCAGCGCGTGAACGTGAGCTGGAGCCACGACACACGGCAGGCGGTGCTGGATGCTGCCACGGCGTGGCAGGAGGCTCATGGACTGTCTCAGCCGCCTTTGAGCTTTGAAGGGCTCGACGGGACCCTCTTGAGAGCACAGCAGCATGTGGGCGTGATCGAGGCGGGTGGTGTTTGTGTGGAGATTTATCCCAAACTCGATGCTGGACTCGTGAAGGACGGGCAAGTGACGGATCAACGCGCCGCCACGGTGATGAAGAACCTGCTCTGGCTGCTCGAAGAGTCAGGACACGAAGGTCTCATCGATGCTGGCGAGGCCGAGGTGGAGGAGTCTCCCGATTCCATCTGCGATCTGCTGGCATGGCTGTTTGCGCGGCGTCTGCGTCATCAACTCGGGATGGGGCTGGCACAGGAATACATTGGCATGAGGGATGATCTGCCGCTGGTGCGCGGTCGGATCGACTTCGCACGGCAATCCACGGTTCACTTTGGCCGCCCGGATGTGATCGCCTGTTCGTGGGATGAGTTCACGCCGGACACACCGCTTGCCCGTCTTCTTCGCTGTGCCGCCGAAGTGTTGCTGGATCGTGTGCTTCTTCCTGGGGCTGCTGCGGACCTGCGTGATGCGCTCGCGATGTTTGATGAAGTCGAATCGTTGCTGCCCCATCAGGCCGTCGCGGCCGCCCGAAGCATCCGCTGGTCACGGCTGAACGCCCGCTGGCGGCCTTGCCATGACCTCGCGCTGGCCGTTTTGACCGGTCAGGGCCGTGAAATGCACGCCGGGAGCAGCGGGAGCTTTGTTTTCCTCATCGACATGAATCGCCTGTTTGAGGACTACTGCCTGCGCTGGCTCGAAAAGACCTTTCACCAGCGCATCGAGCCGCAAAAGCGCCTTGGCACGCTGCTCGTGGCACCGGACAAGCGCATCGCCCAGGACGCGGACTTTTTCTGGCTGACGCCAAACGAGACGTGGGTCGGCGATGCGAAGTATAAGATTCCCGACGCCGAGAACTGGCCTCGCATCGATGACCTGCGCCAGCTCATTTGTTACGGACAGCTCGCGCAACGACTCCACACGGGCAAACTCAGCCGGCTCATGATATTGCACCCCACGACGACGAAGGAGGAGGAAGAACTCATGGAGACCTACGACGGACAAACGCTTCGTATCCAAGGAGTTCGGGTCATTCGCGATTTTGGCTGAAGGTAGGGCAGCTTCAAGGCCGAGTCGTGCTTGTACAGCCAGCTCACCGCTATCTTCAGCGCCCGCCGGGCATAATAAAAGCAGGCCGTGCGCGGGTCGGCATCCACCGCTGCTGGACACCTCTCGTAGGAAGGGCTGGGAGGAAAGAGCCAGTGCTGCATTGGAGCGTGTTCCCGCCCTCTGGGACGGGGTTCCCGTGGAATGGCATGAGAACGCCCACGGCGAAATCCTGCACGAGATGACACTGGAAAACGTTCTCCATCTGCTCAATCGTTTCACCCGTGACCCGGCTGGTTTCTGGTCGCCTCTCCGCTCCTCATGAACACCGCTTGGAACTACGCTACTTTGGCCTTCCAGCCCTACCCGGACGTTGGCGAATTCGTCAACGTCGGCGTTTTGGCGCTGGCGGTGCCGGCGCGTGTCCTGGCCTACCGGTTGCTGCCTGCTCAGGCCACCGCACGCATCCACGGCTTTTTCCCCGAGCTGGACATTGCCATCTACAAGGAAGGCCGCCGGCGCATTGAGGCGGAGCTTCAGCGTCTCGAAGCCACCATCAACAGCACCCACGGAGAAGGCGGCCACCCTGCGCGGCTTGCCGCTGATCAGCCGCCCCTTCCAGGGGCCGAGGTGCAGGCAGACACCCTGTTTAAGGCCCTAACCGCTCCCCGTGACGGTCTCTTCCGTTTCCATGCCAAGGGAATCCGTCTCGCGGCCGACCCAGCGGCCTTGCTCGATGCTCTTTTTGAGCGTTACATCACCCGCAACACGGCCGAGAGCGACGACCCGGAGGAAATCCGCCTCGTCCGTCAGGTGGGCGATTGGTTGGAGCAGTGGAAGCTCCGCCGCTTCTATCACAAAGACGTGCGGGTTGGCCCGGATGAGTATCCCATACGCTTTCCTTTTGGCTTCCAGCCAGACCCCAAAGCTGCTCCTCAACGAGTGATCAAGCCGCTCAATCTTGACCAAGCCAAGCCGCTTCAAATCTATGATCATGGCGATCAATGGGTGAACCGAATCCTCCGCTTGCAAGACCTTGATGCCCTGCCACCCCGCGTGCTTCTACCTGTGAAGATGCCTCTTGCCACTCGGGGTGCCGCCCGCGCAGCCGTTCAGGCTGCCGAAGAAATCTTCGCCAAGCTCGCCAAGACGCAGGTTACCCTCGCTCAGGCAGACGATGCCAAGGCTCTGCGCGAATTCGCAGAGATCGCCCAGGAGACGACGCTCACGCTGACGGCTTAGCGTTTCGGCCAGTGGCGTTCCAAAGCCTGGAAAACCTCCGGCGTCAGCTCCCGCACCATGCGAAGAGATGGGGCGATCTTGGAGCCAGCCGCTCTCAGAAGCTCCGCCAGCTTGAGCTTGCCAATATCCTGCTTTCGACTGCTGCAAAGATAATAGAGAAAGGTCGAGTTCTCGCTGTTCGCCCGAGAGAGGATAGAGCAGGGCGGAAAGACGGTGAGATGATTGGTTTTCTTATTGCTGCGCTCGGCCACGATCATGAGATCGCCCACCTTGGCGTCCTTGCGCATTTTACTGCTGCCCGTGAGTTTGATCCAGCTCAGTTCATCTCGGCACTTGGCCAGTTTGGTGGACAGCCTGCTGAGGGCACGCTCATTGGTGGCCTTGTCTTTGGCGGACATGCGTTCTTCGTCGATCGGCGTCACGCCCACAAGCCAGCGGCGGGTGCCCAGCTTCTTGGTCAGGCGGGTTTTGGCCTTTCCTTGGCCCCGGCCGCCTCGTCGCACGACGGGCAGTTTGGTGAGAGCCACCAATTCTCGCCGAGTGAGCAGACGGGAGCTTTCCCGCAATTGCTGGATGTAGGCACGGGCCTGACCGACGATGGAGCTTTGGTCCGTCAAAACCGCGCACTCGTGCAGATTCGGCGAGTTCCCTGAGAGGTTGCCGGAGCCGATGATGGCGGTGTCATCCATCACGAGCAGCTTCGCATGCAGATCGGGGCAGTTGTAAATCTGGGCACCGGCATCGTGCGCATCCAGCAGCACTTGGGCGGTGGTTTCACCCGAGGTGATGGCTTTGCGGGTGGCATCCACCACCAGCACATCACCTTCGCCAAACTTGACCGTTTCCGCCGTGACGTAGGCGATGGCCGCGAGGCGTGTTTCGGCTTTGCGGGAGAGTTTGGCGGCGACTGGCCAGAGGTCGGAGGTCAGGAGGCGGTTCATCAGGCTTTCGCGGCCACACGACGCGATTTTGGATTTCCAGTCGCAGCCTTGGCGTGCTTCACCTCAGCACTCTTCTTGGCTTCTTCGGCTGAATTCAGGAAAGTGACCGATTTCAGCGTCACCGCAGGCCAGGGGCCGCGGGTGATCACCTTCTCGGTGAACTGCAGCTTGGCGAGCTCCGCCCAGTAACGGGGAGATTCCTCCGCCTGGGTGAAAAAGCCCGCAAAGGCGTCTTCAGCGTGGCTGGTTTGGCTTGGGTTGGACATGATGTAGCTCTCCCTTCTTTTTCGCAGTCTTTCTTCATCTTCGCGGCCCGCTGGATTTCCGCCGGGTCCGCCTTGTTCGACTTTTTGACCGTTCCGTGGCTATACTTGAATTTTACTTATAAATAAAAGAGTTCAAACTCGCAAATCGAGGCTGCGGAGACATGCAACCTGGCCTGGTTACTCTTGAAAGGACGCCTCGATCTCACGCAGTGAGTCGATGATGGAGTCAAAGGCGGGTGGCTCGCCGAAGAACATGGAAGCCATTTGTTGATAGTCGGCTTTCCAGGCTCGCAAATGCTCATCCGGTGGCACCAGCTTCAGGGTGGCGCACTGCAAGGCATCGTAATCCACCCAATTAGACGCAAAGAAGGCTTTTCGATGAGCTTTCACTTCGTCAAACAACGACCTCAAATCACTGCGATGAGACAGCCCGTGATGGGTCCACAGACGGTGCATGTCGTAGAGGTGGCGCGACTGGCTCTCTCTTAATTCAGCGCCGTCCGTCCGGGTATTTTGCTCATGCACGAGAGACGCTTTTTCCAGAAAAGTCCGCTCCGGGCGCACGCAGGAAACTTGGAATTCCTGTTCATCGACCAGATGAGGCAGCGCTTCGGCAACATAGGAGCGCAGCGATCGCTGCTCCATCGGCCAGCTATCTGCCCGCCCGCTCAGTTCGATCTTCACACGTGGTTGCGAGTTTCCACCAGGCATCGCCAGTCCAGCCTGGGGATAGAAAACATGCAGACAGAAGGGATCGCGAGCTTTCTCCAGCGGCTCTACTTCAAGCTTCCAGGGCTCTCTTTGACCGATCAAATCGTCCAGGGTGCTCGTCAGCTTTGGCTGAAGCAGATGGGTAATCACTTCACGGCAATGCTTCCGCAGCTTGCTCAGCCGCTTCTCACGTTGGTTCGCAGGGATGTCTGCAGCCGCAGGATTCTCCGTCTCTTCCATTCCCACCCAGTCGCGGGCCATGGAGATGTCGATGTCTTCGGAGAATCGTTCGATGACCTGCCAGCCCTTTGATAGCGAAGTGCCACCGCGAAACGTCAGATGCGGGCCGATCTCCAGTTGGGTAAACAAGGTTCGAAGCGTCCAGCACACCCAAAAGTCCTTCTCGATAAAGAAGGGCGACATCCCCAATTCCGCGCCGGCCTGCGTGAAGACCGCGCGCCTGTCCGCAGGAGAGAGTTTGGCGATCCGGTTCATGCTTTTGACTTCCTGGCTGAGGGTGAACTTGTCATCGCTACACGCCGGAAGACCTCCCCCATCCAGGCTGGTGCCAGAGGGATGTCGCGAATCAGTTGTTCCTTGTCGGCCGCACTCAGGCGCTCCTGCAGCTTTAGAATCACCTCCTCGGTCACCTTGCTTTGCCGCAGGAAACGAAGGGCCTGGATCACCACGCCCGTCACACGGTCAGCCGTTGCCAGATTGCGGGTGCTTGTGTGCTTCAGCACCACCGGCAGTCGCTTGATCATCGCCCGGCGAGAGGCTCCGTCCGTGAGGTATTCCACCTTGGCCGTGACTTGATCGGTCAGGCCCAGTTGATTGGCTGCCAGTGCGCCAGTGGGCATCAGCCGCTGAGCTCCACGCCGCGCCATCGCACGCGCCACAGCCTCAGGCGCAGGGGCCACTTCTCCCAGCAGCTCACTCTTCTCCGGGTAGCTGTAGATGCCGCGAGACACGCGTCGCAGGACATTCTTCTTTACCAGCCGGGACAGCACTTGATCCACTGCCGCCCGGCTGCCTAGGTCGAGAAATTCTGGTGGCGTAACCACACCACCACGTCCGCGTCCTCGAATGCGTCTAATCAAGGTTTTTTCAAGGCTTGGCATGTTTTATCGCTGAATTTTTTGTCAGAAAAGTAGGGTATTTTTTCTGACATGCCAAGAATGAATTTCCGGCTTTTCCCTCTGAGCCGGACTGCTGGGAAAAGACTTCAGAACAAGGTGATCGCGCAAAACGTCAATCACAGCTCACCCTGGAAGGAGCGGTGCTGGAGGGTGGCGAAGAGGGCGTCCTGCTCCGCCAGCGCCGTGCGCTGCGCCGCCTTCAGCTTCTCCACCGCCCCCACCCGTCGGGCGAATTCTTGCTGGAGGGCGAGGGGTGGGAGAATGATGGTCGTTTCGATGATTTGTTTGATGTTCCATGTCGGCTGGCTCACCGTTCTCAGCTCGTTCGTGAAATAACGCTGCACAAAATCGGTGTTGAGGGATGCCGCCATCAACAGGCGGTCTGTAGATTCTGCGAGTCGAATGCGGGCAACGGCTCGGGCGATGTGGAAGCCTTTCACGGACTCATCAGCCAAGGCCATCACGCCAATTTCAACCAGGCGGTGAACGGTTATAGAGAACGATCTAACTGGGCGGCGGTGAAGCCTTCAAGGTTGGGTGGGTTTGCCGAGGTGTTTTGTGAACCAGGCGGCGGCGAGGTCCACGGTTTCGGCGCACCAAGGGTCACTCATCCAGAAGGGATGGGGGGCATGGCGCAGGGTGTGGATGCCGGTTTCGACGCCAAGCGCTTTCATGCTCTGCATCATCTCGGCTCGACCGATCTTGAGCGTGTCTTTTTCACCCTCAATGAAAAGGATGGGCGGCATGTTGGCACGCACATGGGTGATCGGAGAAGCGGCGGCGAAGATCTCGGGCTTTTCGGCGTAGGTGCCGCCGAAGAAAAGCAGTGCGTTTTCGTTGGTCTTTTCGCGATTCGCGGCCACGAGATCTTGCGTGGCTGCCATGACGATGGCGGCTTTCACCCGACTGGATTGATCGCGATAAGGGCCTTCGCCTTCAAAGTCGGTTAGGCCTGAGGTCACTGCGGTGAGGCCGGACAAATGACCGCCCGCAGAACCGCCCATGCAGCCGATGCGTTCGGGATCGATCTTGAGGTCACGAGCATGAGCCCGCAGGTAGCGTAAGGCTGCTTTGCAATCGTGAAGCGCAGCCGGGTAGGGTGCCTCCGTGGCGAGCCGATAGCTCACCAAGGCGGTGACGAAGCCGCGCTGGGCGAGACGCTCCATCATGGGTTTGTCGGAATCAATCTGGCGCGCCTTCCAGCCGCCGCCGTGGATGTCGAGGACGCAGGGCCACGTGCCTTCTGCCTTGGGCACATAGACATGCAGCTCCACGCGGTGCTCAGGATAGGCCGCGACTTCTAGGGTGCGCAGCTCATGGGTGCTGGGTGTTTGCGGGAGGAGCTTTTTGAAACGAGGTTTTGGTTGGGCCGCGGGTGTGCTAGCCGGTTTCGGGATTTCTGCCTGGGTGGCAAAGGCGAGCAGGATGAGGGCAAGGGCAAAACGAAAAGTCATGTGAGAAGAGGCTAACGCGACGCTGACGCTGGCTTTTCTGGAGAAATCCAGGCGCATGAAACTTTTACCATCGCTTCACAAATTTGGGGGTCCGACGACATCGTGCCTTAACACAGGGGAAGTCTATTCGGGGTGTGACAACGCTGGCGATGACCAGCACCGCCACGTTCAACCTCAATCCAAACTAGACCATGAAAACGCATCCTTCCCTGTGGGTCAGCCGCTGGTTGCCCGCCACAGCGCTCCTCTCCTTGGCCCCTCTGGGCAGCCAGGCTTCTGGCCTAATGGCAGCTCCACGTGTGGGCAATCCACCCGTTGCCACGTCTTCCAACAAGGTCGCCCCGATTCCACGCACGACACCGGGTCAGCCTCCTGCGCAGCCACCCACGCCCCCGACTTCCTCCGGTGGCTCTCGTCCCTCACGATCCACGCCGCCGACTCCACCCACGGGTCAGCCCCTGCCGCCCAGCCTGCCGAGTTCATTTGTTTTGCCCGCTGAATTCCGCACGGCGAATGGCAGTGGCAACCATGCGACGCTGACCGCACGCGGCACGCCCGATCTGCCTTTCCGCCGCTTGGCGAGCGCAGCGTATGCCGATGGCGTGAGTGAGCCCGCAGGTGGCACCCGTCCGAGCGCCCGAGCGATCAGCAATGCGGTGGCCAAGCAGCCGAACCTGCGTCCGAACCGCCGTGGAGCGAGCGACTTCCTCTGGCAGTGGGGCCAGTTCCTGGATCATGATCTGGATGAAACCCCAACGGCGAATCCGGCAGAGCCTTTTCCCATCGCGGTGCCGACGGGTGATCCTGACTTTGATCCTGCCAGCACTGGCACGGTCACGATCGGTTTGAACCGCAGCAACTACGTGAACGTGGAGGGAGTGCGGCAGCAAAAGAATGCCGTCACCGCTTGGATTGATGCCTCCCAGGTTTACGGTTCGGATGCTGTGCGTGCAGAGGCACTGCGGGCCAAGGATGGCACGGGCCGCCTGCGCGTGATGACGAGTGAACATGGCGATCTTTTGCCCACCCATTCCGACGCTCTCGCGGCCTTGCCGCCTGTGCCTGGCTTCTTTGTGGCAGGGGATGTGCGGGTGAATGAGCAGGTCGGCTTGATCGCCATCCACACGCTGTTTTTGCGTGAGCATAATTTCTGGGCGGATCTGTATCGTGCGGCGAACCCGGAGGCTGAGGATGAAGAGATCTATCAATTCGCCCGCATGATCGTGGGAGCTGAGATGCAGGCCATCACCTTCCGTGAGTTTTTGCCGACGCTGCTGGGTCCAGGTGCGATCAAGCCTTACCAGGGCTACAAGCCAGAGGTCGATCCAACCGTCTCGAATGAATTTGCCACGGCGGCTTATCGTCTCGGCCATAGCCTGCTTTCGCCCACACTGCTGCGCCTGGATGCCGAGGGCCATGAGATCGAGGCTGGACATCTTTCCCTGGCCAATTCTTTCTTCCAGCCTCAGCAGGTCACTGACCATGGCATTGATGTGATCCTGCGCGGTCTGGCGACGGGTCGTGCCCAGGAGCTGGATGAATGGCTGATCGATGATGTGCGCAATTTTCTCTTTGGTGCCCCAGGTGCGGGTGGCTTTGATCTCGCAGCGTTGAATATCCAGCGCGGTCGTGATCACGGCCTACCCAGCTTTGCTCAGATGCGGGTCGCTCTCGGCCTGCGTCCGGTGAATCGTTTTCAGGATGTGAATGCGAACCGCCAAGTGGTGGCAGAGCTAGATGCCGCTTACGACAGCCCGGCGGACATTGACCTGTGGATGGGTGGCTTGGCGGAGGCTGATCGCCCCGGCTCGATGGTGGGAGAGACCTTTCATCGCATCTTGGTCGATCAGTTCACTCGTCTGCGCGATGGTGACCGCTTCTGGTATGAGAAAGTGCTGCCCTCCGCCATGGTGCGCATGATCCAGCAGCAGACACTCAGCGTCATCCTGCATCGCAATACCAAGATCGGCACGGAGGTCGGTCGGAATGTCTTCATGGCGCCGCCTCCCCGTCGTCCCGCACGCACAGCTGCTCGCTGAGTCAGGCCCTTTCCCCCCGCTGAAAAACGACCCATGTTGCGCGAGCAGCATGGGTCTTTGTTTCAGGGGAGGGGATGAAAAAAGACCTGCGCGCTGTTGGCTTGCCTCATTCTGCGGCCAGTGGCATGGACAGAGGTCTGATGTCGCTCTCCTTCTCCCTGTTCATTTACAATCTGCTGCTGCCCCTCGGCCTTGTCTTTCTGCTGCCAGGAGCGGTGCGGAAGATGAAGGCGCGCGGGGGGCGCTGGTCTGATCTAGGCGAGCGCTTTGGGCTCTTGCCCAGGCAGAAATGCGCGGCGCTCGCGGCCTTGCCTTGCGGTCAGGATCGACTTTGGATTCATGCGGTGAGCGTGGGCGAGGCAGGCATTGCCATCAAGCTCGCCACCCGGCTGCTGCGGGAGCGACCGCACACGGGCATGGTCATCACCACCACCACACCCACTGCGCAGGCGATGGTGCAGGACTTTGCCAGCAGGCATCCGCAGCGTGTCGTCGTGCTGTATGCGCCAGTGGATCTTCCCTGGGTGGGTTCTGCGTTTCTGGAGCTTATCTGCCCAGCGCAGATCATTCTGGTCGAGGCGGAGCTCTGGCCAAACCTGGTCAGCACTGCCCGAGATCAGGGCATTCGGGTGTCGATGGTGAATGCCCGTCTTTCCGCCAAGTCGGAGAAGCGCTTCCGGCAGCTGGGTTTCTTGGTGCGGCCGATTTTTGCGATGCTCGATCGAGTGCTCGTGCAGGAGCCAGGAGATGTGGAGCGCTTCGCAGCCATTGGGGTGAAACGGGAGAACATCCAGCACACAGGCAGCATCAAGTTTGATCCCCAAGGTGCTGAGGCTGATCCTGAGCAGGTCGATGCGCTGCGGCAGGTTTTGCAGCGCGCAGGCATCACGGCTCAGCAGTGGGTCATCCTGCTCGCCAGCACGCACTTGGGTGAGGAAGTTTTGCTGGCGCGTGTGGTGCAAAGCCTCCGCCGACGTCACGCAGATCTCGCGCTGCTCATTGTGCCACGTCATGTCGAGCGCACGGAGGCGATCCTCGCGGCATTGAGCGAGATGGGTCTCGAGGCGCAGCGGCGATCCGCAGTTTCCACAGCCATCGCGTCCAGCCTTCCTTGCTTGATCATCGACACCACGGGTGAGCTGCGAGCTTGGCAGTGCTTGGCTAGCATGGTCATCGTAGGCAAGAGCTTCCTCGCGGTCGGCGGACAGAACCCAGCGGAGGCAGTGATGGCGAAAAAGCCAGTGCTCTTTGGGCCGCACATGGAGAACTTTGAACCGCTGGTGGACTTGCTTTTGAAAAACCAAGGCGCGGTGCAAGTGCCAGACGTGACCGCTTTGGAAAAGGAACTGGCTGACCTGCTGACGGACACGGCTCGCTGCAAAAGGCTCGGTGAATTCGGTCATGCCGCCTTGAGGGCTCACGAAGGCGCGACGGAGAAGACACTGGCTGCCCTTTTCGCATAAAGTCGAAGTGCTCAAGCGTAAACGATGAAACCCACTTCCGTCATGCCCAGCTATCTCCTCGTGGACGGACACAACGTCATGCATGCCTGGCCGGAACTGGCCAAGCACCTGCGCGTGGCAAGCAAGCGTCATTTGGCGAGAACGGAGCTTCTGCAGCGTCTGCGGCATCTCCAGGACATGACGGGTACCCAGGTGGTGGTCGTCTTTGATGGAACCACGGCCAAGATCACGGAAGAGCGTGAACCGCATGGCTTGCAGATCATCTATGCCGATGCTGGGCATACGGCGGATGATCTGATCGAGCAGCTCGCCGCGAAGTATGCAAAAGACAGGCCCATGCGTGTGGCTTCGGCAGATGGGCTCGTGCGCGAGACGATCACGGCCTTTGGTGCAGACTGGATCAGCCCAGAGATGCTGCGCCTGCTGTGTGACGATGCTGAGCGTGACATGCGTGGTCGTGTGGAGAAGCTGCACACGCGGCGGCAGATGCTCGGCTGGTTTGGTCTTGGTGGACTGGGCTTGGGCAAGCCGGCGGCTGCGCGAGAAACCGCACGCCCGAGCGAAGCTGCCATCGCTGCTGCGGTGAAGTATGCCGCTGAACGCAAAACGCAGGCGCTGCTGATCAAGCAGCAAGGTCGCATCCTGCACGAGAGTTATCCCAATGGCGGTGGGCGTCATCAGCCTCTGCGCATCTACAGCGGCACGAAGGGCTTTTGGGGACTGGCCGCGATGGCAGCGGTAGAAGACGGGCTGATCACGCTCAATGAGCCTGCAGCGGCGATTTTGCCCGAATGGCAAGACGACGCTCAGCGTGCCAAGATCACGCTGGAGCATCTGCTCGATTTCACGGGAGGGCTGGAGCGTGGGCTTGTGATCCATGAAGACGGACTGAAGGACCGCAATGAAATGGCCATGAAACGGCTCATGGTGGCCGCGCCGGGCAAGCGCTTCATTTACGGGCCTAGCCAACTGCAAATTTTCCATGAGGTGCTGAAGCGCAAACTCGCGCGCACGCGGCGCAAGGAATCGCCCACGAAGTATCTGGAGCGTCGGGTGCTGCGCCCGCTGGGATTGGGGCCGCAGCGCTACCTTCCTGATGCAGCAGGGAATCCCCTGCTGGCGGCGGGTTTCATCCTGACGGCCAATCAGTGGGCTCGCGTGGGCGATTGCCTGCTGCGTGAGGGCGCGCCGCTGCTGAAGGCAGCATCCTTTCAAGCCCTGCTGGACGGTTCTCAAGCCAACGCGGCTTACAGTTTTGGCTTTTGGAACAATCGCGCCGCAAGGCTGGAATCCGCGCGTGAGATCGATATTGAGGACCAGCTGGAGGTGGACTGGGATCGCCAATCCTGGGCGCACGTCTGCCTCGGCAAACATCTGCCTTCGGACCTCATCGCCTGCATCGGCAGCGGCTACCAGCGGCTTTATGTCATCCCTTCGCAGGAGCTGGTCATCATCCGTCAGGGTGCCAATGCGCGCTTTCGCGATGGCGACTTTCTGCGCACCTTGCTGGGTTCACTTTGACTCCACATCCCTGCTGGCGGTTTTTTCCGGCAGAACTACACTCGCCCCCACGTTCCCCATTTAGCCATGTCCACCACTCTGGAAGTCCCCCCCCCAGCCGCGACGAAAACCCCCGAGAAGACCGAAGCCGGGAACTACTTTGTCTCGAATTACCCGCCATTTTCATTTTGGAAGCCTGACCAAGTGCCTGCGGTGGAGGCCGTGATGCAGCGTCCTGCCGCGATCGATGTGCCTTTGGGCATCTACTTTCACATCCCCTTCTGTCGAAAGCGTTGCCACTTTTGCTACTTCAAGGTCTATACCGACAAAAACGCGCAGGAGATCAAGGCTTACATCGATGCTGGAATGCGTGAGCTGGAGCGCTACGCCGCCACGCCCTATCTCCAGGGTCGCAAAGCCCACTTCGTCTATTTTGGCGGCGGCACGCCCAGCTACCTCAGCGTGCCTCAGCTGCGTGAACTGACGAATCGGATGAAGGATCTGGTCAGCTGGGAAGGTGCGGCGGAGGTGGCTTTCGAGGCGGAACCTGGCACGCTGAACGAAGTGAAACTTAGCGGCATTCGCGAAGTGGGCGTCACGCGGCTCAGCCTCGGGGTGGAGAATTTTGACGATCACATCCTGGAGACGAACGGACGCGCGCACCGCAGCGGTGAGATCGAAAAAGCCTACCGCTTCGCCCGCACGCTGGGCTTTGAGCACATCAACATCGACCTCATCGCCGGGATGATGAACGAGACGGAGGAGAACTGGAAGGTGTGCGTGCAAAAGGCCATCGACCTCGGCCCGGATGCGGTGACGATCTACCAGATGGAGGTGCCCTACAACACCACGATGTATCAGCAAATGAAGGCGGAGGGCAAAGTCACCGCACCTGTGGCGGACTGGCCGACGAAGCGCCGCTGGGTCAGCTACGCCTTTGATGAATTTGTCAAAGCTGGTTATACGGTGACCAGTGCCTACACGGTGGTGAAGGACCCGCAGCGCATCAAATTCGTCTATCGTGACGCGCTTTGGGAAGGCGCTGACCTGCTCAGCAGCGGCGTGGCGTCCTTTGGCCATCTGGGTGGTGTCCATTATCAGAATCAGGCAGAGATTGGCCCTTACATGCAGGCTCTGGATGCGGGCAAGCTGCCCATCTTCCGTGCCTATGAGACCAGCCACGAAGAGCGCTTTGTGCGTGAGTTTATCCTGAAGATGAAGCTAGGTCGCAGTGAGTTCGCTTACTACCAGCAGAAGTTCGGTGTGAATCCGCGTCAGTTCTTCGCCCCTCAGCTCGAGCATCTCGCCGCAGAAGGTTGGGCGCAGCTCGATGATCAGGCCGTGACCTTCAGCCGCGAAGGGCTGCTCCAGGTGGATCGCCTGCTGCATGACTTTTTCCTGCCTCAGCATCGCCAGTATGCCCGCTACACTTGAGGAATCGCAGATTCCGCATCGGCAACGCGATGAATTCCACATTCCTGAGGTGATGAACGAGGCTCCACGACAAGACGAAGACATCCTAGCACCGCTGATCTTCTTTTATGGCATCGGCAGCACGCGCCCGCGCGTGACGTTTGTGGAGCCTGAGGCGCTCGCCGAGCAGGAGCGATTCCTTCTCGTGCATGATCGGGACATGACACCGCACCTGCGTGACTTTCATGGCTGTGGCATTGATCTCGACGTGGCGGCCCGTGCTCGCATCGGCAATTACCTCGTGCGTGCCTCTGTTTTGCATCGTCAGAGTGATGGCAAGCCCATTGAGTTTGGAGCCATCGGCATTCACCTGGATCTGCTGCCTGAAGAAGCGCAAGCGCTCGTGCTCGAAGGGCGCGTGCCTTTTGGCGCGATCTTGGAGCGTTATGAAGTTCCCCACAGCAGCCATCCACGGGGTTATTTCCGCATCGCGGTGGACCCGCGTCTCGCAGAACTGCTGGGAGCCACTAGCGGCCAGATTCTTTTCGGGCGCTGCAATGAACTCCGCCACGGCAGTGGCCGCATCTTGGCGGATGTGGTGGAGGTGTTGCCGCGCGGGGCCAGTGCTTAGGCGGTCAGTTCAAACGCACCTTTGTTTTGCAGGAAGACCTCCCAGTCACGCACTTGGTAGGTGTTGCGGATGAGTTGAGTGACGGGGATTTCCCGAGGTGCAGAAGGACGGCGCAGCAGTTTTAGCCCTGCCTCGTCTGGCAACTTTGAGCCTTTGCGGCTGTTGACCTTTTTGTCAGCCAGCACGCAGTTGTCCCAGGTGCTTTTGCCACCGCGTGAGATGGGGATGACGTGGTCGATGTTGCCCTCGTTTGGTTTCAGTTTGCGGCCTGTGTATTGGCAGATGCCGCCATCGCGTTCCCAGATGGCTTTGGCGCAGAATTTGGGACGACGCTTGGGCACGCGGTCAAAGCGTGCCAGCACCAGCACGGTGGGCACCCGAACGGGTCCTTTCACCGTGCCAATGCATTGATCACCAGCATTCACGGGCAATCTCATCCAGTCTTCGAAGGTCACGGGGGTCATGTCATCGTCACCAGAGATTTTCAAAGCCGTGGCATTGCCGGTGGCCATCATGCTGAAGGCTTCCGCCGGTGTTTTGACACCGATGGCTTGCCAGTTCCGGTTGAGGACTAGCACAGTCGTTTTGTTCAGAACGTCACTCATATTTTCACTGAGAAATCGGTCGCGATCATCACAACCCGTCGGGGCCGGGCAGCGGTGCTCGTTCTGGGATCACGAGGCTAGGCAGAAGGCTTCGTTTGCCAAGTGGCAAGTTTGTTGGTTTGCGCTGAAAAGGGGGGCTCGGTGGAAGAACTTCTGCCAAGGACCAGCGGTGCGAAGCTGTTTCCAAGATTGCCCTGCGTGAAAACGTTCGTTTGAATCCACGCATGTCTTCCCGACGCCACTTCCTGACTTCCGCCGCTGGCGCTGCCATGGCCTCCCAGATGTCTAGCTGCGCCAGTCTGCCCCTGCGCGATGCGATTGACGCGCATGTTCACGTGTGGACGCCAGATACGGTGAAGTATCCTCTGGCCCCTGGGTTTCAAAAAGCGGACATGCAGCCTGCTAGCTTCACGCCTGAGCAGCTTTTGGCGCACTGTCGGCCAGAGGGCGTGACCCGCATCGTGCTGATCCAGATGAGCTACTACCAGACGGACAATCGGTACCTGCTGGACATGATCGCGGCCCACCCAGGCACCTTTTCTGGCGTGGCCATCGTGGATGAAAACGCGCCCGATCTGCGAGCCAGAATGAAGGCGCTGAAAGCGCAAGGCGTGCGCGGTTTTCGTCTGTATCCCAAAAGCGCGGACGTGGCGGCCTGGCTAGGAAGCCCGGGCATGAAAGCGATGTGGACCGCAGCGGCGGACGAGAATCTGAACCTCTGTCTGCTGATCAATCCAGAGGCGCTCGGCCCCGTCTCCCGAATGTGTGACCGGTATCCTCAGACCCCGGTGGTGATCGATCACTTCGCCCGCTTGGGCATGAAGGAACCGGTGGATCGCGCGGGGCTGGATCGCCTGCTCCATTTGTCCAAGTATCCCAAGGTGACGGTGAAGACGTCTGCCTTTTATGCCCTGGGCAAAAAGCAGGTGCCTTACCTGGACCTCGCGCCGATGATCCGCGCCTGCCGTGATAAGTTCGGCGCAGAGCGTCTCATGTGGGCTAGCGATTGCCCCTTTCAGGTCGATCCCGGCCACACTTACCATGACTCCATCGCGTTGATTCGTGATCGTTTGGATTTTCTCAGCCACCGCGACAAAGCGGCGATGCTGCGAGGCACGGCTGAGCGGGTTTTCTTCGGTTGAGCGTGTGTCGAGCGCGCCTACGACGAGCGCATTGCCCGTCCATGCAACGACATGCATGGCGTGGGAGAAGTCCTGAGACACGGTTGTGCTTTGGCGCTGCTGTTTCGTTGCGGGCTTGATTTTCCCGCCAGGGATGGTGGGTTGCTGGCATGAAGCGATTTCTTTTTCCGCTCGCCCTGGGGGTTGTTCTTGCCTGTCAGTCTGTTGCTTTCGCTCAGGAGTCCGCGACTGCGGATTTGGAGGTGATCGTGAGTGATGAGGAGTTTCGACTGGGGCCAATCCAGCGTGGGATGACCTTGGCAGGCCTGCAAAAGGCTCTGGGACCTAAGGTGGTCAAGCTGCACAAGCTGCCTGGCCCCGAAGGCACGGAGCTGAGCGGTGCGATCCTGTGGAAAGGCACCGGGCGCGAGCTGCACGTGGTCTATGATGAGGAAAGCGAGGGTAAGGAATTGCTGGAGGCCGTCATTGTCGGCAAGGACTGGAAGCTGCCTGGCGGTTTGCGGCGGGGCATGAGCCTTGAGGAGGTCCAGCGGATCAATGGCCAGCCATTCAAGCTGTTTGGCTTTGATTGGGATTATGCGGGTTGGGCAAACTTTGAGGACGGAGGCAATCTCCAGCAAGGCTTTAGCCTGCGCTTTGACCCGAATGTGGAGGCAGATGAATCGCTCTCAGGCGATCAATTGATCTCGAGCACTGATCCGAAGCTGCGTGCGACAAAGGCGCGACTCGTGGAGATCCACCTGCATCTGACGAAGCGGGAGTGAGTTTTGCAGAGAAAGAGGGGCCTAGGGTCAGCTCAGGGCTAGCGGACCTGCGCTGCACAGTTCAGGCTTGCCATGAATTTTCAATGGCACGCCCATGGCGGCGGCTAGCGTGAGGTGCAGTCGGTTGTGTGGCTCTTCTTGGAAGGCGAGCATTTGATTCATCTTTAGGCCGGGAGCACCGCCCAGGCAGACGAAGGGAATGTCGTCCAAGCTGTGCGAGTTGCCTTTCCCTAGCTCATTGGTCCAGACAATGAGGGTATGGTCCAGCATCGTGCCGCTGTGACCCGGTTCCGGGATCGCATCGAGCTTTTGGGCCAGATAGGCGAGTTGCTCAGCGAACCATACGTTGATCTTGGTGAGCTTTTCCTGGGATTCGGCCTTCAGGTCGGGATCATGCGAGAGATCGTGGTGTCCTTCTTGGATGCCCAGCCAGCGCATTTTGGCACCTCCGACGGACGCGGTGAATTGCAGAGAGGCGACGCGCGCCATGTCGTTCGCCAGTGCGCTGACCAGGAGGTCGATCTGCATTTTGCTCAGCCGGGGCATGTTGTCGTTGTCCACGGCCAGGTTACCCTCCAGCGCAGGCGGCTTGTGGCGGAAGTCACGGGCGGCAGCGGCTTCTTGGATGTCTTTTTCCATACCTCGGACCAAGGTGGCGTGCTCTTCCAGCAAGGCGCGCTCTTCAGGAGGTAAGCTGGACCGCACTCGGGCTAGCTCACCGCTCAGATCATCCAGGATGCTGGTGATGTGCTCACGCCCACGGGTCTGGCCGTAAAGTCGTGCCAGCACTTGCGCGGGATCATTCATGGGAGCGACTGGTTTGTTCGCCGCGGCATAGACCCAGCGTGTCCAGGGGTCGGCGCGGTCAGGCACATTCACCCCGAACTCTAGCGAGCCAAAGCGCGTGCGCGTGGTGGGATCGGCCTGGAGCTTCTCTTTGATGACTTGGTCGATGGAAGGTCCTTTGGCCCATCCGGCGGGCTGGCCGCCCCCTCCCATGATGTTCCCGGCGTAGAGTTCGATGCCCGTCAGCAGGCAGCTCATGCCGCGCTGGTGGCCATCGCCATCGCCACGGATTTTGTTGCTGATGCCTTTCAGCATGAGCAGGCGGTTCTTGTAGGCTGCCAGGGGTTGAAGAATGGGCTTCAGGGCAAAGGCATCTCCAGAGCCGGGTTGATCTGGCCAAAACTGAGGGGGCACGATGCCATTTGGGCTGAACATGAAGATCAGCCTCTGGGGCGGCTTTTTCGCCGCAGGCGCTGCACGCAGAGACGGCAGACCTGTGACAAAGGGCAGCGCGAGGGGCGGAAAGGTGCGGAGGAGTTCGCGACGATTCATGGCGGTGTGAGGGGGTAAAAACTCAGGTGCTCGGCGGCTGGATGCCGTGCAGGGCGGTGGTGGTGGTGATCTCGATGATCAATTCCTGGATGTTGTAGTTCTTCTTCACGAACAGGTCGTGCAGTCGGTCTAGCGTGTCGGTGCCGTAGGCGCGTGCAGGTTGCTTCACCAGGGCATGGAAGAGTTGCTCGATGAAGCCGATGCGCGCCTGCCGTGAGCTCAGGGCATGCTCGGCAATGTCGCGCGGCCCATTGAAGCGGAAGGTCTGACCCTCAGCAGTCGTGTATTCGGAGCTGGCATCCACGGGTTTGCCATTGTCTTGGGTGCGAAAGCGCCCAGCAGCATCGTAGTTCTCCAAGGCAAAGCCGAGCGGATTGATGATGCTGTGGCAGGCCATGCAGTTGTCGCTTTTCGTCAACTGGGTCACTTTTTCACGCATGGTCATGTGCGGATCGAATTTTTCATCCATGAATTGGATGGCGGTGATCGGTGGCCGCAGCGTGCGGCCCAGCACGTTGCGTGTGAGGAAGACGCCACGATGGATGGGGGAGGAGGATTTGTAATACGCAAAGGCGCTGAGCAGCAGGGGATGCGTGAGCACGCCTGTCCGCTGCTCTGGCGTGAAGGCGACCTTTTGAAAGCTGCTGGCATCAGTACCGGCGGGAAGGTCAGCGCCGTAGAGTTTTGCCAACCTGCCGTTGAGGTACAAATGCTCCTCGAGCAGCAGCTGGCGATAGTCGGAGGCATCGCTCCAGACGACTTCATCCAGGAAAAGGTTCAGCGAGGTGCGCAGGTCGGCGGCGACTTCTTCACTGAAGTCCGGGTAGGCCTTGGGATCGCGGGCGATGTCCTCCGCCTTGTCTAGGTGCAGCCAGTGGTGGAAAAACTCGTGCACCTTGGCCTTGGTGCGCGGGTTTTTGACCATGCCACGGACGCGCGGCTCCAGCTGGCCGCGCGCGTGCAGCTCTCCCCGGGCGGCCGCGCGCTGGAGATCCTCCCCAGGTAGGGAATCCCATAGGACCAGGCCGGCGCGGGCGGCGACCAGCCAGTCGTTCTTTGGGGAAAGCTCTGGATAGATGAAGTGCGGTGACTTCAGGATCATCAGCACGCTGCGGCGTACACCATCTGCCAAGTCATTGGGTGAACTGGTCAGGGGTTGGTGGATGTGGATCTGTGCTTCCACTTCACTCAATGGGCGGCGGAAGGCGCGCTCCGCCAGTTTGCCGAGCATGACCTTCACCTTTTCTGCTCGGTCCGGCGCATCTGGCTTGCTTTCGGAATAGCGATCCAACCGCGCTGCCACGTAGTCGGCAGCCTCCATCGCCGTCTGCGTCACGGCATCATCCCAGCCACGCGAGACGGATACGCCACGTTCGTAACCTGCACTGGCGTCATCTGGAGGAAAGGCGGCGGTACTGACAAAGAGCTCCTTGGAGTTTCGCGGCGAAAGGCAGCGAGCGGGAATGAACTCTTGCGGACGATGCGGGGGCTTCCACTCCAGCGAGACCGAGGCGCTCTTGTCGTTGAATTTGAAAAAGGCGAGCCGGATGGGGTAAAAACGACCACCTTGGAGGTGAATGGTGGCACGGTGCTCGACCTTGATGCCGCTGCTGACCCAACCGTCGATCAGTTTTTGATCCAGTTCATTGTTCACCCACAGCCGGACTCCGTTTTCAGATTTCAGGATGAACTCATAGGTCCCGCTTTCCTCGGCATACACGGAACCATTCCACTCGATCTGAAAACGGCTAGCGTCCAGGTCCTCCCCCATCGGGCTGCCTGGACCGAAGTCGAAGCTTAGCCGTGGGTCCACGCGCTCGATGGTCTTTTTGGGCCGACGGTGCCTTTGGTCTTCGTCGCTTTCGTCTTTTTTCTTCTCGGGGAGCGGGGCTTTGGGATCGGCGGAGGTGTAGCGTCCCTTGAGCCCCCCTGTTTCGACGATCGGCTCGCGATAGCGAAAGCTGCCGATGAGGTCTGTCACGCTGCGCTGATGCTGCTGCGCGGTCAGGCGCACGAAGTCGATCTTTGCTGGGCGTGCCTTGTCGCGCGCAGCCTGGGAGTAAAAGGAGTGGTAAACATAATCAGCGACCTGGGCGGACTGCTTGGCATCCAGCACGTCAGGATCGTCCTCGGGCATGTTGCGGTCGATGTAGCGGCTCAGCCAGTCGATGCCGCGATCGCCTGCCAGCGGCTCGTCGTATTCATCGGCCACACCTTCCCCTGACTTGCCATGGCAGGAGGCGCAGTGCTGATCGTACAATGCTTTTCCCTCAGTGCCAGGCGCGGCGAGGCTGGGCCAAGCAAACAGCAGCACTCCAGCGAGCACACTTCTTCCAATGGCAGGGGATGAGATCAGGCGCGGACAAATAGGAATCATGCGGATGGGGGGAAGCCGGGTGAATCGAGGTAAGGTACGCCAATGCATCCGCCACAGTTTCAAAATGCTCCGCCGACCATGCCCTGTTCGTGGGCGAATCTGCCCCTCACTTTAGCCTGGAAGGCCAAGCCTACTCACCGCGCCGACCCGAGGCTGCCAAGCTGCCACCCTAGCCACACTGCGATCAAGCAGAGGCTAGTCGAGCCCAGGACATTCAGCCCCGCTGGCAGCCAAGCCTGGGACTGCAACAACTGTAGCGTCTGAAGGCTAAACGAGGAGAAGGTGGTGAAGCCGCCACAGAGGCCGACCATGAAAAACAGTCGCCCAGCCGCTGAGATGGGCCATCGCCCCTCAGGGCCAGTCACCTGCGCAAAGAGGCCGATGGCCACTGAACCGAGCACATTCACCACCAAGGTGCCCCAGGGAAAAGAGTCGCCCAGCCGAGCAGTGAGCAGGGTGGTCAGCCACCAGCGCGCGCAGCCACCCAGACCGCTGCCGAGGAAGATGAGTGCGAGGTTTTGCATGGCTGTGAAAGAGTGGCCTAGCCTTACACCTCACGCAGCTCGATTGACAAGACCGGTGCTCTGCCCTTTGCGCGCGGAGTTGGGATTTTTTGCTGGTTCAGGCTGCGCGGCTGGCTCCAGTGCAGGCATGTCTTTGGAAGTCACCCCTGACCCTGTTCCCACGCCACCTGAGGCCACCCTGCGCATCCTTTTTCTGGGAGATGTGGTGGGTGAGCCAGGGCGCAAGGCGGTGGCAACGCTGCTGCCACTGCTGAAAGAGGAGCTGCAGGTCGATTTTGCCATCGTGAACGGCGAAAATGCTGCTGGCGGACGTGGCATCACGCCAAAGATCGCCATCGGGCTCATGCGGGCAGGCGCAGCGGTCATCACGACGGGTGACCACATCTGGGATCAGCGGGAGATCGTGCCCTTCATGGTCGATGAACCGCGTCTGTTGCGCCCGGCGAATTACCCCGGAAACCCTCCCGGCCAAGGCAGCTTGGTGCTTGATACGAAAAAGGGCAAAGTCGGCGTCATCAATCTCCAAGGCCGAGTTTTCATGAAGGAAGGCATGGAAAACCCCTTCACCCATGCGGCGAGTCTGGTGCAGGAAATGCGCAAGGAGACGTCGGTCATCTTTGTGGATTTTCACGCCGAGGCCACGAGCGAAAAGGTGGCCATGGGCTGGCATCTGGACGGCCTCGTGTCTGCCGTCGTAGGCACGCACACGCACGTGCCCACGGCGGATGAGCGCTTGCTGCCCAAAGGCACAGCTTATCAAAGCGATGCTGGCATGTGCGGTCCCATGGAGTCGGTCATCGGCAGTGAGATCCAGCCTGTGCTAGACCGCTTTCACACCGCGTTGCCGGCGAAGTTCGGCGTCGGTAAAGGTGCGGTTCGCCTCAATGGCGTGCTAGTGACGGTGGATCCGACGACAGGACGGGCCACTGCGATCGAGCGTGTGGCTCGCACCTGGCATGATTGAAGCCCACGGTTTTAGTCGATGAAGGAGCCTACGACACGTGGAGCCGCCCCCTTTTTGAGGACAAAAATCTCCGAACTCGCCGCATGGGCATCGTCTTGGTAGCGCTCTGCCAAATCGGCAGTGAACTCGGCGATGGCTTCCTCTTTGGCCGGGAAAAGATACAGCGAATGCCTGTCGGGCAGGACCGCCCAGACTTCCGGGCCGAGGAGATCCTCAAACAACGCCGGTAGCGCAGGTGCGACGACGAGACTGGCCATGATGGGGCGTTCGCCGCGATACACGGCATAAAGGACTCTGCCATCAGCCGCCTTGATCAACTCGGGCTGCACGATGGAGAGCAGCCGATCCGCTGCCTTTTCAGCCCGTTTCACAAAGGTACCCGGGCTAACTCCAAGTTTGGCAAAGCTTTCGGCATCATAGACCTCAATGCCTGGGGGATGATCGATCTCCCGAGCAGGGCTGAACACAGTGGCCTGAGCGCCCTCAGGAATCACCGAGCGCGCGGTGCGCAGCGCTCGTGGTTCTGGTAGGACGAGCAGGGGCTCCAGGGTTGGTTTTTCGCCAGCCAGGACAAACGGGGCAAGCATGAGCAGGAGAAGACGCAAGGTCATGACCCAAACGTCTCCGCCACAGTGCTCGCGGTCAAGCCCGAGCCAGGAATCCTGTCTTGACCTGTGTGTTGGACGAGCCTTCATGCCGTCATGATCGCTTTTCTCCGCGGCAAGCTCGTCGAATCCATGCCTCATCAGGCCATCTTGGACGTGGATGGAGTGGGCTACTTGGCCAACATTCCCCTCACCACCTTTGATCGCCTGCCTCAGGTCGGCGGCGAGGTCACTTTGCTCACCCATTACCACGTGACGGAGCGTGAACACACGCTGTTTGGCTTTCTCAGCGGTGACGAACGTGACCTTTTTCGACTGCTCATGGATCGCGTGTCAGGCATTGGGCCGAAAATGGCGTTGTCCGTCCTGAGCGGCATGCCCGTTCCTGCCTTCAAAGATGCCGTCATCCGCAATGACACCGCAGCGCTCGCCCGCATCAAAGGTGTGGGCAAAAAGACCGCTGAGAGGATCGTGCTCGAGCTAAAAGATAAAGTCGGCGTGGTGGACGCTTGGCAGGCTGCTCGGGTGGCCAAAGGTGCCCACGATCCGAAGCAGGAGGCCGTGAGTGATGCGGTGCTTGCCTTGATCGCCCTCGGCTACAAGCAGGCTGAGGCACAAAAAGCCGTCAACGAAGTGGTCAAGCAGCCAGGTTTTGACGCTGTGAATGGAGCCGACAAAATCGTCCGCGAAGCTCTGCGGGCGTTGCAGTGAAAGCAGGGATCAAAAGCCAAAAATCATGGGTGCTGGCACGATCTTCACGCCACCGCTGCCCAGAGGATTGCCCTTGGTCTCTTCGACACTCTCGACGACATTATCCTTCAACGTCACCGTGAGATTACCCGTCTCCATCTTGAGATAAGTCACCGTCTGGAAAGGTCGGCCAAACGCATCCATGCTCGTTTGATACTGCGGAACCCGCTCATAAATCACATATTCCAGTTTCTCCTCCTTGCCTGAGGCGTTGAGTTTGCTGCTTTTTCGTGTCGGTTTTCCGAGAGAGGATTGCACTTCCTCACCCGTCATGCCCAGAGCCACCTGACGCGCTGCGATCATCTCCTCTACCTTGATCTGGCGCTCATGCAGCTTTTTCAGGTGAGGCACCAGCTGCGGATCAGGCGTTGCCACAGCGACTGCGGGTAACCAGGCGGACACCTCCCCGTGGCGCGCTTTTCCCCGCACACGATAGGCTTGATCTGAGATCGCGATCAAACGCACCACCGTGCCGGGTGCCATCGAGCCAATCGCCCGATCCAATCGCGATGACACATAAACAGGGGTGTCTTGCACGACTTTGAGAAAAACAGGCTTCGTTAGCAAGGCCTCGACTTGAATCGTTCCAGGCTCCTGGGCTAATCCAGTGCCAGGACGCCGCAAAGACTGGCCATGCGTGCACGTAACACATAATCCAAAGAGCCAAACCGTCAATAGCAAGAGAGAAAGCGCTTTCACAAGAGGTAGAGAATACTCATTCCGACTCATCCTGGGAAGATTTTGTTCGAGTCGCCAAGTTCCTGGGGCCAAAGAGCTTGAGAAAGGCCAAGAAGACCGCCTGATTGTCGCAATGCCCCTCCCTAAAGAAGGTACAACTCAGCCATTTCAAGATTCCGACTTAGATCATGTTGATGAAAGCCGGCTCAGTGAAGAAGCGCGGAAGACTTGGCAAAAAGAAAGCCGCCGCATTTTGATCATTGCGCTTACGGTCGGTGCCTTCATGGCCTTGGCCCACTGGACACCGCTGCGGGCCTGGATCACCAACGTGCAGCTCTGGAAAGGCTACATCCGGGACCTGGGCTGGCTTGCCTCTGTCGGATTCACCACAATCTGTGCGGTCGCTGTCTTCGTGGGTGTTCCCAGACTTTCCCTGTCTGCCGCTGCGGGAATGCTCTTTGGCTTCACCCAGGGCATGTTGCTTTCCCTGGTAGGTTCCGTCGTCGGTTCATACGGAGCATTCATAATGGCCAGACTGGGTGGCAGAAAAACGGTCCTCAGTCGTGCTGAATCCTGGCCATGGCTCAAACCACTGCTCAACGGGCTAACCATCAGTCGAGTTTTTTGGATTCGTCAGCTCATGCTGCCAGGTGTTGTGTTGAATGTGCTGCTAGGTATCAGCGCAGTCAGACAACACACCTTTTTGGTAGGCACGCTGGCAGGTTATCTACCCCTGACGATGGTGTTTAGTCTCGTAGGAAGTGGTCTTGGCAAAGACAGTCTAGCCAAAAGCATGGTCCAAGTCATGATGAGTGTCGGACTGCTGAATCTGGCGGGCTGGATTGTCTGGAGAAAGTTTAGAAACCGCCGAGCCAAGGTCGAGTAGGCGCAAAAACTTTTGAAAAAGAGTAAAAAGGAGTTGCGGGGGAGGGGAGATGTGGCAGACTGCCCGTCCGCCAGCGAAAAGCGGCGGCTGATGAAGCCAACAGGATCACGGAGTGAGCC
>JAIXSY010000033.1 GCA_027484445.1 Verrucomicrobiaceae bacterium
AGAAACTTGTTCTTCCAGTGGATCGAGTTGATTGTCAAAGGCTTGAGCGACTTTCATGCGGCTAAAATTTGATCAAAAATGGGGCTGATTCGCGTTCTGTTTGCCTGGCATCTTTTTTCTGAGGATGCCGCTTCTGTCCAATCGATCAAGAACACGCCGCCAGAAGGGGAGCCGTTTTGGCATGAATGCCGAGAAACTTGTTCTTCCAGTGGATCGAGTTGATTGTCAAAGGCTTGAGCGACTTTCATGCGGCTAAAATTTGATCAAAAATGGGGTTGATTCGCGTTCTATTTGCCTGGCATCTTTTTGCCACGCGGCGCTCCGATTCGCCTGGTGGGACCTTGGTCCTTCCTGGACGACTTTGTTTACCACAACTCGCTACTGCCGGGCAATGCTGGCAGTGTCAACGTGACGCCGGTGGGTGCTAGCTACGCACGCACACTGCCAGCAGCAACGGCGGTGTGGACCGGCGACCAATGGTATCTCCTGCCTGCGGATTTGACCGTCAATTTCACGGGGGCAACACGGGCTGGATGGGCCTACCCGCAAACGACGGGCACGCTCGATGTCAACATGGTGCACACGTCCCGCACGTGGATGTTCAAGCCGCTGCCCACAGGCAATGCGATTTACACAACGCTGCGCAGCCAGCTCGCCTGGATCGAGTCGCTCTGGTATGTGGCCGCTGGCAGTCCGAGCGTGCCTGCCTGGCGTTCGTCCCCGAGTTTGTTTTCCAGTGGTGATGCTAGGCTGGGCAATGAGATCGTGCCGAGAGCCAAGACGATCCAGGACCTGAGCTGCGCGGAGGTGTGGCGGCAAGCGTGCGCGAGCAAGCCGGACCTGGCCTTTTGGTGGCAGTATGAGGCCGAACTGGGACCGACACCTCAGCTCAATGGTCAGTCCGCCAAGGACGCTGAGGCGATGCCTCTGCGGCAAGAAGCGATTCAGGACCATTCGGTGGCTCTTAACGATGAGTCGATGCCAACGGGCGTCGTGGTGCGCTGGGAGGACACCCCCAATCCGACCTCAGGCATGGGACGCCCACGCTGGGCCGATTTTTTCCCAGGCAGCACCATCCTGCGCAACCCCACGGCCACCATCGGCAGCAACATGCTCTTCTACACCGCCAACACTAATGTCGAGGTCGGCATGATGGTGGCAGGCACAGGTATCGCCCCAGGCACCGTGGTGGCCGAAATCATCAGCGCTACCCAATGCCGACTCAATGCCGTGACCATCGGTTCCGTGGCAGGGTCTCGACGTGTGATTGTGGCGCGGCGAGCGGACGGCACCAGCTGTCTCCTGAGCGGCGTTCTGGTTCACACTGTCACGGATGATCTGCCGATCATTCATGGGCTAGCCGAGGATGTGTATCGCTCGCTGGAGTCGCTGCGTCCGCAGGGTCAAGTCACCCTGCACAGCCCAGACGGTCCAGGCGACTGGAGGCCCGGGCAGGTTCTCACCCTGCCCGACCCGATGCTGAGGGACGCGCGGTGCCTGGTGCAAAGCACAACCTGGACTGCTGCCACGGGTCAAACCACCCTGACGCTAGGCCCGCCATCCCACCTCTCGCTCAGGGATCGAGCCGATCTGTATGGCTGGCTGCAAGTGAGTCTTTCCGGCCCCTTCTGGACGCGCACGTGGGTCGTGCCTGCCCCGTGATCAAGCCATGCACCGCATGTGCACCACCCCTGCACACGCGGTGCAGTTTTTGCTCCGTTTGCTCAAACCTCTGTCATTTTTGCTCAAACCCGATGGCGCTTACTGACAGGAGTGTCCGCGCTCCTTTGGTCGATCAATCTGGACTGCGTCCAAGCGGACAGGAGTGTCCGCGCTCCTTTGGTCGATCAGTCTGGAGTGCGTCAGAGATCAATCTTGCAGGTAGCCATGCGGCGCGCTGGTGAGGAAGCCATGTTGCGGCATGAGGCATTGATCTTGGCGGCCTTGACAGAATCCATCATGAATTGTCTGGGAAGGGGGCGGGAGTGCAGTCCATGGATTGTCCGTGGAAAATAGGAGCAGTGTGGGGAAGGTGGCGTGGGAAGTTTGTGCGTCTCCACGGCAAGGCTGGCGGTGTTTGTGCGTTTTATGGGGCTATGCCTGATCCTGCCCAGCGCCTTGTTTCCCTGGATGCCTTTCGTGGGTTTGTGATGCTGCTGATGGCTTCGTCTGGTTTTGGGTTGGCGCAGATGGCCAAGGTGCACCCGGACTCTTGGATCTGGCAGCAGGTGGCCTTTCAGGTGTCTCATGTGCCTTGGGCTGGCTGTGCACTGTGGGATCTGATCCAGCCGAGCTTTATGTTCATGGTGGGGGTGGCGGTGCCTCTGTCCGTCAGGCGGCGGCGCGAGGCAGGGCAGGGCTTATTTCAATTAGGGGCACACGCGCTGGTTCGGGCTGTGGTTTTGGTGCTCTTGGCAGTGCTGCTGACGACGCGAGCGTCTGACACGATGACGCGATGGGAGTTTCCGAATGTGCTGGCCCAGATTGGCCTGGGCTACGTGTTTTTGGTGCTCATCGCGGGCTTGGGCTGGGAGTATTGTCTCGCGGCTATTTTGCTCATTCTTGGCGGCTATTGGTTTTGGTTTTTCCAGCATCCGCTGCCCACGGCAGAGCAAATCGCAGCCTTTCAGGCGGCTAAACCGCCTTGGGAAGGGGGGCTGCCGGGCTTTTTTGCGCACTGGAACATTCACACGAATGCGGCGGCTGAGTGGGATCGCTGGTTGCTGAACCTTTTCCCGCGTGCTGAGCCTTTTGTTTTCAACTCGGGTGGCTATCAGACGCTGAATTTCATTCCTTCGCTGGCGACGATGCTAGCGGGGGCTGTGACGGGACATTTCCTGCTCGCGAGCCCGAGGACCGTTCGTGAAAAGTGTGCGCGTCTTTGGGTGTTTGGCATCGTTTGCCTGCTCATTGGCACGATTCTGGGATTTGTCGCCTGCCCGATCGTGAAGCGGATCTGGACGCCCTCCTGGATGGTCTTCAGTACGGGTTGGGTGCTGCTGATGCTGGGTTTTTTCTACACTGTGGTCGAGGTGCTCGGCGCGCGGCGGCTGGCCTTTCCGCTGGTCGTGGTCGGCATGAACAGCATCTTTATCTATGTGATGCATAGCCTGTCTGCTGGCTGGATCCGTGATCAATTGGCCAAGCATGGCATGGCCTCGCTTTTTGCTTCACCTTGGGGGCCTGTTGCCGAGCGATGTGGTGTGCTGGCGGTGCTTTGGCTGCTGTGTTTCTGGCTCTACCGCCAGCGGGCGTTTTTGCGGCTGTAAAAAACGGGCGAAGGTGGCAGATGCACACCTTCGCCCGTCTCGGCCCGAGAATAATCCGACTCAGGAAAGCGGCTGGGTGTCGTACACGATGACCTTGTCGAACATGGGTTTGCAGGCATCCACGAAGCGTTTGTGGTCTGGGCAATCGGTTTGGTAAAAGTCATGATCCTGTAGGGTCCTGAAGTGCAGGCTCAGGCTGTAATCGAAGCTGTGATCTGTGACCGGACGCTCGGCGGTGGCTGCGGGTTTACCGAAGGAGCCGCCAGCCAAGTAGTGGATCTTTGGCACGCGGCTCAGTTCTGCTTCGAAGTGGGCGCGCTGTTCGTCCGTGAGATCTTGTTTGAGCCAAAAGTAAACGTTGTGATGCATAGGGTGCGCAGTCTGAAGGGCCGATGAATCTGCGCAATGAGTTATGCAGGTGGTGCTTCAAGTTCTAGGTCCTGTGCGAAGCGTTTCGAGAAGGCCAAAGCAACAGGAGGCCGCCGAGCAGTCCCCAGATGCCGATGGCAGAAAAACCGAGCAAGGAGGCGGCGAGCGCGCGACCTTCATCACAGCCGGGTTGGCTCCCAAGGAGATCGACGAGCAAACCTTCGCGCAAGCCCAAGCCGCCTAGGGTGATGGGGAGCGATGCCACGAGGTCCACGACGGGCATGATGCCGAGAACGGTCAGCAGGCTGACCTGGCAGCCTACGGCTCGGGCTGCTGCGGCGTAGGCAGCGAAGGCACAGGCGGTGCTGCAGGCAGAGACCCAGAAGCCCGCGAACAGCCAAGGATGACGAAAGCGACCTGCAAACATCGGGGCCACCCAGCTTGTCATTTTGGCGCAGCCGGGTGGGTAAGCCAGCAGGTGCTGGATCGTGGGCTCCATCAAGACGCCGAGCCCCAAGAAGGTGATCCCGGCGAGCCAGGGCAGCAGATCATCGGCCATGCCTTGCACCGCAGGCGGCAGAAGCCCGTTGCGTGAGAACAGCAGGTAAAGCGTAACGCCCCCAGCCAATCCACCCACGTGGTCAAGCACAAGGCTGCCAAGAATAGCGCCGCGCCGCTGTGGAAAGTCTCGCTGAAGATGCAGCAGACGCACGCCATCGGCTCCCAGCGGACCTAGGAAGTAGAGATTGAAAAAATCTGCATAGAAGGTCAGCCGCAGCAGCTTGCCATAGCTTGGACGCAGCTCATAAACGCGGAGAAACCACCACCAACGCCAAGTCCAACCCAGCAGAGAAAGTCCGCCCAAGCCTAGTGCAGCCAGGAGCCACACGTAGTCCAAGTTTGACCAGGAAAAGGCGATCAGCGTTTCCCATCGTATGCGATGCACGACCCAGGCCAGCAGGGCCAGACCAAGCAGCAAGCGCAGAAAGGTGAGACCGTGCCGCTTCATGGGCCATTCTTTCAGCGTGCTTCTAGCGTAGGGTTCGTGGGACAAAGACCCAGGCCATGCCAGCAGCCTTGGCGGCGTCGATGCCGGATTGGCCATCTTCGACGACGAGGCAGGCTTCAGGACGCACCTTCATGCGCTCCGCAGCCAGCAGGAACATGTCAGGGGCAGGTTTGCCACGCGCGACAAGGCGCGGCGTAATGATGATGTCGTCGAAGAGATGCAGCAGTTGATTGGCCGAAAGGCAGCCCCGCACGATGTGTTCCTCGCTTCCAGAGGCCACGCTCATCGGCAGCTTGCCCTGCATGGAGCGGGCAAAATCCGCCACGGGTCGGACCTCAGCTACCTGGGGGATGAGCTTTTCAAAGAGCTCTGCCTTGTAGTTTGCGACAGCATCTGGATCGATGTGGGTTCCGTGTTGGGTGTTCAGCTCCTTCACCACGTCCTGCTCACGCACTCCGGCTTTGGAATAAAAAAAGTCTTCGGTGAAATCGAAGGGGGCTTGATGGTGATTCAGGGAGGCGACCCACGCTTGGTAATGCAGCGGCATGGAGTCCACGAGCGTGCCATCGCAGTCGAAAATGATGGCGTCAAAGGATTGGTTTGGAACGGTCAGCATGGAGAAAAAAGGTCGCTGGGGGATAAGCGCTTTCAAGGCGCAGTCCGCTCTATGCTGCAAGAAAAGCTTGAAATTGTAATGGGCTGCCGCCCACTGAAAACGCTACAGGCCGACCGCTTCCCTCCCGCAAGCTCATGAAAAATCTCCCGACTGCGTTCCAAAGAAATGTGATGTGGACTGCCCTCACGGCTTGTTCTTTCACTGCAATCGGTGCCCTTGCCGTAGGCTTGATTTATTTGGGAACGCAGGTGCTAGGCTTCCTGCAACCGATCTTGGTGCCCTTTGCGGTCGCGGGTGTCTTGGCTTACCTCCTGGAGCCTGGAGTCGCTTGGCTGGAGCGTCGTGGATTGAACCGACAGCCGGCGGTGATGTTGGTGTTTGCCATTTTTTCCCTGGCCATGGGGGGGCTCGGCTGGTGGATCGTGCCGAAGCTGGGAGATCAGACCGCGAATCTGGCGAAGCGTGTGCCAGGCTACACGGTCAAGGCCCGCACGGCAGTGCTGGACTTCAATGCCCGGATCGAACGCGAGTATGGCATTACGATTTTGCCACACCTGCCAGACGAAGCGACAAGCCCAGCTCCAGCTGCACCCCTTGCAGCGCCTGTGCCCACGCCCGAGTCTTCAGCTGTCGCTGCCCCAGCTTCAACTTCAGCGACTTCTCTGGAAGACAGCAGTTATGCCATCGATTTCAAGGCGCTGCTGACGGGCGAATGGGTGCAAACCACGCTTCCGACGGTGCTGCGACGCATCGGCACTGTGATCACGACGAGTGTGGGCGGATTCCTGGGCGTTTTTGGCTTTTTGCTCAGCCTGATCATTGTGCCGCTCTACCTCTATTATTTTTTGATCGAGAGTGCGAAGATCAAGGCGCAGTGGTCAGACTATCTGCCGCTTCGGGCCAGTGCATTCAAAGATGAGGTGGTCGGCTGTTTGACGGAGATCAACAGTTACCTGATCGCCTTCTTCCGTGGGCAGCTTTTCGTCAGCGTCATCAATGGACTCGCTACCGGTCTTGGCCTGATGATTCTTGGCCTGGATTTTGGTTTGTTGATCGGCTTGGCTCTCTGCGTGGCGGGCATCATTCCCTACATGGGCATCGCCATTTGTTGGATTCCCGCAGTAATCATTGGGGCCGTGCAGGGTGGCAGTGCTTTGATTCCCGCAGATCCCTGGTGGGCCATGCCTTTGGCCGTGACGATCATTTTTGCTGTCGTTCAGCAGATTGATGGTCTCTTCATCACTCCCCGTGTCGTGGGCGAGGCGGTAGGCCTGCACCCACTCACGGTCATCGTCAGTGTCCTCGTCTGGGGCTTTTTGTTGGGAGGCTTGCTGGGAGCCATCGTGGCAGTGCCGATGACAGCGAGCGTGAAGGTGCTCTTTCAGCGTTATATCTGGCGAGCTAGGTTAGCTCCGCAGACGGTGGGAGGGGCTCGGCAGAGCAGCTGATTTTTAAAGAAGAGTGGCCTACCAGCGAAGACGCCCACCTGCCCGGAAGCTGCGGTTTTGATCACCAAAGTCAGCCCCTAGGTTCAGGTCGAACATGGGGAAAACCCGGAAGTAACCGCCAACATCAAGGATTTTTGAATCATAGTCATCGGTGCTAGCCACCGTCACACCCGCTTGAAGCTCAACACGTTCAAGCACTTGATAACGGAGGCTGGGGCGGACGTAGATGCCGCCATCGGTGTAGCTTTTGTTCACACCATCTGCTTGGAAATTGGCGTAAACGATGCCTGCCTCAGCCACAAAGTGTAACTTGGGAGTGATCGCCATGTAGGCACCGCCCCCGATGGTGATGGTGGAAAGATCGTAATCGGCATTGGCGGCTGCTTTCGCTGAGCGCTCTCCGCTGCCACTGTTCCAGGCGAAGGTGCCTTTGAGGAAGAAAATGGTCGGAAGATCCATGACCAGGGCGATGCCGAGTCCATGGCTACCGTTCATGCCAGTTTCTTTGGGGTCGGTGTATTTGTAGAAGGCCTCGACATACTTGTAGTTCAGCATCGAGGGGCCGGCACCCATGCTCTGGCGGATCGAGCTTCCCCAGCTGTGGGTCTGAGCGGGCTGTTGATAGTAACCCGGGTCTTGGCCTGCCGGATTCATCATGGTTTGCTGAGCCCAGGGAGAGCCAAGCGCGGGGGCGTTGACGGTCGGAGAGACCTGATAAGCACCCGCGCTCATGGAGGGATCGACATAGCCACTGGGAGGTGTCGGGGCCACTGGAGGCACTGGTTGCTGCATGAGACCAGCCCCAGCGGCTGGGGTGTAGGCTCCCAGCATGGCTGGCAGAAAAAAGCTATGACCCAGGGCCAAGGTGAGGAGCAATGTGCGGGGTTTCATGGCATTTATTACCTTTTTCTGATTATACAGATAAGTTAAATAATTGCTCGCAGTTGCGGTTTCGGCAAGCCTTTTTGGTAAATCGAGCGCTTTGAGGTGCTTTTGCCGCCTCTTTTATTCCACCCGATGCAGCCCAATCCCGCCGCTGCTGACCCGCAGGCAAACGAGGCTGTGACCATTCACGGGAAAAGCTGAGCCTCCTTCGGTCGGAGGCAGCAGTTCTGCAGGGAAGGCAGGGATCTCTCCTGTGTCAAAAACCAGCGTCCACTGCGTCTCGGCCGTTCCTGGCAGGATAAATTCAGCGGCCAGCGGCCCACGGTTGAAGATAAGCACTTGCGGTGGCTGACCGGAAACGAGGGCACCAAAGCAAGTCCGCGCCGGATCATGCCATTGATCGTGGCTCAGCAGATGGCCCTTGCCATCGAGCCAGGCTACATCGGGCAGCCCCGTCACGGGGTTCCATTGTCCATTGAAAAATTCGGCGCGGTGGAACTCAGGGTGTTTTTTGCGAAAAGCGATGATCTGCTGCGTGAAGGAGAGCATCTCCTCATCGCAGTGAGCCCAGTCTAGCCAACTGATTTCATTGTCTTGGCAGTAGGCGTTGTTGTTGCCTCGCTGGGTGCGACCTCGTTCGTCACCTGCAGTGATGAAGGGCACGCCTATGGAGGTGAAAAGTGTCGCCAAAAGGCTACGGCGGAGTCGAGCGCGCAGACGGTTCACGCGGACGTCAGTGGTGGGACCTTCCACACCGCAGCTGATGCTGTGGTTATGGTTATCGCCGTCGCGGTTTTCCTCACCATTCGCCTCATTGTGCTTGCTGGCATAGCTGACTAGGTCTAGCAGCGTAAACCCATCATGGCTGGTGATGAAGTTCACGCTGCTGAGTGCGGGCCGCTGACTGCCCCCATAGATGTCTTGGCTGCCGCAGATGCGCTTGGCGAACTCTGCGGTGCTGCCATCCTGACCTGCCCAGAAGCGCCGGACCGTGTCGCGATATTTGCCATTCAGCTCACGCCAGGGTTCAGGAAATGAACCAACCTGATAGCTATCGAAGCGCATGATGTCCCAGGGTTCAGCGATCAATTTTACTCCTGAGAGTACAGGGTCCTGCGCGACGGCTGCCAGGAACTGACAGCGAGCGTCAAAGTCATGTTTTTCATCACGGGCTACCGTGACCGCTAGGTCAAAGCGGAAGCCATCCACATGCATCTCGGTCACCCAGTAGCGCAGGCTGTCCATGATCAGCCGTAGCGCGGGTGGGCTAGAGGAGTCCACCGCATTGCCGCAGCCTGTGATGTTGATGTAATTCGCGCCGTGCTCATCGAAGTCGTGACGGTAGTAGAGTCGGTCATCAAGGCCCCGAAGCATCAGCATGGGGCCGCGTTCATCCCCTTCGCAGGTGTGATTGTAAACCACGTCTAGGATCACCTCTATGCCAGCGGCGTGCAGCGCCTTCACCATGTCCTTGAACTCACGCACCATGCCTTCCGGGCTCGGGTCATGCGCATATTCATTGTGTGGGGCAAAAAAGGCCGCTGTGTTGTAGCCCCAGTAGTTGGTCAGACCTTTTTCGAGGAGAAACTGATCGTCCAGATGCTGGTGAACCGGCAGCAGTTGCAGGGCAGTCACGCCCAGGTCTTTCAAATAGCGGATCACCGAGGGGTGGCCCAGTCCTGCATAAGTGCCTCGGAGTTCCTGGGGCAGGTCGGGGTGCTGGCGAGTGAACCCTTTGACGTGAAGCTCGTAGATCACCGAATCTCCCCATGAGGTCAATGGCGGTCGATCGTCACCCCAATCATAGGTGCCAGCCACCACGGCCGACTTGAGTGCCTCAGGGCCATTGTCATAGGAGCCAGGGAACTGGCCGGTGCCTTCTGGACTTAGCATCGTCGCTTTCCCATCGGGCCGGCCCACCACCGCTCTGGCATAGGGGTCCAAGAGCAGTTTGTTCGGGTTGAACCGAGAGGCATGCATCGGCGTCCAGGGGCCATGCGCGCGGTAGCCGTAGAGCTGACCCGGGCCGATGCCTGGCACAAACACGTGCCAGAAGTCACGCTCCCCGCGCTCCAACCGCACGCGTTGAGTCTCTTGGGTGGGATCTTTCGTGTCAAAAAGGCACAGATCCACCGCAGTCGCGTGGCGCGAATAGACGGCAAAGCTGACCCCTCCCGGCGTCGGGTAGGCTCCGGGGCGAGTGACCAAACTGGCAGTTTCGAGAGACATGAGAGGGTTCCTGTGAAGCAGGAGACACGCCGTTGCACGTGCGAATCCCCACACAAGTGGGCAAATCTTGTCCCAAAAAAGAGACTGGATTCCGCGTTGGCTGTGCAAAAGCGGGCGGAAGTGACCGATTCCCCGACTTTTTTGCAGTTTTCCATTTTCAGATGTCGATTTTCTGGCGTTTGCAAAACAGTCCCAAAGGCTACCCCGCCAGCTACGTATTCTCCAACCCCCACATGATTGCCTTCTTTCTCCGGCATCCTGCCCGTCAGGCCCTTCCTTGCTTGTTGTTGCTGTTCGCCCTCACCTCCTGCGACCGTGTCTCTTCGAGAATGGAGATCACCCGCACACGGGAGATTTCTCAATACGAAACCAAGCCGAAGGTCGGTGCCTATGCACAGGAACGCTTTGGCGATGAGCGCCTGATCTGGCAGACCCCCGAGGGCTGGTCTCAGGCAGAGCGCAGTCAGATGCGCCCGGTAAACCTCACTTTCGGCCCCAGCCGGGAAGGGGAATGCTACCTTTCCCTCCTCCCTGGTGGTGGGGGCGGCGTCCTGGCCAACGTGAATCGCTGGCGCAAGCAGATGGGCCAGCCAGAAATCACCGAGGAAGAGCTGGCCAAGATGCCCAAAAAGACCCTGATGGGCATTGAGGGCACCTTCGTGAGCATTGAGGGGGCCTACACCAGCGTGGGCGCTACCGAGTCCAAGCCTGACCACAAGATGCTCGGCATTGTCGCCGCGATGGGAGAAGCCGGACTCTTCGTGAAAATGGTGGGTCCAAAGGCCCTCGTCGAAGCGAATAGCCAAGCGTTCGACCAATTCGTCACCACCCTCCGCCTCCGCATGCCCCAGGGCCAGTAATTCCTTTCCAACAGACCATGTCAGCCTCCGCCAAAAGCCTGCCAGCCAAGATCTTCGACCTATTGTCCTCCTATGGACTCGCCATCGTGGTCCTGAGCTTCCTGCTCATCATCACCTACTTCGGAACTCTTTCCCAGAAGGACATCGGCCTGCTGGACAGTCAAGCGAAGTACTTCGAGTCCTGGTTTCTCATCCATGACTGGAATTTGTGGGGCATGATCGTGCCCATCCCACTGCCCGGTGGGGCGTTGCTCATGGTGCTCCTGTTCATCAACATGCTCTGCGGGGCTGTCATCCGCATTCGCAAGGGGCTTCGCACCATTGGCGTGCTGATCTCGCACATCGCCATCATGTTCATGCTAGCCGCAGGCTTCGTCAGCTTCATCTACAAAACAGAGGGAGCGATGCCGCTGTTTGAGGGTCAGACCAGCGACCAATACCAGAGTTACCACGAACGAATCATCGAGATCCGCTCATGGAGCGCTGATGGCAAAGGGGGAAGTACTGCCATGGTCATCCCGATGAAGCACTTCGCCGATCTCGAACCTGGTCGTGCGCGCACCTTTTTCGCCAAAGATCTGCCCTTTGAGCTGCAAGTCACTGGCTACCGCCGCAATGCCAACATCGTCCAAGCTAGTGAAGAGGAAAAGTCGGCCATCGATGGCTATCGCATCCAGCCTGTGGCGAACGCCAAAGAAGATGAGGCCAACACATCAGCCGTCGAGGTCAGCGTGAAGTTCAAGGATGGCAGCGAGCAGCGTGGCATCCTCTGGGAGCGCGAGTTTGAACCCTTCACCGTCAAAGCTGGAGACCTCAGCTACACCCTGGCGCTCAGCCGCATGAAGTGGAAGCTGCCCTTTGCCATTCGCTTGAACGACTTCCAGCGCGAGCTGCATCCAGGCACGATGAAGGCCAAAAAATACACCAGCCATGTGACCAAGATTACGGATGGCCGCGAAGAGCCCAAGGTAGTGACCATGAACGTGCCAGTGCGCGATCAGGGCTTTGTCGTCTATCAGGCCAGCTTCAGCCAGGGCACCAGCGGTGAACAGTCGGTCTTTACCGTGGCCAGCAATCCCTCGGACCAATGGCCGCTCTGGAGCTGTGTCGCCGTGGCCATCGGTCTTGTCATTCACTTCATGATGCACCTCGTGCGCTTCCTTAGCCGCACGCTTAAGCCCAAGGTAGCCTAACTTTTTCTGCCATTTCACATGAGACATCTTCTCCTCACGTTCTTTTTGCTTCTCAGCTCATTTGCGGGTGCCCAGCAGCTTCCTGAAGTCTCGACCCTTCTCGACAAAGAGATCGTCGCGACCTTTCAATCCCTTCCGATTCAAGAGGGCGGACGCATGAAGCCACTGGATACCTATGCCCGCTTCCTTCTGTTGCGCATGCATGGCAAGCAAAGCATTGCGGTGAAGCATCCACAACTGCCCGACCGCAAAAAGCTCAAGGCTATCGAATGGCTGCTGCTTTCCTGGTTTCGTCCTGACATCGCCCGTGATCTGCCGCTTTTCGTGGTCGATAACTCCCAAGCCGTGGGAGAAATCGGTGTGGACCCGAAGGACCTTCGCGACCGCTATTCCTGGAATGAGATCGTCAAAGGCCGCGAAGAACTCATCAAGCGTGCTCAATCTTACAGCGAGATCGACAGCGCCCAACAGACCGGCGTGCAACGCAACGTCATCAACCTCGCACGTAACTTCTTCGACTACGATGCAGCCAGCGACTTCATGACCGCAGCGCGCACGGATTGGAAGAAGGAGATCAACAGCATCCTGTCACCAGAGCTGGCGAAAGAAATTCTGGGAGATGCCACCAGCCTCAGTGTCTGGGATTTGGCCCTCAAGCTCGGAACCATGATCCGTGAAAACAAGATTCAGGGTGGTTCCGAAGAAAGTCAGAAAATTCTCAACCTCTTCATCGATACCACCCTGCGGCCCGGCAAAACGCTAGCCTTCATCCCGCCTGAGGATGCCAAGGAAGAAGCTTGGCTCCAGGTGGAGCAGACCGTCACTCATCTGATGCGTGAGGGCAAAATTCCCGAGGGCGAGCTCGCCGTCTCCAAAGCCCGTGATGGTCTCTATGCAGCGAGTTTGAAAGCCGAGACCTTCAAGCCTGCGGTGAAAGCCTTCGTCGATGACATTCGTGCTCGTGCCGAGAAGCGTGGTGAGCTGAGCCAAATCGACCGTGAGGTCAGCTACCATCGCACCGATTACTTCACGAATGCCCTGGTTTGGTACATGCTGGGCTTCCTCATCGCTACCTTGGGTCTTGTGGCACCGCAGAGTAAGCTCTCTCGTTGGACCACCCGCATCGCTTGGGTCACTGTGCTGCTAGGCGTGGGATACAATGTCTGGGGCATCACGCAGCGCTGCATCATCATGGGCCGCCCGCCCATTGCCACCCTTTATGAGACCATCATCTTCATCGCTGCCTCTTGCGCACTGGTGGGTCTGTTCATTGAAAAAGTCACCCGCAAGGGGGTCGTGCTCGCTGTGGTTGGCTTCGTCGGAGCCCTAGGCATGTTCCTTTCCAACCGCTTCATGGCTCTGGATGGTCAGGATACCATGCCCACGCTGGAGGCTGTGTTGATCACGAACTTCTGGCTAGCCACGCACGTCACCTGCATCAACATCGGCTACGCTGGCGCGCTGCTGGGTTCCATCACCTCCATGGTGTATGTCATCTTCCGTTTCTTTGCCAAAGGAGATCAGTCGGTGGAGTTCCGTCGCCTGCTGACCCGCATCACTTACGGCATCATGTGCTTTGGATTGCTCTTCGCTCTTGTCGGCACCGTGTTGGGGGGCATTTGGGCAAATGATAGCTGGGGCCGCTTTTGGGGCTGGGACCCGAAGGAAAACGGAGCTCTCATGATTGTGCTCATGGGGCTCATCATTCTTCATGCTCGACTAGGCGGTTACATTCGTGAAATTGGTCTTCACGCGCTTTCGCTGCTGCTGGGTGCCATCACTCTGTTCAGTTGGTTCGGCGTGAATCAGCTCAGCATAGGCCTGCATAGCTACGGTTTCACGGCGGGCATCAGCTTGGCGTTGAACATCGGCTACAGCACGAAGTTCGCTTTCATGCTGGCCTGTGGCTGGTTCTGGCTGCAAGAGCGCGCGGCGAAAAAGGCAACTGCCTGATGCTGCGATGAGCTGCTCGTCTATCTAGCGCGAACTCCGAAGGCTGTGACTTCGTTTTTGTTCGCGCAGAGCCTTGTCAGGCGAAACTCAGCGCACAGCGCTGGGCACTGTTGTTTCAGTTGATCCAGCAGCGCATATTCATCGCTACCCTTGAATTTGATAGTGACGATGAAGGCCCCCATCTGCCCTTCGGTGAGCCATTCCACCAGCAGATCCATGCTACGCTGGGGGGCAGCGATGATGTCACAAATCAGCCAGTCCACCGGCTGCTCTGGTTTGAACTTGAAGGCGTCACCTTGGTGAAACACAAGCTTCGGATGCTGCATCAAGTCTTCCCGGAGCGGCGAACGATCCAGCGCGATCACTCGCGCGCCGCGCTGAAGGCCGACATAGCTCCAACTGCCAGGTGAGGCACCCAGATCCACACAGGTCTGGCCGCGTTGGATGCGGTGCCCTAGCCGCAGTTCAGCCTCTACGACTTTGGCAAAGGCTCGGGACGGCGCGGCCTTGTCCTCTGCGTGCGGGATTTCACCCGCGAGAAAATCAGAAACGAGTGCGCGCAATTCATGCCGACGCACCCGAGAAGTCACAGCAAGTCCGCCTGAATCCGGAGCCGTGAGCACCGCCTGCAAAAGGGCGCATTCAGGCGCAAGCCCCGACTGCTGCTGCCGAAGACGCACTCGGCGACGCTTTTTCAGCCGCTCCAGGAAAGCCTCACGAATCAAGCCGCAGCGGTGCGATCCTGCTCTTCCTTCGCCATAGGCAGGCCAGAGGTGAAGGTGCCAGGGATCGTCGTCGCTCAGGTTTGTCAGCAGGCTCTCGATCATGGCGTCTGCCCAGCCATTGATGGACGCGGCGCTCAGCCTCTGTGCATCGGGTAGAGCTTGGCGGGCAAAGGCCAGCAGAGCAGGGGAAGGCAGTGCCTCTGCCCAGACCAGCGGCGTGTTTTCTACGACCTGCACTCCGATGCTAGCCCGGCGGAATTCATCCACCAAGAACTCGGTGCAACCTTCAGCTGGCAGGAAGGCGTGCATGGCTTCAGATCAGGTGAAAAGCGGCAGCAGCGGAGCCAGCTCAGGAGCTTCTTCGCAGACCAAGGATAGATTCTGCACCCCGGCAGGGATGTGTTTCTCAAAGTGGGCCTTGCCTTGATTGCGATAGAGGTTCGCATAGGCACCGAGTGCCTGCATGAGCCGCTGCGCTGCACAAAGATAAAAGACCTCTTGCAGCTCCGCCAGATTTAGCCCGCGCAGGTTTGCGTAAAAGCTCAGCAAATCATGCCGCTCGCTGCGGCTGAGCACCACATAGGGATCAAAGAGCAACGAGGCTAGATCATACTCCGCAAGGCCGGGCCGCAGTCCCTGGTAATCCACCAGCCAAGCCGCTCCGTCACGGATCAGCACATTCTGACTCTGAAAATCACGATGCACGAGGCAGCGTGGCAGGTCTGCTAGGCGCTGGCGCAGCCACCTGAGCGCAGGCTCTGCTGCATGATTCAGAGGCGTTTCGCGGCCCAGGTGACCATGAACGAAGTGCTCTAGAAAATAGTTTTGCTCCCACTCATACATGCCTTCGGTGAACTCTGGTTCCATGGCATCGATTTCTTCAGCACTTAGGCTGGTGGAGCTGACTTCATGAATGAGTGCAGCTTGGCGCAATGTTGCCTCATAGAGCGGTCGGCGCTGCTCCCAGGGCTCGTCCTTGTGCGCATGCAAGTCATCGCGGCCCAGGTCCTGTAGCCAGACAAAGAGGCGTTCTTCGTCAAAGGCATAAATGGCGGGCACATTCACACCCAAGGCAGCCAGACGACGTGTGGCTGGCACGAACTTCGGATTGTCCCGACGAGCCAGCGTATAGACCATCAGCACCATCGGTGGGTGGCGATCCTGAGCCCACTCAAAGCGGTAGTAGCGACGGTCTGAACCTCCCTTCAGGATCGGCTCCACCACGCATTCCACGCCCTCCAGTTCGGGAAACTGCTGACGTGTGAGGATGAGAAGAGCTTCTTGTTCGGGAGGCATGAGCGCGGGCCGGGAAAACGAGGGGGGAGGCTATGACCGCAGAAACTCAGGAGGCAAGAGCGGATTCATCTCCCCAGGCAGAGACTGCATTAGCCCTGAGGGGCATATTCAAAAAGCTGGAGATGAGGTGAAGGTCAGCCTTTCTCCCCGAATCGGGTGCGTGAAGCTCAGTTGCGCCGCGTGCAGGCACATCGGTGGGGCATCCACCCGCAGCGTCTGGGTATCTCCCAGTACTCCGCCCTGGAGGTAAGTAGGATCACCCACGATGGGGTGCCCAAGCTGCCATAGGTGGACGCGGATTTGGTTTGTGCGCCCCGTCACGGGGCGTGCCTCAATCCTCGACGTGCCATCGGCGTCCCGGCTGAGTACTTTGAATTCCGTTCGCGCCTCATCCCCTGCGGTTTCATCCACCTCACGGGCACCGAGATCACTGGCCTCATTGCCTATCGGAAGTTCGCAGCAGTGCTCTTCCCAGGTCGGATGGCCTTGCACGCGTGCCACATAAATCTTTTCCACCTGTCCTTCGGCGAACTGTGCCTGCACCAGGCGGGCAAAGTGCCGCGTGCGTGCCAGCACCACCAGTCCGCTGGTGTTTGCATCGAGCCGATGGCAGGCGCGGGGCTTCTGCGGTGCGTAGGCTAGATGCATCAGGTGCTGAAGGGTATTTCGGTTAAAGCGCCCGCAGGCATGCATCGGCAGCGGTGCGGGCTTTTCCAGGACGATGACGGCCTCGTCTTCATGCAGCAGGCGGATGTCCGCATTCACGGTGGGTTCCGTGATGCCAGGCATCTTTTGGTAAAGTCGCTCTCCGGCGCGCATCACACGATCTGGCGAGATCGGCTGCTGATCCTCATCCACCATGCGCTCGGCTTGGAAAAGCATCAGCCATTCACTGCGTGCCACATGGGGAAAAAGCGTGGTCAGCGTGTCTAGCACCCTCAGACCATCGCAGCGCTCTGGCACCGAGATGGGACGGTAGTTGTCATACGGTACACTGCCAGGCAGTGGCACCGCCACGCGTCGCAGAGCTTGCTGCCGCTCTTTCAGGCTTTCCTGCTGCTTTTCAGCCGTCGTTTTGTAGCAATAGGGGCATGACAACCCCTGCTGAAAGCGCGGGTCCTGCTGTTCTTCTGCGGTCAGCGGTGCCTGGCATGCATAGCATTGGTCCGACTCGGTCTCCCGCAGCGCTGGGTCCACGCCCACGCGTTGGTCGAAGACAAAGCACTCTCCCTCCCAGTGATCGCCGCCTACTTCTTCAAAGTATTTCAGGATGCCGCCATCAAGCTGCCACACTTGCTCGAAGCCTTCTTTTTCCAAAAAGGGGGCCGCCTTTTCGCAGCGAATGCCGCCTGTGCAAAAGCTGACCACGGGTTGCTTTTTCAGCTCTTCAGGCAGCCGACGCACTGCCTCGGGAAACTCGCGAAAGTGATCCACCCCGATGACCGTGGCATTCTTGAAGGTGCCTAGCTTCACTTCGTAATCGTTTCGCGTGTCCAGCAGCACCACAGGGCGTCCATCATCCAGCCAGCGCTTCAGTTCCGCAGGTTTGAGCTTGGGGGAGGTGTAACGCGCGGGTTCGATGCCTTCGACGCCGAAAGCGATGATCTCCTTTTTGATCCTCACCAGCATCCGATTGAAAGGCTGCTTCTCATTGTAGCTATACTTGGGTGCTAATGATTCCAGCCCTGGCACCCGTCGCAGTTCCTCCACCAATTCATCTACCGCTGCGCGCGGACCTGCGATGAAAAAATTCACTCCTTCCGTGCTCAGCAAGATCGTCCCCTTCAGTTCTCGTGCCTTGCAAAACGCCAGCAGGTGCTCGCGCAGCTCCTTCAGCCCCGTCAGGGGAGCAAAGAGATAGCAGGAGATGTTCGCGACAGGTAAACCGGCAGTGGAAGGCATGGTCTTTGTTTGATGGTTCCTGAGCGAGGATGCAAGTGCCAGCACAGGTCTGGGGCACACTCTGCCCGCCTAGCGCTTCAGCACAGGCGGCGGAGCAAAGATCGCCTCCGCAGCCTCAGCCTTGGCGGACGCAGGATTCAAGGTCAGAATATAGCCCACCACATTTTTCATCGCCTGCTCGTCCGCGATGAACTGCGTGGCCATCTGCACCATCTTGGCCCCACGCTCGTCACCTTTGGCAGCTCCACGGTGCAAGTTCTTGAACTTGCGCAGCTGCTCCAGCAGATACCAGCCCTGCCGACCGACCAGCGGCGGACTGCCAAAAGCCATTTCGCCACTAGCATTGTAGCGGTGGCACTCCATGCAGCGCTCATAGAAGAGTTCCTGCCCTTGTGGTACATCGGCTCCAGCGATTTCTTTTTCACTCGGGACGACCATCGGCAGTTTTTCTACATGCGTCGCGACCGCCTCGATCTGCGCTCGCGTTAGGGTCTTGGCGATGCCTGCCATCATGGCCCCCTGCGGGTCTTTGACCGCGTCTTGGCCGCGTTTGCCATCGTGAAAGTTCAGCAGCTGCGTCATCACATACCAGCGTGGCTCATTCGCGATGGAAGGCGTTTTCAATTCCGCTTTGCCTTCCCCACTCATTCCATGGCAGGCCGCGCATACCTTTTCGAAGACAAGCGCCCCCGGCACCCCCGCTACGAGTGGGCTGGGGTTCAGACTCAGGACAAACAACAACATCAAGAGCAGAGGCACGGGCAGGAAACGCAACCCATGCCCTGATTTTCCAACCCCGACAACCTGAGCGGGACAAATGCCAATTCCGAGTCAGGTCGTTGGACTCGACTCAGGCTGAGTCGTCCTAGCGAAGCCGAGTGTGCTCGAAATCCCAAGACAGGATAGCCTGTCCTCGTACGTTCCTTGCGGCCATGTCATCTCCTGTTCGCTTTGCTCTGGCTGGTTTTGGGGCTTGGGGCCGCTTTCATGCCCAATCCATCGCCGGAAATCCTGAGGCTCAACTTGTTGCCATCAGTGCCCCGTCGGAGGAGTCGCGCCAGCTTGCGCGTGAGCTCTACCCTCAGGCCGAGGTCTTCGCGGACAGCCTGGACCTCATCGCCCAGGCCGATTTTGACATCCTCGACATTGTCACGCCCAGTCACACGCATCGAGAGATCGCTTTGGCTGCCATTCAGAAGGGCAAGCATCTTCTCCTTGAAAAACCAATGGCTCTAACTTTGGCAGACTGCCATGCGATTGTCACTGCTGCTAAAACTCAAGGTGTTCATTTGGCTGTCGGGCACGAATTGCGCCTCTCTAGCCAATGGGGCGAGATCAAAAACATCATCGAGCGTGGCACCATCGGGCAGCCTCAATACGTCTTGGTCGAGCTTTCTCGAAAACCTTACCGCAGCGGGGCCGAAGGTTGGCGCTATGATCCTGTTCGCGTTGGCAGTTGGGTTCTGGAGGAGCCCATTCACTTCTTTGATCTCGCCCGCTGGTATCTTGAATCCAGCGGCAATCCCATGGAGCTCCAGGCCTACGCCAACTCCCGAGATCCGCAGCGCCCTATGCTTTACGACAACTTCAGCGCTATGTTTCGCTACGCGAACGGCAGCTATGCCGTCGTCTCGCAGACTCTTGCTGCGTTTGAGCATCACCAGACCGTCAAAGTCAGCGGCACTCGTGGTGCTCTTTGGGCGGGCTGGAGCGGAGCGCTGGATCGCACCCTGGAGCCCACGGCTTTCCTGAAGGTTTTCGATGGCACGACACTGGAAAATGTGCAGCTCACCCGTCAGAGTGGTGAGGTCTTTGAGCTGCGCGAAGAGATTGCTCAGTGCATCGCTATGGTGCGGCATGGCACTCCTCCGATCGCTAACGGTCATGATGGGCTTTGGTCTGCGGGCCTCTGCTTAATCGCTGAAGACTCGATCCGTGAAAATCGCCCTCTGCCTCTCGACGAACTCTGCCTGTAGCTTAGCAAGCGCGTTGCTGTTCCCCGCTTGAGCCTTGTTTACCAAGGAAACGAGATGGTCTGCTGGCTCGAAATCATCTCGCTGGGAAAAAGAATGGGAATCTGCTCGCTTTTGTGAGATGAAAATCTAAGCTTTGGGCTCAGGATGAATGTCAAAAGCTTAATCATAAGTCGTGGGTCGAGGGCCGCTCAGCCTGGGATGGTGGAGCCAATACGCTTGAAGCGTTAAGTCGATTGGGATCATGAGCGGGCTTCTCTCCCAGATGAACCTAAATCGCATCTTGGGGCGTCGTCCCTTCCTCTTCTTGGCCTTGGCGGCTGGCTTGGGCATTGTGATGGCTGATTCCAAGTTGCCCTCAGGATGGCTTACAGCCCTAGCGGTGGGAGCTGGCCTGTTGTGGATGCGAGCTCATGGTTGGGTGGTGTGGCTGCTGCCGACCCTGCTGGTTTTTCATGCTTGGCACGAACTGAGTTTGTCGCTAGCGCAGGAGAATCCAGTCCGCTTGCGTCTGCTGGAACTGCCTGAGACGAAAATGTTCGGATCGGTTCGTGGAGCGCTACTGCCACTTGAGGTCGATTCGCCAAGCGTCCGGCAACGGGTGGCCTGTGAATTGACGGAAATTTCTTGGGGGGCTGATGGTGCTTATGTTCCGGCCAAAGGTCGCGTGGTGGTGCTTTTGCCAAGAGGATTTCTGCTAGAAAAGCCTGGCCACTATGAGCTGACAGGCCTGCTTTTTCTGCCGGAGCCGCCTCGGAATCCGGGTGAGATGGATGTGCCCGACTATCAACTGCGTCATGGATTTGCCGCAGGGATGGCCGTGACGCGTGTTCAACTCCTGAAGGTTAGCCACAGTTCATGGCAGTTTACCCTGCGAAGTTGGGCTGAGCAAAGTCGTGCCTGGATCGTGCGTTCGTTGTCGGCTGGGCTTGAGGATCAGCCGGAGGAAAAGGCGGTTCTGCTGGCCATGGCGCTGGGTTCCTCCGATGCGGCGGGAGAAAGATTGGAAGCGGCTTTTCGACAAAGTGGCACACTGCACATTTTCGCGGTCAGTGGGCTGCACGTGGCTCTGCTCGCAGGCATTTTTGCACTAGGTCTGAGGCTTCTTGGAGCTGGCGTCGGGCGGGCGACTTGGTTGCTGATCGCGGCGGTGTTTTTCTATGCGTTCATTACTGGTTGGCTTCCCTCAGCCGTGCGGGCAGCCATCATGATCGCGGTGCATCTGCTGGCAGTGGTTTGGAACCGAAAGTCAGATCTGCAAAACAGTCTGGGCCTGGCTGCCTTGTTGATCTGGCTGATGGATTCTCAGCAATTGTTTCATCCAGGTTTTCAGCTTTCGTTTTTGGTACTGGCAGCGATTGCATGGTTTGCCCCGCCTTTGCTTTCGCTGACTGAGCCCTGGACACGGGCTGATCCCTTTTTGCCTCCGTCGTTGATTCCACGGCTGGAAAAGCTCAGGCTGATGAGCTGTCGCTTCGTGGCGGGGCTGTGCTGCACTTCTGCTGCTGCCTGGGTGGGCAGTCTGCCGCTCACGCTCGGACATTTTCGCACCATGACGCCAGTCGGACTGCTGGCTAACACGGTTCTGGTCCCGGCATCTGCCGTGAGCATGGGGGCTTCTTGCCTGGGGCTGCTGAGTGCGGGGCTAGGGCTGGAAAAAGTGCAGATTGCGATGAATCGTCTGAACGGGCATTTGGCCTGGGGACTGATCGGCGGTGCGGAGTTCTTCTCGAAGCTTCCTGGTGCGAACTTCACCCTAGATCTGCGCTTCCGCCGCGATCCTCCTTTGCATGAGCTACAGGTGCTAAGCCTAAATGAGGGTGGGGCTGCAGCTTTCCTGCGCACGCCGTCGGCGCAGTGGTTGATCGACTGTGGCAGCCGAAGTGAGTGGGGACGCGTGGTGGAGCCCTTTCTCCGGCAAGAGGGCGTGAATCGACTCACGGGGCTGGTTTTGACACACGGAGACAGCCAGCACGTGGGAGCGGCCATCGCGGCTCTAGAATTAGGAAGGCCAAGGTTGCACAGCAGCGTGCTAGAACCGTGGCCTCGAGACAGCAACCGCGTGACTCTCCGTCAGCTCGCGAGGCAGGTGCCTGTGGACAGTGCCCGTTGGCATCGCCACCACGCTGGGAATCGATTGGAACTTGGGGGCAAAGCCTGGGCGGAGGTGCTGCACCCGACAGAGTTTGATGCAGAGTCGCGCAGTGATGATCGTGCGCTCGTGCTGCTGCTGCATCTGCCGCCCATTCGTGTGCTGATGTTGTCGGATGCAGGGCAGGGGATCCTGCAAAAGTTGCAAGAGCGCTATCCTGACCTGAGCTGTGAGGTGATCGTGCGTGGGCAAAACCTGACGAACTCCCAGGGCATCGAAGCACTGATCACCGCCACGGGGGCCCAGGCCGTGATCAGCAGTCATGATGAGCGCGATGTTCAGGAACGAATTCCTGAGTCGTTGCGTGAGTTTTGCCAGCTGAAGAAGATTCGGCTGGTCGATCTCAGGCAGGAAGGCCGAGCCCTGCTTGAAATTCATGCTGATCGGGTGCAACTCAGCACTTACCGTGAGGGCAAACACATGCCGATCAGGCTGAGTGCAGAGGCATCATCGCCTAGCCCCTGAGGTAGAGGGGCGAAGGGTGGCATCTGCCGGAAACAGGCATGGAAGAGTTTTTCGCTCCTTCTTTTTGCCCAAAAAACGGTGGCATCTAAGCCTTGGGTTGTTGCGGTTGGGTGAGCTTTCTCTTTGACCGGCAGGAGCCGGGCGACTAAGACGGAATTTCTTCTCAAACATGGCCGCCTCTGACCGTCAGCACACCCTCGCAAAATCCGCCTCAATCACTGGTATCTCCCTGCACACGGGAGAGCAGGTCACTCTGACGCTGCAGCCTGCTCCTGAGGACTTTGGATTCAAGTTCCGCCGCATGGACCTGGAGGACAAGCCCTTCATTCCTGCTTTGGTCGAAAAGGTGCAAAAAGTCGAGCGTGCGACCACCATCGCCGAAGGTGGAGTCAACGTGCATACCGTGGAGCATGTCATCTCGGCACTCACAGGCATGGGCGTGGACAACGCCATCATTGAAATGGACTCGAACGAGCCACCGATCGTCGATGGTAGCTCACAGCCTTTTGTTGAATTGATCAAAAAAGCAGGTCTCCAAGAGCAGAATGCGCCACGCCGAGTGTTTGAGATCCGTGAGCCAATCTACCAAGAAACCCGCGATGGCACGATCTTGAGCATCGTGCCCGACAAAAAATTCCGCATTTCCTGCACAAATGTAGGGCCTGGCGGTCGCTTTACACAATTCCTGTCACTGGAGATCAATCCCGAGACTTATGAAAAGGAGATCGCTCCTGCACGCACCTTTGTTTATTACGAAGACATCGCTCCACTGATGGAAAAGGGGCTGATCAAAGGTGGCACCCTGGAGGCTGCTGTGGTGGTCCGTGGAGAGACGCTTCTGTCAAAGCAGCCGCTTCGTTTTCAAGACGAGTTCGTGAGGCACAAGATCCTCGACATTGTTGGTGATTTGATGCTCTGCGGTCGCCGAATCGCAGGTCATGTCATCGCCGTTCGCCCTGGTCATGGCCCGAACACCGAACTCGCTCGCTCCATTGATGCTCAGTACAAAGCCATGCGCGCTATGGTACCACCACCCTTGGCGATTCCGACTGGTGAAGCCGTGCTAGACGTGAATCAGGTGATGAAGCTCCTGCCGCATCGTTACCCCTTCCTCCTCGTGGATCGAATCATCAGCATTGAGGGGGATATGAAATGCACGGGGGTCAAAAACGTGACGATCAATGAGCCATTTTTCCAAGGACACTTCCCCGGACACCCGGTGATGCCTGGCGTGCTACAGTTGGAAGCCATGGCCCAGGTCGCTAGCATCGTGCTCATGAAAATGCCGGAACATCAGGGCAAGATTGGCTACTTCATGAGCGCCAACAACGTGAAGTGGAGAAAGCCGGTCTTCCCAGGGGATACTTTGATCATTGAAACGGAAATGCTCAAAGTGAAGCGCAGCATTGCCCAAGCAACTGCTCGCGTCACCGTGAACGGCCAAGTGGTATCTGAAGCCGATCTCATGTTTAGCGTTGTCGATCGCTAGACTGCTTTTCATCCTGCTGGAATTCGCGCTGAGCTGCTAGACGACCTCTTTTTGCCTGACCCTCATACCCTCCCTGATCGTGATTCATCCCACTGCCATCGTCGATTCCTCTGCGCAGATTGGTTCAGATGTTTACATTGGCCCATACTGCATCGTCGGTGCTGATGTCGTGCTGGGAGATGACTGCTGGCTACAGCAGCATGTGACGATCATGGGCCCTTCGAAAATCGGAAAAGCCAACAAATTTTACGCCTACAGTTCAATCGGTCAGCAGACTCAAGACCTCAAGTATCGTGGTGAGCCTACTTGGCTAGAGATTGGGGATGGCAACACCTTCCGTGAGTTTTGCACTGTCCATCGCGCGACCTCTCCAGGGGATCGAACCGTCATTGGCAGTCACAATAACTTCCTCAGTTACGTCCACATCGCTCATGATTGCATGGTCGGAAATCATGTCATTTTTTCCAACAATGGCACACTCGCGGGACACGTCATTGTCGAAGATCATGTGATCCTAGGTGGTCTCAGTGCGGTGCACCAGTTTTGTCGAATCGGCACGCGAGCCATCATCGGTGGCTGCTCAAAGATTGTGCAAGATGTGCCGCCTTTTTGCACCGCAGATGGCAATCCAGCTCGTGCTCGTGGCCTGAATATCGTGGGGCTCAAGCGTGCCGGATTTTCCCGAGAGCAGATGAGTGCCTTGCGCCAAGCTTTTCGCAAAATCTATCGCAGCGGGTTGAATAATGCCCAGGCCGTCGAGCAGCTACGTGCGAGTGAACTTAGCCCCGAAGCTGTCCTTTTTACCGACTTCATCGCTTCGACCAAACGGGGAATCGTCGCGGGTGGCAAGCATGTCGATGAAGGGGAGGAATAGCCGACACGGACGATTCCAGAGTGATCTTTTGACGAAGATGAAACACGACATGAGTTCGTGTTGTCCTATCTTGGCGTGTTATGATGAACAGCCATTGGATAAAATCTCTATTGATCGCAAGCGGTGTGCTTTGCCTGATTTCGTTTGGAGCATTGGGTTGGTTGGCTTTCCAAGCCACAGAATTGCCAGATGATTCAGGCGTGCTGCCCCTTCCGATCAAAAAGCTAGCTCCAAGGCAGAACAGTGACTCTTCTAATCATGCCGCAGCAGATCAGAACCATGCAGAAAGCACAGATTCCCCCCCCGAAGATGACGACTTGGTGGAAAAGTTAGCAGCTCTCGAACAGGCAAAGACGGTAGTCGCAGGTGAGTTGTTGCTGAGCTTCCGTGATTCAAAGGCACTAGCTGCGTTTTTGGCTCGGGCCGGAAAACTTGGAATCCAAGTGCTATATCAAGACTCAAGGTTGAATTCAGCAAGGATTCGATACCAGGACCGCAATCAATTAGCGGCAGAGCTTCGCGAACATGCAGATGAATACAAAAACATCGGCCCGAATCATTTGGTCTGGGTTCCAGGCATTCCCAAAACCATCGACGATGCGACGAACGCAGGAGGCAGGGTCCCGTTTGAGAGCAGTGGCCTAGACATGATCGGTGTAGATCAATTGGACCGCAGTCGATGGGGGTTGGGGATCAAGGTCGCTGTCCTTGACACAGGAATCACAAATCATGATGACTTGAATGGAGTGAAAATCACTCACCTCGATTTTGTCAAAGATGGCAAACCCTACGACGGTCATGGCACCGCAATGGCAGGTCTGATCGCTGGACAGGCTGAGGACAATGGTGGGGTCGCGCCACAAAGTGAACTACTCGATTATCGCGTGGCAGATGCCGATGGTGTAGGAAATGTCGCCACTCTGGCACAGGCGATTGTTCGCGCTGTTGATGATGGAGCTCGTGTCATCAACATCAGCCTGGGCACTTCAGCGAATTCGCAAATGCTCGCCTCAGCCATTCAATATGCGATCTCAAACAACGTCATCGTTGTAGCAGCTGCTGGCAATGAGAGAGCGGCCCAGTTAGCTTACCCAGCCGCCTACTCAGGCGTGATCAGTGTTGCTGCGATTGATGCACAAGGACGACAAGCCTATTTTTCAAATTCAGGAGATGGACTCTTTATCTCAGCGCCTGGAGTTGGCATCATTTCTCCCTACAACGATAACAAAACCGTGATGGGTAATGGCACTTCTCAAGCCGCAGCTATCGTGAGTGGAGCCATATCAGTGTTGCTCAGCAGAAACTACCAATCGAATAACATTCGGCAGGTTTTGAGTCAGTTTGCGCAACCATCAGCATTACCTGCCAACCAAGTTGGTGTGGGTATCCTGCGATTGCCTCGATAGGGAGCGATCCTGAAAATCTAATTTTATCCCTGATTTGCGAGCTCAAGGGGAGGCAATCACTTGAATGGTGATGATGTTGCTGACGATAGGTGATGTCGTCACCGGATTCGTGACATCTACCTTGTACTCATAGGTTCCAACCTCTGTTGGTGCTAGCAGTTGGAGTTCATCGGTGGTCGCAGTGATGTTCGCATTCATAGCGGTGTTGTTTTCAAACCACTGATAACTTGGCGAATCTCCGCTGACAGAAGCTTTCAAGACAATCGGAGTGCCTGGAAATACGGTCGTTAGAGAGGGGCTTGTCAGGCTGATGGATGCGCTTGAGATGTTGCTCATGACGCTGAGATTCACCGTGTTGCTTTGAGCGCCCGTGGGGTCTTCTGAGCTTGTCACAATGCAGTTGTAGTCGCCAGAATCCTCAGTTCTTGCGGTGAGGATTGTGAAGTTGGGTGAACTAGAATTCTGCAATTCAACGACACCTTTTCTCCAGAGGTAGGTTTTGTTATCGCCACCACCTTCGGAGCTAACTGTAAATGTAACATTCGTGGTTCCTGAAGCCAGATGCTGATCAGAAGGTGAACGGCTAGCAACCACATTTCTGATGGTATTGGCGACCGTCAGGCTGACCTCATTGCTATCGACTGGAGCTGAAGTGTTAGAACTAATGACACGGCATTTGTAGGTGCCATTGGCATCTGTTTGAACATCATTCAAGGTATAGCTGCTTCCGCTGACAGAAGGAATGACTTCACCATTCTTGAACCAACTGTAAGTTTTTTCGCCGTCGCCATCCGCGACTGCGGTGAAGGTAACGCTGCTACCGGGTCTCACTTCTCCAAGCGGTGAGCGTGTTAGAGTCACCGTGGTCGTTATCTGATTGACCGAGAGTGAAACTCCGGTGCTTGTGATGAAGCTATTGACGGCATTGAGGTCGTTTCTAGCACTGACCTTGTAGGTGCCAGCATTCGTTGAGGAAGCTATGAAACTGTAACTTGGGCCTGTTGCACCCTCGATTCGCACATCATTTCTAAACCAGCGATATTCAATATCTGGTGATCCTTGCACACTAGCATTGAAGGTGACGCTTGTTCCGCTGTTGATGGTCGTTGCCTCGGGCGTGCGTGTTAAGGTTACCGATGAAACCGCTGAGCGAACAGTCAGGATGGCGGCATTACTGGGAACAGATATCGATCCTGCATAGGCAACACAAACATAGCTCCCTGCATTGACTTGTTGCACACCACGAATCTCGAGTGTGTTGGTATCCGCTCCTGAGAATGAGCCACCATTGCTGAGCATGTTTCCATTTTGAAACCATTGGTAAGACAATCCTGGCATTCCAACCGCAGCTGCGGTGAAAGTGACTGAAGTTCCAGACCCAGGATTTACCGTTCTAGAAACGGGTTGAGTCGTGAATGTGATCGTTGGAGTTTTGAGCTGGAACTTGCCTGCCAAAAAGGGGGCATTGGTTGCTGTCGTGCTTGCTAGATGAAAAAATCCTCCACCAAAGGGTAAACGATACCGATAGCCAAGCTTCGGCTCAGATTGGCTGGCTGAAATGCAGAGCCCTTCGAATGATGCATTGCGTCTATCGGCTAGGCTGAAGCTTCCAGAGATGAGACCTGTCGATGGGTTAATCGTAAGCCGCACATTGGCAGGATTGCTGCCGGTGATTAAAGCTGTGTGTGCAGTAGTGATTCTGAAACTAGGCAAATCTGGGTTAGGCGTTGCTGTTTCAACATTCGCTTTGCTGAAGTCCAAAACGGCGTTGCCCGCTACATTGGGCAAATTCAAAACAAGACGATTCGTTCCTGGGGACTGATACAGAGAACCCACCGCATTCAGGTTCACGGCATCGAAACCTGTGCGGTAAAACCGATCAGAGGTGGGTTGTTGATCTTTGATCCATCGAGCCGTTCCTTTGACTTGATTGGCTGGAGGTAACTCTTGTGGAAAGTCTGAAGTGCCAAGATAAAGAGACAATCGGTCACTGATCATGAATTCTAGGTCACCCATGAGCGCCGCGGTGCCAGCATTCAAAGTCTGAAAAAATGGCGTGACCACCTTGCTGCGCGTGATGGTGTCCGCCACAGTATTGCTGGTTTCATCGTCAATCGTTTCTGTAATGTATGGACTTAAAATAGACGATGCCGTGAATCGAGCACCATCCGACATGCGCCCAACGATGTTTACGGTGCCGGATAGCGTAACTGTCGCAGACAAGTAGCTATCGCCTTGCGGTAAGTCTGATCGAGACAAAAGATTGTCAGGGATCGACAATAAAACATTATGTCGAAGGGTTTCTGAGATGCGCTGGTTCTTCAGCATGATCAGAGGTCCTTGACGGAATTGTGTGTTCCAGATCTGTCGGTAGCCTTCAAATGTAGCCGTGAGGTTACCGTCGTTAATCACACCATTGAAGCTCTGATTTCCTTCAACGATCTGAAAAGCTAGATTCAGATTGCTTCGACCTGGCCTTGGGATGTTTGTCGATCCTAGATAAACCAAAAAGGTGTTTCCATTCGAATCACTCGCGGTGTTGATAAGCACCATGTTGCCAGATCCTCTGAATTGTTCTCTCCCCATTTGAAGTTGAGCCGTGAACGTGCCGGAATTGGTGACTGCAACAACAACTCTACCACCTTTGTTTTGATTGATGCCTTCGATGGCGTCAACGTTTGCTGTAAAGGTTCCGGATAAACCACTGCCCATAGAGAAGACACGCATCGGTTTCTGGACGGTATTGCTACTGCCTGCTTTGTTGCTTGCGCTGAAGCTGACCATGTAATTTCCAGGTCGGGTAGGTCTTCCGAAGATCCTACCAGTGCTTGCATTGTAAGTTAATCCTGGGGGTAGTCCGCTAATTCTTATACTCGTGATGTTGTTTAAATTGTTAAAACCGTACTCAGGCAAACGATCGTAATTCGCGCCAACGATTGCATCCGCTAAAGTCAATAGATTGCTGATGATAGGTCTATTGGATAGGGCTAGAACGATAGTGCCTGTGAAGTGTTTGTTGGTGCTGTCAATGCCGTCGGGAATTGTGACTTCGCAGGCATAACTTCCGATGTCAGTTTGAGGATTTGCGTTGAGTAGATTCAGTACAGGATTTTCGGCTCCATTGATTCTTTGGTAGGTATTGTCTGGGAGTATGCGATACCATTGATAATTCAGATCGGGCCCAGAGACTTGAGCTGTTAAACGCACATTGCTGTTCGGTGTCTCGACTTGCAGCGATGGCCTTTTGTCGATGACGACAATGGTTGCCTGTCCTGTGCTCGCTGCACCTGCCGAGTTTCTTGCGCTTGCTTGATAGATTCCAGCATCTGATAGGCTCGCGCTGGCAATTCTCAAAGCTTTAGTGGTCTGACGTGGAACGACAGTTGCACCACGTCTCCAGGTAAAAGTAGGGGATGGTGCTCCTTCGGTTAGGTCAGCGACGAGTTCAAAAGAGGAACCCACTTCTACTAGCTGACTTTCTAACGATCCTGCAATGACTGGGGGCTTGATGATCTCGAGTTTAGCTTTTGAGCTAATGATCGATTCAGCCTCATTGAACACAACAACATCGTATTCTGCTTCATCTGAATTCTGAACGGAAACCAAAGTGTAACTTGGGCTGCCTTGCCCTGATTGTCCGGCAATAATGGTTCCATTTTTCCTCCATCGATAGCTGACGGCTGTACCTGTGGCGCTGACGGTAAATCGGACTGTGGTGTTGGCCCGTGTAACAACATGGGCAGGTTGACGTGTAATGACTGGACGACGATAACCTGGGGTGACTGATAAGCTAAAAGACGTAGTAGCGGTATTTCCGTCGATATCACGTGCGGTCACTGTGATAGGGCGAGTTCCTGCACTCAGGCCTACGATACGAAGGTTGGTTCCTTCAACGATGACGGTAGCAATATTCGTGGATTGAGAATCAACAGAATAATTAACTGGAGAAAGTGGTTGGATGCTGGTGACGCGAATCGTTTTTTCGATGTCCATGTCGGCAGGAGCGGTCGTGGCATCCATTGGAATCTTTGTGAGTGGAAAAAGGCTTCCATCCAAAATGATGCGCTTATCAAGATTCGCATTGTTGCTGCTTCCCGTGTTATTGTTCAGATAGCTGCCAATAGGCAACTGGTTGATTTGTTGCAGGATTTGCAAGCCCGGCGTTCCGACTCTTCCGAAGGCAGTGAAGCCGCCATTTTGGTTATCAAGATTCTGACTGTTGTTTCCGAGATTGAAGAAAAAGTCGATGCTGGCACTATCAGGGTTTCCGACATATCCCATCGCCTCTCCTGTCTCGCGAATTTTCGGATTTCCTGATGAATCGTTAACGATTTCGCCAAGCGCATTGCGTTCATAGCTGGTTCGTTCGCCTAATTTAGCGCAAGCAACAGTTCCAAAAAGGTTGCTAATGCCAGGCTCATTGATGGGGGAAGGTCTCGCATTAACTGAGGTGAATGTGCGAGGCGCGCTCACTGCTTTTAGAAAGCCGCCCTGTAAAACAAAGTCTTTTTCAAGGCGGTGAAACACCATTTGTGTGTAATCACCGTTAGACGCATAATTCACGAAGTTTTGCACCGCTTGAGGGGTCAGATCGACGAACATGCCGATATCAAGAGTTCCTTTGGTTGTAATAACACGAACGGCGGCTTTGGTATCCGCATCTGTGAATCTACCTTGAAGAGGAATGATGAGGGTATCGTTCAAGCCTATCCTACGATCTCCAACAGCAGCACCTTCTGCCAGGATGGGACCTGCAAGCGCAGGCAAAACACGAAGCTGTAAATTGCTCGTCGCCGTGTAATCTTGAAAAACTGCACGAATAGGAACCGAAAAGTATCCTGTAACACTTGGAGTTCCTGAAATGACTCCCGAATTGGCATCAAGGTTAAGACCTGCTGGCAGCCCCGTTGCCTCGAATCGTGTGAAGTTAGTTTGGCTTCCAACGGTCAGCCTATGGTTAAAGGATTGGTTTTCTTGGATGGGTTGATAAAGGCGATTGGTGAAGCCTTCACGAGCGAAAGCAGATACACTGTTGCTGTTTAGAGACTCAACCTCCTCTTGATTTCCAACGGCTCTAACCACGAATTCATATGCGCTGCCAACAGCAAATGTGGTAAAGGTAAGACTGTTGCTGTTGAATGGACTTCCTGAGGTGAATGAGTTGACGCTTACCTTCGTCATGTTAGCTGGTGTAGCCCTACAGAACTGATAGGCTTCTGTTGAACCTGCGGGTCTGCAATAAACATTAAATCCTACCTCTGTGGTCGAGTTATCCCGCCATGATAGATCTATGGTTTTAGACACACCGGAAGTAACAGCTGCTAATTGAGTGGGTGCACGAAATTCTGTTGTGCTAGCAGTAGCTGTGTTGGAAAATGCCGAGTTGAGGACCGTGTTGGTCGTGGCTGAAGTTGGGCGGTAAGAATAAAAGGCACGCACTCGAAGTTGTGCTGTTGCAGTCTGCACAATTGGTAAAGATACATTGGTCACGTTTTCTCCGACGGTTCCGAGAGATAACCACGGCGGATCTGAGTCTTGAGAAATTCTTCGATACTGAACTTCATATCCCATCTCGTTGTTGGAGTTATCTTTCCAACTTAGGCTCATGGCAGATTCGCCAAGTGAGCTGGCGCTAAAAAGTGTCGGCGCTGCTAATGTTGGTGTGGTGAAATGAGGAGCACTCGTTTTTACTGTGTAGTTAATGGGGATGTTAAGATCACCACTGGTCGTGTATGTATTCCCAGCACCAACCTCGAATTCGTATGTTTTTCCTGGAATCAGTTGAATGCGGCTGAGCTCAATTGGGTTATTTTTTGTGATGACGAAATCTCGATTGGAGATTGTTAGGCTCGTTTTGTTGATCGGGATTTCATAGGATCCGTATTCTGCTGGGACAACAGTTAGCCAGCCTGCCTCTGCATCCTGATTAGCGATGCTTTCCCTCATCCGAATTCGCTGATAGAGTTCGCCGCTCGAGTTATCGAGCCACACCAACTGCACTTTTCCATCATCAGCTTGAAGCCCAGTCGTCACAGGATCAGCATCATAGCTGGTTACCGTCAGATTGCTAGGAGCTGTGATTTCACTTTTGCTGTCCCTGGGGGGAATGAATGTCGTGAGAATGGCTTCACTGCTCTCAGTTCCTGTGCCATTGAACTTCCAAGGAATGACTTTGAACTGAATCTGTACTCTTCCTAATCCGGCATCTGGGATGCCTGTTGAAATCCTCGCGAATCGACTTCCTGCGGAAAGTTGTCTTTGGTTGTAAAATGGGCCTGCGTTGCCAAAGCGTGCTTGAATGTGATATCCATCTTCATCAAGTGCATTGTCATCCCAGCTTAAGTACCAGGAGAACCACGAGTTGTTGGTTTGGATGCCTTCATTGTTGTAAGGAAATCCAAAACGAGTAAATTCTACCTTGAGATTGGTGGGAGCAGCGGGTGGCGCTGAGAAACCTTCTCTGCCAATCACGCCTAAACAGGCAATCAGGATCAGTAGTTTTGCACGACGGCATAATAGCTGAGAAAAGAGTCGCATGATTGGCAGGTGTTTTGTGACGAGGTAACCTATGGGTTTCCCTGGGTTTCGATGATCTTAAAGAATTGTTACCAGCTTAATGAAACACGGTGAGGTTTGTCAACGACCGCTCCTTTTGTTGCTGGCATGAGTTTACGAATTCATTCATGGGCTAACATTCAACTGAACGCCTGAGCTCAGTTCACCTGTTGTAGAAACGATGTTCTTGATGAGTACATTGTAGCCACCGATGTCCGCAGAACTGACGGAGTTGATGGTGTAAGTTGAGTTGGTGGCTCCATCAATTGCAGCATTTCCTTTACGCCATTGAAAACTCAGTCCTTGTGATGAGCCTGTAAATGCCACGGAAAACGTCACACTGCTGCCTGCGGCGACTGTTGAGTCTGCGGGACTTCGTGAGACAGAAGTAATGACGATGGGATCTTCCACTTGAAGGTTGATTGCACTCGAAGTCACACCACCTGCCGCACTCGCTGGGTTAGTTGCATTGACCGTGTAGCTGCCGTTGTTTGTCGATTGAGCAGAGTCGATCACGTAGCTCACATTCACGGCTCCGCTGATAGGCTGGCCATCTTTATACCATTGGTATTGAGGACTTGTTCCGTTTGCGGTTGCGGTGAAAGTGACCTTGGTTCCTGTCGCTACTGCGGTCGTTGACGGCAAGCGACTCGCGGTGACTGTGGTTACTGGAGCGCGCACGGTAAGCGTTACCTCGTTCGAGGTGACTGTGGAAGAGCCGTTGCTGACTACACAATCATACTTGCCTTCGTTGGCGGACTTGCTGATGTTTGTGATCTGATAAGTCGAAGAAGTTGCCCCATCAATGGTGGTGCCATTTTTTCGCCAGCGATAGGTGAGTGTGCCTTGCCCTGTGGCAATGACCGAGAATGAAACCACTTCCCCTGGGTTTAGCGTGCGAGATGTCGGCTGACTGGTAATGTTGATGGGAACTCCTCGTAAAACGACAGCACCTGAAAGAATGGTCGAGGTTGATAGGCTGGGCAGTAGCTCCGGCAAAAGAAAATAGCCCGCACCACGTGCGCTTGTGGCAGGTATCTCAGGTTGGACAACAGTGCCTGCGCTGTTCTTTTGCTCGGGTGTATGAGGCACTCCGGGAATGATCATGCCTTGGAAGGTCACAGTTCTGGGTGTATTGGCAGGACCATCTCTCAGGCTAAAGCTACCTGAGAACATGCCTGTAGCGGTGTTCAGAGTGCTGATAGCGGTCGCTGCCGTATTGGTCGTTGGGTATGAGACTCTGTTCAAGGTGCTAATCCGAAGCACTCGATCAGGAAGCCGCGATGCAGATGCGATTTTTGCTTCTGTAAATTTCAACTCAGCATTGGAGTCCAAGTTGGGCAGATTCATCACGATTCGGTTGGTTCCTGGGGGATAATAGATTGCGCCTTGTGCGTTTAAGAAAACCTCACTGAATCCTTGTTGATAGAGTCTCTGGCTAGAAGGTTGCATGCTGCGATTCCAGCGGGCTTGCCCTGCCACTCTCAGTGTGGCATTGCCGTCATTGCCAAGAAGCAAGTTGTCTCCAATGTCAAATCTAGCGAGCAATGAACCTGTATTTGAATACAGCATGTTAAAAATGAAGATTTCACCAGCAGGACCGAGCAGTCCGTTGGCAGTGATGGATGTTCCATCAGCCAATCGACCCGAGAAGCTGGCTGCTCCCCTGGCGCTTACGTTCATGCTCAAATAACCGCTGCCTTGCGGTATCAACAAGTCGCCCACGTCATCTGGATTCGGATCTAAAGCGATGTTGTATGTGATCGCGGTGGGAGAGCCTCCATACGGGCATGGATTGAAAGTTTCATTCCAAGCCTGCCTGAAGCCATTGATGGTTGTTGTGTTGATGCCATCGCTGAGCAATCCGTTTACATAGCCAAAGCTTGAATCCGCTTCAAATGATAGAGTCAATAGTTTCTTATCACGTCGAGTAAATTTCAAAATGCTTTGATAGCTGATCCCTGCTGGATTGGAGATGCCAGGTCCGATTCCAAGACTGCCAGCAGCACTGATGACTTCTGTGCCCAGTGTAATCTTGGAACTGTAAGCCCCTGTATCGGTCACGACGATTTCAAATCGTCCTCCTCGGTTTGAATTGAGCATTTCCGATGCGTTAATGATTCCTCCGAAGATGCCAACATTGGCAGATGGAAGCGGGGAGATGACCAAATCTCCAACGGAAGGTGGAGAACTGGTTCCTGCTGCGTTGGTTGCACTTGCAGTTAGCCGATAGATGCCAGCTCGCGTGGGTTTACCGCTTAAGGTGCCCGTGGCTGAATCAAATTTTAAACCAGGTGGAAGACTTGGACTGCCTGTCAGGCTAAACCGTGACGGGGTGTGAACATCGGATTTTGAGTGAGGAATGCTCCAGGTGTAATCAACGCCAACGAAACCTTGTGTCGGCGTGTTTTGACCGGTTAGCGTTGGAACGATAGGCCGAGTTACTGCCAATAATCTGATCGGTCCTGTGGTGGTTGTGCCAAGTCCATCGGGCAAGCTGATCTGACATTCATAATCGCCTATATCACCTACCTCCACATTATTGATGGTCAGCACGGCATCTTCGACACCTGTGTGACGAGCTTGGTTGACGGGAATTAGCGCTCCATTCTTTTTCCATTTGTAGAGAATTTCTGGACCACTCACCGCAGCAGTCATGGTCACTCGGCTGTTCTGAGCGTGAATTTGAACTCGTGGTGTTTTATCCACGACAATTACCTTCACTGCATTGCTTGCTGCACTTTTTCCTTCAAGGTTCGATGCAATGGCTGAATAGATTCCAGCATCGGTCAATCGGCTTGCCTTGATCAAGAAGGAGGACGTGGTTTGACCTGCGATGACCGAGCTGCCTCGTCGCCATTGGATTGTCGGGCTGGGTGCTCCAGTTACATTGTTAAGCGTAAGAGTTAATGGCTTTCCAACTTCGACGACTCTCGAGTTGGACAGTGTTCCAAGGCTTGGTGCTGTGCGAATATCGAGACGTGCTTTTTGGCTAGTAACACTGCCAGATTGATTGCGCACGACGACGTCATACTCTCCTGCGTCACTTGGTTGGGTGCTCGGAATGATAAAACTGTTGGCATTGGTGCCAACAGCTTGCCCATTTTTCCGCCATTGATAAGACAATGCCGTTCCTGTTGCTCCGACGCTCAATGTTACGCGAGTTCCTTGTCGAACTGCTTGTGTGGTAGGTTGACGTGTGATGGTTGGTGGCAAATAAGATGCTCGAACTTCGACTTCGAAACTCATGCTGCCGGAGCGATTGTCCTGGTCAATTGCAGTCAACGTGACGTTGGTCAGGCCACGAGATACGCCGACAAGTTTAAGCTCGTTTCCTTCGACAGTTGCATTCAACACACCTGCTGGTTGGCTATTCACTTGGTAGCGAATGGGGGCAGTTTCATAGGCTTTGAGGACACGCACAGTCTTGTTCAAATCCATGTCTGCAGGCGCTTCGCTGGCATTCATTGGTATGCCTGAAAAAGACGTCAGTGAGCCATCGATGATCAGCCTTTTGTCGAGGTTGGGAACATAGCTGTTTCCTGTATTGTTGTTTTGATAGCTGCCGGTGGGAAGAGTGGCGATGGTATCCACTAAATTTAGGGAAACAGCGTTGAGTCTGCCAAAGACCGTAAAGCCACCATTCTGATTGTCCAAATTGGAACTGTTGCCAGTTAAGTTGAAGAAGAAATCGGTGGTCGCACTGTCAGGGTTGCCAACATATCCATAAGAGTCATCTTTGAGGTCTGTTCCTTCTGAGGTGGTGACTATTGAAGTTCTAGCTCCGAGTTTAGCTGCTGCTAGAGTGCCTCGGGTATTGCTGATTCCGGGTTCATTCAATGGTGCAGGTCGAGACTTGATGCTGGAGAAGCTTCTTGGTAGGCTTACTGCCCGAATGCTTCCCCCTTGAAGAATAAATCCAGAAACGAGTCGATGAAAGACCATATTGTCATAGTCGCCTCCTCGAACATAAGACAAAAAGTTTTCAACGGCTCTTGGGGCTAAACTTGGATACAGAAGAACATCAATCGAACCACGTGTTGTTTCGAAGCGCACACCTGTTTCTGCGTCGGAGTCTTGAAATCTTCCAGCAAGTGGGATTTTGATCGTGGAGCGAATGCCAAGGACCAAGTTGGATAGACTCGCCCCTGGGGCGGGTAGCGGCGAGGTCACGTTGGGCAGAACTCTCAGTGTAAGAGGTGCTGTTGCGCGGGGTGCGTCGGCAAAGTCAGCACTCATGGTGCAGGTAAAGACACCGGACTGTGTTGGGCTACCGCTGATGACGCCGTTCGTCGCATTAAAACTGAGGCCTGCGGGTAAGCCTTCGACACTCCAGCCAGTTCTCCCTTCGGCATTGGTGGTCGTGACCGTGTAGCTAAAGGAAACTCCAACTTGAGCTGGATGATATGGCCGACTGTTGAAACCATCCTTTACGGTGCAGGTTGCGATGTTGCTATCGGCTGAGAATATCTCTTCATCGGTTCCCACTGCACGAACCACAAATTCGTGAGACACTCCTGCTTCCAGAGGAATGAACACGGGTACACCATTTTCGTCATTGCCTTCTGTGCGTGAGTTCACACTGAGTCGGGTGACATTTTCGCGCACCGCTCTCGCAAAAGACCAAGTCGCTGTGCCCTGTTTGCGGGTGTAAATGTTAAAGCCAACTTCGGTGGAGGTATTATCGACCCAAGTCAGATCAGCAGTTCTGCCAAATCCCGATTCCACCGCAGTTAGTTGTGTCGGCGCTGCAAAACCAGTGGTGGCTGTGATCACGTTCGATGGGGTGCTTTTGAGAGTGGTGGTGGTGGTGGCACCACTCGGCGTGTAGGTGTACAGTGCTAAGACTTGCCATTCGAAGGAAGATCCCTGATCCACTTGAACTTGGATGCTGGTTGCACCTTCGGACAGCTCGGTGAACTTGGTGAAGGTTTGGGGATCACCGCCTGTGGCGGAGCGATACTGAATTTCGTAGCCTGTCTCATTGGTCGAATTGTCGAGCCAATTGAGTCGAAGACTGTTCTCCTGCTGAATTTGCGCAGTCAGTTGCGTTGGGGCAGTCAGTGCCGGGATGCGAATTTGTGCTGTGTTTGACCAGGTGGAAGCATTCGAGGTGCTTGCGCTCGCCAAGCGAGTGGCACGAACTCTAAACTGATAATCTTTTTCAGGAACAAGCCGGAGACGAAGGTCGCGCTGTGTTCGCAAGGGCGGCGAAACACTGGATAGGTTGGAAAAACCTAAGGTTTGCCAATTGGGCACCGTGACGCCTTGCTGAACCTCCCAATAATCGACTTGATAATAGATTTCCGAATTGGTGCGATCTAGCCAACTCAGCCTGACGGTGCTGTCATTGAGATTCTCTACCTGTAGGGAAGAGCCTGGACTCGTCATCGTTGTTTCTGCGGTGCCATCAGGAACGGTGAAATTGAACGCAGCTGAGGTGCTCCGCTCAATGACCGCTCCATTGTATTTCCAGGCAATGATTTGAAACTGTACGACTTGTCCTGGGGAGAGTTCGCTAATGGGCGTGATCAAAGATTGAGTCACATTGGCCGAGACCCTGGCGGCGGTGAAGTATGTGCCGCCAACACTTCGAATCTGCACTTCATAGCCTTCTTCATCCACGGCCCTATCCTCCCAATAGACTAAATAAGAATGGCGATTAGAAACAAAGACGGTGCCATTGGAGCTGACGCCAGCTTTGCTGAATTCTACCTGACGAATGACCGGTGTGGCCGGTGGAACCGCGTGGGACGGAATGGCCAGCCAGATCATGCAGAAGCTGAAGAAGCTTCGAGCTAAGGAAAGGCGACTCAGCGTTAATCGTGAAGTCTTCATGAACGTGACTGATGGAAAAGGTTGATGTTCTTGGACAGCGACGTCCCTGAGAATTGCTCGAAAAGAATACTGACTTTGTGATTACATTGTCAATCCTGACAAAAATCTCGGAAAAATCTTTTCTCGCTCTGCGCTAGTGAATTCGACACCTTGGTGATGATGTTAAAAATCGCTTACGCTCTCCTCTGTTTCTCTTGGGCGATGGCTCGTGCTGACGTGACACCAAAGTTTCGATCTGAAGTGATCGCTACAGATCTTGGCATCGGCTACGGTGTGGCTGCGGCTGATGTGGACGGGGATGGCCGCACGGACATTCTGCTTTGCGATCAAGAAAGCATTTCTTGGTATCAAAATCCAAGCTGGCAAAAATTCATGATGGTCGGGAAATTGACCGATAAAGACCATGTCTGTCTTGCGGCTCGTGACATTGATGGAGATGGCAAATGTGAGGTCGCAGTGGGAGCGCAGTGGAATCCATCAGACACCACGGACAGTGGGGCAGTGTTTTATTTGAAGCCTCCTTCAGATCGCCGTGCTCTGTGGACCCCCATTCCGCTATCTCATGAGCCTACAACGCACCGCATGAAGTGGGTGAGAAACGCGGCGGGACGTTTTGATTTGATCGTGCTTCCGCTTCATGGCCGTGGCAATGTCAATGGTGGCGGGGCGGGGGTTCGGGTTCTGGCTTATCACCGCCCTGAAAAACCTGAAGATCCATGGAACACGACACTGGTCACCGATGCTATGCACATGACACACAACCTTGACATTGTGCCGCCGGGAAGCGCTGGGGAGCCTGAGTCCATTTTGCTTTGTGGAAAAGAAGGCGTCATGAGACTGGACCCCACAGAGAAAGGGTGGAGCACGAGATGGATCAGTCGTCATCAAGAACCTGAGCTGCAGGGTGCCGGAGAAGTCAGATGGGGGGCATTTGCTGGAGGGCAGCCCTACATTGTGACGATCGAGCCCATGCACGGTCATCAGGTCGTGCTTTACACTCCGCCTGCCCAAGGTCCCAAAGACGGTTTATGGCAGCGGCAAGTCCTTGATGATTCCTTGATCGATGGTCATGCGATCGCGTGTCATGATCTGCTGGGAATGAACAATCGGCAGATCGTCGTCGGGTGGCGAGCTCATCACAAGGTGGGATCGAAAGTTGGGCTCAAGCTTCTTTACACTTCCAAAGAAGATGGTTCAGAGTGGCAGCAGCATTGGCTCGATGAGAATCAGATGGCCTGCGAAGATGCTGTGGGGGCAGATTTGGATGGGGATCGTGATGTGGACATCCTCGCTGCTGGCAGGCGCACCAAAAATCTGAAGATCTATTGGAATGAACGAAATTGACCGATGGAGTGGATTCTCCTCGCCAAGGTGCGGGATCTGCGATGAATCGAGGTGCATCCAGGGAACGCCTCATGAAACTTAAAATCGACCTCGAAGATTATCGCATCGCGAAAGGACGTGATTTTCGCGTCCGCAAAGCCAAAACCAAGACCGCCAAGCTCTATGCCAACGAGGCTCACTACAATGAGCTGATTGCCCAATTTCGCGAAGAAATCGACGATCTACAGCAAAAGATGTATGCCCAGGATCGTCAGGGACTGTTGCTCATTTTCCAAGCGATGGATGGCGCAGGGAAAGATAGCACCATCAAGCATGTGATGAGTGGGGTGAATACTCAGGGAGTGGAATGTCACGCTTTCAAGCGGCCAACGGATGATGAGCTCAATCATGACTTCATGTGGAGGCATTCACGTGTCATGCCGCCACGGGGTCGCATTGGCATTTTCAATCGCAGCTATTACGAGGAAGTGCTGGTCTGTCGTGTTCATCCCGAAATCGTGACCAGCGTGCAGCGATTGCCATCGAAAACCACGAGTGATCTGAAGCAGCTCTTCAAAGATCGTTTGAAGGACATTCGAAACTTTGAAGCTTACAGTGATCGCAATGGCATACGCATTGTGAAGTTTTTCCTTCACGTTTCCAAGGAAGAGCAAAAAAAGCGCTTCTTGGCACGCATCGATACACCAAGCAAAAACTGGAAGTTTGAGGAGGCTGACGTCAAGGAAAGAGCCCACTGGGATGAATACATGGAGGCTTATCAGGACGCGATTCAGGAGACAGCCACTCAAGAGTGTCCTTGGTACATCGTGCCAGCTGATGATAAGAAGAACATGCGTCTGATTGTCAGCGCTGCCGTGCTCAAAGAGATGCAGTCGATGAAGCTGAAGTATCCTCAACTGCCTGCTGAGCAACTGGCGCACCTGCAAACTGCGAAAAAAATGCTCTTGGATGAATCGTGAGCCCTTCAGCGACGAACACGTTGAAGGGTATGTTGAATGGAGGCAGCCAGAGCCTCGATTTTTTTCCAATTCTGATTCACAATCAGATCTTTCGGGGCTAGCCAGGAGCCACCCAGGGCAAGCACAGAAGGCTCTTGGAGATAAATTTCTGCGTTCTTGGCATTCAGTCCTCCGAGTGGGATGAATTGCACTCCCAGGTGCAAGAAGGGAGCTGCAATCGTTCGCAAATAAGGAAGTCCACCGCAGGGTTCAGAGGGGAAGAATTTGAAAACGTGGCAGCCTTCAGCAATCGCCAATTCGATATCAGTTGGGGTGCATACGCCTGGTGCGAATGGCAGACCAATCCTGGCAGCTTCTGCGACGACTTTCGGATTCATCCCCGGAGCAACCCCAAAGCTGGCCCCAGCTTCTTTGGCCTGTTCAGCCTGCTGGGGGGTTAAGATGGTGCCTACACCGACCGTCATTTCGGGAACTTCTCTGCGAATCTGCTTCAGGCAGTCGAACGCCACATGCGTTCTCAGGGTCAGCTCAATGCAATTCACGCCACCTGCCAACAAGGCTTGAGCGACAGGCACGGCATCGTCCACTCGATCCAAGATTAGCACTGCGATGACACCTGAATGATACAATTGATTTCTCAGGGATTCGGGAAAGAGGGAATTCATGAGGCAAGCAGCGAAGATTTGGCTGCTTTGCAAGAGCTGGAATCTGCACTTGCATCACTGTCTAGCTTAGGGGTTTGGGGAGCATCCGCCCCTTTGGCCAAGGCTGCAAAAAGACCTGTTGCCAGAACGGATGACATCCCTAGTATCCTTGACGTTCATGGTTCTTCCCACCACCAGCATTACCATCCGAATTACTCGCGGGCTCCTTTGCGCATAACGCAGCCTTTGGAGTCCGTCATGGTGGCCTGGCAAAGTAACCTCTGCGCTTCGAATCAAAGGCCAATCTGCGTTTCACGGGGGCATTTCTCGTGACTCTTATTTCTCGATTCTCTGTTTTCTTTTCGCTTTCCTCTCCTTTTCCAATCTCATGTCCGTTCCTGTTACAATCTATGATACGACGCTGCGTGATGGCACGCAGGGCACCGGTATCTCTTTCAGCACCCTCGATAAGATCCGTGTCGCCGAGCGACTTGATGCCTTTGGGGTGCATTACATTGAAGGAGGGTGGCCTGGCTCAAACCCCAAGGACGCAGCTTTCTTTCAAGAGGCTGCTAAGCGCAGCTGGAAGAAAGCGAAAATCACGGCTTTTGGCATGACCCGTCGCGGCAAACTCAAGGTCGAAGAAGATGCCCAGGTGCAAATGCTGCTGGATGCCCAGACGCCAGCGGTAACAATCGTTGGAAAAACTTGGCCACTGCATGTCACCGAGGTTTTCCAGGTCTCCCTTGAGGAAAACTTGGCGATGATCGCGGACACCGTTGCATATTTAAAAAAGCATGGCCGCGAGGTCCTCTATGATGCGGAACACTTCTTCGATAGCTTCCGCGAGGATCCCGAATACTCCCTGAAAACGGTAAAGGCAGCCTCAGATGCTGGCGCGGACCTCGTCGTGCTCTGCGAGACCAATGGAGGTGCCTTGCCTGAATGGGTGGAGGAAGTGACTCGAAAAGTCATCGCTCATCTGGGGAAACCTGTGGGCATTCACACTCACAACGATGGAGGTGTGGGTGTTGCCAATGCCCTGGCTGCTGTCCGTGCGGGAGCCTGCCAAGTGCAGGGAACCATCAATGGTTACGGTGAGCGTGTGGGAAACTGCAATCTCATCACCGTGATGCCTAATCTCCAGATCAAAATGGGCATTGATCTTGGCATTGATTTGACCCAGCTCCGTGAGCTTGCGTTTTTTGTCGATGAATTGGCAAATGTGCCGCATGACATTCGGGCTCCATACGTGGGCTTGGCCGCCTTTACCCACAAAGGCGGACTGCATGTTCATGCGGTGCAAAAACTAGCGCGCACTTACGAGCACGTCGATCCTTCGCTCGTCGGCAATGAGCGGATCATCACGATATCCGACATGAGCGGTCAGTCGAACGTGCTTGTGAAAGCTGCCGCGATGGGAATCCCACTCGAAAAAGGTTCTGCTGATGTCAATAAGGTGCTAGCAGAGGTGAAGAGACTGGAAAGTGAAGGCTACGAGTTTGAAGCGGCCGAGGCTAGCTTTGAGCTTTTGATCCGCCGCCAGTTGGGGCGTGAGATTCGGAGTTTCGAACTGATCGAATACCACAGCACGCACCGTCATCATCCCAAAGCGAGTCTAGAGACGACTGAGGCGACGGTCAAAATCAGCGTCGATGGCAAAGCTGAATACACCGTGGATGAAGGCGATGGTCCGGTCAATGCTTTGGACAAAGCACTGAGGAAGGCACTTGTGCCTCATTTTCCTAAAATCGCCCAAGTCCGGCTCGAAGACTACAAAGTGCGTATCATCGACAGTGGCACTGGAACGGCAGCCAAGACGCGTGTGCTCATCGTCAGCAGCGATGGCCAGCGCACCTGGGGAACTGTCGGCGTTAGCACAAACATCATTGATGCTTCTTGGCAGGCCTTGGTCGATAGCCTGGAGTATTTCTTGATGAAGTCTTGATCGCTAAACTGGAGGGACAGATGCGTCATTCCTGCTTTCTTCTGAGGCTGGGAAAGACCTTTGCTTGCGACGACGAGATCTCTCTTCAATGACCACTGCTATGGCAAATGATGGCTACGAACTCCTGGATAGCGGAGCTTTTCAGAAACTAGAGCGCTTTGGCTCGGTCGTGCTGTCACGGCCATGTGCACAGGCTGTCTGGCGGAAGTCACTGCCTGAAGCGGAGTGGCGTCGTGCCACAGCCTCCTTTTTTCGTGATGGTGGCAATCAGTGGCGGGGCAGGGATCGACTGCCAGAGACTTGGGAGATCCAAGTCGATGGCACGCATTTTATCCTGAGTTCGACTGACTTTGGCCATCTCGGCATCTTTCCTGAGCAGCGTCCACAGTGGCGCCGGATTCGCGAAGTCTGCCAGCAGTATGCGAAGCAATCAGGACGCCCCGCACGTGTGTTGAATCTCTTTGCTTACTCTGGGGGAAGCACACTGGCTGCTGCCCATGCAGGTGCTGAAGTCTGCCATGTCGATGCCTCAAAGGGTATGGTGGATTGGGCTCGAAAAAATGCGGCTCTCAATGCCCTGCATGAGCATCCGATTCGCTGGATCGTGGATGACGTGACCAAGTTTCTGGAGAGAGAACTCCGTCGAGAGCGCCGCTATGATTTGCTGATTCTGGACCCGCCTAGCTACGGACGTGGATCGAAGGGAGAGGTCTTTAAGATCGAAAATGATCTCCCTCGTCTGCTGGCACTCCTTCATGCCCTGTTGTCCGACCAGCCTTTGGGTGTTTTGCTTTCCTGCCACACGCCTGAGATGACACCTGTGTCTCTCAGTCATCTTTTGCACCAGGATTTCGGGCCTGGGGGCAAGCTGGTGGCGGGTGAGATGGTGCTAGAGGGAGCTGAGGGCATTTTGCCCGTGCCCAGCGGCAGTTTTTGTTGGTGGCTGGCTTGATGCCGATCAGCGACTGCCACCGAGGACGCGCATCTGGGCTCGATATTCCCGTGGTGTCAGGCCGACGACCTCGCGGAAGCGTCGATTGAAGTTTGCGAGATTTCGGTAGCCGCAGTCGAGGGCGATGTCGGTGATGTTTTGCTGATCTTCGGTGATCATGCGGCAGGCTCTCCCGATGCGAACTTCATTGATGTATTCGGGTACGGTCTTACCGGTGCGTGAACGGAAGAACCGACTGAAGGCACCTTCACTCAAGTGCGCGAGTTTCGCGAGCTGCTTGCGGTCGATGTCTTCGGTCAGGTTTTGATGTATGTGATCCACCACGCGCTGCATGCGGTCTTGGTCACCGGAATGAAGTGCAGGCTCATAGCTGGCGCTTGCCAGCGGTTGCAGATCTTTGGAGCGCCCGAGCACGTCCAGGATACCGAGCAGTTCCACCACACGCGTCAGACCGCTCGCATCGGCGAGGCGTCTCATCCGGCTGGTGATTTCCCGCCTTGTGGTGCCGGTGATTTCCAGGCCGCGGGCGGAGCGTCTCAGCAGGCTTTTCACTGGCTCCATTTCCGGCAAATTCATGAAGTCAGGCCCCAGGAAGGACTCGGTAAAACGAACGATGATGGCATCCACACTTGCTCCACTCACTTCATCTTGATGCCAGACGTGGGGCAGATTGGAGCCCAAAAGGACCAAATCTCCATCGAGAAGCGGTGAGATATTGTCTCCTACGACTCGGTGCCCCCGACTGCGGATCGCGAGGGTGATCTGGTATTCCGGGTGAAAGTGCCAGCGGGTTCCGTAGTCCGGACCATGGACGATTTCACAGTGAAAGGATTCCCAGTCACGGCGCGGCACTTTTTCAAAGACAGGCTTCATAGTTGGTGTGTGTTCATACACCCCTAGCGTTGGGAAGCCAATCAACAGATGGCGGCTCCCAATACGGAAATGCGCAGAGCTAGCGCCGCTGTCCTGTCCATTTTTCCAGCCAAGGCAGGATCACTACCGAACTGATGATGATGCCAGCGCCCAGGTAAAAACCGAGCCTCATGTGTTCCTCAGCCCCAAAGACGAGCACTGCCAAGACGATACCATAAATGGGTTCGAGATTGTAAATCACGTTCACGGTGAACATCGGCAGCCGTCTCAGCACATCCATGTAGCCCGCATAGGCCCAGACGGTGCAGACGCTGGCAAAAAGCAGCAAGAGGGCGAAGTCACTCAGGCTAGGAAGAACCAGGGCTTCGTTCTCGAAGATCAGGCAGCCGGGCACACAGGCGATAAAAGCCCCGGTCATCTGCCAGCTGCCCATCACTGCGTAATGGCAGCGAGAAACGATCTGCTTGCTCATGACGGCAAAAACGGCAGCCAAGGCAGCAGCGGCCAGGGCCACGCTAAAGCCCAGCCAGTGGCGGAATTCGACTTGATAGATCAACCAGACAGCACCGACAACCACAGCTCCCACCACCAACTCGAGCGGACGCCAGCGCCGCGTGCCATCGATCCACGGCTCAATCACAGAACACCATAGCATTGCCGTAGGCATGGCGGCGAGGCTCACCGACGCCGTTGAAAGCCGAGCGGAGATGAAAAAGAGAATCCAATGCACGCCCAGAAGTGCTCCCAGAAGCAGCAGGCTGCGGAGTTGCCTGCGTGGAAGTGCCAGACTTTGACCCACCGCACGGGCGACGAGCCCAAAGCCTATCGCAGCCAAGCTGGTCCGCCAGAGGAGCATTTGAACAGGTGGCAGCTGGATCAGCTTCCCCAAGATGGCCGTCAGCCCCCAGGCGAGGATGACGAGGTGGAGTTTGAGGAGATCACTCATGCGATGGCTACGCATTGAGCACAGTGAGAAGCGCTAGACAACGCAGATTCCTTTTCCGAGGGGCAAAGACGACTTTAGCGTTTTTGCCAATTATGGCATTTTGTGAATAACTCCACTGATGGTGCAATGAGTGCGGGTAAGCCTGTAAAACACGAAGAGTCTCTTTTTTGTGACTCATTTCGTAGATTTACTCTTTGTTTCTGATGCAGGAGTGATGAATGGACAAAAAAAGCCTTGCCGTTTTGGTAATTATACAGCAATTTTATCTCATTCTTGATTTTTGGATCTGTTTACCAATTGAGACGGTAAGTCTTATTATTCCACCTTTCCCAACTATTTATGACTGATACACTCCCTCCCGAACTGATGACGGTCAAAGAGACCTCGGAATACCTGCGTATTCCACTACCGACGGTCTATTACCTCGTTCAGCGCGGTCAGCTGCCAGCCGTGCAAATCGGTGGACGCTGGAGAATCAAGCGCAGCCTTTTGGATCGTGATGTCTTGCGTAAAGAAGAAGAGGCAGGACAGCCGACCGTCATGGTTGTGGACGATGACCCTGCGCTCCAGGCTTTGTTTAAGCAGTTCCTCAAGAAGGCTGGTTTCGGGCGATTGGTGGTAGGCACAGGCGCTGAAGCCATTAGCTTGGCGAAAAAGCAGCGTTTCGACTTTGTCTTCCTTGATCTTAAGCTTCCTGATGTGCCAGGAGATGAAGTTTATTCACAGCTCAAGGAGCTGCACCCTGATCTGCCCATCGTGATCATCACTGGTTATCCTGACAGCGAAGTTCTGAGCCGAATCCTGAGTCATGGACCTGTCACGGTGATCAAGAAGCCGCTCGAGTATGACCAATTGAACAAAGCGGTGAAGCAGCTCGGCCACAAAGGCTCTGAAGCTCTCGTCTGATCCTTGATGGCCCCTTTAAAAAAGCCCGGTGAGCACACCGGGCTTTTTTGCTGAGATCGGGACACTACAGTCGCGGACTTGAATCAAGCTCGAATGACGATTTTGCCAAAATGACGTCCACTTTCGAGGTGAAGGAAGGCCTCAGGGGCGTCAGCAAAGTCGTAGATCCGATCGATCACTGGGCGCATTTTGTTTTGGGTCATGTGGGCTAGCATCCTCTGGAACATGCTTTTGGATCCGACATAAATGCCGTCTAGCCGGATGCCTTTCCGCAGGATACCGACGGTCTGGATATCTCCTGCAGTGCCAGTCAAGACGCCGATGAGGGAAATGTGTCCCCCGAAGCGCGTGGCTTTGATCGAGCGGTTCAAGGTGTCAGGACCACCGATTTCGATGACCTTATCCACGCCAAGTCCATCCGTCAGTGCCAGTGCCCATTCGTCCCAAGCGGGATGGTCTCGATAGTTGATCACAGCGGCAGCTCCCATGGAAAGCAGGCGCTTGGCTTTTTCATCACTGCTCGTGATGGCCAGCACCCGAGCACCAGCAGAGATCGCCATTTGCAGGGCAAAAATAGAGACTCCTCCTGTGCCTAGGATCAGCACAGTTTCGCCACTCTGGATTTGTCCCCGCACTTGCAGAGCATCCCAGGCAGTGACGGCAGCGCAGGGCAGGGTGGCTGCCTCTTCGAGCGAAAGAAATTCGGGCACTTCGATCAACGAGCTGGCAGGCAGAGTCGCATACTCTCGCAGCAATCCATCCACAGCACCACCTAGAGCCGCAGCGGCATGGGCTTGGGTAAAGCCACCATCTAGCCAAGTCGGCATGAAGGGAATGACGACGCGCCGGCCGGGCTGCCAGTCCGTGACCTCGGCACCCACGGACTCAATGACGCCGGCTCCATCCGAGCAGGGAACTCGTGGAATGGGGCCAGTGATGCCTCGAATGCCTGTGACATTCATGTAGTCCCGGTAGTTGAGGCTACAGGCCTTGATCTTTACCAGGACGTCACGTTTTCCAGGCACAGGAGCAGGTGTCTCCTGAAGCTTGAGCGAAGGTAGTCCTTCGGTGCCAGTGATTTGCCAGGCTTTCATATTCATGGTTAGGGAAGGAACAGGGGCCGAGCCTTTTTTGGGTGGGGAGTCACTTGGGGTTGCTGTGGTGGGTAGGGGTGCGCAGCTTTGGGCGTGGGCGCAAGGAGTCAAGGCCGACAAGGCAATGTGGAACGGAGATGAGCCACAGCCCCGTGGGTTAGCGTGGTCGTAGCCCCCACAAGTTGGTCATGGGTGGCGTGCCCCCATCCAGGAGACTGTACCTGTTGGTTCGGCGGCTGCCCACCAGGGACTCAGCGCCACCCTGCAGCCCGACGCTACAGCTATCGACATCAGCGCGGAGGAGCTGGGGTGCGCTGTGCCTGAGGGCCATTTTGCTGGCGACACCGCCTTGGCGGGTTCTGCCTCTGCCCAAGCCCGCCGGCTGCAACATCTCCACAAGCCATCTGCCCAACTCGTCTTCTAGCTCATCCCTGCCCTGTAACTTGATGTCTAGTTTCTCAGGAGGAGGGCTGCGCGGTTTCGAGTTCTTTTTGGCTTTCTAGGACTTTGCTCGTCTGTTTTTCGCGAAAAGCCTGGAGCTTAGCGGCAAGTTCGGGGCGTTCGCCAGCCAGCATGGAGACTGCAAAAAGACCAGCGTTCAGCGCGCCTGCATTGCCGATGGCAAAGGTCGCGACCGGGATGCCGCCGGGCATTTGGACGATCGAGTAAAGGCTATCGACTCCACTCAGAGCACGGCTTTGCACCGGCACACCCAAAACTGGTAAAGTGGTCATGCTAGCGGCCATTCCTGGCAGATGGGCTGCACCGCCTGCACCGGCGATGATCATTCGCAGACCGCGGGCACGTGCCGTCGTGGCGTATTCGTAAAGCAGGTGTGGGGTGCGGTGCGCGCTGACGACCTTCTTTTCGTAAGGCACGCCGAATTCCTCAAGCACCTGGGCTGCGTTTTGCATGGTGGGCCAGTCAGAACTGGAGCCCATGATGATGCCGACGATGGGTTGACTCATAGACCGCTGCCTCTACGCCGACTGTGAGCAGGCGCAACTCTAGCCTGAGGTTGCGCCTGAGTTTGGCGTTGTGGGGGGCATCAACTCCTGCGCATGGCGTACGCGGCATCCCTGCTTCCTTAGCAAAGAGAGCAGTCCGTCAGGCCCTCCCAAATGCCCCGCCCCGACGAGAACCATGACCTTTTCGCCTTTTTTCAATAACTCCATCAACGGAGGGACCCAGGCACGATTGCGTCGGTTGATGAAGATTTCCATGAGCTCAGGGTGCTTTTCGGCTTCTCGATTGATGAGGTTGTGCAGCACTTCCAGATCACCTTTTTTCCAGGCGCTCACGAGCTCACCGTACTCTGCCTCCATGGTCCGTGCTTCCTCCAGTGTTTGCTCAAGCATGAGGATTTGATGATTCCGATCGAGTCCCGAAAAGAGCTGAAGTTGAAGCTCGACTGTTTCGAGTCCTTGCCCTGGCTTGCCATCCTTTGCGGATCGTTGCTCATAATGCTGGTCCACGCCCATGGCATTGCTGGCACCAAGTCGCTGAAACTCTTCGCTCGTGATGATCAGCGAGGCGAGCCAGGGCTTCAGAGAATGAAACGAACTGGTGCTTTTGTTTCGGGATCGCGCCCACGCCTCGACTTGAGCCCAGACTTTTGGGCCGACTTCGCTGGGGAGAGTGGTCGTCTTTGGGTAGCTGCCGAGTTCCATCAATCGACGATTGAACTCAGGTGCTTCTGAAGCTCCAGGTGGCAGTTCAAAAAGCAGCCGCTGTGCATTTTGATACGCAAACTCATAGCCTGTGGCGAGCGGGTAGTCGCTCTGGCGCAGCACATGAATGGTGCCGCACAGGAAAAGCTGACCTGGCTGTCCTTCGATGTCTGCGACCCAAACGCTTCCAAGTTGGTTCACGGGTGGGGGCGCTGAAGAAATGGCTGTCTGATGGCAGCCACTGATCAGGCTGCTACCCAGCAGCAGGGAAAAACGCAAAACAAGAGAGAGGGACACAGTGCTTTTTAGCGAAGGCTTGCCGAGGCTGGCAAATGGAATCCCTGATCGATCTGGATGGCTTAGGCGGCGGAATGTTTGGCCAAGTATTCGCGGCATTTGTCTTCACCCATGTATTTGGCCAAAAGTTTGGGCTCAGTTTCCGTTAGATCGACCAAGATGAGTCCATCGATCACCGAGGAGAATTCTTTGTCCACGTTGAAGCTGAGGATCGTGCCGTTCAGGCGAAGGTAATGCTTTAGGAGAATCGGGATGCCTTTGCCATCGGTTTCCAAGCTGGAAATGAGTGCAGAGCAGTCGTCCACATCCTGGAGTTCAGCGCTGATGAATTCGCGCATCAGCTTCCGGCCACGCAGGTAGCGGAAAGGATTCCGGGGTTTCACAAAGCTAGCCAGATCTTCATGAAGGCAGTTTTCCTGCAAAAACTCGACTATGAATTTCCGGCTGAGCTTGTCGTAATCCTTACTGATGCTCACCGGGCCAAACAGCTTTGTGTAGCCGGGATGGCGGCTGATCCAGTGGGCGATGCCCTTCCACAGCAAAGGCAGGGAAGATAGATTCCTCTGGTAGTCCTTGGTGATGAAGCTGCGTCCCATTTCGACAGCACTCTGCAGGTTCGCCAGAAAAGGCTTCTCGAACTTGAACAGTGTGTTTGTGTAGAGGCCCTTGGGGCCATATTCGCGGAGGATGATGTCCGCGCGGCCGAGCCGGTAGGCGCCGGCGATTCGTTGCGCCTTTTCATCCCATAAGAAAAGGTGCTCGTAGTAGCGGTCGAATCGGTCTAGATCGATGTCTTGTCCGGTGCCTTCTCCGACCTGACGGAAAGTCACTTCGCGCAGTCGGCCAATTTCCTGCAAAACTTCAGGGATTTCGTGGGAATGAGCGGCATACACGCCCAGTCCACCCTGACTGACCAGACAGGCTCCCCGCTCCCGCAGCGCTATGACTTCTGCGAGAATCCGTTGCCGACGCTCCTCGACGCGTGACCCTTGGGGGTCATCAATGAGATGTTCTGGGCTTTCGTCTGGAACCTCGCTGCCTTGTAGCCGCCGCTCTGCCAGGACCATGGTGTGAATCCTCAGGTATCTGGTCAGAGCTTCGTCATCTTCGAATTTCCTAAGTTTGGCGAATGGAAGCGGAGTGCCGATTCGCATCTCTACCTTTCTTCCAGTCTGTTGAGTGAATTCACGCAGCAGCAATCCGGTTCTTAGTCGGGGATGAATGACGCCCGCTGCATGGAAGAGTGTGCTGTTTCCACCTGGGAAGTAAACCGGAAGGATGGTTGCTGAAGTTCGGCGCACGAGTGAGCCGACGTGCTTGGTCCAGGGTGCTTCTTCGATGCCTTTTCCTGGCTTGTAGGCCGAGACTTCCCCCGCAGGAAAGATCAGAAGAGCGCCGCCTGACTTTAGGTGGGAGAGGGCGGCCTTCATGCCCTGGAGGTTTTCACGAGCAGCTTCCACACCGCCAAAAGGATTCACCAAGACCGCGTGGTCACGCACCTCAGGCATGGCACCGAGCAGCGCATTTGTCATGATTTTGAGATCTGGCCGATGGCTGCCGATGTAGCTGGCGAGAGCGCAGGGATCTAAAATGCCAAAGGGGTGATTTGCCACAATGACCAGTGGCCCTGACCTTGGAAAATCAAAGCCAGGCAACTCATGAACTTGGAGTTCAGCCTGAATGGCCTCGATGACTGAAGTAAAAAACGCACCACAGGTTTGCTTCTCGGCAGGGAGAGCTTGGTAAGCTGCCGAGGCTTGGCGATAGATTTGATCAAAATCATGCAGTCCGAGGACACGCTCTGCCATGCCGCCAGCGAGGCGATACAGCGTCTGCTGCAAGGGAGTGCGCAGGTGCGCGCTGATATCGATGATCATATCGGTAGGGAGTGGCCGGGCGGCGAGAGTCCCTCAAAAGCCCTCATGCGCAAGCTGGGAAACGTCACTTTCTTGCCAGCTACGTTACCGGAAGGGCTAGCAAAGGCCTTGTCATTAACGATTTATGCTGACCAGGAGCTTGTCCATATCCACCAAGCTATGTGCCCAATGGATCGGGAGGTCTGGCAGCCTTTCCTGGTAGCCGCGTGCCGCACGACCACCAACGAGCAGGAAGATGTCTTCGGGGAGCAACTGCCGGAGTCGCCGCAGTTTGTCCTCTGTGACTGGGCATTTTTCGGGATACACGACGCTGAGGGCCACAGCTTGCGCTTTGCGGGCACGGGCACAGGCTGCGATTTCCTCAATGGGCAGATTGGGCCCAAGGTAGGTAATTTTCCAGCCAAGATCGCGCGCTGACGATGCTGCCAGCATGGCACCGAGCTCATGCATCTCTCCGGCAGGGGTGGTGATGATGATTTCCGGCGCTCCTTCAGCAGTCTGGCTTCCTGGCACAGGTGTCATCAAAAGTTCCCGCACCACGGAGGTGGCGACGTGCTCATGGGCAGGTCGCAAATTGCCAGCCTGCCACTCTCTGCCGATCGACTCGATCAAAGGACAAATGACATGATGCAGCATTCCGCGCTGGCCGAACTGTTGGCGCGCACGCTGGAGCAATCGACGCAGTCGATCACTGTCATAGACCTTACTGGCCTCCAAGCCGAGTCGAACGAAGTCTTCTGGCCTGTCTAAGCTAGGGGTTGCATCGACACTGAAAGTGGATGCCGTGGCATTGACGTTGCCGCGAGTCAGGAGCTGATCGCTGAGTTTCTTTAGCTCTTCGGTGGGAAGGCGTGCGACATTTCCAATGCGATGACCACCTTCGGTCAACTCGCGCAAAAGTTTCAAACGCTCGATGGCCTCATCGCAATACATCCTACGATTTGTGCCGGTCCGACTGGGGTTCAGCGCATTGTAGCGCCTTTCCCAAATGCGTATCACATGAGGGCTGAGACCGCTAAGCTGGCTGGCCATCTGGATGGAACAAGACATGGAAGAGAAAGGAGAAATCGGAAGGGAGGAAACTTTGTCGAATGTCGGGTTGCCTGTTGTCTAATTTTCAAGCAAGCACTTTTCTTTACGCGTTCATTCCGACAGAGGATACACTGCGTTTCCTTATGCTGAATCATATCTGGGCCACATTGCTGTTTGTTGGGTTAATCGTCGCCGGTCTGGTGGGGAGAATCTCGGGAGAGGCTAGCGTTATTGATGCGGCCATGGCGGGTGCCAAAAATGCAGTCGTGAGCATCGCGCTGCCCTTGGCAGGCATGATGATGTTTTGGCTAGGAGTGCTGCGGTTGCTGGAAAAGGCAGGTGTCCTTGAGGCTTTGGTCAGGCTGCTGTCTCCTTTGCTGCGCCGTCTGTTTCCCGACGTTCCCACGCAGCATCCCGCGATGACATCAATGGTCATGAATCTGTCAGCCAACATGCTCGGTCTCTCCAACAGTGCGACTCCGATGGGTTTGAAGGCCATGGGGCATCTGCAGGAACTGAATCCGCACAAGCAAACGGCCAGCAATGCGATGATCACGTTTTTGGCGCTGAATACGGCGGCATTTACGCTGATCCCTGTTTCGGCCATGAATTTCCTCAACACCGCTGGGATTCCGAATAGTTACCGCGTCATTTTGCCGACAATTCTGGCCACGGCCTGTGCCTCCTGTGGTGCAGCAGCGGCAGCCCTTTTCCTGAATCGAATGCCACGGTTCGCTCCTCAACCTGACGAGCCTGAAAATCCGCCTGAAAAGTTAGACAAAACTCTGCCCGTCGGCATGAGTCGCCGGGCTAAAGTCGGGTTGTCGCTCCTGGGAACGCTGTTTTTAGCGGTCTCGACCTTGGAGTTGGGGCCCTCTGCCTGGCGCACGACTTTGCTAGAAACGACAGGTTTGTCTCAGGTGATTGAGCGTGCTGCCGAACGCAAAGAACAGGCTGAAGCTGTTTTGGCCCAGAAAAAGGATGCTGCGCAGTTGTCTCAGGCCACGCCCGATACTTCTGCAACGGCTGTTTTGCGTCGTGTCATGGACGGTGCTTCAGGGCTGACGATTCCCGCGATTCTGATTCTAGCCGTTGGGTTTGCTTGGGCGAAAAAGGTCCGGGTTTATGAAGAGTTCGTCGAGGGTGCTAAGGAAGGCTTTGGGGTTGCAACGCGCATCATGCCCTACCTGGTGGCCATGTTGGCTGTGCTTGCCATCCTGCGCGAGTCTGGTGCTTTTTTGCTGCTGGAGTATGCTATGGCTCCCGTTCTGGGGGTTTTGGGCTTTCCTGTGGAATTGTTGTCCTTAGCCTTGATGCGTCCACTCAGTGGCTCGGGCTCTCAGGGGCTTTTGATTGAAATCATCACCCGCCCCGATTTGTCGGAAACGGTGAAATTCACGGCTGCGATCTTGTATGGTTCAACCGAGACGACCTTTTATGTGCTCACCGTTTACTTTGGAAGCGTCGGCATACGACGCTTCCGGCACGCTTTGATGGCAGGTCTGATCGGTGACTTTTGTGGAATGGCTTCTGCCATCCTCTTTGGAAGGCTTTTGTTTGGGTGAAAAAACTACTTTTGATGAAAAATTCGCTTTGAAAAGAATCAATTTGTAGATATTCACGGCCATATGAGAATCACAGTAGATATTGAAGATGAAATCCTCAACGACTTGGTCGGCATGATGGGAGAGACCAAAAAGAGTCCCGCGATTGCCAAAGCGGTCACAGAGTATGTGAAGCGCCAAAAGGCCAAAGAGTTTGGTCGTTTGCTCCGTCAGGGCGCTTTTGATTATCCAGTTCTGAATGAAGAGCTGGAGAAGTGTGATGCCTAAGCGCTGAATTTATGGTGATCATTGATTCCTCTGTTTGGATCGAAGCTGCTCGCCGCGATGGCGATTTAGCAACCAAGGTCGCTCTCGAAGCGCTGCTGGAAGAGTATGAAGCCGCGACGACAAGCCCAGTCCTCTTCGAAGTACTCGGAGGTGCCAGGGGATCGGATCGCAAGCGCATGTCGCAGTATTTTTCGATCATCCCGTACTATCAGGCGGACGCGAAAGACTGGGACAAGGCCCTCGCCCTGGCTTGGCATCTCCAGGATCGTGGCATCAGTGTGCCCTGGAATGACATTTTGATCGCAGCCATCGCTATTCGTCGTGATCTGCGCGTGTTTGCCAAAGACAAGCATTTTGAAACCATGAGTCAGTGCACAGCGCTGTCGCTCTATCGTGCAGGGTATGGAGGCAGTTACTCGCCTGAAAATCGAGGAGAAGTCGGGATCTAAGCGAGGCCCATGTTGCAAATTTCCCAGCTTTCTCTGCCCGTGGATCACACGGAACCGATGCTTCACATGGCGATCGGCGAGCGTTTGGGCATCGTGTCTTCTCAACTGCAAAAGTTCGAGATCAAGCAGCGCGCGATCGATGCCCGCCGACAAAGAGTTGCCTTCAGCTACACCGTGCTGGCGGAGGTTGAAAACGAAGCTTCCTTATTGAGGAAATTCGCAAAAGATCCGCAGATCATCGCTGCTCCAGATGAAACCTATCGACAGCTCCCAAGCGCGTCTGAGCATCGCGTGACTGAGCGCCCTGTGATCGTGGGCACGGGGCCTTGCGGACTCTTTGCTGGGCTTTTGCTCGCTAGAGCGGGGAAGAAGCCCATCTTGCTCGAACGTGGCAAGGCGGCAGGAGATCGTGCACGAGATGTGACCGGCTTCTGGCGTCGAGGTTGGGCCTTTGATCCTGAGTCGAATGTTCAATTTGGCGAAGGCGGCGCGGGGACCTTTTCAGATGGCAAGCTTTACACGCAGATCCGTGATCGCGAGCACCGCATCCCATGGTTACTGCGTGAAATGGTAGCCGCTGGTGCGCCCGAAGACATTTTGGTCAAAGCACGACCGCACATCGGCACAGACCGATTGATCAAAGTCGTCCGCCATGTGCGCGAAGAAATCATCTCTCTAGGCGGTGAGGTTCGCTTTGGCAGTCGAGTGGCCGATGTGGTTGTGGAACAAGGAATTTTACGTGCAGTCATCCTGGCAGAGGGCTCAGTGATCGAGGGGGCTCCCATCATCTTTGCGGTAGGCCACAGCAGCCGGGATACTTTTGAGATGCTCCATCGCAGAGGAGTTCCTTTCGAAGCCAAGCCTTTCTCCGTCGGCGTTCGGATCGAGCACCCGCAGCGTCTCATCGATCAAATGCTCTATGGAAAATGGGCCGGGCACGAGCGGCTTGGATCTGCGCCGTATAAGTTTGTCGCGCACTGCAAGACCGGACGCGCTGCTTACAGCTTTTGCATGTGTCCAGGTGGGCTTGTGGTCGCAGCCAATTCTGAACCTGGTATGGTCGTGACCAATGGCATGAGTAGCTACGCCAGAGCGGAAGCGAACGCCAACAGCGGCTTCATGGTTGATGTCAGGCCCTCCGACTATGGCGAACATCACGTGCTGGCTGGGATCGAGTTTCAGCGGAAAATCGAGCGAGCAGCCTTCGCGGTAGGGGGCAGCAATTACCACGCACCAGCGCAGCTTCTGGGGGATCTTTTGGCGAATCGTGCCTCCCAAGGTCAAGGAAGCGTCAAGCCAAGCTATGAACCAGGGGTCGTTTGGTCCGATCTACGCGAAGTTTTGCCAGAGTTTGTGATCGAAACCCTGAAGCTGGCTCTGCCACAAATCTCGCAAAAGCTGCCAGGTTATCTTCTCGAAGATGCCGTGCTTACCGCTGCGGAGACTCGCAGTTCATCTCCCGTGCGCATTCCCCGAAATCCAGAGAGTCTTGTTTGCGAAGGCATCGCGAACTTCTACCCAGCAGGAGAGGGGGCCGGTTACGCAGGCGGCATCATCTCTGCAGCGGCAGATGGAATGCGAGTCGCAGAGGCGATTCTTCGACAAGTCCCAACCAAGTGAGCGAATGTTGAGGCCAAAGGCACAGGTTGACGAAAGGTTGATCTCGATTATGCTGACTCGTTAACACTGATCGGGGGCGTACTGGTTTCGACGGGTAGTCTGCGGTCGGGGTGGCATGCCGAGGATGATTCGTTGGCCTCGTTAAAAAACGGATCAAACAAACAACAGCAAACTCTAACGAGCTCGCTCTCGCGGCCTAAGCCCCGCGACATCCTTGAGGTCATGTCTGGTAGCCTCAACGATGCCACTACCAGACTGGCTGGCTGACCGGGCGACCGGGTCGAAAGCGAGATTCAACAGGACGCTGGGGGAAAGGAATTCTGCTGCTGGAAGTCCCACCTCGAGATTAAAACACCAGATAAGCATGTAGAAGCTTCGGCTTATGGCCATTCGGACAGGGGTTCAACTCCCCTCGCCTCCACCAGTGTTTGAGACACGAACTTGGATTTTCCCAAGATTCACAGAGAAGAGTGACGATGAAGTTTCATCCGTCTTGGTGGAAAGTAGCCTGCAAACAACAGCAGACTTTGTTCAAGCTTTGACAGCTGAGAATGCTCTGGCTATGGCTTGTGTCCGTTTTGTTCCAACCTAAGCCAAAAACAGCCAAACTATGAGCCACAACCCTGCCAAGAAGATCTTCAATGACCCTTTGAAATGTGCGGATGAACTTTTCGAAGGATTGGTGCTTGCCTACGATGGCAAGGCGAAGCGTGTGGGGAAGCGTTCGATCGTGATGAATGATCTTCGTCCGGATGCTCCAGCTTTGCTGGTGGGAGGTGGTGCTGGACACGAGCCGATCTACCACGGCTTGGTTGGCAAAGGTATGGCAGATGGAGCGGCGGTGGGTGATATTTTTGCGGCTCCACCGCCTGATATTGTGCTCGAAGCCACACAGGCCGTGAACCGTGGCAAAGGTGTGCTTTATCTCTACGGCAATTACTCCGGCGATGTGATGAACTTCGACATCGGGGCTGAGTTAGCCGCTGACGAAGGCATTGCTGTCAAAACGGTGATCATCAACGATGATGTTGCCTCGGCACCGGTGGATCAAAAGCAAAACCGTCGTGGTGTGGCGGGCTTGGTTCCAGTGGTCAAGCTGGCAGGCGCGGCCGCGACGCAAGTCGATACTTTGGACGAGCTGGCACGCATCGCTCAAAAGGCGGTGGATATGACGCGCACCGTAGGCGTTTCGACGAAGCCGGGTTCCATTCCTGCGACGGGTGCACCCACGTTTGATCTTTCCGATGATGTGATCGGTCTTGGCATGGGCATCCACGGCGAGAAGGGGGTGGGTTTGATCCCGATGTGCACGGCAGATGAGTTGGCCCCCAAAATGTTGGATATTCTCTTTGGTGATGATTTGCCCCTGAATTCTGGCGATGAGATTGTGTTCTTTGTGAACAGTCTTGGTTCGACGCACATGATGGAGTTGCTGATTCTTTTGCGTGCAGCGAAACCCATTTTGGAGGCTAAAGGTCTCAAGGTGCATCAAACCATTGTGGACAACATTGTGACCTGCCAGGAAATGGCTGGCGTGAGTTTCAGCATCACCAAGCTTGATGCTGAACTGAAGAAGCTTTGGGATTTACCCTGCGAGAGCGTGGGTTACACAAAGCTTTAATTGCTTCTTGCCCTTCACGGTTCAGATGATGTGACAGGAGTTCGGTTTGGCCCGGACTCCTGTTTTTTTTGATGCCAAAGAAGGGGTCAATTTTTCTGATAAGTGAAGGTTATCCTGGCGTTGAGGCACTCCTTTCTATGCTGAAATTTGTGCTTTTTCTTTTGGTGGCCTGTGTCTTGCCATCAGCATCTGCTGAGCTTTCGGGAAAGCGCCCTAACATCATTTTTGTCCTCACGGATGACCAAGGCTATGGGGACCTTTCTGCCCATGGAAATCCCGTTTTGAAAACGCCAAACCTGGATCGCCTTCATTCGGAAAGTGTGCGGTTCACGGACTTCATGGTAAGCCCGACTTGTGCGCCGACACGCTGTGCCTTGCTCACGGGGCGTCATGAATTTCGAAGTGGTGTCACGCATACCGTGCTCGAACGCGAACGGATGGATCTTAAAGCGGTGACAGTCGCACAGGTGCTGCAGAACTCTGGTTATAGCACGGGCATTTTTGGCAAATGGCATCTTGGGGATGAAAAAGAATATCGTCCGATTCATCGCGGATTTGACGAACAGTTCATTCATGGAGGAGGTGGCCTGGGGCAAAGTTACCCTGGCAGCTGCGGAGATGCTCCTGGGAACGGATACTTTGATCCAGTCATCCTTCACAAGGAGCGATTCGTGAAGACTCAAGGCTACTGCACAGACGTGTTTTTTCAGCAGGCCTTGGCCTGGATGGAATCTGTCAAAGGCAAAAAGCCTTTTTACTGCCATTTGGCCACCAATGCGCCTCATGCACCTTACGTAGCCAAGCCAGAGGATAAAAAACTCTATGAAGGGCGCGGCCTTTCTGAGGATGCAGAAAGCTTCTTCGGCATGATCCACAACATTGATCTCAATGTCGGTAAGCTTTTGAAGAAGTTGGACGAATGGGGGATTGCCAAAGACACGCTGGTCGTTTTCATGAATGACAACGGAGGCACGGGTGGCGTGAAAGTTTACAATGCACAGATGCGTGGTGCCAAAGGCTCGCCTTGGCTCGGGGGCACGCGTGCCATGTCTTTCTGGCGCTGGCCAGAAACGCTCAAGCCTGCGGACTGCACTGCCCTGACCGCACATGTCGATGTGTTTCGCACCTGGGCCGCTTTGGCTGGAGCTGAGCTGGACGAAAGGACAGATAAGCAAGTGGAGGGGCGCAGCTTGATCCCGTTGCTCCAGATGCCCGATGCCTTATGGCCTGAGCGTACCCTTTTCACCCACAATGGTCGTTGGAAAAAGGGCGCGAGTTATCTGCCTGCCAAAGCAAGAAATGCGAGTGTCCGAACCACGCGCTATCATCTGGTTAGTGAGGCTCCTCGTGGGCCAGGTGGCCTTGTGGTCGATACTTTCAAGCCGCGCTGGCAGCTCTTTGATGTCAAAGCCGACCCTTCCGAGAAAAATGACATAGCTGCGCAGCATCCAGATCTCGTGAAGCAAATGCTTGGGGAACTCGATGCCTGGTGGGGCTCCCTGGCGGGTCAGGCTGATCTTCATGAAGCTGCGCTTGGTCCACGATTGAATCCTTTTGCTGAAGAATACTGGGCGCAGTTTGGAGGTGGACCGACTGCTGCAGATTTAAAAAGGATGGATCCTCAGGCGGCTTATCGATTCGTCGATAAGAAAGAAGCACGCAAAAAGTGAAAGACTTGCGTCAAAGTTTCGCTGGATGATCGACCTCGGGGCGAGGGTCTCGTGAGAGAAGGGAATGCATGGCATCTTTCACGGGCTTGCCTTGATGAAGAATGGCATAAATTTCATCGAGCAGAGGTGTGCGAACACCATGATGTTTCGCGGCTTGATGCAGGCTGGCTGTGTTTGGTACTCCTTCGGCGACCATTCGTGTGCTGGCGATGATGTCACTCAGAGACATCCCTTCTCCTAGAAGCTTTCCGACGCGGTGATTGCGACTGTGCTCCGAGTAGCATGTCGCCATCAGATCTCCTACGCCTGCAAGTCCCTGGCAGGTTTCGGCCCGACCACCTATGCTGGTGACCATGCGCACCATCTCTGCGAGAGCACGTGTGATCAAGGCGGCGATGGCATTGTCACCGAGTCGCAGTCCTCTCGCGATGCCGGCGGCGATGGCGTATGGGTTTTTCATGGCACCGGACCACTCTGCACCAATGAGGTCATCGCTGGTGTAGATGCGGAACCATGGCAGATTAAAGCTGCTTTGTAGAGCGAGTGCTTTGTCTTCCTCACCACAAGCGATCACGGCAGCAGTTGCCAATCGCTGCGAGACTTCCTCCGCATGGTTAGGGCCCGTGAGGACGGCGGGACAGGGACCTGGGAGAACCTCGGCCAGCACCTCGGACATGCGTTTGCCGGTGCTGAGCTCGATCCCTTTGGTGCAGGAAAGTGTGACCTTGGCTCGCTCATGAAGTCCCGCCTCAGCGATCGAATAGGCCGTGGTGCGAAGACCGCCCGATGGCACGGCCAGAAGCAGCAACTCAGCGGGAGTGAGTGAGCTCAATTCATGCGTCACCTGGATGGAGTCATTCAGATGTAAAGTAGGTAGATAACGACTGTTGCAGCGTTGATCTCGGATGGCGGCCATTAGGCTGGCATCACGCCCCCAGAATTGGACCTGGACACCACGTTCATGGAGAGCAGCCGCCAAGGCCGTGCCCCAGCTGCCTGCGCCAAAAACGATAGCGCTGCGGAAGGGAGGCTGGGGGAGGCTCATGGGCCTCTCTGGCAAGCGCAAAGCGATGCGTCAAGGCTCTCTCTTGGTGAATCCGTGATCAGTTCAAGGACACGGCGCCGACGGTAGGAACATAAATTTCAGTTCCCTCGCGAGGTGTGCCTGTCGGAAGATGCTTGTTCAGCGCGCGGATGTTCTCCACGGTGGTACTGAACAGACTCGCGACGCTTTCGAGCGAGTCACCGCGTTGCATGCGGTAGGCGACGACGCCACGCATCATGTCGGAAGAGGCTTGAGCGGAGGCGGAGGTGGACGCTATCGGTTTGACGGGGGCACCGAGTTCGTAGGGTTCAGCTGGCGGTGTCGGCGCTTTAGGCGCTGAGAGTGGCGGCTGCAATGTGTCTGCGGCTGCGAGCTGTGAGCCTGGAAGAGTTGTTTTGGGCTCGGTGGGTGTCCTTTGGGGGATGGTTTTGCCTGGAATGGTCAGGCGTTGGCCGAGAATGATCTTGTTCGGATTTTTGATCCGGTTCGCTTTCATCAGTGAGCTGACGGAGACCCGATGGGTGGATGCGATTTTGCTCAAGGTTTCACCCTTCCTGACCGTGTGGGTCTTGCTGGGGGTGGTGCTGGCTTTCTCGACAAAAGAGTCGCTATCTGCCTCTGGCAAGTGCTGCGGCAGGGACATGCTCTGCTGGGGGAGGCGCTTGGGATTGGGAATAACCAGCCGCTCTCCATGCTGCAAGTCGCTGGCATAGGCTGTAGGATTCGCCTTGGCGATCGAGTCTTCACTGACCCCGTATGCTCTAGCGATCGACCCCATGTTTTCCTGCCCAGAGACGACATGAACGACTGCGCTGCTCGTCACGGTGGAGGCTTTGCTGCCTCCTGGCTCAGGCAGTAGCAAGACCGTGCCGATACCGACGCGATCCGTTTCCAAATGATTCAGGGCCCTCAGTTCACCCACGCTGGTCCCGTGACGTGCGGCGATGCTGAACAGGGTGTCTCCAGGTTTCACTGTGTGGCGATTGCCTTCCTGATGAATATCCATGACGCCTCCTCCAGTCGGCAGCAGACCGACATCGCGCTCGATTCTTCCGAGCCGCAGGTCTTGACGCCGGTCACTGGATTCCAGCTTTCCTACGCGGCTCTCCAGGCTGCTGCTGGATGCGCTTTTTCCAGCAGGGGCACGGTAATTGGATGCTTTTGTGCTGGTGCCGCTTTTGCTTTTGGAACTAGTCCCTGCCGTTGGGGAAGCGGAAGTGCCACGAAGAGCAGGTGGCTGATAGGCGGACGGGTTGAAATTAAATCCTTGAGGTGGTGCGCCTGCCGGGCGGGTGGGTGGTTTCGGGGGCAGGGGAGGCTGAATGGCCCCAGGTGCATAGGCGTTTGGATTCAAATTCATGCCTGCTGGCGGCACGTAGGGCTGTGCATTCCCAATGCCTAGAGTGGCCCAAAAGCCAAAAAGCCCGGCAGCCACTGCGCGATTCGAGGCGAAGTTGAATTTCATGCCGACTATTTTACCCCTCTGAATAGTTCGGACAAAGAAAAATTTTATAACTCTGAGGTATTTTTTAAAAAATCGACACTCCGCCTGCGGTTAGGCAGGGAATAAACTTCGTATATTCGCAAAAGTGAGCATTCGAATCTAGTTCCTATCGAAACTTCTGCCGTTTGGTTTCGCCGCCATTCAAACTAGGTGTTGAAGCAAATGACCTTGACGCGCAGGCGTTCAGCATGGCTTGCGTTGAAATTCTGTCACATCGTTCTTGCCAAAGCAGGGCCATTCAGGTTTTTCTCAATTAACTTCTTCACACCGCTCTCAATCGCCCCAGCGCATGGCCGACAGATACAAAATCTATGAACAGCTCGGCTCGGGCGGGATGGGGGCTGTGTTTCGAGCTTACGACAATGATCTTCGGCGTTGGGTCGCCATCAAGCGCCTGACTTCCGCCAAAGACAAGGTCGCTGATGATGCCCTGATGGGTGACCTGAGAAGAGAAGCGGATGCTTTGGCTTCATTAAGAAATCCAAACATTGTAACCATCTTTGACGTCGCCACGGACACAGATGGTCTGTTTATGGTGATGGAATTGCTGGAAGGGGAAGATCTCGCCGATGTGGTCGGGCGTGGTCCTCTTCATTATGATGATTTCAAGGAGCTTGCCTCGCAAACGCTTGAGGCTCTTTTGGCAGCTCATCAGCGCCACATTCTTCATCGCGACATCAAGCCCGAGAACATCAAAGTTGAGCGGCTACCCGGTGGTCGATTGCAGTCCAAGCTGATCGATTTCGGCCTGGCGCGCGCTGGTCTTCGTGCGCGAAAGCAGACGGAAGACCAGAGTGGCACCGTGATGGGATCCATCTTTTACATGGCACCAGAGCAGCTCACTCGACAGCCAGTCGATGAGCGCTCGGACTTGTATTCCCTAGGCTGCGTATTTTATGAGGCGCTTTCAGGGCGAAAAGCCTTCGATGGCCCTGACGTGGCGGCGATCATCGACAAGCACATCAATCACGACTTGGTGCCGCTGCACGTGATTGCTCCCCACGTGCCGCCTTGGCTAGGTGCTTGGGTTTTGCGTCTTATGGCGCGTAAGCCTGATGATCGTCCATCCAATGCCCAGCAGGCGATTCATGAGCTCCGTGCCTGGGAAAAAATGGCTGCTACTCCGGCCATGATGCCCTGGATGCCCGGAGCCTACGCTCCCATGCCCTATCCTCCGCAGGGCTATCCGATGGCGGCTACCACGAGCAGCGTTCCTGTTCCGGCTTACTACTCCCCTCCGACAGGGCAAGTCCTGGCCCAACCTTATCCAACAGGCCAAGTGCCAGCGTCTCCGCCTGCTGTCGTGACCGGGCATGTTGCTGCTTTACCTACAGCTAATGTAGCTGCTCAACCTGTGGCCAAGGTTTCTGCCCCTGTTAAACCGAGCCCTTCTGGAACCTCAGCGTTACCCCGTGCTAAGCCACCGGGACCGCCTGGGGCTACTCAAGTTCGACCTTCAGTGCCGAAAGCGAGAGCCCTTCGTGCCGCGCCAGCCACCTTCGCCAAGCCAAATCTTCTGAGTCAGATTCCTGAGCACCTTCGCAAGTATGTCTTGGGCGGTGTCGGTGCCTTGATGGCAATCTTGCTCTTGCTGTTTTTCATGCGCGGTGGCGATGTCCCACCCTCGGATCAGAAATCCTCAGCCTCATCTCAGTCTGGGGGAAGCGCATCGACAGCTTCTGCGGAAAAGATTCATTTTCAGCTTCCTCAAGACCGCCAGTTTCCTCCACAGGATGAAGATCTCGTTCTCCATTTGGTGGCAAATGTGACTGCCGTGAAATCGGCCAAAGATGCAAAGGGTGATCCCGTGTTTGCCAACGAAGGTGAGGCTGCGGAAGCTTGGCAGGATTTGGCTGGGAAAGCCGGAGCCAATGTCATGGTGTCCTCGGTGGCTGATGTTAGCCATTCCCCTCAGCATGCCATTTGGCTCCATCATCATGTGAAATTCAAGCGCAGTGCGATTGATTTTCGTCAGCGCGACTCGGTCTATCCATCCTTTGAACTTTCTGATCCTGGGTCGCAATCAACCCAATTTCCTTTTGGTTCTGCTGCCACGAGGGGGCCATCCGGAATGACCCTTTGTGTGGTTTTTCAACCAGCAGAAAAGTCTCTGCCAACCCGCGTGCTCAGCCTCTCATCGTCAGATGGGGCTACCGTCACAGTCGATGTGGATGACGGCAAGAGAGTCGTGGCTCGCTTCACTCATGGCCCTGCTTCTGTCAGCATATCTAGCAAAGATGTCGATCCTCAAAAGCCGGTTTGCGTTTTTGTGACTTGGGATCGTGAGACTGGTGTTCCAGGGCTACGTGTTCGTGATGCCGCGGGCAAAACGTTTGTAGCCACGGGCACAGCCATCAGCCCTCCAGAGAAACCGCTGACACGTTTTGCTTTGGCGAAATCCAAACGTCAAGATGGCTCGCAACCTTCTGCCAATGAGCGTTTCACAGGTAGGATCTCCGAGGTGCTTCTTTACGCCTCTGTTTTGCGGCCAGATCAGATGCAGCTGCTGGAAGGTCCTAATCTCCGCGACTATTACTTCAATGGCGTGTATCCCCTCGATTCTCGACTGAGAACCAAGCTTTCTAAAGTCGAAGCTCGTGGCGACTGGAAGCTGAAAGCCAGTCACAACAGCGGTGATGTCGCCTGGGTTACAGATGGCAACGTCAACACGCGCTGGTCCACCAAGGTGCATCAGGCACCAGATCAATGGTTTGAGGTCGAGTTGCCGAATGAAGAGGAAATCGTGGGTTTCGCCTTGGATTGCCAGACCTCATCACTCGATTACCCAAGAAAGTTTGGACTGGAGACCTCACTGAATGGAAAATACTGGAGTTCAATCGGAGAGTTCAAGGGATCGGGTGCACTCATTGAGAGAACTCTAACCACGCCAGTGCGGACCAAGCATCTGCGTTTCGTGATTCAAGAAGAATACACCTCCAATCATTGGATGATCAGTGAATTGATTCTTTTCAAAAAGTAGGAGCCGTGTCTTCCTCCGGAGTTCGCTGAATTCTTTCACGGGATGAATATTTTCAGAGATTGAAAGCATTCACAACTGATACTTTCCGCAAGGCATGACCCTATATCTCTACGATGGATGCTCGACCTGCAAATCCGCTCTCAAGTGGCTTCATGCTCATGGGATCGTCTTTCAGACCAAAGCCATTCGCGAAACTCCTCCCACATTGGAAGAGCTTCGCGCCATGTGGAAGGCGCTAGGGTGTGATGATCGACTGCTCTTTAACACATCTGGACAAGAGTATCGGCTTCTGGATCTGAAAACAAAATTGCCACATATGAGCCTGGATCAAAAGCTGGAATTGCTTGCCAGCAATGGGCATTTAGTGAAGCGACCCTTTCTGATTGATGCAGAGAGGGAGGTGCATCTCGTGGGTTTCAAAGAATCGAAGTGGCTTGAACTCCTGGACCGCATGAAATGATGAGGGGATTTCTTTTTCAAAAGCGATTCTTTGGTGACAAAAAGATGCTGCCTGCTAGCCTCGTGCCCTCTTTTCCGAAAAATTAACCGTGCTGTTTCTGTCCGGTCTAAGTTTGTCATGAATCATTTTTGTTCACGTCAACCGCAGCCGCAGTTCACACCTCGTTGATTTCATCTTCCGCCGTTTCCCCCATGTCCGTTCCGCGTTCCCTTCATCATCTCGCTTTGATGCTGACCTTTAGCTCTGTACAGCTTCTGGGTCAGGCTCCTGCGCCGACACCTGCCGCGCCATCGGGAGCTTTGAACATTCAGCAAGAGACCGAGGCCCTCATGAATGCAGCGCTGAGTTCCTTCCAGGAAGGAAACTATCAGGACGCGCTCTCCAAAATTTCTGAAGTTGAGAAAAAGCTCAACAACAAGCCTTTCCCCCAGGTCTTGTTCGTGAAGGGTGCTTCTTATTTCAATTTGAATGACTACCCCAATGCGATTGCAGCGCTGGAGGCTTATCAGACCACCTTTGCTGATGGTGAGTATATCAATCCAGTAAAAATGGCACTGGGACGGAGCTACATCAGCAAGGGCGATCTCGACAAAGGCATCGAAATTCTCAAAGCTCTCGTCACTAGCGCTCCTGCCATGAAAGCGGAGGCTGGTCTATTCGTCGCAGAGGCGCTGAAAAAACAGAACAAGGTGGACGATGCACTCGCCATTTTGAATTCGGTTCTCACTGACGGCACTCGTAGTGCCGAAGGCATTCAAGCTGCCATGATGGCTGCCGATCTTTATGTGGCCAAAGGCGAACTCGATAAGGCCGGTCAATTGATGGAGCAGGTCAAAGGCTTTGCGACGGGTGGTGATAATGTGGCACAAATGAACAACATCTATCTCAAGCTTGGAGATCAGATGCTTGAAAAGAAAAGCTTCCGAGAAGCGCTGGGGGCTTATCAACTCGTCCGTCGAAAGAGCGAGATCAGTCGCCTTCAGAAAGAGTTGATTGCCAAGATTGAAGAGAGCTTAAAGACGCCCGGCAAAGGGCCGATTCGTGGAACCAAAGAAGAGCTTGAGGAAAAGCTCAAAACCAACAACAGCCTGCTGGAGGAGATCGAAAAGAGAAGCGATTACGATGCATCCCTCTATTACCGCTTGGGTCGTTGTTACTTCGAGATGGGTCGTCTTTGGGAATCCATCCTAGCCTTCGAAACGATCGTGGAGGACTACAAAGACTTCCAGCAGCGTGACCGCTGTATGTTTGGCATGATCATCGCCAATGCCCAATTGAAGCGTGTGAACGCGGCTCGCAAACTCTGCGAGAAATACATTTCGGAATTCCCAGATGGAGCAGACCTGGGCACCGTCTCCGAAATGTTTGGCATGTTGGCTTATGAGAATGGTCAGCTCGAAGAAGCAGTGAAAGCCTTCGACAAAGCGGAAGGCTTTCCCAAGGCTGAAAAAGAAAGGCTCAGGTTTCTTCGCGGTAACGTACTTTTTGAAATGCAGCGCTTCGATGAGGCACGGCAGACTTTCGAGTTGTTGGTCAATGAGTTTCCCAATTCGCCATACGGCGACGATGCCTTGTACCGCGTCGCTTTGAGTTACTTTTACCAAAATGATTCCATCAACACTAGCAAAGCTCTCAAAAACTACGCCAAACAAAATCCCAAGGGGCAATACATCATTGATGCCCGTTATCGCTTAGCCTTCATCAAGTTTCAGGCTCGCGACACTGATGATGCGATGGAAGATCTGGAAGCAATTGTCAAAGATGCACCCAACGATCAAAACATAGGTCAAGTTTACGCTCTGCTGGGGGACGGCTACAATCAAAAGCAGGATTATGAAAAGGCGCTGATGAATTTTGCGCAAGCCGTGGACAAAGCCAAGTCAGACGATGTTCTTTCCTATGCCATGGATCAGGCGACAGATCTTTATGCTTCCATGAACAAGTGGAAAGAGATCGGTGACATGTGGGAAAAGTACCTCAAGACCCACAAAGACAATGAAGAGCAGGAACTCAAAGCCGTGCTTTGGATTTCACGAGCACGCGTCAAAGAGGATAAAAAGGAAGAGGCTATGGAACTCTTGTCCAAGGCCATCAAGCCTAAGATCCCTAATCCTGCGAACGAACAGGTTGAGGGGCTGATTCAGCAATTGGTTTCCCTCATGGCTCCGAAAAGAAGGGCTGCCAAGGCGGCAAGCGCCTCCAGCACAACAGTGAGCGAAGGTGCTGCACCTGCTCCAGCACCAGTAGCAGTGGTCACTTTTGAAGAAGCGGAGAAGAAATTGGAAACCCTACTTACGCCGCCTGAAGCAGCCATGAATGGCACGGCTCAGATGCGTATTCTGTTTGCCAAAGCTTGGCTAGCCAAAACCATGCGCGAGCCAGAAAAAGCAGAGAAACTCTTCACCATTATCATTGAAGTCGCCAAGCCGGATGACCTCAGTCCAATGCTGCTGGCGACTGTCGGCGATAATGCCCGCAAGAAGGGTGATTTGGACAAGGCGACCGCCTGTTACAATCGATTGAATACCTTTTTCAAGGAGACGGAATACGCCGACGGTGCCGCTGTCGGACTTGCTGAGATTGCCTTTGAGAAAGGCGACTATCAGCAGTCACTCGAACTCTTCAGAAAAGCGATGGTGGATTACGCTGGCAGTTCGCGTCTTCTCGATGCAACGCGCGGCGAAGCCAAGTCACTGTACAAACTGAAGAAGTATGATGACGCCAAAAAAATCTATGAAAACGTGCTCAACACGAAGGAGTGGCGTGGCGAGGCTCATGCGGAAGCTCTTTTCATGCAGGGAGAGATGCTCATGGATCAAGGCAAAGCTGGCGAAGCTGTTTCGTTCTACCAGCGTGTCATCATCGCCCATCAAAAATGGAAGCCGATTTTGGCCAAAGCTTATTTGCAGTGCGCCAAGGCGTTTTTGAAATTGAATCGCCCTCAAGAACTACCAGATCGACCTAACTCAGATCGTGAAGCTGCTAAGCTAACGCTGATTGAAATGACCAAACGTCAGGATCTACAGTCGCTGCCAGAAATGAAAGAAGCTCAGCAATTGCTTGGCACCCTTTGATTCCGAAATTTCCCAACTCATAGCCAATCATCATGTTGCGTTTTTTGTCAGTTCTAGGGTTCGTCTGTTCGGTGGCGAGTTTTGCCCAGGCACAGTTTCTGATTTTGAAAGATGGAAGCCGTATTCCTTCCTCTGAATTCAATGTGCAGAACGGCAAAATCATCCGAACCATTCTTTTGGGGGACAACAAAACGGCCACCACGGAGTTGCCCAAGCAGAATGTCGGTTCGTTGGATTGGCCTGAAGTGGCGGAGATCACGGAGGCTCGTGCATTGATGTCTCAGGGAAAAGCGGAAGAAGCACTTGCGATCATGGCAAAGGCGAAAGCCAACTTTGAAATTTTCGAGAGCTTTCCAGGCTCGCCCTACACGCAGATTTTCTTCAGCTATGTCGAGATGCTCAGTCAAGCAGGTAGGTTTGAGGAAACCGTGAAGTTGATTCCGCAACTCAAGATCTTGAATTTGACGGCCTCTCAGAAAATGCAGTTGAGAATCATCCAGTTGGATATCGATCGGCAGACGTCTTCTGAATATGCCTCCATCGTTGCTGAAGCTGAAAGCATTCTTTCGGAGACAGATGATTCCACCGTTGGAGCTTCGGTTTGGATGATGATTGCTGACATCTATGCAAGGCAAAAATTGTGGGAAAAAGCGCTGATGGCCTATCTCCGCGTGCCTGTGTTTTATGGCACCCAAGTTCAACGTGTTCCTGATGCAGAGCTGAAAGCTGGTCAGATGCTTGTCCAGATGAAACGCTACGCAGACGCGCAAGCTGTGTTCAAGCGACTTGTCGAAACCTATCCAGGTTCTGCAGTTGCTGAGCTTGCTGGCAAAGAGCAAGCTCGAATCAATGGCATGAACAACGAACCTGAGGTCGTCGAAGACCAAGCTGCAGCCGCAAAATAACACTATTGTCTTTCCCAAATCCAATCCTCATCCTATCATCCTTAACTTAGTTACCATGCACCTCCGCTCCTCCCTCGCCTCCATCAATAATGTATTTCGTGTCGCCGCTTGCGCCATGATGCTCGCGGGCAACTTGGCCGTTGTCGCTCCTGTTCTCGCTCAAGAAGGTGCTGCTCCTGCTGCAGGCGGAGAAGCCGCTGCTCCGGTGAAAGTCGAGCATACCTTGATGGATCGTTTCCATGAAGGTGGCTGGGTGATGTATCCTATCACTGCCTGTTCGGTAGCATTGATCTGGCTGACCGTCGATCTCTGGATGCGCACGGGCTTGAAGAAGATGGCTCCTCAGGGCCACGTGGCACAGCTCCAAGACCTTTTCCGCGCTGGCGATTATGTGGGTGCCTACCAGTTCGCCAAGGCCAACAATTCTCCTTTCTGTGATGTGAGTCGTGTGGCTTTGAGTTTCGTGGGTGATGGGGAAGAAGCTGTGGAAAACGCTCTTTTCACTGAACTGAACAAGGTGAATTCAACCATCACCACCCGCATCAACTATCTTTCTGTGATTGGGGTTTGCACGCCGATGATTGGTCTGACAGGAACCGTGACCGGGATGATGAGTGCTTTCGCAACTCTGGGCACAAGCGGAGTGGGTGACCCTTCTAAGCTCTCCGGCGCTATCGGTGAGGTGCTCATCGCTACTGCTTCGGGTCTGTTCATCGCTGTGCCTGCCTTCATGTTCTTCTATTTCTTGAGAAATCGCCTTCAGTCTGCCATGACAGGTTTGCAGGATGTGGTGGGCGCTCTTTTCCGCAAGATGCCTTACAGTCACCTGAAGGACGCACATGTGGGTGAAGAAGAATTCTACGCAGCCATTCCGAATTGGGTAGCGGGTGGTGAGCCCGCTGCTGCCGCTGCGTAATCTTCACCGAACGATCGAATCCCAGTCACACAAACTTCAACTGAACTAACACTATGGGTGGAGGCGGCGGAGGAGGAGACGGCGAACCGGAGTTTCAAATCGCTCCGATGATTGATGTGCTGTTGGTGTTGCTCATTTTTTTCATGAGCATCACCTCAGCACAGGTCCTGCGTATCGATAAAGACATCAAGCTACCTGTGGCGGCTGATGCCAAGAAGAAAGAGGACAAAAACACGATGTTCGAAGCAGCGATTAACGTTCGTTGGCTTTCGGGCAAACAAGAATCCAAAATCAAACTGGATGACCGTGAATTGACCAACGAGGAAATTGTTGAGACGCTTACCCAGCGGAAAAACAGCAATCCAACTTACCGTGTGGTGATTCGTGGAGATCGAGACACTCCAGCTGTGGAAATTCAAAAGGTCATGGCCTTGATTGCCCAATCGGGAATCGACGACATTTCCTTCTCAGCCCTCAACCAAGACTAATCATTTATGGCCTCTCATGGTCCACATGCAAAGAAGCGCTCCATCGAGGGTGATCAGCTCAACATGGGTTTCCAGATCGCCCCCATGATTGACGTGGTTTTCGTGATCATGCTCTTTTTCATGGTCATGGCGGGTGCTGTGAAAGTGGAGCGTGAGTTAAAAACGCAGCTTCCCGGAATTGGAACCCCTGCGTTGAATAACGACGATACTCCGCCAGATGAGATCATCGTGACGGTCGAAGAAAGTGGGATAGTAACGTTGAACGAAGAGGAATTCGATTCCCCCGAAAACAAAACCCTTCCCAACTTCACAGGGACTCTGATGAAACTCAAGCAAGAGGCAGATAGCCGAAATGCTAAGGTCATGGTTACCATTCAAGCCGAAGAGCAGGCACGCTATGAACGTGTGATCGATGTTCTAAACGCTATGGCGAAGGCTAGAATCGGCAATGTTACCTTCACCGTCGGTAGCGAGGATTTTTGATTCTTTAGCTCTCTTGAAATCAATGTCCCTGTCGGCTCATTGCCGACGGGTTTTTTGTGGGTCGTCAGAATGTCATCGCGTTGACTTCAGCCTTCTCACGCTGACAGTTTGATTGTGTCTATTCGTTCAGCAGCGACCTCACCCAGTCTCATGGCAACCCAAAATGCGGAGCTAGCTAGCCAGCAGCTAGACGCCTTGGTTCAGTCTCTTTCGTTGATTCTTTTGGGCAAGCCAGAGGCCATCAAGCTGGCGGTTTGTTGTTTGCTAGCCCGTGGCCATCTTTTGTTTGAAGACCAGCCTGGGGTAGGGAAGACGCTGCTCTCTCAGGCATTGGCGCAGTCTTTGGGGCTGCAATTTCGTCGGGTTCAGTTCACCAGTGATCTTTTGCCGGCAGATATCCTGGGGGCATCCATCTATGATCGTGAAGCAGGCAGCTTTGCTTTTCATCCAGGACCTGTATTTACCCAGGTGCTGCTTGCGGACGAGATCAATCGAGCAACGCCCAAAACTCAGTCGGCATTGCTTGAGGCGATGGAGGAAGGAAAAGTGACATGCGATGGCGTGCCTCACGCATTGCCCGTTCCGTTCTTTGTGATCGCGACTCAGAATCCATCGACTCAGATCGGGACGTTCATGCTGCCTGAGTCACAGTTGGATCGGTTCTTGATGCGTCTTGCGTTGGGGGTTCCTGATCGAGCTGCAGAACGATTGATGCTTCAAGGTGAGGATCGCCGGGAAATGCTTCGTTCGATGAAGCCTTTTATGTCTTGGAGTGAGCTGGCTAAATGGCAACAGATCGCACGTCAAATCCACGTATCCGAGCCGCTTCTTGACTATGTCCAGAATCTCTTGGCGGCGAGCCGCTCTTCAGGCCAAGGGCTCTCTCCTCGTGGAGGCTTGGCTTTGCTTGCCGCGAGTAAAGCTTGGGCTTTGATGGCGGGTCGTGTCATGGTTTTGCCTGAGGATGTTCAAGCCGTCGCTGTTGCCGTGATGGGGCACCGAATCGCGGGAGGCTTAGCTCATGCAGCCTCTCTCTTGGAAGAGGTCAGCATTCCTTGAGTTTGGCAAAGATGCTGGCGCGTTGATTCATTCTGGGCAGGTTGTTGGGATGCTACGCTTTACCCTTCTTGGTTTTCCTGTTGCCATTCATTGGTTCTTTTGGGTCAATGTCGCTCTTCTAGGGGGGGCCATCAATGCTTCCTCGCCGCGGCAAATACAGATGCTTGCTGGGTGGATGCTAGCAGCTTTTGTTTCCGTGATGATTCATGAGCTAGGTCATGCCTTGGCCATGAGACGTTTTGGAGATCGCCGTGTGGATATTTTGCTCTATGCGTTTGGCGGGCTTGCCCGTGGAGCTCGTTGGTTGTCTCGGCGTGAAGACATGATGGTGAGTGCAGCGGGACCTGCTTTGCAGCTTCTGGCGGGTTTCGTCATGGAGTTGCTGTGGGGTAGCACTCGCTTTGAATCAGCCTTTTTGGCTTCATTTGCCAAGTCTTTCATTCATGTCAGTTTTGGCTGGGCTCTGCTGAATCTGCTTCCCATTTTGCCCTTGGATGGCGGGCATATCTCTCGTGCCTTTTTGGGGCAATCGCGATTGCGGTTGTCTCTCACCATTAGTCTCGTCTGCGCCGTTGGCATGGCCCTGTATAGCTTTCAGGGCGGTGGTCTGTTTGTTGCGGTTTTCTTCGGCATGATGGCATTCAACAATTGGCGCGAGTTGCAAGGCCAACCCCAGGTGCCCTGGATGGAAGGTCGTTGATTCAAAAAACCGCTCAGTCGCCAAGCAGGTTTTTTCGAGAGTATGATTCAGCAGGCTCAGCCAAACAATGCAGTGATTGGCTTACCTTTGTCACTGACCGTGAAGGGCCGCTTCGATGGCGAGTACAGCACTTGGTCCAGGGGTAACCCGAGCGCGTAAGCGATCGTTGCATTGAAGTCAGGGATGGAAACCGGGTTCTCGGTGACTTTATCCCCTCGCTCATCTGTCGCGCCATAGACCTGTCCACCACGGATGCCTCCTCCTGCCAGGAGACAGCTGAAGCCTGGTGCATGATGATCACGTCCATCGTTCGCGTTGATCTCAGGCGTGCGCCCAAACTCGGTAGCTAGGACAACAAGCGTCTCTTGGAGCATACCTCGTGCATGTAGGTCTTGGAGCAATGTACTCAAGGCGCTGTCGAGTTCATCACAGAGTTCAGGCACTCGAGTGAAATTGGCGTTGTGTGTGTCCCAGTTCCCAAAAGTAACTTCCACGAACCGAACACCATGCTCCACAAGTCGGCGAGCGAGCAGGCAGCCTTGGCCGAAGCGATCACGGCCATACTTGTCGCGAAGTTTACCATCCTCGGCGTCAAGGTCGAAGGCTTTGAGCTCTTCGCTTTTCATCATCTTCACGGCATCGTCATACATGTCACTGTAGGCGCGGACATTTTTGACATGGTAGGTCGCAGCGAACTGGGCATCGAGCTTCTTGGCCACTTGCAGCCGGTCCAGCATGCGTTCCTCGGTGAACCAGGCGCTAGGGGTCACATTGGAAATGCCGTTTTCGGGCGCGTTGATCATGAGCGGTGAGAACTTCGCTTCAAAAAAGCCGGCTCCTGGATGACGGCTATCATTGCCGATCATGACACTGCCGGGCAGGGTCGGATTGCCACGTCCCTGAAATTTCTCCAGCCACGCGCCCATGGAGGGATGCTTGATGCTGCTGCGTTGGGTGTAGCTGGTGTGTTGATAGTATTGTCCCTGCTCGTGCGCGCCTTGGGTGGACATCATGCTGCGCACCACGGCGATTTTATCGGCCTGCCTTGCCATCAGGGGCAAATTTTCACTCAGGCGGATGCCATCCACATTGGTGCTGATGGTTTGCGTGAGACCCATGATGTTCTTGTTGTCAGGCTTGGGGTCCCAAGTGTCGAGGTGGCTCATGCCTCCAGTCATGTAGAGGTAGATCACGTTCCGGGCCGTGGGCACCTGCTTCAGAGGGCTGGTGTTTTCACCAGGTGCGGAGAAGGCCTGCTTAACCCCAAGTTGGCTCAGCGCAGAGACGCCCAGATACGACTGCGCTGCCTGGGTCACAAAGACACGGCGAGATAGTTCGGAATGCAGAGACATAGGCAGGGAATATGGGTCGCTCGCTCAAACGATGCCGATTCAGCTAGCTTGCAGTTTTTTTCAAAAAGCACTGCGGCTAGGTTGATGCAGACGTTGGAGGAGCCTCGCCAGAGAGAGGTCTGAACTGCCTCTCGATCAGGCAGGATACTGCCACGGTGCCCGATACTCTCGACGCAGCAGTTTTGAGGCTTCAGGGTCTTCCAGGATCTGCTCAGTCTCGGGGTCCCAGCGTACACTGCGACCAACACGCCAGGAGATCATGCCAAGCAGGGGCAGGCAGCTTGAGCGATGGGCGCTTTCAAGATCTGCCACGGGCGGGCGCTTTTGCTCGATGGCCTCGATGAAATCTGCCCACAGCGCACCGATGTTGTGACTGTCACCCTCAGGCTCTTGCAGCTGGCTGTCGCCATGCTCGACGGGGCTTTTGCCGTCGGCTGGATAAAAGGTCCATCCATCTTTCCAGCCAATGTGCAGGGTGCCCTTGTCACCGTAGAAATAGGCACCGACTGTGTGCTTCTCCGGGCCGTTGCCGGAGAACTTGCGGTGTTCCCAGACGGCGGTGAAGCCTTCAAACTCATAGGTAGCCACCTGGTGGTCCGGCGCGTCGGTGGTCTGTTCCTTGTCATTCAGTACGGGCGTGCCAAAGACGGGCCTGCCACCGGTGCAGAAGACCTTTTTCGGCCCCTTCTGTCCGCTCCACCACAGCACCTGGTCCAGCCAATGCACGCCCCAGTCGCCCAGGGTGCCGTTGGCGTAGTCCAGGAAGTTCCGCCAGCCGCCGGGGTGCATCTTGCTGTTGAAGGGGCGCATGGGGGCAGGGCCGCACCACAGGTCCCAGTTCAGGCTCTCTGGAACCTTGCCGTTGGGTTTCGGCTGTTCGGCTCCGCCTCGGCTGTGCGCAAAGAGGCGCACCATGCCGACCTTGCCGACTTTGCCTGACTTCAGGAAGTTCATCGCCTCGACATGATGCGGCCCGATGCGGCGATGCAGGCCTACCTGCACGGTCACGCCCGCTTTTTTCGCGGCCTCCACCATGGCGCGGCTTTCGGCAATGGTGTGTCCTGTCGGTTTTTCCACATACACATGAGCTCCCGCTTCGCAGGCAGCGATGGTCTGCAAGGCGTGCCAATGGTCGGGCGTGCCGATGATGACGATTTCCGGCTTGGCCTCTGCCAACAGCTCACGGTAGTCGAGGTAGCTCTTCGGGGCAGTGCCAGTTTCGGATTCAATGTCGGCGATCCCATTTTCCAGCACCGTGGCGTCCACATCACACAGCGCCACCACTTGGCAGCGACCGTGGGCGATGCCTTCGCGGAGAATGTTCATGCCCCACCAGCCGCTGCCGATGAGCGCAGTGCGGTATTTTTTCCCTTCAGCTGCCTTGAGCGGCAGGGCGGCCAGGGAGAGGGAGGCGGAGGTGAGAAAGCTGCGGCGTGAGGTCGAGGACATGGATATTTTTTCAACGGACTCAAGGGGGCAAGTCAATCACAATGCTGCCGGTAGGGCAGGCGGCAGATTGGTGTGCCCTTGGCACTGAGCCAACGAGTGTGAAAAAGATAGCAGTTTCACACTTTTAGATCATGCCGTATCACACGCGGCCACACCCTCGTCTGCATGAGCGACCTCCTCAAAAGCATTTACAACGCCTTCGATCCTGCGCCGCTTCATCAGGGCCAGCAGGGCCTTTACGTCGATCTTGATGACGTGCGCGGTCACAGCGGCACCGTGGAGCGGCTCCGGCAGAAAATCCTCCTTGCCAACGGCCCCTCCTGCCAGGTCCTCTCCGGCCATCGCGGCTGTGGCAAAAGCACGGAACTCTGGCAGCTCCGTCAGAGCCTGGAAAAGCCCGGCCCCGATGGCAAAAAATACTTCGTCGTCCAGGTCCAGGCGGAAAAGGAACTCGATACCAATGACATCGACTTTCCCGAGATTCTCATCGCCATCATCCGCCAGATCGCTGCCCAATTTCGTGAAACGCTTGGCATCACCCTCGCTCCGGGCTATTTCCAAGACCGCTGGCAGCGCCTGAAGGAGTTGGCTCTTCGCGAGGTCGAATTCGAGGGCGTTGAACTTGAAGCCGGCATGGCCACCCTCTCCACCACTCTGCGTGGTAGCCCGGAGGCACGCCGCAAGGTCCGCGCCGCGTTGGAGCCAGACACCGGAAACTGGATGACCGCCGCCAATGAGGTGATTGGCGAAGCCATCTTGAAGCTGCCCAAAGATCAGTTCAGCGGCCTCGTCGTCATTGTCGATGACCTCGACAAGATGATCGCACGCACACAAGCTGACGTGGGCTGCCTCACCACCGAGTATCTTTTCATCCACCGTGCTGCCCAGCTCACGGGCTTCCTCTGCCACGTCATCTACACCCTGCCCATCGAGCTGGCCTACTCCCATCACAATGCCAGCATCAAGCTGCGCTACAGCGGCCATCTGCCCGTCGTCCCCATGACGAAGATCGAGACGCCGCCACCGAAGTGCAAAGCCCATGCCCCAGGCATCAAAAAATTCCGCGAGATGATCTTCACCCGCCTCTCCAGTGTCGGAGCCAGCGAGCGCGATCTCTTCCAGTCCGGCAAAGTGCGTGATGACCTTATCAAGCTCACCGGTGGCCAGCCCACCGAACTCATGAGCTTCATCCGTGAGTCCATCGCCACCTCCGGCCTGCCCATCACCAGCCAGGGTGTGAAGCGTTGCCGATTCGAGACCATGCGCACCTACCGCCGTCAGCTCCGCGCCGACCACTGGCCGCTCATCCAGGAGGTCCGCAAGACCGGCCAGATCGTCCGCACGGCTGACAATGAAAAGCCCTTCCGCGAGCTGCTCGACAGCCGCGCCCTCCTCCTCTACCGCAACGACGAGGAATGGTATGGCGTGAATCCCTGCATCGACGATCTGGCTGCCCCCGCGCCTCCGCCTTCCGCCGAGTCATGAGTGAAGCGCCCCGCACGACCACCATGGGGCGTGAACGCGACGCCGAGCGCCAGGCAGCCGACCTCGCCGCTTTCCGCCGCATGTTGCAGATCTCCAGCGGCACCTTCTCCCTCAGCTTCGCCGTCTGTGATGACCGCAGACTGCGCGATTCGTTGATTGAGCGCTTTTCCGCCGAGCTTCCCGGCATCTCAATCGTCCGCCTGCCTGCCGGGGTGGATGGCATCTACACCACCACGGCCGCTCGGATCGGCAGCCAGACACCTGCCGCCATCTTCATCCTCGACATCGAGGCCAGCGTGCCCTTCGGCAGCGACTCCCAACCCGCCCTCCGCACGCTCAATGCTTCTCGCGAGCTGTGGGAGGCCTTCCGCTGTCCCGTCGTCTTCTGGCTCGCCGAATACGCCATCACCCTCCTATACCGCCACGCCCCCGACTTCTGGCGCTACCGCAGCCATCAGTTCGAGTTTGTGCCCGAAGCTGCCACTATTGAAGACGCCAGCCTTGAACCCCAGGCTGACTATATTCAGGTTGAGGGCTTAACATATGAGCAGAAGCTCTTTCGCGTCAGTGAGCTGGAAAACCGGCTACGCGAAGCTGGTCCAGTTCCCTCGGATGAGCTCCTCATGCATGTCCTCGGCTGGATGTGTGAGCTGGCCTACCTTTATCGCCTCTTCAGCCGCTATGGCGAGGCGAGTAACCTGCTCCGAATGGCGCTGCATATGGCGGAGGAACGTCTCGGAGGTGATCACCTTATTACGATCTCAGTTGCTGCTCACTTAGCAAGCCTGCTACAGGCTACGAACAAGCTGGAGGAGGCCGAAAAACACCTTCGTCATGCTTTAGATGTCGCTGAAAAACAACTGGGTGAAGATCATTCTAAAGTTGCTGTTTTCTGTAACAACCTGGCCTCCCTGCTTCGCCAGACAAATCGCATTGCAGAAGCCGAGTCGCTGCTTCGGCGCTCTTTGAAAATAGATGAGGCCAACTCTGGGTCCGATGATCCTAAAGTCGCTTTTGGACTCAATAACTTGGCTCAGATGCTCAAGGCCTCTGGACGTTATGAAGAAGCGGAGCCACTCATGCGTCAAGCCTTGGTGCTTTCTGAAACGAGGCTGGGTGTGAATCATCCTCGTGTGGCCACTAATCTTAATAACCTCGCCTCTCTTCTGATGGACACCAATCGTGTTACAGAGGCCGAGACGTTGATGCGTCGCGCCTTACAAATTGACGAGAATAGTCTTGGTGAAGATCACCCCACAGTTGCGGTTCGCCTCAACAATTTGGGGCAATTGCTTCAGCGAACCAACAGGCTAGAAGAAGCTGATAAAATCATGCGACGTGCTCTTGCTATTGATGAAGCTAACCTGGGGGCAGATCATCCCAAAGTGGTCATTCGCCTCAACAACCTCGCTCGAATGCACCAAGCTGCCAGCCGATTTGCTGAAGCCGAACCGCTCTATAGAAGAGCATTAAGTATTGTTGAATCTAACTCTGGACTAGATCATTCCAGTTTAGCTATCCCTCTGAACAATCTCGCGTCGTTGCTTCAAGCCACGAACCGGCTGGAAGAGGCCGAGCCGCTGATGCGGCGCGCCTTGAGCATCTTCGTGGATAGCATGGGGGCGGAGCATCCGAACTCGCAGACGGTCAGGCGAAACTACATCACTCTTTTGCAGGCCCTGAAGGTGCCGGAGGAGGAGATTGAGGAGCGGGTGAAGAGCGCGGTGGAGGGCCGGTAGTGTGGTGGTGTTCCGAAGTCCGGCTGTTCGGTGGAATGATGGTGACTGACGGAGAAATCCAAGGAGCGCGGACTTCCAAGTCCGCAGCGTGTGGCAGAAAGGCAACGCTCTCGAAGTTCCCGCAGCCTCCGTGCGGGGCGGTTTTTTCTGATCGGAGTTTTGTCTGCGCTCGGCGCGCTGCGGAGTTGGAAGTCCGCGCTCCTGGGCTTCTGACGGAGCACGGACTTTCCATTCGTCTGAAGAGTTGCGGGCGAGGGGTGACTTGGGGTTCCCAGCTGATCGACGACGCAGACCGACAGGCCCGGGGCAGGGCCAAACGGCTCTCATCTGGGCCAGCCGAGGCGTCGGCTGGGTGAAACGAGCGTCGTTTGGTGCAGCCGAGGTGTCGGCGGGGTCAAACGGCTCTCATCTGTGAGAGCCGAGCCGTCGGCTGGGTGAAACGAGCGTCGTTTGGTGCAGCCGAGGTGTCGGCGGGGTCAAACGGCTCTCATCTGTGAGAGCCGAGGCGTCGGCTGGGTGAAACGAGCGTCGTTTGATGCAGCCGAGGCCTCGGCAGGGTGAAACGAGCGTCGTTTGGGGCTGCCTTTTTGGCTTTTTGGGCTGGGGGAGGCCGGCCAGGCAGGATAGAATTCACAGGATGGGCAGGATTTACAGGTCTGAAAGAGTCCCGTTCATCCTGTGAATCATGGAAATCCTGTCCCCTTGACCATGATTGACCATCGGTTGCCGATTGGATGCGTAAGCCCTGCGCATCGCCAGGAGAGTGGCATCTCCTTCTTGCATTCCCGTCCATGCCGTCCTCTGGTGTCAGCTCGATTTTCTCGACACACATGGGAGCACAATGGAAACAAAAATGGCGGGAGCTGGCTGCTGATCAAAAGGGCAAGCTCGTGGGTAAATTGACGCGTGAAATTCAGGTCGCTGCAAAGCTGGGTGGGCCTGATCCTGACCTCAATGCACGTCTTTACGCAGCGATCACTGCAGCCAGGAAACAAAGTGTGACGCGCGATGCCATTGAGCGTGCGATTGCCAAGGGCAGTGGCATCGGCGGAGAGCCGGTGACCTATCAAACGGTCATTTTCGAGGGCTTTGCCCCACATCGGGTGCCAGTGATGGTGGAATGCCTCACGGACAACAACAACCGCACCTCCTCCGAGATTAAGGTGCTGTTCAAGGCGGGCAGCATGGGCACGCCCGGCTCCGTGGGCTGGATGTTTGAACATTGCGGCCTGATCGAGGCGCAGCACAAGGACAAGAGCCTGGACATTGAGGTGGCTGCCCTGGAGGCAGAGGCGGACAATGTGGAACCTTTGGAACTGGATGAAGAAGAAGCCGCAGGCCACGTGGGAGCCCGTTTTTACTGCCAAACCACCAGCCTGGATGCGGTGACCAAAGCGCTGAAAGCGGCGGGCTGGAACGTCACGACCTCGGAGTTGCATTATCACCCCAAGGATTATCCCGAACTCAGCGAGACGCAGCGGGGAGAGGTGACGCAATTCCTCCAGAGCCTGGATGGGCACGCTGACGTGCATCGAGTTTACGCAGCCATGAAGTAAGCCCGGAAAGCCATGGACTTAGCTGATGTGATCGCCCTTTGCCTGAGCCTGCCAAGTGCGGAGGAATCGCAGCCTTTTGGTCCTGAGGTGTTGGTTTACAAAGTCGGTGGCAAAGTCTTCGCGATAGCCTCCCCGGATGACTTTCCCCCACGCATCAATCTGAAGTGCGACCCTGATCGTGCGATTGAACTTCGAGATGAGCACAAGGCCATCATTCCCGGCTTTCACATGAATAAGAAGCACTGGAACACCGTGATGCTGGATGGCACTCTACCCAGGGCCTTGGTGCCAGATTTGGTGCGTCATTCCTACGACTTGGTGGTGGCATCATTGCCTGTGAAGCTTAGGCCTCGCGGGTGCACATGACCATGACGGCTTTTTGCGCGTGCAGTCTGTTTTCGGCCTGATCAAAGATGACGCCAGCGTGCTGTTCGAGCACCTCATCGGTGATTTCTTTGCCTCGATAAGCGGGCAGACAATGCATGACGATGGCCTCCGGCTTGGCGTGCTTCATGAGGTCTGCTCCGATCTGCCAGGGGCGCAGGATCTCGATGCGTTCGGCACCTTCGGCTTCTTTGCCCATGCTGACCCAGACATCGGTGTAAATCGCATCCATGCCTTCGACAGCTGCCTTGGGGTCATCGGTGATGGTGACTGTGCTGCCAGGCACACGGGCCATGAAGTCTGCGGCAGGCTGGAAGGCCTTTGGAGCTCCAATGACGAGCTCAAAGCCCAGTCGAGCAGAAGCCCAGATCCAAGAGCGGGCGACATTGCAGTCTCCATCTCCAAGAAACGAGACCTTCCGGCCCTTCCAAGAGCCGAAGCGTTCATTCAGGGTCTGAAGATCAGCCAGGATTTGGCAGGGGTGTTCATCGTCGGTCAGTGCATTGATGGTCGGGATACCACTGTATTGAGCGAATTCGACCACGTCCTGCTGGGCAAAGGTGCGGATCACAGCCCCGTGAATCATGCGGCCCATGACCCGTGCGGTGTCTTTGATGGGCTCGCCCCGGCCCAGCTGAATGTCCGCTCCAGAGAGAAACATCACCTGTCCTCCCAGCTCACGCACGCCGACCTCGAAGCTGACGCGTGTGCGAGTCGATGACTTGGTGAAGATGAGCGCCCACTGCTGCCCGGAGAGTACCTGGGGCGAGGCCTTGCGATCCTTTTTCAGATCGGCAGCCAGGGTCAGGATGTTCTCGATCTCCTCGGCGGAGAGTTCTTCGATGGATAGAAGGTGCTTCATGAAAACGGAAGAGGGGAAGCGTTCAACCTGTGCCTGTCCGCCTGAAAGTGCAAGAAACAGTCGTTTTCTTCAGGGCTTTTGGGGCTGATTCAGGCCGTCCACCCTGTGCACAAGCTGTCATGGACTTTGCTTTTTAGTCAAAACGACGTTGATCCGGCTTCAGATCACGCTCGATTTCCAGGCGATCTTCTCGATTGCGGGCTTTGATCTTGTGTTCGCGTTTGTGGATTCGCTCGACCGTCATCTGGCGTTTTTTTTGCCGCCGCTTCAGTTCAGCGATCTCGTCCTCAAGTCGCACATACCCTTCGAGCCGAGCCGCATCTAGTCGCCCCTCAGCCAGTGCTGCACGCAAGGCGCAGCCTGCATCCTTGCCATGCTTGCAGTCGTGAAAGCGACACTGGGACGCGAGGTCTTCGATGTCGGCAAACGCTTCGCGCAGGGTCCTTTCATCCGTCCACATCTGCACTTCTTTGATGCCGGGATTGTCCACCAGGATGCCTCCGCGTGGCAGCAGGACTAACTCGCGTGCGGTGGTGGTGTGTCGGCCCTTGCCGGTGGTCTCATTCACATCGCCGACCCACTGCCATTCGTCGCCGACGAGTTCATTCACCATCGCGGATTTCCCAACACCGCTGGAACCGATGAGCGCCACAGTGGTGCCTTTCTTGAGGTAATTTTTCACCTCTTTCAGGCCGCGGCCTTCGAGCACGCTGGTGATGTGAACGCAACATTCGGGGTTTAGCTCACGGATGTCAGACGCTGCCTTGGCGCATTCAACTTTGCTGAAAAGATCAGCTTTGTTCACCACCACGACAGGACGTGCTCCGCTCCGCTGAATGAGGGTAAAGTAGCGCTCTAGCCGCCGCAGGCTGTAGTCTGAGCCTGCGTCGGTGATGACGATCACGACATCGACGTTTGCCACCAGCACCTGTTCCTCGCTGCTCGCGCCCGGGGCTTTGCGGGAGAAACAAGTTTGGCGTGGCAAGCGTGCGCGGATGACTGCATCCTCGCCAGAGACATCAAGGGCAACCCAATCCCCCACGGCGGGTAGCTCGGCATCCGTCGCGGCTTCATGATAAACTCGCCCGCTCAGAATGCAGTCACGCTCATCGAAATCGGTCTCGTCAAAAACCAAGCATCCATAGCTGATTTTGTTATCCCTGAGCAAACGGGCAGGCTTCCAGCCTTCGCTAGCATAGGGGGCGAAACTTTTGGCAAAGTGCTCGTTCCAGCCGAGGTCTTCACGGGTGATTTTGCGTGGCATGACAGGTGGACGGAGCACTGGACCAAAGTCATCAGGAAGGGGTGGCGAGAAGGCTTTCGTAGAGAGCCTTTGTGCGCTGAGCGATGCTCGCCCAACTGAAGCGCTCGACCGCGCGCTGCCTTCCAGCTAGGGCCATTCGTCGCCGTTTCTCAGGATCAGCCATCAGTAGGTTGATCGCATTCGCTAGATCGCGGGCAAAGAACTCTGGATTCGTGGCCTCAAAAGGGCTTTCGGTTTGTTGATCGAGCGGCACGAGGAGGCCAGTCTGTTCGTGAACGACAACTTCTTTGATACCACCCACGGCGCTGGCCACCACCGCAGTTTCGCAGGCCATGGCTTCCAGGTTGATGATGCCAAAGGGCTCGTAGATCGAAGGGCAGCAGAACACGTCTGCATGAGAATACATGGCGATCTTTTCTGGCACAGGTAGCATGGATTGGATCCAGATGATCCCCTCACGTTTCGCCTGCTGGGCTGCGACGGCAGCTTCCATCTCTGCTTTGATTTCTGGGGTGTCAGGCGCTCCGGCGCAGAGGACGATTTGGAAACCGGGAGCCATGCTTTCGATGGCGCGCACGAGGTGCACGATGCCCTTTTGCCGAGTGATCCTTCCCACGAACAAAACATAAGGCTGGTCGGGATTGACGCCGTGTTTTCGGAGAATGTCAGGCGCTTCGATTCGGTGATATTCATCGGGGTCGATCCCGTTGTGGATCACGTGAATTTTGTGAGGATCGACTTGGAATAATCGCAGCAGGTCAGCCTTGGTTTCTTCTGAGACAGCAATCACAGCGTCTGCCATTTCGATGGCGGTTTTTTCCAGCCAGCAGGTGAAGTCGTAGCCACCGCCAAGTTGCTCGCGCTTCCATGGCCGGAGTGGCTCCAAGGAGTGCACAGTCAAAACCATGGGCACGCCATAATTCAGTTTGGCCAGAATGCCGCCAAAGTGCGCATACCAAGTGTGGAGGTGAACAATCTGCGCATCAATGTTTCGAGTGTTGAAGTCGAGACAGCGCTGTAGAGCGCCAAAAACCGATTTGAGACTGCCTGGGCAGGTCCAGTCCGAGCTGTCGAGACCTTCCCCATGCAGGAGGATGCCCTTGTGTTCACCCTCTTGATCACCAAAGCAGCGCACCTCCACTTCCATCAGTTTTGCGAGCTCTTGGGTCAGGTATTCCACATGCACCCCGGCACCTCCGTAGATGTGGGGTGGGTATTCGTTGGTCAAAAAGAGAGACTTCATGGGCGGGAGAGGCTGCTGTGTATCGCCACTCCATGCCGAAGGGCAAGCGAAAGGAGCGGATGCGCTTGAAGCTTGAGTTAGGCGGTGGACTTGCCAATTTGCGGACCCATCCATGCTGTACATTTCCACGCGCGGCCAGACCCGCCCTCACACGTTCACTGAAGCTGTCGAAGCCGGCCTCGCAGCCGACGGAGGTCTTTTTTTGCCAGAAACTTTGCCCTCCCTTCGGGATCGTCTGCCAGCATGGTCGTCGTTAAGCTACGCCGAGCTTGCGGCAGAATTTCTCAGCCTCTTTGCTCCAGACATCCGTCGTGAGGAGTGGGCGGAATTGACCCAAGAGGCCTACCAGCGCTTTGATACGCCGGAGGTGGCACCGCTCCACCGACTGGATGAGCGCACATATGTGCTGGAGCTTTGGCATGGACCGACGTTGGCTTTCAAAGATTTTGCGCTGCAGCTTTTGGGATTGCTTTACAAGCGACAGGTGAAGCTCAGCGGGAAGCGATTGGCTGTGCTCGGCGCCACCTCCGGCGACACGGGCAGTGCAGCGATTCACGGCTGCATGGGGCAGGAGGGTATCCAGATTTTCATCCTCTATCCGGCTGGACGCGTCGCGCCTCTCCAGGAACGGCAAATGGCCTGCACAGGTGCAGCGAATGTCTTTGCCATGCCAGTGCCAGGAACCTTTGACGATGCGCAGCGCGTGGTGAAAGATTGCTTCGGTGATCCGGCCTTTGTGCGTGAAGTGAATCTTTCTGCCGTGAACAGCATCAACATCGCCCGGGTGCTCGCTCAGTGCGTCTATTACTTGTGGGCATGGTTGCGTCTTCCCGAGGCGGATCGAGCGACGGCAGAGTTTGTCGTTCCGACCGGAAATTTTGGCAATGTCCTGGCGGGCTGGCTTTGTCAGCAGATGGGCATGCCTTGTGGTTCTTTCCGCGTGGCCACGAATCAAAACGACATCCTGCATCGCTTCTTCACGACAGGTGATTATCAGCAAGGCGAGGTGCTGCCGAGCCACGCGCCGAGCATGGACATCCAGGCGGCTTCAAACTTTGAGCGTTACCTTTATTATTTGCTGAAGGGTGACCAAGCCAAGGTGAGCCAAGTCATGCACTGCATGAAGCGTGGGGAGCGTGTGAGCCTCCCCCCCGCAGCCAGTAGCTTCCGCAGCAGCCGAATGAGTGACGATGAGATTCCCCTCGCCATCCGCAAGGTCTGGGAGCAGCACCGTTATGTCATCGACCCACACACTGCCTGTGCCTTCACTGAGATGGCAAAAGATCGAGTCAGTGTGGTGCTCAGTACGGCCAGCCCGGCAAAGTTCCCTGAAATCGTGCAAGTCGCCACGGAAGCTGAGCCTTTGCATCCGACGCTTGAGGCGCTGAAAAACCGCCCTCTGATGACCCATCCGCAGCAGGCGACCGATGTCGCGATCAAGTCTTTCATTCGCTCCCACCAGTCATGACAGATCATGTGGAGTGAAATCACCAGTCTGTGGCAATCGCTCGGAGAGCCTGAATATCTGCACCTGCTGCTAGAGCCTCTGCCACTTTATGGTCTGGCCTTGGGTCTTTTGCTTTTGTTAATAACTTCGTTTTCCAGAGAAAAGATCTGCCGCTTGGTCGCAGTCATCCTGTTAGGTGCCTCTTGCCTCAGTGTGGCTCCTTACCTCAGCTGCAGACTGTCGGCCACACCACGGATTCTTGCCACGCGCCCTGTCTCCTTTGGTCCAGCGATCGAGGCTCAAACCCAGCTCCGCCAACGTGCCGCCTGGGCCTATTATTTAGGTGCACTGTTCTCGGCAATCACCTTGGGCATGATGCGAAATCGCCATCAAGAGCGGTTGCTTATGGCGCTAGCCGCCTACGCGGTTTTGCTTTTCTGGCTAAGCCTTTGGCTGCACAAAAAAGAGTGCGAGCTTTATCATCCCAACATTCTGCGCCATTCGGCCAATCGGTGAGTTTGGAAAAAGGATTGTGAAAAACTCAAAATTATCGTTGCGCGATAGGGGCACTGTGATACGACTCCGGCCCCCTTGCCCCAGAGGTGAGGATCATCCCCCTGTCTATCGTATCTATGCGAGTTCGTCCGTCCGTTAAACCCCTTTGTGAGCTTTGCCGCATCATTCGCCGCAACGGCATTGTCCGTGTCGTCTGCAAAAATCCGCGTCACAAGCAGCGCCAAGGCTAACCTCCTTTGTAACCTACAATCCGCACCTTCCTTTATGGCCCGCCTACTTGGAGTTGAAATCCCGAACGAAAAGAAGATCGAATACTCGCTGCCTTATATTTTTGGCATCGGTCTTCCCCTGAGCCGCAAAATCTTGGCTCACACCAACATTGATCCAAACACGCGTACGGGAGAGCTGACGGATGATCAGCTTGCGCAAATCGCGCAAACGGCGCAGGCCTTGAAAATTGTCATCGAAGGTGACCTCCGCCGTGAGCAACAGATGCACATGAAGCGTCTTCTGGGCATCAACTGCTACCGTGCAACGCGCCATCGTCGTGGCCTTCCTGTGCGTGGTCAGCGCACCCATACCAATGCTCGCACGCGCAAAGGTCCACGCAAGACCGTTGGTGCTCAGCGTAATCCAGGTGCCAAGAAGGGTAAGGTCTAATCACTTTAACGAGCTAGTAACATTACCATTATGGCAGAAGAAACGATCCCAACGACGCCAGCACCTGAGGCTGCCGTTCCCGCCCCAGCCCCTGCAGCGGCTGCTCCCGCCCCAGATAAACAACCAACTTCCGGCGACCGCGCTGTCTCACAAAGCGTCTGGCTCGAGATCGGAGGCGGTGACGGTTCTGAGACTCCTAAAGTCATCAAGGCCAAGGGTGCAAAGAATGTCAACGCAGGCATCGTGCACGTGCAAGCCACCTTCAACAACACCATGGTTTCCATCACAGATCGCGTGGGCAATGTGATCGGATGGTCCACCGCAGGTAAGATGGGTTTCCGCGGCTCACGCAAAGGCACTGCGTATGCAGCTCAAGTGGTAGCTCAAGACGCCTGCCGTCAAGCCATGGGGCATGGACTTCGTGAAGCTGAAGTTCGCCTCCGTGGACCAGGCTCAGGTCGTGAGTCCGCCGTTCGTGCCATTCAGGCCATGGGGGTAGAAGTTACCTTGGTCAAAGATGTCACTCCAATTCCTCACAATGGTTGCCGTCCACCCAAGGCACGACGCGTCTAATATCACCGATCTTTTCATTATTTTTTAGCATATGGCACGTTACACTGGTCCCCGCGAAAAGATCGCTCGCCGCTTCGGCATCGCTCTCTTTGGTCCTTCCAAAGCTCTTGAACTCCGCAACTTTCCCCCAGGACAGCACGGTGCGCGCAACGCACGTCGCAAGGTTTCTGAATACGGTGTTGCTCTGATCGAAAAGCAGAAGCTACGTTTCCAATACGGAGTTCAGGAAAAGCAATTCCGTCGCTTCTTCGCTGAAGCTCAGCGCCGGAAGGGCGTTACAGGTGAAAACCTTCTGCAAATGCTTGAGCTGCGCTTGGACAATGTCGTCTATCGCATGGGCTTTGCCAACACACGCTTTGCTTCTCGTCAGCTCGTTAGCCATCGGCACATCACTGTGAACGGTCGCGTGGTGAACATTGCTAGCTTCCAGGTTAAGGCTGGTGACAAGATCGGTGTCAAAGATAGCCCTCGTTCTCAGCAGCTTGTGGGTCGTTTCTTGGAAATGACACTCGGCAATCCAACGCCAGATTGGATGACTGTAGATCGCGACAACATGACTGCTACGGTCAACCGCGCACCAATCCGTGATGAGATCAATCCAATCGCGAATGAGCAGTTGGTCGTTGAGCTTTACTCACGATAAAACTCTGCTTTGAGGTTTTCTCACAGGGGTGCTTCTTCGTGGAGCACCCTTTTTTGTTTTACAGCGAGCGAATGGAACCTGAATACCTGCTTTCCATGACTTGGCCCACAAGCTTTTCCAAGGCTCAGAAGGCAACTATCTCCGATGTTTGCAGGCCCGGGCATCGGAAGGACATTAAGGCCGTTTGGTTTTGATAGGCCTAACCCGATCTGGAAACAATGTGGAGCAGATCTCGCAACGTGTTCCATCACACCCTCTCGCGGTGCAATGTTCTCGACCGTAAAAGATGATTTGTAGATGCAGATCGTTCCACGCTGACTCTGGGAACAATCGTTTGAGGTCGCGCTCGGTCTGGACAACGCTTTTCCCTGAACTGAGTTTCCAGCGCTGGGCCAAACGGTGAATGTGCGTATCGACGGGGAAGCTAGGCACACCAAAGGACTGCGCCATGACGACTTGTGCGGTTTTGTGGCCAACCCCGGGAAGTCTTTCCAAGGCATCCAAATCGGCAGGAACGTGTCCCTGGTGTTCATCGAGCAGGATGTGCGAGAGTTGGTGAATCGCTTTCGCCTTCTGAGGACCAAGTCCGCATGGCTTCACGATAGCCTCGATTTCAGCGATGGTTCGCTTGGCCAACTCTTGGGGGGTGTCACCCAGTTGAGAAAAAAGCTTGGGGGTAATCTGATTCACCCGCACGTCAGTGCATTGTGCAGACAGCAAAACAGCAATCAAAAGCGTGAATGGATCTTTGTGATTCAAAGGAACCGGCGGATGAGGATACAGCTCCGCAAGTCGCTTCAGAACGTATTCGGCTCTCTCGGTTTTGGTCACGATGCCCTAGCTGCTGCGATGAATTCGAGACACCATGCGGCGCACATGATCATAGGCCTGTCGATCCCGAAGAATGGCGACACTCTTGGAGAAAGAGCCCCACTTCAGCACTCGGATGTTCACGTTTCTTACCCCCCAGGCGTTCATATGGGCTTTGCTAGGCTGGTAGATGTCGATGGTGTTGGTCCCGACCAAGGCTGAACCATAATCATCCACTTGGTAGATGTAGGGGCTGCCCTCGATCTGGAAAATGGTGCCCACAGGAAAAACCGACCAGTCTGCCGCTGCACTGCGCACTTTACCGTAGCGAAGCTGTGTCCCCACAGCGTTTCGTGCGCCATAAATGATGTGATCGGATTCTGTGTGCGTGTAGGCCGTGGTGCGAACGCCCGTGATGCGTGTGGCCTTCCGGCTGACGACGTGACCCTTGCCTGTTGCGCAAGACACGAGGCTTGTCGCAATCAAGAGAAGCGGAAGGAGCAGAGCGATTCGGGTCATTGTTTAGATGTCTTAGTATTCAACAATGGCTCATGGCCGCGTCATCATTCGGCATCTGAGGCAGATTTGCAACGTCTGATTTCACCCCCAGGCCTTCATGGAGTTTATCGACTTGATGAATACCTTTCGAAACAACGGAGGAGGATCTCTTCGTGGTCATGACCGTTTATCCGTTCCATTCGCGAAGGCGCTCAGGGAAGGGACAGTCTGCACATCCCGATGCATCTTCGAGGCAGAAGTCCTCATAGACTTGCAGCAGGCCTTGCTGCTGGTGCAGGTAGCGTTGAAATGTGGTTCCACGTGGGGTTTCCCCGAAAAGGCGGAGTGCTGCTCGGGTTACTTTTTGATTTTCCAGCAGGGCAGGAAGCTCCAGGTATTCAGCCCAGAGGCGAGTGCGCTCTGGCACCAGGATCGGGTAGGCCACGTTGGCTAGCATTTCGTGAATGCGAGTTCCGCCGATCAAGGCAATGGGGCGGCGAGCGGGTTCCGCCAGCAGGGTGTAGTGTCTGCTCCAAAACGTGTGCTGAAGGCCCTGAATCGTCTGTCTCCAGGCGATTTGACTCCATCGGCTGGCATCGAGCAAGGGAGTCGAGACTGCCTCCCAAGCGTCGAGGATGGCTGCTAGCGCCCCGAGACGTCGCTGCGGATGATTGCCGGGACGTGTGGCCGCTAGGTTCCACCGGGGGCGCTGGTCTTCGGCGAGCCAGCGCGCGCAGTCATCTCGTTGCTGCCACCAGTGCTCCCAGAGCTGTCGCAGGTAGCAGCGCGTCTCGGGAAGGGTGTCCTCATAACGCACGGAATCCATGAAGCCACTAACCCCAAACAGCAGCGCCTCTCGGGCTTCACTTGCCAAGGATTTCATGCGTGAAAGTGGCAAGCGTTGGCTGAGCAGCAGGAAAGGCTGCTGGTTTCGCCGGTAACCCAATGCCTGGGCGAGCGTTTGGAAAAGTGTTTGTGCCTTGCCCTGAGCCAGCATGGAGCGATGCAAACGGCGTGATTTGCGTTCCAACCGATGCTGCGCTGCTGCCTCCAGCATGGATGCCACTCGGTGATCTGCCAGATCTCTTAGCGGTTGCGCGCAGCGTCCGAGTCTGCCTGCTGCGAGGCTGAGGTTCGGTTTTGCATCCTCTTCCAGCATGCACAGGCTCAATTCGACCTGTGGCACGTTTTGATGGTCCCGGGTTCGGGTGAAGCATCGCTCTGTCGGGGCGCTGAGATAGACATGTAGAATCACGCGTAGGTAATCTGCATTGGCCCCATGGCCATGGCGTTCCCAGTCACGCGCATCTGGGTCGAGCTCCACATCTCCCCGGCGGGTCTGCCCACCGATTTCAATCACGCAATGGGTGAAATCAGGACCAGGGCCATTGTTCCATTCGCCAAAGTCGATGATGCGCACGGTTTCTCCGTCGGAGCTTAAAAATTCACGACCAAAAGCACCGGCAAACCAGAGGCTCTGCAGTTCCAATTCATTCAGGTTGGCTGAAAGGCCTGGCAGAGAAGGTGAGGAGCTAGTCTCCGAAAGACCTGAGTAAACAAAATCACGAAATCGCTGATAGCGTGCCGCTTGGGCTAAAGCATTCGCAGGAATGAAATTCGCAGACAAGTCGTTCATTAAGAACGACCATTAGTCCCAATGCAGAGCTTCAGCCAAGGTGAAATTTTGCAGACTCTCCATCTGGCGCCAAGCTCCCTCGAAGTTCAGATGCCGTGTCATCGGCCCTGGAATCACGATGCAGCGCATCCCCGCAGCTCGGGCTGCACGCAATCCGTTCAGGGAATCTTCAAAGATCACCACTTCATTCGGCAGAACACCCAGGTTTTCGGCGGCGTGCTGAAAGAGACTCGGGTCAGGTTTCACCTTACCGGTGTCATCCACCGTGGAGAAGTGGTCAAAGTGCGCTCTTAACCCGAGTTGCTCCATCCAAGAATCAATCCACCAGCGTGGGCTACTGCTGGCAATGGCGGTTTTGAATCCAAGAGCTCTCGCTTCGCTCAGCCGATCGCGCACCCCTGGCAGCGTCTCCAGGCTGGTTCTTAACACGGACTCACGCTCGCGGCGGAGCACTTCCATGGCATCCCAGTCAAAAGCCATTCCTGTGAGGGCTTCTAAATCTCTTCGGGGATCATAGCTGCTGGTGTTGAAATCCGTGCCTACCACTTGGGCATACTTTTCCACAGGAAGGTCATGGCCATGCTTAGAAAAGATCTCTTTCCAGGTCAGGTATCCCGTGCTTTCGGTGTCCACGACGAGTCCGTCGAAGTCAAAAATCACTGCGCGGATACTAACTGCCATGGCAGAGTGGGGAGGGGCCGTCACTTCAAACGATCGATAGTTTCTGAAGGGTCGTCTTCAGCTCAGCCAGCTTGGCTTCTTCCAGGGGCGTCAGTGGCAGACGCAGCTCATGGGTGCAGTGACCTGCAAGAGCCATGGCCGCCTTGATCGGAATCGGATTGGTGGAAAGCTTCAGGAAGGCTGCGAACAAAGGATAGTACTGCTGGTGGAGCTTGCCTGCGCTGGTGAAGTCACCGGCAAGCGCGAACTTGACCATGTCACTGATCTGCTGAGGAATCAGATTGGACGCGACACTAACCACACCCACGCCACCCACGGACATGAAGGGTAGGGTCAGCCCATCATCACCGGAGAGAATTTCAAAGTGGGTTGGCAAGATCTGCTTCATCTGGCTGACTCGTTCAGGATTGCCGCCTGCTTCTTTGATGGCGCAAATGTTGGGACAGGCTTCTGCCAGACGTGCCACCACGTCGAGACTGATCTCGATGCCACAGCGTCCGGGAATGCTGTAGAGCATGATGGGCAGTCGGGTGCTGTCGGCAACGGCTTTGAAGTGCTGGAACAGACCTTCTGGCGTCGGCTTATTGTAGTAAGGAGCCACCTGGAGAATCGCCGTTGCTCCGGCGCGTTCAGCTTCCTCCGTCATCTGCACCGCTTCACGGGTGCTGTTGGATCCCGTGCCTGCCATGACTAGACCGCGGCCCTTGGTGTATTCGACGGTGAGTTGAATCACACGTTCATGCTCATCGTAGTCAAGCGTGGGAGACTCTCCTGTCGTTCCACAGGGCACGACGCCAGACACACCGTGATCGAATTGAAAATCGATGAGTTTTTTCAGCGCAGGTTCATCGATCTGTCCGTTGCGAAAAGGGGTGATGATGGCGGTATGGGTTCCGGCAAACATGGTAGGAGCTTGGTCAGTGGAGAAAGTGCGGGTAATGCGGAAATGCAGATACGGAAACTGAAAAGTTACAGAAACCAAGCTAGCCACCCCAGAAGTCAACAGCCCCAGGGCTGCCATGAAGTCGCGAAAAGTGCCGTGCCTTGCAGCACCGTGAATCCCGTGCCATGGCAATTTTCTTGGAGTTGGGCGACGACTCCAATCCAGGGCAGATGCATTCGGAATGAGAGCGTTCGAGGGCGTCGGCTACCGCTGGAGATTCGTTCGCTCTATTCCAGTCTCTTTTTCCCGTGAAAACTGTCCTCCGTGTTTTTTCTTATTTGCGCCGTTATCCTTTCATGGCCTCGGCACAGCTCTTCTGTGCCATCACCGGCACGCTCATGGTGGTCGTTTTCCCAGCAGTGACTCGTGAGGTTCTGGATGTCGTCGTGCCCCAGGCGCAGTGGCAGCGCCTCACGCCTTTGGCCCTCATGGCCTTGGCAGCTTATTTTGCCCAGCATCTCTTCAACAGCTTGCGCATCCAACTGAACAATACCTTTGAGCAAAAGGTGATCTATGATCTGCGCAGTGACATTTATCAGCGGCTGCAAACGCTGCCGCTGAGGTGGTTCGACAATCGTCCTACGGGCGACATTATGACCACAGTCAGTGAAGACATTCCCAGTGTCGAACGAGTGTTGATCGATGGCATCGAACAGGGGTTAGTCGCGGTGCTTCAGATCGTCGTGGTGGGGCTTTTCATGTTTCAGGCTGATGCCCAGCTCGCCCTCTGGTCCCTCGTGCCGATTCCTTTCTTGGCCGCAGGCGCGGCGTGTTACACGATGAGTTCCAGAGATCGGCACCGCGCAGTGCGCAAGGCGAGCAGTGCCATGAATAGCCTGCTCCATGACAATGTGGCAGGCATGAGGCAGATCAAGGCCTACGCCATGGAGCGGGAAGAACATGACCGCTTCAACAAAGCCAGCGAAGCCCTCAAGAAAGCCACCCTCCATGTCATGCGCATCTGGGCGCTTTATCGCCCTGGCATGCATTTCCTCAGCAGCCTGGGCATGGTCATTGTTCTCTGGGTCGGTGCTCACGCGCTGAAGGAAGGTCGCATCGAGAAGGGGGACCTCGCGGCCTTCCTTCTGCTGCTAAAGTTTTTCTACGATCCCATCGAACAACTCCACCAGCTGAACCAAATCATTCAAGGCGGACGTGCTGCAGGGGAACGTGTGTTCGAGATCTTAGATGCCGAGCCAGAAGATGATACCCAAGGAGGCAAGGATCTGCCAGCGGTGCTCGGTCACGTGCGCTATGAGAAGGTCGGCTTCAGCTACACGGGAAAAATGCCCACCGTGCGTGACATCAGCCTGGAGGCCAAACCTGGCCAAACGATTGCCTTGGTGGGGCCAACGGGGGCTGGAAAGTCCACGCTGATCAATCTACTGACTCGCTTTTATGAATATAATGAAGGCACTATCACCATCGACGGTATCCCTGTTCATGAGCTGAACAAAGCCTCGCTTCGCCGTCAAATTGGCTACGTCACGCAGGAGAGTTTTATGTTCAATGGCACCGTGCGCGAAAATCTCCGCATTGGACGGCGTGATGCCACCGATGAACAACTTTGGGATGTGCTCCAGAGCGCGAACGCCGAAGAGTTTGTGAAACGGCTGCCCAATCAGCTCGATACCCATGTCGGAGAGCGCGGAGTCAAACTCAGCGTCGGTGAAAAACAGCGCCTCAGCATTGCCCGTGCTCTGCTCAGGAATCCGCCCATTCTCTTGCTCGATGAAGCCACTGCCAGCGTCGATACCGAGACCGAGCGACAGATTCAGGCAGCTCTGGATCGCTTGATGGAAGGTCGCACCAGCTTTGTCATTGCACATCGCCTGAGCACCGTTCGTCATGCACATCGGATTTACGTTTTGGAACAAGGCCGCATTACCGAAGAGGGAACGCATGATGAGCTTTTGGCTCAGGGTGGGCTCTACGCGAATCTTTGCAAAACTTCGCTCATTGAGCGGTAAGGTTAGCTCATGGAGCTGCTCGGGTCTTGCGTTCAAACTCGCGCCAAAGGCGCTCGATGGCTTCTTCGGGATCTTCCAGCATCATGCTTTCTTTGATCTTGCTGGCGTAGATGCCGAAGGAAAATGGGCTGACCACGGGCACTTGTACAAGTTGCCACTCCAAGCCCCCGACCTCCTGCAGAAATTCCATCGCACGAGGCAAATCGAGGAAGGAGTGTGTCGATTCGCGAACCGCTTGAATGAGCATCGGATGATCTGGCTCATGCTCAGAAAGTACGCGAAACAAGATCTCTGCATTCCAGCGCAGTTGCTTTAGCTTTTGTTCTTTTCCAGGGCGGTTGCGCGGCACCATGAGTCCCGTCTGGGCCACGCCTCGAAAGTTCCATTTGACCAACTCGCTTTGATTGAGCGCAGCGAGCATGTCTGCCTCTGGGTCGCCGGATTGAAACAGCTCCTTCCAGGCGGCGAGTTCCAGATCTTGGTGCCCTTTCACGGTTAGCAAAAAGCCATAATCATCAATGGTCACCAGTGTGTTGCCCCCCACTGCCTCTTTGATGCGATGGGAGATGATCCGGCTCAGGGCATCATTGGCACTGCGCCCAATCAGACTATGAAAGAAAAAATGAATGAGTTCTGGGTCAGCGCCATCACGATCATCGACAAAGCGTTCGATCAAAAAGGTTCTGTCCGTAGGAATGCGTGAAACACGCCGTTGATGGTGACAATGTCTGAGAATGGCTTCGGCATTGGTCTGAGAAATCTCGAAGCGTTCGACGAGCCAGTCGGTGACTTCGCAGGCTTCACCGGTGGCTGGCGATTCATCCAGACGTTTCGCCAATTCGGTGCGCAGCTTGGCCACTTCTCGCGCAAGACCGGAAGATAAAGGCATTTTGTTGGCATTCCAGGCAGGAACGGTGGGCAACCGACCTGTGGCATCTTCCACACGGACTTCAGCCACGCCGGTTTCGACCAGCCGCACGGTGCGACCCGCGAGCACAAAGATGTCACCCAGCTTCAGGCGCTTGAGAAAAGCTTCCTCAATCTGCCCCAGCCTTCGTTTCCCTAAAATGACACTCACCATGCCTTCCGTGTGAATCACTCCTACATTCGCAAGGTAATCGCGCTCAATCTTCGCGTGTGGCACCGTGAGCTTGCCATCCTCCCAGGCGATCTTGCCAAAGCTGTCTTTGTATTGCTTCTCCAAGGACTTGCCGCCGCCTTCGAGGTAGCGAAAGACGGCGTCGAGTTCGCTTTCGGGAAGCTCTTGCCAGGGAAAAGCCGAACGAACTGTTTGCAAAACGTCTTCGCGGCTATGTCCACCTTCGACGGCCATGCCGACAATGTGCTGAGCGAGCACATCCAGTGGGCGACGCAGCGGCCGCACCGCATCCAACTGCACGGCTCGTGTCATCTCCGCGCAGACACAGCATTCCATGAGGTCATTGACGTTCGTCGCCACCAGGATGCCATGGCTCTCCGTATGAATGCTGTGACCGCTGCGCCCGATGCGTTGCAAGGCGCGGCTGATGCCCTTGGGCGTCGAGATCATGACGACGCAATCCACGCTGCCGATATCCACACCAAGTTCCAGGCTCGTGCTGCAAACCACAGCACGCAGTTCGCCTTTTTTCAGTCGATCTTCGACTTCGAGACGGACATCACGATCCAGCGACGCGTGGTGTGCCTCAATGCTTGCCGCTAGCTCTGGGATGATGTGTTTCAATCGAATCGAAACGCTTTCGGTGCTGCTTCGTGTGTTGCAGAAGACGATGACATTTCGGCTTCGCTGCACGATGGCGGCAATGTCTGCCATGACTCGCTGCGCTGTGTATCCAGCTGGCGGATAAGGATCGCGTCGCACGGGCGATAAAACCTCGACTCTCCGCCTGCGCTCCATCCTGGCTTCGACGATTTCACAAGGTCTGCCAGGGCCTGTCAGGAATTCAGCTAACAAGGGTAGCGGTGCGGCAGTCGCCGAAAGACCAATGCGCGTTAGAGCCGACTCGGTTGAAATCAATCGACGCGATAATCTCTCCAAACTCAGGGCTAGGTGCGCGCCGCGTTTGTTCTCAGCGATGGCGTGCAATTCATCGACGATCACATACCGCACGCCAGCCAGTGCTTCTGACCATCCTTTCTGCGGCAGCAAGATGGCCAAACTTTCTGGTGTGGTCAGCAAAAGGTGCGGTGGTTTGCGACGAAGTGCCGCTCTTTCAGCGGCGGTGCTGTCTCCGGTTCGGGAGCCGATGCAAATGCTGTCTTCTAGGCCTAGGCCGCGGATGGCAGGCAGCAGATTCTTTTGAATGTCATAGGTCAGGGCGCGCAGCGGGGAAATGTAGATGCAATGAACCTGGGCCTTGAGTTTTCCCGCTTCGTGCAGGCGCACTAGCGAATCGAGCACGCCCAAAAAGCCAGCTAGCGTTTTTCCGCTGCCCGTGGGGGAAGAAAGCAGGACTGAACGCCCCGCCAGAATCTGCGGTAGCGTCAACGATTGAGCCTGGGTCAATTGGCCAAAGGTCGCCTGCACCCAAGTCGCCAGCCTCGGGTGTAAAGTCGCCAATCCCGAGTCACTCGATGGAGCTGACGGGGGCAAGGGCTTCGAAGATTTGGCTCGGCGCGGCATCTGCCGAAGCTTACGGGTCAGCCTGAGTTTGGGAAGCTGTCGTCTCAGTCCTTCCGGCGACTAGCCTTGATCTTTTTCGGGGCTGGGGTCGCGTCCGATTCAAATTCTGCCTCACTGCCTGTCAGATCACTCAGCAATCGCGAGACGTAGGAGTCGTAGCGTGGGTCGGGAGCTGGTCCTTTCTTGGGTAGCTTTTTCAAATCATCGAGCAGGGGTTTCACAATATCCCCCAAATCACCCAGTGCGCAGAGAGCACTCATGGCGGTGAAGACATTCACTTGGTTCCAGTCGGCTAGCGCCACTAGCCCCCGCAGGGATTCGGTGCGCTCGTCTCCGCTGCCATACTTCGCCAGCGTCCAGAGTGCTGGGATCTGCACATAACGGGAGGAATCAAAGCAGGCGTTTTTCACCTCTTTGTGCAGGGCATCCAGCCCTGCTTTGCCGCGCATCAGCGCCCCCATGGCGGCCCAGTAGCGCAGGGCGGAGTCGCCATCATCAAAGGCAATGCGCAGATCCTTGATGTCCTCCATTTTCATGGAGGCAGCCTTGCCTGCGATCGTGAGTACTTTTTCTACAGGATACAACCGCTCGTCATGGCCCATGTCATAGGGAGTGGTGCCCTCGGCACGTGCATGAATTTCTCCTTCCGGCAGCAGGCCCACATCGCGGATCTTCATGGCCCAGTCTTCTTGCGCCTGGCGCATCTTCACCAGCGTCTGTTCATGCTCCGGCTTGTCCGCGAGATTGTGGACTTCATCGGGATCGGTTGATAGATCATAGAGCTCTTCCGCTGCCTTGGGCTCTTTCCAAAAAAGGCTCTGCTCCGGCGTGGTTTTGCCTTCATCGAAGAGCTGCTTCCAAACCTTCGTGGTTGGAGTTTGCATCTGGTAGGCGACATGCTGCGCCTGCGAGAGGTGGGGCATGAAATTCCGCACATAGACGAAGCGGCCATCGGTCACACTGCGAACACAGTCGTAGCGTTCATCCATTCGTCCCCGGAAGCCATAGAGGTAGGGTTGTGGTTCGGTTTGGAATTTACCTGCAAAGGCATGACCTTGCATCCAAGCAGGCGGTTGAATGCCGATGATGCTCAACAAGGTGGGTGCCAAATCGACAAAGCTGACCAGCCGCTCGGATTGCACTCCCGCTCCATACTCCTTGGGCGCTAGGTGTTGCCACTTGGGGGGGAAATAGACCACCAGGGGCACATGCAGTCCACTGTTGCTGGGCCAGCGTTTGCTCCGTGGCATACCGCTGCCGTGGTCAGCGTAATAAAAGACAATGGTCTCATCCGCGAGACCTGCTGCTTCCAGCTCTTTCAAGCGTTGCCCTGCGCTAGCATCGGCTTCGGTCACTTGGTCATAGTATTGCGCCCAGTCCTGCCGCACCTCTGGGGTGTCGGGGTGGTAGGCTGGCACTCGCACGCCTTTGGGATCATGCACCTGCTTGTGTGGGCGAGTTCTGATTTGGCTTTCGTGGCTGCATGTTTCGTTAAAGATGGCAAAGAAGGGCTGGCCATCTCGACGATTCTTCCAGTGTGCTTTTTGGCTAGACTCATTCCAGATGTCCTTGGGTTTGGTTAGGTTGTAATCTTCCTTGCTGTTGTTTGTGCAGTAGTAGCCGGCGGCGCGCAGAAACTGCGGATACAGCTGTTTCCCCTGTGGCAATTCCACCATGCTGCGCATGTGCTCTCCTCCCGTCGAAGGCGGATACATGCCGCTGATGATCGTGGTGCGTGCGGCTGCACAGACTGGGCCATTCGACCAGCATTTTTTGAAAAGCATGCCTTTCGCGGCCAGGGCATCAAGGTTTGGTGTCGTGGCGTAGCGATCTCCGTAGCAGCCCATCTGCGGGCCATGATCTTCACTGGTCAACCAGAGCAGGTTCGGTTGATCCGCACTCCATGCAGGAAGCGTACAGGTCAGGGCTAGCCAAAAAGTCCAAAGGGAAAAAGTGCGCATGAGACAAGGCCCCGTGAACGGTGTGCCGCTGTCAGAATGTTTCATCGATTTGCCGGACACGATCGGAAGTCAGTGAATTCGAAAAAATCCGCAACTTCACTAGCTTCGAATCGTTTCAGCGCCGTCTTTTGATTTTCTTATGAAATTTCGCCTCTCTGGTCTGCTGGTTTTGAGCCTGAGTCTTCAGCTCTCTGCGGCGGAACAACCTACGCCTTCCGTCGCTCCTGATGGCAACGCAAACTTTAGGATCTGGACAAACACGGCTGGCAAACAGGTCGAGGCCACGTTTCGCGGGGTGGAGGGCGATCAGATCTTTTTGCAAACGCGCAATGGTTTCGTGCATCGCCTGCCTTTGGAGAGCTTGTCCGCCCAAGATCAAGAGCTAGCGCGTCAGATGAAGCCGGAAGGACTCGGTATCCCGAAAGATCCTAGTGTCGCTCAGGCAGCTGCCATCCTCGACAAAGGGGTGCTGATGGGGCTAAGCCGAGTTGGACAAAAGCCAAATCCTCTTGCCAGCGACGAACAATTCATTCGCCGCGTTTACCTGGATCTCGTGGGTAGGATTCCAACACGAGATGAGACCTTGGCTTTTCTTGGGAATCCAAGTGCAGCTAAGCGCGGTGAAGTCATTGATCAGCTCGTCAAAAGCGACGGCTTTACCTCGCGGATGTACAATTACTTCAGTGACATGCTGCGGGTGGCTGATGATGCCCAGAAGGCAAAATTTTTCACTTATGAAGAATGGCTGAAGCAGCAGTTGGCGCAAAACCGCCCCTGGAATGAAGTCGTGCGCGAGATGTTGGTCGCTGATGGCAAGCTGCTGGAAAATGGTGCGGCCGGTTACCTTCTGCGAGATCGAGGCATGAGGCTCGATAACCTTAGCCTGACCCTGAGCACCTTCCTGGGGGCCAATGTGTCCTGTGCTCAGTGTCATGACCATCCTTTTGCCGATTGGACGCAGCGCCAATTTTATGAAATGGCCGCTTTCTTTGGCGCTTCTGAGGTAGGCCAGCGCTACCGCCCTGGACCCATGCTGAGAGATTTGCGTGAAGAGCTAGGCCAGCAGGCTTTTCTCCAGGCACGACGACTGCTCGATGTGAACTCGCTGGCCATTCAGGACGCAAAAGCCAACGATTTGGTCTTGCCTTTCGACTACAAATACAAGGACGGCAAACCGGGTGATCCCGTGCGCCCGAAACTCGTCGTGTGGAGCAAAGATGACTATCGCCTACGCTGCTACCAAAAGGCTAAGGACGCCTTGGAAAAAGCGGATGACGACAGCCAGCTTCGTGAGATTTTTGCGAATTGGATGACCAGTCCTGATCATCCGCGCTTTGCCATGACCATTGCGAACCGTCTCTGGCGGCTGGTGTTCGGGGTGGGCATCAAAGAACCCGTCACAGACCTGGATGATCCCAGTGCGGCGAGCAATCCCTTGCTGCTCCAGCACATTGCCAACGAGATGGTGCGGCTGAAGTTCGATCTGCGTGCTTTCATGCGGCTGCTATGCAACACCCAAACCTATCAGCGCGAAGCGGTGACACGTGAGCTGGCCATGGGAGAGCCCTTTTACTTTCCAGGTCCGATGCTGCGCCGCATGACGGCTGAGCAGGCCTGGGATAGCTGCGTCACACTGGCGATTGGTGACAAGGTGGATGGCTTCAAGATGAGGCGTGGTGAGTCTTACGCCAAGGTCATGAATGTCGGCTCTGCTGAGATCACGCCAGAGTTCATCAAAGAAAAATTAGGTGAAATGGTCGCGATGCGTCGCGCTGTCGCTGGGGTGGGTTTTGAAGGAAAGGGAACCGCGAAGCGGAAGCGGGCGATGGCCAAAAAAATGCAGGCCAGTGCAGAGCCTGGAGAGGAGTCCGAGGCTAGCCGTCCTGAAATGATGGGTGGCCTCGTGCTGGCACGAGCCAGTGAGCTGCGCCAGCCTGAGCGTGAAAGTCATTTCTTGCGCATGTTTGGTCAAAGTGACCGCCAGCTCGCCGACAGCAATAGTGAGGAAGGCAGTGTGCCACAGGTGCTGATGCTGATGAATGGAGAGGCCCAAGAACTACTGAGCAGTCGTCAGGCACTGGCGGTCGCCACGGCCGAAAAACAAGCCACGGCGGAGGCGCAGGTGGAGAGCCTTTACCTCAGCTTCTTCAGCCGCAAGCCGACGACTGAGGAGCTCAAGGTCTTGTATGCCGACATCGAAGCAGGCCTGAAACCGGGAGATCTGGCCTGGGTGCTTTTCAATGCGCGTGAGTTCGTTTTCGTCCAGTGATGCGTCTGCCTCAGCCCTCTTTGATCATGAATGCTTCTTTTCTGCCTCAGTCTCCCATCACTCGTCGCTTCTGGGCCGAGCGTGTCGCTCAGGCGACTCTGGGAGTGACATTGCTGCCGCACCTGATGCCTGCTGCTGAAGAGAAGACCTTACCCAGCAAGGCGATTCCAGGTTTTGGCAAAGCCAAGAATGTCATCTGGCTTCAGATGATTGGCGGCATGTCGCACATTGACACGCTCGATCCGAAGACCGGAGAAAGCCAAGGGGCACGTGCTCCCCTTGCGACTCCGGCAGGCTATCAGCTGGGTGGCTATTTGCCGCAGCTGGCCAAAGAGCATTCGCAAAAATTGGCCATCATTCGCAGCATGACCTCGAAGACAGGTGTGCACGCCTCTGGGCAATACCTGATGCGCACGGGTTACGAGCAGCGCGGCACGATCAAGCATCCTGCTCTCGGAGCCTGGGCTCAGGAATTGCTTGGCAAAAGCAGCCAGACTTTGCCTTCCTCCGTCTGCATCAATCGTGGGCCAGATGCGGGGAATGGTTTCTTCAGCGCTGGTTTCAGCCCGCTGCCGATTCACGACCCGGAGGCGGGTCTTCAGTATTCGCAGTTTGCGGCTGGCCAGGATGTCATGAGCCGTCGTCTGGCCTTGCTCAATAAGATCGACGCGCCTTTCCGCTCGAAGTTCCAAGACGCGAACCTGAAGGCCTACACAGATTTTTACGACGAGACGCTAAAGCTGCTCAGCAGCAAGGACCTGGACGCCTTCAAGTTGTCCGAGGAAAAGGACGCGGATCGCGAGACCTATGGCCGGAACAAATTTGGCCAGGGTTGCCTTTTGGCGCGGCGCTTGATTGAGCGTGGTGTGCGTTTTGTTGAGGTCACTCAGGGCGGCTGGGACATGCACAATGACATCGACGATGGCATGGACGAAAATGGCACGATCATTGACACCGCGATTTCTGCTTTGCTGAGTGATCTAGAGCAGCGTGGCCTGTTGGCCAGCACGCTGATCGTGCTTTGTTCCGAGTTCGGTCGTGGTCCAAAGATCAATAGTCGAAGCGGACGCGACCACCACCCGAAGGTCTTTTCGACTCTACTGGCAGGTGGTCCGGTGAAGGGAGGGACCATCTACGGCAGCAGCGACAAAGAAGGCGCTTCCGTGGCGGACAAACAGGTCACCATCCAAGACTTTCACAGCACCGTTGGCCATGCCATGGGCCTAGACGTGAGCCAGGTCGTCATGTCCCCCAGCAACCGTCCCTTCACGGTCGGGGACAAGGGCGAGGTGATTGCCGACGTTTTGGCCTGATTCGCCCCGACTGCACGCTGGCAACGCATCTTCCGGGCAAGCTCGTGCTCGCAGCGGCATCGTTCCTGCTTATCAGTGCAGGGATGACCCCCACCAACCCTCTGCGGGAGCATGGCTTCCGCCTTCTCGAAGACGATCTTAAGTTCCTCATGACCGCCTTTTCTGCGGTGCTGCATCGCGTTGGCGAAGGTGCCCTGGCGGAAAAACTACCCTGGATCGGCGAATGTTCCCAGGTCGGCTCGGAGCCCAATCGCGCGCTCGGGCAGGCTTGGTCAATCGCGTTTCAGCTGCTGAACATTGTGGAAGAGCGCGCGGCCATCCAGACCCGCCGCTTGAGAGAAAAAGAACGCGGCCCTGAGGCAGAACCTGGGCTCTGGCCTGATAACTTGCGGGCTCTCAAATCTCTGGGAATCAGCCCTGAAGCAATGCTGGACGTGCTGAAGACGGTGCGCGTGGAGCCTGTGCTGACTGCGCACCCGACGGAGGCCAAGCGCGAGTCCGTGCGCGATCTGCACCTAGAGATCTACGCGCTGATGAATCGGCACGAGAACAAAGACTACACCCCGCGGGAGCAGGATCGCATCCTCTCCCAGCTTCAGGTACAGCTCGAAAATCTCTGGCGCACTGGGGAAATCCACGTCACACGCCCGACGATTGAGGCCGAGCTGCAAAATGCGCTGCATTACCTGCGCGAAGTTTTTCCTGAGGCGCTGTCTCGTGCGCATACGCATCTTCGTGAGGCCTGGATCGCAGCGGGCTACGACCCTGCCGGGGTGGATTCGCTGCCGCCTTTGATCCGTTTTGGCACCTGGATCGGTGGTGATCGCGATGGGCACCCCTTTGTCACCGCTGATGTCACGGCCAATGCCTTGCGCGAATTGCGCAGCAACGCGTTGCGTATTCATCGTCGCGCTCTGGAGCAACTGGCGCACGACACGCCGCTGAGTTCGCTTTTCCAGCAAACGCCTGCTGGCTTGCAGGAGCTGACCGAGCGCTTGGCCCAAGAACTGGGTGGACGCAGCCGCCCTGAGGTCGCCTACATCTTGGAACGCAATCGCGAAGAGCCCTGGCGCGCGGCGGCCTACCTCATGCGTGCCCGCCTCATGCTTGAGGTGGAAAAACCTGGCAGCCCTGGGGCTTACCAGCGTCCAGCCCAGCTTCTGGCAGACCTCAATGCTTATGCGGAGGCCTTGGAATCCGTCGGCGATCATGCGCTCGTTGTGGAGCACATCGTGCCTTTCCGTCGTCGTTTGGAGGCTTTCGGCTTTCACTGCGCCACGCTCGACATTCGTCAAAACTCAGCCTTTCATGAAAAGGCCCTGGATCAGCTATTGCGGGCGGCTGGCCTGCTCGATGGCCGCTCCTGGATGGAGTGGTCTCTCGAAGAACGCCGTGCTCTCTTGGAGCGTGAGCTGCAATCGCCTCGTCCCTTCTTGGCCGCAGGCATGTCGGCGGGGCCTGAGGCGGACACCGTACTGGCCTGCCATCGCGTCATCGCTAGCCACATCGCCCAGCATGGCACACCGGGGCTGGGAGCCTTGATCGTGTCGATGACCAGGAATGTCGAAGACCTCCTCACGGTCTATGTCCTGGCGCGGGAGGCGGGGCTGATGACTTGGAGCGAGGGGGGGCTGCGCTGTCCCCTGCCTGTCACGCCATTGTTTGAGACCATGGCCGATCTCGATGCGGGGCCTGGCATTGTGGATGCCTTCCTTCAGCACCCGGTCACGCGTCGCAGTTTGTCCTCCGAGCGTCCTGCACTTCAGATCATGGTCGGCTATTCCGACTCGAACAAAGACTGCGGCATTTTGGCCAGCCAGTGGGCGCTGCATCGTGCTCAGGCTGCGCTCAGTGCCACTTGCGCCCAGCATGGCGTGCAGGCTGTGTTTTTCCATGGTCGTGGAGGAACCGTGGGCCGTGGAGCTGGCCCCACGCATTGGTTCATGGAAGCTCTGCCGCAGGGCAGTCTGGGCGGCTGGATGCGCATGACGGAGCAGGGGGAAACGATCGCCCAAAAGTATGCTCACCTTGGCTCGGCGGTCTATCACACCGAGCTGCTCATGGCCTCTGCGGCGGCGGCCACAGGGCGGCATCGCCATGGCTCTCCTGCTGATCCGGCCTTGGCTCCTGTGCTGGATCGTCTCGCTGCTGACAGCCGCACGGCCTACCGTGCCTTGCTGGAGCTGCCAGACTTCATGCGCTTTTATCGCCAAGCGACGCCCATTGATGCTCTGGAAAATTCCCGCATTGGCTCGCGTCCTGCCCGCCGCACGGGGCAGGCTTCACTCGATGATCTGCGGGCCATCCCGTGGGTGTTTTCGTGGACCCAGTCCCGCTTCTACCTGCCGGGTTGGTTCGGCGCGGGTTCAGCTTTGGAAAAGCTCCGCGATACCGACTCAGCCGCTTTTGCGGCCATCAAATCCAGCCTGAAGGCCTCACCCTTCATCACCTATGTGCTGACAAACATCGAAAGCAGTCTCTTCAGCGCCAATGCCGATCTCATGAAGCTCTATGGCGGACTCGTGGCCGAGATGGAGGTGCGTGAGCGTTTCCTGAGCATCATTTTGGCCGAGTTCGACCGCACGCGCATTGTGCTGGAGGACCTCTTCGATGGCACCTTTGCGGCGCGCCGCCCACGTCTCGCCTACACGCTGAACATTCGTGAAGAGCCGCTGAAAGTCCTGCATGAGCAGCAGGTCGGGCTGCTCCGCCAGTGGCGCGCGTTAAATGCCTCAGGCCAAGCCGAAGCCGCTGAAGCGATGATGCCAGATTTGCTCATCTCCATCAATGCACTGGCCTCAGGGCTGCGCACCACGGGTTAAGCCCATGGTTGAATCTCCCCGCTGCGCGTGAAGGTCACGTGCAGCGGGTTTCATCATCGAGCCCTTTAGGCCAACAAGTCCTTCACGACGTGGCCGTGAATGTCCGTGAGTCGGAAATCGCGACCTTGGAAGCGGTAGGTCAGACGCTCGTGATCAAAACCTAGGAGATGCATCAGCGTCGCCTGGAGATCATGCACATGAACTTTGTTTTCTGCGATGTGAAAACCCAGCTCATCCGTACTGCCGTAGTCAAAGCCAGCTTTGACGCCGCCACCTGCCATGAACAGGGTAAAGCAATCGGGGTAGTGATCGCGACCCAGCACTGGACTCGCTGCGGTGCGTCCTTCACGGAAGGGCGTGCGGCCAAATTCGCCACCCCAAACAACGAGGGTGTCCTCCAGCAGGCCGCGCTGCTTGAGGTCACGGATCAGAGCTGCGACCGGCTTGTCGGTAGCAGCCATCTTTTTCGTCAGGCCTTCGGTGATGCCATTGTCCACGCCAGTGCCATGGAAGTCCCAGCCCCAATCGAAAAGCTGCACAAAACGCACGCCCTGCTCGACCAATCGGCGGGCAAGTAGGCAGTTGTTGGCAAAGCTGGCCTGACCGGGCTGAGCGCCGTAGGCTTCCAGCGTCGCGGGTGTTTCGCGGGAAATGTCCATCACCTCTGGCACGCTGGCCTGCATTCGGTAAGCCAGCTCATATTGCGCGATGCGCGTCACAGTCTCTGGGTGGCCGAGCTGCGCGACCTGTTGTTCGTTCAGCTCACGCAGCGCATCCAGCGTCCGGCGGCGTTGTTCGCGGCTCATGCCAGCCGGATTGGAGGTGAAAAGCACGGGGTCACCCTGACTGCGGCATTGCACGCCCTGATAGACGCTGGGGATGAAGCCGCTGCCCCATAGCCCTTGGCCTCCGCTCGGCTGCGTGCCGCTGGAGATCAGGCAGACAAAGCCCGGCAGGTCTTGGTTCTCCGTGCCCAGGCCGTAGGTGACCCATGACCCCATCGAAGGTCGGCCTTGGCGGGTGTGACCGGTGAAGAGCAAAAGCTCTGCGGGCGCATGATTGAACTGGTCCGTGAACATCGAACGCACCATGCAGATCTCATCGGCGATGCCGTGAAAGTTTGGGCAGGCATCGCTCATCCACAGTCCTGCCTTGCCGTATTGCTGAAAGCTGCGCGGTGTCCCCATCAGTTTCGGCACTCCGGTGGTGAAGGCAAAGGTGCGGCCTTTTAGCTCACGGTCAGGGCAGTTTTGGCCGTCGCGCTTCACCAGTTCCGGCTTGTAGTCGAACAGATCCAGGTGCGGCGGTGCGCCAGACATGTGCAGGTAGATCACACGCTTTGCCTTGGCGGGGGCAGGGGAATGGCGTGGGGCCAGTGGATTCACCGCTGCTGAATTGCCTGAGGCTTCCATCGCTTGGAGAGCGATGGCACCCAGGCTGAATTGCCCGGCATTGCCGAGAAATTGGCGGCGTGTGCGCAGCTGAAGCTTTTCCTGGTAAACCGGATTCATCAGGAAAGATACGCGAGGAGAAAGCTTTCGTTTCAGCCGCTTCGAAGCTCAGTGGCAGATCAGCCGAGCACCTCGCTGAGTGTCCGCTCGATTCTCCGCAGGGTGCTTTCCTGGCCGATCAGATGCGCGATCGTCGCCACATTCGGGCCACGCGATTGACCGCTCAAGGCAGCGCGGAGCAGTGGCATCAGTGCTCCCGTTTTCACTCCAGCCTCTTTGGCTGCCGCCTCGATGGCACTGTGCACGCTGGCTTCAGACCACTCGGTGCCATGGCCGAGCGTGGTCAGGGCGGCCTTGAGCAGGCTGGCGTTTTCTGGCTTCGCCCTCAACTTCTCCGTCACATCCGCTTCAAACGGATAGTCTTCCCGGAAGAAGTAATGCACCCAGGCGGGGATCTCCTTCAGCAGGCTGACCTTTTCCTTCACGCTGTAAACGGCGGCAGCAGCCATGGCTTCATCGCCAATGACCAACCCAGCGGATTCCAGGAAAGGCAGGCTGGCCTTCAGCAGTGCCTCGGGACTGAGCGCACGCAGAAACTGCGCATTGAACCACTGGCACTTATGCAGATCGAAGCGGGCATTGGCACTGTGAATGTCAGCCGGGTTGAAGAGCTTGGCGAGCTGTTCGCGCGTCAGCACCTCTTGGTCAGCCCGTGGGGTCCAGCCCAGCATGGCTAGGTAGTTGAACACCGCATCCGGCAGGAAGCCCTCGTGGATGTAGCTGTGCTCGATCGCGCTGCCCGCGTCGCGTTTGCTCATCTTGGAGCCATCGGGGTTCAGAATGAGTGGGATGTGGGCATAAGTGGGCGGTGTGGCCCCCAAGGCATGGAAGAGGTCGATGTGCTTCCAGGTGTTCGAGAGGTGATCTTCTCCGCGAAAGACGTGCGTCATGCGCATCTCGATGTCATCCACGACATTGACGAAATGGAAAATGTAGCTGCCATCGGGGCGGCGAATCGTCATGTCGGGTTCTTCCGTCGGGGCAAAGGTCACATCGCCACAAACGAGATCGTGCACGGTGATGGCGGTGCGGCTGAACTTGAAACGCACGGCTCCATTTTCTTCCGTGTAAACGCGGCCCGCGGCCTCCAGCTTGGCCAGATAAGCATCGTAGATCGCCTTGCGCTGACTTTGAAAGTAAGGGCCGTGAGGGCCGCCCACCTCGGGACCTTCATCCCAGTCCAGGCCCAGCCAGCGCAGGCCCTTCACGATGCCACGCTGCGCTTCTTCGGTATTGCGCGCCCCGTCCGTGTCCTCGATCCGCAGAATGAAGGTGCCCCCGGTCTGGCGAGCATAAAGCCAATTGAACAATGCCGTGCGGCCACCGCCGACATGCAGATCGCCAGTGGGAGAGGGAGCAAAACGAACACGAGGAGTCATGAAGCAATGAGGAGAAAAAGGACGGATTTGGGCGCGCCGGAGCGGGCAGGGGCGGAGAGTAGAGGCACTTTTCAGAAAAGCTAGCAGCTGAAAAGGCTCGTGCACTGTCTTGACGGCTCCCATGGAACCCGGCACTCATGTTGCTGTTCCCGCACCGTTCCAGATCCCTTCTGCCACAGATGCCCACCATCCCGATCCTCATGCCCCAACTCGGCGAGTCCATCGCCGAAGCCACGCTTGTGAAAATCCTCGTCGAGCCCGGAGCACAAATCGAAGCCGGTGCCGATATCTTTGAGGTGGAAACCAACAAAGCCACCATGACCGTCGGCAGTCCCTGTGCGGGTCGCATCGACCAGATCCTGGGGAAAGTGCACACCAGTTATGCCGTCGGCAGCCAGCTCGCAGCCTTCGAGGTCTCGGATGAAGATGCCCAGGCCCTCGGCTTTGCCGAAGGTGGCACGCGCCAAGAAGCGCTCTCGGCTCCGCCTTCCATGCCGAATGCAGAGTCGCTGCACTTTCAGTTCAACGAGGAAGACAACATCGTCGGCTATCAGCCGAAGGTGGAGCCTGTCGTAGGCGGACTGCCCGTGCCTGCTGGGGCCACCGGAGCCAGCTACATCTCGCCGCGGATGCGTGCTCGCATGAATGAGCTGGGCATCAACGCCTCTGACCTCGCTGGCATCGCAGGCACCGGAGCCGGAGGCCGAGTGACGGTGGAGGACTTTGAAAACTTCCTGCGCGGTCTGGAGCAGCACAAGCTCACGCCTGCCTCACCCATGCGCATCGCGGTCGCGGACTCCATGCGTCGTAGCTGGACACGCCCGCTGGCCACCGTCGGTAGCCCGGTGATGCTGGATGCCATGCTGGCTCATCGCCGCAAGGCTGATCCCAAGCCCGGTCCGGCTCTGTATGCGATTCGTGCGCTGGCCATTGCCCTTGCGGAAAACACCGCCGTGGCCGGTCGCCTGATTGGCAACCGCATCGTTCACCCACGTGCCATCGACATCGGCTTCGCCGTGGAGGTGGAGGATGGCGTCTTTGTGCCCGTGCTGCGTGAGGTGGACAAAACCCCACTCGTGAAGCTGGTGCAGACTTACAATCGCCTGGTCGAGCAGGCCCGCGCCCGCCGCCTACCGCACGACATGAACCGCCCTGGCATCGCCACCGTCACGAATTTCGGCACCTTTGGCATCGTCTGGGCCACGCCCATTCCTCTGCCCGAACAAAACCTCATCCTAGGCCTTGGAGCTGGGAGCAAAGTGCCGCGCTGGAGCGATGAAGTGAATCAATTCATCCCAGTCGTGGAAGCCGAGCTCACGCTCAGCTTTGACCACCGTGTCTGCGATGGCGGCGCGGCGGGCAGATTGCTGGCTCGTGTCGCTAAGTTGTTGCAGGAGCCTGAGAAGCTCTAAGCCATGAGCTTTCGTCTCGAGATGCTCCAGGTTGCCCGCCTGGCACCGAAGCTTTTGGGTGAATCGGCAGACTTGGTCGCCGACTTCCTCAGGTCGCGCCTTGCTCCATCCGGCGCAGGTTTTCTTGACCGAGCCGACCGTCCAGACCTCTACTACACGGTCTTCGGCATCGAGGGGCTGATGGCTTTGCAGAAAGACGTCCCGACAGCTGCCTTGCAGGAATGGTTGGCAGCTTATGGCGATGGGGAAGGGCTCGACTTTGTGCATCTCTCCTGCCTCGCACGCTGCCGGGCCAGTCTCGGCGGCGGGCTAACGATGCAGCAGAAGCAAACGCTTGCCGCGCGGCTCGAAGCCTGGCGCACCCCAGATGGCGGATACCATCAGTCGCCCGGCAAAAAAAACGGCAGCGCCTACGGATGCCTGATCGCCTTCGGAGCCTATCAAGATCTAGGCCTGCTGCCGCCTGATCCCTTTCGCATCGCCCAATGCATGGACAGCCTGGAGACCCCGGATGGAGCTTGGTCCAACGAACCCGGCATGGTCCTCGGCTCCACCACAGCCACCTCGGCCATGCTTTCCCTCTACCGCACGATGCAGCTGCCTGCGCCGCCTGCGTCGGTGGCTTGGTTGGTCCGCCAATGCCTGCCCGCCGGTGGCTTCCTGGCCGTGCCTGGAGCGCCCATTCCCGATTTGCTTTCTACCGCCGTGGCCCTGCATGCGCTCTCGAATCAGCCGGACGCCATCGCCCAGGTGAAAGAGCCCTGCCTCGATTTCATCGATAGCCTCTGGAGTGCAGCCGGTGGTTTTCACGGCAACTGGACCGACGACACCCTCGATCCCGAGTACACCTACTACGGCCTGCTCGCGCTCGGTCACCTTGCTCTGTGATCGAAACTCCAGGATGAGCCTTGCTCAGCGCCAGTGTCCGAAGATGTCCAAGACCACCGGCACCGTTGAGATGCCGCCTGCTGGAGCAGCTCGCCGATGGCAGGCCGCGTACGGCCACCGCCTGCGCCGGTCATCTCGCGAAACGTCTCCAGGCCACCATCAAGCACCTCCTCGTCCAGCTCCTTGATGCCGCCCTCGTCGAAATGAGCCCCGATCCCGCCGATTCCCGCCGCCAGCTCTACACCCTCAGCCCCCAAGTCCAAGTCCGCCGAAGTGAATCCGGAGCCATCGAGATGGATTCTGGCTGCTGCGTTTTGCGGATGGCGGGGGCGGTGGTGACGAGTGCCTGAAAGGCGAGCTGAGAGAGGAACGCCGCGCCGCGATTTCACCCTGAGATAGGCAGTAGAATGGGGGCAGTAGAATTCAGTATCAAAAAACTCGGTTCAGACAATTCTACTGCCTGTTTAAACGGCTTATTTTCACCAAACGTGATGCCTCGGGTCAAAAAGGGGAAACGAAGATCGCCGCGAACGCCAGCCAACCGTGACTGCCGCTGCCTCTCAAGCGCGAACTGGAGCAGATGCGGGTGAACTCACTTCCCCAGCAAGAACGCGATCAAATCACTCATCTGCTCTTTGGAGATAGCCGCTTCGAGACCATCAGGCATCAGCGTCCTGTCCAGGCTCTTCATGTCTTTGATGGCGCTGCGGGAGAGGGTTTCTTTGGCGCCGCCGGGCATGGCGAGGACGATAGCGTCGCTGGTTTCGTTTTGGATGAGGCCGCTAAGGGTGCGGCCGTCCTTGGTCTCGATGGTGTAGGCGCTCCAGCGGGCTTCGAACATGCGGTTGGGATCAAGAATGTCGCTGAGGAGGGCTTCGGGGGCCTTCACTTTGACGTCGGAGAGCGGCGGGCCGACATCGACACCGAGCTGGCCGTGCTTGTGGCAGGTGATGCAGAGGGTGGCGAAGAGTTGCTGGCCCTTTTTGGCGTCGCCGGGCTTTTTGGCGGCGTCGAGGTAGCTGGTGACGACCTTGGCGCGGTCGGTGTTGGCCTCGCCGAAGAGTTTTTTGGCGAGCGCGGCCATTTCGCCCTTCCCACGCTGGAAACCCCAGCGTTTTTCGACATCGACCCACGCGGGCGGGAACTCACCTTTGTCCATGCGCTTGAGGAGGTCGAAGGCGGTGGTGGAGTTGGCGATGAGGATGGCGACGAGTTCGCGTTTGAGCGTGGGGCCGGCCTTGGGCAGGAGTTCGTAAAGCAGGCCGGAGGTGGTGGTGGCGGGATATTTCTTCAGCAGCGCGATGGTGGCGGCGGTGATGGTGGGCGGCTGCACGCTGGTGAGCAAGCCTTTGATGATGGGCTCGACCGCGGCCCATTTCCGCGAAGCGAGTAAGGGCAGCACCGCGAGGCGCTGATCAACCGGCGCGGCGGTATCGGCGATAGCTTCGTCCACCTTTGAAAGTAAGACCGCAATCTGCTTCGCGGCATCCTCAAATCCTAGCGGTGTCTTGGTCATGAACTCGCCAAGCGTTTTCACGCCGAGCTTGCCACCGGATTTGGACAAGCCTTCAGCGAGGCCTTGGAGCAAGGCGGGCTTCCACCAAAGGAGCTGGCCCGGAGCTATCTTTAAGACACCAAGCAGCTTTTGGACATCTGGAGGATTGTTGGCAGCGATCGCCGCAATAGTGAACGAGCGAATCGTGTCATTGCGGTTCGCTGAGTAGGTTTTGGAGAAGCGCTCATCGGCTAGCAACTGAGCCAAGACATGGCCTGCGGTGTAGTTGCTGGACGAAAGGGCCGCTTTGGCCATCCAAGGATCGTCTGGATATTGGCAAATCGCGTCGGTGCGGATGCCAATGTGCTGACCATCTGGATGATCATCGACATCAACCTTGAGCAGTAGTTTATTGAAAACGAGACGGCCTGTATGCTCGGACTGAGGCTGGAAGTGTGGTGCAGCCGTCCCGGCTGGTTTTTGATCAGTCGAGACGACTGAACCACTCTTGGTTCCCTTCGGCACCACACGCCAGATGCGGCCATGATTCTCGCCTTGGCGCATGTCGTTTGCTTTGACGAACTCCTCGGGGAAGAATCTCGCGTGGTCGATCCAGCGGCGGTAGATGTCGCAGATGTAGATGGCACCGTCGGGGCCGGTGGTGAAGTTCACGGGGCGACACCATTCGTCGCTGCTGCGGAAGAACTCGGTGCGGTCGCCGACACGCGTGGCTTTGAGGGAAGCACCGTTGGGCTCGATCTGGTAGCGGGTGACGAGCTGGCCGGTGGGATCGGGGACGAAGACGTTGTTTTTGAGTTCGGGCATCAAGTGACCGCGATAGACGCCAAGGCCGCTGCAGGCGGTGTTGGTGCCGGCGTGGGCATCGGCGGTGGTGTGAGTGATTTGCAGCGGATAGACGCGTGTCTCCGCACCGGGCGTGGCGATGTCTTCATGTACCTGCGTGATGCCGGCGCGAGGATTCCGCAGCATGGCCTCGTAAGGCATGACGGTGAACATGAGCGGGTTGCGGTTCGAGCAGTAGAAATGATGGCCGTAGTCGTCGAAGGCACCGCCGTATTGGCCTTTGCCGCCGGTGGGGGTGATCTCGCCGGTCTTGGGGTTCCATTTGAAATTCGAGCCGGGGATGCCGACGACCTTGGTGGGTGCATCGGCGGGATAAATCTCGCGGGCATCGAGGCCGTTGTTGAAATGCACGCAGCCATCCGGCCCCCAACGCGGGGCGCTGACTTGGAGCTGGCTGTGCTTCGGATTGAAGCCGCGGATGAGGGGCTTGATGAGGTCGGCCTTGTTGTCGCCGTCGGTGTCTTTGAGGAAGAGAATCTGGCTGCGGGTGGTGGCGATGAGGCCGCCGTCGTAGGGGAGGAGGCCCTGCACGTTGTCCATGTGGTCGGCAAAGGTCACCGCCTTGTCCATGCGGCCGTCGCCATCCTCATCGGTGAGGAGTTGGATGCGGGAAAGCCAGGGATCGCCGGGATTCGGCGGGCCGAGCGGGTAGTCGCGCATGTCGGCGACGAACAGGCGGCCTTTCTCATCCCAGGTGGCCTCGACGGGATCGAGCACGAGCGGTTCGGCGGCGACGAGTTGCACTTCATACGGCCCATCGAGCTGAATGCGCTTCATGCTTTCTTCGGGAGAAAGGGCTTCGCTTTGACCATCGCGCACCGCGCCGATGTCGCTGCCGCCGCTGGCCTGGATGGCGGACCATTTCTCTTTGAACTCGCCGAGCGGATACAGCTCGTAGCGACGCACGATCATCTCCGCTCCTTCGGTCTGAAGAAGGATTTTGCCTTCGGCGGGTTTGCAATCGAAGGCCTCATTGATGAGCGCTCCGTTGACGAAGTATTGCAGCGTGTCGCCCTTCGCGATGACTTCGAGTCGGTTCCACTCGCCGCTGGGGCTTTCGACATCGTTTTTGCCGCGGAAGCCCACGGTGTCACTCCAGTCTTCATCGCGACCACGCCAGTTGATGCGGCCTTTGGTCACGGTCTGGCGTGGAGAGCCTTGTTTCCAGATTTTCTCTTTATCGCGGTCGAGCACGAATTCGGCGGAGAGCGAAGTGGTGACCTCCGTGCCATCGGCGAGCTTCGGCGAGAGCACGAGGATGTCACCCACGCCGCCCTCAATGATCTGCGCCTCGATGCTGGCCATCCAGGTGTCGCTGTAGGCACCGTGCGGGCCGTAAGCATGGAGGAGGATGCCGTTGTCCTTGGCCTTCTTTTCGCGAGTACCCCAAGTCTTCGTGCCCCATTTGAATTCGAGGACGAGATGGTAGTCGCGGTAGTTTTCCTTCGTGGCGACATAGCCGTAGCCGCGGCCGCTGATGTTGAAGGTGCCGTCCTTGGCAAAGGTCCAGATGTCTTTGGGATCATCATGGAAATCCATCTTGGGATTCACGTGGTGCTCGACCGCGCCGCTGCGAATGACTTCGAGGAGGTCGATCTTCTTTGTTACCGGCTGGGCGGGTAGGACGGATGCGACGGAGAGGACCGAAAGGACAGATGAGAGGAGGCGCATGATGGGGGACACAGGCAGCTTTGGGTGATCATTACGGCTTGTGGAGGCTTGCGCCTCATTCCCTGGGGGCGTGTTTTGGTGCTTTGGTGACAAGCAGTGAATGCCGGAATAGTCCAAAGCCATGGCAGTGTGGAGTCATATCCTTGGGCCGTAATCCGTGCATATTTTTTCCATGCTTGACCGCGCCTTGATCCTTTTTTTTGCCGTACACCTTGCCTTCAGCATCAGGGCCGAACCGGTGCAGTTCAGCCGCGATGTCTTGCCTATCCTTTCCGAGAACTGCCTGAGCTGCCATGGCCAGGATGAGGCACACCGAAAGGCGGATCTTCGGCTGGACACACGTGAGGGAGCGCTGGCGGTGATCCGCCCAGGGAAGCCAGAGGCCAGTGATCTCATCACCCGCATTGTCACGCAGGATGCGGATGAAATCATGCCACCGCCGAAGTCGCACAAACCTCCCTTGAAGCCGGAGCAGGTGGCGCTGCTGGAGCGTTGGGTGAAAGAAGGCGCGCCATGGGGAAAGCACTGGTCGTTTGAGAAGCCGATGAAAAAGCCCGCGCAGGGGCATCCTGTGGATCACTGGGTGCGACAGCGTTTGACTCAGGAAGGGCTCCGCCCGGCACCGCGAGCAGCCGAATCCACCTTGAGGCGGCGTTTGAGCTTTGATCTTACCGGCCTGCCACCTGCGGGACCTTCCCAGCGGTCATGGAAGGAAGAAATCGACAGCCTGCTGGCCTCGCCACATTTCGGCGAGCGCATGGCCATGTGGTGGCTGGATGTGGCGCGCTATTCGGACACGGATGGCTTTCAATCGGATGCCACCCGCACGAATTGGCCTTGGCGCGACTGGGTGGTGGAGGCTTTCAACGCCAACAAGCCCTTTGACCAGTTCACCCTGGAGCAGTTCGCCGGTGATCTGCTGCCGAAGGCGACGCCTGAGCAGCAGCTGGCCACCTGCTTTCACCGCAACCACATGACGAATGGCGAAGGCGGGCGTGACAAGGAGGAGTCGCGCATCGACTACGTCATCGACCGGGTGAACACGGTGGGATCTGCTTGGTTAGGCCTGACGCTGGGCTGCACGCAGTGCCATTCGCACAAGTTCGATCCCATCTCCCACGCGGACTACTATGCGATGAATGCCTTCTTCAACAGCATCGACGAAGACGGCGCGGCAGGCTCGGCGGCCAAGCCTTACCTGAGCTACCAGTCTCCCTATGCCGAGCGGGCGGTGCGTGAGGCCCAAGCGCTGGTCGATCAGCGCAGTCCCGTGGAGGCTGCGGCGAAGGCTGCGGCGGAGAAACCCTTTGGCGACTGGCTGGCGCAGCGCCAGCGGCAGGTGCGCGGCGGCTTTCAGGCCTGGCAGGTGCTGCGTGGCGCTTTGGAATCGGAAGAGGGCACGCGGCTCATGCAGCAGGCCGATGGCATCGTCATCGCCAGCGGGGCAAATCCGCGTCAGGACGATTACAGGCTCATCAGCCGCGCGCCGCAGGCACGTCTGACCGGGCTGAGACTGGAGGTGCTGCCGCAAGCCGGATCACTTTCACGAGGCAAGACGGGCGAGTTCATCCTGACTGACATCAAGGTGCAGGTGCGGCGGAAGGGCAGCGCCCAGGTGCGCGACATCGCCATGGCGGGAGCGGTGGCGGACTTTGAAGCCGGAGGCGGCAAGCCGCGTGAATACGGCGCGGTCAAAGGCACGCTGGATGACGATCCGCGCAATGGCTGGACCACGGTCGGCGCGCCCAAAGACCAGCCGCACGTGGCTGTGTATGAGCTGCGCGAGCCGCTGCGGCTGGAGGCCGAGGAAGAGCTCATCATTGAGCTGCGGCATCGTTCCACCTTGGGTGACGCAAACCTCGCCAGCTTCCGCCTTTCCGTCACCGACCAGCCTGGACCTGCCGTGCGGTCTGTGGGCAAGGCACCGCTGGAGCAGCTTGCCGAGACCAAGGGCGCGGTGGATGAAAAGCTGCGCGATCTGCTTTTCTCCCAGTTCCTGGAGGATCATGCGCCTTATCAGCAGGCGAAGGCCTCACTGAATCGCGCCATGGCCCAGCTGGGGGAAGTGAAGGGCGCGGCGAAAAAGCTGAACGTCATGGTGCTGGCCGAACGAAAAGAGCCGAGAGACACCCATGTGTTGCTGCGTGGCGTGTGGGACAAAAAAGGCGACAAGGTGCAGCCGGGTGTGCCCGAGGCCATCGCGCCCTGGTCTGCCGATTTGCCACGTGACCGCATCGGGCTCGCGCGCTGGATCACTTCCCGCGAGCATCCGCTCACGGCGCGAGTTTTCGTGAATCATCTCTGGCAGATGTTCTTTGGCGCAGGGCTGGTGCGCACGGCAGATGACTTTGGCCTTCAGGGGCAGCGGCCCACGCACCCGGAGCTGCTCGACTGGCTGGCGGTGGACTTCATGGAGCATGGCTGGGACATCAAGCACCTGATCCGTCGCATCGTCACGAGCGAGACCTATCAGCAGGACAGTGCTGCCTCGCCGCAGCTCATGGCCCGCGATCCTGACAACCGTCTCCTGGCCCGGGGGCCGCGCTTCCGCCTGCCGAGCTGGATGCTGCGCGATGCCGCCCTGGCTGTCTCTGGCCTGCTGAATCCCGCGCTGGGCGGTCCGCCCGTGCGTCCCTATCAGCCCGAGGGCGTGTGGGAGGAAATCTTCATGGGCCGCTTCACCTACGAGCCTAGCGAGGGTGCGGCGCAACATCGACGCACGCTGTATGCCTTCTGGCGCCGCAGCATCGCCCCCACGTTTTTGTTCGACAGCGCCCAGCGCCGTGTCTGCGAGGTGGGCATGACCCGCACGAACACACCGCTGCAGGCACTGACACTGCTGAATGACCGTACCGTGCTGACTGCCGCGCGGGAGCTTTCCCGCCAGATGCTGATCCAGCCTGACGATGAGGCGCGCCTCACATGGCTGCATGAGCGCGTGCTTTCGAGAAAACCGAGCGCCCCAGAGCTGGCGGTGCTGCAACGGGAATGGCAACGCGCCTTTGAGCATTACGCGAAGCATCCTCAGGAGGCGGCGGCTTACCTGGAGACCGCGCCCACTGATCCGGCCCGGCTTTCCCGCCTAGCGGCGGGCTGTCTGGTGGCCACGATGGTGATGAACCTGGATGAGGCCATCACGCACGAGTGATGAGCTTTGTGCCTCGATGCCGAAGTTTTCGGCGAGAATGTCCCGTTTATCGTGGGCTTTGGAATTCAGCTTTAGCCGGGCAGACCGCTATGCTTGGCCTTCAGCGCCGCCACCACGTGTGCTGGCACGAACTGGTTCACATTGCCGCCCAGGCGTGCGATTTCCTTCACCAGCCGACTGCTGATGTAGGTCAGCTCCTCCCGTGGCATGAGGAAGAGCGTCTCCAGGTTGGGCTCCAGCTTGCGGTTCATGAGCGCCAGCTGGAATTCGAATTCAAAGTCGCTCACTGCGCGCAGGCCGCGCACCAGCGCCACGGCCTTGTGTTCACGGGCAAAGTCCACCAGCAGGCCCTGAAACGGCAGCACGCGTAGGTTCGGCAGGTGGTCCGTGGCGGCGCGCAGCAGCTCCACGCGTTCTTCCAGGGAAAAGAGGCTGTTCTTGGCGTTGTCCCGCGCCACGGCCACAATGAGTTCATCGAACAGACCTGCGGCTCGCTGGATGACATCCAGATGGCCGTTGGTGATGGGGTCAAAGCTGCCGGGGTAAATGGCGAGTCGCATGGTCAGCAGTCATACGGGCAGGCAGGGACAGGCGCAAGAGCGCGCCTACGGTAGGCGGCTTCGCCAAAAGACGAGGGGGGGAAGGCAAGGATGGGCTTTCTAGGCTTTGCCGCGTTTTGACAAACGCGCCCAGGAGGGGTGGGCGGTGGTGTTTCGATTTGCCCACGGGCAGTCAGCGTCTAGCTTGAAGCCATGACCGCCATCGAACACGCTAGCCAGATTCTCGACACCATGCTTGGCTACCTGGGCTTCAACGTCAGGATTGATCTCGTGGAGGATGCTGAGGGACCGCTGTTGCAGGTGCACACGGATGAAGGCTCCAAGCTCATCGGCAAGCACGGCTCTACCATGGAAGACATCCAGTATTTGGTGAATCGGGTGCTTCAGCGCCATCTGCACGATGCTCCGCGCATTCGCGTGGACATCGACTACTACCGCGCGATGAAGGAGGAAAAGATGGTCAATGATGCCCGCGAATGCGGAGAGCGTGTTCGACTCACCGGCAAATCTGAGACACTGCCACCGCTGAACAGCTACCATCGGCGGCTAATCCACAACTTGTTCGTCAACGATCCTGAGTTGCAAAGCATCAGTCTGGACGGCAACGCCCGCTTCAAGCGCATCCAGATTCGCAAGCGCCGCGGCTAAGGCCTACCTGCCATTAACGGTAGCGCTCCGCACCTGAAGCCAGCTCCCATCGAAGATTCCCAGGCACTCCGAATTTTCGGAGGTGCCATCCCTGAAGTTCCCCGGGCATTCTGATTTTCAGAGGTGCCATCCCTGAAGTTCCCCGGGCATTCCGAATTTTCGGAGGTGCCATCCCTGAAGTTCCCCGGGCATTCCGAATTTTCGGAGGTGCTGTCCCTGAAGTTCCCCGGGCATTCTGATTTTCAGAGGTGCCTTCCCTGGCGTTGAAGCGGCTGCGGGGCTTTCAGGACCGGCTCAGCGGAAGACCATGTAGGCCTTCAGGGGGCGTGTTTCATCAAAGACGACGGGAAGCTGGATCGCCTCTTGCAGGAGCTTCATGTACTGGCTGTTGGGGATCTCATGCCCGCCAAACATGGCCAGATGCGGGGTCGTCCACTGTGTGTCATGCAGGACAAAGCCACGGTCACGCAGCCGCCACTGAAGGTGCGTCAGCGCTACCTTGGAGGCCTGAGTCTCGCGGCTGAACATACTCTCGCCGAAAAAGGCACCGCCGATGGCCACGCCATAGACACCGCCGACCAGTCGGCCGCCGCGCCAGACCTCGGCGCTGTGGGCGTAGCCTAGCTCATGCAGCGCCTGATAGCTGTCGAGGATCAGGTTGTTGATCCAGGTCTCCTGGCGGTCCGCGCAGCCACGCATCACATCGCCAAAGGCCGTGTTCCAGCGCAGTTCAAAGGGATGATCGCGCAGGTAGCGGGCAAAGCGGCGTGGCACATGAAAGTCCTGAACGGGAAGGATGCCCCGATGCTTCGGACGAAACCAAGACAACTTGCCATCCCCATGCCCCATGGGGAAGGCACCATCGCAGTAAGCGCTAAGTAACTGGAGCGGGTCGATCATGGTAGGCACGGGGCAGGGAGGTCATGCCGGAGCGCTCACAGCCGGTCGATCGCGCGTTGGTTCGCTTGCCATCCCTTCCAGAGATACTGGGCCAGGATCAGTGCTTTGCGCGCGGGGTGCAGCTTCATCCGCTTCTCAAAGACGGGATAGCGAGCCGTGCGCAGTTTTTCCAAAATCTCTGAGTAGATCTGCCCCATCATGCGAGAGGCCAGCAGGTTGTCAGAATCCTCCACAGGCAGCAGGCGGGCTGCCTCGCGGTAAAAACCACGCGCACGGCTGTACTGGAAGTCCATGAGCTGGACAAAGCGCGGGCTGTGCCAGCCAGTCAGGATCTCCCGCTCTGTCACGCCATAGCGCCGCAGATCTTCCAGCGGCAGGTAGATGCGGCCGTAGTCACGCGCATCCTCGCCCACATCCCGAATGATGTTCGTCAGCTGCAGGGCGTAGCCGAGCTGGATGGCGTGCTCGCGGGTAGCCGCTTGGCTATGGCCGAAGATGTGTACGCTGCACAGGCCGACGACGGAGGCCACCTTGTAGCAGTAGCCCAGCAGGTCCTGGTAGGTCTCGTAGCGCAGCGTGGTGATGTCTGAGGCGACGCCATCAATGATTTCCGCCAGCCAAGCTCGGGGAAAACCATACTTGCCTGGCAGATCCACCACCTCATCCAGCACAGGGTGGCCTGGTGCCTCTGCGCTGAGCACGCACTTTTTCCAGTGGGCGAGCTCGGTCTCCTTTTCCAATTCACTCAGCGTGGCGGATTCGGCGATGTCATCGGCCACACGACAAAAGGCGTAAAAGCTGGTCATGTCGCGTTTCCGCTCCCTGGGCAGGCAGGCCAGGGCAAAGGCCAGGTTGGACTTGGCGCGCCGGGCGATTTCTGCCGTGGAGAGCTGGCTTTCGGGAGAAGGGGAAGACATCAGAAAAGAGAAGGGGAGCCACACCGCAGGCACCGACGACGGCGCAGGAACCCAAGCCACGGCGTGAGGCATTTGCTGCTCTAAAACACCGCCTTTCTCGTGGCAAGCCAGGAGATGGCTGGAAGTGTGAAGTGCGTGCGGGCCCCATGCTTGCTTGACCAAACGCCCGCGCGGCTCACGTATGATGGGTGTCCTTCCTTGGACATTCCCTCCCAACCCCTCCCCCTCCCATGAGCCAAATCGTTCCCACCATCTCTTCTGGCATTGCCGGCCCCCTCGGCGTGCTGCACCTGCCTCGCCTTTGGCAGAAAGCCTCCCTCGCTGCGGCTGGAAAGCTGCACCCGGACTATCCGGGCTGTGGCAAAGGCTACGACGGCATGACGCTTGCCGCCCTGGGCATCAAGGAAGAAGACTTTCTTGCCTTCATCCAGACGAAGCCCACCTACACGCAGCTGGAAGCCTGGGTGAAAGCCTACCCCGGCGTGAAGCTGACCCAGGCCGACATTTACAAGCACAACCAGAGCATCCTGGGCTACATCCATAGCGACGATGTGCGCAAAGGTATCTTGGCTTCGGTGGGTCTTTCCGATGACGGTAGCGTGAACCCTGGTGCGGTCGATCTGAACAACCTGGACGACTGGCAGACCTTCTGGGCCAGCGAGATCAAGTAGCCGTTCTCACCGCGTCTAGCCGCAGAGCCCGCCCGTGCGGATTCTGCGGCCTTTCTTTTTCCCATGAGCCTCACTCACATCGACGATCAAGGCCGCGCCAGCATGGTGGACATCTCGGCCAAACCTCCACTTCATCGAGAGGCCATCGCTCAGGCCTTTATCGTGCTCCAGGCTGAAACCCTGGCGCTGATCCAGGCCAACGGGCTGAAAAAAGGCGATGTGCTGGCCGTGGCCCGCGTGGCCGGCATCCAGGCCGCCAAGCAGACGCATCTCCTCATCCCGCTGTGCCACCAGATCGCACTAAGCAAGGTGGCAGTGGACTTTCACCCCGAGTCCGGTGGCATCCGCATCACCTCCACGGCCCGCACCACGGCCCAGACGGGTGTGGAAATGGAGGCACTCACGGCAGCCAGCGTCGCTGCCTTGACGATTTATGACATGTGCAAGGCTGTGGACAAAACCATGCGCATCACAGACGTGGTGCTGCTCTCGAAAACCAAGACCGAAACCTAAACCGACCTTCCCCCATGACCCAGACCGGCATCATCACCATTTCCGATCGCGCCAGCCAGGGCATCTACGAAGACCTTGGCGGACCTGCCCTGCGCGCAGCAGCAGAGGGTTACGGCTGGCAGGTTCATGCGGAGGTCATCGTGCCGGATGATTTGCAGGCGATCCAGACCGCAGTGCGCTCCCTAGAGACGCAGGGCTGTGGTCTCATCCTGACCACGGGCGGCACCGGCATCGCCGAGCGGGATGTCACCCCCGAGGCCATCCGTGGCATCATGCGCGTGGAGCTGCCTGGCTTTGGTGAGGTGATGCGCCAGCGTTCTTTGGAAATCACCCCGAATGCCATCCTCTCGCGCTGCCTGGCTGCCGTCGTTGGCCGTGCCCTAGTCATCGCTCTGCCTGGCAAGCCGCAAGGTGCCGTGGAGTGCCTCAGCTTTGTCCTCGGTGCCATCCCGCATGCCGTGAAGCTGGCCCAGCGGGTGCCGACCAGTTGTTAGGCCATCTTGCCTGCCTACTGCGGACCTACCCTTCGCTTCGTCAGGATTTTGTGAAATTGGCAGCAGAATGAAGGCAAAAGAATCAGGGCATTGTGCTCTGTTCATTCTGTTGCCAAGCTCTCCGGTCTAAATTCACATAACCTAGCGACTCTCATCCCCCCGCCAGCAGGGCGCGGGCGTGTTCGCGGGCGGATTCAAGTTTCCCACCGAGCATTCTAGCCAGTTCCTCAACACGCTCGCTTTCAGCGACTTCGCGGATGCTCGACTTGGTGCGGCTGCCTTCGATGTCCTTGGTGACGACAAAATGACTCCGGGCCAGCGAGGCCACCTGCGGGAAGTGCGTGATGGCGATGACCTGATGCGTACTTCCCAGCGAGGCCATCTTGCGGCCGACAGCTTCGGCGATGTTGCCACCCACGTTGGCATCGATCTCGTCAAACACCATGAGCGGCACAATGTCCTGCCGAGCGAGGGCACTTTTCACCGCCAGTAGCACGCGGGACATTTCCCCACTGGAGGCCGTCAGGCGCAGCGGCTTCAGTGGCTCGCCAGGGTTTGGGGCGAATTGGAAATCCACCTCTTCGAAGCCATGGCGTCCAGGCTCCGGCAGGGTGGTCAGGCGCACCTCGAAGACGCTCTGCTTGAACCCCAGGTCTGCAAGGTGGCTAGCGACTTCTTTGGCCAGCTTCGGGGCGGCTTTGGCGCGTTTGTCGCCAAGTTGTTTGCCTAGCTTGTCCACTTGGCTGCGGCGCTCTTTGACCAGCTTGCCCAGTCGTTCCAGTTCCTCGCCTCGGTTTTCGATCTTGGCCAGTCGTGCTTCCGCTTCCGTTTGAAAGTCCAAGATCGCCTGCACGCTGGGGCCATACTTGCGCTTCAGGGTTTGCAGGGTGGCGATGCGCTGGTCCAGCTGCGCTAGCTCTGCTGCGTCGATTTCCAATCCTTCGGCATACTCCTGCACGCTGCTGTCGAGGTCGGTCAGTTCGATCAAGGCGGAGGCAAAGCCCTCAAACATGGCTGTGGTGCCAGGGTCGATTTTTTCTAGCTCGTGGATGCTGCGGCTGATCTCGCGCAGGGCATCCAGCACGCCACCGTCTTCACCGCTGAGTCGGCTGGTGATGGACGCGCACAGCTCAGCCAGACGGGCTCCATTTGCGGCGATGCGGTGTCGGGATTCGATTTCTTCCTCCTCACCCGGCTTGAGCTGGGCATTGGCAATCTCATTGACTTGGAACCGCACCATGTCGAGCTGCTGGGAGCCTGCGCGTTCGCTGTTTTCCAGGTCTTCCAGCTCTGTCACCGCCTCACGCCAGGCTTTCCAGGCGGTCTGGTAGGCGGATAGGCTCTCGGCTGCTCCCGAGGACTGGTCTAGCATCTCCAGCTGGCGCTCCTGGGAGTTCAGGGACTGGTGGTCATGCGGCCCGTGCAGGTCCACCAGCAGCTCGCCCAGGGACTTCAGTACCTGGATGGTGACGGGCGAGCAATTCACAAACTGCTTGTTCGCGCCGCCTGCGCTAATGCTGCGCTTGATCAGCAGCTCGCCTTCCAGGCAGGGCTCCAGCCCGGCATCCTCCAGCACGGCATCCACCGCGCGGGTGTTTTTCAGGTGAAAGCTAGCCTCCACCGTGCAGGTGTCCTGCCCAGTGCGGATCAGGCTGCGGTCGGCACGCTCACCCAAGATGAGCTTTAGCGCACCGACGATGATGGACTTGCCCGCGCCGGTCTCTCCTGTGACTCCGACCAGTCCGGGCCCGAGCTCCCAGGTCACATCTTCGACGAGCGCAAGATTGCGGATTTTCAGAAAGGAAAGCATTGGGGATGGAGAGGGGTAGCTGTTCGGGTGAGTATGGGGGCGTGAGCTGCACTTTGCAAGGCTAGCTCAGTTGAAATCCAGACACCTTTGGGCCTCCGACAGGTTGAGAGCCACGACCTCAGGCGTCTTGCTCGTGGCCTTTGACTTGGCAGACAGAGCAGAGTGGCAAGGCATGTGTGACGTTGACCTCAGATCTCAAAACTGACGCTGTCTCGACGCTCCCTTTCCAGCACCTGGGCTAGCGTGATGTGTCCGAGCCAGTCATCGACCTGCTGCCGCAGTTGGGCAAAGGCCTGACCGAGCCCGCAACCACCCGCGATGCCGCAGTCACAGCCCGCGCTGCGTTTTTCGGGGTTGGCGCAGGAGATGGGCTCAAAAGGTCCATCGATGAGGTTGATGACTTCCCTTAGGGTGATGCGCGCAGGTGCTTTTTGAAATTGATAGCCGCCTCCCACCCCACGCTTGCTGCGCAGCAGACCGCCATTTTTCAGGTTCAGCAGGATCTGTTCGAGAAACTTTAGCGGGATCTTTTCCCGTGTGGCGATGTCCTGGATGGCAAAGGTCGATGTTTCAGGGTCACGTGCCATGGCCAAGAGGGCGCGCATGGCATATTCGGCCTTTTTGGAAAGTTTCATGGGGTTGCGTAAGTCAGCACAGGGGAGGGTTCAAGAGGCAGTCTGCTCGGGTTGGTCGTCTTGCCCCCCTTCTTCTCCGCAAGGACTGTGCCGTCTTGCCCGACTCTCCCAGTTGAGGGGCTTTTCGGGTCACAGATTGCATCCAAGGTAAGTATATCAAAATGAAACCCGTAGCTCCCTCACACCCTATGTGGAATGATCTCCTCGTCTTTGAACCCATCTACCAGCAGCGTCCCTGGGGCGGACGCAGGATGCAATCTCTGCTGGGACGTGAGCTGCCTGCGGACCAAGAGCGCTATGGAGAGTCCTGGGAAATCTGCGATCGAGAAAAGGAGCAGAGCTACACACGCCTCGCGGACGGGCAGCTCCTGAGCCTGCATGAGCTGTGGACCTCTCATCGCGAGGAGGTCTTTGGCACCTCGCTGCTCGATCACCCGGCGCGGCGCTTTCCCCTGCTGCTGAAAATCCTAGATGCCAGTGAGGTGCTTTCCATTCAGGTGCATCCGCCCCAGGGCATCGCCGAAACGCTGGGCGGCGAGCCCAAGACGGAAATGTGGCACGTGGCGGCAGCGAGCCCTGGCGCGAAGATCTACGCCGGCCTCCGCCCGGGAGTGCAGCGCGATGATTTCGAGCAGGCCATCCATGAAGGCACAGTGGCCGAGTGCGTGCAGGAACTGACGCCCACAGCCGGAGACACCCTGTTCATTCCCAGTGGGCTCATTCACGCCATCGGGGCAGGTTTGGTCATCTATGAACTCCAGCAGAACAGCGACACGACCTATCGTGTTTTCGATTGGAACCGGATCATGCCAGACGGACAGCCGCGAGAGCTGCACATCGCCGAATCGATGCAATCCATCGATTTCAGCATGACTGCACCGGCCCTGCTGCCTGCGCAGGAAGATCAGGCCACGATCCAGTGCGAGAACTTTGAGGTCTGGCAGCGCGCGGAACTTCCAGGCAGCCAGCTGCGGGAAGGGCAGGGGAGAAACCTCATGATCGCCATCATTTCCGGCGCGCTGGAGCTGGGAGGAAAAAGCTGGACCGCTGGCACCACCGCGCTGGTTCCCGCCGCCCTGAGTCAGGAGCGGCGACAGGCACTCCGCATCGAGCCTGGCACACGCTGGCTAGAGATGCGCATCCCCGACGCGATGCGCTAAGAGATTCCAAGGCATCTTTTGACAAGAGAGGTCAACCGGGCTGTATCGTTCCGGCTTCGATCCCCCCGTGGAAGCCATTCTCTCCTCCCAGCATCTCAGGCTCGCCCTGCTTTTCTTTTGCACCGCCATGCCCATGGGGATCTGGGGCGTGCCGATGGCAAATGTCTTTTCTGCCTACGGCAAAGGGCACCTCGTTCCCTGGGTGCTGGCCACCAATGCGACGGCAGCCTTTGTGTCACCCCTCTTTGTCGGTGCCATGGCGGATCAGCGCACCGCACCGACACGCTTGATGCGATGGCTGGCCATCTTCACCTCACTGACGCTCACGCTCACCTGTCTGACTCTGCACTGGCGGCTGACGGATGGGCTAGTGCTGGCCTGCGCGCAGCTCCAGTCGCTGGTGGCCACGCCAGTCTGGAGCATCGCCAGCAGCATCGTTTTTTCACGGCTCACGGATCCGAAGCGTCAATTTGGCCCGCTGCGTGCCTGCGCCACCTTTGGCTGGATGGCTGGCTGCTGGCTAATCAGCTTTGTTCTGCATTCGGATGCTTCTCTGCGTGGTGGTTTTACCGCAGCAGGGCTTTGGCTGCTTGTCGCTGCTCTCACGCGCCTACTGCCTGACGTGCAGCCTGCTGATGCTGGACAGTCGCGCACCTGGACGCAGGTTCTGGGGCTGGATGCGCTTCAGCTTCTGAAAAACCAAGATCACCGCGTGGTCTTCATCACGGCTGCGCTTTACTGCATCCCCTTGGCTGCCTTTTACCCCTACACCGCGCTGCAACTGCGAGAGCTTGGCGTGGCCAATGTCTCCGCTGTCATGTCCTTGGCCCAGACCACAGAGATCGCTGTGATGCTACTGCTAGCTCGTGTCATGGCTCGGTTTCGGCTAAAGTGGGTCTTTGCCTCTGGCATCGCCATCTGTGTGCTGCGCTATGGTCTGAATGCCGTGAACACACCGCCCTGGATCATGGTCGGCACCACGCTGCATGGCCTAGCCTTCACCCTGTATTTCATCACCACCCAGATTTATTTGGAGGAGCGCATCGACCCACGCTGGCGCGTCCGTGCGCAGGCGTTGCTCACGCTGCTGATGAGCGGTGTAGGCAACCTGCTTGGCTACCTTGGTGGAGGTGCCTGGCACCGCTTTTGCCAAAGCCCTGCTGGTACGGACTGGACACGCTTTTGGCTAGGTGAAACTGCCCTGGCCGCCCTTGTCTGCCTCTTTTTCCTCATCGCTTACCGTGGCAAGACCATCAGCTCTGAGTCCCGATAGCATTTCGCACCTCGGCACGTTTGCTGAGCATGAAATGGTTTTTTTGGGTTCTAGGATTTTCCGTGTCGTCATCAGCGGCGGCAGACATCACCGCCGAAAAAACCGGCACCGTCGTCCGCTTCGCCATCGAGGGAAAACGGATCTGTGATTACCAAAAGGAGCCTGGCAAAGTGCCCCAAGGGGTAGCGGAGTCGTTTGCGCACGGGGCCCATTTGCACCCCATCTACTCACCCAGCGGGAAACTCGTCACCGGCAATCATCAGCCGGATCACCCGTGGCAGCGCGGCGTGTGGCTCGGCTGGACGAAGACGGAGTTTGGCGATTCGCATCCCGATTTTTGGAACATGGGCAAGGATGGCAAAATCACCGCCGAGGTGCGCTTTGAAAAGCTAGAGAAGGTCTGGAATGGCCCTGTGGGTGGTTTTGTGAGTCGGCATGTGTTTCTCCATCATAGCCACACGCCTGATGAAAAGGTGCTGAATGAGACCTGGGAGGTCGCAGTGTCGCAAAAGACACTCGATGGCACGCTCGCGAACGTCATCGACCTCACCAGCACGCAGACCTGCGCTGGCGAAAAGCCGCTCAAACTACCCAAATACCACTACGGTGGTCTCGGCGTGCGTGGGAACCCGTTGTGGAACCCTGTCGATGCCGTCACCATGCTCACCAGCGAAGGCCACGACCGCAAAGCCGGCGACAACACCAAAGCAAAGTGGGTTCACCTCGGTGGCGAGGTCGATGGCATGCCCACCGGCATCGCCGTGCTGATTCATCCATCGAACTTCCGCTTCCCTCAGCCGCTTCGCCTCAATCCGAAGAACCCGCAGCTCTGCATCGCGCCATCGCAGGATGGTGATTGGTCCATCGAACCCGGCAAACCGTATGTCTCGAAATACCGTCTGCTCGTTTTCGACGGCAAACCAGATGCGAAGTGGATCGACGCGCAGTGGCAGAGCTATGCAAAGCAACCCTGATCGCTTGCGCGCATGTCACGCCTCCATTTCGTCGCAAAACTCGCGAAACGCCCGCACTTCCTCATCGGTCGCCACACCGGCCACGATGTGGCCTGCGAGACTGCGGATGATGTAGGCCTGCTCGGGCTGCAGGGAGAGCTTCTTGATCACCAAAGCGATGATCGAGGCGAATGTGTTGCCGTTGTAGAAGCAAAAGGGCGCTTTGCGATGGCATCTGCGGCACAGGTCCACCGCCTCGTCCAGCCGCATCTCCTGAGTGTGCTGCTGCCCCCAAAGAGCCATCGTCGTGTCGTGTCCATCCGAGGTGGGCTTATGAAGCGCGTTCTTTGCAGCGCACAGCACCGCGTTTTGCGCGGTGACGATTTCCCAGGTGAAATCAGCCAGCCATGCCTGCGTCGCTTTCATGGCTCATTTCGCTTTCTGTTCGGCAGCTTGCTTGATCTTTTTCAGCTCATCGACGCCCGCGCTCTTGAGGTGACCTTTGCCCGTCGTGGCATAAACGGGCTCCGCCGCGAAGCGATCCTGCATCGCCAGCCCTTCGGCCATCAATTCCTGAAACAGCGAGCTGTTCAGTAGTTTCGGATCAATCTTCGTCGTATCCATGCCCTGAGTTTATCTTCCGCGCCCAGTCTCCGCAATCCCCGATTTCCCCGCCATGCCACGCCGCCTGCTCGCCCTGCTCCTTTCCGTGTCTTCCTTGTGTTCCGTGGTTCATGCTGCCGATCTCTTCGACAAACCAAACCTGACCGCGTGGTGCATCGTGCCGTTTGATAAAGCCAAACGAACGCCCGAGACACGAGCTGAAATGGTGGTGAAGATGGGGATCAAGAAGGTCGCCTATGACTGGCGGCCAGAGCATGTGTCGGAGTTTGAGCGGGAGATCCTCGCGTATCAGAAGCACGGCATCGAGTTCTTCGCCTTCTGGGGCGTGCATGACGAAGCGTTCCGCTTGTTTGAGAAGTACAAGCTCCATCCGCAGCTCTGGATCATGATGAAGGGCACCGGCGAGACGCAGGAGGCGCAGGTCAAAACCGCCGCAGAAGGTCTGCTGCCCCTTTTGGCCAAAGCGAAGGCCATCGGCAGCCAGGTGGGCATCTACAACCATGGTGGCTGGGGCGGCGAGCCGGAAAACATGGTCGCGGTGTGCGAGTTCCTGAAGAAGAACCACGGCACCGACAATGTCGGCATCGTTTACAACCTCCACCACGGCCATAGCCACCTCGACCGCCTGCCGAAGGCGCTCGCGGCGATGAAGCCCTGGCTGCTTTGCCTCAACCTCAACGGCATGGACATCGCGGGCGACACGAAGGGCCGCAAGATCCTGCCGCTCGGTGTGGGCACGCAGGATGTGACCGTGCTGCGCCAAATCCGCGCCAGCGGCTACAGCGGCCCGATTGGCATCCTCAATCACACGGATGAAGACGCCGAAGGCCGCCTGCTCGACAACCTCGATGGCCTGAAGTGGCTCGTGCCGCAGCTCGATGATGCCAAGCCCGGTCCCAAACCCACCTACCGCACGTTCTCAGCCCAAATCATAAATCATAAGTCAGAAATCATAAATCCCCAGACGGCTCCGTCGATGAATGAAGAGTTTGGCAAGGCACTGAAGGGCGGTTGGATGGTGGATGGGGATGCGGAATACTCGAAGCTGCCGTTCACGGTGGAGTGTCGCGCGAAGCTGGATGGCAAAAACGGCTTCAACATCCTCGTCGCGTCCGAGATGAAGGCCTCGGCCACGCATTGGGAACTCTACACGATGGCAAAGAGCGGCACGCTGGCGCTCTACATGCCCGGTCGCGGAGGGAACTACGATTCGAAGATCGATGTGTGCGACGGCAAGTGGCACGACTTCCTCGCCAGCGCCGATGACAAGGGCGTGATGCTGTGGGTTGATGGGAAGCAGGTCTTGAACGTCGAACGAACTTCCAAGTTCGTTTCAGAAGATCGAACTCGGAAGTTCGATCTACAGCTCGCCTTTGGCCGGCTCGTCGAAGGTACGATTGGTTGCGATGGCGTCATCGATGATGTGCGCATCACACGCGGCGTGATGAAGCCGCGCAAAACGACCTCGCCACGCCAGCGCATGGACAACACGCTGGGCTTGTGGAGCTTTGACAACCTCGACGCGTTGCTGCCGCCGCCCGCGCCGAAGCCTGCCGAGTTTAAACCGGCCCTCGAGCCGCTCGACAAATCGCAAAACATCCACTGGCAGCACTTCGTGAACCGCGAGCGCGTGTTCGACTTCTACGGCAAGCAGGCGCTGTATTTCATGCGTAAACCGAATCTCCAGATTCGGTCAGAAAATGGCAATCAAGCCAAGAAACCCGAATCTGGAGATTCGGGCTACGCCCTACCCGAACTCATCCCACAGTTCCCCGGCCTCGACGGTGGCCAGCAAGGACACTGGGGCAATCAAAACGACCAAGTGACGTGGAAGGATGGTCGCTGGGCCGCGAGTGATCTTGGGAATGTGTTCAGTGGAGTTTTCAAAGGAGCAGGACTCACCATTCCGAAGGCCGTGTGCGTGCGCACCGGCGACAAAGCTGCCGTCTTTGATCCCGAGCGCATGGCTTGGCGCTTGGAATGGTTGGGAGGCTTCATCAAGCTCAACGACGCCCGCCACGGTTTCATGGCCGGTGCGCCAATGGATGGCAAAGTGACCTCCAAAGAGGAAAAGAAGCTCGCAGGAACTTACCGCGGCTTTTTCCGTCGCGGCACTGAAGTCATCATCGTCACCAGCGAGACCGAATTGCCGAAACCCGGTGCCGCGCAGTGGCCTCAGTGGATCGCAACCCAAGGTAAACTCGGCACGCAAGCCCCTTTCGCCACGGACCGCATCACGATTCCGTTTGAGAACCCGTATGGCACGCTGTTCTTCATCACGGCGCATGATTTCTTCAGCGATGGCACCGCAGCTATCGCGACGATGACCGGCGAGGTGTGGCTGGTGAAGGGCATCGACGAGAAGCTGGAAAAACTGCGCTGGAAACGCTTCGCCACTGGTCTGCATCAGCCGCTGGGCATGAGGATCGTAAAGGACAAGCTCTACGTGCTCGGTCGCGATCAAATCACCTGCCTTCACGACCTGAATGGCGATGACGAAGCCGACTTCTACGAGTGCGTGACGAATGCGATGCAGACCTCGCCAGGTGGGCATGACTTCATCGTCGGACTCGAAACTGACAAAGACGGTCGCTGGTATTTCGCATCGGGGAATCAGGGCTTGTGCCGTGTAGAGCGAACTTCCAAGTTCGCTCAAGGTGAGGATCGAACTCAGAAGTTCGATCTACAAGTCCTCGCCACCGGCTTCCGCAATCCGAACGGGCTCGGTCTCTCACCGGATGGTCGCTTCATCACCACGAGCGGCCAGGAGGGCGATTGGACACCCGCCACCTCCATCTTCCAGATCGAGCTCGATCAAAACATCGGTGCGCACTTTGGCGCGGGTGGTCCGAAGGATGGCAAGGTGCCGGAGCCGGTGCTGATGTATCTGCCGCGTGGCGAGGACAACTCGGCGAGTTCGCAGGTGTTTATTCCTGACGCAGCCAGGACGGCTGCACCACATTCTTGGGCCGCGTTGAAGGGCGACGGTAACCTCATCCACCTTTCCTCCGGCGGCGGCAGCGCGTGGTTGATGATGCGGCAGCAGGTGAAGGGTCGCTGGCAGGCGGCGGCGGTCAAAATCAGCGGGAATTTTGATTCGGGGCCGCAGTGTGCGCGATTCAATCCGAAGGATGGTCATCTCTATGTGAACGGCATGACCGGCTGGGGCACCTACACGCCGAAGGATGGCTGCTTTCAGCGCGTGCGTTTCACCGGTGGCGATCAACCGGTGCCGGTGGGCTTTGAGGCTCGTGACAATGGTGTTCTCATCCGCTTCAACCAACCCGTGAAAGACGCGGATGCCGCGACGTGCTTCGCGCAGTGCTGGAACTACAAATACGGTCCGCAATACGGCTCGCCGGAGTATTCGGTGAAGTATGCCGACACACCGGGCCATGATCCGCTGGAGGTGCGCAGCGTGCAGAAGCTCGATGACGGCAAGACGCTCTTCCTCGAAATCCCGCAGATCGTGCCCGCAGGCCAGATTCACCTGCATCTGAGCACCGGGCATGATGTTTTCATGACGGCGCATGCTTTGGCGGAGCCGTTCACGGAGTTTGCTGGCTACACGAAGATCGCCAAAACGAACCACGCGGCGCAAATCGGCCTCGAAGCCCCGAAACCGGCCAAACCGAACCCGTGGGCCAAAGGCGAGCCCGGACGCGAAATCGTCGTCGAGGCCGCTTTGGGCCTGCAATTCGTTCAGAAGCAACTTTTGGCCAAAGCGGGCGAAAAACTCACGATTCGCTTCAAGAACCCCGATGTGGTGCCGCACAACTGGCTGCTCGCGAAACCTGGCTCGCTGCAAAAGCTCGGCGAGAAGGTCAATCTCATGATCACCGACCCGCAAGGCATGCAGAAGCACTACGTCCCCGACAGCGACGACGTCATCGCCTACACCGACATGACCAATCCGAAGGGTGAGTTTGTGATTCACCTCACTGCGCCGAAGGAAAAAGGCGATTACCCCTACCTCTGCACCTTCCCCGGCCACTGGATGGTCATGAACGGCGTGATGAAGGTGGAATAGCTTTCAGCGCTTCGGGAAGATGGATTTCAAAAATTAGCCTTCGTGCGGCTTTAGCCAGATCTTCATATCTTGAAGAGCTCTCGCGCGGTGGCTGAGCTGGTTTTTGATTTCGGCGGGCAGAACGCCAAAGGTGTCATCGAACCCATCGGGTTGGAACAGCGGGTCGTAGCCAAAGCCACCGCTGCCTTGTTCGTCGAGGCGTAGTTGCCCTTCGACGATGCCCTGGGTGATGTGTAGGACCTTGCCATCTTTGGCCAAGGCAAGGCAGCAATGAAAACGGCCACGAAAAACGCTTGGCGGAAGCTTGGCTAATTCATGCTTCAGCTTGGCTCGGTTGTCTGCGTCAGTGGCTTTAGGGCCTGCGTAGCGTGCGGAATATACCCCTGGCTCTCCATGCAAGGCATCGACTTCGAGTCCCGAGTCATCGGCCAGGACCCATCGCCCTGGAAGGGCTAGACTCGCCGCTTCGACTTTGAGAATGGCGTTGGCTTCAAAGGTCGTTCCAGTCTCTTCTGGAAGCTCGACCTGTGGAAAACTTGTTAAACCTTGAACTTGCCAAGCATCCCCGAGCATCTCTGCGACTTCTTGAACTTTATGAGCATTGGAGGTCGCAAAAATGATGGATTGCATAAAGGCTTGTGGAGCGGGATCAGGAAAATCACTTGGTGGTTTGTGGCATCACGTTGACTCCAATCGCGCGAGGCTGCTTCAGGTATTGCTTGGCTAGCTCAGCCACGTCGGCCTTGGTGATGGCGGTGAAATCCGAGACAAGGTTGAGGCTCCACTGAATTCGTTCAGGATGCTCCTGACAGTTTCTCACAACATTTTGTGCCCAGTAGCGGTTGTCACGGCGCATCTGCTCCAGTTGCGATAGGATGGGTTTTTTGGCTCGGTCGAATTCGTCGTCACTGATTTCACCCGTGGCCAGTTCATTGGCAATTTTTGTGACAAGTTCGCTGATGGGCTTGGCCTGTTCTGGTTTGCACTCGATCATGGCCGTCATGTAGCCGTAACCGGTGAAGGTATCGCTTGCGACATGGTAACAGGCAGGACTGTAGGTTTCTCCAAGCTCTTCACGGACTTTTACGCGCAGGCGGTCATCCAAAATCGAGCCGAGGAGTGTCAGTCGGCGTGTGCGCTGAATATCGAGCATGTCTCCTGTAGGCCAATAAAGGGCAGCAATAGCTTTGGGGATTTCAGTTACAAAGCTGAGTTCTTTCGTGCCAGGGGAGGGGAATAAAATTTTGCGTTCTTGAGCGTAGTTGGGCTTTTCCGAAGCTCGTGGAGGCAGAGCACCGAGCGTTTTAGCCACAGCTTCTATTGCCTGAGCTGGATCAATGTCACCCACGATTGAAACCTCAAGGTAATCCGACGTTAGAGGAATCTTTAGCCAAGCTTCCAGTTCGGCAAGATTGCGTTTTTCTAGCTCGGTTTTGTCAGGGAAACCGAAGCGGAAGTCGCCGCCGTGCAAATAGGACACGACTTTGTCATTCATGACGCCCTCAGCCGTATGGGCGAGCTGAATGTACATCGGTTCTAGGTTTTGACGGAACTGTCTTTCGGCTTCTTCTCGATAGCCGGGTGCGGTCAAAAAGGCGGTCAGTAGTTGAAGTTGCGCTTCCAGATCTGCCGGTGTGGTGCGTCCGCTCAAGGTGAAGGATTCATCCCCGACGTTGAAGTCCATGCCTACGGTTTTGCTGGCAAACAAACGGCGAAGATCATCTGCGCTGTGAGCTTTCAGTCCACCCAAGATGAACGTGCTTTGGGCGAAAGGAATGAGGCCGGGCTTGTCAGAAGGAGCGGTGAGCTTGCCACCTCCAAAGTTCAAGGTGACTCGGATCGTGCCTTTCTCAAAAGGAGTTGGCTTGATGTTGGCACGCACTTGGTTGGCAAAACGTGCTTGGGTGATGTCGAGCTCTTTGACAAAGTCTTGAACCAAGACTTTTCCGGGAGCGCCAAAGTCAGCATAAGCGAAAGTTCCGACTTCTTCTTTCGCGGGAGCTTCCACGGATTTGGCTGCACTGGCCCTGTAGGTTTGAATGATCTGTGCGGCAGCATCACCTTCGAGCTTCAGTTTACCTCCGAGGAAAATCTGAATGTCCTGGCTCTTCCAGCTTTCGACAAAAGCTTGATGGCATTCTTCAGGGGCAAGCTTGGCCATGGCAGCTTGCACACGTTTCAAGTCATCTGAGGGATGGGTGAAGACTTTGTTCGAGGCTATGACACTGACCAAACCGCTGGCTAGATCACGTGATTTGCGAGTGTCTGCCTGAGCAGCTCTGAGTTCGACGGCTTTGAGTAGGGAAGCCTTGGCTTCCTCGAACTCAGCCGAGGTAAAGCCATGCTGCACCGCACGACGGACTTCTGTTTCTAAAAGTTCCAGGGCACGGTTCCAGTTTTCGGGAGCGCATTGTGCCATGGCACCGGTCACGTTCACAAACTCCAAGTATTCGTAGCTGTAGGATTCAGCTCCGAGGATAGGCGTGTCCTTGGCTTTGGCTAGTTTTGTGAAGCGTTGATTCAGCATGGAATCAGCGAGATCACGAACCATTTTTTCACGACGTGTTTCGGCTGAGTCAGGCTTGTTCTTGGCTGGACGCACGATTTCCATGGAGATGTCCACGGCACTGGCCTCCATCTCTGTGTGCAGCTTTGCGATGATGCCGCGACCTGTGGTGATTTGCCCCAGACTCGGATCGGCGGCATCGCCTCGAGCAGACTTGGCATCCGCAAAGTTTCTGACAATTTCTGCCTTTACGGTGGCGAGGTCAGTGAAGTCACCGACAGCGACAATCATGGCCCGTTTGGGTGTGTACCACTTCTGGTAGAAATCGACAAAGCGCTGCCTTCCCATGGTTTTGAGCGTTTTTTCGATGCCAATGGGAAGACGTTTGGGAAGCAAAGAATCTGGAAGAGCAAACTCGTAACCAGCAATTTGCGTTCGGTATTCGATGCTATCTCGGCTGAGCTTTTCACTCAGGATGATGCCGCGCTCCTTATCGATTTCTTTTTCACCCAAAGTCATGCCATCAAGATAATCGCGAAAGAGTTGCATGCCTTCGGCGATCAGCTTGGACTCGACCTTGGGCAGCTCCAGCATGTAAACGGTCTCTTTGAAAGAGGTATGTGCATTGGTGTCTGCACCGAAACCCATGCCCAGGCGCTGGAAGTATTCGACCATCTCACCCCCAGGGAAATGGCGGCTGCCATTGAAGGCCATGTGTTCCAAGAAGTGAGCCATGCCCTGCTGATCGTCTTCCTCCATGAGGGAACCCACATCCATGTAAAGGCGAATGCTGGCTCGTCCGGGTGGTTCGGGGTTGGCCAGGATCACGTAGCGCAAGCCATTTTCCAACTGGCCAAATTCGGCTTTGGGATCTGCTTTGAGATCGCTCTGGTCTTGAGGCCAGCCTGCTTGGACTGGGCCAAGAGACACGGAGAGAAAGACGAACAAAAGGGCGCGCAGCGAAGACTTCATGGATGGTCTGAAACAAACGACGGAAGGCGGGTTTCTGTCGATGGAAATATTCATGGGCCAAGACTTCTCGCCGTTGCCATCAGGGATGGCTTGGAGAAATGGATCGTGCTTAGAGACTGCCCTTTTGTGCCGCGAGCAGTTGTCGGACGTATTTGCCGAGCATGTCGAATTCGACATTCATGCGGTCGCCGATTCGTTTGCTGTGCAAATGAGTGAGCTGATGCGTGTGCGGAATGATCCAGCAGGTGACACTCTGTGGGCTAATCTCTGCGGCTGTGAGAGAGATGCCATCAAGGCAGATGGAGCCTTTGGGAATCACAAGGCCTTGATGCTCAGGCGCTAGTTCGATTTCCAAACGATGATCCTGGCCTTGTTGACTCCAGTCTAAGATGCGCACGGTACTGTCCACATGGCCCTGAACCAAGTGGCCCCCAAAACGAGTGCCCAAGGCCATAGCGCGCTCTAGATTCACGAGGCTGCCTGGCTGTAGATCGCCAAGGCTGGTCACTCGCAGCGTTTGCATCAGCAGGTCAAAGCTCGCTGTCTGCTCCTTCGAATCGCTTTGGGTGACGGTGAGGCAGCATCCGTTCACGGCAACACTTTCGCCAAGAGAAAGCTCACTTGCCATCGGACCCACCCGCAAGCTCAGGCGAGCACTTTGCCCCCGTGGTTCGAGACTTAGCACCGTGCCTGTGGATTCGACGAGCCCTGTAAACATGGTAGCTCAGTAGGCGGAAGAGCGGGTGCTCGCAAGCAGTTGACGGAATCCTTTTCCAGCCATGGAACGAATCCTTGCGTAAGGATAAGCTCTCCCCATCATGGGAATGTTTTCTCTCCCCAACTCTCTATTCGACCATGGAAAATGTCATCATCATTGGCACTGGCTGTGCAGGTTTTACCGCTGCGATTTACACAGGCCGTGCGAACTTCTCACCACTCATTCTTTCTGGCAGCCAGCCGGGAGGACAGCTGACCACGACGACTGAGGTGGAGAACTTCCCAGGTTTTCCGGAAGGCATCATGGGGCCGCAGTTGATGATGAATATGCAGGCTCAGGCCGAGCGTTTCGGTGCCCGCATCGAATACACCAGTGTGGCTGAGGTCAAAAAGATGCCCGAGGGCCACTTCAACGTGATCAGCGAGGATGGGACGGTGCGCCAAGCACGCGCGGTCATCGTGGCGACAGGTGCATCGCCGAAACACCTGGGTTTGCCGAATGAAAAAGAGCTGATCGGTCATGGTCTGACCAGCTGTGCGACCTGCGATGGGGCTTTTTATCGGAATGTTCCCGTTTGCGTGATCGGTGGTGGAGACAGTGCCTGTGAGGAGGCAGGCTTCCTGACCAAGTTTGCCAGCACCGTCTATCTCATTCACCGCCGTGACAGCCTTCGCGCTTCGAAGATCATGGCAGATCGCGCTCTGGCGAATCCCAAAATCAAGCCCGTGTGGAACAGCACGGTCAGCCAATATTTGACGGATGAGAAAGGTGAGATGCGTGCGGTCGAGCTCACGAATCTTGTCACGGGTGCAAAGAGTGAGCTTGAGGTGAAATGTGTCTTTGTGGCCATCGGCCACGTGCCCAATGGTGCATTTCTCGGCGATCTGGTGGATCGGGATGAGGGCGGTTACATTTTGCAGATCGAAGGCACGCGCACAAAGACCGAAGGACTCTTCGCGGCAGGTGACGTCGCGGATCATGTCTATCGCCAAGCCATCACTGCAGCTGGACAGGGTTGTGCAGCTGCTTTGGAGGCGGAGCGTTACCTAGCAGCACAGGGCGTGCATTGATGCGTAAAAAAGAGACGTTGAACGCTTTATCTCAAAAACCCGCACGGACCTCCGTTGCGGGTTTTTTGCATGAATTCAGAAGGGAAGCCGAACAAGTGTATGAGCCTGTGATTCAATGATTCTGCAAGGTTCTGCGCTCCAGACCGAGTCGTCCGCGTCGATCACGACGCAGTCGGATGTCTTCTTGGGTGATTTCCCCTGAGCCAGAAGTTCCGTATTCGACTGAAACAGTCACGAGCTGTGGCATGGCCTCGATTCGTGTGACCCGGAAAATAGGTTTGCGCCGACTGCGAAAAAACGCGTGGAGCGGAATGTGAGGATGAGCTGCATTCCAGAGCCAGCGGGCCGGTGGGAACTCATCCAACTCTGACAATGCTTGAAGGGTTTCGCGGATGATCGTTTCCTCGTGGATCTTGGTCAATCGCGAGGCTGTGCGCCGCGACAGCACTTGTTCCAGCAGGGCTTCTGCGGGATTCAGGCGGTCTTCTTCCATCTCCGCGATTAATTCTTGGGCGCATTCAGCCATGCCAGCCCGAAATTGCTCCCGCGTGATGCGGCCCGAATCGAGCATCTGGAAAAGTTGGCGAGGACTAACCGAAGTGCTCATGTCGCAGGAAGATAATCTGGCCAGAAAAGCGAATCAGTGCTTGGCGGCAGCACTGACTGACTTGGTCACAGGTGCTCCTCCCGTGTTGGAGGGAGCAAACTTCGCCACAAGAAATGCTCCAGAGACAGCAAGCACGCAACCCAGGATGAAAGGCATTGGAATGGCCTTCATGCCGCCTTCTGGCGGATGGATGATCATTGCAGTGATCGTGTTTACGACAGGTGCTCCCGCAAACACAATGGGCATCACGGCTGCTGCAGCTGCTCCTTTGTAGATCGGGGAAGCTGCACCCAAAGCGAGAACTAAGGTTAGTGCCCCCAACGCACCTGCCACACCTGCGACCAAGCTCCATGAGATGCCTGTGGAAGAAAAACTCCAATTCGAGCCACGTGCCTTCAAAACCACAGCGGCCACAATGCCAATCAAAGCATAGGCAATGCAGACGAAGAGGAATGCTTTCAGACCTGCATGAGGGGTTTCTGCTCCCATCGGCATGTAGCCGCGTCCTTTGTGAAGAATGACACCATATACGCCCCAAGAGAGAACGGTGAGAAGTGCAAAGGTAAGCCAGGTCATGTTTGATTTTTTTGGCGGAGGATTCACGAATGGATGGAACGCTTGGAATTCGTGAATGATGCGGAAAACTTTGGGAGGCAATCCTTTTCTGCCCAGACTTCAAGTTATCGCGCTACACCGCATTCATTCCTGCGTTTTCATTCATCCCGTGGGGAAGATTTCTTGCTCGCTGCTGTTTTCCCGCCAATCAATCTCGTCTTATCGCCATGTCTTTCATTCACGACGACTTTCTGCTATCTCACGCCTACTCCCGCAGCCTTTATCATGATTTTGCTAAGGAAGAGCCCATCATTGATTATCACAACCACTTACCCCCCAAGGATATCGCTGAAGATCGGCGCTTTAGGAATCTTCACGAAATCTGGCTGGAGGGCGATCATTACAAATGGCGTGCGATGCGCTGCAATGGAGTTCCTGAGCGACTGATTACTGGGAATGCTTCACCTAAGGAAAAATTCATTGCATGGGCGGCGACAGTGCCACACACCCTGCGTAACCCGCTCTACCACTGGACACATCTGGAGCTGAAGCGCTACTTCGGAATTGAGGAACTCCTGAGCGAAAAGAATGCCGAGGCAATCTGGGATCAAACGGAGTCCATGATGAGCACCTGGGGGATGAGCGCTCGCGGCATCCTGCGCTCTCAAAAGGTGCGTGCGCTCTGCACCACGGATGACCCAGCCGATGATCTTTCCTGGCACGAGAAATGTGCACGTGATGGTTTTGAGATTGGCGTCTATCCAACGTTTCGCCCAGACAAGGCTTTTGCGATCTCGAATCCAATCGCGTGGAACGCTTGGTGCGATAAGTTGAGTGCTCAGGCTGGCATCGAGGTCAAGAGCCTCGACACACTGCTCGAAGCACTAACACGCCGACATGATGCCTTTCATGCCATCGGCGGACGCTTGAGTGACCACGGACTGAATGCTTGTTTTGCGAACTTTGCGGGTGAATCAGCAGCGCGGAGGATTTTTGATCGTTACCGTGGCTCGAACGTGAAACGCATCTATCCAGAAGATACAGCCATTCTAGGCACCTATGTGATGATGCATGTCGGCAGGCTAAATGCCAAGCGAGGGTGGACCATGCAGCTACACCTGGGGCCGATTCGCAACAACAACGCCCGTCTGGCTCGTGAGATCGGTGCCGATGTCGGATGCGATAGCATTGGCGACTATCCACAGGCTGAGACTTTGTCCGCTTTCTTGAATGCTTTGGATTCAGAGAATGCTCTCCCCAAGACCGTTCTCTACAATGTCAATCCGGCCGACAACTACGTTTTTGCTACCATGGCAGGCAATTTCGCGGATGGCACAACACCGGGCAAAGTTCAGTTTGGCTCTGGCTGGTGGTTCCTGGATCAAAAAGAGGGCATGGAGTGGCAAATCAACGCGCTGAGCAATCTTGGACTACTCAGCCGATTCATCGGCATGTTGACGGATAGCCGCAGCTTCATGTCCTTTCCGCGTCACGAATATTTCCGCCGCACGCTTTGCAATCTTTTGGGCAAAGACATGGAGGCTGGGCTGATTCCTGCGGATCTGGAGCTCGTGGGTGGCATGGTGCGCAACATTTGTTACGCGAATGCCAAGGCTTACCTCGGGCTGGAAAAGTCTTGATTTCTTCCCTGGAGGCAAGCTGATGAAACGAGCCATTGTTGTGTGTTTGTGCCTGCTTGCCTCCCAAGCGGATTCTGCAGAGGATCGAATTGCGCCTTTGCGGCCCTTGCCTGTCGGTGCCGTGAATCCATTGCCACCCGATACCAAAATTCTTTCACAAAAGGCGGCCAATGCTTTTGGCCAAGGCAAGTGGGCGGAAGCTCGGGAAGCATACCGTGAGATGCTTTCTTTAGACCCAGACAACGCTTTGGTTTGGGCCAATTTGGGTGCTGTCGAGCAGCAAGCCAAGGCCACGCAGACTGCCATCGAATGCTTCGAACGATCAGTGCAGATCAATCCGACTCTCGCGACTTCGTGGAGTGCCTTGGGATTGATCCATACCGAACGTGGCGATCACTACTTGGCTATCTCTTGCCTGACACGCGCCATTCATGAAGATCCTTTGGAGCCACGTGCTCACAATTACCTTGCCATCGCCATGAGGCAGCTCGGATGGCACACAGCGGCTGAATCCGAATTGCAGAGAGCCATCGAGCTCAGCCCTAGCTATGGCATCGCTCATTTTAACTTAGCCCTGCTCTATTCCGAGCAAAAGCCACCGAGCCTAGAACTGGCGAACATCCACTACAAGAAAGCCTTGTCTCTTGGTGTCGATAGAGACGAATTGTTGGAGCGGAGGCTCAAGGAATGAAATGGGACATTCAGGTCGAATCTGATGAGTGGCGTGCGCGCGGATTGTGGAGAGAGCTGCGTGAAATCGAAGCTGCCTCTGGCTCTGTGATTCAGTGGAATGGCCGTGAGTTAGTGAATTTTTCCTCGAATGATTATTTGGGTTTGGCCGGTTCCCAGGAACTTCAGGCCGCTCTCCACGAAGGTGTAGATCGGTATGGAGCTGGAGCGGGTGCCTCACGGTTGGTCTGTGGCACACTGTCTCCACACCTCGTCCTCGAGAGAGCCTTAGCTCAATTCAAACGAACAGAAGCAGCGCTGGTCTTCAGCAGTGGTTTTGCAACGGCTCTGGGGGTCATTCCGGCTCTTGTGGGTCACGGAGATACCGTCATTCTGGACAAGTTGTGCCATGCGAGTTTGGTCGATGCCGCGCGTCTGAGCGGAGCCGTGTTGAGGGTCTTTCCGCACAACCATTTTCCTCGGCTAGAAAAGCTTCTGCAAACAGCTCAAGGTCGAGTCTTGGTGGTGACGGAATCTGTGTTTAGCATGGATGGAGATCGTTGCGATCTGGCTGAACTGGTTGAGCTTAAAGACCGTTATGGTGCTTGGCTGCTGCTGGATGAAGCTCATGCTGTGGGAGTGCTAGGTCCTCAGGGCAGGGGATTGGCGGCTGAGCTTGGCATGGAAGGCCGAATCGATTTGCACATGGGCACCTTGAGTAAGGCGCTGGGGCTCAGCGGCGGTTATCTCGCAGCCAAACGTCAGGTGATTGATTGGTTGATCAATCGTGCACGCAGTTTTGTTTATTCCACCGCGATGCTGCCATCACTGGCTCATGCAGCGACGAAAGCACTCGAAGTTGTTGCAGGGGCAGTGGGAGATGAGCTGCGCACTCGTCTCTGGCTTCATCTTCAGCGGTTGAACGGCGGAACGCTCCCTCCAAGTGCGATACTCCCGATCATATTGGGTGAAGAGTCCGCTGCACTCGCTTCCAGTCAACGGCTCATGGAGGCTGGCTTCTTGATCCCAGCGATCCGATATCCAACAGTCGCGCGCGGTGCGGCGCGTCTGCGCCTCACGTGCACGGCCGCTCACAGGCAGTCACAGATCGATTCGCTTCTGCGTGAACTTAATGTTCAAGGGTTCCAGCGATAAGTGACATGGATGGTTTGATTGGCAGTGGGATCTAGCACCAAATTGCTACCCGCCACCCGTGCTCCCGGCGCAACGATTGTCAGGGGAATCTGCCCCTTTAATACGAAACTGCCGTCTTTGGTTTCAATCATGCCTTTGGCTAGACGGAACCAACTGTGTTTAGGCATTGGTCCTTTCCATTCAATCGTCCGAATCACCATAGCATTTCCCTCGGGCTTATTGCCATCACCACTCACACTGTAGCTCTCTTTCACTTCGACGCCTTTCCACGAGTAGCGGAACGTTGGGTATCGCTTGGCATCTAGGCTGTAACCTTTCCAAGCAAAGTCTTCATAGCGTTTGACCTTGTCCCACGTTGGCCATTCAGACTCTGGATGGGGTGTGATGTGAAAGCCGGGAGTCACTTCACCTGTCGGCTGCACGACATCGTAGCCCAGCGGACGCTGATGGCCGCCTCCACGTGAATTCCAATGAGTGGATGCGTCGATGAAGCCACCGCGCCAGAGGAGAGCGAGATTCATGCTCTCCGCACTCCAGGCCAAGTTAATGCCACCAGGGTAGCCGACGCCGATGCCACGATTGCCAGCTCCAGCGATGAAATTTCGATACAGGATCGGCTCTTCCTGAGGTGCTAAAATGATAGGGGTAAAGTCCTTCTTTTGCTTGGCTCTTGACCCCAGTTGCCATCCATCAGGCTTCCAAGCGGAGAGTGGTGTTATGTCAAAATGAGTGCCTTTCCACGCGGCAAAGGTCTGGATATCGCCCCCCGCTTGGAAATATTCATAGCGGAACTCATGGTCGCCAGGTTCGAGTGGGATGCTGCCCTCCCGAACGTCGCCAGCAGGGTGAATTCCGTCATACTCCACCACAGTTTTGCCATTTACCTTGATGCGAACCCCGTCATCTCCTGTGAGATAAAAACGATAGAGATCCTTTTTGGGAGCCGTCAGCTTTCCTGTGAAGACAATGCCGAATTCGTTTTTGTAATCGTCGAGTTTGATGTCGATCTGGTTGTTTGGCACGGGCCCCTCGCGATGCGCTTTCAGCTTGGAAAAGTCAGGCAGTTTCTTCCAGTTTCCAAGGTAGAGCGCAAACTTGAGGTCTTTCAGTCCACCTCCCAGTGGCAGAACTTTCATTTTGCCATTCATGGTCAGTGCGTGCCCTGGGAAGGTGCAGACATAGGGATACACACCCGGCTTTTCAGGAGCTTTGAAGGTCAGTTCTTGGTTTTCGTGCGGGTTGAGCAGCTTGCTGTTGAGCCAGATTCTCGGATCGTCAGGCAGCCAGTTTCGCTTCAGGGCCTCTTCTGGCTTTTCCATCTGCTTGTTGGTCATTTCCACGGTGTTGGTTCCGGGTTGGCAAAAGACAAGGTTGTGCGGCAAATCGTCTCCATTTTGGAAGTTCAATTTCACGCGCTGTCCAGGTCTGACTGTGAATTCGCTCAAATCATACTTCATTTGAGATGTCATGGTTTTGATGGTGATGACCTGTGCTTGGGGCGCGGTCACTTGATCTTTGAGTTGAGTGGCTGAGGGTTTAGCCGCAGTCATCGGGTCGAGATTCTTGTCCGAATCGATGCGCAGAGGTCGCAGCCAGATGTTGCGAAAGCGCACTGGATTGTTGTGATCCTGCAATCCGATGTCGCTTTCCTGAACAGGATTCACAAATTCTCTCAAGTAGTGAACCACGACACCATTGTGGATGACCGTCAATCTCGCTTTGCCGCCATTGCTGGGATGTGCGTGCTCAAACAAAATGTCGTAAGTTTGCCATTGGCCTGGTTGGCGGCTGGCGTTCACCATCGGCGGATATTGGCTGTATAGGCCTGCGGCTTGGCCATCAGGATACGTATCATTTTGATAAGAATCGAGCACCTGAATTTCAGGAAAGCCTGAAATGAAAACGCCGCTGTTGCCACGGCCCTGGCCTTTGCCAGAAACTTGATCAGGAGTCCGCCATTCGAGGTGCAATTGGTAATCGCCTCGGAATTTTTCACGCGTGCGGATGCTTCCGGATTTGGGCGTGATCTCCATGTAGCCGTTTTCCACTTTCCAGCGGGGGCGATCGTCACTTGGTTCCGTTTCTTTGCCTTTGTCAGCCTTCCATGGGGAGAGATCCTTGCCATCAAAGAGCACGATGGCGTCGGAAGGTGCTGCTCCAGCCTTGTCTTGGCTGCTCCAGCCTGCTGGGGAAATCACAGTAGGGCGTGGTCGCTGCATGTCATTGGATCGATAGACACCCCCTGGCGTCAGCGGTGCTTCTTTGACGTCGGCCGCTAGGGCAAAAGCTGTGGTGAGAGCGAAAAACAGGAAAAAGCGCATGGAAAAAAGGCGCCAAGCAACGGGCGCGCGACGCCTTGTCTATCGACTAGGTTAAAGCTTCTCGAAAGTTCCTGTTGGCAAACCCATGATTTTTCGTTTAGCTGATTCACCCCAATCGCACCAGGAGAGGTGGCAGAGTGGTTTAACGCGTCGGTCTTGAAAACCGAAGTGGCCGTAAGGTCACCGTGGGTTCGAATCCCACCCTCTCCGCCATGATGATGTCATGTTAGCAACATGGGTGATCTCGGGCGTCCTCTTTCCATGACACTCCTATCAAAGGTAAGCGAACTCAGGCAATGGCGGCAAACGGCAGGCAAGGTCATCCTTGTCCCCACCATGGGGGCTCTGCACGACGGACATGGTGCGCTCATCAAAGAAGCTCGCTGCCTAGCCGGTGACGATGCCAAGGTAGTGGTGACTATTTTTGTAAATCCCCTTCAATTCGGACCTGGGGAGGATTTTGAACGCTACCCGCGCACCTTGGAGGCGGACTTAGCCATGTGCCAGACTGCTGAAGCCGACTTAGTTTTTGCTCCTGAGGTGAGTGAGGTGTATGCCCCGAACCGCAGCATTCAAGTTTTGGAAAGTCAGCTTTCCCGAGTTCTCTGCGGGGCCAGCCGCCCAGGCCATTTTGATGGCGTCTGCACAGTAGTCGCGAAGTTGTTCAATCTGACTCAACCAGACGAAGCCGTTTTTGGCAAAAAAGACTATCAGCAGCTGGCCATCATTCGCCGTCTCGTTCGAGATCTAAATTTTCCGATTGTGATTCATGGCATGGAGACAGTGCGCGAACCCGATGGCTTAGCGATGAGTTCTCGGAATCGTTATCTTTCGCCAGAAGAGCGTGCACAAGCTCCCGCCTTGCGCCAAGCTTTGTTGCTAGCTCGTGATGCTTGGCGTCATGGGCAGCATGACGCACAGATTTTGCGAGGCATGGCTCGTGATTTTCTTCAAAAGCACGCCCCGCTGGGACGCGAAGACTACGTGACCCTAGTGGACTGTGAAGGGCTTGAGCCACAGTCCCAGGCGGGCTCTGATAGCGTGATGGCAGTGGCTTGGTGGTTTGGCCGAGCTAGGCTGATCGATAACATTGAGTTCAGATAATGCTGAACCAGTGTAGAGCTGCATTGCTTCTTGGTGGAGATTGTTAGAAAGTTCAACTCGTGCTGTTCTCTCTGCACGCATGGTATGCCCCTACGTTCCGCACTGATCAATTTAGCCATTACCTTCGCTCTGCTTTTGGCCGTCGTGGTGGCAGGCATGATCATGCGTGCGCGTCAGGAGCAAGCCGTGCCCGCCAAAAAAATTGCCGTCGCTGGCGTGCCTGGCATCACCGGTCCTGATGAGGGCGGTGTTCCGAAACCCAAAACGGATCAGTTTGAAATTCTACCCTCACCTGTCTTGGTGGAAACATCTGCCAACGAGGGAGATACCCTCCGCGTCCGTCATGGGATGGATGAATTTGTTTTTGTGCTCTACTACGTGGATGCTCTCGAAACCAACATGGATCATCCCTCCCGAGTCTCGGAGCAGGGGCGATGGTTTCAAACCTCTGAAAAAGCAGTCGTTGAGCTAGGGCAAGCTGCGGCCGCTTACGTAACCAAACTTCTCAAGGAGAATCACTTCAATGTGCTGACGCGCTGGGAACGCGTTCCGAATACCGCGAGGTATTACGCCATCGTGAAGGTGCAGCAACCGCAGGGACCGGTTTATCTGGCAGACTTGCTGATCCGCCATGGATATGCACGAGTGGGCAGCTTGATGACAGAACTACCTGATGATTCCAGGGATCAGGCTGGTTATCTCGATGAGTTGCGGCGGCTGGATGAAAAAGCAAGACTCGCACGTGCAGGGATCTGGGAGCGCTCCTCCATGGCCCTGCCAAGTCCGCGATAAAGCTTCAAAAAATGAAGGCGCGGATCGTTTCCGATCCGCGCCTGTCTTGGGGAGTTTTGGCTTGTCGTTGCAGAAACGGCTCGCGCATTCGGTTGGATGCTATTTCTTTCATTTTCAGAGATGCTGTCAGGTTGCCGCGCGGCATTTGCCTCCTATGCTCTTTCCATGAAATCAATTGTTCTGGCCTTGGTTCTGCCGCTGTTGTCGGCTCTTGTCACGTCACAGGTCGCTGCAAATCCCACTGCTAGCTACGAGGGCAAAGTGGTGATCATTCCCGTCGGGGAAGAAGACCTGATCGCGCGCGCGCGTTTCGAATTCATGTCCCGCACGCTGGAACGCTGTTCTCGGGAAGGAGCTGAAGCCGTCATCTTCGAACTGGATACTCCCGGTGGGTTGCTCTGGGACACCGTCGATTTGATGATGAATGATTTGCAGAAGCTCAAGCCTCGCAGCTTTGCCTTTGTGAACACACGGGCACTTTCGGCTGGAGCCATGATCGCTGTGGCGACAGATGGCATCTACATGGCTCCGACCAGCAGCGCGGGAGCCGCCTCTCCCGTCTATGGAAATGGGCAGGAAATGGGGGATGCTGAACGCGCCAAAATGAACAGTGCCACGATGAGCATGGCCCGCGCTGTAGCAAAACGAAAGGGGCACAATCCAGCCGTGATTGAGGCGATGATCGACATGGGCAAAGAATTGAAAGTGAATGGAAAGCTGATCGATGGCAAAAAAGAGATCTTAACCCTGGATGCGGATCAGGCCGTGATGGTGGTGGACGGAAAACCCTTGTTTGCAAAAGCCATCGTGAAGACGCTGGATGAGGTCAAAAAGGCGGAAGGACTGAAAGGTGCGACGGTGATTGCAGAACCTACATTCTTTGAGGCTGTTGCCATTTGGGTGACCAAGTATGCCGCTATTCTCATCTTGATCGGTGTTGCTGGTGGCTACCTCGAGATGCAGGCACCTGGCTTTGGTTTACCAGGTCTGATTTCCGTCGCGGCTTTTAGTCTGTTTTTCTTCGGTCATTACGTGGCAGGCAGTTTAGTTGGGCAGGAGACAGCTGTTGCTGCCGCCGTCTTCATTGTCGGCTGCATCTTTATCCTGCTGGAGCTGACGGTTTTGCCAGGGTCGATGGTTTTGGGAATCCTCGGCTTCATCTGTGTTATGGCTGCCTTGGTTTACACCATGTCGGGTTGGGAGGTAGCTCCGGCTCCAGCGCCTACGAGTGAGTCGGCTCCAGCCGCAGAATCTCCAGGTTTCGATCTCTCGCTCTACGCCGTAGGCCTCAGAAACTTCGCATTAGGCATCTTCGGAGCAGCCCTCGTCATTCTGACTGCAGCTCGTTATCTCCCACAAACACGGCCTTTTCAGCGGCTCGTTCTTGATGCTGCTGCTGGAGGTAATGCGGCCTCCACGCCCACAATGTCTGTGGTTCGTAAGGTCAAGGCTGGAGACTCAGGCTTAGCGATCAGTGCCTTGCGGCCTTATGGAACGATTGAGGTTGGCGATCACCGACTGGAAGCCATGATTGAGGGAGGCTATCTTGCCAGTGGCACGGCGGTTCGTGTTCGTGAGGTAGTCGGAGGCAAAGTGATAGTGGAGGCCATTTGACCACTTCTTGTTCATCGCCCTGGTATCGCCGCGACTTGCATCAAAAACATCCAATTGCGTGTGAGTAGGGCACTGACAAACACGGCCATGAAAAAAGTCATAGGAGTGGCAATGAAACGCCAGCGTTGGAGCGCTTTTTCCAATCCAAGCCCAGCCAACATGACCACCACGGGCGTCCAGAGGCAGGCGTGGATCAGCAGTCTCTCTTGGTTACCATACCAGCATACCGTGGTGATGCACCAAGCCAAGACCGCAATCAGGCCCAACGGAAAGGCCTCAAGTGGGGCACGCCAAACAATGCCTGCGAAGGCTAGACAAAGCAGCAGCAACCAAGCTCCGCTCAAGCCTTCACGAAGCCCTAGACTGGACCACTGAGGTGCATTCAGCACGATTTTGGAGCGTGTTTGATCTGGTACAGCCGTCAGCTCGGCGGGAGCAACGATGTTTGAGACAAAGACTTCTCTCGCCAACAAAGGTGCCGTCTGTGCCGTAGGCTCCCAGTCACTGCGAAGCTGCATGACATGCTGCCAAGAACGTGGCAGAGCTACAGAGTGAGGGAAAAGCCAGCGCTGGGCATTGGCCAAGCCGAAGGCCAACGTGATCGAAACCAAGACCATCAGAAGAGGTTGAAAGCGAAACGATCCCGTCTGCGCTCGATCTTGCGCACATCGGGTCATCGCCAAAATCAGGCAAGGCAAGACATTGCCAACGAAGCAGCTGATGGCATAAACGGGAGCCAGCAAGTGCCAGATGTTTTTGGCCAGCGAACCTCGTGCTGTTGTAGCCGCCATGGCAGCCACTCCGGCACCTGCAAACAACCACGTTTCTGGCAACGGTGCTGTGATCCAGGCACAGGTTCCTGCACCGAAAATCATGGACATCAAGAGTGCTCGTAAGTTTGGCGCACCCGACCAAAGCAGCGTGTGATAGACCATCACCACCGTGAGAGCTGCGACAAGGCAGGTCAGACTGGCTACTCCATGACGTGCGGCCTGAGCTGGAGATTGCCCCAGGAAACGCCACCCTCGAATCAACACTTGGCACAAGGGCTGATGAATCAGCGTAAATGCTGGATGCAAAGCACTGATGCCGCTGTGATCAGCTGTTCGATCTGAAGATAGGTCGAGAAAAACCGTTTGGGTTTGGGCTCCAAAAAGAATGCTGTCTCTGATGTAGATCGGAGTGTTTTCAAACTTCAGATGAGCTGAGAAAAACAAACTGTAAAAAGCCACTGCCAACATGGCCCCTAGTCCATGCCATCGCAAAATCACTTTGGCAGTGCCTTCGGGGGAACGCCGCTTCACAGGGGGTGGAATTGGTGGAGACGTTCCTTTGGTTAGGCTGGCTTCTGACAAAGCTGGGTGCAGGGAAACCATCGAAGACTAGACCTTCTGATCAGAAGTATTTTTTGGTGAAGAGCAAACGTGCTAGTTCTTGATGGCGGTTTTGCAGCTTCTTCAATCTCTGCAAGTGCGTTTGAATCACGCTGGCTTGTTCTGGCTGCTGCTGCATCAGGTTCTGCGCATTGAAGACCATTTGATCGATAGCAATTTTCAGCTCCTTGAGTTTGCGACTTTCATCTGGCGTGATGCGACTTTCATAAATCGTGTGGTGAAGGATGTCTGTCTCCCGTTCGAGATAAGATGTGGCATTGGGCAGTGCATTGACTCCACCCACTAGCCCGCCCGTTCCTGGATCCACCTGTGGAGTGCGTGGTAGGGCTGATCCTGGGCGCTGAGGAATGACAGACTGAGGCTCCGGTGGCAATCCACCGTCGCGAGCATTGATCAAGGTAGGGGTGATGAAGAGCATCAAGTTCTTGTGGTTTTTACTCTTGCTGTCGAATTTGAAGGCTTTGCCCAGCAAGGGGATAGACTGGAGGAAAGGAACGCCGCTTTTGCCTTCCCGTTCGCGTGCTTCATCCAAACCACCCACCGCGACTGTGTAGCCAGATTCGATTTCGACTGGGGCTGAGTAAACTCGCGATGAAGCGACTGGGTAAGGGTTGCCTGCGATGACTTCAGTGCCCAGGATACTAGAAACCGTCACTGCCATGTTCAGAAGGATGCGATTTCCATCCATGCGCTTGGGCAGAATATTCAGCACCGTTCCGATCGGAAGATAGGCGATGGATTGAGCGGTCGTCGCACCAGCGCCGACCGTGGCAGAGGATTGTCCATCCAAGACTGGCTGATTCACGACACTGCGAATCGCGACCTCACGATTGTTCAAGGTAACCATGCGCGGGTAGGATGTGGTCTGCGTTTCCTCATCACGCAGCAGAGCACGCAGTTTCACGTTGATGTCCTGTGCACTCAGGATGCCAAGTGCAGGCCATCCCAAAGCACCCCCAGCACGATTGAGATTGGTGGAACTCAACAAGCCTGATAAGTCAGCTCTGAAACCACCATTGGTTTGGATTTGCTCCAGTTCCACATCCACAGAACCATCATCGTTTCGAGTAACATCACTCACTTGGCGGAAGGTTCCATTTTCGAAAGTGCCCCCCCAATCGATACCAAATTCACGTTTGGGATCACGCGAGGTTTCGATGAATTTCACCTCTAGAGCAATCAAGGCTTGAGGCTGATCTGCGACTTTCAAAAAGTCCTCAACCCACATGTGCTGAAGGCGTGTGGCCACCACGTAAAGGGTGTTTGAGTCGGATTTCCAAATTACTTTCGGTAGGCGGAACGAACTGAGTTCATTCGAATTCATCGCTTTCGTAGAAGGGTCCAGCAGCCCAGCACCACCCAGCGCTCCAGCCATCATGCCTGCACCGCCGCCGGTGGCCGCCATATCACCTACACCACTTTGATCATCTAGGGGAAGCCCAAGAAGATCACGAATATCCCGGATGATCTCACTGGGCTTCATGGTGAATGTTTCTTGCACTCCCTGAAGGTTCAATCCGCTGGATAGACCTCCACCACCGCCTGCACCACCGCCGCCACCTCCAGCATTGCCACCCGCATTTCCACCGACATTGCCCCCGGCGTTGCCGCCTGCAGACCCGCCACCATTGCTGACCTTTTCGACGCGCTCCAGGGCGTTGTTTTTGAGAATGTAGGAACGACCGATCAATTCACGATCATCTGCTGGCCGGAAGTAAAAGATCCCATTTTCAAAGATGACCGACAAATTATTTGCACGGCAGACGGTTTCTAGAACCGCAAACGGTGCTGCCTTGATGGAAAAGGTCGTTAGCTTGCCAGCTTCGGGGCTGTCTTGGGGAAGTGAGATGAAGGCGATCCCTGAATCAGTGGCCAAGAAACGAATCACATCTCCCAGCATCGCCTGGGAAAAATCATACTGACTTGGCGCAGCTTGGCGAAGAGGAATCGCAATGGCTTCATATTCTTCCGTGGAGATGGGGGTATTCCCGAAAGTCTGCGCCAGTGCTGAATGTTGCAGCCAGAGCGATGGCAAGCAGAGGAGGAGGAGAGACCGAAGCATAAAAGACATGGATTATGGAAAATATAGATTTGAGATTGATTAGCTCAAATTAAATTTATCACTTTTATAAACTGATTGTTTTATTGTCCAAAATACTTGCCTGGAGCCTGCTTTAAATTATTGTAATTATATATAGAGCCAGCTTTTTGGCGAGGTTCACTTATAATTTCAATTGCTACAAGACAAGCCATGCGCCCTCCAAGAAACAAACCATCCAACTGCGGTCGCCCTTATGGCGGGTGGCCTCAGCCGGTGGGGTTTTCGGTAATGGAGGTCACGCTGCTGGTCGCGGTCCTGGGTGTTTTGGCCATGGTGGCAGTCACCATGTTGGGCAAGCAGCCCATGGTTGTTCGTGAGACGAAGCTGACTGCTGACATCGTGGCGCTCAATAACTGCATCGCGCTTTACTTGGCGGATGGTGGGGATCGTGACAAACTCGCCGCAGTGACTGCCCCCCAGGTGGTCATTGATCGCTTGAAATCAGCACGCGCCCAAACGGAATGGCGGCAACACACCGGAGCCAGTTCAGGTCGTCTTGTGGATACACGACTTCGCGCCCGAGTTACAACCTCCGTCCCCCAGGATGGTGCCAAGCGTGCTCGGTGGAATCAGCAATCGCTGCGATTTGAGCTGACCTCAGCGCCAGGCATCGCGGTTACTGAGTTCTATCTGGATGAAGCATTAACGAACCTCAACCCGGGCCCCGACTCGAATCGGAAGCTCAGCGTGGTAAGATACAATGCAAATAGTGGGTGGGTTTGGCAACCAAGCGCAACCAACAATTTGGTATATACAGCGGCAGGCTCCGTTTCAGGCAACGGCACGACCATTCCCTTTGACCCCAATGAGGCTGTTTCGACGACACCAGATCCTGGCACCGATCCTGGAACCGGCCCTGGAGGTGGCGGAACAGGGGGAGGCACGACGGATCCTGTGGGGCCCACCGCACCAACACGGCTGCCTCGACCAGCGATTTCACCCAGTGGTGGAACCTTTGCTTTTGCCTCGTTTCCGACCTCGGTGACGATCAACGCCGGAGGCGCTCCAGGAGGCAGCGAATCCAAGCTTCAATTTCGTCGAAACGGAGGAGCTTGGACAGATTACACCGGCACGGCCATCACCTTGCAACCTGCCGATCTGATTGAAGCGAGAAACCTAGCGCTGAACACGACGGCTTACACCAATAGCAATACCGCTCAAGCCCGCTTTTATCGTCTGATCTCCAATTTCACAGGAACTAGTTCCGGTACCTGGGGCAACGCTACGGGGGGCTCAAATCTCTTGGTGGACGTTCAAAATGGTCCACAAACCTCGACCTTCCGTCATGGAAACACTCGGCTCGATCTTGGTAACGGAGAGTTTCTCGACGCAGGAACCGAAAATGTATTGAGCTTCACCCGCAAGCCCTTCGATAGCATCACGCCTAACGTTTGGTTTACGCTGGGTGAGATGACGATGCTGAATGGCACGACGTTCTATGACAGTGAAGCCGGTTCTGTGACGCTCAGCGTCAATCTCAACATCAGCAGCCCTGCTCAAAGCGCAGTGGTTCACATCAACTTAGGACTCGTAAGCACGGAAAATACCAGCGACCGCTTGGCGAGTGCAGACATTGTTCAGCTGTTGAATCCATCCACGGATTTCACCGTCACCATTGATGGAGTCACCTATCGACTCGAACTAAGCTGGGCCACCCTCGATCCCGGAGCAGGTGTGGTTCAGAATAACCAATTTCTCATCTACGAAGGTGCATCTGCTCAGGCTGAACTTCGTGCCCGTTTTCGAAGCAACTACTGAACCCGTCAACATGGAAGACATCCACGAACGCAGCCAGCTAGGCTATCGCATGTTACACCTGTCGAAAGACAGCGGTGTGAGCGATTTCTACATTACGCCTTGGGAGCCTTTGACCTACAAACGGAATGGCAAACTGTTCTTTGACTCATTCATTTATCAGCCAGAACGCCCGTTAGAATTCACAGCGGGCTGTGTGGACTATGCGCTGACACTAGGCAACCGACGCTATCGTGTGAACCGCATGGTAACACGTGGACGGCCACGCTGGGTGCTACGCCTTCTGCCAGAAAACATACCCGATATCAGCAAGTTGATGGTTCCACCTGCTGCCATCAAAGCATTCCTTGAAGCGAAGAATGGATTGTTCCTTGTTTGTGGTGCCACCGGTTCAGGGAAATCCACCACGATTGCTTCACTGATTTTGGAACGTGCCAAGCGCCGTCAAGAACACGTCCTGACCTTTGAAGATCCTATTGAATTCGTTTATCCGCCTGGGATTCCATCGCTGGTGTCTCAACGTGAGATTGGCACCGATGAACTCGATTTCAGCAAGTCACTCCGCGCTGCCCTACGCCAAGCGCCAGATGTGATTTTAGTGGGTGAGATCCGTGATGGAGAAACTGCAGAAATCGCGCTTCAAGCTGCTGAGACGGGGCACGTCGTGGTCGCAACCCTTCATACCAGCAGTGCTGCGCAGACCGTTCAGCGATACTTGAAGTTGATTCCGAGCGACCGCATGGAAAACGCGATGTTGTCCTTCGCGGATAGCTTCCGGGGCATCCTCTGTCAGCGCCTTCTATTTGATGAAAATCGTGGCAAAAGATTCCCCATACATGAGCTTCTGCTGCCATACGATTCTGTCTGTGGGATGATTCGTCGAGGTGAATTCAAGAATCTAGAGCAAGAGCTAGAGGCTGGATTTACTCGCGGAATGTTAAGCTTTGAACGCTGCCTAAACAACCGCATGGCAGATGGGTGGAAACCCGCACAAGCCCGCAAAACAGGTTACGCTGAACACGAAGTTTACGACTACCTGCAAAGAGAAAACCTGACCTCGATTTATGCTGTTGGATGAAATTAAATCTGTTCTGACCTTCGCGGCCTTCAAGCCCGAGCCTGATGATGCCTCCGTCTCTTGGACGAAGCGCTTCGAGGGGCGTAGGACTCTCCTCATCAATGTCAGTCGTAGCCAAACCAGTTGGCGAGCGATTGATAAAAAAAACCGTCTCGAAGAAGGTGGTGTCATGGAAGGTGAGTTTTCCGATATCGCTCCACAGCGTGCGGATGAATGGCGCCAGATGGCCGACGGAGGATGGTGCTGCGTCAGCGTGAATAACCGTTTCATCATCAGTCTGGAAAACAACATGATGCGCGGTGACAACAGCCTGGGACTGCTTCGCACGAATCCTAGGGCGGTCTTGGGGCCTAAGTATGATCGTGGCAAACGCTATGCGATGTGTCACCACCCAGATACAACGTCCAGCATGTTGCTTGCTTGTGAGGAGAGCATGGTCAAAGTGACTGAAGATGTCTTGAAAAACATTGGTCTTCGCACAGGGCGTGTTTGTTGTGGTCTTTTTGCCCTACTCGAACATGCCGTGGACGAATTGTATGTTGCCAAACGTGGAGGAGTGCCCCCAGACGCTGCTTTGATTGCTGCTTGTGAAGGTTCTTTGGCTGTTCTGATGCAGCAAGAAGGGCAGTGGAAAGAGCTTCGCTGCCGCAGCGGCATGGGACCTGATGCTGTGGAGACATCACTTCAAATCATCACGCCCTTGCTCCAAAAGCTAACTCAAGGAAGTCCTGTGTACTTCATCAGTGATGGCCAAGATCTCAAGTTTCGTTCGGAGATCATGGCGCATTTGGAACGATTGAATGCCACTGACATGACGCAGGATGATCTGCTTTGGAGAATCCTTGGCTATCATTGATTCAGCAAACCATCAAAAGTTATGAGTGAATACATTTGTCACGATTTTAAAACGCCACGCAACGACACTTCGAAGCGATTGCCGGATACCTTCAAGGCGATTCCGGTTCTGTTCTATGTTTCGCTGGTTGGAGCAGCCTACTTCATGACAGTCGATTGGATCGCCTACAAAAACGCTCAGCAGGAAAAGCTTCAGGCTGAAACCAGAAAGGCAATGATTGATGAAGAAAAGAATAAACTGGATGCTGAAAAAGTAGAGTTAGATCAAGAGACTGCCAAAGCTGAAGGTTTGGCTAAGTGGATGGAAGGTGCGCGCAATGTGCAGCCCATCAGCGCTGCAATTGCACGTTCCATGCCTCTGGAGGTTCGCCTTTCGGATTTAACTCTGGAACGCAGTGCGCAAGTTCCTTCCAACTTAGCCTTATCGCTCCGCATCAACGGTGGTTCGATCACTGAAATCGGAATGATGGAGACGGGTTTGTCACGACTTCAGTATCGTTCTGTTTCACCTCAGCAAAGCAAAGATGGCGATGTCATCGAATACAAATCGACCTTGGTTCGCCAGGATCAATAACCCCTTTCATCATCATGAATCCCAAACAATTAGCATGTGTGATTTTGATGATCTGCATCGGCATGATCACTTACTTCGGTCAGATCATGCACAACAAGGTCAACACGATGAAGGAATCAGCCAAAAAGGCAACTGAAGACGCTCGAACCGCTGAGGATGGACGACAAGTCTCTGAAATCTTGGTGACCAAGACCAAAGCAGAAACGGAAGATTTGCGTCGTTTTCTGAAGGCGTGGATTCCATACGCAGATCGTGTTCAGACCGAACAAGAAGTTGAAAGTGCTTTTGAACTCAGCCTACGGGATCGCGGAATCACTTTGGTGCGCTCTCGCAAAAGCGAAGTGAAACCAAGACGAGAAGACAAGTTTATGCCCAAAGTCGTCCAAACATCCATCGTGGTTGAGGATGATTACGCCAAAGTCATGAACTGGTTCGGCGATATTGAAAAGAGGTTACCTTTAGCTCGAGTGACAACTTGTACCTTGAGTGGAGGAAGCACGGTTCGACAACTAAAGCTCGATGTGACGATCGAAGCTCCAATCGTGGATCTGAGTGCAACTCCGGTCGTGGATAAAGCCAAAAAATAATGATTTAGCCATGAAACCTATATCTTCGTTCTGGATCTTTCTTGGGTGGCTATTGTGCTGCCCACTTGCCTTTTCTCAAGCTGTCCCAGACTCACCTGATGGTGAAAACGCTACAGAACGCATTCAATACACCCTGATTTTACCGGATGAAAAAACGCCTGAGGTCATTCGACCCGAAGAAAACAATCCCTTCGAAGCTGTCGCGGATGAAAGCAAAAACGAAGGCGATACAGAGGAGAATCGGGTTCGCAATATCCTGCTATCCATGACCGCCAAGGGTGGTGGAAATGGTCCACAGGGCATGAGAGTCATGCTTGGTAGCATGAGATTGGAAGCAGGGCAGAATGTGCCTCCCGTTTTGCCGGATCAAGAGGTCATGCTGAAGGTGAAGTCCATCACACCCAATCAGATCGAGTTGATTTGGGTGGAGAAAAAACCAACAGGCCTACCTCCGAAGCCATTCGTGATTGATGTTGATGTTTCTCCCAAAGTGAGAGTTCATCTGCCGTCAGGAATAGGAGAGAAAGCAGGTGGTGGTTTAGGGGTTGTCAAAAAAGAAGGAATGTCGGCCTTCAATCGCAGTCCCTCCGTGGAGCAAGAAGCTGCTGTAGAAACTGCTGCACGAGCACTCCCGGTCGATGATGCTTCGACGGCCATTCCCAACACCAAGACACTCTCGCCTGCTGCTAATGTGCCAGAAGCTTCTGTATTGCGCATGTTGTTCGGCAATCATGCAAAAAAGAAATGAGAGGTTTCGTTCCAGACTCGAAGCGCTGTGACTTGAACTGCGGTTTCACTGCAGTGGAGCTAGTAGCTGTACTTTCAATGGCAGCGCTAATCTTGGGGGGGCTAGTGGTCGGCTTTGGAACGCTTGTTCGTAGTCGGCCTACGGTTGCGAGCTTTTTGGATGTTCCTCTGGGGAGTACTGTTTCTGAGAACTTTTATGGAAACAGTTCAAATACCCGTGCTACTCCAGTTGCACCTCATTATGGCATGATGGCAGTGGCAGAGAACTTGCGTGAGGTTTTTTACAATGATGTCATCTCGGCTACAGCGGTCTTTTGTCTTTCACGGAATAACATCAACACTTACAGACCGAGTACGATTCCTTACAATCCACTTGTGCATGGCATTTTGGATACGCCACAGCAATTTCGAGCTCATCTGGTCACCATCGGCGTGAGTCCAATGCCCTTCATCGATTACCGGAATCCCTTGAATACAGTGGGAACGGTTCCGACAAACAATGCGAGCATTTTCGTTCTTCAATACAGCAAGTTTGAAGGAAGGTTAAAGGTCTTGGCCATCTATGACATTGATGTCATTCGTCTTACTAATCCTGCGAATCCTCAGGGTTTTCATGCGAGTGTTAAACGTTATGCTGATGACAAAAATCGTGGCATTGCATTTCCGCTCATCTTTGCGGGAGGGTATGACGTCTTTTATCCGCCTTCGATCCCGAATCCTAACGCCAGCCGCCCTCAGGATTGGATCAATGATGGATTCACTCCCATTTATATCACCTTTGAGCGCGCAAGCCGATTGTCGATCTTGGAGGGAGCAACCACGGATCGATTCAAACTGGCTGCAGAACGTCCCTTTTATTTCATCTGGTGGCCTGATCCAGGTGCACGACATCTTGGTCCGCAACCCAATACGCTCAATCCGCAGGATCCAAGGCAAGCCTACAACCACATGGCCGGCAGAACTGCGTTTATGTTCACTGTTCCCATGTTTCCAGCACTTTGAGATTTTCTGACTTCTTTGTTCATGTACTGTCGAACCTCCAAAAAAGAACGATCAGCGAAAGGTGCCTTGATGGCAGCCGCCTTGCTCTTGATGATCGTGGGGGGCATGTTTTTGAGTTCGTGGATTTCCTTGATCAATGCTAGAGGCAATCAAGTGACATGGTTAGAGGCAGGCATTCAGAGAAGGCTTTCTCTTGAGAATTCACGTGGATTTGCTTGGCAGAGTGCTCTGGAGAATGCCTTTGAGCCTTTCGCAAATCTTGCTTCCAATCGTGTCGGTGTTTTAGGTGCAGGTGGTTTTGGTGGCATCAATACTTTGGACGGCTGGTCGTCACTAAACATTTATTCTTCAACGGTCACTGCTGGCACTACCGGCAATGTATTTCCTCACAATTACACAGGCTTGAGGACAGTGCCTTCGTACATCCTAACTCAGACTTTCAATCGCCCGGTTTCACTCAGTGGTATCGATAGATTTCAAGATTTCTTATTTTTGAAAACTTATCCTCCTGTCTTGGCTGGAGATCTCTTTGTTACCTATCGGAAGCCGGATAGTGCCGGAACCCAGTTGGATGTTTCTGCTGACACGGCTGATCACAAAGCTTTGTGGGTCGTTGAAGGACGAACGGTCATTCGTGATCCTGCTTCATTGTTTTCCAAAACCACACCGAGTCCTCTTCAGTTACCTTTTTTGACGAGATCCCTCTACATTCAATCGCATGACAGCTTCAACGCTCGTTCGATTTGTGGAACGACGACCACATCTACAGGTGCAACGGCACGGCTCCTTCCTTCAAATCTGCCTGTCGTTCCAACGAGCACAGGTCCCGTTTCTGCAAAAGATGACGATCATTTTCGAGGCTACTTGAACGTCATCAATAACCCTTTGAATCCGGACAATTCTCTCTGGCACTTCATGGATCGTGAGAAAGCTGCTGGTCGCACCGATTATCGAACCCTTGATGTTTTTGTGCAAGGCAATGGCACTGGCACTTACTTCATGGATGAACAAAAGGATCCTCAGTATAAACCCCCCATGTGGCCGAGCGGTTATCCTGCTTCGGGGTTACGAGTTCTTTATATCAATTTGGGGCAGTCGAATTTGCCTAACTTGCGCATTCATGGGGTGGTTCATCAAATTGTGTTTCGAGGACAAACAACGTCTTCTGCGTTTGAAGCTGCGGGTACTCTGCCGCCAGCCATTTTCACTTTACTGCCGATGGGAGAGTCAGGTCCTTCGGTGAGAGATATTCGTTTTGAAGGGGAGAATAACCGACGAATTGTGATTGGAGCCAAGCACTGGAATGCAGCGCCTCTTGATCTCACCTGGGAAGGAAATCCTATCAGTGGCAGTGAGCACCGATGGCGGACTGTTTTGATCAATGAATATCACACGGTCATGCTAAACCTACCAGCGGCTCTATCGCGTCGTGTGCGTTGGTTCGGCGGTGTCATGACCAATTGGACCTTCAAACGAAGGGCTTCGGGAGGAATCAATGCGGATCGTTTGGCTTTCGCACGAGATGATGCGCTCACGACATTAGCCCCAACAGGAGCTTCATTTGCTTCTGTTTTGCCTCGCGATGCTTGGCTTGAATCTTATTTCTTATTGGAGGCACCTTCGCCATGAAAGCTTTCAGACTTTTCAAGGCTCGCCCCAAAAATGGTCTGGGCCTAATTTCAAAGACTCGTTCTGCTTATACGCTGATTGAGGTGCTAGCTGCATCTGCGGTCATTGGCATAGGCATGACAGCTGCAGTTTCATTGTCTTCGACTTTATTGATTCAAGAAGAACTTTCGTGGCGTGTCGCTGTGGTTCGAAATTACCAGGAAAACATGGCGCGTTTGTGGCAACTCGGGATCAGTGCCGAAGACATCACGAGCATCATGCCTAGCGCTAACGATAGCCCCATGCTGAATCAGGTCGTGTTTGGAACACCTATGTTGCTTCAGACAGGAACAGTCAACCCATCCAATCTGGGAGCCATGCAGAGCGCATCCGTTACAGCATCGGTCAACATTTCACTCGTTCCCACCACCAAAAGACAAGGGTCTGCCATTACATTCAATGTTTATCGCCCCAAGTTACCTGTGGATCTTCGACCTCCAGCCCCCTAACCGGCCATGATCAAAAAAGTAACGATCACCAATGTCAACACCGGTCACAAGTCAGTGACGCTGGTTGCCACAGATACGCACGACAAAGCCATCATTGGTTGTGGCGTTTCATCCAACGAAACAGTTGCCATTGAAGACGTTACAGGTGCGGATGAGAAGATTCAGCTCTTCACTTCACCCAAGCCAGGCACCGACGACTGTGGTGCTTTCTTTTCCGGTTTGGGACGTTGCTTGGAGCGCAACATCAGCATGGTCAAAAGTCTGAAGTTGCAGGTGAATCGTGTCCGATCCCCGAGATTCAAGGGCATGATCGCAGATGTGATTCAGGCGATTGCGCAGGGCGAAAAATTCAGTGACGCAATGTCGAAGTTTCCGGACTTGTTCTCGGAAGACATTCTTTCGCTTCTGTATGCAGGTGAAGAGGCGGGTCAGTTAGCTCGTGTCTGCAAAAGAGTGGGGGTCGCTCAGAAGAAGTCTTCGAAGACGCTCAAAAAGCTCAAGGGCGCGCTCATTTATCCTGCGATCGTGATGGTCTTGGGGGTGATTGTTGTGATCGTCATGAGCTTTACTCTGGTGCCCGCCATGGCGAAGCTCTTTTCCAGCTTTGGCACTGAGCTGCCCACGCCAACCAAGATTTTGATCTGGTTGTCAGATCTGTTTTTGCATCGTCCTTACATGGTGGCGGTGCCCTTGGTTGGCATTTACATGCTGTTCTCGAACTTCGGTAAGATCATGGCACAACGTTGGGCACAGGACATTTGTCTGAAACTACCCATTGTTGGGGCCTTGGTTCGCAAAGCGGCATCCTCCACGGGGTTTCGCACGCTCTCGATGCTCACGGAGTCCAACATTCGTCTTACGAATGCTCTGGAGATCACGGCGTCAGCCAGTTGGCATTACCACTATCGAGAGTTCTTCATGCGCTTGCGCGATCATATCACCGTCGGACGAAATCTGCATGAAGCGTTTCTTTTGGAATCACACTGGCTTGGCAGTGATGGACGCAGTCTCTGCGGTTTGATTGAGTTGGCGAGTGAAACCGGGTCTGGAACCGAGATGCTTTCTGAGATTGCAGACGATTATGAGGAGGAATTGGATAATATGGCGGCCTCACTCGATAAGCTCATCGAACCTCTCACGATGCTCGTTCTTGGTGTCATTGTGGGTTTCTTGATCTACGCCATTTATGGTCCGATGTTCAGCCTTGGAGATGTGATCCTGAAGAAGAAGTGATTTTCAAAGGAGTTTGTGGCGTGTTTGTTTTGTAGAGAAGAAACACGCCGCTCTTCGACGATCTGAATTTCACCAGATCATGGAACAGCGTTTCATTTGAAACTTGGTTTGAAGCTAGGTTTAGGCGGCTTCTGCTAGCTCTTCGAGTTCTTCGTTGAACTCGAGTTCTTTTTCGATGCGCAGATTCTGAATGATATCGGCTTGGCGCTCTGGTGTGTTCTTGCCCATGTAATACGACAGCAATTCTTTGATGTTCTTGTGTTCAGGCAAGATCACTGGTTCTAGGCGCATCTTCGGTCCGATGAAATGCTTGAATTCATCAGGGCTGATTTCACCCAATCCTTTAAATCGGGTGATTTCTGCATTCTTGCCACAGCGATGGATGGCGCGTTGGCGCTCCTCATCACTGTAACAGTAGAATGTTTCGCGCTTGTTGCGAACTCGGAAAAGGGGGGTCTGTAGAATGTAAAGATGCCCCTCACGCACATTCGGAATGTGTGCGAGTTCAGGAAAGAACTGAAGAAAAAACGTGATCATGAGGAGACGAATGTGCATGCCGTCCACATCTGCATCCGTGGCTAGGACGATTTTGTTGAAGCGCAGATCTTCAATGTTTTCATCAATCTGGAGTGCATTCGCGAGGAGGTAGAACTCTTCATTCTCGTAAACAACCTTGCGGGTGAGACCGAAGCAGTTCAGGGGCTTGCCCCGCAGGCTGAAGACAGCTTGTGTTTCTACATCACGGCTTTTGGTGATGCTGCCCGAAGCGCTATCACCTTCGGTAATGAAGATGGTGCTTTCGTCCCGGCGCTTGTCCTTGGTGTCCAGGTGAATGCGGCAATCACGCAGTTTTTTGTTATGAACTTTGGCTTTGCGTGCATTTTCACGCGCAGCTTTTTGAATCCCGCTGATTTCTTTGCGCTCTTTTTCGTTCGCTAAAATTTTCTCCTGAAGAGACTTTGCCACATCACCATGTTTGTGCAGGAAGTTGTCGAGCTCTTTGACAACTGTGTTGATGATGTGAGTCCGTAGATTGCGTCCATTGGGCTCCATGTGGGTCGAGCCCAACTTGGTTTTGGTTTGTGACTCAAAGACGGGTTCCTGAACCTTCACCGAGACAGCGGCGATGATGCCCGTTCGAACATCGCTGGGCTCAAACTGTTTTTTGAAAAATTCACGACATTCTTGAACCACTGCCTCACGAAAAGCAGCGAGGTGTGTGCCGCCTTGCGTGGTGTGTTGTCCGTTGACGAAGGTGTAGAATTCCTCGCCGTAGCCACTGCCATGCGTAAACGCGACTTCGATGTCCTTCCCATCCAAATGGATGACAGGATATTGAGGGCTTTCGGTCAATTTCGCGGCAATAAGATCGCGCAGTCCTTCCTTGGATTTGAAGGATTCTCCATTGAGTTTCAGCGTTAGTCCCGGGTTTAGCCAAGCATAGTAGCGGAGCATCTCCCGAATGAAGTCGAGGTTAAACTTTACCTTAGCGCTGAAAGATTCAGGATCTGGGCGGAAAGCAATGCGTGTTCCATTTTCTTCATCACTAGGCTGCGGCTTTGCCATGTCTTGCACGACCTGGCCTCGGCTGAACTCGATGCATCGCGTTTGCTTTTCGCGAATGGCCTGAATTTTGAAGAAGTCTGAAAGCGCATTCACCGCTTTGATGCCAACGCCATTCAGACCGACGGAGCGTTTGAAGACTTCACTGTCATACTTGGCACCTGTGTTGATTTGTGCCGCACACTCCATCAACTTTCCGAGTGGAATGCCACGTCCGTAATCTCGAATGCTGCAAAGATTGTCTTCCGAGATTTCAATCTCGATGATCTTTCCGTAACCCATGACGTGTTCGTCGATGCAGTTATCAACGACTTCTTTCAGCAGTACGTAGATGCCATCTTCGGGCTGTGAGCCATCACCCAATTTGCCAATGTACATGCCGGGGCGGAGCCGAATGTGTTCGCGCCAATCAAGCGATTTGATGCTGTCTTCCGTGTAGTTGTGCGCTGGGGTGGACATAAAGTGGAAAGTGAGAAATGGAGGGCTAGGCGAAGCTAGCTCTGGTGACAGATTCGCTATGGGTGAAGGGCGGCAGAGAGTCAAACGGCGCGTTGCTGTTCAGAAATTCGCCTTGCAAGCGATGATGCTTTTTTTACGAACTCAACGTGCCATTTCTGGAGTTGGCAGGCTCACATTTTGTGACAAAGAGAAGGGATGGGATGTCTGCGTCGCCTTGTCTCGTTGGGTTTGTCATGCTGCTTTTGGGCTGCGGCAGAGGCGTTTTGCCATCAGGTCCCCAACATGACGGTTGAGGCAGACTTTACTGCGGAGGGTAGTTACGAGTTCAGGATCAATCTCGATCCACGTGTATTCTTGTCGCGCAATCCGGCAGCTCTGGCTCCTTTGGATGCGCCCTGGCTGCTAGAGCAGAGTGATGAACAACGCCAGCATACTTTTCAGCAAGGGGAGACCCTGCTGAATCAGCAGCTCAGATTGATGCTGGGAGGCCAACTTGAGCCTTGGCCTAAGATGGACTGGCGACCGCTGGATGGTGCCACGGGAACACTGATGCATGAGGAAACAGAAGAAGTTCATTTGTTGGCAACACTGCGAGGGCAGGTGCCAGCTGGGGTAGGGGACTTTGCTCTTGAATATGCCAAAGAAGCGCAAGTTAGCCTAATTTTACTCATCAGGACACCCGATGCGCCGGATCCTCGTGTCCAAGTGATGTTTCCGGGGGAGCGCAGCCGCCCTGTTCCGGTGCGATCAAAGGTTAATCCTCCTCCTATGCCCATCAGTGCAGAGATCGCTAGGCAGACCATGAACCCTATTCAGCGATGGGGCGGATGGGCTGCACTAGGGCTATCTATCATTGGGCTGCTACTTGGGTTACGGTGCAAAACCAAACGGTAGCGTGTCGGCCAGAGGATCATGGCCGCAGTACTGATGGCTAGGCAGAAATGTGGCATCTCAATGCGGCCTTGACCCGCAGGAGTGTAGGCCAAGATGGCAAAGACCAAATAACCAGCGCAGCCACCTGTCATGATGCTGCGCAAAACCAAGGCACCCAGGGTGCCGACGAAAAGCAGCAGCCCGGGAATGCCCATCTCAAGCCAAAGCGACACATACTCATTGTGCGGCACCCAGCGCGAGCCTGACATGCCCGTGCCATGCCCAAACAAAGGTTTCTGGAGAACGGCTTCCCAACCGTCGGCCAAGTCTTTGGCGCGTTCAGGCGATTTCATTTTGTCGAAATCGAAGTTCAAAATCGCTTCCATTCGGTCCGCTGTGTTTTTGTCCTTGGTGATGCCTTTTTGAGTGCCGCTTTGCAGAATGGCAATGCCCATTCCAGCCAGTGGCAGCGCGATTGCAGCGCAGACCAAAAGAAAGCCGAGATTTCGTCGTGCATTCACCAACACATAAACCGCCGACATGAGGGTCAGCACTAGAAATCCACTGCGGCCATAGGTGAGCCCTACACCAACGTAAGAGATGCCGATGAGCAGGAGATTCACACGAAAGTTCGGCAGAAGGGCAAAGCAGATCCCAAGCATCTCACACAAGAGCACGGGGGGAAAATTCGGGTGTCCATTGAAACCAGCGAAACGGCCAGGGATGCTGGTAAAACGAGCTAAGCCGGCGGCCTCTGCCACTTCTGAGATCACGGTAAGAAGGATGGCTAAAATGGCTGCCCAACGCACGGCTTTGAGCCCATGATCCGTTGCTAATACCCCCAGGATGGAGACTAAAACAAGCATCATACGCAAGAGGTCCATGCCGGTCTGCCCGGCATAACTGGCTGTCGCACGCTGCAAGACCAAGGCATCAAAAGTCCGCACCATGGGTAGAGCCAATACTAACAGAATCGTGGGAGCAAAGCGGGGCTTGTTGATCAAAGTGGCACCCAAACAAGTTGCCACAGCACCCAGGGTAAAAATCGATGGCTTAAGTGGAGAAATGCCCGCGTTATAGCTGCCAATGATCGCGTCTGCGGCCATCAATCCCAGCAAGGTTCCGCAACCCCAGATGACAAGGCGTGCGGAGAAGCTTGAGTGAGATGGGGCGTGCGGATGCAAAACCATACTGGTGTACTATCTGCTAGCGTCGAATCCTTGCCAATCATTTCAATGGATGGCGTTGCTCACGTGATGCTTTGGATCGTTGCCTTGGCTTCATTCTTCAACTCAAGGTCTCGTCCGAGGCTGGCTCAAGATGGATTCCATTTGGCTGATCATGGCTTGAACCCGCTCAGGATTTTTTGAGGACAGATCTTTCTCTTCGGCTGGATCGTTCGTCAGATGGTAGAGTTGGTGAACACTTGTCTTTTCGTTTCTTCTTTGCGCAGAGATCACCGCCTTGGAGCTTCCTCGGTGTTTCATGCGCACAAGTTTCCATTCCCCCATCCGTAGCCCTAGGTTTGTGCCGTGGTTGTCCTGCTGGAGCAAATGATCCCGTCCTCTGGCTCCAGGCAATCCTAGCAGCGCAGGCATGACATTTTGGCTATCGAGACAAGCACCTTCAGGTAAGGGAACGCCTGTCAGTGACGCGAAGCTTGCCGCTAGATCAATCGTGCAGACGACTTCATCGGAAACACCAGGCTGAATACGCCCTGGCCAATTCACGATGAAAGGAGTGCGTGTGCCACCCTCCAGCACGCTGTATTTGCCACCGCTAAAAGGACCAGCTGGCCGATGGTCACCGAGTTTTTCCACCGCTCCATCTACATAACCATCGTCGAGCACTGGCCCATTGTCGGAGCAAATCACGATGAGGGTCTTCTGTTGCAGATTATTCTGGCTCAAGGCCTTCATAATTTCACCTACAGACCAATCGAACTCGACGATGGCATCGCCACGATAACCCAGGGTGGTGCTGCCTTGAAAGCGTTCATGTGGCATTCGAGGAACGTGGATGTCATGGCTGGCAAAAAAGAGAAAAAAGGGGTGGGTGCGATGTTGGCTGATCCAGCGTGAGGCTTCCTGGGTCCAAACATCAGCTAGGTCTTCATCACGAAATCGCGCTGACTGTCCCCCCGTGTAGAAGCCGATGCGTCCTATGCCATTGTGAATCGTTTGATTATGACCGTGAGTCCAGTCCATGCGCAATGTGCTGCGGTGCGTGATGCCCGTAGGATGATCCGTTGAGGGGGCTTTGTCTCCGACCCACAAGGGATCATCTGCCTTGAGGTTTCGCACTCGATGATCTTCCACATAAACCTGGGGCACGCGATCGTTGGTGGTCGGCAGTAGCAGGCAGTGGTCAAAACCGATCTCCAGAGGCCCTGGCTTGAGGTCACCATTCCAATCCGGTTTGGGGTCTCCCAGGCCAAGGTGCCATTTCCCAATGACCGCAGTGGTGTAACCTGCACGTTTCAAGAGGCTTGCTAAGGTTTCTGTGCCAGGCTTGATCAGCGCGGGGCCATTCGGTGGGGCTACCCCAGTGCCTTTTTGGCGAAAAGCATAAGTGCCTGTGAGCAGAGAGAAACGCGTGGGAGTACAAGTCGATGCACTGCAATAACCACTGGTGAAGCGCAGGCCTTCTGCCGCCAGTCGATCCAGGTTGGGGGTCTTCACGGCTCTCGCGCCATAGCAGCTCAGGTCTCCATAGCCCAGGTCGTCTGCCATGATGACGATGATATTCGGCGTCTCTGCGGCAGGCAGCCGGGTGAACAACAGAAGAGTAGTCGTGAAAACGATGGATCGAATCATGATTCAGCCAAAAACGCGGCTAGCGCGTCAGCATTTCTTCAAATGCTAGCCGTTCATGCCGCAAGACCTCGACGATGGTCGTCAATTAACGGACCTGCGGATCTCCCATTTTCTTCCACAATCTCATCAACCATGAAATGAATGGGTTCAGGCTTTTTGCTCAAGGTCTGCACCAATGATGCCGTGAAGTCTTCGGCCAGCTTCTTTTTTGTTCGCGTGTCGTGCCTCGGGTCATTTGAAGATGAACGTCTGGCATCGCTTGAGAGTGATTCAGGTGGTTTTTGTTTCGCTCAGTTCGCGTGCTTGGCGCACCCAAGCATCTCGTTTCGCGCGGTCTTTGAAACCGAGAATCTCGCTGAACGCTTGGGTGTCTTCTTCGGACCAAGTTGCAATTTGCTGGAAGGTTTTGATGCCTAGCTTCCTCAATTGATCGCTGAGAATGGTTTTGATTCCCTTGATGCGCGTCAGATCGTCTTCATGCGAGAGGTGTGTTGAGGCTTCGAGGCTTCGCTGCAAGGCGGAGGCCTGATGCTCCAATTGCTTCAGTCGCGTTTCAGCATCAGCGACTTGTTGTTCGACACGCTCTAAGCTCTTCCGAGCTAGATTGAGGCCAGCGAGATCCTTGCCAGATTCACGCAGGCTGGTGACCCGGCGTTGCCAGTCATCGCGTTCTTGCTGAAGCGCACTTTGCAGTTGGCGACGTGCTTCGAGTTGGCTCTGGATGCGTTGTTGGATGCTGGCCGCATCCTGAGGCACTACAGGAGACTTCTCTTTGCTGCTTGCTGTGACTTTTCGTGGACGGAGGGTCTTGGTTTTTTCCGTTGGAGTCTTGGCTTCACGCGTTGTGTTTTCGATGACTCTCTGGGGCAATTCCTTTTGCAGCTTCACCAGTTCTCGACGCTGCGCCGCCAGCTCAGTGAAAAGACGTGCCGTCTCCTCTTTGGCCACCTGAGCGTCATGCTTATGCTCCGCAGATTCCAGACGCGCGGTCTTGAGTTCGTCATGCACGCGAATGAGCTCTTTTTCCAGATTTCGACGGTGATGCTCGGCCTCTTCAAGTTGCTGGTTCAATTGTTGAAGCTCAAGCTTTGCGGAGTGGTCTTCGGGGAAAGGGGGATTAGCTTCGTCGCAAGTAGGCTCGGAGGTTGTCTCCCGAATCATGGGCAACGCGAGAGGAGAAGACGTGGTGGCAGCTTCGGACTGGTGAGTCGCATCGAGCGGCTTGCCACGCCAGCGCCAACCTAGCCAAAAAAAGACCCCTGCTGCTGCAGACAGCAGCAGGGCCATTTGAGTGATGAGCCAGAGAAATCCTTGCATGAAGTGGTCAGCGGTCCGTCGCTTGCTGGGCCTGAGTGGTCAGGGTTTTCCAATGGTGGCGAAGATGGTCAAAACTGTCGAGAAAGGTATCTTCCGCCATCGCCGCTGGGAAGTCGGGTGGCAAAATCCCCGTGCTCGCGATGGCTCCAGGTTGAATGATTTGACCACTCGCAGGGCACGCTGTCCAGACTGCGCCAGGGCGCGCAAAGGCAAGCACGCCCATGCTAGTCCGCACCGGCAGATCGGGAAAGCTGCGCACGGTTTGCTGAACATCGCGGGTAGGTTCGCAGGTGCCACGTGCCAGCAGCGCATCCCCAATCACTAGGGCTCGACCCTCATATTTCTGCCGGGCTGCCTCCAGGATTTGCGTTCGCACGTTTTCCTCAGCCACCTGACCTGCTAGAATGACCTTTTCAGGCAGAAGCGTGAGTGTCAGAAAACTTGGCTGGAGCCGAGCGGGTAGCTTCGGGATGCCCTTGCTTCCTCCTTGGAGCCAGTCCAGCACCATGGTACCATCTTCGATCAAAAGAGCAGATGGCAAATCCTTGGGAAGCATTGATTTCCAGGGCTCCGTTGCGGCTCCTGCTTGAAAATCTAGACTTTGCCATGCTGCGCCGGGTAGCCCTAAATGCAGACTTTTCCCTAAAGCCGCTGTGACGTCCTGACTCTGCATGAGTACGGTCAGCGGGCCAAAGTCGCCCACATTCCGTCGTTGCGCATTCACTCGCAGATCATCGAGCACACGTTGTTCCGGGAAGGCTTCAATCAGGGCATTCAAAAGTTCTCGTTTCAGGGCTAGGCTAGCCACCTCTCCACGCACCAGTATGCGGCCCTCGCGCTGAGCTAGGAAGACGTGCGGTGGCGGTAGCCGCGATTGTCTTTCGTTTTCTTCGGCGATCTTCTTTTGTTCCGATTGATAGCGTCGCAAATGAGCAAGCTCTGGCAGCAGCAACTTCGTCCAGGCTGTTTCGTCGATCCCCATGGCCAAAACTTGGGCCCGCAGCACCTCGTCGGCCGCATCCAGGATCAGCCGCTGCCAGGGGCCACCGATCCGGGCAATTTGAGCTTGCGCGCTATCTGCTCCTCCGTCGGTTCGTGGGCTTGGAGGTTGGGATAGTGTCACCTGCACTTCAGGTGCTTCGTCATGCTGCTCACGGGCCACGTTGACTTGGGGGTCGAGATAGCCACCCGCCGCACTCCACACACGTCCCAGTAGAGTCGCGAGATCGCGAGCTTCTTCTTCACTCGCCGCTTGTCCGATCAGACGACCGCGTGAGCCATGGGCGGCGATGAAAAGCCAGCCGCTAGGGTAGGGGACTTCCTGGAGCGCATCCTGCACCTCCGTGATCGGATTCAGATCTTCTGCTAGCCAGTTTGGCGCTCGGACACGAGTGCGCAGAGCTTTCACCAAAGCTAGCCGCTGGGCTTCACTCCGCACTTTCCCTTGCAGCCTTAGCTCCTGCCCCGACACGCGAATTTCTGGCGCGGTGTAGCCTGTGGGCAGCTCCTGGATTGCTGCCCTCGCCTCGACATTCAGTTGGTGCTCTAAGGTCGGGGCAAGCCATAGCGCAGCTGCCAGCCAAAAGGCTAGCAACCAAGCTCCCGCCATGCACCATCGCCGCGCGTTCATAAGCTAAAGAAGAAACAGAAAATCAAAGCTGGGGCGAATCCTCGCCAGATGTGAGAAATCCACAATCGCGAAAGCGCACAAAGCACGGCTTTCCCGTCCACCCCCTGACTTCTCCCTCGTGCCCGGCCTTGCCCGGCACCGGATTCGCATCCACTTTCCACGCTCTTTTTTCTGCCAACCATGCCTTCCCTCCATCTCCAGCCTGATTTCGATGCCTTCCGCGCCCTCGCTGCGAAAGGAAACCTCGTCCCAGTCATGGCGGAGTTAGCCGCAGACTACGAGACGCCACTTTCTGCGTTTCAAAAGATCCACGATGGCCGTTCCGCATTTCTCTTGGAGTCAGCAGAGCTGACCCAGCACTCAGGGCGCTATTCTCTGCTGGGCAGTTCTCCCAGATTCATCTTTACCGCCAGAGGTCGGGAAATCGAAGTCGAAGAGCGTGGCCAAACGCGCCGCTTCACTACGACGACAGATCCGCTCGAAGAGCTACGTCAGATCATGCTGCCGTATCAGCCTGCCGGTTCCGCGGATATTCCCGTCTTTCATGGCGGTGCTGTCGGCTACCTCGCCTACGACATGGTGCGCTTCTTTGAACCCACTCTGCCCGCGCCTCCGAAGGATGAACTCGGACTGCCTGACATGGTTTTTCTGGTCACGGACACGGTGCTCATCTTCGACCACCGTACACGTCGTCTGCGTGTGGTGGCGAATGTTCATACCGATGAGCATGCCAGTCTAGACGCTGCCTACCACTGGGCTCAGGCCCAGATCGAATCAGTCATCGCCAAGCTATCCCAGCCTCTCGCCGTTAAACCGCTGCAAACCTTTGCTCCTGTGCAAAACGATCAGTTGCCTGCTCCAGTCGGCAACACCACCCGCGAAGAATACGAGGCAATGGTTTCCAAAATGAAGGAATACATCAGTGCTGGCGATATTTTCCAAGGGGTGCCTTCGCAGCGCTTTGAGACGAGCTACACGGGGACTCCCATCGATCTATTTCGTGCGCTCCGGCATGTGAATCCATCGCCTTATATGTTCTGCCTCGATCTGCCTGGAGGCTTTTCCCTCGTTGGAAGTTCGCCCGAGGTGCATGTGAAATGCCTGGATGGCAAAATCGAAATTCGCCCCATTGCCGGGACACGCTGGAGGGGTAAAACCAAAGCCGAAGACGACGCTCTCGCCGCAGAATTGCTCACGGATCCGAAGGAACGTGCCGAGCACATCATGCTTGTGGATCTTGCTCGCAATGATGTCGGACGTGTCGCTGAATATGGTAGCGTGAAAGTCACCGATTTGATGATCATTGAGCGTTACAGCCATGTCATGCACATCGTCAGCAACGTCGAAGGCAAACTTCAGGCTGACAAAAATGCTTATGACGTCATGCGCGCCACGTTTCCTGCGGGAACGGTGAGTGGTAGCCCCAAGGTTCGTGCCATGGAAATCATCAATGAAGTCGAAAATAGCAAACGCTGCGCCTACGCTGGTGCCGTGGGCTACTATGGCTTTGATGGCAATCTGGATTCCTGCATCGCACTCCGCACCTGTGTGGTGAAGGATGGCAAAGCTTATGTCCAAGCAGGAGCAGGTGTGGTCGCGGATTCCGATCCAGCAGCTGAATACCAAGAGACTGTCAACAAAGCGACCGGCATGCTTCGAGCCATCGAATGGGCTCGCCAGCTGGGAGCTTGAGTCTTTCTCACTTGTCGCGTTAGTGCCTTTTGGGGTTTCTGAACTGAAATCCAGCCCCTGAGTTTGGCAAAAGAGCAGGGCATGAAGCCTGCCCTGGTTGATCTCAAGTTCGAATAGCACTGAATCAAGGCCCTTTGAGAATGATGAGAAACGATCATGGTTTTGGTGATGCGTTTGTGGAGGAGCAATAGCAGTGCACAGAAAGTTCTTCCCCGCGTTTCACCGGCATCTTTTTGGGCCGTCTGCCCGTCGGCGAGGCCCGTCTTCTGGAGCGCATGGCCAGCGCAGTGCCTCATCAAAAAGACACCGGGAGGGGAGAGACCGGGGTATCAGGGGGAGTCGATGACTCATAAAGGAGGACACCGTGGTCAATGAAGCCACGACGGATGAAAGAAACCCACGAAGGCTACACCCGCGTGACGCGGGGGCGCCACGCCCGCCACACCGGAAACCCCGCCCGAGCGAAGCTGCTCGATGAGTATTGCCAGACCACCGGGTTGGAACGCAACGACATATCTAATTTTTGTGCTCGTTTTGTTGTGAAAGGTCTGTTGAGAGGGGGGGATTTCTGGCAATTTTTTACACGCCCTACATGCTGTCGTTTAGCATAACCTGAATTCAAATCACCGAACTAGGCATTACACCCAAAAGGGCATCAACTTGGAGACGATGGCATGAATGCTCTGAAAAGGTAGTTCAAAACTCAGTTCTAAATTAGAGAACTGGTGGCAATTGTATTCGTTTGCTGTTGTTTCGATGTCCCTTCTTCATGTCTGCTACGCCTCCTCCTGCCCGCTTTATCCAAGTCGATGATGCTGTTCGCGAAACCAATCCTTGGACCCATAACGAGTGGCTTTGCCGTCCAGAGCTTGTGGAGGCAGAGAAGCTTCTGCTCGTTCGGGCAAACATGGATCCGATGCACTGCCATCCGTTTCATTTTCACCCTCATCGCGAGGAAATCATCTACGTGATCTATGGGCGTGCAGAGCAGTGGGTGGGCACGGAGAAACGCATCCTCAGGGCAGGGGAGATGGCCCACATCCCGCCAGGGGTCGTTCATGCCACCTACAATCCGCACGAGGAGCCTCTGGTGTTTTTGGCGATACTTTCTCCGGCCAAGCTCAGTGAGCCGGCAGCGAGTGAGTCAGATCCTCAAGATGTGTCTAGCCAGGAGCCCTGGGCCTCACTTCGTCAGGGATTGGTGGCGTGCAAGATGCTAGACCGCTGAGGAACTTTCGGGCTTTGGATCTTCCCTGAGATTTTGATTCGACCTGATGAACTAATTCGCGAAGGCTCGGATCTCACGATCCATGCTCTCGAATTCATCGATCAATTGATCCAGCCGCTGGATTTGAGTGAGCATTTGCTGCTCGTGCTCGAAGGCGACCTCGCGAGCAGGATCGAGGATTTCCAGAAAGCGACCGAAAAGAGCCTCGACATCGACACGCATCTGAGCGGCCAGCATTTCGTGCAAGTCTCGGGCGGAATGTTCAAGCTTACTGATCAGTGTGTGTCGGGCGTGATGAAGAGCGAGCTGGGTGATGAAAAAGGCGATGCCTAGGACAAGCAATCCTACAGCGATAGCGATGCCAGCACCGGCCAATCCTTCGAAGTAGCCGGCGAGAGCCGTGCCGAGAATGGTGGGGACGGTTAACCAGGGAACCCAACGAGCACGGCGACGGGCTGCCAGCAGGCCTGGGGCAATGGTTTCATCCAGCTTTAGGCTGAGCACAAAGCGCCGGATGGTGGAGTCGATGTGCACGCTGAAGATGCGGCGGATTTCGGGGTCAGCCTCCGTCGGTGGTTTTTCGTCAGGAGGGAACAGGCTGCCACGCCCCTGGGTGTGAAGGAAGCGGTCGTATTGCAGGCAATCTTCTTCCAAGATGATGCCTACCTGACGCCAGCGATCCCCGGTGCGGTGCTGCAGGTGCTGGAAAAGGCGATGATCGAGGGTCTGGGCGCGATTTCCCGAGCTGCTCTGGGGATCACTGGAAGAGCTGGAGTCTTCATCATCCGAGTCACGTTTGCCAAAAGCTTGCCGGGTGGACAATGCTTCCTCAGCGAGCATGGCGATGTGCATGCAGCTTTCCTGATAATCCCGCCGAGTGGCATCAAGAGCGGGAAGGATTTTTTTAAGCGTGCGATCGACTTGCAACTCGCGCTCGGTGCTCATTTCACGCACGACTTCGGCGGCACGTCGGGCCTGCGAGGCGTGGGCGCTGATTCGTTCATGGACCGAAGCAAGGAGCTGGCGAGAGAGCTGGATGGAGCCGAGGAGCTTTTGGATCCGAGAGGCATTGCGCTCGACGATCTCGGTGATGTGGGACTCCAGCGGCTGAAATCCGCTTTCCCGCATCAGGGTTTCTCGGTCAATGCCGGAGCTACGTGCCAAGTAAGCTTTTTTGGCAGAGACAGGATAGATGGGGAAATCCCGACCATAGCGCTGGCGGACCAGCTGCTTCATGTAGTCGAGGATGACATTCATCTCCTCTGGCGTGCGGAGATCACTCTGCTGAAGGACAAAGAGGACATTTCGCATCCAGTGGCGATGCACTTTGTCGAGGAACTGCCAGGCACTAGCACCCCAAGGATTCATCGCACTGAACACAAAGATCACAAGATCCGAGATGGGGACAAAGCGCTCCGTGATCTCCTGATGCTCGTTTTCGATGCTGTTCGTGCCGGGGGTATCGACAATGTGAAAATCACGCAGAAAGGGCACGGGCACCTGCACTTCCTCAAGCGTCGAGGTGATGGGTGCCGTGCAATACTCGGAACCGTATTTGAAAAAAAGGATCTTGTCCGTGGTGGGCATGACCCCAGTTTGGGAAAAGTCCTGGCCAAAGAGGGCGTTCAGAAAGGTGGATTTTCCGACATTGACCTCACCTACGATGACAAAGACAAAGGGCTCGTGCAGACTGGCGCTGAGATTGGCGACGATCGCCTGGGATTCGGGATCGGCATTCAGCTCACGCAGTACGGTGCCGAGCACACGCAAGCGTGCATCAAGTCGTGAGCGTAGTTGAAAGTAAGTTTCGCCAATCATGGGAGGAACGACCTGGAAACTGTCGATCAAACCGGGGAACCATCCTCAGCGAAGAGAATGTTAGGACACAGGGGCAAATGCCACTCTAGACCTGAAGGTCAAGCCCGTGTGCTTTCTCAAAATTCAGCATGGCTCAAGCACCGCTTTCAGTGACCTGTGGCTATTGGGTCATTGCGCGAGAGGAGCAGGATCACTTTCTGCAACGGGAACCGCCGGACGAACGACGACACCCACGGGCATGCCTGCTTTTTCCATGTTCAGCAACTGACTGACGGTGACAAATTGATACCCTTTGGCCAAGAGCTGATCAAACATGGGCGGCATGGCCTGAATGGTCGGTGGATGAATGTCGTGAGCTAGCATGATGGCTCCAGGATGCGCGCCATTGACGAGACGACTCGTGACGACGGAGACACCGGGGCGACGCCAGTCCTGTGGATCGACGGACCACATGATCGTGCTGTAGCCGAACTCGCTGAACATCAGCTGCTTGATGCGTGTATTGATGGCTCCGTAAGGAGGCCGAATGAGCTGAGGACGATAGTTGGCAGCGGCCATCAGCGCGTCTTCGCTTTGCTTCAGTTCTGTGCGGATCTGGGCATCGGAGCGGCTGGTTAGGCTGCAATGCGTCCAGGTATGATTTGCCACCTCGTGTCCTTCCGCGATCATGCGTTGGATGATCTTTGGATAGGCTTTGGCGTTTTTGCCGATGACAAAGAAGGTACATTTGATGTTTCTCTCCTTCAGAATGTCCAGCAGCTTTGGTGTTAGAGTCGGATGAGGTCCATCGTCGAAGGTCATGGCGACGACAGGCTGCTTGATGTTCACCTGAGAGTAGCTGATCCGTGCGCCTGCCGGCGGCACACTCGGAAGTGTGGAGGGCTGGTTCAGTCTCCGACTCAAGGGATTCTCCTGTAGAGGAGTGTCCTGAGCAGGAATCGCACGGCGAACTTGGTCTGGGAGGGTTGGCTTTTTGTCCGTCGAAGAACAGCTGGCGCTGCTCATCAGAATGCCAAGCCAAATGCTAAGATACATGTGTCGGGAGGTCACGTGGAGGGGGAGCGAGGGGGCTGAGGATCAAAAGCAGGCAAATCAAAAGGCTGGCTTCAGGTAGCCAAGCCAAGCCAAGACGACTCCGACTGCTGCTGCCAGAAGAACCACGACGCCGGCGGGAAGAAAGCCACGACGCGAGAGCACAGGTAGGAATCCGAGCACGAGCCAGAGGCCAATTTTCACCCAGACCCAAGTCGGCATGCTCTTGAAGATGCCCATCTTGGCCAACATGCCGAAGCCTGAGACGAGACTGATCAGCAGACCGATGCCATGCCATTTCATGGCGCGACGAGAATCAGGCGTCAGCAGGGCTCCAAAGCCAATGAAGACAAAAATCAAACCCAGGATGTGGAGGAGGTGATAAAAGGACAAGGACATGGTTTGCTATCTAGGTGGCGAATCTCTGCTGACAAGCTCAGGAGTCAGCGGAATGAAGAAAGTCATGAAGAAACCTTTACTGGGCCTCCAGACAGAGGACTTTCCCGGGAGCATTGCGGACATAAAGTCGGCCATTGGCCAAAACAGGAGCGCTCCAGCAGCGTCCACTTAGCACCTGAGCGCGAGAAATTTCTTCGTATCCTTCAGGGCTTGCCTTGGCGATGGCGAGTTCGCCTTTTTCGGTGAGGATGATCAACCGACCATCTGCTGCCATCAGAGAGCCGAAACCAATGCTATTTTCTTCCCAAACTGCACCGCCCGTCATCAGATCGACGCACTTGAGGGAGCATCGGCTGTTCTGATCTCCATCAATGCCATACAGATGGTTCCCGATGAGTACAGAGCTGTTGAACTGATTTTTCAGCACTTTGTTTTCCCAGATTTTCGTGGGCTTGTTGTCAGTGATTTTCAGCAAGGTGCAGCCTTTGTTGTATCCTGTGGAGATGAAAACGTAGTCGTCTTTCACGATCGGATCGCTGGCATTCACGCCATACTTTGTCGCCCAGCGGTAGGACCAGACTGGAGTGCCGTTTTCGACCTGAATCGCGGTGTAGGCATCGGCGGAGGAGACGATGGCGAGCTTTTTGCCTCCAGCGCTGTAGGCGAGGGGAGTCGAGTAACCCGCGCTATCCGTATCACTTTTCCAGACGATCTTGCCCGTGGTTTTCTCAACACCCATACCGGCTTTGCCAACATTGATGATCAGCAGGTTTCCTTGGACTAGCGGAGCACCAGCATAGCCCCAGTCAGGAATGCTAGACTCCGTCTCCTTTTGCACCTGCCTTTGCCACAGGACCTTGCCCGTGGCAGTCTCGAAGCAGAACAGATCTCCCCAGCGGCTCAAATGATAGGTCTGGTCTCCATCTAGGGTCGGGGTGTTCGAGGTGCCGCCCTCGTAATATTTGTCTCCTAGATCTGCTGCATAGGAGTGTTTCCAGAGAATCTTCCCGCTGGCCGCATCCAAGCACCAGACGGTATCCTGCCCATCGGCATGACCAGTGGTGAGCACCTTGCCCCCCGCGACGACGAAGGATGAGAATCCAAGGCCCACTTCAGCTTCCCAGAGTGTTTTGGGTTCTGCGGCTAGCTTCCAGCCGGTTTCAGAGGAAATGCCATTGCCGTTTGGGCCTCTCCATACGGGCCAATCCGCACCGATAGAAAAAGAGGCCGTGACCCAGAAGGCAAGACTGCTGCAGAGAGGAATGTGAAGCTTCATGCGCTGCAAATACGCGCCTGCCCTCTCAATGCGCAACCGACAATGCGGAAACTCCTGACTCAGTGGCGACAAAGGCTAGGACTTCGGTGGGACTGGCGGGGCAGGCAATGGCGCGGATTTGAAAGCATAGATTTGTCCATCATCGGCACCCAGAATGACATACTCTCCTGCCACGGCAGGAGAGGTCTTGATGGCGGCACCAATTTCGTATTGCCAGACTTCTTTGCCGTCATTCACGTCTAGAGCATACAGATAGCCATCGTCTGCGCCAAAGACGGCGACTTTGCCTGCGCAGATCACAGCACTGCTGTCGATGCGATCGCGGCAGCGATATTCCCACTTTTTGGCTCCAGAGGTGCGGTCGATGGCGTGAAATCGTTTGTCACGGCCACCGCAGAAGACCGTTTGCTGCCAGATTGCTGGGGCCGCATAGAATTCGAACTCTCGCTCACCGTATTCCCAGACTTTGGCCCCCTCGGCCAAACTGTAGGCACCGACGCGGTTGCCGTAGTGGGAGACATAGATGATGCTATCGGAAATGGCCACATTGTTGCCGATGTAGGATCCGACCTCGATTTGACGCTCCTCTTTCCCTGTTTTGACGTCATGCACATGGAGAACACTATCACAGCCACCGAACACCACTTTGCCGTCACCTACGGCAGCACCGCCGTTGATGTAATAGCCTGTTTCTGCCGCCCACTCTTGCTTGCCCGTCTTTGCGTCGAGGCAATAGACCTTGTAATCGTAGCTGCCGATCAGGACTTTTTGAGTCTGAGTGGCAGGGTCCGTCCAGACATTCGCTGCGGCATGAACCTCAGCTTGGGTTTCATGCTTCCAGACCTCTTTTCCGGTGTCTGCCTGCCATGCATAGACAAAGCTATCCTGACATCCCGCGATCACTAACTCGCCAGCAAAGGCAGCGGCGCCGTCAAAAGCGCCTTTCCCGGTGGCTTCCCAGATCGGTTCTCCAGTCTCCAGTTTGAGGCAGCGGAACTTTCCGTCTTTGCAGCCTGCATAGACTTTCCCGCCTCGGACGATGGCGCTGCTGATGAGCATTTCAGGCTGACCTTTGGGTTTTTCCATCATCTTGTGCTGCCATGCAAGGGTGAGTGGGAAGCGCAATTCAATTTCCGATCGGCCTTGCATGGCTTCATCGCCTCGGGAATGAATCCAGTCAGCCGATGGCTGTGCATGAAGCAGAGTAGGAACCAGGAGGCATGGAATAAGCTGCTGAATGACAAAACGCAGGTGCATGTTGGGTAAAACGTCAGTTCTGGGTCTGGAGTTGCGTGCAGCAGGCTTCGAATTTCAGCTGAAACTCAATTTCTCAGGCGGTAGGTGGGTCATGGTGGCCAGGGAAGCTTTGGATTTTCAAAGGGAAGTTTGCATTCGCTGAACTGCCGCGCTAGGTGGCGCGAATTTCCCCTGACCACTCATTGATGAACGCAATCCTGGCACTCGAAGACGGACGTTATTTTCAAGGCATTTCTTTTGGTGCAAACCGCACGACGCATGGGGAGGCTTGCTTCAATACCTCCATGTCAGGTTATCAAGAAGTGCTGACCGACCCATCCTATCGGGGCCAGATCGTGACGATGACGTATCCGATGATCGGCAATTACGGCATGAACGCGCTGGATGATGAGAGTGCCGAGCCGCATGTGCGTGGATTTGTGGTCGAGGAGCTCTGTCAAGTGCCGAGCAACTGGCGCAGCCAGGAGACACTGGATGATTACCTGAAGCGCTGGAACATTCCTGGCATTCAGGGGATTGATACACGCGCTTTGACAAAGCATCTGCGCACGCGGGGAGCCATGCAGGCCGTCATCACCACTGCAATGACGCCCGAGCAAGCCGTGGAAGCGGCCAAGAAAAGTCCGCCGATGAGTGGCAGTGACTACGTGAAGGAAGTCACCACCGCAAAGCCTTATGTCTGGGACCCTGAGGATCTGGAGAGTCGTGAATGGGACATCCCAAGTCCAAGCCAAAACCGTGAAGGCGGACCTCTCGGGGCCTTTCGCCCTTTGCCAGAGACGCGACACCACATTGTGGCCTACGACTTTGGCATCAAACGAAACATCCTGCGCAGCCTTCGCCAGGCTGGTTTCCGGGTCGAAGTCGTTCCAGCTACGACCAAAGCGGAAGAGATTCTTTCCCGCAACATTGATGGCGTCTTTCTCTCTAATGGTCCCGGCGATCCAGCTGCCCTGGGCTACATTCATCGCGAGTTGAAGGCTTTGATTGGCAAGAAGCCAATTTTTGGCATTTGCTTGGGGCACCAGTTGCTTGGCCACGCCTACGGTGGCAAGACCTTCAAGCTGAAGTTCGGCCATCGAGGGGGGAATCAACCGGTCAAAGACCTGCGCAACGGTCGCGTGAGCATCACCAGTCAGAATCACGGTTTCGCCATTGATCCTGCGAGTTTGCCCTCGAACGTGGAAGTCACTCACATCAATCTTAACGACGGTACCGTCGAGGGCATGCGCCACCGTGAGGCTCCCGTGTTGAGTGTTCAGTATCATCCGGAAGCGGCGCCAGGCCCCAACGATGCGAAGTATTTCTTCGCGGAGTTTGCCCGCTTGATTGACAAAGCCGTTTGATTTTTTCAGAAAGTCTCAGCGCCTCACCCGCGATCCTTGGGTTCCTTTTCCTGTCTATGAAAGCTTTACGCACACTTGCTGCCGCCGTTTTGTTGCATCCTGCCTCCCTCTTGATGTCTGCGCCTATTGAGGTGTTGATCATTGATGGACAAAACAACCACAAGTGGGAGTTCACCACCCCCGTGCTCAAGCACGCGCTGGAGCAGAGTGGTGCCTTCGTGGTGAAGGTGTCCACAACTCCCCCCAAAGGCGCGCCGGAGACTGATTGGCAGAGCTGGAAACCTGCATTTCGTGATTTCGCCGTTGTCGTCAGCAATTACAATGGTGAGCCTTGGCCTGAAGCAGTTCGCAAAGATTTCGAGGCCTATGTGCAGGGTGGGGGAGGTTTTGTCTCCGTCCATGCTGCGAACAATTCCTTTCCTGAGTGGAAAGCCTACAACGAGATGATCGGTGTCGGAGGCTGGGGTGGGCGCAATGAACAGTCCGGCCCTTGGCTGTACGTCAAAGACGGCAAACTCTTCCGTGACACCCGTCCCGGTCCTGGCGGAGCCCATGGACCGCAGCATGAATTCGTCGTAGAAATCCAGGACAGCGAGCATCCCATCACGCGCGGATTGCCCTCGCGTTGGCTGCATTGCAAAGATGAACTTTACAGTCGCCTGCGCGGTCCCGCTGAGAATCTACAGATCCTAGCCACCGCGAAATCTGACCTCACTGCCGAGCAAGAACCCAACTTGATGGTGATCCAGCATGGGCAGGGTAGGGTAATGCATACAACACTGGGTCATGCCGATTATTCCATGCTAGACCGTGGCTTTTACGAAATCCTAGAGCGCGGTGTCGAATGGGCTGCCACAGGTCAAGTGGCACTAACAGCAGCATTGCCTGCGGATTTTCCGACTGAGGCCAAGACCTCGGTGGTGACCCTCGAAGGTCACCCGAAGCAGACCCCGCCGCCTGCGAAATGATTTTGTCGATGTCTCAGGGAGTCAACGTTTGGTGAACTTTTTTCTCAATCCACCGACTGCCCCCGCTGCAATTTGCGGATGATTTTTTTTACCTCATGCGCGCCGCGAAGGTGTGAGAATCTAACCTCAATGCCAGACGTGCTGGCGGAAGAAACATCCAGAGTGCCCAAGCCCAACAGGCCCAGCAGGCCCTCTTCTCTAACATCTAGGCTGCGAATGTCGCAGATGCGAACTTCCTTGGAGCTACGTCCGAGGATGCCCCAGACGTATTCGACACGTTCATCCGTCACGATGTAATCGTGAGAACGGCGTGCGATCGCAGTCGCAATCAAAATCGCAAGACCACAAAGTCCGGCCACAAGAGCCCAGCCTTCGTCGAAGGATCGGAGGTAGATCGCGGCACAGATCGACAAAAAGACCAGCAGCAAAGGCTTCCAGTAAGACAGCCAAGAGGGATGAGCCATGCAGTAGATGTTTTCCCCCTCAATCTCATCGCCCGTGATGTCACTTTCGTCGGCCTCGGCGGAAGTTTCCTCCTGAGCCTCCGCTGAATCAGCAGGGAGCGACATCGAGGCGGGCAGGGGAGCTGCGTCTTCCACGGGGGCGATTGGCTCAAGCTCAATGGGCTCAGGCCCTTCATCGGCACGGAATTCACGGTAGGAGGGTCGCTCTAGGCGGGAGGCGCGCCGTGCTCGTGGGGGAGACATGCCTGTGATGACCTCGCCAACCGTGTGATCCCGCCCGGTGTGAATGTCTGTGCAAAGTTCACCACGCCCGAGTGAGCCACGATCCACCAGCAAATAGAGATCTTGCTTGGAAAGCAGACCGGGAAAGGCTGGGTGATTGTGGAGCAAGTAGCGCATGAGGCGTCCTCATCTGCAATTCGCTACAGACGCCGTGAAAAAGCAACCAATGTTCCGAAGAATGGAAGCTCCATCATCCAGCACTAAAACGAAACGCAAGCCTTTGGCTAGAGACTAAGCCTCAGGAGCTGGAGGCAGCAGTTCGGTTCGCTGCATAAGCTTCGGTATATTCAGAAGCAAAAGCTCACCCTTGGGCGTGCGGCAGATCTCCCCCAAGAAAGGAGTCAGACGGTCAACCTCGGCCACAGCGGTATGAACCAAGCCCGCGATCACGCGAGGGTCAGCTTGGTTGGCGGTAAAAATGTTCGTCACTCGAAACATCACGGTTCCCTCTTCCCAATCGACCTCGAAGTTGCCAACGTTGAGTTCCTTGTTCGTGCGCATCATCAGTTCACAGGCCGCCAATCGATGGCTAGGTGGGATTGGCAGACTGGCTCTAGCAACGACACACACAACGCCTGCATCGGGGTGCACCTGAACGTGGAGTGGCACCTTGGCATGATGGGCTTCAAATTCAGATTCAATCACTTCTACTCCGCTCACCTCTCGGAAAGCCCAACCTTGAGAGCGAAAGGCAGAAATCGTGGTGTTCAGTAGATCGGATGCCATGGAATAGACCCGGAGTGCGGAATCGAAGCCCTGAGGGAAAGGGGCTGAGGAGTGGTCGGGACGGCGAGATTCGAACTCACGACTTCTTGCTCCCAAAGCAAGCGCTCTACCAGGCTGAGCTACGTCCCGAAACATGACCTCCGGTTGGGAGGGGCCGCGACAGTGCGGCAGGTTCACAGAAGCGCAACAAGAAAGGCAAAAATAACACAAAAACATTCAAGAGAAGCCTCACGGAGACCCGCATGAGTTGGCTCCTGGAATGCCACAGAAGCAGGATGCAGGGATGTGAAAGCAACAAGCATGAATTGCACAGCAGGTTTCGTGTCGGATTCGATTTTTGGCAGAAGTGCAGACTCTAAAGGCTGTAGCAGATCCGTAGGGACGGTCTTCGAGTTTGATCTTTTGGCAGATCTGGTGTGGGCCTTACTTTTTGTCAGGTGTCGATTGATCTAAAATTGTGAACCAAAAGAAAAAGGGAAAAGGGAAAAGGGCAGCAAGCGCTCCTGCCATGAAGGCAACGGCAAAGGTAGCTATCAGTCGGAAAGACGCCCATTCAATTTGTCATTACATGCATTGTTTGTAGTTAATAATTCTGTTATGAAGGCGACTTTTGACTCATTCTTGAGCGCGATTTTTGCCCGAAGACGACTGCCTGTTGGTGGTTTTTGGCGTTGACGTGCCAGGGTTGGCGCGTCTTTCTCAGGGGTGCCCATTTTGCCTGCCCCGTCACGACAGCTTCTCGATGCCTTCGGAATTTCACGCTGCTTGGATGAGATCGCCGACCAGTTGCATTTGCGCTGGAGTCCAGAAGTCCGCCTCGCTTTGGTGGGCGTGTACCGGCGTGGAGTTCCGTTTTCGGAGGAACTCGCCAAGCGTCTTGTGAATTTGGGACGTGAGGTCGACCTGGGCCGCATCGACATCACGCAATATCGTGACGACCTGAAATCTTTCACGGTGCTGCCCAAGCTAGAAGGCTCTGACATTCGCTTCGAGTTGGACGATGCGGTGGTCATCCTCTGCGACGAAGTGATTCACACGGGACGGACCTGCCGGGCAGCCTTGGATGAACTTCTGGGCTTTGGACGTCCTCGCTGTGTGCAATTGGCCGTGCTGGTGGATCGCCCAGGTCGTCAGATGCCATTTCAGGCAGATTATGCCGGAATTCGGGCAGATCTACCACGCGAAGAGCGTGTGAATGTTTGCTTTTCGTCGGTTGATGGACGTGACGAAGTTTTTGTCACGCCTTGGGAGCAGAAGCTCTGCTAAAGGCTCCGCTTTGTTTTGTTTTAGTCCCTGCTCTGATCGACTGACTCTGTATGACTCCACGGAAAGACCTTCTCGACATCGCCTCTCTCACGGATGAGGAAATTGAATTCGTGCTCAGCAATGCAGTGCCCTTCAAGGACCTCTTCCAACGAACGGTCAAGAAGGTGCCCACGTTGAAGGGGCAATCCGTGCTAACGCTCTTTTATGAGCCGAGCACTCGAACACGCTCCTCCTTTGATGTCGCAGCGACGCGTCTCTCGGCCGATGTGGTTCACTTTGATATCGAGTCCTCCAGCGTGGTGAAGGGTGAATCCGTGTTGGACACGGTCGAGACTCTAGAGTCGATGCGTGTGGATTACATCATTGTCCGGCACAAGCAGTCGGGCATTCCCGAGTTGATCGCTAGAAACACGCGTGCCAGTGTCATCAATGCTGGTGATGGTTGGCATGCCCATCCGACCCAAGCTTTGCTGGATGCCTTTACCCTGCGGGAGAAATTCAAAGACCTACGCGGAGCACGTGCACTCATCGTGGGTGATATCCAACACTCGCGCGTGGCGCGAAGCACTAGCCTCATTCTCCGACGCCAAGGCATGAGTGTAGCCTACTTAGCCCCAGGCTCCATGATGCCAAGAGAGACGCCTGCGGAGATTCCTCTTTTCGGCAACTGGGATGATGCCTTCGCTTGGTGCCCCGATGTCATCTACCTGCTGCGGGTACAAAGTGAGCGAATGGATGAGCCTTTCTTCCCCAGTGCCTCAGAATACCATCGCTGCTACGGCCTGACGGATGCTCGTGTGGAAGTGCTGCGCGAGCGCGGTCTCTGGCTAATGCATCCTGGGCCCGTCAATCGTGGAGTCGAGATCACAGATCGAGGCATGAACTACGAGCGCAGCCTGATCAATCAGCAGGTCGAAAATGGCATCGCGGTGCGCATGAGTGTACTGTATTGGCTGAAACCTGGAGCTGGCCTTTGAGCTAGGGCCCCTGCCCTGAATCTTCCATGCGGGAGGCCGTGAGAATCCATCCGATTCTGCGTATCGCTAGGCATGTGGAAATCCTTCGCCCTGACTCTTTCTTTGGCACTGCCAACGCTGGCCGTGGACTTTGTCAAAGAGGTGCAGCCTATCTTTCAGAAGCACTGCTATTCCTGCCATGGTCCCAGCAAACAAGAGGCTGCTTTTCGTCTTGATCACAAGCCGAGTGCCCTAAAAGGAGGGGATTTCGGCCTCGCGATCCAGCCTGGGCGCAGCAGCGATTCCCTGCTGGTTCATGCCATTGAAGGGCGAAACCCCAAAATGCGCATGCCCCGGAAAGGCGATCCACTTTCAGCGCCAGAAGTGGCAGCCATCAAGGCTTGGATTGATGCAGGGGCTAACTGGCCTGACACTGCCAGTGTAAAGCTGGAAACAAAAACCGACCACTGGGCCTTCAAGCCACCGACGAAGCCAAAAGTGCCAGGTCGTCCCGGTCAGCATCCGATTGATGCCTTCATCCAAGATCGCCTCCATCGCGAAGGCCTTCACCCTGCCTCCCAAGCTCCCTTCGAACAGCGTGTGCGTCGTCTTTACCTAGATTTGATCGGTCTTCCTCCTCCCGTGGATCAGAAGATACCTGCTTATGAGGCTTTGGTAGATCAGCTTTTGCAAAGCCCGCACTATGGCGAACGCTGGGGGCGGCACTGGTTGGATGCAGCACATTACGCAGACTCAAATGGCTACGAAAAGGACCCGATGCGATTCATCTGGTTTTATCGCGACTGGGTGATCAGTGCCTTCAACCGCGATCTACCCTATGATCAATTCATCATCGAGCAAATCGCAGGAGATCAGCTGCCAAAGGCCACACAAGATCAAATCGTGGCCACAGGGTTTCTGCGAAATTCGATGATCAATGAGGAAGGCGGCGTCGATCCTGAGCAGTTCCGCATGGAAGCGATGTTTGATCGCATGGACACCATTGGCAAAAGCATCCTTGGCCTGACGATTGGCTGCACGCAATGCCATAACCACAAATATGATCCGATCACGCAGGAGGAGTATTACCGAATGTTCGCCTACTTGAACAATGACAACGAGCCTTGGCGTGTGGTTTACACACCCGCTGAGCAAATGGCACGCGCGCGGGTGCTGCAACGTGTGGCAGAACTGGAAAACAAGCTAAAGCACGAGCATCCTGACTGGTCGGAGCGACTCGAAGCCTGGAAAAAATCGATCAAGCGTCCCAACTGGACAACGCTGAAGTTTGAAGACGATCCCAGCGGCGGCGAAAAAGCTTTGCGACAGCCCGATGGAAGCATTTTGGCGCAAGGCTATGCACCGACGAAGAGTGAAGTGAAGTTCAAGGTGCTGCTAGACAAGCCCATGAAGATCAGTGCTTTCCGATTGGAGCTCATGAATGATCCAAACTTGCCGGCTTATGGGCCAGGTCGTTCGCAAAAAGGCACGGCAGCGCTGACGGAGTTCAACGTGACGATAAGAATCGATGGCAAGGACACGAAGCTGAAATTTGCAAAAGCAACGGCCGACTTCGGGGAACCAGAAAACACGCCACTGGTCGCTTTTGCCCGTGATCAAGATGCCGAGAAGGACAAACGTGTCACGGGTCCCGTCGCTTATGCGATTGATGGTGATGATCAAACGGCGTGGGGCATGGATGCCGGTCCTGGCCGCCGCAATGTGCCGCGCAATGCAGTCTTCGTGCTGGAGACGCCGATAGAGGTCAACTCGGACTCAGCTCTCACCATCGGTCTTAGCATGAAACACGGCGGTTGGAACAGCGATGACCTCCAAACCATGAACCTCGGACGTTACCGACTAAGCGCCACCGATGCTCCGAAGGCTGAGGCAGATCCACTTTACGGTAAGGAAGCTGCGTTTGTCGTCTTCCGCACCACCGTGCCCGAATGGAAAAGCATCAATGATGAGATTGAGGCCACCTGGAAGCAGCATCCCGAAGGTGCGACTACACTTGTGCTCGATGCCCGTGAAAACGCCCGCATGACTCATGTGTTAAAGCGTGGAGATTTCCTCAATCCTGGCGCCCGCGTCAGTCCCGGAGTGCCAGCGATGCTGAATTCCCTGCCCGCAAAAGCAGATGGCTCTCGGCTGACCTTTGCTCGTTGGCTCGTATCTCGCGATGCACCGACGACTGCACGAGCTTGGGTCAATCGCGTCTGGCAGAGCTACTTTGGCATCGGTCTCGTCGAGACTCCTGAAGATTTTGGTGTTCAAGGTGCCAAGCCAAGCCATCCTGAATTGCTCGACTGGCTGGCTTGTGAGTTCATGGATCATGGCTGGAGCATCAAGCATCTCCACCGCCTGATAGTCACCAGCCAGACCTATCAGCAGGATAGTCGAGTGACCGCTGAGCTTTTGGAAAAGGATCCCTACAATCGCCTGCTGGCCCGGGGCCCCCGCTTTCGTGTCGAAGGTGAGATTGTTCGCGACATTCAGCTCGCCGTCAGTGGGCTATTGAATGATCAAATGGGAGGACGCGGTGTGATGCCCCCTGCCCCCGATTACTTGTTTCAAAAGCCCGTGAGCTATGCCCCCTTCCCTTGGAAGACTGAGACTGATGAGCAAAAATACCGCAGGAGTGTGTATGTCTTTCGTCGGCGCAGCACACCCTACCCTTTTCTTAGCACCTTTGACGTTCCCAACGGTGAGGCTAGCTGCATCAGACGCGCTCGCAGCAACACACCTCTGCAGGCCTTGATGACCCTCAATGAAACGCTAAGCTTAGAAGCAGCGCAACACTTGGCCCAGCGCATGATCGAAGCAGGCCGTGGTGACGAACGCGCTGCGATTGCTCATGGTTTTCACCTTTGCACCTATCGTCAACCGACTTCGAAAGAGTTGAACATTTTGCATCAGTTGCTGCACCGGCAAAAGGCTATCGTGCAACCTGACTCTTTGTCCCCCATGACCCTCGTTGCCCGGGCTCTGCTGAATTTGGATGAGACAATCACCAAAGAGTAACGATCGCGTCATTTGATGCGACAAAGCCACTCTACACGAAATCCAAAGTTCTCTGTAAACGGTGCATTCTTGCCCCCATGAACTGGGCGGCTCAGGTTCATTCGGTCACTTTGCAGAGTTCGATGGCATGAATCTCAGCCCAATCTCCAGGTGAGCCCGATGACACAGGATCGAGTCGCAGCCGGATGAGGCTGCCTCGGTAAGAATTGGCATTGGAAAGATTCACCACATAGCGTCGGCGGATGCCATCTCCCTGAATCGGAAAGCTCATGGAATCGCTCGGCTGCGGAGCGGAAGTGCCATGCCGCTGCCAAAAAATGGTGGCTGTAGTCTGGCGTGTATGAAAAGCAGCATCAATGACCAGCTGTGGGGCCTCTTGTGCCTGCCAAAAGCAAAACGGACTGACCAACTGAGGGTCTGATTGTTCCAGCTGCAGGCGTAGGCAGCCTTGAATCGGCCAACCTTGGTCCATGAGTTGGCGATGATGCCAGCCCTGGCGATCTTGCTGAAAGCGCCAGATGGGTGGTGCTGGGCGTTTATGATGGGCAGCCCGATCTCGGATGTCTTTCATACTCCCGAGCACAAGCTCGTATCGAAACTCATGGACGATGTTGTGATCCAAGATTTCCTGCCCCTGCCCGGCTAAGTAGCCGGTGCTATTGCTCAGCGTTTCATTTTTCCCAGGCTTCCCGGCAAAGCCTCCGGTGAAATGAACGCGACCCGGAGTGATCAAGCCTAAGCCATGATCATCTGCATCCAACATAGCGGCCCAGCCTTCTGTGCCGATCCAAAACGACCAGGGATGCTTGCCCTGCGGCTTTGGCACCAGCGTCGCTGGCTCATTTTGAAAGGGATGCAGTCCTTGATAGCTGATGATGCGATGCAACCCCGCGTTGCCATACACGGCTGGTAGCTCTTGCAGCCGCGCGGGCCAGGGGGTGGTGTCACGGCGTGAATTGGTCAGTCTCGCCTTGGCTTGCACGACCTTGCCTTCCAGTTCTAGCCAGCTGTCCATCACGCATTCTCCCGGCACCCCGCTCAGAGGCCACTGCAGGGGACGACAGCGCACATGCAAGGTCTTGCCATCATTCTCATGCACTAGGATCTCGGAGCGATGGCCAAAATCATCGCCTGCTTGAATCGGATTCCACCCAATGTGCTGCCAGTGCTCTTTGGGTTTTTGTCCCTCTGCTTCAAAAGGCACCGGACCGCTGAAGTAGGACAACTGAACCTGACGCCCCAGGTCGAAGTTGTTGATCAAATTGGTGCCATCTTGGCCGGCCAGATAAACAATGGCCCCGCCTCGATTGAGATCGACTCCGACCTTGATCTCGGTGGTTTCGAGCCAGCTCATCTTTGCCCCCGGAGGCAGCTGACTAGCAAGATCTACTGCATAGCTGTAGCTCCCCCAAAGGCAGATAAGCCAAAGCCATCGTCTCATGATCCTTTCTTCAAAAGGTCACGAATTTCTGTGAGCAAGACAATGTCCGCGGGAGGTGCCGAAGGTGCTGCGGCAGCTTCTTCTTTTTTCATCAGAGAGATCAACTTGTTGGCCGGTTTCACGATCACAAAAAAGATCACGGCTGCGGTGATAAGAAAGCCAATCAAAGCCCCGATCACAGCACCTAAATCCAATTGTAGGAAGGGAATGGTCTGCTGAATTTTCTCTTCAACACCTGCTGCAGTTTTCTGAACCACTTCGACGGTCTTGGTGCCCAGCTTGATCTTCAGATCAGGGTTTGGACCACCTCCAAACATACCTAAAATGGGTTCAACAATGCCTTTGGTGAAGGCGGTCACGATGTTGCCAAAAGCAGCACCAATGATGACGCCCGTGGAAAGATCCACGACATTGCCTTTGAGGATAAATTTTTTGAATTCGTCGAGCATGGGTGAGGTGAGTTTGAGGTGATCGAATGATTCGCGAAGAAATGAATCATTGAACCCATTTCAACGGAATCGCTCTTTCGATGCCAGCGAAATCTCTGCCAAGCAGAGCAGGATTTGTTTCGGTGCGCATTCGACGCATCACAGCCAGTGGATGCGCATCCAACAGGCCTCGCAGGGTTTGCACCCCCGAAGACGCACAAGGGGTTTGTTGCTCGCGCATTCGATTTTGAAAAGCGGCTTGCGAGGGGCAGTAGAGCGCCGCACGTCCGATGTTTTCATCGATCAACTCAGATTCTGTTAGACCAGTGAGGTGGCTGACCGCGACATAGCAGCCGAGTTCGACAGCACGCGATGAAGCACAACGATTCACACGTTCCACTCCGAGAATGGTCTCAGTGGCACTGGGGCAAAGCAGCACATCGATCCTGGCATCACGCAGTCGTGCGGACAATTCAGGCACCTCAATGTCTAGGCAGATGATGACCACACAGCGCAGGTCACGAAAGGTCCAGATGACCAACTCTTGGCCGGGAGCAAAAGCGGACTCCCAAGGGGTCAGATGCAGTTTGTCCTGAAAGATCCAGCGCCCTTCCGACATGATCCAGGCACGATTGCGAATCTCGCCTGAACTTTGAATGGCGGGGGTAGTGCCCAAAATCACGGCCTTATCATCACGGGTCAATTTCTGTTGAAGAATCGGCCAACATTCCTCCGCAAAAAGCTGTGCAACTTTAGCGAGGTTGGATGAGCCCGACAGTGCTTGTGAATTCACGCAAGCTTCGAGTCCCATCCAGGTGAATTCTGGCAAAAGCACCAAGTCAGCCCCGGTGGACCAAGCACCTTCGACCTCTGCGATCACATGCCTAACAAAGGCGGTCACGTCCGTCACGCTGATTCCAGGATCAAAGGTGCGCAGTTCGATCACGGGTGCGGGTGCTGCATGGGCTGGTTTCATGAAGGCTTCGACGTTAGATCTTTGAGCCAAAACGTTAAGGTTTTGGGTGACTCGACAGCTTCTCCGATTTCTTTCCAGACAAAGGTCGCCTGGAGTTCAGGATGCTTTTGAAATCCCTGAGCCTGCCAGAACGTGTCCAACGGGCGATAGTCCGCAGGACGACGTGGATCATCTGCGGGACGATCTACAGCGCAAAAAGCGGCCCACTTTGCCCCAAGCTGGGCGGCGTGGTTGACTCTTTGCTCACAAAACACCTTCCCTACCCCCTGACCGCGATACTCAGGCAAGAGCACAGATTCGCCGAAGTAGCAGATTTGGCTCAGATCCCAGCCCTGCCGCTCAAAGCAGGCACGGAAGGATGAGTCTCCCTCCGCCATCGCCAAGCAAGTTGTGGCTCCCACCACCCGACTGCCATCCAGAGCCAATACCACCAGACTGGTTTCGGCCACTGCATACGTTCGCAGATAGTCATGCTCTTCCGCCATGGTGCCCTCGTATAAATAGGGATACTCATGAAAAACACGCAACCGAAGTGCCCCGACAGGCTCTAGGTAAGGCAAAAAAGCTAAGCCCCGCACTGGGAGAAACGAAAGTGAACTCATGAGGAGTTCATTGCCCCATGAGCCAATCTTACGCAAGTCAGGGCCTCAGGGCAGTAAGTCGGGCCTGACGCGCCGGGTACGTTCCATAGCTTGTTCGGCACGCCATTGGGCGATTTTCGCGTGATTGCCGCTCATCAGCACCTCAGGCACCGACAGACCCTGAAATTCCGCAGGTTTCGTGTACTGCGGCGGCTCCAACAGTCCCGAAGGGCCAAAGGATTCATCGACAGCGCTCAGTTCATCTCCCAACACTCCGGGCAGCAAGCGGATGATGGCATCCATGACAACGACAGCTGCAATGGAGCCATTGGTGAGCACATAGTCCCCGATGCTGAGCTCTTCATCAACCCAATGATCAATCACGCGCTGATCGACGCCTTCATAATGACCCGAAATGAAGATGAGGTGGCGTTCCTGGCTGAGGCGTTGAGCAGATGCCTGATCAAAGCGCCGACCCGCTGGTGACATGAGAATCACACGACTGCTCGGAGTGTGCACTTTTTCCAGAGCTGCGAAGAGCGGTTCAGGCCTGAGCAACATGCCTTGGCCTCCGCCACATGGAGTGTCATCGACTTGGCGATGCTTGCCCAATCCAAATTCTCGGAGGTCAGTGACGCCTAGCTGAAAAGCTGACTTTTCCTGAGCTCGGCGCATGATGCTGGTGCCCATCGGCACCGTTACGAGCTCAGGGAAAAGCGTGATGACGTCGATGCGCACAGGGATCAGCGCTCTTCGATGGGAACAAACTTCTGGCCGTAGCTGCGCCCCACGTAGTCACTCAATGGACGGAATAGACGATTTTCACTCCACTGTTCCAGCACATGGGCCGTCCAGCCGCTCATGCGAGCAATCGCAAAGATTGGGGTGAACAGATCGGTGGGAATGCCGAGGCTGTAATAAACAGTCGCGCTGTAGAAATCGACGTTGGCGTTCAGATTCTTCCGCTCGCGCATGATTTGGGCGATGCGTTCTGACATATCGATCCATTTTGTCTCACCCAGCTGGCTCGTCAATTGCACGGCCATCTCGCGGAGGTGGGGAGCGCGTGGGTCGAGCACTTTGTAAACACGGTGACCGATGCCCATGATCTTTTTCTTTTGAGCCAAAGCGTCTTCTACCCAGCCATCCACTTGATCGAGGCTGCCAATCTCTTGCAGCATGTGGATCACACCTTCATTGGCACCGCCATGAAGTGGGCCTTTTAGCGCACCAATGGCAGCTGAAATCGCAGAGAACATGTCGCTCAGGGTAGAGGCGACGACACGAGCGGTGAAGGTGGAGGCATTGAATCCATGTTCGGCATGTAGCACATAGGCTACGTCCAGGGTCTTTTCAGCTTCTACCGAAGGCACTTCGCCGTTCATCAAATACAAAAAGTGTGCGGCCTCACTCAGGTCTTTGCGCACCGGCGGTAGGTCCAGCCCCTGACGAGCGCGGTGAAAATAGGCGGCGATAACGCCGATCTGAGAGACCAAGCGGATGGCAGTGGCCAAATTTTCGCTCACATCAATGTCGTGACGCTTTTGATCGTAACAGCCGAGCATCGAAACGGCCGTGCGCATGATATCAATCGGGCGGGCATCCTTGGGTGCTGCCTTCAGGAAGTCGATCACTCCTTGAGGAAGCTCACGCTCTGCACGCAAAGCCGTGGTCAATTTGTCCAGCTCCGCACGATTGGGCAGATGATTGTAGAACAGAAGGTGAACCACTTCTTCGTAGCTCGCCTTGCCGGCTAGTTCATTGATGTCATAGCCACAGTAGAAAAGCACGCCCTCCGATCCACGAACCTCCCCGAGTCGAGTTTCTGCAGCGACGATTCCTTCAAGACCTTTGGAGACAACAGACATGGCGTGGATGGTGACGTTGGGGGTTGGGGGGATGTGATGCTTTGATGGTGTAACCAAGCGTGAGTCGTGCCGCAGCACTCGCTTCTTTCTGTCGTTTAGCGCGCAATCGAAAGAGAACAAGTGCGGGAGCACGGGAAAATCGCTGTAAGCGGCTTTCGCCCCGATTTCTCTCAGCAAGGAGCGGAGATTGACGAAGCTCCATTTTACAGGCTAAGGCTTGGAATCATGACTGAGGATTATCTGCATCGCTTTGGTGGCATCGCCCGACTTTACGGTCAGGCCGCACTGCCAGTTTTCGCGAAAGCTAAGGTAGCGATCGTCGGTGTCGGCGGGGTTGGCTCCTGGGTGGTCGAGGCGCTCGCCCGAACAGGCATTGGTGCGTTGACCCTGATCGACATGGACGACATCTGCGTCACCAACACCAATCGCCAGCTGCCTGCGATGACGGGGACCTTTGGTCAGCCCAAAGTGGCCGTGCTGGCAGAGCGGGTGCGCCAGATCTCACCCGAATGCCAGCTCCATGCAGTTCCCGAGTTCCTCGTTGCCTCAAATGCGGATCGCTTGTTTGGCGAGGTTGGCTTGGACCTGATCGTGGATGCGGTCGATGACACGAAAATCAAAGCCCTATTGATTGCCAAAGCGAAATCTCTCGGACTTCCGATTGTCGTCTCGGGCAGTGCTGGAGGCCGACGCGACCCGACGCAAATCCAAGTAGCCGACCTTGGACAAGCCGGCGCGGATCCTCTCTTGCAGCAGGTTCGGCGTCTGCTGCGAGAGGAGCATCATTTTGCCAAAAGCCCAGAAGGGCGGCCCATGCATTGGGGGGTGTCGTGTGTTTTTTCCAAAGAAAAGGCCATCTACCCCCAGTCAGATGGAAGCTGCAGCCACGACCGCCCAGCTTCTGGTAAGGCTGGCTACAAACTCGACTGCTCTGTAGGCTTTGGTGCTGCCACCCAGGTGACGGGTGTGTTCGGATTCACCCTGGCCGCAGAGGCCATTCGCCTGCTTCTTCTCCCAAAGGTGGGCACAGAAATCTCGGGTAATTCATCTCGATCGTTGCCGATTGGCTGAAGGCTGCGTAGCTTTTGCAGATTCTCTGGCTGCTTTTTGCCTTCCATCCCCGTTCTCCACTCATGTCTTGGCTTTCCTCTCTCGGTCCCATCGGCGAAGTCCTACGCGTCATCATCCTCGTCATTGAGGTGCTTTTGGTGTTCAACTTGATGATCCTTGTCCACGAATGGGGTCACTTTTTGGCAGCTCGTTGGCGCGGGCTGCGTGTCGAGGCCTTTTACATCTGGTTCGGCAAACCGTTGTGGAAGAAAACCATCAACGGCGTGGAGTATGGTCTAGGCAGCATCCCCGCAGGCGGTTTTGTGAAGCTGCCCCAGATGGCCCCGATGGATGCCATCGAAGGTGAGAGTTCAAGCACTGAGCCTCTGCCCCTCATCAGCCCGATGGATAAAATCATCGTCGCCTTTGCAGGTCCACTTTTCAGCTTCATGTTGGCCTGTGCATTTGCAATGTTGGTGAGCTGGCTGGGTAAACCGCAGACGGAATCTTTTGTCACCACGACCATCGGCTACGTCGTCAAAGATAGCCCAGCAGATCAAGCAGGCCTCAAGGCTGGAGATCAAATCGTTCGCATCGACGGGCAAGAGATCCACCGCTTTGAGGGCATGACCACCGACACCGTTCGCTGGAACATCATCGCGAGCGAAGGGAAAACCATTGATTTTGAGGTCAGGCGTGGTGGAAAAGATTTCCCCCCTTTCGCGGTCGCGGCAGAATGGCCTGAACTGGCACAGGAAAGTCAAGGCGGCTGGTTTAGCCAAGCTTTGGAGACGGTGTTCAAGCGTCCTCCACTGCGGGAAGTCGGGATCATGGGCAAAGAGACACCCATGGTCGGAGAAGTGCAGCCGCACAGTCCAGCCGCAGAGGCTGGGCTCCTGCCAGGAGATCAGCTGTTGAAGGTGGACGACGAGCTGATTTACCATCGTTTGCAAATCTCGGAATACATCAAATCGAAGAGCAATCAGCCGATTCGCTTGACCCTTCTCCGCGAAGGGAAGGAACAAACTGTGTCGCTGATCCCTCGATTGCCTGACAAGCATCCTGCGGACTGGAATCAGCCCATGGTGGGTATCGTTTGGCACGCCACGGGTGAACGAAAGCTATCCTACCCCGGCGTCTGGGAACAAGTCTCTGGGGCGGCGAAGTCCCTGGTCAGCATGATTCAGAAGCTGATCGCCTCAAATTCCGACATCAGCCCTGCTCACATGAGTGGTCCTGTCGGGATCGGGCGTGTTTATTACAATCTACTGCAAGACCCAGCGGCCTTGCTGCAGGTTCTTTGGTTTAGTGTGGTGCTGAATGTGAACCTCGCCTTGATGAACCTGTTGCCCTTCCCTGTGCTGGATGGCGGTCACATTGTCATGGCGATTGGAGAGGCCATCCGCCGCCGCCCTCTCCAGGGGCGATTCCTGGAGATTGTCCAGACGGCCTGCGTGCTTTTGCTTTTTGGCTTCATCATCTTTGTCACCCTGAAAGACACGGGGGATATTTTCCTTGGCGGGGGCAGCAAAAAAGGTGGTGGTACTAGCCAGTTTGAATGGCTGCCCAAGGACCTGCGGACGGGCACAGCCACTCCAGGGAATTGATCCCGAGGGAAGACTCGAAAGAAAATCCTGTCTCTGCTGCAAGACGAGTCGCGCTGATGACGAATCCTTGAAGCGGAGGGCCGAAGTAACACACACTTCCTGTGGAAAATGGGTTGTTGGAGATCTCCAGCCTCTCGTTGCCAGCCGCTCACGGGTCTATTTTCATACTGCTATCATGATGGCCGATATCCTTGAATCTCCTGAAGCACGCCGAAGCGTGTTTCCTGTTAGCGTGGAGTTTTACGACAAAGCCGCCTCCAGCCTGCGGCTCGCAGATCACCCCGCATGACGTTTCTCAACGCCATTCTTCTCGCGGGCGGGCTCGCCTTTCTCATCCCGCTGCTGATCCATCTGCTGAACAAGCGGAAGGTCGTGACGGTGCGCTGGGGAGCCATGCATCTGCTCCAGGAAGTCATCAAGCAACGCAAAAGAAAGTGGAAGATCGAGCAGTGGCTGCTCTTGGCCGTTCGCATCGCCATTCCTCTCGTGCTGGCCTTGTGCTTGGCTCGTCCGGTGTTGACTGCTTTGCGCGCTTTTGGCTTGGGGAAAACCTCCCTAGTGATGCTCCTGGACGATTCCTTTTCCATGCGTGCACCAGCCGCCGGGGGATCTCCTGCCGACCGCTTGCGTCAGGATGTTGCCCGCATGCTCGAAGCTCAGCCCAAAGGCAGCGATGCTCAGGTCGTACTTGCTGCGGGTAGCTCACGGAGGCTTTTGGATCAGGCCACGACGACTCTCGACCTTCTGCCCAAGCAGCTTGCAGACCTGCCTACGCAGGCAGGTCCGGTGAAAGCAAATGATGCGCTTCAAACCGCAGCGGCTGCTCTTAGCAAGGCCTCCAATGGAGCGCGTGAATTGGCCATTCTCTCCGACTTTCAGGCGAGTGATTGGCAAAGCATCGTGGAGGGCGCATCGCTGCCTGCTTTGGAAAATATCCTGAAGCAAGAACCCAAGCCACAGGTCACCTTTTATCGCATCGCCAGTGACCTCAGCGAAAACCTCAGCATCTCGAGCGCAGACCTCTCAGCGCTGGTGGTCGCGGAAAAGCAGCCTGTGGGGTTGCGGGTGCGCATTCAAAACCATGGCAAGCGCCCCTGGCAAGATGTCGCTGTACATTTGGAGGCTGATGGGGTTCGCTTGCGCACCTCGCGAGTCAGTTTGCCTTCCGAAGGTGTCTCCGTCATTACTTTCACGCACGCCTTTGATGCTGTTGGCGATCACTCGCTCGCGGTGCGCATGGAGGGCGATAGCTTCCCCGATGACAACGCCTTCTATTCCGTCGTTCAGGTCCGCAATCAGCTGAATGTCCTGCTGGTCGATGGTGATCCCAGCGATCAGCCCTTGGGCGGCGCGGCAGACTTTCTGGAGCTCGCGCTGACTCCCTACCAAGCTGCGGCGAATCCCAGCCTGAAGGACCTGATCCGCATCACCAAACTCGACGCACGTCGGCTTCGTGACGATGACTTCAAAGGAAAGGAGGTCGTCATTCTGGCTGACGTCGAGCGCTTCCGTGGCAACCTGAGCACCCTGGAAAAATTCGTGAAGGCCGGTGGCGGACTCATCATCTTCGCTGGGCCTCATGCGGACTTGGATTGGTACAACCGCGACTTTTTTCGCAAGGGCGAAGGCCTGTTTCCCACGAGCATCAAGGGACTTCAACGCGCCACCAGCACGACACCCGCGCGGCTGCTTCAGCAACGACTGACCCACCCGGCGACTTTGTATTTCAATGATGCTCGTGGCGGACGCCTGCAAGATGCTGAATTCCAGAGCTGGTGGGAGTTGGAAAGCAATGACAAAGCCAAACCCATCCTCCAACTCGACCGCAATTCACCGCTCTTCGTCGAAAAGACCATCGAGCGTGGACGTGTCATCGCTGCTGCCACCACTGCGGACGCAGAGTGGTCGAATTTGCCACTTCAGCCCTTCTTTGTCCCACTCATGCAGCGGCTTGTTACTTATTTGGCCACACAGAGCACACTCAGTGCCTGGGAGCAGGTCGGTGTGCCGCTGCGCCTCGCCGTGGGCAAAGAACGCATCGGCAGCGAATACAGCCTGCGCAGTCCCACAGGACAGATTGAGACTCTGAAAGTGCGTGCCGAAGGGGACAAAGCGCTGCTCGAATCCAAGCCCATCGCGGCACCTGGCATCTACAAGCTGACCCAAGGCACAGAAACACGCTTGCTAGCCTACAATCTGGACCCGACCGAGTCAGACCTCACTCCCCTATCCGCTGATCAGGTCAAAGCCATCGCTGACCGCCATGAAGCCAGCTTTGTGGAGAGCATCGACGCCTGGCAAAAACTCGACCGCACCCGCCGTCACGGCAGCGAGCTTTGGCAGCCCTTTCTCCTGGGGCTCTTGGTCCTCCTGTTTCTAGAGGTGGTCCTGCAACAGCGCATTGCGAAAGGATAAACATGAAATTTCCAAGCATCACCGACAGCGCCAAAACGCGTCATGGATCATGGCAGCGGATCACGGAAGGAGCAGCCGCTTTGCAGCTGGGTGCTGAAGCAAAGCCTGAAGCTGTGAAAAAGAACCTGCAAAGCTGCTGGGTTAAGTTCGGCCAACCAGACCAGTTGGGTATGGCCGTTTATCTGCCGAGCTCACCCAAACTTGCCGCCTCGTTGGCAAAGACTGACCTGCCATTCATCGAAGCGCTTGTGCGCCTCGCCAACGCAGGGCAGTTGAAGCCTTTGGAATAGGAGCCCACCAAAAGCACCATGACCCCCACCACAGAAACCACACTCCGCTTCGTCGGTGACTATCCTGTCCTCGGAGTGTGGGTGCTGGCCTTGGGTTTAGCGGCTCTCATGGCATGGCTTTACCGGCGGGAGATGCGATTCCAGAGCAGGCGCCTGAGTTGGGTGCCTATGGCTTGTCGGACTTTGGCAGTGTTCATCCTGGTGCTTGCGCTTTCAGGGCCTGTCTTGCGGGAAGAAACCACACAGCGGCAGCTTGGCCGTGTGGTGCTAGCGGTGGACACCTCAGCCAGCATGAAGCTGGAGGACGACGTCGAACGAACTTCCAATTTCGTTCCTTCTGCGGCTGATGATGCGTCAGGGCAAACGAACTCGGAAGTTCGTTCGACGGACTCTCGGCTCAGCCGTGCGGAGAAGCTTCTGCTCTCCGGCACCACGCCTCTTTTGAAAAAACTCACGGAAAGCCAGGATGTTGAACTCGTGCTGCTGCGTGGGCAGCAGACGCAGCGCGCTTGGTGGCATCGACAGCAGGGAAAAGACACGTCGGGGGAGATGCCCACTTCCCTTCAGGCCCAAGCGGATGCGCCGATCACCAACCTCGACAGCACGCTTCGTGAAGCCTTGGGAAGCTCGGCACCAGGAACCGCTCTCGTGGTTCTGAGCGATGGTCAGCACAATGCGGCAGGTTCACCCGAAGAGTTCGCCACGGCCATGAAGGAAGTAGGCGTGCCCGTGTTCACCATCGGGTTTGGCACGGAGGTTCCACCGCCTGATTTGAGTGTGCTGAACGTCATCACCGCCGAGTCCGTCTTTGCCCAAGAGAATCTGCAGGGTCGTGTGATCGTGCAGGATTCCCTGCCTGCTGGAACACCGGCCCAGGTTCGCGTCAGCAGTGCCGGCAAGGTGCTCTGGGAGCAAAGCTTCTCAAGTGAAGGCAAAGGCGAGCGTCGCTTTGATTTCAGCTTTCCGGTCAAGGCTTTGCCTCCTGCTCAAGCGTCGGAGCGTGATCAGACCCTGCGACTCCTCCATGTGAATGTGGCCGTTCAGGGGGAGCGCTCGAATCTCGAAAAAACACGTGCCAACAACAGCCGTGAGGTCGCGCTCCATCTGCTGACGAAGAAACGCAAAGTGCTCATCCTAGACGGAAGACCCCGCTGGGAAACACGCTACCTTCACAACCACTTCGACCGCGATGATCGCTGGGAGGCAAAGCTAATCTTCGATGATTACTCTGCCAGACCGGAAGAGGGTGCCATGCAGAAGAACTTCCCCAAGACACGGGAAGATCTCTTGAGCTATGACCTTGTGATTCTGGGGGATGTGGCTCCAGAGCGTTTCAGTTCGATCCAGCGCGATTGGCTGATCGAATTCGTCGAAAAACGCGGAGGTGGGCTGATTTTGATCGATGGTGTTCGTGGTTCGTTGCAGGGTTGGCAAAAGGGCGAAACAGCCGCCTTGGTCCCTGTCGCTTGGACTGGAAAAATGGCTGGGGCACAAGCCTTCACATGGCAGCTAACGACGGATGGCGAACGGCAGCCCGGACTCCGTCTCAGCGACAGCCCGAGCGCGAATGCATCGCTATGGCCGACTTTGCCAGAAATGCGTTGGACGGCTGGCACCGAAGCGCTGCCTGGATCGCTGGTCCTAGCCAACCTAAAGCCAGAGAAAAGCGACCGGTTGTTGCCAGCCTGCGTTTTCCGCCAAGTGGGCGCTGGAGCCGTGCTTTACCTAGCGACGGATGACCTCTGGCGCTGGCGCTATCAGGTGGCAGATCTGTATCACCAGCGACTATGGATGCAAATCGCGGCCTGGATTGCAGCGCCGCCTTTCCAAGCAGAAAATAACACGCTTTCCATCGGCACGGATCGCCTTCGTTACACCCCCGGAGAGCAGAGTGAAATCCGTGTGCGTGTCCGCAATCCCCAAGGCGAGCTTGTCAGCACCGGTGAGCCACGTGCTTTTCTCCTCTTGGATGGCAAAGAAGTCGCCACTCTACCGCTCGAAGCAGATCCCACGCACTTCGGCATCTTCAGGGCTCAAACACCGCCGCTCAGAGCAGGCTCTTATGAAATCGCCATCGCAGAAAGTGCCTCAGCACCACGCAGCAACCTGCGCCTCAGTCTGCGTGTCGCGGATGCTGGCAATCCCGAATGGGCTACCCTTACCATGAATCGCCCTCTACTGGAGTCGATGGCGAATGCCAGCGGTGGTCGCTTTCTTCGTGAAGAACAAGCTGCCACAGAGCTGCCGAACTTGCTGCAATCCATTGACCGCAAGCAGGTCACCGTGAAGGAAACCCTGCTCTGGTCCAGTTGGTGGTGGTTCGGTGCTGTGATCGTGCTCCTGACCATCGAATGGTTGATGCGGAAGCGATTGAAGCTGGTTTAAAGCGCCTCTTCAACTGAGCACCTTCCGCAAGAACGGTGCGGTGACACTGGTCTTGTGCTTGGCCACTTCTTCCGGCGTTCCGCAAGCGACGAGTTGCCCACCTTCGGTTCCGGCTTCGGGACCGATGTCGAGTAAGTAATCGGCTTCGGCGAAAACGTCAGGGTGATGCTCGATGACAACCACCGTGTGACCTTCGTCCACGAGTCGGTGGAGCACGTCGATCAGTCGCGCGACATCGCTCATGTGCAGGCCGATGGTGGGCTCTTCAATGAGGTAAAGATTTCGCTTCTCCGTCTTCAGGCCACGCAGCTTTTGCGTGATGGTTTTTCCCTGCCCGATGCTGAGTTCAGTCACCAACTTCATGCGTTGAGCTTCACCACCGCTCAGGGTTGGGCTTGGTTGACCGAGCTGAAGATAACCAACTCCTGTGTCAGCAAGCAGTTGCAAGGGTCTGGCGATGCGTGGCTGACTAGCGAAGAACTCAGCAGCTTCGGTGATGCTCATGCGCAGCACTTCACCGATGTTTTTGCCATTGTATTCGATCTCGAGAGTTGCGGCATTGAAGCGCAGTCCATGGCAGGATTCACACGGCACCCGGGTGGTAGGCAGGAAATTCATCTCTACTTTGATTTCGCCGTTGCCCTGGCAGGTCTCGCAGCGCCCACCGTCTGTGTTGAAGGAGAAGCGTCCCGCATCAAAGCCACGAGCTCGGGCAGCAGGCACTTGGGCAAAGAGCTTCCGTATGTCATCCAGCACGCCGACGTAGGTGGCAGGACAAGAGCGAGAGGTTTTGCCAATCGGAGACTGATCAACCTCATGCACGGCCATGAGCTGATCAAAACCCGTGGCTGTCTTCCAAGGTTTTTCGATGATTTTGACACTCTTCTGGGTGGCCAGTTTCGCCGCAGGACAAAGCACGCTGTGCAAGAAGGTGCTCTTGCCACTGCCACTGACACCTGTGATGACCGTGAGCCGTCCCACGGGAATCCGGACGGTGATGTCCCGCAGGTTGTTCGCGTGTGCGCCTTCGAGGATGAGCCAGCCTTCTTTCTTTTTGCTAGAGGGCAAAGCGCGCCGCTGACCGCGCAGCGGATGCTTCAACGGAGCTCGCAGCTCTCTCCCCGTGACGCTATTTTTGTCTTTCAAGATGTGCGCGAGGCTTCCCAGACTGACGATCTCACCACCGAAACGACCGGCACCAGGTCCTAGGTCAATGATGGTATCGGCGCGGCGCATGGTTTCGTCATCATGTTCCACGACGAGCAAGGAGTTGCCCTTGTCGCGCAAAGCGGAGAGCGTGTTCAGCAAGCGCTCATTGTCGCGTGGATGCAGGCCAATGGTGGGCTCATCCAACACATACAGCACTCCGCGCAGATTTGAACCTAGCTGGGCTGCGAGGCGGATGCGCTGAGCTTCACCTCCACTGAGGGTATCTGCACTGCGGTTCAGCTGGAGATAGCCTAGACCGACTTCTTTCATGAAGTGCAGTCGCTGGCGGATCTCGGCCAAAATGTCGCGTGAGATCTCGGCCTCAGTGCCAGTGAAGCTGAGCGTTGCGATTTGCTTGGCGGCTTCTTCCGCCGATAGCGCATTCAGATCCTGGATGCGCAGGGAGTGTGCAGCGCCCGCATTTTTATTGGCATTCGATTTCGTGGGCTGTGCCAGCTTCACAAACATCGCTGTCGAATTCAGTCGGCTACCCTGGCAGTGCTGACATGGCACGCGGACTTTGCTTTCTTCATCGTCATCGTCACGGCGAGTGAGCCGCCGCTCTTCTTCGAGTTCGGCTTCGAGTTGAGAAACGTCGTCGCGATAGGGCACCGCTCCGTTTTCACTGACCACAAAGCCAAAGCCCCGGCAATGCGAACACCAGCCATGCGGACTGTTGAAGCTGAATAGTCGAGGATCGAGCTCCTCGAAGCTCAAGTCACAGCTGGGACAGCTCATTTCCGTGCTCAGCACCTGGGTAGATTTGTCGGCAAAGCGCAGCTTGACGGTTCCTTTGCCCATTTTCAGCGCCTTTTCGACCAAAGGGCGCAGTTCCAGGATGCTAGTGCCTTTGTCGATTTTTGCGACGACGGCGTCAATGCTGTGCTCTTTGAATCGAGCGAGCGGTTTGAAGTTCGCTGTTTCAGCAAATGCACCATCGACAAACAGCGTGCTGATGCCCTGCTTGCGGGCGTTTTCAGCAACTTCTGTGTGAAAGCCCTTTCGTGCCTTGATGAGCGGCGACATCAAATGCAGTCCACTAGATTTGACACGAGCTGCGATCGTTTGGGTGATGGCGCTAACGCTTTGTTTCACCACTGGCACATCACACTTAGGACAATACTGCGTGCCGAGTTTGGCGAACAGAAGACGCAAGAAGTGCCAGACCTCGGTGACAGTCGCCACCGTGGATTTGCCACCACCACGTGAGATGCGTTGCTCAATCGCCACAGTCGGGGGAACTCCGCTGATCAGGTCCACCTCTGGTTTTTCCATCTGCTCGACAAAGGTGCGTGCATAGACCGACATGCTATCGAGGAAGCGGCGTTGGCCTTCGGCAAAGACGAGATCGAAAGCGAGTGTGCTCTTGCCACTGCCGCTAAGGCCGGTGACGACCACAAACTCATCTCGTGGGATATCAAGCGTGATGTTCTTTAAGTTATGCTCACGCGCTCCGCGAATCGAGATCGCGTTGGCGGAGTGGGCGACTGAGGGTTGAGACGTGCGTGGGGATCGACTGGGTTTTTCGGCCAAAAGGTTGGGTGCCGAGAACTTTTCATTCAGGAAACGCCCCGTCCATGATTCCCGCACTTGAGCGATCTGCTCAGGCGTGCCGGTGGCCACGATCTGACCGCCTAATGCTCCGCCATCGGGACCAAGATCAATGACCCAATCCGCGCATTGGATCACATCCAGATTGTGCTCGATGACGATGAGGCTATTGCCTTCGTCCACAAGCCGTTGAAGCAATTTCACTAGCAAAGCGATATCATCGAAGTGAAGGCCTGTGGTAGGCTCATCGAGCAAAAGCAGGCTGGTCTTGCTCTGAATGGGGGGATATTTCGATGACTCAATGAGATGGCCCACGAGCTTTAGACGCTGCGCCTCACCTCCTGATAGCGTGTTGAGCGGCTGACCAAGCTTCAGGTAGCCCAAACCTGCTTCGACCAAGATCGCAAGCTGCTCCATGACCACCTTGCCACGGCGTTTCAAAGGGCCTTCCAAGGCACCAAAGTAGTCCACGGCTTCCTCGATCGTCAGCTCCAGCACATCGTGGATGTTTTTGCCATTCAGACGTATTTTCAGGGCGTGCGGTTGGTAGCGTTTGCCTTCGCACTCGGGGCAGGTCACGAAGAGATCGCTCAGGAACTGCATCTCGATTTTTTCATAACCTGTGCCTGAGCAACGTTCGCAGCGACCGTCTCCACTGTTGAAAGAAAAAAAGCCAGAGGTCACTCCCTGAGCCTGACCTTCGTCACAGTCGGCAAAAATCTGGCGGATGGTGTCAAAGGCTCCGATGTAAACTGCTGGTGTGCTGCGCGGCGTGCGAGCCAGGGGCGACTGATCCACCATGATGACTTGGCTCAGTCGTTCGGCACCCGAGATGCTCCTGACCTTGCCGGGCTCATCTTCGCTGACTTCACCACGCAGCCGCTGTAGGTTTCGATACAGCACGTCATGGACGAGGGTGCTCTTGCCAGAGCCTGAAACCCCGGTGATGCAGCAGAAAACACCAAGCGGGATGTCGAGATCGACGTTCTTGAGGTTGTTTTGGCGGGCACCGCGAATGGTCAGGCAGGGAGCGTTTGGCCGGTCAAGGGGGCCGCTCTTTCCTTTCGGGCTGCCAGCCCCGCCGACACTTTCTTGATCAGCTCCTTGGTGGAGTTCTTCGGCCCCCGAATGCGTGCTTGGCGCAGCTTTTCTGGATCGGTTTCGAAGCGACGGATCGGCTGAGTTTGGCGGCAGGATGGCTGAGTGGGCACGGCCGCAGGATTCATCGTCGTCTAGATTGGGCTGGTCGAGGTTTTTTTCAAAGCTGGTAAGGGCGACAAAACGACGCTTTTCAGGAACTGGGATGCTTTTGATGCCAGAAAGATAGTCACCCGTGAGTGATCCTTTTTGAAAAAGCAGACCGTCCAGCGGTCCGGAATAGACCAGCTGGCCACCTTTGTCACCGCGTCCAGGTCCGATCTCGATGAGATGATCCGCTGCGCGCATGACACTCTCTTCATGCTCGACGACAAGCAGGGTATTTCCCTTATCTCGCAGTCCTTCCATGACACCGATGAGGCGACTGATGTCACGCGGATGCAGCCCAATGCTTGGCTCATCCAACACAAACAAAGTATTCACCAACGAAGCCCCAAGGCAGGTGGTGAGATTCACCCGCTGAAGTTCACCACCGCTTAACGTGCGGGTTTGGCGATCCAAATGAATGTAGCCTAAACCAGCATGATCCAGGTAGCTGAGGCGGCTAGCGATTTCATCGCGAAGCATGCTCGTGGCATGGTCAGTCGCGGGTAGATTCTGCACGAGAGGCAGCAAGTCGGTGACGGGTAGATTCCAGAGTTCGGCGATGCTTTTGTCACTGACGCGAAAATGATAGGCCTCTTTTTTCAGCCGCCCGCCATCGCAGTCCTGACAGGTCGTGTAGGCACGGTATCGACTCAAGAAGACACGCACATGCATCTTGTAGGCTCGGGCTTCGAGCCACTTGAAGAAGCCGCGCACGCCATACCACTGGCCATTGCTCCAGGCCCGCTCGGGATCTTTGTCCTCACCTTCGACGATCCACTTCTGATGCTCAGCGGGTAGGTCTGCGAAGGCCGCATCGAGATCAATGCCCTTTCGACGGGCTGCACGCATGAGGTCATCTTGGCTCTCGCGGTAAGTGCTGCCGCTGAAGGCCTTCACCAGCCCTCCCCGAATGCTGAGCGATTCATCCGGCATCGCTTTCTGAATGTCGATGCCGAGCGTACGGCCAAAGCCCTTGCAGGTCGGGCAAGCCCCGATGGGGCTATTGAAGGAAAACAAGCCTGGCGTGGGTGCGGGCAGGGAGACATCACACTCCGCGCAGTGCCAGCTGGTGGAAAAGGAAGCCGTTTGGGCTTCTTGGCTTTGAGTTCCAGGTTTGTCTCCCGAGGTGTAGATCACCGTGAGCGTGCCTTTGCCCAGCTTTAGCGCGGCTTCGAGTGCCTCTGAAAGACGAGCCGCGTTCTTGGCTTCCAGCGTGATGCGGTCCTGCACGATCTGCACGATAGCAGGCAGCTTTCGCCCCTTCAGGGAAGCGGGTTCATCGCTGCGCAGCAGTTCACCATAAATCCAAAGGCGCACATACCCCTGAGCCTGGAGGAAGGGGAAAAAGTCTTCCGGTGGGGTGTCCTTCGGCACTGGCACGCCAAAGGTGATCAGCACGTTTTGCCCCTGATGGGAGGTCAAAAGCTGGCGCTGGATGCTTTCTGTCGTTTCCGGACGCACCGGGCGCTTGCATTCTGGGCAGGTCGCCTCAGCCAGGCGCGGGAAGAGCATCTTGAGGTAATCATTGATCTCGGTGATGGTGCCGACGGTGCTGCGTGTGGAGCGGATGTTGTTCACCTGCTCGATCGCAATCGCAGGCGGGATCCCGTGGATGGCATCTACCTTCGGCTTGTCCATGCGCTCAAAGAACTGCCGCGTGTAGGGCGAAAACGTCTCGACATAGCGTCTCTGGCCTTCGGCGTAGATCGTGTCGAAGGCTAGCGATGACTTGCCGCTGCCGCTGGGACCCGTGACAACACAGAATTTCCCCAAAGGCAGATCAAGGTCGATGCCGCGCAGGTTGTTCTGCCGTGCCCCGCGAATCTGGATCACGTCATGGGGTGGAGAAAGAGAAGGGGGCGATGCTTTGACGGCGGCTTTGGGCATGACGGGAGGTGTAGCTAGACGCTACGCCTGCCGGATGCAATCAGAGGGACTGTTCTTTTGAACTTTAGATTCGGTGATCGGCCATCACTCACTCCGGCTTTAGCTGCACTTCTGTGCTGACCATGGCTCCACGATCATCCGTGACATTGATGAACCAAGTGTTTGCCTCAGCAGGAGGCAGTGCGGCAAGGATTTCGACACGCGTGCCATCTGCGTTTACCTCAGGCTTGCCAAGCTTGGTGGGAAGGCTTGACCATTGTCGTGCGGAGCGCGGCCCCAGATCGTCTGTGAATTGCAGTGTGGTTTCTTTCAAAGTCGCACCGGGGGGAAGTTCACACGACACACGCACTTCTTGCTTTTGGATCTGCGGTTTGCCCAGCTTTGGCAAAGGTCTGCCACCACGGCATTTGGAGTCGATGAAAAGGCCGATTTCCTCGGGCTTCCAGCCGGGCTGGTGGCCGTGTCCCATCTTCACCTGGATGCGCAGTTGCTTCTCTCCCGGCACCACGGCGTAGCTTTTCATGTAACTGTCCAGGGGGTAATGAATGTCATTTGTGCCATTCACCCAGAGCAAAGGCACCCGACAGCGCGGCAGCAGGCTGCTAGGATCGTAGGCGCGCACCCAGTCCATGCGGCGCTCGCCCAGAAGGTCGATGCTGCGCTTTTGCACCGACTCACCTTCATGCAGAAAGCCGCAGCCATACACCGGCACCGCCGCTTTGAAGCGGTCGTCCAGCGAAGCCACGAGGCAGGTCGTGTAGCCGCCCCAGCTGATGCCTGTGACCGCGGTTCGTTCCGCCTGGACTTCCGCAAAACTGCGCAAGAGCGTGTGCGCACGGATCACACTAGCAGCCGCATGAAAGGGCCAGTCATCGCTGACATCACCACCGATGCTGCTGAACTTCTCCGCATGACCCTGAGGTGGTCCGCCCTGGGCAAGTCGTGTCCGCGTGGACTCACCGTGGGCATTGCCTCTGATAAGTCCTTTTTCATCCACCCCGGGATCGGGTGGCCGTGAACCATTCAAATCCATGGCGATGGCCGCATAACCGCGCTTTGCCCACAAATGCACCCATTCAGCGAAGGCCGTGCCGCCTCCACCATGAATGCAGACCACCGCAGGAAAGGTCTGCCCTTCCCTCGCCATGCCTAAAGTGCGAGGCGAGGCATAGAAGGCAAAGACTTCAGTCGTGTGGCCTTGATACTTTTCTCCTTCGTAAAGGAGCGAATGCACGGGCTGATCTTGACGTAGCCACTTCATCGTCGGCACTTGGGTTTTTAGCGCATCCAGGTTCCAGGGCCCGACCTGCTCGGCAGTCAGCGAGAGTGAAAAAAGGGCAAAGCAGAGAAAAACGACACATTTCATGAGCCCAGAACAACGCAGCCTCGGCGCTCTTCCTGGCAGAGAAGCGGGCTTTGGTTGAAATGTCCGACATCCCGGGCCATGTGGCAGGCTTCTCTCCCACCATGGCCACTCTGAAAGTCCGCAAGTTCAAGTCCTTCCCCGCTGAAATCTCCGTGCCCGGAGACAAAAGCATCAGTCACCGCGCCGCGATGTTTGCGGGCATGGCCGATGGCAAGACGGTGATTTCGGGCTTCCTGCCTAGTGAAGACTGCCTGTGCACCGTGAAGGCCATGCAGGCCATGGGGGCTGAGGTGGAACCGCTGGAGGAGCTGGAAGGCGTGGGTTTGGTGAAACTGGCCATCACCGGTCATGGTCCAAAGCTAAAAGCACCCGAAGGTCCCATCGACTGCGGCAATTCAGGCACCACGATCCGCCTTTTGTCAGGCATCCTGGCTGGGCAAGACTTCACCGCTGAGATGGGCGGCGATGCCTCTCTGTCGAAGCGTCCGATGAAACGCGTGGCTGATCCGCTCAGGCTCATGGGAGCCAAGGTCGAAGGCCAGGGCGAAAAAATCTGCGCACCTCTGAAAGTGACGGGTGGCAGCCTGCAAGCCATCACCTACACCCTGCCGATGGCGAGCGCTCAGGTGAAAAGCGCGGTGCTCCTGGCGGGCATGTTTGCTCCTGGCAAGACGACCGTGAACGAACCCGTGGCCACTCGGAACCACACCGAACGCATCATGAGTCACTTTGGGGTGAAATGGCTGCGTGAGGGCGATGCAATCTCTGTCTATGGAGGCCAGACACCACGCGCGACAGACATCACTGTGCCGGGAGACATTTCTAGCGCTGCTTTCTGGATGGTGGCCGCTGCGGCAAGTCCTGGACGTCAAATCACTCTGAAAAACGTGGGTTTGAATCCCACCCGCACTGGCGTCATCAACGTGCTGCTACGCATGGGTGCCCAGATCACCAGCAGCGAGACCCACAGCGAGGGCGAAGCGCTTGGCAATGTCATCGTGCGTGGCGGTGAGCTGAATGCCACGGTCATTGGCGGGGCGGAGATTCCGAACGTCATTGATGAGCTGCCCATCTTGGCCGTGGCAGGTGCCTTGGCCCGTGGTAGCACCCTAATCAAAGATGCTCGCGAACTTCGCGTCAAAGAAACGGATCGCATCGCGGCGGTAGCGGAGAATCTGCGCCGCATGGGGGTCACGGTCACGGAGTTCGACGATGGTATGGAAATCACAGGTGGGGCTAAGCTGACGGGTGCGACGATTTCGACCTATCACGATCACCGCATTGCCATGGCCTTTGCCATCGCGGGTCTGTTCGCCGAAGGCGAAACGATCATCGAAGGAAGCGAATGCATCAATACGAGCTACCCTAGCTTTGCTCAGGATCTGGCACTGTTTCAGTCGGCCACACAGGGAGATGAACCGATTCCGGTGCTTGCCCGCGTGCCGCGCCCCTTCAGTGGCAAGCTGTGATCTGGATCATGCCTGCCGCTCCAGCCGATGGCGGCGTAACTTGGCGATGGCTCGGATCAAAATCAGGCTGAGCAAAATCGCCAGCAGTAGGCTGCCTGCCATCGCACAGGCTAGCGGCAGGTTTCGATCTGAGAAAGCTCTTTGCACGATCTTGTTCCCGATCATCTCATCGCCAGTACCTCCGACAAACTGCGGCACAACGTATTGCCCCAGAGAACACACAAAAGTCATCGCAGCAGCAGAAAGAATACCGTCTTGAATGCCTGGCAGAAAGATCCGCTGCACTGCCTGCCAAGACGAAGCGCCTAGGTCACGCGCCGCATCCAGAAGCTGTAGATCAAATTTCTCCGCAGCAGCATAGAGCGGCAAGATGGCCATAGGTAACTGCGTGTAAATCATCACCAACAAGACTGTGCCTGAGTGATTCAGCAGTTGGGAATCTTCGTTGGCAAGGTGCATCAAGACCAACACCTGCTTTGCCACACCTTCGGTATGCAGCAGGCTTTTCCACGCGAACATGCGGATCAGCAAATTCGTCAGGAAAGGCAACAGCACCATCATGAGCAAAAGGCCGCGCCAAGGCGCAGAACAACGCACGATCTGCAAGGCAAGAGGAATCGCCAGCCCCACGCAAAACAGCGTGCACAACGCGCTCATCGAAAGCGTGCGCCAAACAATGGGAAGATAAGCTGGATCGGCCAAGCGATGAAGCATCTCTAAGGTCCAAGCGCTGCCCAAGCCTCCTTGCAAATCGCTGCTTCGAAAGGCGTAGCTCAGCACCACCACGCAGGGGATGACAAAGAAAATCAGTAGCCACCCCATCGGGAGTGCGGAAAGAAGTAGCTCTTGGTGACGTTTCGAAGTCATTCGGTTTAGGTTAGATTCATGCGGCAAGACTTCAAAAAACTTTACTCGGGAATGTTTCCTTCATGAGCAAGATGTCACGCCTAGCCAGGGCAGTGCGAGATCCTCAAAACAACCTGCCATTCAGAAAGTATCCTCCACGGAAATTTCATCTTTGGATCATCGCTAGCTGCCTGTTGATCAGTTTTTCAGAGGCACAGACGCTTCAGGAAACTTGGCAAACAGGCTATGAAAATGCAGATGCCCAGGGCAGCCATGTCCTGGGTTACTGGAAGTTTGAGGGTGATGAACCTTTGAAAGATCAATCCAGTCACGCCAACTCTCTTTCTTGGGCAGGAGCGAAGCTGAGTCAGGCTGGCAAATCTGGTAGCTGCTTGGAATCCTTCCCCGGTTACCCTGTCCAGGATGAAAGGCATGCCGTTCTATCCGCCCCCGAGGCCAACCTTTCCTCCTCGTCAGGTGCACTGACGCTGGAGATGTGGATCAAGCCGAAGCCTGATTGGGATGCGAAAGCGAGAGTTTATTTGCTCGACAAAAAGTATGTCGATCACGCCGACTATGCTTGGCAAATCAGCGAAGCCAGTCCGGCTGGCACCCGGCATTTGATGGTGATTCTTGGCTTTGGTCACGAATCCAAAGTGTTGGAGTCTGAGCCAATCCGACTTTCTTCAGAATGGCAGCATGTCGCTTTTGTCTATGAAGGTCAGGGAACTGGTCATTTTTACCATCAAGGCCAGCCCGTCGGCAGCGTTTCCTTGAAAGGTTGTCGCGCCATCACGCCTGGCAAGCGACCGTTAAGCCTGGGGGACCGTTTGGGCAGTCACTACGCTGGCTTTCCAGGTTGGATGGACGAGGTACGCATCAGTGATCGAGCCCTGTTCTTCGAACCTGTGAAGCTGGAGATCTTTAGCACACGAAAGGTCTGGCGACGCATGGAAGAAAGAGTGAAACCGATGGAGATTCGTTGCACAAATCTCAGCCAAACTCGCCTGGAAGGTGCCACTGTGGAAGTTCGCTTGGATCGGACTCAACAGACCTTTCCCCTTCCCGATTTGAAGGCAGGGGAAACGCATGTCGTGAAAGTCTCGCCCGACACGGGGCTCAAGCCCGGCAAGTATGGAGTGAAAGCAGTGCTCAAAAGCACGAACCTGAGGCTGCATCGCTTGATGGATGTAGAAATTGTGTCTCGGCAGCCGCCCCAGTTACCCATCTTGATGTGGGGAGCCGGAGGCGACGAAATGCTTCGGCTAAAAGACATAGGCTTCACTCATTTCAATGGCATGGGAAACCAGGGCGCTGCTGACATTTGGCGTGAGAAAAAAGAACGACCTCCTGGGGATGACGCCACGATCCTTGGTCATCTTCAAATGCTGGATGAAGCCTTGAGAAATGGCTTGGGCGTGATTGCCAATGTTTCTCCTGCTGACGTGCTCAAGACAGATCCGTCGCATCTGCGTGTGGATCGTACTGGCAAGCCGTATGAGCGTCAGGACATCTGCGCGAGCCTTCCCGAGTTTGCGCCGTTTTTCCAAAGCGTAGGCCAAAGCTTGGCCAAGGCTTATGGCGATCATCCCGCTTTTGCAGCGGCCTTGGTCAATACGGAGGTTCGAGACCACAATGCGCCGTCCTTCAATGCGGTGGACCTAGCGAACTATCGAAAGCTATTCGGCACAGACATTCCACCTGAGGTGAAGCACAAGTGGGGCGTTTCGTATTCAGCACTTCCCGATTTTCCTGTGGATCGAGTCATCCCCGACACCCATCCGATCCTAAACTACTATCGTTGGTTCTGGACCATCGGCGATGGCTGGAACGGACTTCATTACGCCCTGCATAAGGGGCTGAAAAGCCACGGTCGTCGGGACTTCTGGACTTTCTTTGATCCCGCTGTGCGTCAGCCCAGCATCAGTGGTGCAGGAGGGGGTGTCGATGTGCTGTCCCACTGGACCTACACTTATCCCGATCCCCAGCGCATCGGCCTGGCCACGGACCAGCTCTTGGCCATGAGCGAGGTGAATGGTCGCCGCCAATCCGTCATGAAGATGACACAGCTCATCTGGTATCGATCCCAGACCGCCCCCATCGGTGCCAAGGCACCCGGGGACCTTGTGCCCTGGCAGGATCAGGACCCGGACGCCGCCTACATCACCATCGCGCCGATGCACCTGCGGGAGGCCTTTTGGACCAAGCTCGCGCGCCCTGTGCAGGGCCTCATGTACCACGGCTGGCAGTCGCTGGTGGACTGCCCGGGCCGCAACAGCAGCTACCGCTTCACCAATCCCCACGCTGCCCATGTCCTGCGCGACTTGATCCGGGACATCGCCGTGCCGCTGGGGCCGACCCTGATGAAAATCCCCGCTGAGCGCAGCGAGGTGGTGATGCTGGAGAGCTTCACCTCACAAATGTTCGCCCAGCGCGGCGGCTATGGCAGCAACCTCGGTTGGTCATCGGACCTCTGGCAGGCCTTGCAGCATGCTCATGTGCAGCTCGATGTTGTTTTTGAGGAAGCCGTGGCCAAAGGTGCTCTGAAAGGCCGAAAAATCCTCATCATGCCTGAGTGCGATGTTTTGACCCAAGGCATGGTGAAACGCATCGTAGAATGGCAGAAGCATGGGGGCAAAATCATCGCGGATGAGTTCCTCTGCCCTGCCCTGAAAGCGGATGTGATGGTGCCCAGCTTCAAGCGCGTGAAAAACGCCGCCCAGGACAAGGCCGCCGTGCTTTCCCTGGCGGCCGCTTTGCCGGAAAAAATGACCCCGCTCGGTTGGAAGCCGCCGCTGCACATGGACAATCCAGAGATCATCCTGCGCACCCGCCGCAGCGGCGACGCGCTCTACATCTTTGCCGTCAACGACCACCGTGAGCCCGGCACCTATGTGGGCCAGCATGGGCTGGTCATGGAAAACGCCCTGCCCAGCTCCGGCACGCTGACGCTGAACCTGGAAAGCGCCAGCGTGTATGACCTGACCCGCCACAGCCTGATCGTGCCCCGGCGCGATGCGGAGGGCAGGCTGAGCTGGCCGGTGAACCTAGGTCCCGCGGACGGCGGCATCTTCATGGTCACGCCCAGACCCTTGCTGAACCTGGCCCTGGACGTGCCTGCCACTGCCACCTGTGGAAACACTGCCAAAGTCACCGCCACGCTGACCACCACCGACGAGGCTGCCGCGCCCGGGCATGTGCCGGTGGAGGTGGAAATCCAGGACGCCAACGGTGCGCGCGCCGAAGGCAGCGGCTGGTATGCCATGGAGAAAGGCCGCCTGGAAATCAGCCTGGATCTGGCACGGAATGAAGACCCCGGCACCTGGCAGGTACGCGTGCGCGAACTGGCCTCCGGCATGGAGGCCGTGAAATGGATGCAGGTGGCCGCCCCGTAGGCGCGCCTGCCAAAGCGCGGGTTTCCATCACCTGCCTTCCCGCATACGCCCCCTCCCATGCCCAGCAGGGGCAGAGACATCATGCTTAGCCCGGAAAAACCCAGGCCATATGGCTCAAGAGGTGGGTGCGAGCAGAGGCCCATTGAGCTAAAGCGAGGGCTTCGTTCCCTTGACCATTTCCCGCCTCTGCCGCCATACTCTGCGCCTGTCGCATTCGTCATTCCAGCATGTCCACCCTCCCTGCCACGCCTGAAGCCTTCATCGACCACTGGACGCGGGCGGAGGCCAATGAACGCGCCAATTCCCAGGCCTTCCTCCTCGGCCTTGCCCATCTGCTCGGCGTGCCCGCGCCTTCGAACAACCACGCCGACGGCTACAGCTTCGAATACCCCGTCAAAGTCCCCGGCGGCAGCAGCACGAATTTCATCGATCTCTACCGCCGCGGGCACTTCGTCTTCGAGTCCAAGCAGTTCGCTGCTCGGCGGGAAGAGCTGACCGCGCTGGAGACGGCAGCCGTGCAGGCCGGAGCCATCCCCGCCACGGCGAAAAAATCCGGCCCCGTCCGTGGCACCGGCGCTTGGGATGACGCCATGATCCGGGCGAAGGGCCAGGCCGCGTTATGTGCGCTCCCTCCCTGCCGAGGAGCCAAATCCGCCTTTCATCCTCGTCGGCGACATCGGCCACAGCATCGAAGTCTATGCCGACTTCACCCAGGCAGGCAAAGCCTACCTCCCGTTCCCAGATCCGCGCAGCTTCCGCATCCCGCTCAAAGACCTCGCCCGTGAGGAAGTCCGCGAGCGCCTCCGCCTCATCTGGACGCAGCCCGCCGCACTCGATCCCGCCAAAGTCAGCGCCGATGTCACCCGCGAGATCGCCGGCTACCTCGCCGAGCTGGCAAAGAGCTTCGAGAGCAGCAGGCACGAGCCGGAGGTCGTGGCGCAGTTCCTCACCCGCTGCCTCTTCTGCATGTTCGCGGAGGACGTGGGCCTCCTGCCCGACCGCGCCTTCACCGAGCTGCTCGCCTCCATCCCGGAGAGTGGCGAGGGCTTCGCCCCGATGCTCGGCACCCTCTTCCAGGAGATGGATACCGGCACCGGCTTCTCCGTCATCCTGCGGAAAAAGCTCCTCCGCTTCAATGGCGGCCTCTTCAAGGACCACACCGTCCTCCCCGTGAACAAGCTCCAGCTCGCCCTGCTCAAACAGGCCGCGAAGACGAACTGGCGAAACGTCGAGCCCGCCATCTTCGGCACCCTGCTGGAGCGGGCGCTGAATCCCGCCGATCGCCACGCCCTCGGTGCCCACTTCACCCCGCGCGCCTATGTCGAGCGCCTCGTGCTGCCCACCGTCATCGAGCCCCTGCGGGAGGAATGGGAGGCCGTCCGCGCCGCCGCGCTCACGCAGGCCAACAAAGGCGACCTCAAAAAAGCCCGCGCCGAGATCAATGTCTACCACGACCGCCTCTGCCGCCTCCGCGTGCTCGATCCCGCCTGCGGCTGCGGCAATTTCCTCTACGTCGCCCTCCAGCAATTGAAAATCCTCGAAGGCGAGGTCCTCGACTTCGCCGCCCAGTTTGGCGAGGACATGAAGCTCGAGCTCGACACCCACACCGTCGATCCCCACCAGTTCCTCGGCATCGAGCTCAATCCCCGCGCTGCCTCCATCGCCGAGCTCGTCCTCTGGATCGGCTACCTTCAGTGGCATTTCAAAATCCACGGCCAGCGCACCCCCAGCGAGCCGATTCTGCGTGCCTTCAAAAACATCGAAAACCGAGATGCCGTCCTCGCCTACGACGGCGATCCCGTCCCTGCCAAGGACGACACCGGAAACGTCATCACCGTCTGGGACCGCCGCAGCTTCAAGACCGACCCCGTCACCCATCGCGAAGTGCCGGACGAGTCGAAACGCGTCCCCCTGCTCACCTACCCGAACCCACGCCCCGCCGAATGGCCCGAAGCCGACTTCATCGTCGGCAATCCGCCGTTCATCGGCAAGGTGCGGCTGCGGGAGGACCTCGGCGATGGTTACGCTGAAACCCTCCGCGAGACCTATCCAGTCGTGCCCGACTCCGCCGACCTCGTGCTCTACTGGTGGCACAAGGCCGCCCAGCTCGTGCGTGAAGGCAAAGCACAGCGTTTTGGCCTCATCACCACGAACAGCCTCCGCCAGACCTTCGCCCGCCGCGTGGTGCAGATGCATCTCGATGGGAGCGCGGACACTCTTGTCCGCCCTTCAAAGAATGGCGGCGAAGCCGCGAAGCTCGATGAAGCGGGCAGGAGTGCCCGCGCTCCTCTCTCCTTGCTCTTCGCTATCCCGGACCATCCCTGGGTGGACACCGAGGAAGGTGCCGCCGTCCGCATTGCGATGACCGTTGGGGCCTCAGGTTCACAAGAAGGCCTCCTGCTGGAGGTCATCGACGAGGTGCCGCATGAAGATGGCTCTTCATCTGTTGTGTTCTCGTCACCAAAAAGGGGTCGAATTACTTCAGACCTAGCCGTCGGCACTTCTCTCGCAGAAACGATGTCACTGAAGGCGAATGACCTTTTGGCTTCGACTGGCCTAATTTTAGGAGGCCGCGGCTTCGTGCTGAATGAAGATGAAGCTGTAAAACTCAAACAATCATCACCCCGGGCGGTAGAACTGATATTCCCGCTCCGAAACGGCGAAGACATCACGAACAAGTGTCGGAACAGCTTTGTTATAGATACGAATGGTTGGACTGATGACCAGCTACGCACTGAGGTTCCCGCTATCTACCAACATTTGCTCACTACTGTTTACCCTGAGCGGCAGCAAAACCGAGATCCGAAGCTGAGAAAGCAATGGTGGCTTTTCCGCCGGAGTAACGAGCAGGTCCGGAGTGCTATGGCAGGACTCCCTCGCTTTATTGTAACCGTCGAAACGGCAAAGCATCGGTTCTTCACATTTTTCGAAGCCGGAACCAAACCTGAGCATGTGCTCGTGGTTTTTGGATTAACAGATGGCTTTCATTTGGGAGTCTTAAGCAGCCGCATTCACGTCGTGTTTGCCCTCGCAGCAGGCGGAACGCTCGAAGATCGTCCACGCTACAACAAGTCACGCTGTTTCGATCCCTTCCCGTTCCCGGTGTGTGGGGAGGCGGAGAAGGAGCGCATCCGGGCCTTGGCGGAGGAGCTGGACGCGCACCGCAAGCGCGTCCAGGCCCAGCATCCCGGCCTCACCCTCACCGGCATGTACAACGTCCTCGAAAAGCTGCGCCAGCAACGTGGTCCGCACAGTCCTCTGTGCGGTTCAGGAGGCTCCGCCAGCCCGGAAGCCGCACAGGGGACTGTGCGGACCCCTTTAAGCCAACCTCTCACCGACAAAGAGCGCCTCATCCACGACCAAGGCCTCGTCTCCCTTCTCCAGCAGCTCCACGACGACCTCGACGCCGCCGTCTTCGCCGCCTACGGCTTTCCCGCCACGCTCACCGACGCCGAAATCCTCGAACGCCTCGTCCACCTCAACACCCAACGCGCCGCCGACGAAAAACGCGGCATCATCCACTGGCTGCGCCCCGAGTATCAAAGCGCCGGGCCAAGAGCGAAGGGCGAAGAGCAAGAAGAGCTGCTGCTCAAGCCGAAGAAGAGCGGTCAAGGCAAGGTAAAGGATCAAGCCGTCAAGAAAGCCGCGAAGCAAGCGTGGCCCAAAACCCTCGCCGAGCGCATCCGCGCCGTCGAAGCCGCCCTGCACGCCGCCGGAGCCCCCGTCACCGCCGCCGAGCTAGCCAAACACTTCACCTCCACCAAACCCGCCGCCCTCCACGAAATCCTCGAATCCCTCGCCGCCCTCGGAAGAGCGAGAGTGGATGGGGAGAGGTTTGTGGTGTGAGGCGTGATGGATCAAGGGTTGTCTTCCAAGAATCAGAGGCCTAGTCTGAGTCATCTTCATGAACCTCCTTTCACACCTCTCCATCCAAGGCTTCCGCTCAATCAAAAGCGCGGAGATTGAGCTGCGGACGCTGAACGTGATGATCGGGGCCAACGGAGCCGGAAAATCCAACCTGATCGACTTTTTCCGGATGCTAAACTACGCTCTGAGCCGGGGGTTTCAGGATCCCTATCAAAGAGAGCGCGGACCCGCCTCGGGCATCCTGCATTTCGGCAGCAAGACGACCGGCGTCATCCGTGCGGAGCTAAAATTCAACAGCGAAAAAGGAGTGAACTGCTACCGCTTCACCCTGGCCGACACCGCAGGCGACCGCCTGACCTTCACCAAGGAGGAAGTGCAGTTTCTTCCTTTCGAGGGCGCACCTCGGCCCGTCGTGCCGCTGATCTCCCATCCCAGCGATAACAGCGGCTTGTGCGAACTCTGGGCAGAGAATGACCCGCAGGCACGCCATGCCAAACGCTTCCTGGAGCGGTGCAGGGTGTATCAGTTCCATGACACCAGCCTGACCAGCCACCTGCGCGACTACACGCCCGCCTCACAAAACCGCTACCTGTATGCGGATGGAGGAAATCTATCCGCTGTGCTTCTGGGGCTGCGGCAGGAGCACGCTGGCTGCTACCTGAGCATCTGCCGCACTTTGAAAACAGTTCTCCCTTGGTTTGATGATTTTCTTCTCGAAGACGAGGGGCGAAAGGGAGTCCTGCTGAGGTGGAGAATGGCCGGACGAGGGGACTATCTGTTCGGGCCGGAACATCTGTCCGACGGTTCGCTGCGCATCATGGCGCTGGTGACGCTGCTACACCTCCCGGAAGCGATGCTCCCCGATGTGATCATCGTGGACGAGCCGGAACTGGGCCTGCATCCCGTGGCTGAGCAGATCATTGCGGGACTCTTCAAACACGTTTCCAGCAAATGTCAGGTCATCCTGTCCACCCAGTCCTCCACATTCATCGACCATTTCAGCGCGGATGATCTGATCGTGGTCGAGCATGAAAACGGTGAAAGCTCCTTCAAACGGCAATCGACTGATGAACTGGCACGGTGGTTGGAGCGCTATTCGCTCGGCCAGATTTGGAGCAAGAACATTGTTGGAGGCAGGCCATGAGCAAGAGTCTGGTCATCTATTGCGAAGGGGATACGGAGAGGTTTTTCGTCAACCGAGTGCTGCGGCCCCATCTCGCGCTTCACGGCATTCCACGAGTCCGGGCAGAACTTGCCCTGACACGTTACCAGCCGGGTGGTGAGCGAGGAGGATTCTCCAACTGGGCTGCCATTGAACAGGATTTACGGGACATTTTTGCCGACGATCCGTCACCTAAAGCGCGATTCACCACCCTGTTGGATGTCTATGCCATTCCACCACAAGTTCCTGGCATGAGTCTGATCACGCCGCCTCTGACGACACCATCTGACGTTCAGCAGGTCGAGCAAGCGATGGAGGCACACCTCCATGAACCAAGATTCAAAGCCTACCTGCAGCGGCATGAGGTCGAGGCACTGCTACTGGCAGACGTGACGGCCCTTGCAAAAACCTTCACCAACGATCAGCCGGGCATTCACAAACTGGCCGGTGAGATTGCCGCATTTGGGAATTGCGAGGACATCAATCATGGCCGCCTAACGCATCCTGGTGCCCGTCTTGCCCAAGCCATTCAAGGCTACCAGTATCTTAAAGCTGACAATTTTCATTGGGTGCTGGCAGAAGCCGACATGGCACTCGTCAGGTCCAAGTGCCCTCGTTTTGATGCTTGGCTGACCCATTGGGAACAGTGGGGAATGCAGCCATAACCGAACAGGTAGCCGGTCTTGGCCGCGCCAAGCGTGAGGCTTGATCAATCCTGCCAACATGTCCGCCCTCACAGAAAGCACCTGCTCCCACTGCCCCTTCAGCATCGAAAGCTGGAGCGATGGCTAGCCTTGCCTGCGCGGCTAGGATGGCCAACGGCACTGCTACCTTCATCCCTGTGAGCCGGACGCTTGGGAGGCGTGTGATCCCGAGTGCGACTCCCCTGGCCTTCACCGGCTCGGCAAAATCTGGGAAGATCCCTTCTACAAAGCGTCGAAACCGCAGAATACGTTGGAGTCCACCGGCGGGCGGGTGGGCAGGTCTTCGTCACGATCGAGGTGCTCCTGGCAAATCGTGAAGAACTCTTCTTCGGCAGTGGCTCGGCGGATGCGGTGCTCGAAGACGCCTTCATCAATGCCATTCGAGATGAAAGCCATGTAGCGTTTCATCTTCTGCACCTGTTTCACTCGCGAGGGGGTGGCGTGGTGCAGAGCCTGAAAGGCAGCGGTGTGCTCGTAGAGCAGCCTGATGTATTCGAGCAAGTCTCGACGCGTCGGTTGCGGGATGGATTGCCCAGACCAGCGTGCCCGCAGTTGATCAAAAATCCACGGATGCCGGATCGCACCGCGGCCAATCATCAGCCCAGCTGCCGAAGTCTTGCGAAGGTAAGAGTCGCCTGTGGCGACGTCGATCACGTTGCCATTGGCGATAACGGGGCAAGGCATGACCGCCACGGCTTGAGCGATGCACTCGGGATGCACGGGTGTTTTGTAGGCATCTCTCACGGTTCGTCCGTGGATGGTCAGCATCTGGATGGCGTGCTTTTGAAACACCTCTAGCAGCCGAGGAAATTCAGCTTTGTCCGCAAAACCGACGCGACATTTCACCGTGAACCTCCCCTGAATGGCGTCTCGCAACGCCTGCAAAATGGCATCGACCCTGGCAGGATCGCGCAGCAAACCGCCGCCGGCATCTTTTCGACAAACCACTGGCGCTGGGCAGCCTAAGTTGAGGTCAATGCCAGCAACGGGGTAGCGCTCCAATTCCTTCGCCGTGCGCACGAGCGCAGGAATGTCTTGCCCGATCATCTGTGCCAGCACGGGTTTGCCCGTATCGTTTTCCGTAATCGACCGCAGTGTCACGGGATCAAGCTGTGAACTGGGCGTGACGCGGAAGTATTCCGTGACGAAAAGATCCGGTCCGCCATAAAAAGCCATCAGCCGCATAAAGGGCAGATCCGTCACGTCCTGCATCGGTGCCAGGACTAGCGCGGGGCGATCTGTGGGCAAGAAAGGAGAAGGCGGGTTCATCAACTTGCTGAACCCTCAATTAGGCGAGGCAGTCCGCCGCTGCCACACGTGCCCAGGCATCGGCGTCGATGAGGTCATCCAAGCTCGGCCGCTGCACCACCGTGTGCTTTTCCATCACACGAGAAACGGTCTGCCAGATCGAGGGGAAAGCACTGCGCTCTTCGAGAAAGGCCTGCACGGCCACCTCGTTGGCAGCATTCAACACGGCAGGCAGCGTGCCACCGACTTCTCCGGCATGACGCGCGAGGTCGAGTGCGGGAAAGTCCTGCGTCCTCGGTGCTTCAAAGGTCAGGCTGGCCAATTGGGCGAAATCGAGGGGCTTCAGGTGATTGGGCACCCGCTCTGGCCAAGTCACTGCATATTGGATGGGGAAGCACATGTCACTGTGGCTGAGCTGAGCGATGACGCTGTTGTCGGCAAACTCCACCATGCTGTGCACAATGCTCTGCGGATGCACCACGACTTCGATCCGATTCATGGGCACATCGAAAAGCCAGCGTGCCTCGATCATCTCCAGACCTTTGTTAAATAGTGTCGCGCTGTCGATGGTGATCTTTTTCCCCATGCTCCAGGTCGGATGCTTCAGAGCCTGTGCCACAGTCACCGTGGGCAACTGCTCTGCAGGCCACTGGCGAAAAGGGCCACCGCTAGCGGTGAGCAAGATGCGGCTCACCTCACAGCCTTTGTGGCCTTCGAGGCATTGGAAGATCGCGTTGTGTTCGCTATCCACAGGAAGGATGTCCACGCCTTTGCGGCGGGCCGCTTCCATCACTGCCTCGCCCGCCATCACGAGTATTTCTTTGCTCGCCACAGCGAGATGCTTTCCAGCCTCGATCGCGGCAAGAGCCGGGGCTAGACCTGCGACTCCGACGATGGCCACCAGCACCATGTCAGCGTCACTGGCCTGGACCAGCTCGACCAGCCCGTGCGTTCCTGCATAAATCGTGACCTCCTCAGGCAGCAGTGCTCGCGCCTGAGCCGCCGCTGTCTCATCCGTCAATGCTACCTGAGTGACACCGGTCTCCTTCACCTGCTGGATGAGGGACTCGACACTTCTCTGCGCAGCAAGACCGACGATCTGCATCCGCTCGGGAATGTCTTGGGCCACCTTCAGTGCGCTAGTGCCGATGGAACCCGTGGAACCGAGGAGGAGAACTTTGCGTGGAGCGGAGGGCATTCGGAAAAGGATGAAAGATGAAGGATCAGAGAGAAAAGCCGCCTAGCATCCGCCTGACTCAGGCTGTCACTGCCTCCAGATAAAAGTAAAACACGGGTGCCGTGAAGAGAAGACTGTCCGTCAGGTCCAAAATACCGCCGATGCCGGGGAACTTGTGCCCACTGTCCTTGATCGAAACACAGCGCTTCAGCACCGACTCTGCCAGATCGCCAGAGACGGCTGTGGCACAGAGCAGCGGTGCCAAGATGACTCCATGCAGCCAGCTCACTGGAGCTACGCGCTCTCCTGCCAGCCAGATCATCCCCACAGCGGCCAGAAAAGACCCGAGGAAAGCTCCCACGAGTCCCTCCCAGGACTTCGCCGGGCTGATGTGGGGGATCATCTTGTGTTTGCCGAAGACCACCCCCACGGCGTAAGCGCCCATGTCGCTAAACTTCGTCACCACGACCAGAAAGAGCACCAGAAACAGACCCGTCATGCCCGTGCCGTCTGGCTTAAAATACATCAGCCGTACGATGAACCCGAAGAAAATCACCGTGTAAACCACCCCGAACACCGTGTGAAAAATGCGCTGCAAGGTCACGATGCCTTCCAGCTGATGACGGTAGCAGAGCAGGAAAGCGCCATGAACACTGGCTGTCAGTGCCGCTAGGTCTAGCCACATCGGCGGTGCACTTTTTTCCTGCATCACCCACCAGGTCATCGTCACCCAATACCCCAGGCAGATGCACAGCCCGAGCAGGTTGAAGCCACGCGCCTGGTCGTCCAATCGGAGCAATCGATAGTATTCAAAGGCACCTGCCACGCCAAAGAAGCCTGTCAGCAGCACGAGCACCCAGTGGCTCTTCCACTGCACCGCCGTGGCGATTACCGCCCAGAGCAGAAGCGTGCTAAACAGCCGGGACGCAAAAACTCGACGCTTGCTAGGAGCTGGGGCGGGCGCGGCTGGGGTCATGCAGGAGCGGGAAAAAGGCGCGCCTATGTAGGCTGCGATTGGCATCTGGCAAGCAGCGTGTGCACTGCTCACCTGGCGGGGGTTAGCCCTTCATTTGCACCTTTACCCGCCCGTTCTCTTGGGCAGGCACCTCCTGGGCAGGCGTTTGAAGCAGCGTCACCACATTCGAAGCCAAGATGTAAATCAACGCCGCTCCCACCGCGCCCCCAATCGCGATCAAGCGCCGTTGGCCAGCATTCTCGATCGAAATCATCGTATAAATGCGCAGGCAAATCAGCGCCCAGAGCGTGGTCAGCACCGGTGCAGTCCAGGGGAGATAGTTTTCCATCTTCAAATCATAAAGCCTAGCTCCGCTCGTCGTCACTTCCTTTTCGTAGGCGGAGGCACTCCTTTGGCGACTGGAACACACCCTCTCAGAGCTTTTGCAGTTGTTGTTCGGCCCAGCTGAGGATGCGGCCTATGGTTTCGGCGTCTTGGGCTTGTTTGGCTTCTTCAAAAGCGCGTTTGGCTTGCAGGAATTGACGGATCATGGGCACGGAGACCAACTGCTGAGCCTGAGTTTCGACCTTTTCGTAGCGCGCTCTCAGAGCGTCGAGGTCAGTTTCGCCAGTGGGTTGGTTTTGAAAATCTGGGGACGGGACCGACATCTCCGTCTCAATCTGGGTGTCCTGGACGAGTCGCTGCAGAGCTTCGTCGGCGGACTGCCACTGGCCGGCACGGATCATTGATTCGATTTCTCTGCCTCGGGCAGTCAGTGCCTGGGTGGGGGGAATGCCCAGGGCTTCGATCTCGGCCCGCAGCTTTTCGGCCTTAGCGCGCACGCGTCCGGCCCATTCTCCCGAGCGTGCGCTGCGGCTGGGGGCCAGCTTGATCGCCATTTTTTGTTGCTCAGGGCTCAGCAGGTCACGCAGGCGGATCAGGGTGCGGAGCTGCAGTTGCTTCACCGGGGCCTCGGCTTCCAGCAGTTGCGTCAGGGCAGCGCTCGCCTGCTCAGCGGTGGTTGCTGGAGAGCGCAGCAGGCTTTGAAAGGCTTTTTGCCGCTCGCGCACGGTTTTTTCCAGAGGGCTACCTTCAGCCATGGCCTCTGTGACGATGGCCTGCATCCTGTCTTCCTGTTCGGCCGAAAGTCCGAGTTCAGGCTTGAGGGAGCGGATGGTCTCTGGAGTCACCAGTCCGCTTTGCAGCCAGCCGTCGGGTCCTGCGTGGGTGAGTGTGGTGCTGAGGATGAGGGCGAAAAAGACAGGTTTCATGGCAAAGCAATGGTGAGGTGAAGGGGAAGCAGGGCATCGCTGGGCTGGGCACCCGTGAGGCCGAGATCGGCAAACAAAGGATCGCTAGGGCTGGAATCGAAGAACTCGGGCAGGGCTTGAGCGAGATTCGGACTGGCTTGCTTGCCTGGATCACGCAGTGAAAGGGCGAGCATGGCGAGAACGACAGCAGCCAGAGCTGCGGTGGCCCATTGCCAACCAGGAAGCTGAAGCAATCCCTCACGCGCTGCTGAAGCCGGAGGTCGCGTCCAGCGGGGATTCCAGGCAGGCGCGGCGATGTGATCCGCGTGGCGAAGGCGAGCAAAGTGATCGTGCAAGTCGGAGTCAGGTTTCATGAGGAGCTTCCGGGGATGGAGTGAGCAGGGTGCGCAGCTTGGCTTTGCCACGCTCGTAATGCTGGCGTGCGGAACCGAGGCCAACTTTCATGACGGCGGCGGCTTCGCGAAGGCTCAGATCTTGGTAAAAAACGAGGTGCAGCACCTCGGCTTGGCGATTGGGGAGCTGGGAAAGAGCGCGCCGGAGCGTGGCACTTTGCTCGTCCAGCTCCACACGACGCGCTGGATTCGGACTGGGGTCGGTCGAGTCCCCTGTCCAGCGCGACCAGAGCTTGGCCAGGAGAGAGTCGCGGTAGCGCTGTCTGCGAAATTCCTCCAAGGCAGTCAGGCGAATGACGCCGAACCACCAAGTCTTGAAGGTGGACGCTCCCGAAAATTGCACCTGCCCGGAGGCGGCCTTGAGGTAAGCATTTTGCAAAACATCCTCGGCGCGGCTGAGGTCGCCACTGCAACAGTGTAGCGCCCAGCCAAAGGCGTCTGGGTGCAGGGTTTCGAGTTGATCGGCAGTTTCGCGCTCCATTCATCGGTCTCCCCTCAGTGACCGCAGCTGAAAGCCTGTATGACAGGCATCGAAGGTGCGGATCAAAAAATCAGCCCAGGGTGCGAGTCGCACAGACCCAGGCCGTGTCTCCGCAATACACACGTGCTTTCTCCGCCAAAGCCTCGGCGTCCCCATCGCTTTCCGTGATGGCAAACACGGTGGAGCCTGAGCCTGACATCAGCGCCGCTCGAACCCCAGTCTGCTCAAGCAGCCAAGACTTCAGCGCGGGCAGAAGGCGATACTTTTCAAACACAGGACGCTCCAGGTGGTTCACCATCTCACCCCAGGGGCAGACCTGCGGTGCATAAAGCACGCCGTGCAGCTCCTGTGAACTGGCCCAGCGCTGATAGGCCCAGGGCGTGGGGATCGGAAAGGGGGGCTTGATCAGCACCAAAGGCAACTGCCAGGGAAAATCCGCAGGCTGCACCTGCTCTCCCCTGCCCGTCCCATCCGCCGCACCGGAATCGAGCAGGAAACAAGGCACGTCTGAGCCGATGCCAGCCGCAATGGCCAAGAGCTCGCTTTCCATCAGAGGCTGGCCGAGCAGGTCGTGCGCGGCTTTGAGCGTGATGGCGGCATTGCTGCTGCCCCCGCCGAGCCCGGCACCATGTGGGATGCGCTTTTCCAGATGAAGGCTCCAGCCGTGCTGACGACCCAGCTTTGCCTCCAAGGCGCGAATCGCTTTCACCGCCAGGTTGCTCTCGTCCGTCGGGATGCCGGGTACATTGCAAGTCAAGGCAATGCCGGGACTGTCCTGCAAGCTGACGCGCACGGTGTCGGCCACGGCAACCTTGACCAAGCGCGTTTCGACCTCATGAAAGCCATCGGCACGTTTGCCGAGGATGCGCAGCCATAGATTGATCTTGGCGGGCGATGAAAGTTCGAGGGGAGTGCTCTCGGGCATGGTCAGAGCTTTTCTCATCATGTGGATGGCAGCAACGATCAAGGTTTTTGCCGCCGAACTTGCAAAGGTGGGCTGGCTGCCTTCAGGGCAGAGATGCCCTCCAACGTCCTCGGAACTCCTCTCAAAGCATGCTGCAACGATCCCATGACCGGCTTTTACCGTGATGGCTACTGCCGGACAGGGCCGGATGACAAGGGCCTTCACACAGTCTGTGCGGTGATGACCGAGGAGTTTCTGAAGTTTTCCCGCTCGCGCGGCAATGACCTGACCACCCCCATGCCAGAGTATGACTTCCCCGGCCTCGAGCCTGGTGACCGCTGGTGCCTCTGTGTCGGGCGCTGGGCCGAAGCACTGGAGGTGGGTCTAGCTCCGCCGGTGATTCTAGAAGCGACGCATGTTCATGCGCTGGAATTTGTCTCTCTAGAGGATCTCCGCGCCCACGCGGTGAGTTGAGCCGATTCAATCAGATCAAAATGACCTGCGCCATCGCGAGCTCCTGCGTGTGAGTCAGGGAGAGCAAGCTACCCGTGGAACCCAAGGCCTCAGCATGCGTGCGCGCCGCCCCATGAAGCTGCAAACTGGGCTTGCCCGAAGCCTCGCGCACCACTTCAATCTGCTGCCAATCGACTCCCTGCGACCATAGGCCCGTGCCGATGGCCTTGGCTGCGGCTTCTTTCGCCGCAAAGCGTGCCGCATAATGGATGGCAGGCTCCGCGCAGGAGTCGCAGTAAACGATCTCTGCCTGCGTGAAGGTGCGCTCCTTGAATCGAGCCCCATGGCGATCCAGCAAGCTGCGGATGCGACTCACCTCCACGAGATCAATGCCAAGGCCGACTGGTGACATCAGGCGTGAGGGTAGCTCATCATGGCTGCCAACATCTCCTGCACCGCACGGCGCAGCCCGACGAAGACCGAACGTGCGACAAGGCTATGGCCGATGTTCAACTCCGCCAAATGAGGCACGATGAAGAGATCAGGAAGATTCTTGGTGGTGAGGCCATGTCCAGCGTTGACCTGCAAGCCGAGGCGATGAGCGAGCTCTGCAGCTTCTCTCAGCCGCTGGGCTTCCGCTTGGCGCTTGTCACCCAGCTCATTGGAAAAGGTGCCCGTGTGCAGTTCGATCATGCTGGCACCGACATCCTTAGAGGCCTGCACCTGCTCCAAATCAGGGTCGATGAACATGCTAACGCGGGTGCCATTGGCCTCCAAAGCTGCGACGCTGCTCTTCAGGGCTTCTTTTTGACCTGCGACATTCAGCCCGCCTTCCGTGGTGATTTCCTCCCGGTTCTCCGGCACCATGCAGACGAAGTCAGGCCGGACTCGCAGAGCGATCTCCAGGATTTCCGCGGTGTTGCCCATTTCCAGATTCAGCAGCGTTTTGATCTCACGACGCAGCAGGAACACATCTTCATCGACGATGTGACGTCGGTCAGCCCGCAGGTGGATCGTGATGGAATGCGCCCCAGCCGCCTCGACCTCATGCGCGGCTTGTAGGATGGAAGGTTCGACATTATGAGCGCCCAGCATGGTTCGGTAGCGGGCCTGACGTAAAGTGGCGACGTGGTCGATGTTAACACCGAGATGTAGAGGCATGGGCGGAGCTAAAAAGAGGTAGGTTGGTCTGAAGATTCACCGAGCCTGCCCCTTGCAGCAAGGAGCATCTGGTCTGAAATCCATACGTGCCACATCACTCAGCGAGGCGTTGTGGCTGAAAAGGGCGTGGAAGTCTGGAAAGAACCCTGCTTGACTTCCCGTGATTGAAGTCGCCCTCTGCGCCTGATTTTCGCTCCCCCTCACCCGCTCCCCATGTCTGATACTGCTGCCGCTGCCGCTCTTGTGAATGGTTTTCACAAACTCAAAACTGCGCTGAGCAAGCGCATCGTCGGGCAGGAGGCCGTGATTGAGCAAGTCTTCATCGCCATTTGCGCGGGTGGACATAGTCTTTTGGAAGGCGTGCCAGGTCTGGCCAAAACACTGCTCGTGAAATCCCTGGCAGATGCCATGCACCTGAGCTTTCGTCGTGTGCAGTTCACGCCCGATCTGATGCCTGCTGACATCACTGGCACAGAGATCATTCAGGAAGACGCGGAAACGGGCCGCAGAAAACTGGTCTTCATGCGCGGGCCGATTTTCTCCCAGATCATCCTCGCTGACGAGATCAACCGAACCCCACCCAAAACCCAGGCTGCACTGCTGGAAGCCATGCAAGAAAAGCATGTCACCGTCGGTCAGGAAACCTTTGAATTGCCCAAGCCTTTCTTCGTGCTCGCCACACAAAACCCTATTGAGCAAGAGGGCACTTACCCGTTGCCTGAAGCCCAAAAGGACCGCTTCCTATTCCTCATCAAAGTCGATTACCCAAGTCGGGATCAAGAGCGTGAAATCGTGGCCCGCACCACGGGCGGAGTTCAGGAAGAGATCGAGGCTGTCATCACCGCAGAAGAACTGCAGGCCGCTCAGCAGCTAGCTCGCAAGGTGCCTGTGCCTGATCATGTCACCGATTTTGTCCTCGACCTTGTTCGCGCGACACGCCCGACTGAGCCTGATGCACTGCCCTACGTGAAGGAGATGCTCGGCTGGGGTGCAGGGCCACGTGCCAGTCAGATGCTGGTCCTGGCAGGAAAAGTCCGCGCCCTCCTGCAAGGGCGCACGCATGTGACGATCGATGACATCGAAGCTCTCGCCATGCCTGCCTTGCGTCATCGCTTGGTTCCCACCTTCCACGCTGAGGCAGAAGGCATCACCGTGGACATGATCATCCAGGAACTGATCCAGAAAGTGAAAAAGACGGGAGTGAAGGCTCTCTGAAGTGGGTGCGGGCATGGTCCAGATCCACCCTGCTCTTCTGAACTCCATTGAATCCTGATTCAATCGCCCTCGAATGGCTGCCCTTTCTGACATTCTCCATGCTGAAGACATCACAAGTCTGCAAAACCTCCAGCTCTTTGCCCGAACCGTGGTGGAAGGGTTCACGACTGGACAGCACGCCTCACCGCACAAGGGCTTCAGCGTCGAGTTCCGCCAGCATCGGCCTTATGTGCAGGGCGATGACATCCGCCGACTGGATTGGAAGATCTTTGGCCGCGCGGACCGGTTTTACATCCGTGAATACGATGAAGAGACAAACCTGCGTGCCACCATCGTTTTGGATGCTAGCGGCAGCATGGACTATCGAGGGCAAAAGGGCATCTGGAAATTCGACTACGCGCGCAAGCTATCTGCCGCACTGGCCTATCTGCTGATGAGTCAGCAGGACGCCGTGGGCCTGATCACCTTTGATGCGAAGGTGCGTGAGTTCATCCCCAATCGCACGCGCATCACACATCTGCACCATTTGCTGGAGACCATGATCGCAACCAAGCCCGGCCAGGAAACGACGCTCGCGCCGGTGCTGGAGTCTTTGGCACAGCGGCTGAAGCGGCGCGGCCTAGTCATTCTCATCAGCGACTTTTTTGATGATCCTGCGGCGATCCTGAAGGCCATTGGTGTTCTAAGAAAGCAAGGTCATGAGATCATCGCCATGCAGCTCTGGGATCGCGATGAGTTGGAGTTTCCCTTTGGCCAGTGGGCGCGGTTTGAGAACTTGGAGAAAGAAGATGACTTTCTCCTGCTCGATCCTGCGACGGTTCGCCAACGCTACCTCGAAGTCCGCCAAGGCTTTGAAGACCAACTCAAAGAAGGCTTTCGTAAGCATCAGGTGGACTTCCTGAAACTACCCACAGATGAGCCTCATGCAGCGGCACTGCGGAGTTATCTCGCGCTGCGGATGCGTTAGAGTCGTCGCACAATTCACAAGGCACGGTTGCATCTTCTCCAGGCATCCGCTAAGCCTCGCGCCCCGTCTTTCCTTCTGCGATGAGTGAACGCATTCTTTCCATTTATGGCCCAGGACTTCTGGGCGGATCGCTCGCGCTCGCGGTGCAAGAAAGAATGCCCGAGGTGAAACTGCGCTTCTGGGCACGGCGTGAGGCCGCCCAGGCAGGCATCGCTGAGCGAGGCATTCAGGCGGAGTTTTTCACCGACCCCGTGGCGGCAGCTGCAGGTGCATCCTTGATGGTTCTGTGCACGCCTGTGGAGACCATGCCTGATCTGGCTCGACAGATTGCCCGGGCCAGGCTGGCGGGTGACTGCCTCGTGACCGATGTGGGCAGTGTCAAAGGCAGCGTGGTGGACAGCTTGAGCCCGATCTTGGGCTCAAGGTTTGTGGGCAGCCACCCAATGGCCGGATCGGAGAAGACCGGGATCCAGGCCGCGCGAGCCGATTTGTTTCAAAACGCAGCCTGCCTGCTGACTCCCACTGCCCAAACTCAGCCACCCGACCTGCAACGACTGCGCGACTTCTGGACGGCACTCGGCTGCCGGTTGCTGGAGTTTTCTCCCCAAGAGCATGATGAGAAAGTCGCCCGCATTTCGCATCTGCCGCACATGATGGCCACCGTCACCACCTTGGCGGCACTGCGGGCAGATCCGAGCGCCGTGGCCTGCGTGGCGGGAGGGTTTCGCGACACCACCAGAGTGGCAGCGGGAGATCCTTCGCTCTGGACAGGCATTGCTGCGGGCAATCGTGCAGCACTGTCAGCACTGCTGCACGAAGCGAGCCGGACATTGGCTGAACTGACCCACTTGGTGGAAAGCGGCGACGACGAGGGCTTGCAGCGCTTCTTGACAGAGGCCAAGGCTCTCCGCGATACGGTGCCGCTGGCAGCTAAGCCTTAGCCCAGAAACATCAGGGCTCGAAATACCAAGCCTTGTAGCAACAATGCTCCAGCAGCGAGGCCTTGAATCCCTTCAGTTCGGGCCGGATCAATTGACTGCGCACATACCAATAAATGGGCAGTACGGGAAGCTCATCCAACAGCAAGGTTTCTGCTTCCTTGAGTAGTTCAAGACGCTTGCGTGTATCACGTTCGAGCAATGAGGCCTGCATCAGTTCATCGTAGCGGACATTGCCCCAGCCAGTTTGATTGTTGCCATTGCCCGTTTGCCAGATGCTGAGGAAGGTGAAGGGGTCCAAGTAATCCCCAACCCATCCAGCACGGCAGACATCATACTGAAGGTTTTTTTGGGAGTTCAAGTAAACGCCCCAGTCTTGATTGGTCACGGTAACCTTGATGCCAAGATGCTTCTTCCACATTTCTTGGAGGGCCTCTGCAATGGTGCGATGAGATTCTAGCGTGTTGATGAGAATTTCAAAGTTCGGAAAACCTTTCCCTCCTGGATAGCCAGCCTCAGCTAGGCATCGACGGGCTTCTTCAGGATCAAAACGCAGCATGTCCGGCGGTGTGTAGCCCTGTCCTGCACCGGGTGGGGTAAAGCCGGTGGTTGGTTTTTGCCCACCACGCAGCACGTTGCGAATCAAACCCGCACGATCAATCGACAAAGCCAAAGCACGGCGCACCCGTTTGTCGTTCAGTGGCGGCTTGGCGACGTTGACGCGGTAAAAGTAAGTGCTGAGCAAAGCGTGCTCATGATAGAATTCAGGATGCTTTTCCCGATAAACGGGAACTTGGGCCAGCGGCAACGATTCGGTCTTGTGCAGCTGACCATCGCGAAAGGCCCTTTCTTCCGTCGCATCGCTGACGATGGGCAGAAAGACGATCTCTTTCAGCCGCACCTGCTTCGCGTCCCAGTAATGTGGATTTTTTTCCACGGTGATGGAGTGGGTGAAGCGCCACTCTTTGAGCTGAAAGGGACCATTGCCGACCAGATTCCCTGCGCGTGTCCAGGGGGTATCACGGTCTGTCATGCGTCCGAAGCGTTCAATGACGTGTCGTGGCACAGGATGCCATGAGTAATGACGCAGCATGGAGGGAAAGTAAGGGGCTGGTCCATCCAGCTCGACCTTCAGCGTGTGCGCATCCAGTGCTTTGACCCCGACCGTGCTGAAGTCTTGGCTTTCCCCGAGATTGAAGGCGCGAGCACCGCGCAGGGGGTAAAGCATCTCGGCATACTCAGACGCCAGTTCCGGGGAAAGAATGCGCTGCCAAGACCAAACGAAATCCTGAGCCGTTAGCGGTTGCCCATCGCTCCAGCGGGCATCTTTGCGCAGATGAAAGACCCAGGTGGTGAAGTCATCGGTGTCCCAGTGCGTTGCGACGCCAGGCCCCTGCGCATCGGGCTTCTCCACCATGCCTGCCGTTAGACCTTCAAAAAGTGCATCGAAGAGATGATGCTCAGGCACCCCCGTGGCGATGGATGGATCCAGGGTGGCAGGTTCAGCGCCATTGCCGAGGATCAATCGACCCTCTTGTCGGGCCAAATCAATCCGCGGCAGACGCTGGGATCGAGCTTGGTGAAACCACGCCAGCCCCAGCACCAGCAAAGCGGCAAAAAAACAGCGGAAAAGCCAAGCAACCATGGAGGTAAATCAAAGTGAGCGTGGGGGTAGCAGCGACGATTGTCAAACGCTAGGCCACGGATATCTCACGAGCGGTGGGGACGTATCCTCAACGTGCGTCCGTAGCACATTCACGGCCACACTTGCACAATCTACCATCCCACTCCAAAACGCCCCATGTCATCCACCAAGGCACGTTACATCATGATCGGCGGCTTCCTCGGAGCCGGCAAAACAACCACTGTGGGGCGATTGGCCAAGCATTTGAGTGATCAGGGCCTGCGCGTCGGTTTGATCACCAACGATCAAGCTGGAGGTCTGGTGGACACGAAACTTCTGCGCGGCCAGGGATTTGCCACGGAGGAAATCGCAGGAGGCTGCTTCTGCTGCCGATTCAACACGCTGGTCGAAGCGGCTGCCCGCCTGAATGATGCCACGAAGCCCGATGTTTTCATCGCTGAACCCGTGGGCAGCTGCACCGATCTCGTGGCCACGGTGACCTACCCCCTGCGCCGGATGTATGGTGATTCCTTCACCATAGCGCCGCTGGCCGTGCTGGTGGATCCGGTTCGTGCACGGCGTGTTTTTGGTTTGGATGAAGGCGGCAGTTTCTCCAGCAAAGTGGCTTACATCTTCAAAAAGCAGCTCGAAGAGGCCGATGTCATCGTCATCAGCAAAAGTGATTTGCTGGATGAGAAGAAGCGTGAGGAACTAAACGCCGTTTTGAGCCGCGAGTTTCCTCATGCCCAGGTCATCTCTGCTTCACCTCGCCATGAAACGGGGCTGGACGAACTGTATCGCACTCTCATGAGCGGTGAGCAGGCCCGGAGAAATCTCATGGCGGTAGATTATGAAGTTTATGCCGAAGGCGAAGCCCTGCTTGGCTGGCTGAATGCCACGGTCACGCTCCAGTCGGATGATGAATTTGATGCAAACCAGTTCCTCAAACAGCTCGCCTCACGTGTCCAGGCTCGCCTGCAAAGCGAAGGGGCTGAGATCGCTCACTTCAAGATGACCTTCAGTCCTGATGACGGCATTGCAGGAGAACTGGCGAGCATTAACCTCGTGCGCAGCGATTACATCCCCGAACTAGGCATGGAGCTCGATGAGCCGACCACGGGTGGTCATTTGATCCTCAACTTGAGGGCAGAAGCTGACCCTGCGGCTCTGATGGTGGCGGTGAAGGCGTCATTGGATGAGGTCAAGACAGGCTTCTTTGGACTGAATGCGGTCCTGGAGCATGAAGAGCACTTCCGCCCAGGAAAGCCTGTGCCGACACATCGCGACGCTTGAGTCGGCGGGTTATCGGATTTCGGCAAAAGCAGGCTTGCTCAGGCTGCAAGCTTTCGATAGGGACACGCCATGGCCGTTTCTATCTCCATTGACTACCTCGGCGGGCTTCGCTGCCAAGCCACCCATGGTCCTTCGAAGACCCAGTTCATCACGGATGCTCCCGTGGACAATCATGGCAAAGGCGAGTCCTTTTCCCCCACTGATCTGGTCGCCACCGCACTGGCTACCTGCATGGCCACGGTGATCAACATCAAGGCTAACCAAAAGGGATATGATCTCATCGGCATGAAGGTGCATGTCGAGAAACACATGAGTGAAGATTCTCCGCGCAGGATAGCTCGACTGCCTATCACGATTGAAATTCCGCTTCCTGCAGATCACCCTGATCGCAAACTTCTAGAGGCCACGGCCCTTGGCTGTCCAGTGCATCACAGCGTTCATCCTGAGATCGACAAGCCTGTGAGCTTTGTCTGGAATGGTTGATCAACCGCGCGGCTGAATGACTCGACTGCCATCGGGTCGGGCCGACAAATCAAACCAGTGGGTCGATTCTGGCATCAGTTCAGGAAAAAGATCGGCCCACTCAACAATCACGATTCCGGGTTCATCCAAGATTTCGTCCCAGCCAAGCCCGAGCACCTCCTCGGGTTTCTCCATGCGGTAAAAGTCAAAGTGAAAAACGGGCAGGCGGCCGTCGAGATACTCGTGGAGCAATGTAAAGGTCGGACTGGTGACGGCTGCCGCTGAGCCCAGTCCAGCGACGAGCCCCATCGTGATCTGAGTTTTGCCAGCACCCAGTTGACCACAAAGGGCCACGACATCCCCTGCTGACAAGGTTTGAGCCAAATCTCGGCCCCAAGCTTGGGCATCTTCAGGCGTGGGAAGAATCGTGGACAGCATCATTCAGCGAAAGTGATCCCAGCCTCCGCTTTTCAGCAAGCCAGACTTCGCGCCTGACGTCAGTTCGCCGATGGCGTGCAATTTGAGACCAGGGCAGAGAGCTTGGCAGTCCATGAGTGCTTGTTTTTTCACGCTCGGCGAAACGGCAAAAAGCAGATGATAATCTTCACCGTCGTGAAGCGCCTGAGGCAAGGTGCAGCCTGTAGTGATCGGGATCTTGTCGAGCCACAAGTCCCAGCCCAAACCACTAGCTGCGGCTAGCCTAGGCAGGTCTTTGGCAAGGCCATCGCTCAAGTCCATCATGGCCGTCGGCTTGAGCTTTTCGGCAATGATGAAAGCCTCCTTCACCAATGGCTGGAAGCGTAGGTGACGGCCTCGGATGGAGCCTCCCAAACAGCCGGTGACATACAGCACGTCTCCTGCCTTTGCCGCCGCACGTGTAATCCAGCGGCGGGTTGGAACATAACCGCTAAGACTCACCGTGAGGCTGAGCTGCTCACCACGTGAGGTTTCGCCACCAACGACACGCACTTCAAATTCATCTGCGAGCTTGGAGAGCCCCTGATAGATGGCTTGAACACGTTTGACCAAGGTCGAAGTCGGCGCGATCAGCGTGACCAAGGCGTGACGCGGTGTGGCAGCCATCGCCGCGAAGTCACTCAGCACTCGTGCCATAGCCTTTCGGCCTACCCAGCGTGCGGGAGTTTCAGCCGTGAAATGAACACCTTCCACAAGGGTGTCCGTCTTGAGCACCAGAGAATGCGCCCCACGAGGCAAACGCACGACCGCACAGTCATCTCCAGGGCCAATCAGCACATCCTCATCTCTTCGGAGCGTCCGTGTCAGCAGATGGACGAGTGCGTCCTCACCGATGTCTGCCAGAGTCTTCATGGCTGGATGTTCGGGAAAAACAACATCACGGTGATGCTTGTGCCATTGAACAAGCCATGCAGAACCATGGGGACCCAGAGCGAGCCGGTGCGCTCATACATGTAGCAAAAAAACAGCGCGAGCAGAGCCAGCGGAATCAGTGTACCGACGTGCAGATGCACGATGGCAAAGAGCAGAGAGGAGCAAAGTGCTGCGTAGATGCCGTCTGTGTAGCGCTTGATCACCGCGTAGATGAAGCCACGAAAAACGATCTCTTCCACCAAAGGAGCAATCAGGATAGCAGACACGGCTAAGAGTGCCTTGGTGATGGGATCATCGCAGACGCGAAAGGCCTCTGCTACTTCTTGGCCATTGAGATCCGGCCAAAAGCCTTTCATCCATTCGTGCAGTTGGAAGGCAGCACCATTGACCACCATCAGCATGGGCAGCAGAAGCAAAAAGCCGATGCCTAGAGCACGAAACGGGCTCATTTCTCTCAAGCCAAAAAGCTGAACTGGGGCGAGTCCGCGCAGCAAACGAAGGTAGGCCAGCAAAACCGTAGCTATGCCAAGCTGCACCACGATGCCTGTCAGCGTCCCAGCCAGCGAAAGAGTGGCGGCTTTTTCTTCGGAATCGGAAGGCGATTGGGCTCCCCGAAGTCCACCGAGTAGCACAATCATGACAGCTGCGACCACGACGGCATCGGCCGTGGTGACCCATTCGACTCTGATTTTGCCAAGGCCTTCCCTTCCTCCTGCCATCAGACGAATCAGCGGATAGCTCAACACCCCTACCAAAATGGCAAGCCAAGCCAGTAGGGCTGTGTCATGTAAAACTCCAAGTGTCGATGCATCCATAGGATCAGGTCGTTTGATCAATGCGTGTCGTTCAGATTCGCCGAGCTTCCATGACCGTGAGGTCGGTCAATTTCCAGTCGCTTCCTATCGGGGAAACAGTGACTTTGGCCGTGTACCGATTCACCCGTGTGTGACTGTGCCCCCAATGCCCGACTTTTCCCAGCGCTGTCCATTGACACTCTGCCACAAAAGCTGACCCCGAGGCGGCGGCAGAGACTTCCCTGACCTCCACGCTGAATTCACTGATTGTGACGCGTGCACCTTCACGTCCATCCAGCGTGAGAGCTTCGATGGTTTCCAAATATAAACGCCGCAGAAGTTCTCCCTCTACACTGCGAGCCAGCACATCGTAGATCTCCGCCTCATCGCGGCGATCAAAAGCTCGATACACATTTCGCAGCAAGGGTGTCAAAATGGCTTCTGCCTGCTTATTGTCTTTCACCTCAGGCACCTCTGCTCCGCCCCCAATCTTGAGGTTCACCAGCGGCCAAGTGAGAGCAGCTCCGACGAGGATCGTGGCCATCCAGGGCATGGCACCACCGGGCATTGGACGGCGGCGCAGCTTCAGGAGCACGATGAATCCCACAGACCCTAAGACCCAGACGAGGGTGGCCAAAGGCACCACCGTGGGTGGCAAAACGCGAATCTCTGGAATTGCGGCTAAAGGCAGAGGTAGCGGCACGCGCCCCTCGCTTTTCCAAGCCAATTTGGGCAGATAAGACGCAATCTCCAAAGTCTCTGAACTGTTTCCAAAGAAAACGCGCACCGGCAGGCTGCGAACATCCGCGATAAAGCCGCTCCAATCGACGAAGATCTCGTTGGGGGAAGGCGGGGTCGCAAACTCCCAAATAAACCCAAACATGGCTTCCGAGACGAGAACGGGCTCTTTTTCAGGCGGTGGCCGGGTGTCCCCAGGCCGTCCCATGACAACTGCGACCGTGGTCAGGCCGCCCTCGACTCGACCAGAACCAGTGGTCAGGCGACACCAGGACTCAGCCTGTCGATTCAGTCGGCGTAGGATGTCCTGCTTTAGTTCAAGACTGATCTCGGCGGGGACTTCCCTTTCAGGATCGAGCCAGCGCAGAATGCGTGAAGCGTCCATCAGGTATTCGAATCGAGTCTGATAAGGCTCCACGTAAAGGTAACCTTGAGCCACCGCTACCGCTTCAGCAGCCTTTCGGGCAGGCGAAACTTCAGCCCTGGGCTTCAGCAACAACTGCTCAGCCGGACTGCGTTGGATCGTTTGCGCATGTGCAGCTGCAAGGAACAGCGACAGAATGGCGCCCACCAGGGGGGAATTCGGGGCGCCAGCCATCACAGTGTCCAGGGTTTCCTCCACTCTTTGCTGAGTAGCGCGGAAGCAGCCTCGTTGCCTTCGATCTTCTCTGTTTGTGGATTCCATTTCAGACCTGTGCTTCCCGTGCGCAGAGCGATGTTCGCCAAATGGGCAATCGTAATGCTGCGGTGGCTGATTTCTGCTGGGGTGGAGGTCGGCTTGCCATCGTAAATGCAACTCAAGAAGTTGTCCGTGTGGTCCTTGCTTTCGTAGAGGTGGATTTCACTGTCCGTTATTTTTTCGCGCAGGATGGCAGGATCGCTGGCGGTAATCTTGCCGCGATTCACATAGATCCACTTGCCTGCATCTCCTTCAAAGAGAACGCCGACGTGATCGAAGGGCTTTTTGCCGAACAGAGATTGCATAGAGGCCTCGACCTCGGGCATGAGTTTGTGGTCTGGACTAGCCACTTGCAGGGTCACACCCTTTTCATAGACACAATCGAAGCGAAAAGCAGTCGCGGTGTTGTAGAGCGCCTTCAGGTCCAGGGTGCCGCTCACATTTTTCAGCTCAATCGGTCCCGTGTTTTCTGTCCCCATGCCCCACTGCGCGATGTCGATGTGGTGTGCTCCGAAGTCCGTGATCATGCCGCCAGAGAAAGCGAAATTATGTCGCCAATTCAATGGCAGTAACGCGGGGCGATAGTCGATCTGTTCAGCAGGCCCCAGCCACATTTCGTAGTCAAAGTCGGCAGGCACAGGTGCGGTCTCGGTCTGGTCTGCCATGCCATTCCAGTTGCTGTGTCCACCTGGCAGTCCCACGCGCACCCGCGTTAGCTTACCCAGGCGGCCGTTGCGCACGAGTTCACAGGCCATGCGGAAGTAGATGTCACTGCGCTGCTGACTGCCCGTCTGCCAAGTCACACCTGCCTTCGCCACCTCGTCAGAGATCAGCCGCCCTTCTGCCACGTTCAGCGCGAGAGGTTTCTGACCGTAGATGTGCTTGCCTTTCCGCGCCGCATAGCAGGCCATGTAGGCGTGCCAATGGTCGGGGGTGGAAACCTGCACAGCATCCAGATCCTCCTTTTCCATCATTTCACGAAAATCTGAGTAGGCCGTGCAGACCTTGGTCGGTTTGTTGGCTGCTTTGGAGTAATGCTCGTCAATGATCTTGCGGCCCGCCTCTCGGCCTCCCGTCTCTTTGCCATCATAGCCGTAGTGCCCGTATTCTTTCATTGGGTCAGCCACAGCGATCACTTGGCACTTTTCATTGTTGAGAAAAGAGGGAGTCCAGTCGCCTGCAATCGTTCCCCATCCTATGCAACCCACGGTGATACGCTCAGAGGGAGCCGGTCTGCCAGCCGCGCCAAAGACCGATCGAGGCACGATCATGGGGAATCCTAACGCGGCAGCGCTTTGAGCGAGAAAATGACGGCGAGACGTGATGGGTATTTTTTTCATGCAGGGCAAGAGGCAGTCTATCCGCACCCAAACGCCTGGAGCAACCCGCGAGTTTCGGAATTCCCCAGTCGGTGACGCAGGTTTTTTCAAAAAGTAGCCTCGGCAGGAAAACAACGTGCTGGACTCCATACGCGGTTTGCTAGTAGTAACTTTATTTTCCGGCCATGCGCCTGCTCTCCAAAATCCTCTGGTTTCTCGCTTTTCTCGCTGCCACCTTCATCTGGATGGTGCTCTTTGAGCACGGTTTCAGCATGCAGGGGTTCAGCAAAGGCGTCCGTGAAGAGTGGCAGGCACTGTCCCGGATGGTCACGGGTGCCCAAACGGAAACCACACCTGCTCCTGCTCCAACCCCCCCCTCCAAGTCCAAACCATGATCGTTACCGAAGCTCAGCTGGATCCCAAATACCTCAATCTCTGGAAAAAAGGCATGCTCTCCATCGAGCAAAAGAATTGGGAGTATGCCGTCAGCCTGATCCTTCCCATCGTCAAAGAAGTGCCCGGCTTTCTCGACGGACGCAAAGTACTGCGTCGTGCCGAGGGAGAAGTCGTCGGCAGTGGCAAAAAATTCAGCCTGGGTGGCGGTCTCTTCAGTGGTAGTTCCAAGAAAGACCCATGGGAAGCCATTGCGGACCTGGAAGAAAAGGTTTTCCAAAAGGATCCATTCAGTGAAAGTGCGAATCGACAGCTTTACGATCTCGCGATCAAAGTTCAATTCCCTGACCTAGCAGCTTTCGCGCTGGAAACCATCCGCATGGGTCAGCCTCAAAACACCAAGCTGATGCATCAGCTGGCTACTCATTACATGACCTATGAACAGCCTGAAAAAGCAGCTGAGGTTTATGGAGCCATTGTCAAAATCGACCCCCGTGATTTGAATGCCATCAAGGGTGAAAAAGACGCCGCTGCCCGCTCCTCAATCATTCGTCAAGGATGGGGGGGGGACTTCAAGAGTGCCGTAAAGAACTCAGAGGAGCAAAACATCCTCGAACTCCTGGCGAAGAAAGGCAAAACCAAGGAGCAAACCGAAGAATTGCTGGCCCACTTCACCGCCAAGTACAACGCAGACCAGTCCAACATCAATAACGTCAAGGCCATCGCGCAACTTTACGAAGAACTTGGCGACCTGAACAACGCCCTTTCGTTCTACGATTACGCGCTAACACTGAACGCTGCTGACGTCTCTCTGCAACGTCACACCGAAATCCTGAGGGACAAACAGCAGGAGGCCTACATCACCGCGATGGAGGAGTGGATCACCGCCAACCCAGATGCGCCTGACATTGAAGAGCAGAAGCAAAACTTGGCAGCCATCCGTGTTCAGCGTTCTTCGAGTGTGATCAACGAGGCGAAGGCCCGCGTGGATCGTAACCCGACCGACAAGGCACTTCGCTTTGACCTGGGGCAAGCTTACTTCAATGCCACGATGTACACGGAAGCCATTCCTGAGCTCCAGCAAGCGAAAGGAAACCCGCACATTCGGATCAAGGCCATGCTGCTACTCGGCCGTTGTTTTGAGCGCAAAAACATGAACGACTTGGCTCGCAGCTCCTTTGCTGAGGCAAACAAGGAACTCAGCATCATGGACAACACCAAGAAAGAGCTGCTCTACGAGTTGGCTATGGTGTGTGAAAAAATGGGTGACAAAACGGGTAGTTTGGAGGCCCTCAAAGAAATCTACAATGCGGACTATGGCTACCGCGATGTCGCCAAGCGCGTGGAAGCATCCTACAGTTGATTCTATACTCAGAGCGCTTCCCCATTTAGCCGATGGGTTGGAAAGCAGGCCAAGCCCAGCATCCAGTATGCTGGGCTTTTTCGTAACATTTAAAAAGTCTGGATTCAATGAACTGAGTTTCCAACTTGAACACGCTCCTGACCCGATTTGTCTCACTCACGCCATGAAAACAATTCCCCTGCTCTTCTTGATGGTTGTCACCTGCACACTCTTGACGAACTGCCGTGGTTCAGGAGGTCCCGCCCAGCGTGTGGGTTATGAGATGGATCGTGCCGCCTACAAAGTCGGCGGTGGCATCGCACGAGCAGGGCGGTCCATTCAAAGAGCTGCACGCTAACCCATGCGATGCTTCACGCCTTGACCGTTGCCGAAAGACTCAATTAGGGAACAAGGATGAGCATCACTTCGAAGTATCATTTCGCCTCTGACAACACCAGTGGAATATGCCAGGAAGCCTGGCAAGCACTGGAGGAGTCCAACCAAGGATATCATCCAAGCTATGGTGCTGACGAAATCACAGCCCAAGCTTGTGAACGCTTCCGTGACTTTTTCGAAACGGATTGTGAGGTCTTCTTTGTCTTCAATGGCACGGCTGCCAATTCCCTTTCGCTCGCATCTTTGTGTCAGAGCTATCACAGTGTGATTTGCAGTGACCTTGCCCACGTCGAAACTGATGAATGCGGTGCACCTGAGTTTTTCTCGAATGGCAGCAAATTGCTAACGGCTCGTTCGCTGCTTGGAAAACTCGATCCCACGGACGTGGAGCGCTTGATCACTCACCGAACCGACCTGCACTACCCCAGGCCTCGTGCATTAAGCCTGAGCCAGAGCACCGAGCTTGGAACTGTCTATCGTGCGGGTGAAATTGCCGGGTTATGCACGCTAGCCAAGGGCCATGGAATGCATGTCCACATGGACGGGGCTCGATTTTTCAATGCACTGGCAGGTAGCACGTCATCACCCGCTGAAATCACCTGGAAGGCAGGTGTGGATGTTCTTTGCTGTGGTGGCACCAAGCTCGGTATGGCCGTGACGGAGGCCGTGGTCTTTTTCGACAAAGCCCTAGCTCGAGACTTTGAGTATCGCTGCAAACAGGCAGGCCAATTGTGCTCCAAAATGCGCTTCATCTCGGCCCAGTGGCTCCGCATGTTGACAGACAACGTTTGGCAAACTCATGCCTCCAGGGCCAATCGCTTGGCCCGACGCCTTGCCGAAGGCCTTGGGAACATTCCTGGCGTGCAGATTCTTTATCCAGTGGATGCAAATGCAGTGTTTGCACGGTTGCCTGAATCGATCAAAACGGGCCTGAAAGCACGTGGCTGGCAGTTTTACAGCTTCATTGGCGGCGGCTCCAGGCTCATGTGTTCTTGGGCCACGACGGAGGCTGATGTAGATGCTTTCCTGGAGGATGCACGCCGCTAAGGCCGATACCTTGAGCCTCATAGTGGCTTCGGTTTAGCTCCCTGAGCGCTAAACACCAGCACACGATGCTCGTCGCAGAGATCCATGCCATAATCGAGACCGAGCTCAAAGATGAGCCGCTTTAGTTCACGCATCGTGCCGAAAGAATCAGGATAGACATACAGCGTCAGATAGCCCCTAGAACCGACATAGGCTGGTAAGAAAGTGCGCAGTCGCTTCGCATCACGCACTGGCGACAGTCCTGCCCCAGCCGTCACCAGCGCAGTGAAATTACCATCAGGAGTGCTCACATGATTGACGCCAGGTGCAGCTTTGCCCTGAGCATCATAGACCGGAAAAACTTGGCCATAGCGAAGGATGATGGGAGACGGAGGGCGGTCCATCTGACGTTCCTTGGGAAAACGCAACTTCTCGACGTTGAGTTCGGCTACACTTTCCAGTTCTAGCTGAAGATCCGTGAGCTGTTTTTTCAATGCGGAATGCCTTTGCCGTGCCGCCTCAGTGTCTTGGTTTACAAGACCAAGTTTTCCTTCAACTCTTTGAATTTGCTCACGCAGACGAGCGATCTCCGTGCCCGCATCCCTCATGAGTTGTGCTGTCTTTTTTGCGGCTAATTCATCCTGTTCAGCGATTTTTTGACGCTTCACTTCAGCGGTTCGCTGGAGTGCCTGAAGTTCCTGAACCATGGGCAGAAGCGTGGCATCATTTTCACGTGGCAGGGCTGAGCGACGCTTCTGGAGCCCGTCGAGTTCAGCTCGTGCCATCTCGATCTTCTTCTCGATCAAGATACCCGCTTCGCGATCGCTGGTTAGGTTGGCTGGATCTAGCGCGGGCTTGGGGCGATTCAGCATGGCCAGCAGGCAGGCAATCAAGATGATACCGCCAAAGACATTGCACAGCGTGTCCAGCAGCAACTCCAGACTGTCCGGGTTGTCTCGATGCAAGCGCCGTTTCATGGCTTACCTCCTGGGTTCAAAGATGCGTCATTACGAAATTCAATATCGGCCTCTTCAGGAATCACATCGTAGCCAATCTCATAACCTTCGGCACGCGCACGCTTCGTGAGCAATTCAAAATGCTGAGCACCTGAAGGCTTGAAATAGATGACCACGTAATGAGTGCTGGGAGAGGTTTGCTTGAGATAGCTGGAGAATTCCGCCACTGATCCCGCTCCCGCGGGCGAACCGTCAGCACGTTGAAAGCGAATCAAGGAACTCTGCACGAGAACAAGGATAGGTTCTTTTCGGCCACCATCTCGTTCAGGCACCAGGGTGATGACATTCTGGCGCTGGCGCTTTCGTTGCAGACTACTCTGCACATCAATGATCTTCTTTTCTAGATCGGGAATGTCTTTGACCAACCCTGATGAAAGCAACTCCGCTTCATGAATCGAGGCGTTCATTGCTTCTAGGCGTGTCAGTAGCTTTTGTTTCTCATCACGCAGAGTCGCATCTCGCCCCGTGGCATCAGCCTTCTGATTCATTCCAGGTAGCGGACGTGCATCCATCTCGGCGATGCTCGTTTTCAGTTGGCCGATCATGCGCCGAAGGGTGGTTTCATCCAAACCGGGCTGTTGTTCCCAATCACCGATTTGCTTCTTCAGCGATTCGATCTGCGCGAGCATGGATTGGAGTTCTTCTTCTCGCTTGGCATAGGGATGCTGAGCACTAGCCTCACTGAGCTTCTCATCCAGATTCAGAGCTAGAAAAAGGGCGAGCACGATCAGGAAACCGGAGGTTCCTGTGATGATGTCTTGAAAGGCGAAAAAGCTGATGCCACCCGCCTGTCTGCCGAAGCGTGAGCGCATGTGTTATCGGGCGTTGAGCCGGAGTTTGCCTGCCACATTCTTGTGGCAGATGTCGTTGCAGGCATCGAGAAACTCAGACTCCCGGCTCTGAAGCCAACTGACCAGCAATTGCAAAATCAGAGCGCAAACCAGTGCCACCAGCGTCGTCTCAAAAGCGGTAGCAAGCCCACCTGTGACATTCTGCAAAGAGCCCCGAAGCGCTGCCATATCAGCGCCAGCTGCAAGTGTGCTGGCAAAGGCACCAATGGCCTGACTGAGCCCCTGCACTGTGCCGATGAATCCGAGGACGGGAATGGCCCAAAGGAATCCCTGAATCATGGAGTAACTCGACGCGATCTGTGCCTCATCATTTTCAGCCTGAATCTTCAGAATCGCAGCAACATCAGCCGTGTGTCCAATGTTGTGCAAATTGGCCAAAGCAAGGTCGATGCGATTCAGCAGGATAAAATGATTGGGGTCGTCCACAATGGCACTCATCCGCTCGCGCACTGCTCTTGCCGTGGCCGGCGTGAGTTCAAAGTCTGGCTGTTGAGGCATGATGGGTAGCTTTTCCGCTCGTTGCTGGAGCGCAAATTTTCGCCACTTTAGGTAAAGCAAAGCCAATGCCCAAAAAAACAAAAGCAGGGTCGGATAGGGACATGGCCCGCGTAGCGTAAACATGTCACGAAACCAGGCAGGCACGGGACCCATGATGACTGTGGCGTAAAAAAGCACAGTCATCAGCAGACCCACCCAAAAGCCGAGCAGTTTGTTCGGTGAGGTAAAGCGCCCTCCTTTGAATCCGAGGCGACGCTCAGGGTCTTGGCGAGTCCAGCTCAGCATCAGCATGGGGGAGGAAGAGAAGGGATTGGAGTCCATAAAAAAATTGTCGGTCACGCATCCCCGATGGGGAAGATGCGGTAAAAAATTGCAGGAGCAAAGAAAGCCGTGACGATGGCTAAAGTGAGTGTGGCGTAGCCAATGATGACCGCACCGAGCGCGAGGCCTCGCCCTTCCAGATCAGGCTGGCGCTGGATCTGGCGTAGCGAAAGATGCCCCAGCACGATGGCAGGCACCCAACTGACTAGATTGAGATAGGGCACAAAGCTGGCACAACTGACAACAAAGGCAGCGACTGCTAACCAGCATGTGGGTGCAACCTCCGAGCCAGTCATGTGCGCGCCATCTTTCTCGATCAAGCTGGGGATGCTTGAGGCTGATTTGATGAAAACAGGCGGAGCTTTGCCAAAAGGATCTGGCTTGATCACCGGTCCATGAATGCCGATCCGTTTGCGCTCACGAGGCTGCATGGATGCTGCTGGTGCAGTCGCTTTCTGTCGTAGATGAGCCCCCCACTGAGCTGCGCGCTGCTCAAGTTCAGTGGCATCCATGGCCTCAAGATGATCACGAAGCGCAAGCCACTGACCATTGACCTGGATCTGATACAGTGAATGAATTTCTCCCGAGGCCAAGGCTTGTCGGATTTGGGAAAGCGACCATGGGCCGACCGCACGACCACGCCACTGAAGCTGATGCTGGAGCTCACTCATCATTGGAGAAAGGGAGTTTCCGTCGTGGGGGGTGCCTTTTTCAATCCATCATTTCCTTGAAGGCTATCTCGGTAAGTTTGCAAAACCTCTTGGCGATCGAGCGGCAAGAACAACACGGGTGTCAAAGCTGGCACCGTGGAGGGAGCGACTTTGGTTTTGACCGACAGCTGAGTCAGGCCCGTCTTCACCGGCAGCCAAAATTCCGTAGCCGCACGAGCTGCACTATTCAGACGCAAGGAATGATCTGTATTCACATAACCGCCGAGTCTAACTCCAGCAGCGGCGACGCGCATGATGAGCACTCGTCGTGCTTGAGCCTCTTTTTCATAAGCGCGTTCACGACGCTTGGCAAAGAAGCCATCCAGCACGGGACCGAACTGTCGCTGCACTTTAGGAAGCATCCAGTCTTCGCTGCGAAGAGGATAATCGCCTAGGAGGTGATGCAACTCCATGAGATCTGACCGAAGGCTTTGGCAGAGATGCATTCCCCAAGCAAAAGGCCGATCCGCCGTCAAACGCTCCAATTCGAGCATGACATAGGCTTTGGCCAGTGAAGGTGCCGCGCTGTCGGCCATGAGGCGATCCAGGGCACTGAAAAGACTGCGCTCAAACCGCTCTCCATTGGCATCGGTCATGCGATCTAGCTGAAGGTTTTTGATCATGGTGCCCGTCGCGCTGGGTTTCGAAGCCATGACGCTCTCTCCTTGTGGACTGCCGTTGCCAATGGTGAACTTTTTGAAATCAGTTGGAATGAAGGCAGCCCCTGTATCTTCAGAATGTGGATCGAAGACTTTTCCGCTCCAGCGTCGCTGAGTGTCTCCGACACGCGCTTCAGCCAAAGGACCTGAACTCCATACGCTGCGTTTGCCACGACCGCTTGAGTGATCCACGACAGTGTTTTCCCAGATGCCATTGAGATGTGAGTCATCACGCAATGCGAGCAATCGCTTCAAATCAGACTCTTGAGTAGCACCTGGATGCAGGGCTGTGCCAGTGACGTCCTCCACGCTAGCTTTCCACATGGCCAAGTCCCCCCCCGTCATGAGATGGGCCAGGAATTGTTCTTCCGTCGGTAACGCATTCAGCACCATGGCAGCAGGTGCCGCTTCGATAAAACGAATGTCCTGCCAGCGAAGAAGTGCATTGCGATACTCCCCAAGAGTGACCGCATTGGCCGTCATTTCTTGGAGTTCTTCCAGCCGTTTCAGCTCTGCCTGAAAAGCCAGTATGCGCTGACGACCTGCCCGAATCTGAGCTTCAAGGTCAGCCGGGAGCTGCAAGGCCAATGTCTCAGGTTGAGTGAAGGCTTCGAGATCGGCAAGCTCTTGATCCAGTTTGGCCGCAGCAGCGCTGACCAAGGCTGAAGGCTTTTCATAGCTCAACTCGCTTTTCAGAGCCTGGTTGATTTGCTCTAGCTTTTGGCGGGCTTGGGTCGCTCGACTTTGACCTAGATCGGACAGCATCAACTCCGATTGAGTTTTTAGCTTGCTGATGCGCTGCTGTGATTTCAGGGCGAGATCACCCGGCAGCTGGGAAACTTGCGCACGAGCGTCTTCGAGACGTTTCAGAGCTTCAGCAGGTCTGAGCGCTGCAAAGTCGGCTTCCAGCCCTTGCAGGGTCGCCTCTGCTTGAGTCAAAAGATCACGCCCCTGCCCTATCCACGCTTCAGTTTCCTCAACCTTAACTCGCAAATATGGCCAGTGGAGGAGGAGCGGATGCTCAGCCTTCAGCATGGCGGTAAGCTTGGCAGCAGGCTCTGCAAGTTGGCGTGCCTTGTAACTGGAAAGATCCAAGGCATAAGCGCGCGCCTGCCAGCCATGCCACGCCACGGTGCCGACAGCTCCAAGAAAGACCAGCAATGCAACAGCAGACATAAGCGCACGTGTGCGCATCCCTTGCTGGGCGTGCTCAAGCGCTGCGCGGATCTTCTGACCGCAATGACGCAGCTTGCTCAGCGCTTCATCCGAAACTGGCAGTCCGTGACTTTCGAGTTCACGCCAGCGCCGAATGAAATTTTCATCCAGGCCAGCCGCTTCCGAGAGTCGAGGAGGTGTGCCGGTGAGCAATCTCGTTTCTGCCTCGTGAGCAAAGGACTGGAACGAAGCCAAAGCACGGTCAAACGCACGCTGACGTTCCGCCGCAAATCGCTTTTGCTGACAGGTTGTGTTCAAGACCTCAAACGAAGCCTGGGCACTGCTCGTTAAATCAATGTCGTGTTTTTGCTGAAGTTCGGCGATGAGTTCACAGGCCAATGATACCGCAGTCCAATCATGATCTTTGGCATGCTTCTCTGCTTCTGCGATCAATTCGGGGATTTTAGCCTCTGCCTGACGTCGCTGCAGGGCCTTGCGAATGCTCTCCGCTTGAGTGAACTCAGTCAGTGTCGCGCGTTTCTCGGCAGATACCTCACGTGTGATTTTTTCCACCATGGTGGCGATGCGCTCCTCATCATCGGTTTTCAGCGCTGCACGCAGGTCATCCAAAAGTTCCTGACTCTGTTTGTTTTCCAGCCGTTGCAGCTCGGAGCGTGCGTTTTCATCGCCCGGATTTAGCTTCAAGATGGTGCGGACGATTCGTAACGCTTTGTCGTGTTCACGAGAAAGCACAGCGGCGCGGAAGTCCTTGTAAAGCGGGTGGTTCGCTGTGACACCCTGCGCATAAAGTCGATCAAGAGCCTGAACGGTTTTGGCATCCAACTTCGGCGCGAGGGGAAGCTGATGAGCTTGGCAAAAGTCGAGCCAAGCTTTCTCTCCACCAAAGCTCAAAACGGCAATCAGGTCGAGCAACGGGGGCTCTTCCTCAGCAGCCTGTAGGGCCTGATAATCGCTGCCTTTCGTGAGCATGGCTGCGATGCGATCCAGGCGCACGGAACATTCCTGGGAAAGGCGCGCATAGTGAGCGGCAGCCTGTTCGACCGCCCCTGAAACAACGCCTGTTTGCAGCGTGGAACGGATGAGATCAATAGTGTCGGTGGGTGGCTTCACGGAGGCGGGGGAAAGTGAGAGAATGAAGAGGCAGACAATGCAATTTAGGGAAGTGTCTCCAGTCGCAGTTCACCTAGGCGTCGGGAACCCGCAAAGAGAGAGTAAGCACCGTTTGGCAAGCCGAGGAACTGAGGCGTGTCGGCCACAAGAGATTTTCGATCTTCTTCCAACTGAAGCAGGCGCTGCTGACGCAAGGCGAGAGAGTCCTCCAGCCTTCGTGCCTGCTCTTCTTTTTGGGCACGTGCCAAATTGCTTGTTTCCAATCCACTGCGCCGCTGATCGTCGATGCGAATGCTTTGCCGTAAAGTTTCGAGTTCTTGATCGATGGCTGTCAGCTTGGCTTTGGAACGACTGTCTGAAGTCGATGGTAGATCTGCCATCACCTGAAAACGACGCCCTTCGGCACGCAAACGATAGCGCCTGGATGGATCGGTCACATCCTGAAGATGCAAACCCGGCTGACCTGTGATGACGAGTGTGCTGAGCCAAGCCGATGCCTTTGCGTCTAGCAGGATTTGATTGCCTTCGATGATGCTTTGAAACGTGAATTCAGCGGAAGGTGGCCAAGCATCCGACAGTGTTCCTCCGTGCGGCAGTAGAATGATCTCAAAGAGGGCTTGCGATCCCTTCGCTGCACGTGCGAGCAATCGGGTGGGGACGGTTGGATCAGGAATCTTGGTCAACCGACGCTGATGAAACTCCAGGGTAAGTGGGTCATTGAAGCTGCGACGATAGACGCCTGCCGCTCCGAGTTGACGAAGACGCGTGAGTGCAGGTTCTCTTTGTTCGGTAGTTCCGATGAAAACCTGCATGTCAGGTTCTACCGGAAGCGTGGGCAGTTGTTCGATGGCTTGCGCTAGCGCTTGCCGTGAGTTTTCGATAACGATGTAGCGAGGATGAGGTGAACGAGGCCCATCGGCAGGCAGCGTGGATTCGGGCATGACAGGTTCTGAAGCCTCCACCTTCAAGGGGCGAGACATGCCAGCCGAGGCTTCAGGAACAGGAGCGTGCAGATGCTGCTGAATTTGCTGGCGCAACCAAGCCGGCGTGTCAGGCAGACTGGCGACTTTTTGGAGTTTTTCGACCTCCATCGGCGCGAGCACTCGGCTTGTTTGTGCCAGCCTTTCCCAAGAGGATATCCAGCCAAGATCTGGGGTTGTGGCTGTGCGGGTGAGGGCCAAAATCTCTAGCCATTGGCCGGGCGTTCCTTGAATCGGTTCAGCGCTTTGGCTCAGATGCTTGCGCACCTGGGCATGAATTTCAGCTGCGAGGATGTCTGGCATTTCAGGCACGCCATGGAAGGCGAACTTCACCTTGTCCCAAGCATCCTTCATTCGGCTCAGAGCAACTCGTGCGGCTGCCTGCACTTCGTGTGGATCTTTCCCAGACCATGCAGGGTCACGCACCCCTTGCTGCACGGCTTTTTGCCAAGCACGAAAGCTGGTGATGAGGTCGGTGAAATCATTCTGTGTGCGCGACGGTAGGACGATTTCAATCGGGCGAAGTGGCTCTCGAATGGCAGCCAAAATCTGAGTTAAGGTTTCCTGGTGCGCCTCGACCAACTCAAGATCGGCCTCTGCCTTGAGCCAGGTTTGGGTGTCTGGAAGATTCAGTCGATGCTTTTGCCAAAGAGCATCAATGGTTTGGGCAAGGCTGATGGCGCTTTCTGCTTTTGTGCTGCGCGCCACGAGGACGGACGGCAGACGCGGCAGCAGCCAGAAGGAAGCAGAGCCCATCACCGCAATGAGTGCAGCCGCTGTGACATAAGGCCAGGGTGACAAGGCTTTGCGTGGCTTGGTCTCAGGAAACAGAGGAGGCAGCGGCGCAGCGGCACGTTTTTCATCCAGGCGTGCGGTGGGAATGTTTGGCCAGGAAGGCACATGATGGGGTGCGCTGGAACTGACTTTGACCTCAGGCAATCGTGGGGTGGGCAGGCTGGCAGGATCGGTAAGATCAAAGGTGAGGCGAGAGGCCGACTCCACCTGAGAACGAAGGGGAGAATCGACGGCCAGAGCAAGCCAGCGCAGATCGGCAAGGTCATCCCCAGGCTCGACATGAGTGGTGAAGGTCACCAGCCAGGCAGCCAGGCCACTGAGGCTAGCCAGTGATTCGCTGAAAAGTGCTAGTGCATGATCTTCCTCGGGCAGGAGCAGCAGACATCGCTGCGATTGTGCAGCTAGGTGAGCATGGTTCGCTTGCCCAGTGATCTTCTGCCAAGCCCCGATGGATGGATGGGGACGAAATTGAGTGAGTGAGATTTCTTCATCAGGCTCAAAGAAGCGTGGAGCTTCTGACCAGGTTTGTCGCCAATGCATCTGACGCAGGATATCGGCTGGGGTCAGCCCAGCTTCAGTGGCAGCACGCGCCTCTCGTGCCTCAGCAATGAGGTGATGCGCTAAGTGATGAGTGCGGCCCGTGTAATCGGACCCCGCATCGCGAATGCAACTGAAGACATGGTAGCTGCCTGCTCCTGCATGAAGGATGCGGTGGCTGAGCACGATACGACGCGGATTTTGCCCTGGGGCACGACCAAACTGTGAGACGCGCTCGACCGCAGACACGAGCAACCCACTCACGGCACGATGCCTCGCCACAGTGCCAAAGCCGGTGCGTCCAGCCTCCAGCAAGCGTGGGGCTGAGGTGTAAATGAGCTGTGAGGCCATGGGGGGGCTGGATGGGGCAGAGGCTCGTTACGCTTTTGTGGTCACGACTTCAGGAGCGAGCTGGGAGAGCACCCAGAGCGAGGGCACTTCCACCTGCTTGGGCTGGATGCTTTGTGGATCAGGGCCAATGCGGACATGGCCTTCGCTGTCGGTGAATTGCACCGGTGAACAGCCAAGCGGGCTGATGGCGAAGTAGCAGACGTTGGATGAGATGGCCTCCGCGTTCGCCACGATGGCGGGGCAAAGCCCCAGCAAGAGTTCGCGGATGCGCTCCGAGTTGTGCCGAACGTTCTCAAGCAAAAGGGCACCTTTCTCCACGCTTGGCAGCAGTGGCCCTCCAGGCAGCAAGTGTTCCCAAGTATCGCTTTTCCCCACCATGACTGCGAAAGGTGTGTCGATGGTCTGACGTGAGTCGAGCCCGAGCACGTTTTTGATGCGCACCTCCGTTTCCGCCAGGATGACGTCCTGTTGATCGAGCCGCCGACTCTGGATCTGCGGATCGCGCAGACCACGGAGGCGCGACCTGAACTCGGTATTGTGAAGTGGATCGAAGAGAAAGAAAATGCCAGAGGCAACAGCGATGTGCTGAGCGCCGGGAGAGTCAGCGCTGTTGCGCGTGGGCTCAAAGTGTTCGCCCGCGTTGTCATAAAAGACGAGAGCAAAGTCGGTGTCGTGTGCGCGGCTGCGCGTGAGTTTGAAGACAAAGGGCTTCGGCAGTCGCACTTTTCGCCCCTGGCGTGGCAGTGTCTCATAAAGCATTCCTTCCAGTTCTGTCTTGGCCAAGAAGGCATCTTCAGGCGTGGATGCGGAGAAAAGCTGCGTGCGCATTTGCGTCAGGATCACATTCTCCGAAGGATCTGCATCGCGGAAGGTGACGCCGAAGTTCTGATAAAGACTCGTCTGGAGCGTGCGCGTCAGCACGCTAAGGTAATAACTTTTGCCAGAAGATGGTGCACCGACGATGGAAAAGATATGATGCGGGGTGTCCATGAAGCCTGGGGGAAGCTTTCGGCGGCAGTGAGGACAGGCGAGGTCAGGCGCGGCTAGGCCGAGCGCATCAAGGGCCTGCCCCCGATCATTGAATCGAGTCGCATGAAAGCGCTGCATGGCGTCTTCTCCCAGCAACGTGTCCCCGCGCAGTGTGGCATGAACGGCAATGTTCATCGCGTCACCTCGGTCAAATTTGAACCAGCAGGTCGGGCAGGTGAACTCTCCATACTCTGTGTTCACAGGCTCCGCATGAACGGCATGCACTAGGTCTTCTAAGGGAGCAGGAGCCGCAGGCTCGGGAAAAAGAAAACGCACATCTTTGACAAAGAAGCCCACATCCCGCAGCCCAGCTGGCATGACGATGTTGTCCTCGGCCTGCTCTGGAGTTTGGCGGCGGACATGTTCACCCATTTGCTCATGATCAAAAGGGCCATACCACTGGCGAGCCGTCGCATCGTAGAGGTGCCAAGAGAGCCCATGGCCAAAGGCCTCCCAATCCTCAGCATTCAGCATGGAGCGAAAGGCCAAGGCTGCGCCTCCAGCGATCACAGTGTGTTCTTCTTCTGGATTCAGCAGGAGTTGAGTGCCGGGTGCACCATCCACCAGTGCATTCAGCGATGCATCTGGATGCAGGTTGACCTCAAAGACATCGCCACGCTGATGCACCGTGGCCAGCACGGGTGGGCAATCGGCTTGCGGTAGGCAAAAGTCAGCTGCGGCATTGCTGCCGATGATGAAGGGCGTCGTCGAGACCAGGATGCGCTCACCCGTGGCACAGTTCAAAAGACCCAGTCGGGCGGAGGGAAAGCGTGAACGAGGGCGAATCATGAGAGCAGGCAAGACATCCAAAAATCACTCAAGGATTCAACGAAACCCCCAAGCATGACGAGTCTAATTTGTGTCTAATCTGATTCTTGTCTGCCAATGTTATGTTAAGCCCTGGTTAAGTCAGGCTCAGAAGCTGTTTTTGCGTTGTTTCGGAAAGCCAAAGGCCTGGATGGAAGTTTTGCACCTTCGTCAGCGATCTTGTCCCACTTCTTTTTGTCTCGTATGAAATCCACCACCTTGCTCACTCCCTGTCTTGCCCTGCTGTTGGCATCGACTCCTGCCCTTGCTCAACGGGAAATGCGGGAGCTGAATGGCTACTTTCCTTTCACTCCGGTGGCCTCTGCAGAGGCCTGGGGCGCGCGACGGCTGGAGATCGAACGGAAGGTTCTTGTCGCGTCAGGTCTCTATCCGTTTCCAGAAAAGACGCCACTTCAGCCTGTGATCCATGGTCGTGTGGAGCGCGACGATTACACCATTGATCGCGTCTTTTTCCAAAGTCTGCCGGGGCACTTTGTCACGGGAAACCTTTATCTGCCGAAGCCTATGCCCAAGGTGCCCATGCCTGGCATCCTTTGTCCGCATGGGCATTGGCCGGATGGGCGTTTCATGGATCTGGGGTCAGGCACTGCCGCCACTCAACAACAAATCAAAATGGGCGCAGAAACGCTGGAATGCGCAGCACGTTCCCCCTTGCAGGCACGCTGTGTGCAGCTCGCCCGCATGGGCTGTGCCGTTTTTCATTATGACATGCTGGGTTATGCTGACTCCGTGCAGTTCACAGAGCACCGGCATGGGGCCAGAAAGGCAGGCTTTTTGTCTCCCCAAGCAGACTTGAGGCTTCAGACTTACTTTGGCCTCCAGACTTGGAATGGTGTGCGTGCCCTGGATTTTCTCCTGAGCTTGCCGGGGGTGGATGCCAAGCGTATCGGCTGCACGGGAGCCAGTGGTGGCGGCACCCAGACGATGATGCTCTCGGGCATCGACTCGCGCATCACGGCAGCTTTTCCCTGCGTCATGGTTTCCACAGCCATGCAGGGCGGCTGCACCTGTGAAAACACACATTACTTGCGCATCGGTCAGGGGAATGTGGACATCGCCGCTCTAACTGCGCCACGTCCCTTGGGAATGACTGCGGCAGATGACTGGACGAAGGAACTGGAAACCCAAGGTCTTCCCGACCTGAAGAAGCTCTATGCGATGTTGGGCAGCCCTGAAAACGTCACCGCACACATCGCGACACAGTTTCCCCACAACTACAATCAGCCTTCGCGCTTGGCGATGTATGCCTTTTTCAACAAGCATTTTCAGCTCGGGCATCAGGGCCCGATTGAGGAAAAAGCCTTTCCTTTGTCCAGCCCAGAGGAGCTGACGGTCTGGACCGGAAATCATGCGAAGCCATCAGGTGATCAAATCGGGGACGCTCATGAAAAGGCTATTTGCGCTTGGTTCACGAAACAAGATGCCCGCTGGCAAACCATGCCCAACACCGCCGATGTGTTGATTCATCAGGCCTGGGAAACGATCGTCGGACGGAAAACAGCCTGTGAAGCTCGTCATGAAGTGGGGGCCAAGGTGGATCATGGCCGTTACCTGCACATCAAAGGCATCACGCACAACCTTACCCATCGTGAGGACGTTTCTGCAGACTTCCTTTTCCCGAAAGCTTGGAAGGGTAAAGCGGTGCTGTGGCTGACGCTGAAGGGCTTTTCCAGCCTTCATGATGCATCGCCAAAGCCTGAGGTGCAAAAGCTGCTGGATGAAGGTGTGGCCATTGTCTGCCCGGCGCTATACCTAGAGGGGGCCACGCAACAACCCAAAGCTGGCGATAATCTGAAGGCTAAGGTCGATGATTTCCGTGAATTCAGCGGCTACACCTTTGGCTACAATCCGCCGCTCTTGATACGTCGAGTCCACGACGTCTTCACGATGATCGCCATGATGCAGACACAGGACCCATGGCCGACTCAAGCGATTGAGATCAAAGCGACCGACGGGGCTCAACCCATCGCCCTCGTTGCAGGGGCGATGCTGGGCCACACGGTATCGGCCGTGGATGCAGAGCCAGCTGATTTTACCTTTGCCAGTCTCAACGATCCCTGGGACGTGAACTTTGTTCCCGGTGCTGTGAAATATGGCGACATCCCTGCCCTCATACGGCTGAATGCACGCTGAACTCGCCCGGCCAAGGCGAGGGGAACGGATGAAGTCGCGGCTTGATTTCAGCTCACCTGCGGCCCACTAGACAAGCCGGTTTTATGGTTCGTCTCACAGTTCTTGGCAGCGGCAGTTCAGGCAATTGCGCGGTGGTGTCCACCGATCGCACCACCCTGCTGATTGATGCTGGGCTTAGCGCTAAGCAGATCCTGATGCGTCTGGAGGCCGCTGGGTTTTCCCTGGCTCAGATTGATGGCATCCTGCTGACCCATGAACATCAAGATCATACGGGCGGGTTGGAAGTGCTGACCGGTAAACGCGATCTTTGTCTCTATGCCACCGCCTTAACCCAAGAGGCGATCCTTTCCAGCCTGAAGCTACGCGGACGCACGACCTGGAAGATGATGACCACTGGCAGCGCCTTTGAACTGCAAGATCTGCGCGTGGAGTGCTTCCCTGTGCCACACGATGCCGTTGATCCCGTCGGTTTTGTGATCGCAGATTCTGAATCTAGGCTCGGTGTGCTGAGTGATGTGGGCTACGTGACAAACCTGATCAAAGACCGCCTGCGCACAAGCCACAGCTTGTTCATAGAGGCCAACTACGACGCTGAACTCCTGGATGCTGACACGAAGCGTCCTTGGTCCACGAAGCAGCGCATCAGTTCCCGTCACGGACATCTTTCGAATGATCAGGCCGCCGAGCTGCTGGAATCCATCGCGCATCCAGATCTCCACCATGTCGTCTTGGGACACCTCAGCGATGATTGCAATGCGCCGGAGCGTGCCATTCGCCGGATGCAGGAATCTCTTCAGCGTGTCGGGGTGATGGAAACGCGTGTGCTTTGTGCCGAGCGACACAAGGCGACAGATACCATTGAGGTCGCGCGAAAACTCTTGCTGTGAGCTGACCCACGAGAGTCCGTGAAACTGCTTTTTGTCGAATATATCATTTTCAGGTCTGCATAGTCTGCTTTCTGTCCGCAACCCCAACTCTATTTTTTCAGCATGAAGCTCACCATCATCGGTTCTGGTTACGTCGGACTCACCACAGGCGCCTGTTTTGCCGAAGTCGGCCACCACGTCTGCTGCGTGGACAATGATCCGCGCAAAGTGGAGAGCCTGCTGGCTGGCCAGATCCCCATCTATGAACCTGGGCTGGAGGCACTGGTGAAAAAGAACGTCGCGGCTCGACGCTTGCGCTTCACCACTAGCACGGAGGAAGGTGTGGATCATGGCGAGGTTCTTTTCATCGCCGTGCCTACCCCACCACAGCCCGATGGCAGTGTGGATCTGACCTTCATGGAAAAGGTCGCCCGTGAGATCGCCCAGTACTTGGACAGCTACCGCGTCGTTGTGGACAAAAGCACCGTGCCCGTGAAGACTGGTGAACGCGTCGCCCAGACCATCCGTCGCTACGCCAAACCAGGCGTGGAATTTGATGTCGTTAGCAATCCAGAATTCCTGCGCGAAGGCAGTGCTGTCGCGGACTTGATGAAACCAGATCGCATCGTCATCGGCGGCAATACCGACCGCGCCATCGCCCTAATGCAGAAAGTCTATGAGCCCTTCGCCGCCCCCGTGTTGGTCACAGACATCAACAGTGCTGAGCTGATCAAACACGCGGCGAATAGCTTCCTGGCGCTGAAGATCAGCTACGCCAATGCCTTGTCGGAGATCTGCGAGGCCAGCGGCGCGGATGTGCTCAAGGTCGCAGAGGGCATTGGTGCAGACAAACGCATCGGCCGGGAGTTCTTGAATGCAGGCCTGGGCTACGGTGGCTCCTGTTTCCCCAAGGACATTGCGGCCTTCATCGCCATCGCTGAGCAGCTCGGCACCCCCTTCACCCTGCTGAAAGAAGTTCAGCGGATCAATCAGCGTCAGTTGGATCGATTCATCGACGGCATCCGCGAAGCATTGTGGGTGCTGAAGGACAAAAAACTGGCCGTCTGGGGCCTCGCCTTCAAGCCTAACACAGACGACGTGCGCTCCTCCGTGGCCATCCATCTGGTGGAAAAACTGGCCGCTGAGGGAGCCATCGTCACCGCTTACGACCCCAAGGCCATGGAAAAAGCCAAGGAACTGCCCGTAGCCTCCCAGATCCAATTTGCCAGCAGCCCTCTTGAAGCGGCCTCAGGCGCTGAAGCCCTGATCATCGCCACCGAATGGCCTGAATTTGCCTCCGTGGACCTTGCCGAGCTTCGTGACACCATGCGTGCGCCAATGATTTTCGATGGGCGGAACCTGATCGACCCGGTCGCAGCTGCTGATTTCGGCTTCCAGTATCGCGGCATTGGTCGCGGAGTGGTCGAGACACGCCCCTGATGGCTGGAAACCCTCCTTGCCACCCGGCAAACGCGGCCTAGTCTCGCCTCCCCCTCCCCCGGAGCCTTCCAACTAGCCCATGCGTTTTCGTAATCTTACCCGTCGCCGAGAAATTGGCGCGAACTCCTACCTGCTGGAAAGCGGGGATCATCGTGTCGTGCTGGATGCAGGCATGCATCCCAAAGAGGTCGGCTTCGATGCCCTTCCCGACTTCGGTCCCCTGCCCCACGATGCGGCGGATGGCATCATCATCACTCATGCGCACCACGACCACATCGGCTCTTTGCCCGTGCTCATGCGCAAGCAGCCGCACAGTCCCGTCTTCATGACCGAAATCACGGGGGAAATCACCTCCGGCATGTTGCACAATTCGGTCAATGTCATGACCGCACAGCGCATGGAGCAGAGCATCCACGAATACCCGCTTTTCACCCACAAAGAGCTGGATGAAAACCGAGCGCATTACATCTACCGCGACCTGGAACGGAAGTTCGAGATCCCGGATACGAACTGGCAGGTCAGCTTTCATGACGCCGGCCATATCCTTGGCTCAGCGGGGGTCATGGTGCGTGAGTCTGGCAGCACACTGTTTTACACAGGCGATGTGAACTTCGAGCCGCAAACAATCTCCATGGCGGCAAATTTCCCCACCGAGGGCATCGACGTTTTGGTCATCGAAACCACCCGTGGCACCTATGCGCGTCCTGCCGGCTACAGCCGAAAGGGTGAAAAAGAGCGCCTCGCCGCGCTCATTCGCGATACCTTTGATGCCAATGGTTCGGTGCTGATTCCTGTCTTCGCCCTGGGAAAAACCCAGGAAGTCATGCTCATGCTGCATGAACTGCACGAAGAGGGGCTGATCCCCGAAATGCCACTGCATATCGGCGGGCTGGGCACGAAGATCACGGTGCTTTACGACCATTACAGCGACCGCTCGCGCCGGAACTACCCCGGCTTTCAACTCCTGGAGGACATGAAAATGCTGGTCCGTCCAGAGAAACGCGGTCGTCGGGGCGGGCCACGGCAGTTTGTCTATCAGCCACGCACCCTTTATTGCCTGTCTAGCGGCATGATGACTGAAGGCACGACCTCCAATCAATTTGCATGGCGCTTCATCGACAATCCACGCAACGCTGTCGCCTTCGTCGGCTACACCGATCCTGAATCTCCGGGCTTCCGCCTCCGCCACGCCAAGGCCGGGGAAAAGATCAAGCTCGCACCCGACCTCGCCCCCGTGGAGGCCAATGCACGCATCGAAAGCTTTGACCTGAGCGCCCATGCCACGCGTGAGCAGATCGCTCAATACGTGGAGAAAGTTCGACCGAAGAAATTGCTCATGGTGCATGGCGAGGAAGACTCTCAGGCCTGGTTCCGAGCTCGCTTCAACGATTCTCTCTCGGGCACGGAGATCATTCAGCCCAATCTGCATCAGCCCATTGATCTCTGGTAAACCTCAGCCTTTTGCCATGAGCCAGCCTCTTTCTGGACAGACTCTTGGCTTCGTCGGCCTTGGCAACATGGGTCGAGCGAATGCCCGGCATCTGCACGCAGCCGGAGCCAACGTCATCGTCTGGAATCGCAGCCCAGGCCCTGCCATGGAGGCTGAACAAGCGGGCATGAGCCGAGCTCAAACGCTACCTGAACTGGCCCAGCGTGTCGGTGCCGGCATCATTTGCATCAATCTCACCACTTCCGCAGTGGTGGAGGAAGTCGTCTTTGGTCCGGAAGGGTTGCATCAGGGAATGCACCCCGAAGCCCTGATCATCGACTTTGGCACCACCAGTGTGGCCAAAACTCGTGAGTTCGCCCAGCGTGTGGCCTGGGTCGATTCTCCGGTTTCAGGCGGACAAGTCGGGGCCGAAGCTGCCACGCTCACCCTCATGGTCGGTGGTGCAGCGGCGGATGTCCAGCGTGCCATGCCCGTGTTTCAAACCGTCGGCAAAAACATCACCCACCTGGGGCCGAGCGGCAGCGGCCAAGTCACTAAGCTCGCCAATCAGCTGATCGTGGCTCAAACCATCGACGCCGTCGCCCAGGCCCTGCGTCTGGCTGAGCTCTCAGGGCTAGACCCAGCTCTGGTTCGACGGGCTCTCCTGGGTGGTTTTGCGGAAAGCCGCATCCTCGACCTGCATGGAGATCGCATGGCAAGGCGTGACTTTGCCCCTGGCGGCCGCGCAGAGCTTCAGCTCAAAGACGTGCGGCTCATGTGCGAACTCGCCGAGACCGTCGGCCTCGACTCCCCCACCCTTCGGAACTCGTTGGCACAATGGGAAATGTTTGTGCATGAAAAAGGCTGGGGAGACCTGGACCACTCTGGTCTTTTCAAGCTCTATGAATAATAGCCTTGAAAAACCCAGATGAGCTGAAAAGCACCCATGACTGCCTGTCACCGCAAACCTGACAACAAAAAGAAGTTCATTGGTTCCATTGGCAAAGCATTGGTTCACCGGCATGGGAAGAAACCTTTCTACAAGCCTAGTGAGATTCGACAAGCTGCCGACACTTGTGGTTATGCTGTCGATCTGCACTGTTGGGCCTACTGCGTTTTTTGTCTCCTTCTGACTTTGCGGCACTTCATGCTGCCGCAGGTGAGCTTTGCGACTACGCTGCCATGAAGGCGGAGATGCTGACCGAACTAGCCTCCGGGGCTAGCTTTTCGGCCTTCGACATCGACCTGCCCTGGCTGGAGTGGTCAGACATCGACCTATCCTTTCTGTGGGACAGCTTTGACCTAAGCTAGCCTCGTGAGATTGACCGGCCAGAAGCGGCTCATTCCTCAGGATAGCCTGCCCTTGGTCATGAATGCATGACCTGACCGCCATCAATGTTGATCGTCTGACCCGTGATGTTTCGAGCATGGGATGAGGCTAGGTAACAGGCCATGGCCCCATATTCTTCGGGGGTCTGCCAGCGCCCTAGGGGAGCCACTTTGGCGATTTTTTCCGCTGCCCATGCCTCATAGCTCTGGCGCTGAGCTTCAGGCAGCGACTGCTGACTGGCGGCCCAGACGGCTTGATTCAGATCGGTCTTCACCATGCCGGGGGCTAAGGCATTCACCCGCACGTGATGCTTGGCCAAATCTTTGGCCGCGCATTGGGTGAAATTGATGAGCCCCGCTTTCGCCGCACTGTAGGGCGGATCTGTCTGTGAACCGATCTGCCCTGCGACGGAGACCAGGAATAGCATCGTGCCGCCGCCCGAAGCGACTAGGCCCGGCGCGAAGGCCTGGGCGGCACGCACTGCCCCGACCAAATTCAGATCCAGCACGCGAGCCCAGTCTTCGGCGTCCACATTCCAAAAAGGAAAGCCAAACTTTCCCGATGACACGCCGACACTGTAGATCACGTGATCGATGCGAGCAAAGGAGGCCGCAAAGTCGCGCACTGACTGAGGCTGCGCCACATCTCCCAGAGTCGTGTCGATGCCTTCAGCGGGGACACGATCGAAACCACGCACCTGGCAACCTTCGGCGAGGAAAGCGTTAGCTATTGCACGACCGATGCCTTGCGATGCGCCAAAGATGGCCACGTGGTGTCCCTGAAGCTGCAAATCCATGCCAAAGAACTGACAGGTTCACGCCCTGGTGGCAAGCTCCGAAGAGCGCACCTCTGCATCGCTCTAGGAGGAAGCGGCCTCTTCCTGCATCAATTTGGAAGCGAGACGACGCATCGTGTGGCGGAGGGGCAAGTTGTCGCTGCGCTCGCAGGCCTCATCCAGATTCCTCAAGATGCGCAGCAGGATTTGATCCACGCTCGCGGGCTGACGAATGACTTCTTCCAGAGCCGGATTCGCAGCAGGGTGATGCTTTGCGACATCACCTGCTAGCATGAAGCGTCCGCGATTGAAGCAATCCACCAGCCACATGCGACCTTGCACCTCGACTCGTGCAAGAAAGTGCCCTGGGAAGTTGCAACCTTGGATGTCGAGCCCGAACCGATGGCCGAGCAGGCGATAAAGGCAGCACAGGCTGATCGGATTTCCTAGTCCCGTGTCCAGGACCCAGAAGAGGTTGCTGTTGCTGGCCTGGTAGTAGCCTTTGCTATTGCCACGAAAACGCACGGTGCCTTCCCGCATGGCAAACAGCCACTCGCTGAGCTCTCGAGCATCCATTTGCCCATGATCGCGATACGCCTCTTCCGCGAGAGCATCCAGACGAAGGGCAAGATCCCCTGGCTGCGTGCGCCACCCGCTGAGGTAGGCGGAGATTTGGGCGATGCCTTCCTCCAGCTGAGCATTTGGCTGATCGAGCCAGCGCCAGCGCATCCAGGTCTCTTCCAACTCTGCCTTCCTCGCAGGTTCCAGCAGGCGGGCCACGTGGTGTTCTTCTTCCGTAGAAAGTGGACGATCGAGAGCTTTCAGCCGCTCGGGTAGCTCCTTGCGTATGCCAGTGAGTTCTCGGCGCAGGGCTTCTTGCACGACCGGAGATTCGTCATCAAGCAAAGGGATGAGATGTTCAAGCTGGGCAGGACCGGGCATGTGTCTGAATAGCAGAATCTGCCCAGGGTTTCCAAGTGCAATCTTCAGCACTCCACGCCATCCTGTCCGCTCATGCGCATCGCGATTCTTCACTACACCCTTCCTCCCGTCATTGGCGGAGTCGAGCGTGTCATTCGGGATCAAGCCGTCGCTCTGCAGCACCTAGGTCATGAGGTGCACCTGCTGGACCGAACCCTCTTCGACCAAACATTCGGTGGAGCGCGATCAGAGTCTGGAGTGGAAAGAACGGCCTCTGAGGAATCTCGTGCCCCCCTGGGCTTCGACACGGTGCTGATCCACAACGTGATGACGATGCCCTTTGACCTGGCTTGGACGCGACGACTGCACGCAATGTCGCTCCAACATCCCGAGATCCTCTGGGTAAATTGGGTACATGACCTCTGCGCCGTGAATCCAGCCTACCGAGAGGTGACGTGGACAGAGCCCGTGCCAGCGATGCGCCACGTGGCCGTCTCAGAGGCTCGTCGCCAAGAGTATGCGGACTTCACGGGCCTGCCGGTGGAGTCGATCCGGCTGATTCCCAACGGGCTTGATCTCGCGACCGTGCTTGACCTGACGCCGCGCATCGCAGCCTTGCCTTTAGCTGCGGCTGAACTGGTGCTTTTGCATCCTGCGCGGCTGGTGCGGCGCAAGAACATCGAACTAGGCCTGCGAATCACCGCTGGACTGGTGGAGCGGGGCTGTCGCGTGGCTTATCTGGTAACCGGTGCGCCCGATCCTCATCAGCCAGATGGACTGCTTTATCATCAGGAGCTTAAGCAGCTCCGAGGATCACTTCAGATCGAATCTCAGGTGCATTTCCTGGGTGAGGAGGGGCCTCTGGAAGAGGCTGATGTGCGCAGTCTCTATGCAGTGGCAGATGCGCTGCTCTTTCCCAGTACGGGTGAGGGTTTTGGCCTGCCCCTTCTAGAGGCCTTGGCGCACCGCTTGCCCATCTTTTGCTCAGACCTTCCCGTGCATCATGAGGTGCTAGGCATGACCGCACATTATTTCCAAACAGGGACAGAACCTACCATAATCTCGGCACAGATCATGCGTTGGTATGAAAGCTGCCAACCCACACGGTCTCGAAGACTCCTGCTCCAGGCTCATGACATGGTCAGAATCTGCCAGGAACACCTTGAGCCACTGCTACTTGCAGCTAACGACTGCCCCTCCCATCCATGATCGACCCGACCCCGCTGAAAGCCGAGATTCAGGCCATTTTAGAAGCCCGCCATGGCGATCCTTTCGGCTTTCTCGGCAGGCATGTTTTGCCCGATGGCAAGGCTGTCGTGCGCACCTTTCACCCCGGCGCTCATGCGGTGAAAGTCCATCAGCGTGGCGGCTCATCCAGTCGTGAACTGAAACGCCTGGATGAGCAGGGATTCTTCGCTGGTGAAGTCGGAGACATTGACGGTGCTTATGACTTGGAGATTCACTACCTGAACGGTACAATCCGCCGCACCGCAGACCCCTACTCCTTCGGCACCCTGCTCGGGGAGCAGGACCTTTATTTTTTCAAAGAAGGCACGCATCAGCGTCTTTGGGATTGCCTGGGGGCGCATCTGACCCACATCGGCAGCGTTCAGGGCGTGCAGTTCGCCGTTTGGGCTCCCAATGCGCGGCGTGTGTCGGTGGTTGGGGATTTCAATCTATGGGACGGTCGTGTGAATCCCATGCGCAATCGTGAAGGCATTTGGGAGATCTTCATTCCCGGCATCACGGAACTGGCCCACTACAAGTTTGAACTTCTCGGTGCTGATGGCGGCCTGCATGTGAAGAGTGATCCTTTCGCCTTCTTTGGCCAGCATGGCATCCAGACCGCCAGTCTAGTCTTCAATCTGGAGCGCTACAGCTGGGGAGATCGCGAATGGATGCAAAAGCGGGCCCTCACCGATCTCTACCATGCCCCCATGAGCATCTATGAGGTGCATCTCGGCTCCTGGAAGCGCATCCCCGAGCAGAAAAACCGTCCCAAAAGTTACCGCGAATTAGCCGACGATCTCATCCCTTATGTGAAGAGCATGAACTTCACGCATATCGAGCTGATGCCCGTGGCTGAGCATCCCTTCGACGGCTCCTGGGGCTATCAAGTCACCGGTTACTTCGCCCCAACGAGCCGCTTTGGAAATCCCGATGAATTCCGTGAGTTTGTGGACCGCTGCCACCAGGCAGGCATTGGCGTCTTGCTCGACTGGGTGCCAGGGCACTTCCCCAAGGATGCCTTTGGTCTCGCCCGCTTCGATGGCTCCTGCCTCTACGAACACGCAGACCCACGACAGGGAGAACATCAGGACTGGGGCACGCTGATTTTCAACTACGGGCGTGCCGAGGTGAAAAACTTTCTCATCGCCAATGCTCTCTATTGGCTGGATGAATTCCACATCGACGGCCTGCGCGTGGATGCGGTGGCCTCGATGCTCTACCTCGACTACAGCCGCAAGCCCTGGGCCTGGGTCCCGAACAAGTATGGTGGCCGCGAAAACCTCGAAGCCATCGACTTCATGCGTGAGCTAAACCGCGTGGCTTATGAGAAACATCCTGGCTGCACGATCATCGCCGAAGAAAGCACAGCCTGGCCCGGTGTCTCCAAGCCGACCGACACCGGTGGTCTGGGCTTTGGCTTCAAGTGGAACATGGGGTGGATGAACGACACCCTCCGTTACATGGAGGAAGATCCCGTTCATCGAAAGTATCACCACGGAGAGGCCACCTTCTCCATGCTCTATGCCTATGATGAAAATTTCATCCTCGTGCTCAGTCATGATGAGGTCGTGCATGGCAAAAATAGCCTGATCAACAAGATGCCCGGAGACCGCTGGCAGAAGTTCGCGAACCTGCGGATGCTCTACGCCTGGATGTGGGCGCATCCCGGTAAAAAGCTGATCTTTATGGGCGGTGAATTCGGTCAATGGCAAGAATGGAGCCACGAGCGCAGCCTGGATTGGCATCTTTTCATGGGGGAAGAGCACGCCTCGCTGCAAAAGCTCATTCGCGACCTGAACTGGCTCTACACGACACGACCTGCGGTTTACGCCCTGGATCATGAAGGTGGAGGCTTTCACTGGCTCGATGCCAGCAATGCCGATCACAGTGTCTTCGCCTTCCTGCGCCAGTCCTCCTGTGGAGATCGTGTTTATTGCGTGATCAATGCCACCCCGGTCCCGCGCAAAGGCTACCGGGTGGGTGTAGCCGAGCCAGGCAGCTATCGCGAACTCTTGAATACCGATGCTCCCGGATACGCAGGCAGCGGCATGGTGAATCCTTTGCCCATGCCTGCGGGTCAGGTCGAGTGGCAGGGCCAGCCCTGGAGCATCTTGATTGATCTTCCACCACTCGGTGCCGTTTGGTTGGGCAAATGAATCAGGCCACGGTCTTGGTCGCGGTGGCCAGCAAAGTCTGAAAATGCGGACTGCGGGTTTCGCGGTGCACGATGCTAGTCTCGATCTGCTGAAAACCAGCGTGATCGAACATCTCATGCAGCTCGGCTTCCGAAAAACCCAGCCATAGATCGGCATAGAGCTCTCGCGCCTTCTCGAACTGATGCTTCAGCAAATCGAGCACCACGATGCGGCCCCCTGGCTTCAGCAGACCAAACGCCGCCCGAACGGCCTGTGCGGGATGCTGAGCATGATGCAGCGCCTGACTCAGGATGACCAAATCCATGCTGGCCGCCGCGATGGGCGGATTCTCCAAATCCCCCAGGCGATACTCCAGATTCGAAAAGCCATGCTGGCGCGCTAGCCCAGCACCATAGTTCACCATGGCCTCGCTGCTATCGACGGCGATGACACGTCGCGCACGTTGCGCCAGCAGTTGCGAAAGCGTTCCTTCCCCTGCCCCGAGATCGGCCACATCCAGCGGTGGCATCAGCTTCAGCAGCGTCTCTCCCAGCGCTTTCCAAGAGCGGCCAGGGATGTAATGACGCCCAAACTTACCTGCCAGGGCATCGAAGTAAGCCTGAGCAGCCTTTTCTCGCTTTTGCAGCACGACCTTCAGCGCGTGGGAGTCCTTGCGCGCTTCCCGCAGTTCCTCCCCTGCCTTTTCCAGCAAGGCAGCAAAATGATCCCAGGCCTGACTTCGGCCCGGCTCAGGCGGTTCGATGCGATACAAGCGATTTTTGCCCGAACGTCGGTCACTGACCAATCCTGCTGCCTTCAGCTTGCCCAGCTGTGCCGAGATGTTCGACTGCGGCAGCGATAGGATCTCCTGCAGCTCTGCCACGCTCAATTCCTCCCGCTTCAGCAGCAGCAGCAATCGGACACGGGTCGCGTCCGCGATCAGGCTCAGAGATTTGAGAATCGAATTCAACAGAGTGCATTCTACCGGGACAGCCTCGGGCATCAATCCGTTAGTCATCCCATCCATGGATTGGCTGGGATGGTCCCTTGGCATCCAGAATCGCCGTGATCTGCCCTCAGGTTTCCCTTTCTTCCAGGACGAAACCCCGTATTCTGCGAGCCCTTTTTCCCCTATGATCAAAGTCGGACTCGTCTCTCTTGGCTGCGCCAAAAACCTCATCGATTCAGAAATCATGGTCGGCCACCTCCAGCAGGCTGGCATGGCCATGACCCCCGAGGCCGATTTGGCAGACGTGTTGATCATCAACACCTGCTCCTTCATCGACATGGCGAAGAAGGAGTCCGTAGGAGCTATTCATGAGGCCGTGGACGCTCGCGGTGAATCGAAAAAACGGAAGAAGCAAAAGATCATCGTCGCCGGCTGCCTGTCTCAGCGATTCCGTGAAGAATTGCCCACCCTGATGCCCGAGGTCGATGCTTTCATCGGCCTGGACCAGATCACGCAGGTGGCTCCGATCATTCAGAACCTCGTCGGGGTCAAAGATCACGAACAGGAAAACCTCGTCACGAAGGGACCTCAATACATCCCCGACTACGACACACCACGCTTCCGCCTGACGCCGAAGCACATGGCCTATGTCAAAATCGCCGAAGGCTGCAATCACCCCTGTTCCTTCTGCATCATTCCGAAGATTCGTGGCCGCCACCGCAGCCGCACCCAAGAAAGCGTCGTGCGTGAGGTTGAGGAGCTGGTGAAGAGTGGCGTGAAAGAGATCAACCTCATCTCTCAAGACACGACCTACTTTGGCATGGACAAGTGGGAGGGCGAACGCCCCAAACCCACCTCTGGCGTGGATAGCAGCAAGGGGGAATCCCTCAGCACGCTGATCCGTGCGCTCAACGAAATCCCTGGCGACTTCTGGATCAGGCTGCTCTACACACACCCAGCGCACTGGAGCGATGATTTGATCCAAGCCATCGCCGAAAGCCCCAAGGTGGCGCGTTACATCGACATTCCACTGCAGCACATCAGCGATCACATGCTCACGCTCATGCGCCGTGAAACCTCTGGCGGCTACATCCGTGATCTGCTGAAGCGCATTCGCAAAGGCATTCCAGGCATCGCCATTCGCACCACCTTCATTGTCGGATTCCCCGGAGAAACGGAAGCCGATTTCAATGAACTGCTTCAGTTCATTGAGGATGAAAAATTCGAGCGTGCAGGCGTCTTCAATTACTCTCGTGAAGAAGGCACCCGTGCCGACAAGATGGAAGGTCACATTCACCACATGACACGCAAAGCCCGCTGGAATGAGGCCATGCGCGCCATCGAACGCAACGTGCAGCACATCAACCAGCGCCACATCGGCAAAACCATGCGCGTGCTGGTCGAAGAGCCTGGAGTCGCCCGCAGCGAGATGGATGCCCCCGACATCGACACCACCGTCTTCGTGGACAAGAAACTACCCATTGGCAGCTTTGCCGAGGTCACCATCCGCGACTGGCGTGGTTATGACTTGGTCGCAGGCTGAGCCTTGGCTTTCTTTTTCTTCTTCGACTTGCCCGACTCTTTCTTCACGGCTTTCGGCATTCGGCTCAGAGCTTGAAGTTCAGTCGCCTGTCCTTCATCGCCCTGCCGCCGCATCCACGACTCAAGCTGACCACGCAGCGCGTTCAGCGCTGTCCCATGCTTCGGATCTTGGACCAGGTTTTGACGATTCCAGGGGTCGGCTTCACAATCATAAAGCTCCTCGGCAGGACGATGCTGATAGTCGTGAACCAACCGTTTTGCCACTTCATCGCCTTCAGCGGCCATCTTGATCCACGTGTGAAAAGTGGGATCCTGCGTGGCCGCATTCTCAAAGGTCACTTCCGGCGTGAGGTTGCGGATGTAACGATAGCGGGCATCCCGCACAGAGCGGATGCCAAAGTACTCAGAGCCATGATGAATGCCGCGTGTCGTTTGTAGCCCAAAGACATGCGTCTTGTGCGTGCTGGCCGCTCCCGTGAGCAAGGGCAGAAAGCTGCGTCCATCGAGAATCTCCGGTCGCTCGATCCCTGCCGCTTCGAGAAAGGTAGGAACCACATCCACATACTCGATCAACGCCTCGCTGACACGGCCAGGCCGGGTTTTCCCTGGCCAGCGCGCCAGGCAAGCACTGGCCAATCCGACCTCGTAGCAAGTCCACTTCGCGAAAGGAAAGCTGTTCCCCTGCTCGCTCAGCACGATGACCAGCGTGTGGTCTCGGTGCGTGGATTGATCCAGCAACCCAAGCAGTTCGCCAACCTGTGCATCAAAGAACGTGATCTCAGCAAGATATTGGGAGAAGGCCTTGCGTGTGTCCGGCGCATCAACAAGCACGGGTGGCAGCTTGAGCGAGGCTGGCGGATACTGCGAAGCATCCCCCTGATTCCAGGGCGTGTGCGGCTCATGCGAGGCCGCGATGAACAAGAAGGGCTTGCCCGATTCAGAACTGCTTTTCAAAACCTTCGCCAGGGCCGCAGGATCAGGGTTCTCCGTGCCGCTGTAGTCAAAGGGAAAGACCGATTTCGGACCGATGTGCGTCTTGCCCGACAGATGCGTGCTGTAACCCGCTGCCTGGAGGTAATGAGCGATGCTCTTCACCCAATCGTAGGCCATGGTGTGATTCGGATAAGCGCCGGACTTCACCGGATAAAGCCCCGTGTAAAGGCAATGCCGCGTGGGCGAACACATGGGTGCCGCCTGGAAGCAGCGAGTGAATGTCAGGCCCTCGCTGGCAAGTCGCATCAGATGCGGTGTGCGTGCTTGGCCCCCATAAACCTCCATGTCCCGAGACGTGCAATCATCCGCGATGATGAGCACGAGATTCGGCCTGTTCGCCGCTTGCAGGCAACTACAAAACACGACAACGAGCATGGAGAAAAGGCATTTCATGGTAGGCAGCTAAACGCCTAACCCTCGGCCATCTTCCGGTTGGATTTCGCAGGCATCGTGACAAGGTGAAATCATGCTCCGACCTGCCTGCACTGCCCTCTTCGCCTGGGTTGCTTTCACGACTTCCCTGACCGCCGCTGACGAAGGAAAATGGATTCCGCTCTTCAATGGCAAGGATCTGACCGGGTGGACGATCAAGATCGCGAAGCGGCCGCTGGGGGAGAACTTTGCGAACACGTTCCGGGTCGAAGACGGCATCCTGAAGGTGAGCTACGATGGCTACGAGAAGTTTGACCAGCAGTATGGCCACCTTTTCACCAACCTGGCCTACTCGCACTACATCCTGCGCATGGAGTATCGCTTCATCGGGACGATGATGGCAGATGCGCCGAAGTATGTGAACCTCAACAGCGGCGTGATGTTGCACGCGCAGCCGCCTCAGAGCATGCGCTTCGATCAGGGCTTCCCATCGAGCCTGGAGATGCAGTTCCTCGCCGATGAGGGCAAGGGACCGCGACCCACGGGCAATCTGTGCACGCCGGGCACGCATGTGGAGATGGCGGGTCAGCTTTTCACGAAGCACATCGCCAAATCGAGCTCGCCCACCTTTCCCGCAGAGGAATGGGTGCGGGCGGAAATGGAGGTGCGCGGCCATGAGGTGATCATCCACCGCATCAACGGCGTCGAAGTGCTGCGCTATGAGCATCCGGTGCTCGATCCGTCCTGCACCATCGCTCCCGCGAACGACATCACCGCCGCCGGTGGCGAGGTGAAGCTCAGCTACGGCCACATCGCGCTGCAAGCCGAGGGCCAGCCGGTGTGGTTTCGCAAGATCGAGCTGATGTCGCTGGAGAAGTGAGCCGACGCGTTTGCTTCACAGCTTTGTGACGATGAAGTCGATGGCGCGGATGCGGCCGTCGGACTCGCACAGGATGGCATTTCTCGTGAGCACATCGGTGGCGGCAAAACCATCCCGTCTCCAGGTGCAGGAGGCCACGGTGGATTGATCGGTGGGTGGCGACCACGGTTCCCAGCCGTTTGAGGTCATCCAATCCTCCAGTTCATCCTCGCTCGGACGACGACCGACATAGAAAGGTTGGCTGAGGGTGAGAAAGTCATTCGCACCGCCGATGGTGTCGAGCTCCAAGCCGGAGATGAAACAAGCCTCGAACCATCCAAAGCGCAGCAAAGCCTCCACCAGCGAGCCGCCTCGGATGCCCCAGCGACCGTTTGGCTCCCGTGTGAGCACCCAGCCAAATCGGCCCTCATTGGGCGGGGCGAAGAATTTGATCACCCTTTGATGTTCGGGCTCGAAAAACACTGTCGCTTCTCCTCCGGCGTCGATCAGCGTGAGTTCGCCTAACGAATCAGCATCAAGGAAGGGCTCCAGCCTTTCGCTCAAGTCACGTCCAAACTCAGGGCTGGCCCGAAACTGCTCAAACAGCTCCGCAGCTACTTGGCGGCCGTCGAGACGGGCGGCGAAGTCTGCGGCAGCGGCCGCCCGACTTGCAGCTTGTGCCCACGCTGTGATCCGCGCGAGGTGTCCTGCAGCCTGTTCTGGCGGCATTGCTCGAGCGCTTCCTGGGCTGACACCCAGCGTTGATTCGGAGGGACTGACATGGGGCAAGCCTAGTGCCTGAAGCAGATTGCGCAAACGGAATGGCGGCAGCGGCGGCATTGCTCACTTGGAGCCAGCTTGACCAGCTTTGCCACCTTTCTTCTTCGCCTCACCTTCACGGCGGTGTTCTTCGCCCCAGTCGTTGCGCACCTCGCCGATCCATTCATCGACGAAGGTCGTGGCGGCCCAGTCTTCCCATTGGCGAATGAGGTGCTGGCTCATGGCGGGGAATTTCGTGATGAGGTCGTGCTGCTCGGTGCGGTCTTCATTGATGTTGTAGAGCTCCCACGGGCCTTTGAACTTCTTTACGAGCTTCCACGGCCCGGTACGCACGGCGCGGTTGCCCTCGTGCATCCAGAAGATCGGCTTCACGCGATGCAACGGCTGGCCGTGAATGGCCGGAAGCAGCGACAGACCTTCGGCGGGCAAGATTTTGTGCCCTTTGAACTCCGCTGGATAGACCGCGCCGGTCACGTCACAGACTGTGGCCATGATGTCGATGAGATGCGCGGGCTGGTGCTCCAGCTTGCCATTTCGATCCGCAGGAATGCCCGCAGGCCAATGCGCGATGAGGGGCGAGCTGATGCCGCCTTCGTGCGTGAAGTGTTTATACCGGCGGAAGGGTGTGTTGTTCAGCGTGGCCCAGGTCATGCCGAGGAAGACATTGCTGTCCGGGCCGCCGAGCACCTCGCCCTGCGTGATGCCACGCGGGCCGCCCTCGGCATTGCCGCCGTTGTCGCTCATGAAAAGGATGAGCGTGTTCTCATACAGGCCGCGTTCCTTCAGCCCGGCGATCATGCGGCCGACGCTTTGATCCACGCATTCGAGCATGGCCGCGTAGATAGCCATGAGGTGATCGTAGCGGTCCTTGTCCTCCTCGCTGAGCGAATCCCACGCGGGCACATCCGGCGGACGCGGGCTGAGCGGCCATTTCGCATCGACGATGCCGAGTTCGATCTGCTTTTTATATCGGGCCTCGCGCAGCTTGTCCCAGCCGATCTTGTATTTGCCGCGATACTTGGCGATGACGTCTTGCGGGGCCTTCAGCGGGAAATGCGGCGCACCATGGGCGAAGTATTGGAAGAAGGGCTTTCCGCTCGCTTTGGCATCATCGAGGAATTTCAGCGCCCAGTCCGTGAACATGAAGGTGGAATACCACTCGCCTTCACCGACCTCCGGCGAGTCCGCCGCGACCTTGCGCCCATCAAGGTAAACCCACTTGCAGGCGTCTTTGCTTCGCTCCTTCGGGAAATACAGCTCGCCAAACTGCGTCGTCGCCGTGCGCTGGAAACCGCGTTCCCACGGCGGCGTGCCGTTTTGCTGCCCGAGATGCCATTTCCCGACGATGGACGTGTGATAGCCCGCCGCGCCGAGCACCTCCGCCATCGTCACGCAGCGGTCATCGAGCTTTGCGTGCGTGCCTTTCGACTCCGGCAGCTTCAAACCATCGAGATAGCCCATCCCGGCCTGATGCGGATACAAACCGGTCATCAGCGAGGCCCGCGTGGTGCTGCACCGCGCCGTGTTGTAAAACTGCGTGAAGCGCACACCGCCCGCTGCCAGCGCATCGAGATTCGGTGTCGGGATCTCGCTGCCGTAGCAGCCGAGATCGCTGAATCCCATGTCATCGACGAGGATAACGAGGATGTTGGGCCGTTCAGCTTGGGCAAAAGCGAGAGAAGACAAGGTCAGCCCAAAAAGGGTCGTCAAAACAAAGCGCATGAGAAGCTAGCAACGCAGCCTGAGCCTCCGAGATTGCGCCTCTTTTCAGCGACACGACATTACCCATAATGCGACATTTGCCGAATCCGACACATTTCTCGCCAATCATGGCATGGAAGCGAAAGATGAGGCGGTTATCCGTTTGCTTCCGTTCGACAAAGACACCAACCCATCCCCACCATGGCCGACATCACCACCTCCGCTGCTGACAAGAAGGAAAAGGAATACTTCCTCGACACGCCCCAGCACACCCCGGGCTTCTTCCTCAAAGGTTCCCACCAGTATGATTGGGGGCTGAAGAACCGCCTCAGCAAGGTCTTCAATCCCAAGGACGGTCGCACCGTGATGCTCGCCTTTGACCACGGTTACTTCCAAGGCCCCACCACCGGCCTGGAGCGTGTCGATCAGACCAT
>JAIXSY010000009.1 GCA_027484445.1 Verrucomicrobiaceae bacterium
GACTATGGCGAGCTGCCGATGCACCTGATCGACCAGATCGTCTACACCGCGACCGGCAAAATGGCCGATGAGTTTTGACGAGACAGGGCGGTGGTCATCGCCGCCCAACTCGACAAAAATTAGACCTTACCCGCCAAGCTTCTCGAGGGCAGAAATCGCCACCTTTGGCTTCACTTTGACGGCCAGCTCCAGAAGGGCAATCGCCGTATCCTGACCGACCTTCTTGATCAGCCGATTTAGCTCTCGTTCTGCTTCTTCGCGCTCAAGCTCTGCAAGCTTCTGCCTGCGCTCTTCCAGCTCCTTTTCCGCTGCTGCCAGGGCAGACCGTTCGCGTTCAAGTTTCGACACCATTGCGCATTCCTCCAAGCCTTGAAAGACCATGCGAAGATGCACCAATCGAAGGGTCTGTTCGAGGCATTTTTTTGCTTGCTGCTCTCGCGCCGCTTCGCCTCGATACAGGCGATACTTGGACGACGACCTTGATCGAACGTGGTGCCAATGACCTGAACCAGCGGTTCACAGAGGCAGGCCAAACGTCTGTGGTCAGTTCGCGAGTCAGGCTCGCGGCCACACTCCCCCGGAAAACCAGTTGGGCCAGTGATACCCCTATGGCACTGGACCTAGCACAGGGCACAAGGTCCTGATTTTTGCACACCGTACACACGCAAGCGTGTAAAGGTGAGACGGGGCATATATAAATCAGATGCTTAGCTGCGATGATTCACAACGAATCGTCAGGCAGTCGTGACCTCGCTGTTTGCCATGCACGTCCCGAAAATTACCCAATTCAGGGTGATTGGACGTCACCTTCTGCGAAGGTCATGGCACTATGGATGTTCTTCAGAAAACCCTAACCCGTCGGGCCTTTCTCGATGGCAATCTCGCGCGCCGTAAGTGGCAGGGCAGTGGCCGCGAATACAATATCCTCGATACCGAGCTTCCGGGGTTCGGTCTGCGCGTCAGGTCATCCGGCAGGGCGTTCTGGTTCGTGCGTCTGCGGCGGCGCGGCAAGGAGCGACGTGTCACGATTGGTGCCGCCTCGAAAGTTAGCGCCAAGGCAGCGCGTAGCGAAGCGCGGTCGCTGCTTGCACAGGCTGCACTTGAAGGACTGCCCCAGCGCAAGACGGCGCACACATCGCCGCTGCTCATCCAGTTTGTCGCGGACCACTGGCACCACATCGGGCGCGGATGGAAGCCGTCGACTGCATTGCGCAATCAGCACGCATGGCAAAATATGATCGCACCCCATTTTGGCACGAAGCCGATTGCCGAAATCACCGCCAGCGATGTTGTTCGCTGGCGCGACGGCTGCGCAGGCGAAAGCGAGTGTCGCTTCAACCGGGCGGTGCCGGTACTGGCATCGCTCTTCAAATATGCAGAGGCACTGAAACTGCGTCCCAAGGGCTCAAACCCGTGCCGCGGCATCCCCCGCTATAAGCGGCCCCTCAAGGAGCGGTACCTCTCGCCCAAGGAGTATCGCCGCCTCTGGCGCGAGCTCATGCTCGCTGAGGCAGAGTTCCCGGCCCAGGTCGCGGTCATCAAGCTCCTAATGTTCACTGGCGCTCGGGTCGGCGAGATCCGCGATCTGCAATGGCAATGGGTTAAGCCGCCGCGCCTGTTGCTGCCTGACAGCAAAACCGGCCCCAAAACAATCTACCTCAACAGTCAGGCGGTGGCGGTTCTCAAGTCGATCCCGCAAGTGCAAGGCTGTTCGCTGGTCTTTCCAGGCAGCTCCTTCAAAAAGCCTCTGAACATCCAGCATTGGTGGAGCCGCTTTCGTCCACTGTGCGGATTGCCTGATGTGCGGATTCACGATCTGCGCCACAGCTTTGCCTCCGTGGCGATCGGTCAAAACATTCCGCTGGCGACGATCAGCACTCTTCTCGGCCACGCACTGCCTGAGACCACAGGCCGCTATGCGCACCTTGCTGACGAGCATATCGCCGACGCGGCGCAGCGCGTGTCCGGGTCGCTTGCCAATGCGATCGGATTGGGCCGATGAACGCGCGGCCGTTCAACCTTATCGTCGGTGAGGCGCTCGCCGATATCGGTCTTGATCCCGACGGATGCAAAAGGCCCAAGGGGCGACAACGCACCACAACTTGGCTGGGTGACGAGCCGGGGTTTGGCATCCGCCAGTATCCTGGCGATCACGCCGTCTATTTCGTGCAGGCGCGGATGGGGGGCAGAAACCGCACTGTGACGATAGGGCGGACTGCGGTTCTGACGCGGCATCAGGCGGCGAAGGTGGCGCGCTTGGTGCTGGCCCATGCGGGGGTTGGCGACGATCCGGCCACGAAGCGGGCGCTGGTGAGGGGGGCACCAATGTATGCTGACTTCCTCGACGAGTTCTGGGCAAAATGGGCGGGGCGATGGTCGCTGGAGACCCAGAGGAACAATGCCGGCACGCGAAGGTGTTATCTCAACGGTTCCTTTCCGGGGCTGGGGATCGACGAGATCGACGAGGCGCACGTGACAGCGTGGTTTGCGCGTCTCAATGACGAAACGACGCCAGGAGCCGCCAACATGGCGCTTGGGCTTCTCAATTTGATCCTCAACAAGGCGATTGCCTGGGGCTACCGCTACGACCAGAGTAACCCCTGTACCAGCATCCGGCGGAACAAGCGCAGGAAGTGCGAACGCTTTCTGAGCGTGCCGGAGCTTCAGCGACTGGGCGCAGTCCTTGTGCAGGAACGTCAATCATCCGACCCTGTCAAGTCACTGGCCGCCATTGCAACCACACTTCTCCTGCTCACCGGCTGCCGCAGGGGTGAGATCCTCGGGCTACAGTGGGACGACATCAAGGGCAGGCGGATCAAGCTGCGCCACGGCAAGACTGGCCCGCGCACTGTCTGGCTCGGAGAAGAGGCGAGGGCCGTCATCGATACCATCCCACGTCGCCGTGGCGTCGATTGGCTGTTCTGGAACGCTGACGAGGGCGCGCCAATCCGCTCTTTCGCCGGGCACTGGTACGTGATGCAGGAGATGGCGGGCCTCTCGCGTGTGCGGCTGCATGATCTTCGCCACACCTTCGCCAGTCACGCAGCAATGAACAGGGAGACCCTTCCGATGATCGGGAAGCTCCTCGGGCACCGGATATTGCAGACCACCGCCCGCTACACGCATCTCGACGATGGGCATGTCTTTGACGCAGCAGAGCAGGTCGGGGCTGAGATTGCTCGAATGAATGGGATTGTGCCTTAGGCGTCTAACGAGTGATCGCGCGCCAAATAGTCTTGGTCGGCCTGGTTTGGGACAAACGCGCCGTTCCCATGTCGCAGGTAGAGCGTCAGCTCTTGTGGCAAGCCGACGTTCAGCGCTTGTCCGCGGGGCGTGGCGGTAAGACTAAAGCTGGGCCGTCAGCGGCTACGCGGCTTCAAGGCCGACATTCAGTGAAAGCGGACAGCCGAAACACCGGACCCCTCTGTTTCTACGAGGCGCTCTACGTGCCGTTTAGAATGAGTCGATGGCTGACTTTTTCCGAATGTAAAACATGCTCCGAACAGAAAGTTGTGCCACCAGAGCCCGTCGGCGAAAGTCAGCAGGCAGTCACCAATATGAATATCCGACTTCTCGGAACGCCAAGGACGTTGACTTGTTGCGCACACCAATTGGTGTGCTATGACACATCGAACCATGTGCTAACGCACATCAAACGCTGTGTGGGATGAGAAGGTGCTGTGCCTTACGCCGAATTCGTCGCCGAGCTTGAGCGCGCGGGCTTCAGTGTTCGAGGCTTTGCAGGCCTCATTGGCATGAACCCGAACTCCATTACCAACTACGCAGGCCGGGGTGGTGTCCCGCAGAATGTCGCGCTCGTTGCGGTTCTGGTGGCCGAAATGGCTGCAAAGGGTCTCGATTATCGCAGCGCGATCGCCAAGGTCGCGCCGACCCGCAAGCCGCGCGGCGCGACCCGCCCCGGCCAGTTTGGCGGTGACCGCCAGGCCAGCTTGGATCTTGTGTCGTGAGCTGGCGGGTTGCAGCTGAAGGGTTGAGCCATGACTGATTGGCTCGCGTGGCTTGAACCCTTCGGCGCCGATCGGCATGCGCTTCATCTGCTTGATAGTGACACTCCGGAACTGCTGCCGTACGCGACCCTGACCAACGCGCAGCGAGAGGGCGGCTCAGTTCTCGATATAGTGGGCGCTGTGTACGAATGGCAGGACTCCCCGCTGATCTTCCTCGTCGCCGCCGATCGGATAGCGGGCGCCGCGGATATCAACAGATTGCGCCGCCTACTCGCAATGCGTGGAGATGCGCCATATCTTGGCATCGTTGCGGCGGGCCGGCTCGACGTCTACGCAATTGCCCTTGATCGCAAGTCCCCAGCGCAGGCCCGGGTGCCGCTTGGTAAGCAGGAAGCACCGAACAGAGACCTGTTCTCGCACTTGGCCAACCGACGTCCGCGCGCGGCGCGCACCCGTCAGGGCTGGATCTCCAATGTAGTGCTCAACCTCCTAACTGACGCGATCAATCAGTTGATCAGAATGGACGTCCGGCATGGAGACGCGATTTCACTGGTTGGACGAGCGCTGTTTGCGCGCTTCCTCGGGGATCGTGGTCTTTTGCCACAGGACATGGCCGCGCCGGAGACCACTGCCGCGCTGTTCGCCAACGCGGACAACGCGCGAAAGTCGAGTGCCTGGCTCGACAGGACTTTCAACGGCGACCTGCTCCCGCTGTCTGAGGATATCTTCGAAACCCTCTCGACCGACGCCTATTTCGTTTTAGGCAACATCATGATGCGCGCAGCCGGGGGCCAGCTTTTCCTCGGTTGGACCGAGCGCTGGGATCGACTTGACTTCGCGCACATCCCAGTTGGCGTGCTGAGCCAAGCCTATGAGCTCTACATGCGCCGGCATGCCCCCGAAAAGCAGCGCAAGGAAGGCGGCTTCTATACACCGAGGCCGATCGCCGATCTGCTCGTTCGCGCATCGTTCCGCGCCCTCGAACGCGAGGGATCGCAGAAATCGGCGCGCATCCTCGATCCAGCGGCGGGCGCCGGTGTGTTCCTTCTAACGGCCTTTCGCGAGCTCGTGGCGGCGCGCTGGCGCGCAGATGGCAAGCGGCCAGGCACCATGGGGCTCCGCGAGATTCTCTACGAACAGATCACCGGCTTCGACATCAACGAGGAGGCGCTGCGCTTCGCCGCTCTCGCGCTCTATTTAGTCTCGATCGAACTCGATCCTGAGCCCCAGCCTGTCGATAAGCTGCGTTTCGACGATCTTCGCGGCAAGGTGCTCCACCTCGTCTCAATCGAGAATGACGAACGTGGCTCCAGTCTAGGCAGCCTCGGGCCACTGGTGGGTGACGAGCATCGCGGTCGGTATGACTTAGTCGTCGGCAACCCGCCTTGGTCGACTGGCACGAAGCTACCGGACTGGAAGCTGGTTCTGAAGACTGTCTCGGATATCGCGAGCGAGCGCTCGGGCACAAAGCTCGCACCGCCTCTGCCTAATGAGGGACTCGACATTCCCTTTGTCTGGCGTGCAATGGAATGGGCCAAGCCGGGCGGTCAGATCGCCTTTGCGCTCCATGCGCGCCTGCTCTTCCAGCAAGGCGACGGCATGGCAGATGCGCGCCGGATGCTGTTCCAAGTGCTCGACATCACCTCCGTCATCAACGGCGCCGAACTGCGCCAGACCAAAGTCTGGCCAGAAATCATGGCCCCCTTCTGCCTGCTGATCGCAACCAATCGTGTACCAGAACCTGGTGCAGGCTTTCGGCTGATCAGCCCCCGTCTGGAACCAGGTCTCAATGCCGCTGGCGCAATGCGCATCGACGCACACGCATCCGAGATCATCGCGACCCAGCAGATGATCGAGACGCCCGATATCCTCAAGATCCTGTTTCGCGGCACGAGGGCGGACCTCGGCTTGATCGAGCGTATTCGCGGCAAGGGGTTCCCTACGGTCGAAGCGTTCTGGCGCGAAGCGATCGGCTTATCAGACCGCGGACGAATGGCTGGTTCGGGACAGGGGTATCAACAGCTTCGCAAGAGCAGCGGCTCCCGCGAAGTTGGAGCGCTCCCGTCCGGTAGGGACGCGGGACATCTTCGCGGCTTGCCTGACGTGACGGTCGCATCACTGGACCGGCTTGTGATCGACGGGAAGAAGCTGAAAACCTTCCAGCAAGACCGCGTTCACCGACTGCGCGATCCGAGTTTGTTCGAGGGACCGATCGCGATCGTCCATAAGTCGCCACCAGCTGCCCGGGAGAGAATTCGCGTCGGCATCGCCGTTGAACCGGTCGCCTACAACGAAACCTTTTACGGCTACTGCCCCACGGGTTTTGCGCATTCGGACGTCCTCGTGCGTTACCTTGCCCTTGTGTTTGGCAGCAAGTTCGCATTGTGGCTTGCGCTCATGACCAGCGGAGAATTCGGATTCGAGCGTGAGGTCATTGAAAAGGCCGCGTTGGACCGCATACCGCTGCCAGACTTCCGCCAACTCGGACCGGACGGCCGCGCAGAAATCCTGCAGCTCTTCGACGCGGTTTACCAGTCTGCGTCCGCTTGGGAGGACGTGGATCGTTGGATCGCGAACCTCTACGGCCTCGGCAACAACGACTTAGAGATCATCTCCGATACGCTCAGGTACAATCTGCCGTTCGCCGAAAACAAGGCGGCTGCCCAAGCCCGCCCCAAGCCCGAAGTCGCCAAAGAATTCTGTGCACTCCTCCAAAGCGAGCTGTCGCCTTGGACAAAGCGCCTCGGCACGTCACTTACCGTTTGCATGATCGAAAATCGTTCGACCTCACCTTGGATGGGCTTTGCTCTTCGCATTGGCGGAAGCGCATCTGCGACGGCCGTCGAGAAGGATTGGCAAGCACTGCTTATGGTCGCCGACGCCTCGGCAGCCACCGAGATCGTGGTCGAGGATGAGGGTGGCGTTTTGCTCGTCGGCCGTCTCGCCCAGAATCGTTACTGGAGCGCAACGCAAGCGAGGCTGCTGGCCCAGCACCTGATCTGGTCACGGCTCGACTTCCTCAAGGGGCACCTTCGCGGATGAGTTCCTCGGCGCTTTCACCTCGCCCTGACCAGATCGCAGAACTGACGCGCGGACTTGCCTTGCCCCTGCCGGCCATTGATGGGGTTTATCTGCAGCTCATTGCCGAGGGCATAGTTCAGGCGTTTCAAGACATTGGCGCCAGTCAAACCAGCACGGTCGCGACCGGCGACGAGGCCGAAGTCACCGCTCTTCTGGTGGCGCGGCTTAACCGCATGATCGAGGAGGACCAGATTTGGCGCCAGCTAGTCAGCAGCGTAGTTCGCGGAGCCGAAAGTCTGAACTACAATGGCGCTCATCTAGAAAAGCGGCCGGACATGTCGATCCATCTGTCGGCCCGAGCCATCCGCTTTCCGCTGATCGCCGAAGCCAAGATTATAGACGCGACCCGTGGTGAACATTTATATTGCAGCCAAGGCCTAATCCGCTTCCTCGACGGACAATATGGCTGGGGTAGTCGCGAAGCGTTCATGATCGCTTATGTGCGAGATGGGACGAACATCTCGGGCCGGCTTAAGCCCTATCTCGCGCAGGCCGGGCATGCAGCTAGCTATGCTTTGCAAAGCGCGCTTTCCAACCATCCCATCGATGGCTGTGACGCGGCTCAATCCGACCACGGCCGATCATTCACTTACACGCACACGCAACCGCCGGCCAACAATCCTGGGGGCATAGCAATCTGGCATCTCTGGCTTAATGCCTCGCCGCCGACCATGACAGTCACGACCAGCGCAACAATCCCCTAAACAATTAAATGCGGCAGTTATCTGGGAAGATGGTCTGGTCGACCCGAATCCGATGATCGCTAGAACGTCTGGGGCGCTTAGCGGACGGCCGACGGCGCCAGCGAAGGCCGCTTCCGGCCCAAATGTCGTTCGTTCCGACTGAAGTCTTGAGCGCTGGAAATGAATGGCAGGTTTCTGGATCATGGCGATCCGGCGTTAGTGCCCGGAATTGGGTGGAAAAGAGACGCTGATCATGCGATCGCGAAGCCCGCAGAAAGTTAGTTGGGCGCGTCGCAGCATTGCTTGTAACAACGATCATGAAACACGGTGCAAACACTACGATAATCGTCTCTGGCCTCGTCGCATTTGCGTCTGTAGGCTGCACACCTGCATCTGAAAAAAGTGCGACAGAACGGCGTGAAGGAGTTGATGCTCCTTCTAGCTGTGTTTCGTCGCCGACCGCTTCGTCCAAAGGAAGTGAGGCAACGCTACGAAAAATGATCGCTGGGAAGAAGATGATCCCTCAAAATAAAACCAATGGTCTTGACGAAACATTCGACGAAAATGGGTCGTGGGCCAGCGTCGCAGCCGAAATCGACATCACTTACCGAAGCGGATTATGGGACATCAATGTCGACGATCACTCAAGAGAACAGTTATGCACGACGCTAACTGAACAGGACGGCGAAGCAATATCCCCACCAGTCCGCACGTGTTATCTCATCAAGGCCGATTTCGCTAGTTGTGAAGCTACGCTCACGCCCGTCGATTATCCCTCGGAACAGCTTCGCGTTAGGTTTGTCGAACCGCGAGAATAATTGCAGCAGGGGACCTTATTGAATAGCTTGATGAGCGCCGTCCACTTCGGGGTCGCTAGCCGAATGTCTGCTGCTGGCGAGAAGCCCGTTGAAGCTGCCGGGCAGGTTTTGGGATTGCGTGGAGCCGCTGCTCATGACTGCTGATGGGTGGAAACGCGAACGTCTGCTTCTAAAGCCTTTCGCTTACGACGCAGTGGCGAACGAAGCTATATCCGCGCGGCCTTAGATAAGGGTGAAGCCTTCGCGATCTTTGGTAACTTGCCCGCTTTGGTCGAGCCAAACAGCCCGTGCGATCCGCATGGTTGACGCGGCCGGTGCTGCTGAGTGCGGTAGCCATCTGCAAGTGACAATTCCGCGCGTGTCGAATGATCGTGGTGCCATTGCGCCGCGCAGTGGAGCAGCCGAGCATGTAGATACTTGCGTACAGAGCCAAGCACCCGCCTGATATGGTACAGGGAGGGAGCCGCCGGCCATCAATCCTTTGTCTTCCCCTCATAGCTTGCCAGAGGAGTGGCCCGATCTGCGAAGCAGTTCGCTTAAAGTGAGGCGCGCATGATTCAGCGAGATGATAATCGCAATCCGCGAAGCCTCTTTCTGAAATAATAGCAATAATGATTTGAATTTTTGTAAGAAATAAGTTTTATGGGCCCGGACCCTAAATCGAATTTAAACAATTTAAAAACAGTTTTTTTATGGAACGTCACATTGTGCTGTGCCCACAAAGAAAAAATTGTTGGGTCCGTTAGATATCAGCTGTCCCCCGAACCCAACAAGCTGCCCGCCTCTTCGCTGACATTCTACAGTTGCGTTGGCTAGAGCGTTTTGCTGAGCGACACCAGGATTTGAACCTCCACCAAATATCTCAAATTGTATCACGGCTGCGAGAGCGGGTGTGGAAATGCTGCACAGCGCAGCCAATGCAATTACCTTTGCACTCTTTGTCATGAGATTTCTCCAAGCTGACTTGTCATATTGCCACGCACCATTGAGCGACGAAGCAAGAGTACGATCCATCTTAGGAGGAGTCAATAACTCTTTGATTTCAGGATGTTAGCTAACTTTTTTACCGTACGCATGACTTCCGCTTTATTTTGGGGTGTCCCTGAACAGAACTCTTCGATCCCCGCTTCGCTCAGTGCGAGGTCACGTAGTTTTTTCAGCGTCTAGAATACGTTCGCCAAACAGCAGTGACTGCACCACACTAGCATTTTCAGCAGCTAAGCATCTCGTTAATCGTTCTAAAATTCAGGATCCGCGTTAATCGGATCCGTTGGCTATCTTGTTGACCCCTGAACATCCTTTAGGACATGGACAATTCCTGCAGTGACGAATAGCACCCGATCAGCTGCGCGGGCGATGTGCTGGTTTAGCCTTCCTGCACTATCTCGGAACTTGCGCGCCATCGGGTTGTCAGGGACAATCCCCTGACCCACCTCGTTGCTCACAAGGTAAAGCGGATAGGAACGCGGTCGCTGAACTGCAAAAACAAGATCGTCAATGGCGGCATTCGAATCTCGTTCGTGATGCATCAGATTGCCGAGCCAGACCGTGAGGCAATCTACAAGTGCGGTGCCAGTCACGGCATGTTCACTCGCCAAAACCTGCGGCAAGTCGATGGGTGCTTCCATCAGGGTCCAGCGAACGCCCCGATCGGCTTTGTGGCGAGCGATCCGGTCAGCCATTTCTGCGTCGAAAACTTCAGCTGTAGCGATAAACATGAGAGGCCCAGTCTCGGCTTCCGCCATCTCCTGCGCAATGCGGCTTTTGCCTGATCGCGCACCACCCAGAACCAGAACCACTGTCATTTTTGGAATTTCCTGCTTGCGAAAGTCTGGCCCGGAGTTCATCTCGCACTTGCAACTGGTGCTCCGCAAGGGGCTTAAAAGGGAACCCGGGACATTGTCGCACGCCGCTTTCGGCAGCGACATTCAGGCCGGGGCTGTGCCCGCAACTGTGACCGGGGAGTTCCTGCCCCACAATGCCACTGGTCCAATCATTCGGGCTGGGAAGGCGGAGCAGGAGACGATGATCCGGGAGCCAGGAGACCTGCCTGCTGCAGTCGATCCTTTGTGTGGACGGGTCCATCCACATGATCGGAGCAATGCCTCCGCGTGACGACATGAGCGAAGGTGGGGTCGGCCCTATTGCGGGCCCGCGTCATGGCGCGCCGTGTTGGCCGGCGCCCGCCTTCTGTGTGTGACGACAGGAGGTAATAATGACACGTTTGAATTCTCTCCGTTTTTCCAGATCACTGCTTCTTGCTGGATCGGTATTGGGCCTGACAGCAGCTTCCTTGCCAGCGGCAGCGCAGGACGTCCTTTCCGAGGACGCAGGCGAGCCTGCCCCGGAAATCATCGTCACGGCTGCCAACCGAACCGAGACATCACTCGACAAGGTCGGCCAATCCGTCAGCGTGGTGGACCTTGCCGAAATCGAGCGGCGGCAGACCCAGAATGTGGCCGATATCCTGCGGACCCTGCCCGGCGTCACAATCGCGCGCAACGGCAGTATTGGCGGCAACACCTCGGTGTTTATCCGCGGCGCAGAGAGCGATCAGACCGTGGCGCTGATCGACGGTGTGAAGCTCAATGATCCCTCCTCGCCCGGTGGCGGGTTCAATTTTGGCAACCTCCTGACCGGCAACATCGAACGCATCGAGGTGCTGCGCGGTTCGCAATCGGTGCTGTGGGGCAGCCAGGCGATCGCAGGAGTAGTCAACATGGTGACCCGTCAATCCACCGAGGAATTGGAGGTGAACGCGCGCGGCGAATATGGCTTTCGCGACACGGTGAATCTGATGGCGAATGCCTCGGGCAAGGCCGGTCCGCTCTCGGCCAGTGTGGGCGGAGGCTGGTTCCGGTCAGACGGCATTTCGAACTTCGCTGAAAGCCGCGGAGGGCGCGAACGCGACGGCTACGAAAACATGGGTGCCAATGCCAATTTCAATCTGGCGCTGAGCAATACGATCTCAGTGGATGCACGCGGGTGGTATTCGCGCGGGACGTTCAACATCGATGGCTTCCCGGCTCCGCGTTTTGCCTTTGCCGACGTAAACGAGGAGAGCGAAACCCGCGAACTTGTCGGCTACACCGGGCTCAATGCCTCGCTGTTCGGCGGGCGGTTTCGCAACCGTATCGGCTTCGCGCTGACTGACACTGACCGCCGTAACACCGCGCTGGATGGCACCCCGGCAGAAACTTTCCGCAGCGAAGGGCGCAACGAGCGGCTCGAATATCAGGGGATTGTCGACATTTCTGAGGGCTGGCAGGCCACATTCGGTCTTGAACAGGAAATCTCGACCTTCTCGTCCAGTAGTTTCGGCGCGCCCGCCAGCCTTGGGCGGGCCCGGATTTACAGCGGCTATGCTCAGGTCGTTGGCACGATCGCAGAAGGGTTCACCGTCACAGGCGGGGTGCGCCAAGATGATCATGATCGGTTCGGCGGAGAGACCACGTTCGGCGCCAACGCGGTTTACAATGTGTCAGCCACTGGCACGACCTTTCGCGCCAGCTATGCCGAGGGGTTCAAGGTGCCGTCGCTGTTCCAGCTGCTGAGCAATTTCGGCAATACCACGCTTGATCCGGAACGCTCGCAAGGCTGGGATGCCGGGATAACGCAGGAATTGGTGGACGGGCGATTGACGCTGTCAGCCACCTATTTCGAGCGAGACAGCGAAGATCTCATCCTGTTCATCTCCTGCCCGCTTCCACGCACCGGCGTCTGCACCAACCGCCCATCGGGCACTTATGACAATATCGGCCTTGCCACTGCCCGCGGCGCCGAATTTGCCGTGACGCTGAGACCTCTCGATGCATTGCAGGTGCAGTTCAGCCATGGCTATGTCGATACGCGCAACCGAACCGCAGGCTCGCCTAATTTCGACCGCCGCCTGCCGCGCCGTCCGGGAAATTCGTCGAGCCTGCTGGTCGATTACAGCTGGTCGTTCGGCCTCGAGACGGGGTTCACCGTCACCAACGTGAGCGAGGCGTTCGACAACGCCTCCAATACCACCCGCCTGCCGGGCTACGTCCTTGCTGATTTGCGCGCAATGATGCCCATAGGACAAAATCTCGAACTTACGGCGCGGATCGAAAATCTGTTTGACGAGCAATATGAAACAGTGCTGCGCTTCGGCCAGATGCCGCGCGCGGGCTACATCGGCGTACGGTTGAAGATCTAGCCGCCGATGTCTGACCAGCTGCACGCCAAGATTGCTCCCTTCGCTGTCCATGGCGGACGGATCGATCTGGCGCGCGCGCTGTTCGGAGGCCCGGATTGGCTGGATCTGTCGACCGGCATCAGCCCTTGGGCCTATCCGGACGACATTCCTCGGGAGGCCTTGACCCGCCTCCCCTCACCCGATGATTTGGCGCTGCTGGAGACCTGTGCAGCCGAGTGCTTCGGCAGTGACCCGGCAGCGACGATGGCGGTGCCCGGCAGCGACCTCGGTCTCCGTCTGATCGGTCATATGCTGAGCGCGCAGCGCACTGCAGCAGTGGTCCCCGGTTATAGCGGCCATACAGCAATGTGGCCGAACCCCTGCCTGACGCTGGCGAGCGATCCCGACGAGCTGATGGCAGCAGCTGCAAGTTGTGATGCGATAGTGCTGGCCCGCCCCGGCAATCCTGGTGGAGAGATCATTGCCGAGCACACACTGCAAAGCATCGCCGAAAGGCTGGCCGCCCACCGAGGGTGGCTGATTGTCGATGAGGCTTTTGCCGATGCTGATCCAGATCTCAGCCTTGCTGCGCGCGGATGGCCGAACCTTATAATATTGCGTTCATTCGGGAAGTTTGCCGGGTTGGCGGGTCTGCGATTGGGCTTTGTTATCACTCCGCCCGCTATCGCAGCGCGCTTGCGCCGCCTTGTGGGCGATTGGCCGATCTCGGGGCCTTCTGTAGCAGCTGGGATTTCGTTCTACCGCAATACTTCGTGGCAAACTTCACAGCGGTGGCGGCTTGCTGAAAGTGGCGAGCGCCTCGACCGAGCGCTGCTTGGTGCCGGTCTGACGATCACGGCAAGCACGCCGTTCTTCCGCACGTGCAAGACCCAGCATGCTTGGCACCTGTTCGAACATCTGGCCAACCATCGCATCCTGACCCGTCCGTTCGCCGATGATCCGGCGCGGCTTCGCATCGGACTGCCTGAAGATGCAATCACAACCCGGCACCTCGCGCGCGCGCTTGCTGAATGGAGCAACTCATGACCGATGAGAAAACTGACTATACCCGCCACAATGAACGGATGAAGCGGGTGCAGGCCGCGCGCGAGCGGATGCAGGCGCGCCGCACGCTCGAACGCGGGCTGCTGATCGTCCACACGGGCAACGGCAAGGGCAAGTCGAGCTCTGCATTCGGCATGGTGGTCCGTAGCCTTGGCTGGGGAATGAAGGTGGGGATCGTGCAATATGTCAAAGGCAAGTGGGAAACCGGCGAGCGCAATTTCTTCGAGGCCAATCCCGAACTGGTGACCTACGAGGTGATGGGCGAAGGCTTCACCTGGGACACGCAGGACCGGGCACTCGACATCGCGGCAGCGCGCGCGGCATGGGAGCGCTCAAAGGAACTGATCCTCGATCCGGCCTTTGAGTTCGTGGTCCTCGACGAACTCAACATCGTGATGCGCGACGATACCCTGCCGGCCGAAGAAGTGATCGCCTTCCTCAAGGACCGCCCGCTAACCAAGCATATCTGCATCACCGGGCGCAGCGCCAAGCCTGAATTGCTCGAGCTGGCTGATCTGGTGACGGAATTTGCCGAGGTGAAGCATCCCTTCAAGGCCGGCTTCAAGGCGCAAAAAGGGGTCGAATATTGACCCGGCTGCGCGCCCTTTGCGGCCTGTGGGCTGCCTTGGTGCTGGCCCTCAGCCAGCTGGTCGCCAATCCGCTGGCTGCTGCGCCTCGGCGGATTGTTTCGATCAACCCCTGCATTGATGCGGTGCTGGTTGAGGTGGCGGGTCCAAAACAGATTCTGGCGATCAGTCATTATTCCCAAGACGCGCGAGCAACATCGATCCCGTTGGCAACGGCCCGCCGCTTTGCCGCGACGTCGGGAACTGCCGAAGAAGTCATCGCCTTACGGCCCGATATCGTTCTGGCGGGCGCGCATGTCTCGCCCTCGACACTTGCGGCGCTCAAGCGCCTGAAAGTGCCCGTACAGACTTTCACGGTGCCTGAAAGCGTCGCCGAATCCATCGCGCAGGTTCGGGCCGTTGCCGCGGCTGCGGGTCAGCCCGCGCGCGGCGAAGCTCTGGTGCGGCGGATCGAGCAGGCTGTGGCCCGTGCGCAGGCAAGCGCGCGAGGGCGCGGCGCTCCAGTGCCTGCGCTGATCTGGCAAGGCAGTGGGCTGGTGCCGGGTGAGAGTACGCTTGCTAACGAACTGCTCAGCATTGCCGGATTTCGCAACATGAGCGCGCAATATGGCCTCAAGCGCTGGGATGTCCTCCCGCTGGAACATCTTGCCGCCCGCCCTCCGCGCGTGCTGCTGAGCGATGGGATTGCGGGCGACCGCATGACAGGTCACAGGGTGCTGCGCCGTTTCGATGACAGGATGGTTCGCGCGCAGTTCGACGAGTGGCTGCTGAGCTGTGCAGGTCCGGTGATGATTCGGGCGCTGGATCGCCTTTCAGAGGTGAGGGCCAGCCTGTGAAGGCGCAGCGGTTGCCCTTGCTCATTCCCGCGCTGTTGGTCGCGCTTGTGCTTGTCTCCGGCCTGTCAATCTTGGCGGGCAAGGTTTGGATTGCTCCTGCCGAGCTCTTCGCAGGCGACGATCGCTGGCCAATCATCGTCGAATTGCGCCTGCCGCGTGTTGTGCTCGCACTGCTGATCGGTGGCGGACTCGGAATGGCGGGTGCGGCCATGCAAGGCTATCTGCGCAATCCCCTCGCCGACCCGGGGCTTTTTGGCGTGTCGGCGACGGCGGCATTGGGCGCGGTCATCTCGATTTTCTTCGGCCTTGCGGCGACGCCGATGGTCCTGTCGGGCTTTGCACTGGCGGGAGCGGCACTGGCGGTGTTGCTGCTGTCCGCCATCGCCGGGCAAAGCGGCAGCGTGATCGTTTTCACGCTGGCCGGCGTCGTGATCTCCTCGCTTGCGGGCGCGCTGACCGCGCTGGTCATCAGCCTTGCCCCCACACCCTTTGCGACCGGGCAAATCGTAAACTGGTTGATGGGGGCTCTGACCGATCGCAGCTGGGACGATGTAATGCTGGCTGCGCCGCTGATCGTGCTGGGGATGATCGTAATCGCCAGCGCAGGCCGCGCGCTCGATGCCCTCACGCTTGGCGAAGCTGCAGCGCGCACGTTGGGGATGCGGCCCGCTGTGCTGCAAGCGCAGATTGTTATTGGCGTGGGCCTCGTTGTGGGCGCAAGCGTCGCGGCCTCGGGGATCATCGGCTTTGTCGGGCTGATCGTGCCGCATCTCATCCGCCCGCTCACCAATCGGCGGCCAAGTGCGGTGCTGCTGCCCTCGGCCTTGGCAGGAGCCTTGCTGCTGCTGGTAGCAGATAGCGCGGTGCGCGCCGCCCCGACGGTGAGCGAATTGCGGCTCGGCATCGCCATGTCGTTGCTGGGCGCGCCGTTCTTTCTCGCGCTGCTCCTCAACATGCGGCGGCAGATCGGATGACAGCGGTGCTCAAAGCGCGTGATGTGTCTGTCACCCTCGGCGCAGGCCCGACACGCAAAGCGGTTCTGACGGACGCCAGCCTTGCGCTGCGACGTGGAGAGGTCACAGCGATCATCGGCCCCAACGGGGCGGGCAAATCAACGCTACTCGCGTGCCTTGCCGGACTGCGCGCGCCCGACCACGGAGCCGTGACGCTGGGCGATGTGCCGCTGGAGCGCGTTTCGGCGCGCGAACGCGGGCAGCGGATCGGCTTCCTGCCGCAGGTGGCCGAGGTGAACTGGGATATCGACGTCGCTACACTCGTCAGTCTGGGCCGCCTGCCCCATCAGGGCCGCTGGGAGCAAAGCGCAGCCGACCTTGCGGCGATGGCCGATGCACTGGCAGCGACCGACACGGCGCAATTCGCCTCGCGTGTCGTGGGCACCTTGTCGGGCGGTGAGCGAGCGCGGGCGCTGCTAGCGCGGGTGCTGGCGGGGCAGCCCGAATTTCTGCTGGCAGACGAGCCGCTCGCCAATCTCGATCCGCGCCACCAGTTCGATGTCCTCGCCCTGATGCGACAGGTGGCGACACGCGGCGTGGGCGTGGTGCTGGTCCTGCATGATCTAGCGCATGCCATGCGGGTGGCCGACCGAGTCGTCATGATGGACAGCGGACGGATTGCCGCTGATGGCGATCCCGCCGCCGTGCTGACGCCGGATCGCATCGCCGCAGTCTATGGCGTCGCGAGCCATCCCGTAACCTTGGCAGATGGCGCGCCCGGTCTGGTGCTGAGCGGACCATGCTGATGAGCGGTGCGCTGATGCTGCCTGCCGCTTTGCTGGCCGAATGGGTCTGGGGCTACTCGCGCTGGCTGCTGGCGCGGGTCGGCCATCCGGTGATGTGGATAGGGGCGTTGATTGACGCGCTGGACCGCCGCTGGAACCGCGGTACGCCCCGACGCCAGCGCATCATGGGCGCTTCCATGCTGGCGCTGCTGGTCGCCGCCAGCGCGGGCGCGGCTGCATTGGTTCAGCTCGTATGTCTTCAGTCCCTGTGGCTCTGGCCGATGCTGGTGTTGGCGGCGACCACCGGCCTTGCCCAGCGCAGCCTCGCCGACCATGTCGAGGCCGTGGCCGTGACGCTCGCCGCCGGTGATCTGGCAGCTGCGCGGTCGGCCGTGGCGATGATTGTCGGGCGCGATGTTGGCGGTCTGGACGAAGTCGGCATCGCCACAGCGGCGATCGAAAGCCTGGCCGAAAGCTTTGGCGACGGGATCGTAACGCCCGCCTGCTGGCTCGCGGTGGCAGGTCTGCCGGGGCTGGCGGCTGCCAAGGCGATCAACACGGCGGATTCGATGGTTGGGCATCGCGACACCCGTTACCGCCACTTCGGGTGGGCTAGCGCCCGAACCGACGATGCGCTCAACTATCTTCCCGCGCGCCTTTCCGGCGCGCTACTGGTGCTGGCCGCGGGCCGGGGCTGGCGCACGGGCTGGCACGTGATGCAGCGCGATGCGCGCGGCCATGCCTCGCCCAATGCGGGATGGCCCGAGGCGGCCATGGCCGGCGCGCTCGGGCGGCAATTGGGCGGGCCGGTAAGCTATGACGGTGAACCGGTGCTGCGAGCAACTATGGGAGATGGCCCGCGCCCCGATGCCCGTGATCTTACCCGTGCGCTCGTGATCTGGCGGCGTGCTTGCCGACTGTTGTGGGCTTTGGCAGCCATCGTAGCGGGAGTAATTTTATGGCTGCGCTGATGTTGCAAGGCACCGGCTCTGATGTCGGTAAATCGGTGCTGGTCGCGGGGCTCTGCCGTCTGTTTGCCAATCGCGGTCTCACGGTTATGCCGTTCAAGCCGCAGAACATGTCGAACAATGCAGCCGTCACCAGCGATGGCGGGGAGATTGGCCGTGCGCAGGCCGTGCAGGCCTTGGCCGCGCGCGTGCCTCTGCACAGCGACATGAACCCGGTGCTCATCAAGCCGCAATCGGATCGGACAGCGCAGATTGTCATTCAGGGCCAAATGCAGGGCACCCGTAGCGCTGGCGGCTATCAGGCAGAAAAAGCGCGCTGGCTGGAAGCCGTACTCGACAGCTATCAGCGTTTGGCTGCGCAGGCCGATCTGGTGCTGATCGAAGGCGCGGGCAGCCCGGCCGAGATCAATCTGCGGCGCGGCGACATTGCCAACATGGGCTTTGCCCGCGCCGCCGATGTGCCTGTCGTTCTGGTGGGAGACATTGATCGCGGCGGCGTGATCGCCGCGATTGCGGGAACGCGCGCGGTGCTCGATTCCGATGATGCCGCGATGATCCACGGGTTCATCATCAACCGCTTTCGCGGCGATCCGGCGCTATTCGAGGACGGCTACCTTATGACGGAACAGCTGTCGGGTTGGCGCGGGCTCGGGGTGGTACCTTGGATCGATGCGGCGCAGCGGCTTCCGGCGGAAGACGCCGTAGTGTTGGACCGGCAGGCGGTGAGCGGCGGATCGATCGTGATCGCTGTGCCGATGCTCTCCCGCATCGCGAATTTCGACGATTTCGACGCGCTGGCGGCCGAACCCGAAGTGCGGTTGGTGATGGTGCCTCCCGGCGAGCCCCTGCCTGCCGAAGCCCGCCTTGTGATTTTGCCCGGTACCAAGGCCACCATCGCCGACCTTGCATTCTTGCGGGCGCAGGGCTGGGATATTGACCTGGCCGGTCATATCAGGCGCGGCGCGCAGGTGCTGGGAATTTGCGGGGGCTATCAGATGCTGGGCACGCAGATCGCCGATCCTGACGGGATCGAAGGGCCGCCGGGCGAGGTTGAGGGCCTTGGCTATTTGCCGGTCACCACCTGGCTCGCCCCGCACAAGCGCCTCGCCGAAGTCACCGGCGTCAGCCTTGCCGAAGGCGCGGCCTTCCGCGGCTACGAAATCCATTGCGGCATAACCAGCGGAACGGCGCCGCCATTGCTGCGACTGCACGATGGACGGACCGACGGCGCGGTCAGCGCCTGCGGCCGGATTGCCGGCTGCTATGTCCACGGCCTGTTCGATCATCCCGCGCAGCGCGCCGTCTGGCTCGAGCGGCTTGGCGCAGGGTCAGACGCGGTTGATCATGCGGTGCGGGTGGATGAAGCGCTCGACGAATTGGCCAAAGCCCTGGAGCGGCATCTCGATATCGCCGCGCTGGCCCGGATCGCGGGGCTGACATGACTGCGGCGCCCGATTTCGACGATGCCTTTCGCGCGCAGCTCGCCAATTTGCTGACCTGGCGGCGTGATGTCCGCGCGTTTCGCAGCGATCCTTTGCCCGAAACGGTGCTCGGCAAGCTGATCGCGCAGGCTGCCCGCGCGCCCTCGGTCGGTAACAGCCAGCCCTCGCGTTTCGTGATGGTCCGATCCGCCGAGCGCCGCCGCGCCCTCGTCGCCCATGTCGAAGCCGAGCAAATTGCCGCGGGCGAGAAATATGATGCTGCGGAAAGAGCTGAATATCAGCGGCTCAAACTCCATGGCCTCGCCGAATGCCCGGTGGTCATCGCGATCTACTGCGTGCGTGATCCCGCCGAAGGCGCGGGTCTAGGCCGGCAGACGATGCCCGAAGCGTTGGTCTATTCGACCATCTGCGCCGTCCACACGCTGTGGCTGGCAGCGCGGGCCGAAGGGATTGGGCTAGGCTGGGTCTCGATCCTCGATCCCGCGACAGTGTCCGTCCTGCTCGACGTTCCAGCTGATTGGCATTTTATCGGGATATTGTGCCTCGGTTACCCGAAGACCGAAGCCGAACTGCCGCTGCTCCACACGACGGGGTGGCAAGCTCGACTTGCCGTAGAAGCCATGGTGATCGAGCGGTGAGTGGAGCAAGGGCAACACGATGCTGAACGACCAGACCATAACCGCGCACCTCGATGCGCTCGCCAAGCCGCGGGGCAGCATGGGACGGCTTGAGGCCCTAGCGGCCGATCTTGCGCGCATTCAGCAGCGTCTCGACCCGGTCACGCGCCCGCGCCGCCTGATCCTGTTCGCGGCCGATCACGGCGTGGTGGCCGATGGGGTCTCCGCCTGGCCGCAGGCTGTCACCGGGTCGATGATGGCGACGATTGCAGCGGGCAAAGCGACCAGCAGCGCGCTTGCGGCGGCGCATGAATGCGATCTTGAGCTGATCGATGCCGGGGCTGCCTTTCCCCCGGAGGGAGCCGCCCTGCCCCCGCCGCAGATACTCGCAGGCGGAACACGCTCGCTAGCGCGCGGCCCTGCCATGACCGCAGAGCAATTCGCTGCCGCCTGGGATCTGGGTGAGACGGCGGCGCGGCGGGCGGCTGATGCTGGCATTGCTGTGCTGCTGCTGGGCGAGATGGGCATCGGGAACACGACGCCCGCGGCTTGCCTCACCGTGCTGCTGGCCGGTGCCGACAGCGACACGGCGACCGGGCGCGGCGCGGGCGCGGATGACGAGATTCTGGTGCGCAAGCGGGCGATCGTGACCGCCGCCGCCGCTCGCACCGCCGTGATGCTTGGCGACGATCCGCGCGCAGCAATCGCCGAGGTGGCTGGCTTCGAGATCATCGCCATGGCGGGCTGCTTTACCGAGGCTGCCCGCCTGCGCTTGACCTTGCTGCTCGATGGCTATGTCGCAACTGCCGCTGCGCTGGTTGCAGAGCGGCTCTGCCCCGGCACTGCAACCATGATGATCGCTGCACACCAATCGGCAGAGCCAGGCCACGCGGCAGCACTTGCGCAGCTTGGCCTTGCGCCGGTGCTCGACTGGCAAATGCGGCTCGGTGAAGGCAGCGGCGCCTTGGTCGCACTGCCCTTGCTCGACAGCGCGGCAGCGCTGATCGGCAAGGTCGCTTTGCTGAGCGAGGTGACGGGATGAACCCGGCGCTTTCATCCATCCCGTCATGGGCGCCGCCCTTGCTCGCGCTGCAATTCCTCACCCGCGTGCCTGTGCCTCTGCTCGATCGGCTCGATGGGGCACAGGCGCGGGCAGGCCTCATCAAGGCGGTGGGCTGGTTTCCGCTGGTCGGCTCGCTCATCGGAGCAGTGACAGCCGCAGCGGTGCTGGGCCTTGCGCAGTTCGTGCCGCTGGCGGTCGCGGTGATCCTCGCGCTAATGATCGAGGCCCGGCTGACCGGAGCGTTCCACGAGGACGCAGTGGCTGATTTCTGCGATGCCTTCGGCGGCGGCTACATGGCCGAAGACGTGCGCCGAATCATGAAGGACAGCCGCATCGGTAGCTATGGCGCGCTAGGCCTTGGCCTTGCTATCGCCCTGCGTGCGGTGCTGCTGATGAGCCTGCCAGTGGCAGACGACCCGCTGCTTACAGGCACTGCGATTGTCGCTTCGGCCTGCTTTGCACGGGCGCTAGTGGTGGCGGCAATGGCGCTAGTCCCGCCTGCGCCTGCAGGAACCGGGCTCGCAAAGGATATCGGCAGCGCGGTGAGTGCGCGCACGGCCGTGATGAGCGTTGTGACTGCATTTCCTGCTCTCGCGATTTTCGCTTTCCTCGATGTGGGCACCCTACTGCTCGCTTGCCTGGCAGCCGGCGTGTTCCTCGTCTGGCTGCGCGGCCTGCTGCTGCGCCGGATCGGCGGGAGCACGGGCGATTGCCTCGGCTTTGCCGCCTATGCTGGCCAGTTGATCCTGCTGTTGGCGGTGGCGGCGCTCAGCCATGGCGAATGACATCACGCTCGTGCGCCATACCGAAGTCGCCCGGCGGTGGCGCGGGCGCTGCTACGGGGTCACCGATGTGGGCCTCAGCCGCGCGGGAGCAGCGGCGATCGGTCCTCTCGCGCAGGAACTGGCTGCCTTGCGCCCAGAATGGGTCATCCACAGCGATCTGACACGCGCCCGGCGCCTTGCTGTAGCAGTCGCCCGACATGTTGGCTGCTCGATCCATGCCGACCCGGCATGGCGCGAACGCGATTTCGGGACTTGGGAGGGCCAGAGCTGGCACGCGATCTACCGGGCAAGTGGCAACGCGATGGACGGGATGATCGAAGCCCCAGGCAAGTTCCGCCCCGGGGGCGGAGAGACCACCCATGAACTGGCGGTACGAGTGGCTACCGCTCTGACCGGCTTGCCCGAAGGACGCGGGATAGTCGTCACGCATGGTGGACCGATTGCCTCCCTTTTGGGTCAAGAACGCGGACTTGCCCCGCGAGACTGGCTCAGCCTTGTCCCACCTGTTGGAGCAAGGGTTGTCCTTGCGTCCCAGGAGGATATCTGACCCATGCGTGCCACCACTAACAATGACCGCTTCGGGGTCGCTTCCAGAATGGCAGGTTTTGGCGGCAACTGTGCTATAGCTGCCATAGAAGGTGATCCTGAGACAAGCCCTTCGGAGGGTGCCCGCTGGGCCGGTTTCCTGACGGAGCGGCGGGTCGCCGGGTCGAGCATCACCTGATAGATTTCGCTTTCGCACTCAGAGATTGAGGATTCTGCAAAGGATGCAGTTCGGCAGCATTTCGTCTTGATGCCAGCCAGCGTGTTCCGGCTGCCCAAAAGCCCTTCCCTTCCATGACATGAACCAGCCCCTGACCGGACCCTGTCAGGTGCTGCAACGCGCGCTCATGCGGACCGTGTTGCCGTTCCGCTGGAACGGCTGCCCGCACCACTCCTGTGAGCGGCGTTTCCCTCGCATCCGCTCGGTGCAGACCTGCCCGTGCCCGGCCTCATCGGGGCTCAGTCGAAGGGATAGTCCCTTGGACGGAGGAACAGCTTCGAAAGGATACCATCATGAAGAACACCGTCATCCTCGTCGGCTTTGCAGGCAACAACCCGGAAGTCCGCGAAACTCAGGCAGGCGCCAAGATCACCTCGCTCTCCCTCGCCACCTCGCGAAGCTACAAGGATGCAAGCGACAAGCGCCAGACCGAGACCGAATGGCACCGGATCACCTGCTTCAACGGCATCGGCAAGAGTGTCGCTCAAAACGTCAGTAAAGGCGCGATGCTGATGGTCACCGGCCGTATCCACTACACCCGCTGGACTGATCAGAACGGCACCGAACGCTACGGCTGCGAGATCATCGCCGAGCAGGTCGATTTCCTGGCCAAGGCTAAGGAAGCCAAGCCGACAGAGGCCTCCGAAACCTTTGAATTGGCGCTGGCCGAGTAGGGCAGAGCGCTTTCCCCCAAACTCAGCCAATTCGAGGCCTCGGAGATTATCTCCGGGGCCTTTTCTTTTGCATCAATTGCATCAGTTTTGTCCGCCAACATTATGAGAAGAATTGATCCGGAACCAGCAGGAAGTTTAGGGCCGAACATGGCGGCAGTCGTAGCTGGGATCTGCCATTCAAAGGGTGAAAGAGCCGCCGCCATGACAACCCGAAAAGCTACAGGCGTTGCGATACGCCTGAGCTTTCCGTGACCTGGATCGAACTACCTATGTTGGCAGCGCTCAATGAGGTGGTGCCGGGCAAACCCTGACAGAACTGCTGATGGTTGGTGTTCGCCATTCCCTTTCCCGCATAGGTAAAGCGGTCAGGAGCTCGCCTGTAATGGCCTAACTGGGCAGAAGGCAGTTTCGATTTGCCCTTTGCCAATAACCATAACCGGATCATGCAGTTGCAGGCGTTCTGGTGGCCAGATGCGTCCCAATTGCAGACATATGCAGAACATCGGGCTTTTTTTAACCTTCAGCTCCTGGCCGGTTGGCCAAGGCCCGTCGCGAAAAAACGCCAAGAATCAGTCCGATAAACTGGTTGAAAGGGTGCCGGGTCAGGAGTAAATCAGTCCCTGTATTGCAAGCACACCGTACACCGCTGCGCGGTAGGCTGATGCAGCGAAGTTCTCCATATTTCACAATTGGTTAGCCGAACTTTTGCTCGAAATTCGCACGGTGCAGCCCGCTGCATACCGTCCAGTGCTCCATCATAAGTATGAAAATACACAGGCTTAGCGCTGCACCGGGCTGCATCTTCTAAGCTCTTGGCAAGGGGGCTGCAGCGTTATATACTTGGTCCTGCGATAGACGAACCACGCCTGAAAAGGTGTGGTAGTGGAAAAGAAACAGTTCCAGAGCGTCGGTGTAACGCTCAGCCCAAGGATGATCGACATCGTCGATCAACTTGCGACAAGCCGCGGTGTCTCGCGGTCAGAAGCCATCCGCATTGCTCTGGAAGTCGGCATTCCCCTCCTGAAGGCGGGATTGTCGCTCAACGCCGAGCGCGCCGTCACAATCCTCGAGCATACCCAGCTTGCGCTCTCGCTCATCGTCCAGGAGCAATATCCGGCTGATGCCGAACACCTGATCGCCCAGGCGCTCTCCAACGTGCGAGAGCATCATGGCTGAAGACATCAGATTCAGCAAAAAAGCGGCCACTCTCACCCACGCTTCCGCGCGCGGAAAAGTGAAGCGGAACGCAGGCAATTTCACGCGCGGATCGCAGCTGTTCCACCATGAAATCCTGATGACCTGGGCGGGCATCAGAATGCCCCTCTACGTCTGGGTTGGGACCGCCGTTCTCCTACTGTGCATCCTCGTCAGTTTGACCTTCAAGAACCATGAGGTCCAGCTCGTCCTGATGAAGCTCTATGCCGAGGCTTGGGGATGGGTTCAGCTCAATCCCAACAAGCCTGTAAACCTGACGCTTCCATCGGGTCAGATGGTGCAGGGTACCATGTCCATGGTGCCCTATCATCCTGCCGTGGAAAGGGCGTGGGCCAAGGCTGTGCAGGTCAGCATTTCGGCAGGTCTGGGTGCAGCCTTTATCTGCGTCCCATTGACCGTCTGGTTCGTCGACTTTTCGAAGCGGCGCGGCACCGACATTCTGACCGAGCGCCATGAGCGCGGTGCTGTCCTTGTGACGCATAGCGAACTCGCCCAAGCCATCACCAGCCATAACTGGAAAGCGCATGTCAGCGAGTGCCGCAAGCGCCGGCCAGCAGTCGACCCCGACAAGATCCTCGCAGAACCCTTGAAGGACCGTGTCCGGGCGGGTCTGTATGCGCCTTACCGCTTGGCTGGTGTGCCGGTTCCTTGGCGGCTTGAGCAAAGCCATGCGATGTTCATCGGTACGACCGGTGCTGGCAAGACGACCGAGCTGAAGAAGATCGTCACGCAGGCGCGCGAACGCGGGCATCGCTGCGTCATTTTCGATCTGACCGGCACATTCGTCGAGAGCTTCTATGATGCCGAAACGGACATCATCCTCAATCCGATGGATCGCCGCTGCGTGCCATGGTCGATTTTCAACGACTGCGACAATTACGCCGAATTCATGAGCGCTGCGACAGCGCTGGTCCCCAGCGGCCACAGCGCGGAAGATGATTTCTGGCAGAAGTCAGCCCGAACCCTGTTCGTCGAGATGTGCGTCAAGATGATCAAGATGGGCGTGCGCTCAAACGGCGCGCTTTCCTACTTCCTGATGCAATCGGATCTGAAGACGATCCATGCTCAACTTGAAGGTACGATCGCAGGGCCGATGATGTCACCCGCCGCTGCCAAGATGGCAGAGTCGATCCGGACTACCTTCATCGCCAATGCGAATGTTTTCCGCTTCCTGCCCGAACCACCTCCGGGCGAAACCGGCTTCTCAATCAAGAACTGGATGACCACCGAGGTGAAGGAAGGGTCGATCCTTTTCATCACCTCCACTCACCCTGACCTTGTTCTCAATCGCCCGCTTTTGACGCTGTGGATGGACCTGGCCGTCAATGCGCTGTTCCACATGGGACGGAGCCGCGATCTGCGCACATGGTTTCTCATTGACGAGGTCCATGCGCTGCATCGTCTCCCGGCGATCGATCATGGCCTTCAGACCGCCCGCGCGTTTGGCGGAGCGTTTGTGCTTGGCATGCATTCCTTCGACAAGCTTGAAGAAACCTATGGTGAGAACGGGGCTACCAATCTGGCCTCGCTGGCGGGCACCAAGCTGATCCTCAAGACGGCCGATCCCGAGACCTCGCGGCGCTGCTCCGAGTTCATCGGCAACCGTCAGGTCCGGATCATGGATGAAGCCTATTCCTACGGCTATAACGATAACCGGGACGCATCGACGATCACGCCTCGTACCAACGTCGAAGAACTCGTCATGCCGGTCGACATCAGCGACTTGCCCAGCATGCACGGCTTCGTGAAATTCCCCGACGGTTTCCCCGCTGCCCGGATCAGACTGACGTGGAAGGATTACGAACCCCGCGCCAAGGGCTTCGAGCGTGTCACCGACATGCGCGCCGCCGAATACACGCCACCGTCCGGGGATATCGCGGAAATGGGGGGTGCGGATAGGGAGGGCGCGGAACCTGGCATCGTGCCTCTGGAGCGCAAGGATAGCGAAGAGGTGGCGCTGACTGAGGCGGAGCGTGCGGCGCAGCAGCTGAGGGAGGCGATCGAGGGGCCATTGAACCCTGAGCGCGAGCTGACCGAAGAGGAGGTGGCGCGCAAGATCGAGGATGAAGAGGAGCGGGCAGAGGTCGAGCGCAGGCCAGTGCAAGGGGAGCTCTATGGCTACACCCGCCCGGGCAAGAAGGACCAGCGCGAGCGGCAGAACCTGGCCATGCGCGATAGCGAAGAGCGCAGCGCGCAGGCGAAGATCGAAGGGCAAAAGGGGCGAGCGCAGAGCAGCAGGGCAGACGCCCAGGAGAGCGAGCTTTCCAAAGAGAACATGCGCGGCATCGGCAATGAAAAGCAGAGCCGGCAGGACCCTTCCATCGACGACGATCAGGAGCTTGGGCGATGAGCACGGCCGCGCAAACCGGCCATGTGTCCCCGTCAATGCGCCCGCAGTGTGCCGGTACTATCGGGCGGCGGATCAAGACCGTCCGAGCGGCTCTGGGAATCTCCCAGCACGTGATGGCATTGAAGCTTGGGATCGCGGACAAGACCATCAAGAACTATGAAGGCGGGCACAGGGATCCGCCCTCGAGCCTGATCGCTGCCATCTGCGAACAGTTCCGCATCGATGCCGCCTGGCTTCTGCTGGGCGATGCCTCGCGGCCGATGTTCCAGCATGAGCAGGCAAGGGTGGCCTGACATGCTGTCGGTCGCATCGGTCGCATCAGCAGGCGGCGCCGCCAGCTACTTTGCCAAGGACGACTACTATGTCGGCGATGGTCCTGCCGAGCTTAGCGAATGGGGTGGCGAGGGCGCAAAGGCGCTCGGGCTTGCAGGCCCTGTCGCTAAGGACGATTTCGAAAAGGTCCTCGATGGCAAGTTGCCTGATGACACGGTCGTAAATGGCAATGCAAACCGCCGCTCGGGTATAGACCTCACATTTTCCATGCCGAAGTCGGCCAGCCTGCTTGCGCAGCTGGGCGGCGACAAGCGGATCCTCGATGCACAGGTGGCCGCCGTCAAAGCGACCATGGCCTATCTCGAGAAGCATTATGCGCAGGCCCGCGATCGTTCGCGCAATGCCAACGGCGAGGGCGTGGTCACGGGCAAGCTCCTCTATGCCCTGTTCCAGCACGATACGAGCCGGGCGCTGGACCCGCAAAACCATACCCATGCCGTCATTGCCGCGATGACTCAGGACAAGGATGGCAACTGGAAGGCGCTGTGGAATGGAGAGATCTGGAAGAACAACACAGTCCTTGGCTCCATCTATAACGCCGCGTTGCGGGCCAACCTCGAGAAGCTCGGCTATGAAACCCAGCTCACCGGCAAGCACGGTCAGTTCGAAATCAAGGGCGTGGCGCGCGATGTGATCGAAGCCTTCAGCCAGCGTCGCCTGACCATTCTGGCAACGGCCGAGAAACTCGGGAAGAGCGCAAACGACACAGAAGCCTTACGTGAAATCACCAAGCGCACCCGCGATCCCAAGCTGAACCCGGACGACAAGCAGGCGCTTCGGCAGGAATGGGCGAGGCGCGCTGCCGGGCTGGGGTTCGATGCCAAGGCGCTGGTCGAACAGGCGCGGGAACGCGGCTCCGAGGGGCGTGAAAGCCCTTTGGGGTCGCCGCAGCGTGTCCAGGAGACTCTTAGTGCGCTCCGCGACAGCGCCAAGCTCTACACTCGGCCAGCAGACACACTGACAACCAATGGCCTGCAACGGATCACTCTGACGCCCACGGAGCTGCGCACTGAGATGGCAACCGCTTCTGCGATCAGGATCATCGGCGAACGTGAAACCTCTTGGACCCGGGGCGAGCTGGTCAAGACCGCGCTCGACCTCGGCGTAAAGGGCGTGACCGCTGAAGCGGTGGAAGCACGGATCGGCGTATTGGTGGCCGACGGCAGGGTGCTGGAGGGCAAAAGCGACAGGCTTGATGGCCGGCCTGAGAAATTTACCACCCCTGAGCATGTCGCCATCGAGCGGGCAACCCTCGCCAATGTCGCCGCCGGAAAGGGCGCAGGCCAGGCCATCATCGAAGCCGCCGCGGCTCCGGAGCGGCTGCGGCAAGTGGCCGGAACTCACGAGCTCAATGCCGAGCAGATTGCCGCGGGAACACTGGCGCTGGCCAACAAGGACCGCACAATCGTGATCCAGGGTGTCGCGGGCGCAGGCAAGACGACAATCATTTCGGCAATCGCAAGCGTAGCGCATCAGGAGGGAAGGGAGGCGATCGGCCTCGCGTTTGCCAACAAGATGGTGAGCGATCTTCGCAGTGACACAGCGATCCGGGGGCCGGACGGTGAGGTTGTCAGACAGGGTATCACGGCAAGAACCGTCTCATCCTTCGTGAATGAGCATTTGCGGCCCGCGCTTGAGGGCTCGGGTCCGAAGTTCGAAGCCTCTCGCGAAGCCTTGCGCGGCAAAGTGCTGGTCTTGGACGAGGCTTCGCTCGTGGCGAACAAGCCGATGAATGACCTGCTCACGATCGCCAACCGGCTTGGTGTTGAAAAGCTGGTCATGATCGGAGACCGGGCCCAGCTGCAGCCGATCGAGGCGGGCAAAAGCTTTTCCCTGATCCAGTCCGATAGCCCCGCCATAGCCCGGATCGACACCAGCCTGCGGCAGCGCACCGAGCATATGAAGGAAGCCGCCGGCCTCGCGCGCGCCGGCATGTTCAAGGAAAGCTTTGCCTCGCTCGGCGAGCGTGTGGTTGAAGCTGGCACAGACCACCTCAAGGTCACCGCGCAGAAATGGCTGGAGTTGTCGCCAGAGGACCGCGAGCGCACAGCGATCTACTCATCGGGTCGTGCAGCGCGCGGCGAACTCAACCGGATGGTCCAGCAGGGCCTCAAGGCTGAAGGGGCGATCCAGGGGGAGGGGCTGAGGCTGACCACGCTCCTCCCGGCCCACGCGACGCGCGAGGAGCTGCGCTACGCCGCCACCTACAGCAAGGGCCAGCTGCTTGAGGTGACGCGCCATAATGCCCCTGGAGGGCTTGTTCGGGGCCGGTACGATGTCGAAGGCGTCGATGCGAAGGGCCGGATCATGCTGCGCGATGAAAGCGGCAAGCTGGCCAAATTCGATCCGGCGGCGATCGACCCTTCGGACAAGCGCGATGCCTTGAGGCTCTCCGAAAGGCACAAGGAGACAATCTACGAAGGCGACAAGGTCCGCTGGACCGAAAAGGATGATGCCCGGGGGCTGATGAAGTCCGAGGAGGCGAGGATCCTCGCGATCAGGGATGGGATCGTCACGATCGAGAACAAGGCAGGCGAGACAGTAGAACTCAAGCAGAATGACCGCATGCTCGAGCGGATGGGTCTGGCCTATGCGATCAACATGCATCAGGCGCAGGGCGACACGCGCGACATGGCGATCGGTGAGATGCACTCATCGGCCAGGCACTTGTCGAACCAGCGTCTGGCGCTCGTGATGATGACCCGGGTGCGCGACGACATCACAATCGTCACCAACGACCGCGACCGACTTCTCGCGCAGATCGGCCGCAATCCGGGCGACAAGACCAGCGCACTTGAAACCCTTGGCGAAAAGCAGGTCGAGGCGAAGCGCGGCAGTCGCGACGCTGGCGAGTTTCGGCCCACAATTCCCGATCATTTGAGGGCACCCGAGGACAGGCAAGCATCTGCCTCGCGGATCGATCCGGCGAGCCTTCGGGCAACGCCGCAATTGGACGTGCCCGAACGCAACATCGAACGCAGCCGATAGGAGGAAGATCGTGACACAGATGGGCCATGCCAAAGCGGACACGCCGCGCTCCGACACTGTCGAGCTTCACCTCACGCAGCAGCTAACCCTGACCACTCTGGTGAACGAGGCAGGACTCTCGGAGATTGCCCGTGCCGCTGGCGGGGACAGCTTCGTGGTCTGCGATCTCAATACGCACGGCGTTCAGGGATGCGCCGATCTGCGGGCCGCCCTCGATAACCAGAAAATGGCCGCCGAGTTGGTGGCGATAGGTCTGATGATCCTTGTCGCTGTTCTGGTGGGCACGATCGCGGCCACCTTTGTGAGGCTGCTGGCGAAGCGGCCAGCTCTTCTCCGCGAACAGTGCGCAGATGCCTCACTCACGCTGCCCAGGGGGCGGGCAAAGCCCCTGGAAGGGGCCGGCAACATCATCATCAGGAAGGAGAAAAGACATGGCATTTGACTACGAAGACGCAGGGACCTTCGGGAGCGAGCGCGAGGCGAAGGACTGGGCGCAGCGCAACAAGGTCGATCTGCGCGATCTCCACATCCGCAACGTCGGGGGCCAGCGCGTCGAAGTGGGGATCCGCAAGAGCGCCTACGACACCCGCGAGAATTACGACAACCAGCACGGCCAAAGGCGCGACGGCTTCTGGCGGTGAACCCGCCCTTACACTGAACGGTCCAATGAAATTCTGCCTCGAAAGGAAAGGACATGCTCAAGACCTGGAACGACCAAAGCACAGATTTCCGCAGCGACGATCATCCTGGTGATCAACACTGTGAGCAGGGCACCTCTGCGAGACGAGCGCGGGATTATCAGATCAATCTCGTCGACAACCTGGAAGAGATTCTCGCCAGAAGCGACTACGCCTATCTGGAGGCCCCGACCGGGACTGGGAAGACGGTCGTGATGGCGATGCTGGCACGTTCGCTCGGAATTGGTGAGGTCTACTATCTCGCTCACACGATTGACCTGTTGAAGCAAGCCCGCGCCAGCCTCGCCGAACTCGTCGAGGAGGGTCTCGCCGACCCCGCGCAGCAATGGCATTTTCTCACCTGGCGAAAATATGTGTCATCCTGCATCAAGGGGCTGATCGACAAGGACACCCCGCACATCGCTCTCGTTGACGAATGTCACATGGGAGGTGCGTTCCAATCGACCAGCCAACAGAAGCGGTGCTTCCCCGTCATTCGGTCGACGGCGCACAAGACAGTCTGGATCTCGGCAACACCGTGGATGCTGAACGAGAGCACCATGGGCGAGCGGCAGAACCACACCGCCTTCTATGGCTATCAGTCGGCATTTGACAGCGGCCACCTCAACAGTGTCGACCTGGTGCGCGTCGATTGCTCGCTGAAGCTCGAGCTCAAATTGTCAGACGAATTCCGCGACCTGACGAGGGCCTTCAAACATGAACAGAGCAATATCGTCATCGATGAGGATTGTGCCGACAGTACGTTCGAGAAACTGACCCGTCAGGTTCAGGAACTCGCGGGGCGGGGTCTGCGACCGCGAGACGTTCCTGCACTGGTGGAACACAGGTATCGGCTGATGGCAAACCTGTACCAGGCCAATCACAGCGGCTCGAAGGCGATTTTCTGGCTACCCAACAAGGCGCACGCGCGGGCTTGCGCGCAATACATCAACACGATTTTCGGCACACCAGACTATGCGACCGCCATTCTGGGCGAGGTTAGATCGGGACAGGACGCTGAAGAGATCGACCCGCAGCTCCAAGCGTGGCGCGACCCCCAAGGGAGCACCAAAATTGCCTGCGTTGTCTATCGGCTTCGCGAAGGTTTCGACTACCCCGAGCTTCATCTTGGCTTCGACTGCGCCTGGAACCCCTACAATTACCGCAATGCAATCCAAAAGATCGGGCGCCTGATCAGAAAGGCGGAACGAAAGCCGGGCAGCACATACTATTATGCGGTCGACGCGCTGAGCGTCGCGGTCTCTCGTTCGCGGCAATACTACCGGTCATTTTTGGACCCCATGCGGGAGGTTTACGCGGCGGAGGACGAGCTGACATTCTCGCTCGATACTCTTGCGGACGTGGCCATGCTGAAGGCCAACATTAGTCCCGACGGCCAGTTCAGCACCACCGCTCCTAAGCGCACGGCTATCAGGCTGGGGGGCATCGATATCCCTGCAGAGCGGGTGCCCCTGTTCGATGTGGAATTTGCAGTCGGCTCGATACAGCGTTCGCGCATCGAACTCTCGAGCTTCAGCAAAGGGAATTCGACGCTCCAGGCTGAAGCGCTCGTTGAAGACATCATCCAGGGTCGCGCAAAACTGAGGCAAAATGGCGACCTCAGCCAAGCCGAAGATAGGCTGGAGAATCTTCTGTCCCCCAGCTTTCCTGGACACCGCCCTGATTTGCGCGCCCGCCTGATCGCGTCCGGTCATTTAAAGCCACGTGCTGCCCGTTATGAGGCAACAAGAGCAAAGCTGGAGGAGCTATTATGCGGGATCGAGAGCGGAGAGGTGTGCTGGAGTAGCAAGCATCCGGACTATCGGTGGTTGGACAAGTATTACAATCCAACCTGCGTCTGCTTTCGGCCGGAAGTGCGCGAGAGGATGATCAAATGTGGCGCATTACAACCGGCCTCCATACCACTCGAGAAACAGGCGCGAATGCTGGAAGTCGTGGAGCAAGTGTTGGTTTGCCAGGAGTTGCCGCCGAAGGGCTCAGCAGATCGTGCTCTCCTCAACCCATACATACCGCGCCGAAACGCCAAGTTTGATGAACAGGTGCGAAGCAGGTTCGAGCACCTTCTCAGGAAGCGACCCAATGCTGTGTCCCAACCTTCTTCACTCCAGGCATAATGCGATACCTCTGATGGGATCCTGATCGTGAGCCAAAGAACAGGTATTCGTAGGTATGTCTTTGCTTTGGGCTCGAAATACACTGATTTCTGTATCAGCTGCGCTATGGGAGGTCGGGTGGCCCGAGGCGACCCAAGATGCTTCACCGGGGCGAAATAGGAAGGCTTACGGAATGAGTTTTTTGACGCTGGCTGCCAGTGCAGCGTTCCTCTGCACGCCGGTTGCTGTCTGGGATGGAGATGGCCCGATCTGGTGCGCGGAAGGGCCGAAGATCCGACTGGGAAGCATTGCTGCGCGCGAACTGGACGGCAGTTGCCGGGCAGGCCACCCTTGCCCGCGGTCTTCAGGGGTCGAGTCTCGTGATGCACTGGTAGCTCTTCTGGGCGGAGCCAAGGGGAGGCTTTCTACTGGGCACGTAAAGGTTTCTGCGCCACAAATGCGCTGCAGGGCTTCGCACCAAAGCTACGATCGCGTTGTTGCGTCTTGCAGGTTGAGCGATGGCCGCGATCTCGGCGCTGCAATGCTGCGCACGGGCACCGTTGTGCGCTGGCGCTGAGCCAGACATCTGGGGGCATGGTGGCAGAGGATATCGCCTGTTTCACTTGCCATCGCATTTCGGGATTGCTGGTATCGATTGCGGCCATTTCGCTGTTGCGCTTCCTGGTGGCATAAGGGCTGCAGTTTTCATGGTAGCCGCAGCGCTGCTGGCATTCGGCGCTGCAGATATCATAGAAGAGACTTTCGCGATGCGAGCCCGGCGACGGCGAAGCGATGCGATCATCGGCGGGCCGAAAGCCCAAAGGTGGAGGGCAGTCTTGCGACTGGCAGCCGGACTGACCTGCCTCATGCTCAGCGTCGTGGGGTTCATGATCTGGGCAAGCGTCACAACCGAAATGTGAGAAGCCAACCGTGCCAATGCCAAGCGACCAATTCCGCAATCACTCCCAGGATGAGCGGTCTTTGGGCAGGCGATTATCGTCATCGACGACGGTGACCATGTGCGGCTTGTCTCGCGTCCAACGCCACAGGACCAGATTGATGTCCCTCTCGCCAGCCCGCGCCGCAAAAGACGGGACAATGATTCCAGCGCATGCCGCTTCGATCAGACGATCAGCGAGCTCCCAGGTGGGCACGGGCTTGCGATCGGCGGCCAGCACTTCCCAGGCGCATGCGAGTTCGGCCCGCGTGACCAGCGCTGCTGCAAGACCCACATCTGTGGTCAGATCGAGGATGTCACTGCAATCGATCCGGTAGCTGCACAGCGTCATTGGCTGCGCTTTGAAAGCGAAGCCCTGTTGTGCCTCGAGCCACGCGGTCTCAAGGCGCAGCGATGTGTAAAAGCATGCGGTACTTGGCCTGTTGAACCGGCCGCCATGCATCCGGGCACCCTCGCCGGATTCGGGATCGAACGCCCAACCCGGGTGATGCGCGCGATATACCAGCCCTTCGAACCGCGTAACCGGCAGCGTCAAGCAAACCCGCCCTGTGCGATACGGGCGAGGTAGCTGCGGACGAGCTCGGCGCGTCCTTGACGAACCAATTCCTCGGCAGTTGCATCGCCCAGAGAGGGCAGGGGCTGCGAACGATACCACGCATAGGCCGCAAGCTCACTTCCGGTCCATGGGATCACGCGATTGATGATCTCGCTCATCTCGCGCAGCCGTGTCTGGGTTGACACACTGCCATACCGTGAGCTCTTGGAGACAGCATCGCGAGACAGGCCGGCCGCCGCGGCCAGTTCGGACTTGGTTATCCGCAACGCTCCGGACAGACGGTCAGGCGATACGCCATCCTTTCCCGTGATCTCGCTAAGAAATGCAGCCGACGCCATAATGCCTCACCAATTGCACCATATGCGTTCAATGTGTGCGGCAACCCTAGGGATGTCAAGACTGATCCCAAGGAAGGCGCGAACATTGTGGGAGCTCGTCGCGGCCACGGATTACGGGATGCTGAAAGTGATCGCTGGCGCACATGCCTTGCGGGGATGCCCGGAAGAGCGTTCGCGCATCAACAGGTCCTACCGCCTTGTATTTCGTACATGCCGATGGCATTCACATGCGGCGACAGCAAGGCGCGAAGATCCAATTTCTGCGATGCGATAGGGAAAAACCGGGCGCAACCCATTCAATACAAACAGAAATGCGCCAGTTTGATAACATACATTATGTAAAATTTGTACCAGCGCGGAGGCCGTCCCCCGCGCAATCATGAACCATTCGACGATCAGGAACATCCCGCCGAAAATCAGTATCCATAGCAGCGTCATCTTCGCCACCTCGCCAACCCCCAACTGGTGCGACCTGAGGCTGAGGCCTAGCGAAGTGTTGCGTCTGATCGAGGCCTGCAGCTCACACGCTCGCCAGTGATTACGGCCCAGTTTTCGTTCTAGTCTAACTGGAATGCCTCCCCTGGCGCAAAGACCAGTGGCACAGAGGTCCCACGCACGATGGTTTGCCGCTCATATTGCCGCTACGCCTTTCACGCTCGCGCAAAAGCGGCAGCCCAGCCTTAGGAAACGTCAAATTCCACCGCCACCAGATCGGCGTGCAACTGCTTCAAGTGCGCCCCTGCTTGCGCGACTTGCCTGCCTGGATTCGCAGCCAATGCGAGAGCTTCTCGGCAAACGGGTCCAGCTTGCTGGCAAGCTCGGGAACCCGAAACTGCGACTCCCCTGAACTGCTGGGAAGATACTTGCAGATCGTGTTCCGCGACAAGCCAGTGCGCCGCGCGATCTCCCGGATCTGCATCCGATCTCGCAGATGCCAACGACGGATTACACTTAGTGGCGCCATCTCGATCACTCCTGTCTCCCTCGCTGCTCGCAGCAAGGGACGGGTCAAGACACGGGTCAAATCTCAACGGAAAGCTAAAGTCAGGCCTCAGGTGGACGCTTATGGGCAATGCGATCTACCATCTCCTGCCTTGTGATATAGTAAAGGTCTTTACCATACGAAATCTTGTCTTATGCTGGCGGTATGTCGAACTCATCCATGATCCTGTCCGGCCATTGCGGCCATCTCATTGCCGCGCTGACCGAGGGGCCCGAGAGCGGTATGCCGGTTTTGCTGGCGCACGGCGGCGGGCAGACCAAGCGGGCGTGGAAGCGGGTTACTGCAATGCTGGCGGCGACCGGGTTTCGCACCATCGCGCTCGACCTGCGCGGGCATGGGGAAAGCGCCTGGGCGGCGGACGGGGCCTATGACATTCTGGATTTCGCGCAGGATCTCGTGGCCATTGCCGGAGCGCTTGATCAAGCCCCCGCCCTGATCGGCGCCTCGCTAGGGGGCCTTGCAGGAATCATGGCCGAAGGCCGCGTCGCACCCGGCAGCTTTGCCTCGCTCACTCTGGTGGACATCACGCCGAAAATGGAGGCTGGCGGGGTTGCGCGTGTGGTCGGCTTCATGGCCGCTCATGCCCGCGAAGGCTTTGCCTCGCCCGACGATGCAGCGCGGGTGATCGCAGAATACCTGCCCCATCGCCCGAGCCGCAAGGCATCCTCCGGGCTTGCCCATTATCTGCGCCGGCGGGACGACGGGCGCTATTACTGGCACTGGGACCCGGCCTTTATCGATGGTGTCATGCGGCGCCATGCCGAAGGCGGCGATGACAGCGATTTCGGGCACAGCGAACTGGGCGAAGCAGCCGCGCGGCTGGCGCTTCCGGTTCATCTCATCCGCGGCGGATCGAGCGATCTCGTCTCGCCCGAAGCGGCAGCGCATTTCCGCGCGCTGGTGCCGAACGCTGCCTACAGCGATATTGCCGATGCAACGCACATGGTGGTGGGCGATCAAAACGATGCCTTTGGCGATGCGATCCTCGATTTCCTGATGCGCACCCACCGCGGGGACATTGCAGCATAGGCCCGCCGGGCAGCTCTGGGCTGCACAGCCCTTTCATCCAGGCGGCGGCAGCTCTTCCCAGCCAAGGCCAAGCGACTTTTGCACCGCAATCCAGCTGGTGGTCAGCCCTGCTAGCGCCCTGTTGAGGTCAGCCTGAGACTGATCGCGCTGCCTCAGTGAGGCGTTGAGTTCGGTGCGCGAGATTACTCCTGCGCCATGGCGCTGGATATTGAGATCGGCAGCGGTATCGGCCTGACGCTTGATCTGCGCGAGCGCTGCCACATAGGCGCGGTTCTGGCCGAAACGGGCCAGCGCTTGCTCGGCATCCTGCAAGGCTCCGAGCACGATCTCGCGGTAGCGCGCCTCGGCCTCGTCGCGGGTGCCTCTGGCTTCGTCGATGGCGGCAGCGGTGCGCCCGAAGTCGAGCAGGTTCCATTGCAAGCGCGGCACCGCCAGCGCGGCAAGATTGTCGGGGTCGAGAACATCGCCCGGTTCCGAACCGCCAAGACCCAGAACGCCGAGGAAGGAAATCTTGGGGAAGCGCCGGGCTTCGGCCACTCCGATGCGAGCGGTGGCGGCGGCAAGATTGCGCTCGGCGGCGCGGATATCGGGGCGGCGCGCGATCAGCGCAGCCGGATCGCCCACCTCGACCCGCTCCGGCGGCAGCGGGATAGGGCCGCCCTGAACGAGCATATCATCGAGCGCGCCGGGAGCCTCTCCGACCAGCACCGCCAGAGTATCGCGAAACACCGCACTATCGGCGCGCGCCTCGGCAATCCGCGCCTTGAGCAGTTCGAGCTCGGCATTGGCATTGCCGACCGGGAACAGCGCCAGTGCGCCCTGGGTGTAACGCGCATAGGTCAGCTCCAGCGTCTGCTGCTGCAGATCGCGCTCGCTTTCGAGCAGCGCCAGCCGGGACTGGGCTTCGCGCAGGGCGACATAGGCGCGGGCGACTTCGGCGGCGAGTTGCACCAGCGCATCCTCGCCCGTTGCCACCGCTGCCGCAGCCTGCGCATTGGCCGCCTCGCTGCGCCGCACCTGCTCGCCAGCGAAATCAAGCTCCCAGTTGGCGATCGCACCGAGGTTGTAGAAGCTGAGGCGGTCATCTCCGCCACCGCCACTGCCACCGCCTGCCGCGCCGGATGATGGGCCTTGCAGATTGAGATCAGGCAGGCGCCCCTGCGCCACGGTTGCGTCGGCCCCCAGCGTGGGGAAGCGATTGGCCTGCTCCGCTCGCGCCCTCGCGCGCGCCTGCTCGATACGTTCGCGTGCCGCCGCGATGCCCGGATTGCCGCCAAGCGCGCGTGCTTCAAGCTGATCGAGCACCGGATCGCCCAGCAGCTTCCACCACTGGCTCGCCCGCGGCGCGGCGGTATCGACCTCATCGCCCGCACGCTGGAATTGCCCGGGAAGTGCGCGTGCCGCTTGCGGCGGCCCGGCATAATCCGGCCCGGCTACGCAGCCGGTCACAAGCACCAGAGGAAGGGTTAGAAGAAGGGGGTTTTTCATGGCGGTCTCAGTGCATGGAAAGCGATGCATTCTTGGGCAAGGGCCTCAGGAACAGAACCAGCGGCACTGTCGCCAGCGTGATCACGCCCATGGCGAAAAACACATCATTATAGGTCATCACCAAAGCGTCGCGCTGGAGCATTCCGGCAAAACTTTCGAGCGCAGCTTGGGCATTGCCCATCATGGCGCCCATGCCATCGAGGTAGTCTTGAACCTGTGGGTTGTTCGCGCTGACCGCTTCTTCCATGCGGCGACTATGGTGCCACATGCGCTGATCCTGAAAGGATGCAAGCCCTGCCAGCGCGAAGGAGCCGCCGAGATTGCGTGCGGCGTTGAAGATGCCCGAGGCATCACCGGCGTCTTCCTTGGCGACAGACGCAACCGTTGCCTGATTGAGGAACATCATGGTGAGGATCATGCCGATGCCGCGCAGGAACTGGCTTTCGGTAAAGACCCCGCCGCCAGACTCGGCCGTCAGGCTGACGCTGACAAAGCAGCTTGCCGCCATGATCAGCATTCCAGCCCCCACCGCGATGCGGATGTCGATTTTGCTGATCATTAGAGGCAGCACAGGCATCATCAAGAACGCTGGGACGCCCATCCAGAAAATGACCTGCCCAGTCTGCAAAGCATTGTAATCGGAAATGATCGCCAGGAACTGCGGGATGACATAGGTCGATCCATACATCACCATCCCCAGCGCAAGAGCCATCACGATGACGCTCGCAAACTGGCGGCCCAGCATCAGCCGCAGCTTGAGCACCGGCTTGCTCGCGTAAAGCTGGCCATATGCAAGCAGCAGGAACCCGATGATCGTGACAATCGTGAGCTGGATGATGAGTGGGGATTCAAACCATTCTTCGCGGTGGCCTTCTTCAAGCACGACGGTGAGGCCGCCGAGCCCCAGAATCATGCCCACAATCCCAGCCCAGTCCGCCTCTCGCAGATATTCCCAGTTGGGCTGTTCATGCGGCAGGCCGATGAACAGCAGGCCGAGCAGAAGCGCACACACCGGCACATTGACGAAAAAGGCGTAGTGCCAGCTCAGGTTCTCGGTCAGCCAGCCGCCCACCAGCGGGCCCATCACCGGCCCGAGAATAACTGTCATCCCGAACAGCGCCATGCCGATCGGCTGCTGCGATGGCGGCAGGCGCTTGGCCACAATGGTCATGGCGGTTGGAATTAGCGCGCCGCCCATGAAACCCTGCCCGGCGCGGCCGATGATCATCGTCGTCAGATCAGTGGCGATCCCGCACAGCACCGAAAAGGCGGTGAAGGCCGTGACCGCGACGATCAGCAGGGTGCGCAGCCCAAGCAAGCGTTCCAACCAGGCGCTCAGCGGAATGATGATGATTTCGGCGACTAGAAAGGAGGTGGCAATCCACGTCCCTTCCGTGCCGCTCGCGCCAATTTCACCCTGAATGGTCGGCAGCGCGGAATTGACGATCGAAATATCCAGCGTCGCCAGCAAGGCGCCAAGCGATCCCGCCGCCACCGCCAGCCAGGCGGTCAGATCGGCGCGCTCGACCTGTGGTGCAGCCGGCTCGCCCAGAAGTGCCGCATCCATCGACCGTTACCTCTCGGCAGGCGCGCGAACCGCCGCAAGTTCATCCTTTGCGGAGCGGGTATCGACTGTTGCCACCACCGACATCCCCGCAACCAGCAGACGCTTGACTTCCGGGCCTGCCTCGATCGCGATCCGCACCGGCACGCGCTGCACGATCTTGGTGAAGTTGCCGGTCGCATTCTGCGGCGGCAGGATCGAGAATTCCGCGCCCGTGCCCGGAGCGATACTGTCCACGCGGCCTGCGATTTTCACGTCAGGCAGGGCATCAACCTTGAGCGTCACCGGCTGCCCGGGCCGCATCAGTGCGAGCTGGGTTTCTTTGAAATTGGCGGTCACGTAAAGCTGATCGGTCGGCACGATGCTCATCAACCGCTGGCCGGGCTGGACGAACTGGCCGGGCCTGACAGTCAAATCGCCAATCCGCCCGGCGATGCTGGCGTTGATAGTGGTCGAATCAAGATTGAGGCGCGCGGCCTCCAACTGCGCGCGCGCGGCGTTCGCCTGCGCGGTGGACTGGCCGATCTGCTGACCGAGCGAGCCCAGCCGCCGTTCACTGGCAAGGACAGCGGCCCGCGCTGCGGCAACCTGCGCCTCAGCCTCGCGCGCCTGGGTCTGCAACTGTTCCAGCTTCTCGCGCGGTTCAGCCCCGCTTTCAGCGAGCGGGCGATAGCGCGCAACCTGCTGTCTTGCCAGCTCGGCCTGCGCGCTCACAGCGGCGAGCTGTGCTCGCGCCTGCGCGATCGCAGCATCTTGTTCGCGCTGCTGAGCGCGCACCGTGTCACCGCCAGCGAGCAGGGCTGCAATCTCAGCTTCGATCTGCGAGGTCTGTGCCTGATAATCGCGAGCATCCAACTCAACCAGCGGCGCACCGATAGCCACCGCCTGATTTTCGCTGACCAGCACCTTTTCGACGTAGCCTGCGATCTTTGGCGCAACGATCACGCTGTCAGCCGCGACATAAGCATTGTCGGTCGATTGCTGGAATTTGCCGAAGGTTTCGTGGTTGTAATACCAATAGCCGCCTCCCACCAGGATAGCGATGGCGGCCACAATGAGGCCGCGGCGCAGGCGCGGATTGGCAAGGCGGTTGGATTGCGCGGGTGCAGCTGGACGAGCGGGCGCCGCAGGCGAGGATGCCTCAACATCTGTCTTAGACCCTGCAAAACTTACATTATCGGCATGGCCGGCCATTATTTCGAGCGCTCCTGCGGTAACAGCCCCCCTTTGTTGCCGCCGTATAATACGAGAGGAAAATAGGAAAGTCCTTTATCAAAAATTTGTCGAAGGTGCTTCCCCCATCTTTGGACTGAGCAGACAATCAGCGTCACGCTCGATGGCATCTCCACCGATGATGATGGTTCGTTGTTCCTGATGGACGAGATTAGCTGCGGGGCGCGGAAGGCCTGCGACGATCACGCTCAGCCGCTGGGGCTCTGCGTCACCAAAACCCGTTCGACGTATCCTGCGACCTTAGGAGATACAATGACGCTTTCTGCCTGGATATAGGCGTTGTCGGTGGAATGCGGGTGTTGGCCAAAAGTCCGGTGGCGGCAGAACCAATAGGCTCCGCCAATCAAGATGAGGAAAGCAGCGATGATCACGGCCCTCCGCTGTCGCGGATTCGAGCCCCTTCTGGCTCTCATGCGAGGCACCCGGCGGTCGTGCGCTTGAATTCGTTATTTGATCAGTCAGTGCTGTTGCAAATTCCGTGCTACGCGAACCGTTGAATTACTGTATAACCATCAACCCAAGATGCAAAAGCCCTCTAGTAAACTGCGGCGATGTGGAAGCCCAAAATGACCGATCAAACAGCCACGGCCCCATTGGAACGTATCTTCAACGACAACGATCATATGCTATTCGTGATGGATGAAATCAGCCGTGCGGCCCGAAAAGCTTTTGATGAGCGCGTGGAGGGGATGGGGCTCAATCGAACCCAGTGGCGTGTGCTGGCTCAGCTCATCCGAGAGCCAACATTGAACCAATCCGAGATTGCCAAAAAGCTCGATCTTGAACCTGCAACAATTGGATTGGCCGTTAATGCATTGTCAGACCAAGGGTTCGTAGAAAAGCAGCGGGATCCGAATGACGGCCGGGCTTGGTCCTTGGCATTAACTTCAAGGGTTGCGAAAATCCTTCCGGACCTCAGGCGTGCTGCTGACAGTGTGCACGCAGCATTGTGGTTCGGCATTACCGCCGATCAAAAAGCCGCGCTCAAAGTAGTTCTTGAGCATCTCAGCGCCAATGCGCGCTCCCAAGCGATTGAATTCGAGCATCGCTGAGGATTGGGCAAGCGATGTATGCCTCCCAAAAAAAGGGCGGCACGCAGGCCGCCCAAAGGTGTGGAGAGAGGAAAGGAAACCGACACACTCGGTGCTTCCTTCCTCCTCTTCTGATGGTAGCACATCGCCGCAGATAGTAAATGCCTTTAGCTCTCTCACTCAGAATTGTCGGCCGCGAACGGCGTCGCAAGTCAGCTAGCAGCTCCATTTCCGACCGCTCCTCCACCAAGCGCGACGAAAAGCGTGGCACGATTTTGAAGCCACGCCCGACGCGTGGCGAGGAGTTGCTGCTCAGCGCTGAAGAGATTGCGCTCCGCATCGAGCACTTCGAGATAATCAGCGACTCCTTCCCGATACCGCGCTCGGGCAACCTTAGCGATCTCAGTTTGCGCGACAATGGCCCGCTCTAATGTGTCGATCTGCTCGGCCAAATATCTTCGACCGGCCAAGGCATCGGATACTTCGCGGAAGGCCTGCTGCACGGTACGATCGTAAACAGCGACTTGCTCAACTTCCAAGGCCCTGGCCAGATCAAGATTTGCCTCTCGCGCACCGAAATCGAATATGGGTAGCGAGATGCTTGGGCCAAAACTCCACCCTAAACCATCTTCGTTGAACAGGTTGCCAAGACTCGTGGATGTCAGGCCGGCAGATCCAGTGAGCGAGATCGAAGGAAAGAATGCAGCACGCGCCGCACCGATATCCGCGCGTGCGGCTCGTAGTTGCTCTTCCGCAGCGATAATGTCGGGGCGGGCCAACAAAAGCTCGGAAGGCAGCCCTGCGGCAAGCCGACGCCCGTCGGCCTGTTGTGCCAGCGTGAGACCACCCGGGAGCTTCTCTGGCATCGTCCCGCCGACGAGCACAGCGAGTTGATTGCGAAGTTGCGCCAGCGATAGTTTCTCGCTCGCAAGCTGTTGTTCCGCTTGCGTGAGCAGCGTCTCAGCTTGGCGATATGGCAGAGCAGATGTCACGCCCGCCTGAAGCCTAAGCTTCGCAATCCTCAGCCCTTCGCGACGTGATCGAGCGGTGGCCTCGGCTAGGACGATTTGTTCCTCGGTTTCTACGATCTCGAAGTAAGTAGTCGCCGTATCCGCCACAAGAGAGAGGTAGAATGCACGTTGGTTCGCCACTTCGGCCAGATATCGGGCACGGGCTGCTTCGCTCTGATTGCGCACACGCCCCCAAAAATCGAGCTCAAACGCGCTAATGCCCACCCCGATATCAAATCGGTTGAAAGTGAAAGAAGTTGGCGCGTTTCCGTCTCCGGCACCGAACACCGGATTTCCGGCGGTTGCCTGACGCGTCCGGTTGCCGCTGCCGGTCGCAACAAGGTCTGGCAGCCGGCGGCTTTCGTCGATCCTGAATTGCGCCCGCGCCTGCTCTATCCGTGCGGTCGCGGCCAGCAGATCACGATTGTTTGCGAGGGCATTCGCGATCAAGGCTTGCAGCTTTGGATCGCCATACCAGTCACGATACGACAGCTGCGATGCTACCACTGCCCCATCGGGTCGGTATTCAGGATTGTAGGCTGACCCAGTCGCTAGCTCAGGCCGTACATGTTCCGGCGCCAAATTCACGCAACCGACAAGTGCAAAGGATGCGATTGCCAGAATTGCGGTTCTCTTCATTAGTCCGACTCCTGCGGGTTCGGTGAACCAGATGTAACCACGTCGTTGACGGCGATCTTTTCACCTTTGGCTCCGGCTATGCTGCGGACCACTAGATAGAGGGCCGGGATTAGAAATATGCCGAGCACAGTGGCTGCAATCATACCCCCAAGCACGCCTGTACCGACGGCGACCCGGCTGGCTGCCCCCGCTCCGCTCGCGAGCACCAGTGGGATCATACCCATCGCGAAGGCGAGCGATGTCATGATGATTGGTCGAAGCCGCAGTCGCGCGGCAGCTTTGACTGCCTCAAGGGGGGAGCACCCCGCCCTCTCCTCCTCAATGGCAAATTCCACGATCAGGATAGCGTTTTTGGCGGCAAGGCCGATAATGGTGATCAAGCCGACGTTGAAATAGACATCTGCCGAAAGCCCACGCAGCATCGAAAGCAACACGGCGCCGAGGATGCCCATCGGCACGATCAGCAGAACTGATAATGGGATCGACCAGCTTTCATAGAGTGCTGCCAGAACCAGGAACACCACAACAACTGACAATCCAAGAAGCAGACCGATCTGCCCGCCCGCCTGTTTTTCCTCGTAGGAGATACCGGTCCATTCGTATCCAATGCCTTGTGGCAGCTCGCCCGCGAGCCGTTCCATCTCTTCCAGCGCAGTTCCTGAGGACTCTCCAGGCGCGGCGGTGCCCGACAAAGTCATCGCCGGGTAGCCGTTATAGCGAGCAAGACTTGCGGGCGCGGCGGACCATTGAGCAGTAGCGAACGCTCCGAAAGGCACAAGCTTGCCAGCAGCGTTCGGGATGCGAAGCGCGAGAACGTCCTCGGGAGTCATGCGGAACGGAGCGTCTGCTTGAACCAAGACCTGCAGTATCCTCCCGTCACGCGTGAAGTCGTTGGCATAAGCCGAACCGAAGGTGATCGAGAGGGCGGTGTTTACCTCTGTCATGGAAAGCCCGAGTGCCCGCGCTTGCACCCTGTCAATATCCACCTTGACCTCGGGACTGGGTCCCTGATCCTCCGGCCGGAGGCCTGACAACACAGAGCTTTGTGAGGCCGCCGCCAGCAACTGGTCTCGCGCGGCTTGCAAGGCCTCTCTGCCGAGACCCGCACGGTCCTGCAGCTTCAAAGTGAAGCCGCTTGCTTGCCCAAGTGAGCGGATCGCAGGTGGCTGAATGACGAAAGCGGTGGCCTTATCGTTGCGTAGGAACAGTCCCATTGCCCGCTCCAGAAGTGAGCCTGCACTGCTTTCGTTCGAGCTGCGCTCTTCCCAAGGTTTGAGAGAGGCGAACATCAGAGTGTTATTTTGTCCCTGTCCAAAGAAGCTGAAGCCGCGAACCACAACGAGAGAGCTGACCTCTTCCTGTTCCAGCCAAAAATCGGTGATCGGCTTGAGTGCCTCGTCCATTCGTTCCAGCGTTGCGCCCGGAGGAGCTTGAACAGCAGTAATGAGGAAGCCCTGATCTTCAGTGGGCAGAAAGGCTGTTGGCAGGCGGACAAAGAGGAGAAGGGTAAGGGCGACCAGTGCTGTAAAAACCGCCATCGCACGCTTAGGACGTGACAGGACGCGGGTATTGGCACTTTCGTACCTTGCCTCCATTCGATGGAACCAGCGGTTGAAAGCTCCAAAAAATCTCCTCCCGAGATTGTTCGCGCGAAAAGACCAACTTTTCCAACCGCTTGCTGATGTGGCAAAGGCGGCGTTTTTCCCTTCGCTCTCAAGTGGTCGTGCTTCCGCAATCGGTTTGAGGAAGGTAGCGCACAAGGCTGGCGTTAACGACAGGGCGAGAAAGGCTGAGAAGAAGATTGCTATAGCCAGCGTGACAGAGAACTGCCGATAGATCCCACCTGTCGATCCGGGGAAGAATGCCATCGGTATAAATACTGCGATTAAGACCAGTGTGATACCAATGATCGCAGTTGTGATCTGATCCATCGCCTTGCGCGTGGCTTCGAACGGAGACAGCCCCTCCTCGCGCATGATCCGCTCTACATTCTCGATCACGACGATGGCATCATCAACAAGGATCCCAATGGCAAGCACCATCCCGAATAGTGAGAGCACATTTATCGAAAATCCGAACAGCCAAAGGCCAAGGCACGCTCCTGCGAGCGCAATCGGCACAACCAGTGCTGGGATCAAGGTTGCCCGGACGCTCTGAAGAAAGAGGTACATAACAAGAAAAACCAGCACCATCGCTTCGATGAGCGTCTTGACGACCTCGTTCACGGAGGCCTGCACGAAGGGTGTCGTATCGTAGGGGATCGACCAGCTCACCTCGCTCGGCAAACCTGCCTCAAGCTCAGCCATCCGTGCTTTGACACCTTCGGCCACAGCCAGAGCGTTCGCGCCCGTCCCAAGCTGAACAGCCATACCCGCCATAGGTTGACCATTGAGCGTGGTTGACGTCGCATAGCTTTGAGCGCCGATCTCGATCCGCGCCACCTCGCCCAGGCGTACCACAGCGGCTCCGGAGTTGGCGCGCAGAATGATGTTCTCGAACTCCTCAACGGTGCTGAAGCGCCCTTCGCTCGCGATAGTCGCGGTGATCTGCTGGCCCTTCTCCAAAGGCAGTGCACCGATCGAACCGCCCGCTATTTGGGCGTTCTGCTCTCGAACAGCAGCGAGTACCGCACCAGGGGAAAGGTTATATGATGCGAGAGCTTCAGGATCGAGCCAGATGCGCATTGCGTAGGCAGAGCCGAACAAGGTAACATCACCCACCCCCTGCACCCTGCGAAGTTCGTCAATGATCTGGCTCGACGCGATGTTTCCGAGATCGGTACTGTTCAGCCCCTTGTCCCGCGATGTGAGCGCGACAATAAGCAGGAAACCCGCATTTGCTTGCCTAACTGTAATGCCCTGCCGCCGCACTTCCTCGGGCAAGCGAGCTTCGACCGTGCTGAGCCGATTCTGTACCTCGGTCTGAGCGATATCGATATCGGTCCCGGCCTCGAAGGTAAGCGTTATGCTCGCTGTACCGTTAGATGCGCTGGACGAGGCCATGTAGAGAAAGCCCTCTACGCCGTTCAATTGCTGCTCGATGACCTGCGTGACGCTTTGTTCGATGGTTTGCGCGTCGGCACCGGGATATACTACGTTTATGGTCAGCGAAGGAGGAGCAACTTCCGGATACTGCTCTACAGGAAGAGCCCTGAGAGCGAGCACTCCCGCAAGCAGAATGCCAAGCGACACAACCCAGGCAAAGATGGGCCGGTCGATAAAAAAGCGCGCCATCGGTCAACGCTCCTTCGCCGGCACCACGCGCGGCACATTGCTTGGAGCCGCGTTTATCGGCTTTACAGCCACGCCAGGGCGCAGCTTCTGGATATTGCTGACAACCACTTTATCGCCTGGCTTCAAGCCATCTTCGACAATCCATCGACCCCCGATCAGTGCACCTAATCGAATCGGGCGGTTGGCCACCGCCCCTGTGCGGTCGACGACGAATACGGATCCACCCCGCTCGGAGAGCACAACAGCACGTTGTGGGATGGTAATGCCTTCCTTCAACTGCCCAATGAACAGCTTTGCCCGAACAAATTCGCCAGGGAGCAAAACGCCGGTTGGATTAGGAAACTCGGCGCGCAGATCGACGGTACCCGTCTCTTCATCGACGGACAGCGCCAGAAAATTGATATACCCAGAAATGGGATACTCGGACCCGTCGGCGAAGCTCAGCCTGACTTCAACCCGCCCATTTTCGTCAAGAGCCAATCTGCCGCTCGAGACAGCGCGGCGTAATGCAAGAACTTCGGTGGCAGCTTGGGCGAAGTTTACATAAACTGGCCGACTCTGCTCGATGCGCGTCAAAAGTGTTCCCTCGGTCTGGCTCACCAGCGCGCCTTCGGTGACTTCGGCGCGCCCTGCTCGCCCGGCAATCGGTGCGCGGACTGTGGTGTAATTCAGTTGTAGGGATGCCGCTTCGAGCTGGGCGCGGGTCTGCGCGACATTTGCTTCGGCTTCTCGCGCTGCGGCAAGGGCTGCATCATACTCCTGACTGCTGATGGCATTTTCGGCAACGAGGGGTTTGTATCTTTCCACCACCGCTCGGGCGTTGGCTGCGGTGGCTTTTGCTCGTTCGAGCGAAGCACGAGTTTGTGCAAAAGTGGCCCTCAATTCCCTCGGGTCGATAAGGAACAATGGCTGACCAGCTTGGACATCGGTTCCTTCGACGTAAAGCCGCCGCTGCACGATGCCCGTGACACGCGCGCGCACTTCAGCCATCCGAACGGGCTCAACTCGGCCTGGCAGCTCAATCACGTTCGGCACGGCTTGCGGCGCAATGGTCACGACTTCAACCGGAAGCGGCGGCGGCGGCGACGGTGGATCGTTCCGGCCTGAACATCCTGCAAAGGCCAGCAGGGCCAAGAGGGCCGTGAAGCAGCGCGACATGGGAGAGGATCCTTCGGCTTCTGTTTTTATGGATGAATCGGTGTAATGGCTATTACACGGTTGTCAATTACCACATAAAGTCCGAATGGTTCCCGTGATGGAGCAATCGTCTCAAAACTGTCGCTTGGAGCGCCGCAAGGGGGCTATCGTCGCGGCTGCGCGGGACCTGTTTATCAAGAACGGTTTCGAGCAAACAACGCTTGCCGAAATCGTTAATCGTTCGGGCGGGTCTTTATCGACCGTATACAAGCTCTTTGGAAATAAAGACGGGCTTCTCGAGGCAGTCGTGCTAAAAAATGCGGCCTCAGGCGAAGCAATTGTTCGCGACGCTATGGAAGCCGGCTTGGCGCCAGGTCCCACGCTGCATCAGGTGGCCGAAGGGCTTCAGAAGCTTTTTCTTCACCCTGACGTAGTGGCAATCGTTCGCATCGTTATTGGCCGAAGTGTCAGCGACCCTCGATTTGCAAGAAGGTTCTTCGAACGTACCGCTAATCGTACGAGGGACGCAATGCGCGAGCTATTCGCGCGTTGGCAAGAAGCAGGATACTCCATGCAGGGTACTCCTGATTTTCTGGCGGATCAATTTATGAGCTTGTTCTCAACCGATCTACAAAGGCAGGCATTCAGCTATGGTGTGATAGGGACAACCTCGCGCGAGATGATCGCAGCACGCACGGATTTTTTCCTGAAGGCAGCAGAAATTTTGCCGCCCTAGTCATGCCCCCCCCTTTGCGGTCCAGCTCACGCCTTTCTTCGCAGACCGGTAAGAAATGCTGAGACATTCTGGTCCGCCCACCGCGAATCCTGTTCTGCTGCATCAGAAGCGATCAGTCCTGTCAGTGAGAGATTCTTGCCAAGACTGCATGCTCAGAGCGATCGCGGTCTGCCATTAGCTCCACGGCGTATCCCCTTGGCCGGCCTTTAACCGTTCCCAGCACAATAACGGCAGGGCAGGCCGAGCCAAAGGCGGACCCGGGCAAGTAGTCGCCAGGATCGCGCATGCGACTCGCCGTCTCGCGTGCAGCTGGGCGGCCTTGATGTTGCAGGTTGGTCACAGTGTGAAATTGGTTGCTCTGTCCAGTTGACGCGAAACGATGCATCCGCAAAACGCAATAGCCAAAACAGACAAGAATTGAGAGGTCATCATGCAGAAACATATGCTGTTCCGGCGCTCGTTGGCATTGCTGCTTTCCACGGCTGCCATAAGCCCATTTGCCGCGCACGCTCAGGACGCCGAGCCGCAAAACCAGCAAGAGACGAGTGCTAACTCGCTCGACGCGATCAACGAAATTCTCGTTACCGGAACCAAGACCAAGGATGCCGAGAACGTGCAGGACGTGCCGCTGGCCGTTACGGCGTTCAACGCCAGTACACTCGAAGCTTTCAAGATCCGCAACATCGCTGGCCTTTCGTTTCAAGCGCCGAGCGTCAGTCTCGACGATGTGGGCACGACCCGCGGCGCGGCCAACTTCACGATCCGTGGCGTCGGCATCAACTCGTCGATCCCCTCGATCGACCCGACCGTGGGCGTCTTCGTTGACGGCGTGTATCTCGGCATCAACGGGGGCGTGGTGTTCGACCTGTTCGACCTCGATAGCGTTGAAGTGCTGCGCGGCCCGCAGGGTGTGCTGTTTGGCCGCAACGTCACCGGCGGCGCGGTGGTGATCAACACCGGCAACCCGACCGAGGATTTCCGCGGCAAGTTCCGCGCGGCGGTCGACGGCCCGATCGACAGCGGCCGCGGCGGCGCCAACTACACCGTCAGCGGCGTGATCTCCGGCCCGATCGTCGAGGACGTGCTGCTGTTCAAGGTCGGCGCCTATTACAACAAGGACGAAGGCTACTTCACGAACCTGTTCGACAATTCGAACCACGGTGCAGCCGAAACCAAGATCCTGCGTGGCGCGCTGGAAGCCCGCCTCGGCGGCCTGACCCTGCTCGGCAAGCTCGACTACTTCGAGAGCGACGGCGACGGCCCGTCCAGCCAGAACCGGGCTCTTTTTGACCGAAATTCGTTCGATTTCTCGATTGATGAGCCGGGCAATTACGCGAACGAAATCTGGACCGGTTCACTTACCGCGACGGTTGATATCGGTGCCGGCACACTGACCAACGTGTTTGGCTGGCGCAAGTATGACGCCACCACCCTCGGCGATATCGACGCCACACCTCTCTTTCTGTTCCATTCCTTTACCGAAACGGCACAGGAGCAATTTTCAAACGAGCTGCGTTATGCCATTTCGCTCGACAGCCTAGACTTGACCGTTGGCGGGTTTTGGTTCGAACAAGATCTTGCCTACACCGAAGAACGCAGCCTGCGCCGTGACCTGCCGGTGAACCTGCAACCCCCGCGCTTCTGGGGCGGCGGTTCGCAGAACCACGAAGTGATCGGTGTGTTCGCCAACGCCCAGTGGGAATTTGTTGACAATCTGTCGCTGATCGCGGGCATCCGCTGGAATCAGGAAACTAAGGATGCAGGCGTCACCTTCATCCGTCCGCGGCCAACCTGTTCGGTGGTCCAAGGCACCTGCCCGACATCGGGCACCAACCCCTTCGTTCCCGGAGAGAGCAACGGCTTCACAGATCGCGTGCGTTTCCGCAACGTCTCGCCAAAGCTCGGTTTACAATACGAGTTCGCGGACAGCCAGGTCTATGGGCACTGGAGCCGCGGTTTCCGTTCGGGTGGCTACAACTTCCGCATAACCGACGTCGCGCTGTTCAATCGCATTCTTGCTGCTACCGATGGCGCGCTGGGCTTCGACGAAGAGCAGGTCGACACCTACGAAGTCGGGGGCAAGTTCCAGACGGCCGACCGTTCGTTTACACTCAATCTTGCTGGTTATGTGACCAAGATCGGCAATATGCAGCGTGAGGTGAACACGGCAGGCCCTTCGGGCGTCGTTCAGAATATTGTTAATACTGCCGATGCCACCATCATGGGCATTGATGCCGAAGCCCGCATGCGGGTGTCGGACTCGCTGGTTTTCACCGCCAACCTCGGCCTGATTGACGCGGAATACGACAGCCTATTGTTCAATATCGGCAGTTCCGACGGTATCACCGGTAATCCGGCGGATTCGCTGGGCCTTAGCATACCGCGCGTCTCGCCTGTCACTGTGGGTGCCGGTTTCATCCACGAACTCGACCTCGGGAGCAGTAACATCCTCACGCGGGTGAACTACCAGTATCGCGACAAAGCGGCCTACACGGACGACAACCTGGGATGGCTGAACGATTTGAGCATGCTGGAAGCCAACATTACTTGGAACACACCGGTCGACGGGCTGTCGCTCTCAATCTACGGGCGCAACCTGCTCGATCAGGTGCAGGAAGGGGGCGACACACAGGTACCCTTCGGTCCGACCTTCCCTGGTTCAACCTCGACTGGCGTGCGCCGTCCGTTCGGACTGCAACCCACCGCCGGCACCTTCTCACCGCTGATGCGTGGCCGGAACGTGGGTATCGAAGCTCTGTTTGAGTTTTAATGATCGCACCCTAAGCGGGGTGCGATATGCTTGCTCACGCGACCTGAAGGTCGCGTCGCTGCGGGCGGCCGCTTGGCCCTGCGATTGCATTGCAACCGACGTCGGCCACAGGCGAACAAGGATGGGGCGCTCCGGGAACGGGGCGCCCCCTTATTGTTTTCAACCTTACCCGCGCACTTTACAACCGACTAGGCCAGCGACCTCATTCGACCATCACGGGAGACGGAGAGAGCGCTGTCTCAATGGCTTGTGTGCTCTCATGACGGGTCGACATTTCTGCAAGGACCGTGCCTTGCTTCCGCTCTATCAAGCTATCCAACACCAACCTTAAATGGCTTTACTAATTTCAAATCTTCGCATAGCTTCTCACTTGCGAGGATGGCACTCTCTCCCCTCCTCAAGAAAGCTTCAGGGCGATCCAAAGGTGGGCGCTTTTGAGCATCGCAAGCCGCTGCGAGGTAGAACGTCTCAGCCGACGAACGGAGAGGATACAAAATGAAAACTAGGGCGATGATACTGGCGAGTGCCGCAGTTGTTGTGGCTTGTCCGCACGCGGCTAATGCGCAGGAGAATACTGAAAGCGGCCCTGATGCGGATAGCTCTGTAATCATCGTCACAGCGCAACGGCAGTCGCAAAGCCTTCAAGAGGTACCCATTGCTGTTTCCGCTTTCGACGCCGAAGCGCTCGGAAGCCAGCAAATTGAAAATGCGTCGGATCTACAACTAACACTGCCAAACGTGTCCTTCTCAAAGGGCAATTTCACCGCCGCATCTTTTACAATACGCGGAATTGGTGATCTATGCGTAGGCGTCACATGTGATGCGGCAACAGCTATTCATGTGAACGGTTCCCCGCTCTTTGGAACACGGTTATTTGAAACAGAATATTTCGATTTAGAAAGAGTGGAAGTTCTGCGCGGGCCGCAAGGAACGCTGTTCGGACGTAATGCGACATCCGGGGTGGTGAATTTCGTTACAGCGAAACCCGACCTGGGGGCCTTCGGAGCGTCCGGTGAGTTGGAATATGGCAACTACAACAGCATCAGGGTCGAAGGGATGGTTAACGCTCCAATCACCGACACGATTGGTGTCCGATTGGCCGGCTTCTATCTCAATCGGGACGGGTATACCACGAATGTCTTCGACGGAACGGACATTGATGACCGTGATATGTATGCCTTCCGAGGCTCTTTAAGGTTCGAACCAACTGTCGATACTACAATAGACTTGATGGGCTATTACTTCCGTGAAAAAGATAATCGACTGCGCAACCAAAAGCAAACTTGTCAGCGTGATCCTCTTGGTGTTCTTGGCTGCCTGAACAATCGGCGTGATTTTGATATCACTAACGCCAACTCAACGGTCGGCGCTACGCTTAGCTCACGAGAATTTTTCGCCCTTCAGGGCATTCCGTCTGCCTTGGGTCTCGGAAGCCTGTACGGCCCAGACGCGTTCAGCGGGTTTAACGAACCCAGTGATGTCCGCGTGGTCAATACAGCATATACGCCTTTTTATTTTGCTGATGAGTTACAGTTACAGGCCCGTTTGGAGCAGAGGTTGGGGGATCTCTCTCTATCTGTGACGGGAATTTACCAAGACACACAAGTCGACTCCCGTCAGGATTACTTTCTTGGCATTCAGAATCGCAGCACGTTTGCTCCAGCTCTGAATGCGCTATCCAGTTTTGCGACTGTTGGCATACCAACAGGTCTTCCTGCGCCGGCGCCCGCAGTTGTTCCCGGCTCCGCCGCCTACTTCGCACCAATCGCCCAAGCCCTCATACCGAGCGGACCACAGGGCGTGTTATGCACTTCCGACAATGATGACGGTAATAGGGGCGCATTCGAAGGCAACTCGCGCTGCTCTGAAACGCCACTCTCCTTCGATAGATCGGCGGAGCGCCGAAAGTCATGGAGCGCGGAGGTTCTTCTCTCTAGTGATTTTGATGGCAGCTTCAATTTTCTTCTGGGCGGCATCTATGCCCGCTCAAAAACAACAGACAACAGTTATTATGTAAATTCCTTCGCGCTCGATTACGCAAGCGCAATGCTGGGGTCATTTTCTACGTTGTCCGCCGGTGCTCCACCTTCATATTTTGCCACGTCAATGTTTAACAACAATTCTCTTGAGGCCAATTTGGAAAGTTTCGGACTGTTCGGCGAGGTGTACCTCGATCTTACAGACCGGCTGACCTTCACTGGCGGTCTACGTTACAATGACGACACGAAGAACGTTTCTGCACGGACGACATTGATCAGTTTCCTCAATCCCTACGCCAATGATGGCGATCCGTTCGACAGCCCGATTACACCCCTTGTGGGCCCTTCAGGGCTCTTTGATGCCGATCCTGGAGTGCCCGGGCAGCAGCTACTCCAATTCCGAGAGGTTGGATTTGATGAAATCACAGGCAGAGCTGTTCTGAACTTTGAGGCGACGACTGATAACTCGTTCTATGCATCGTATTCCAGAGGTTACAAATCAGGAGGAATCAATCCGCCACTTTCCCCGGTTTTTGCGGTGGCCGAAAGCTTTGGATCGGAAACCATTGACGCCTTTGAAATCGGTTCGAAAAATATTTTTGCAGATGGGGCCTTACAACTCAATGCAACCGCATTCTATTATAAATATAGTGGCTTGCAGCTCAGCAGGATTGTTGCCCGGACTTCAGTTAATGATACGATTGACGCGAACATATGGGGAGTTGAAGTCGAATCAGTAATAAGGCCCGATCCCGATTGGGTCATCAATTTGACCTTCAGCTATCTCAACGCAGAGGTAGCTGGAGATCAATTCTTCTCAAATCCTCGCGATCCCGGAGGCGGCGATCCGGACGCCGTCATCATCAAGGACATCAGCAATGGTGCGCATTGTGCAGTGACCGGTCCCGCGCCGGGCGTCGCGGATGCCTTTGTTGCGGGGGTGAACGCAGCCTTGGGTCTCCGCGCTCCTCAGGAGTTCCCTGGCGACGGGAATATTGCATCAAGCGGTGCTTTCAGCGTTTGCGAAGTTTTGGCTGGTGCCGTGCCGTCAAACAGCGGCATTGCGGTACTTAGCCCTGGGGTCGAAGTGAATATCAACGGCAACAAATTGCCCCAAGCCCCCGAGATGAAAGTCTCCGTTGGCGTGCAGTATACCGCTGAATTGAAGAACGGCATGACGATTGTACCTCGTTTTGATATTGCCCTGACCGGAGAACAATACGGCAATATCTTTAATGGAAGGATCAATCGGATCGAGCCTTTCGTTCAGGCGAATGCTATCATTCAACTCAATAGTGCTGATGAACGCTGGTTTGCGCGTGGGTTCATCCAGAACATATTTGATAGTAATTCTGTGACAGGACTTTATCTCACAGATGCCTCCTCTGGGAATTTTACCAACATCTATACGCTCGACCCACGCAGGTATGGCATCGCCGTTGGATTCAATTTCTGATGCTGGATTTGAATCACAAGCTGCCGAACGGGCGCTGTCTAACCGTCGCGCGTCGACCTTTAACCTATGGCGGGCTCGCCTTTAGGAGATTTCAGGTGGGCGCCTAGAAGAAGCTAACTGTTGATTTCTCGGGGCGGAGCGCTCGCAGCAATGGCGGCGCTCGCCTTTCGACTTGGTGATCAAGTTCGAGAAATTGACGCTACAGGGTCCATCCGGCAGATGGCCGCCTTGGGTGGGTTGGTAGCTTGCGCTTTAGGAGTACTTTTATGAGTGCGCTTTTAAGCGGTCGTTGGGGCACGTCGGGGCCCGTATGCAGGTGGTTGAAGCGAAACCAGAAACGATCTCTCTACTCTCTCACGTTCTTTGCCTACAGCTTATACTTGGAGCGCAACACGCACGGATTACATATAGGCTTAGCGCTTTGACCTTTGAGGTAGATGCAGGTTAACGTTGCTGCCGCATATTAATTTGCTTCGAAGTCGATTAGCGATTGGACGCGTATCTACCAGCTAAAGGGGAGTGGTTATGCGGACGCGACACTTTCAAGTGGCACAAGCTCGCCGATTTGGTTTGGCATTGGCAGGCGCCAGCCTTTCGGTACTCGCTTCGGCGAACTGCCATGCCCTCCCTTTGTCCGATCTCAAGGGCCAAGGCGTCGACCACATCTTCGGCAGCTATGCGCTAGGCGGAGACTGCTCGAAAGAACCACGCGTCGTCATTGACCAGAATGGCATGCTCTTTCGCGCCAATGACCGCGAGGTTAGGCCGCAGAGGATAGAGCATTCGCTTACCTTTTTGGGCCCGAGCTACGAGGGCATTACGGCTGTCTTCTTCCCCTTCCCGGTCAGCAGCAACGACTATGGCCGGGTCATCATGTTCGTGAATGATGACGAGAAGCGCGGCGTCATCCGTTTTGATGCCGATCTTCCGCGTGGCGAACGCCCTGATCCGTTCCATGCGGTTTTCACGAATGCTGGCATTTTCACTTTGTGCAAGGGCAGCGTCCCTGCGGGCACACCCCCACCACCTCAGCCAGAGGCGGCAGTTGAAGTTCAAGGCATCCCGGCAGATTGGAACAATCTCGCAAGTCTCGTCGGGAAATACCCCGGAGAATATTCGAAAGATAACATAGACATCTTCGGCAAAGGCACCGTGGCAGCCGCCCTGAAGACTCTGCTCGGGCCGAAAATGGCTGTATTTCAGAGAAACCTGTCGGCTGTCTCGCCCCTTCAGCGCGCGGGACGCTATTTCTATGTTTCCGGGAACGCCCCGCATCAGGGGGGCGTCGAGCAAGCTTATCTTATGATCGATCCAGCACGCCGTGAGGTGCAGGTGGGGCTTTGGGAGCGAGGCAAGCTTACCGTCTACTCTCCGGCCAGCGGGACACGGTTGCCCGTAGCACCGGACATCAAGAAGATGTTGGACAATAGTCCGCCGGAAACGGCGGTGCCCTTGCCTGGCACCCCGTGGGAAGTCGTGCCTGTGCCGGGGCGCACTCCCATTGCCTATGTCAGCGCCGCCGCGTCGCCGAACATCGAGGCGCTCAGCCTCTATTGCGAAGGCGGCAAGCCGTTCATGGCGATGCTCCTCAACAAGCCTGCTACAGCCAACACGATGACGTTGACCTGGAATTTTTCCGGTCGGCTCCTAAACATTCCGGTCGAGCGCGCCAATTCGGGCGGGACGCAATGGATTGGCGGATTGTCTGGCACTGAGCTCGTTCCGCTTTTGATGCAGCAAAGTGGGACAGTGATGCTCCGTATCAACGGCCGCTTGGAAGGCGAGGCGTCACTCGACAATTCTGCTGGCGTGCTGCGAAACACTCTGCGGAGTTGCACCCGGCTCTGATGACGGATGCTGCGGTGAACGTTTCATTTCTGGCCTCAAGATTGTAAGCGAAGTCCCGAGCCCACCTTGCGCGGTTCATCTGCGGCGCCGAGTTTCCGCGCCCAATTAATGCGTGTGGTGCTTCTCCTATGATAATCTCTGGTGATGATCCTGTGAGCAAGGGTGCTCGGCAGTTCGAGGTATTCACTGGCATTGGCAAGCGCTGCGACTGGACTGACGGTAAGCGCTGTTCTCAGGCCACGTGGGCGTGGGGCAGGAGCTCGTCGATCCGCGATGCCGGGTGACCGTTAGCGAGGCTGGTGAGCGTCGCGGTAAGCCATGTGTGCGGGTTGATGCCGGTGAGCTTGCAGTTCTCGATGAGCGTGGCGATCACCGCCCAGTTATCGCCGCCCTCGTCTGAGCCTGCGAACAAGGCGTTTTTGCGGTTGAGAGCGAGGGGCCGGATGGCGCGCTCGACGGCGTTGTTGTCGAGATCGATGCGGCCATCGTCGAGGAAGCGGATGAGACCGTCCCAGCGCGGAAGCGTGTAGCGGATCGCTTCTCCGAGGCGGCTCTTGGCGCTGACCTGCCGGCCGCGTGCTTCGAGGAAGTTGTGCAGGTCGTCGACGATCGGACGGCTGCGTTGGTCACGGGCGGTGTGACGCTCGTCAGCGGATAGACCGCGGATCTCGTCCTCAACGGCGTAGAGGGCCGCAATGCGGCGCAGGACATCGGTCGCTACCGGCGAGCTCTCGGCCAGCTCGTAGAACTTGCGGCGCACGTGGGCCCAGCAGAACGCGAGGCGGATCTGCTGATGCCGCCGGGCCAGCGCCGCGTAGGCGCCATAGCCGTCGACCTGCAGGATGCCTGCAAAGCCATGCAGATGCGCTTCAGGTCGCTCGGTCTTGCGATCGGCAGCGTAGACATAGGCGACCATCGGTGGATCACTGCCGCCCCACGGCCGATCGTCGCAGGCATAGGCCCAGATCTGGCCGGTCTTCGTTCGCTTGCGCCCTGGCTCGAGCACGGGCGCGGTGGTCTCGTCAGCGAACAGTCGCTCGGATCGTCGCAATCGATCGAGGATGTGGTCGCGTAATGGGCGCAGATACCAGGCTGCGCGTCCGACCCAGTCGGCAAGGGTGGAGCGATCCAGTTGGATGCCCTGCCGCGCATAGATCTGCGCCTGCCTGTAGAGCGGCAGGTGATCGGCATACTTGGATACCAGCACCTGCGCGATCAGCGCTTCGGTGGGGATGCCGCCTTCGACGATCCGTGCCGGCGCCGGAGCTTGCACGACAGCGTTCTCGCAAGAACGGCAGCCATAGCGCGGACGCCGGGTGACCAGCACGCGGAAGGTGGTGGGCACGACATCGAGGCGTTCGGCGACATCCTCGCCGATCTGGTGGAGCGCGCCGCCGCAGCACGTGCAAGCCTTCTCCTCGACATCGACGATCTGCTCGATCCGCTCGAGATGGGCGGGCAGCGATCCGCGGTTGGTCTTGCGGGGGCGTTCGCCCTTGGCCTTGGGCACCGCGGCATCACGTGCAGCCTGCGCGCTGCCGAGCGCGGTCTCGATATCTTCCAGCGCCAGCTCGAACTGATCGGGATCGAGCTGTTCGGACTTGCGGCCAAAACGGTGCCGCTGGAACGCTTCGATGATCGCCTGCAGCCGTTCGATCCGGGCATCGGCCTTGCTCTTGGCATCGCTGAGATCGGCCAGTGCGCGGGCCTGTTCGAGGACGAGCGCGCGCAGTGCATCAACGTCATCGGGAAGGTCCGCTTCCATCAGCATGTGTAGGTTGAATCAGTCTGTGCGCACCCCGTCAAGCAGCAATCTGGGGCGCAATCGGACGGCGCCCGCCATGCACGCGGCGCCAGTCCAGACCCTCGAGCAAAGCACCCAGTTGCGCGGCTGTGAGGCGCATCACGCCCTCCTGGATCCGAGGCCAATGGAAGGTGCCTTGCTCGAGCCTCTTAGCCATCAGGCACAGACCCGTTCCGTCCCACCAGACGAGCTTGATCCGGTCGGCGCGCTTGGCGCGGAACACATAGATCACGCCCGAGTAGGGCTTGCCGCCATACTCGGCCGCTACCAGCGCCGCGAGCGAGTCCGCTCCCTTCCTAAAATCCACGGGCTTCGTCGCCACCATCACCCTCGTGCCAGGTGCTGGGCCGATCATCGTTGCACCTGCAATGCCTTCAACACGGCAGTTGCCAGGACGGGCTTTGCTGCGCGTCCGATCCGAACCACTGCGCCCGCTACCTCAACTTCGATCGCGACATCATCCGAAAGGGCCTTAGGGCAATCCGCAACCACCGGGATGAAAGCCGGGCCCGTCTCGTGTTCGACTGGACGGCTCGCCTCGAGCGCATAGCGCAGCTCACGGCGCCACGTGTAGAGCAGTGACGATCGGACATCGTGCTCGCGGGCAAAGGCCGCGACGTTGCCGCAGCGCTCCATCTGCGCGACCATCGCCAGCTTCTGCTCCAGCGTCCAAGTCCGCCGACGGCCTGCCATAGCACGCAGGACCTCGGCACGCCCCATAGGCTCCAGACCCACTCCAGACCTGGTGTCCAGTCTGCTCGTAAGGATGCCATGTTCCATGGCTCCAAGCGTCTGAACCAATCAGCCGTCAGCGCAAGGTGGGGTCCAAACAGCGCTTAC